>CAVOTZ010000020.1:0-125861 GCA_963699465.1 uncultured Alphaproteobacteria bacterium
CCGACATTTGCCGTGTGAGATCTGGACGCCGCGGATGTTTTGGTTGGCCATCGCGGCCAGCAACAGCCCGAGCGCGAGCGCGAAGAACGCCACCAGCGCCGAGAAGACCAGGGTGACGCCGATCGCGTGATAATATTCAGGGGTTTGCAGCAGGCTGAAATAATTCTCGAACCAGACGAATTCGGTCGACAGCCCGAAAGCGTCCTGGACCAGGAACGACTGCCACAGCGCCTGCACCGCCGGCCAGTAGAAAAAAATCAGCGACACCGCCAACTGCGGCAGGATCAACAGACAGGGCAGCAATTTGCCGGCGAAAAGTGCCCGGTTTTCCATGATCCCCCGCTACGCGAACGGGCGAATGGTAAGTGGCGAATAGCGAATAGGGAAGGGCCTATTCTTCGCTCTATTCGCTACTCGCCATTCCCCATTCGCCGCTTCCTTACTTCGTGGCGGTCTTCTCGAACTGCCGCAGCATCGCGTTGCCGCGGCTCACGGCGGCATCGAGCGCATCCTTCGCCGACTTCTTGCCGGCCAGCGCCGCCTCGATCTCCTCGGACCAGACGTCGCGCATCTGTACCATGCCGCCGAAGCGCAAGCCGCGCGAATTCTCGGTCGGCTCCTTGTTGGTCAGTTCCTTGAGCGGCACTTCGAGGATCGGATTGTCCTTGTAGAAGCCCGACGCCTTGGTCTTGTCGTAGGCAGCCTTGGTGATCGGCAGATAGCCGGACACTTCGTGCAGATAGACCTGGCGGTCGGTGTCGGACAGGAAGGTGAAGAACTTGGCAATGCCCTTGTATTCTTCCTTGCTCTTGCCACCCATCACCCACAGTGAAGCGCCGCCGATGATGGAATTTTGCGGCGCGCCCTTGACGTCGGGAAAATACGGCATCGCAATCGCGGTGTAGCTGAACTTGGCGTTGGCCTTGACGCTCGGATAGAACGCCGAAGAGGTCATGTAGAGCGGGCATTCGCCCGAGGTGAAGCGGCCTTCGCCGGTGTTGGTGCGGCCGGAATAGTCGTAGCTCTTGTCCTTTTGCAGCTCGACAAGGTTTTCCAGCAGCTTGGTTTCCAGCGGCGTGTTGAACTCGAGCACGGTGTCGAAACCGTCGAGGCCGTTGGCCTTGGTGCCGATCGGCACGTTGTGCCAGGCGGAAAACTGTTCGATCAGGCCCCAGGTGATCCAGGACGAGGAGAAACCGCAGGTCGGACTGGTGGCATGCAGCTTCCTGGCGTCGGCGAATACTTCCGGCCAGGTCTTCGGCGGCTCGGCGATATCCGCTTTCTTCAGTGCGTCGAGATTGACCCACATCACCATGCTCGACGAATTGAAGGGGAACGACAGCATGTCGCCCTTCGAGGTCGAGTAGTACCCGGTGATCGCCGGCAGATAGGATTTCGGATCGAACGGCTCGCCCGCTTCCTTCATCAGTTCGGAGACCGGCTTGATCGCGCCCTTGGCGGCCATCATGGTCGCGGTGCCGACTTCGAACACTTGCATGATCCCGGGCGCGTTGCCGGCGCGGAATGCCGCGATGCCGGCATTGAGCGTGTCGGGGTAGCTGCCCTTGAAGGTCGGGACGATCTTGTAGTCGCTTTGCGAGGCGTTGAAGTCGTTGGCGAGCTTGACCACGACGTCGTTGTTCGGCCCGGTCATCGCGTGCCACCACTGAATCTCGGTCGCGGCATACGCGGGCGCAGCGAGCGCAAGCGTGCAGGCAATCGCCGTGGCAGTGCTGAAATGTCGAAGAGCCATCAAATTAAATTCCTCCGGGTTGGGGCCGTCACCTTCGCTTTGCGCGATAACAGCGCCGGATGACGTGCAAATGACCGTATATGCGAAACAATGGTAGGGGGGAAGCGCGCGGCAAGGGAAGCGGAAAATAGGCTAAGGCAGCCGTCCGCATTCGGCTACGCCGCGTCAAGGCCCGGACCAAAGGCCCGGGACTATTTGCCGCTGGCGGCGCCGCGCCATCCGGTGCGCGACGTTCAGCGCTTGCGCTCGGGGCCGCAGACAAAACCCTTGGCCACCAGCGCCTCGATCTCGGGTTTGGAATAGCCGAATTCCGACAGCACTTCCGCGCTGTGCTGGCTGAACTTTGGTGGCGTACGGCGCAGGCTGGCCTTGCTGCGTGTCATCCGGATGGGGGAGGCAACCCCCTTGTACCAGTCCTTTTCGATGACGTCGCCGCGATGCGCGGTGTGCGCGCTGGTCAGCGCCTGGTCGATCGACTGCACCGGCCCGGCGGGAAGGCCGGCGGCGAGCAGGCGGTCGCATAGCGGCCCGGCGTCCTGTCCTGAAAACACCGCGGCGAGCTCGGCGCGCAGCGCCTCGCGATTGGCGATGCGGTCCTTGTTGCGCGCAAAGCGCGGATCGGAGCCGAGCTCGGGCTTGCCGATTTCCTTGCACAGCTTGCGGAAGGTGCCGTCATTGCCGACGCCGATGAAGATGTCGTCGGTCCGGGTCGGGAAGATCGCATAGGGCACGAGGTTGGGATGCTCGTTGCCGGTGAGCTGCGGCGGCTTGCCGTGCATGAAATAATTCGCGGCGTGCGGATGCATCACGGACAGGCCGGTCTCGTACAGCGTGGTCTCGAGGAATTGCCCCTGGCCGGACCGCTGCCGCTCCGACAGCGCCATCAGGATGCCGATCGCGGCGTAAAGGCCGGTGGTGATATCGACCACGGGAACGCCGATCCGCATCGGGCCGCTTTGCGGCGAGCCGGTCGCCTTGATCATGCCGGTCATGGCCTGGATGATCGCGTCATAGCCGGGATTGCCTCCGCGCGGGCCGTCGGCGCCGAAGCCGGAGATCCGGCAATGCACGAGTTTGGGGAATTTCGCCCGCAGCACCTCGTTGCCGATGCCCCATTTGTCGAGCGTGCCGGGCTTGAAGTTCTCGATCAGGACGTCGGCATTCTCCAGCATTTTCATCAGCACCGCGCGGCCGCCTTCGCAGGCGAGGTCGAGCCCGATCGAGCGCTTGTTGCGGTTGATGCCGACGAAATAGGCGGCGTCCTCGCCGTGGAACGGAGGACCCCAGTCGCGCACCTCGTCGCCGGCGGGCGGCTCGACCTTGATCACGTCGGCGCCGTGGTCGGCCAGGATTTGCGTGCAATAGGGACCGCCGAGCACGCGCGTCAGATCAATCACGCGCAGTCCGGTCATCGCGCCGGGAGCGGCTTGTGAACTCATGGAAAAGAACCTTCTCTCAAGGTGAGAATCGAGTTCCTGAGCTAGCGGTCTTCAGGCGCGGCGGCAATGGCCTCGCCGCGCACGGACGGGATGTCGGTTGGAGCGCGGGTAAATTCCATGGGGCGAACGGCCCGCCGACCATTGCGACGGGCCACTCGGGCGTCATCGTTACACAACCGTCAGCCGCACATCCACATTGCCGCGGGTGGCGTTGGAATACGGGCACACCTGGTGGGCTTTCGCGACCAAGGCTTCCGCTTCCGCCTTGGGAAGGCCGGGCAGCGAGACGGCGAGGTCGATATCGAGGCCGAAGCCGCCTTCCGAACGCGGTCCGATGCCGACGGTGGAGGTCACCGTGGCGTCCGCGGGGACCTTCGGGCCGCCCTGCGAGGCGACGAATTTCATCGCGCCGATGAAGCAGGCGGCATAACCGGCTGCGAACAACTGCTCGGGATTGTTGCCGGCGCCGCCGCCGCCGCCGAGCTCCTTCGGGGTGGTAAGCTTGACGTCGAGCGCGCCATCGAGGGTCGCTGCGGTACCATCACGGCCGCCGGTTGCCTTGGCGCTGGTTTTGTAGAGCACATTCACGGTCATGTCGGTCTCCTTTGGGTTGGTCTTGATGATAAATACATTGCACACAATCAAGTTGTGCACAATACAAATTATTGCAACGTCCGCGATTTAATTGTATGCGATTGAAATCAAGCGCTTAGAGGGCCAGATGATAGTAGCGGCGCGGCCCGCTGACGAGGTTGTGATGGCCAGGAAACATTCGGCGGACATGCCGCTCAGGCTCGACAATCAACTCTGCTTCGCGGTGTATTCCACCGCGCACGCGTTCAACCGCGTCTACAAGCCGCTGCTCGACAGGCTCGGGCTGACTTACCCGCAATATCTCGTCATGCTGGTGCTGTGGGAGCGCGACGGCGTGCCGGTCAAGGCCATCGGCGAGCGGCTGTTGCTGGATTCCGGCACACTGACGCCGCTGCTCAAGCGGCTCGAGGCCGCTGAACTGATCAAGCGAACCCGCAGCACGGAAGACGAGCGCCAGGTCATGATCGCGCTGACCGCCAAAGGGGAAGCGCTGCGGGAAAAAGCCAAGGCGGTGCCGCAGGCCATCCTGACGAGTTCGGCGTGCTCGCTCGGTGAATTGTCGGCGATGAAGAACGATCTGCTCGCGCTACGTGACAAGCTGACTGCGGCGTTGGGGGAAGCGGGCTAGAGGCGTTTTCGGCCAAGCTACGATGGCTTCTACGGGCGCGCCGAGCGGAAGCGCGCGAAGGCTGGTGGAGCCAGGCGGGATCGAACCGCCGACCTCTTGCATGCCATGCAAGCGCTCTCCCAGCTGAGCTATGGCCCCTTAACTCTCAGCACGCCTTGGGCGACGTGCTGACAAAATCCTGAACACAGTTCAGGGCTGATCTCAAGTCTCCTCGTCGCCGCCGACGTCGCCGATGATGTCGGTCACGTCCTCGTCGCCTTCCTCTTCGTCGGCGATGAAGGTGGAATCATCATCGTCGTCGTCCTCGATGGTCTCGTCGATCTCGATGTCGTCTTCCGACTCGGGAACGACGGCCTTGACCTTGCCGGTGTTCTCCTCGGCATCGGCTTCCTCGAGCGGCACCAATTCTTCCGCCTCGGCGGGCTCCGGCGTGGCTTCGGCGGAAGCGGCGGCGGACGCGGCGGCCGCGCGCGCGGCGGCGTCGGCGCGGGTTCGCGGCGGCGGAATCGGCGCGATCGGCACGACCTCCCCGGTATAGGGCGAAATCACCGGACTCTTGTTGAGGTCGTAAAACTTTTTGCCCGTGGTCGGGCAAATGCGTTTGGTTCCGAGATCGGATTTGGCCACGTGTGAATCCTGGGAATTTTTCGAAAAACGGTGCTTCACTTGGCTAGTTGAGACGCTGCTGTCAATAGCCGCTTTACGGGATATGGACCGTCGCGTGACGTGGTGCGGCCCATGTGATACCTGCCGCCCGCTGAGAGGACACAATCTTGACCCATTCGGACCGCCCCGCCGCATCCCAGATCCCGCTCGAGGCCCGCTCAAGCGGCCCCTTGACCGGAAAGGTCCGGGTGCCCGGCGACAAGTCGATTTCGCACCGGGCGCTGATTCTGGGCGCGCTGGCGGTCGGCCAAACCAGGATTTCGGGCCTGCTGGAGGGCGAGGATGTCCTCAACACCGCCAGGGCGATGCAGGCTTTGGGGGCCAAAGTGGAACGCACGGGCGATTTTAGCTGGTCGGTGCACGGCGTCGGCGTCGCGGGCTTCGCCGAGCCGCAGGTTCCACTCGATTTCGGCAATTCCGGCACCGGCTGCCGGTTGGTGATGGGGGCGGTCGCGGGCTGTCCGATCACGGCGGTATTCGACGGTGACGCCTCGCTGCGCGGCCGGCCGATGCGGCGGATCCTCGATCCCCTGGAATTGATGGGCGCCAGGGCCGGCAGTAGTGGCGAGGGCGGCCGCCTGCCGCTGACCCTGAACGGCGCGCGCGACCCGCTGCCGATCCTCTACCGCACGCCGGTGGCATCCGCGCAGATCAAATCCGCGGTGCTGCTGGCGGGGTTGGCCGCGCCCGGGGTCACCACCGTGATCGAGACCGAGGCGAGCCGCGACCATACCGAATTGATGCTGAAACATTTTGGCGCGCAGATCGCGTCCGTTCAGGAAGGCGCCCATGGGCGCAGAATAGCGCTTACCGGCCAGCCCGAACTGCACGGCGCCGAGGTCGTGGTGCCGGCCGATCCGTCTTCGGCGGCGTTTCCGATCGTCGCCGCTTTGATCGTCGAAGGCTCCGATGTGATCCTGTCCGACGTCATGACCAATCCGCTGCGCACCGGGCTGTTCACGACCCTGCGCGAGATGGGCGCCTCGATCGAGCAAAGCCATCTGCGCGGCGACGCCGGCGAGCCGATGGCGCAACTGCGGGTCCGCGCCTCGAAATTGCGCGGCGTCGAAGTGCCGCCGGAGCGCGCGCCGTCGATGATCGACGAGTATCTGGTGCTGGCGGTCGCCGCTTCGTTTGCCGAAGGCACCACCATCATGCGCGGGCTGCAGGAATTGCGCGTCAAGGAAAGCGACCGGCTGGAAGCCACCGCCGCGATGCTGCGGGCGAACGGCATCAAGGCCGAGATATCCGGCAACGATCTGATCGTCGAAGGCAAGGGCCATGTCGACGGCGGCGGCCTGGTCGCCACCCATATGGACCACCGCATCGCGATGTCGGCGCTGGTGATGGGACTTGCCTCCGACAAGCCCGTCAAAGTCGACGACACCGCCTTCATCGCCACCAGTTTCCCGGATTTCATTCCGATGATGCGTTCGTTGGGAGCGGAGTTTTCATGATCATCGCCATCGACGGACCCGCCGCTTCGGGAAAGGGCACGCTGGGCAAGCGCCTCGCCCATCATTACGGCTATCGTCATCTCGATACCGGCGTGATCTACCGCGCCGTCGCCAAGGCGCTGATGGATCTCGGCGCCGAATTGACCGATGAGGCCCGCGCGGTCGCGGTGGCGATGGAACTCGACCCGGAAAAGTTCGGCGATCCCGTCCTGAAGACGCAAAAAGTAGGCGATGCGGCCTCGGTGGTCTCGGCCATCCCCAGCGTGCGGGAGGCGCTGGTCAGCTTCCAGCGGCACTTCGCCGAGGGTCCCCCGGGGGCCGTGCTCGATGGCCGCGATATCGGCACCGTGATCTGTCCGGGGGCCGATGTGAAGATCTTCGTCGTCGCCGACCCCAAGGTCCGCGCCCGCCGCCGCACCCTGGAAGCCAAGGCGCGCGGCGAGGAGGCCGACGAGGCCCTGGTGCTGGCCGATATCCTCAGACGCGACGAACGGGACCAGAACAGGGCCGTGGCGCCTTTAAAGGCGGCTTCGGATGCTTACTTGCTTGATAATTCGCATTTGGATATAGAAGGCGGCGTCCGGGCCGCCATCGATATTATCGAGGCCGTCCGAGCGGGCCGGCGGGGGATTTGAGCCTCCGCCGTCATTGGAGGAACGCCCGCTCCAGGTTCTTGAAGTCGACAAGCTCGTTTCAGGCTCCGGATCATCAAACGTATCGAACGTGCAGGCATGCTGCCGGCCCGCTGTTGCGCCTCCCGCAATAGCGGTCGTTAGGGTTTGCGGACCCCTGACACTTCACGCGCGATACGCCCCTTAACCCGAACGGCCGGCGATACCCGCATCTGGAGAACAAATGGCTTCGACTGCTGCTTCTTATAATCCTTCCCGTGACGATTTTGCCGCGATGCTCGATGAGTCCTTCGCAGGCGGCAATTTGCAGGAAAGCTCCGTCATCAAGGAAATCGTGGTTGCGATTGAAAAGGACATGGCCGTCATCGACGTCGGCCTGAAGACCGAAGGCCGCGTGGCGCTGCGCGAATTCAATGGGCCCGGCCGCGAAAGCGATCTCAAGGTAGGCGACGAGGTCGAGGTGTTCCTCGACCGTATCGAGAATGCACTCGGCGAAGCCGTGCTGTCGCGCGACAAGGCGCGCCGCGAGGAAAGCTGGGGCAAGCTCGAGAAGGCCTTCAACAACAACGAGAAGGTCCACGGCGTCATTTTCAACCAGGTCAAGGGCGGCTTCACGGTCGACCTCGACGGCGCGGTGGCGTTCCTGCCGCGTTCGCAGGTCGATATCCGCCCGATCCGCGACGTTGCGCCGCTGATGAACAACTCGCAGCCGTTCCAGATCCTCAAGATGGATCGCCGCCGCGGCAACATCGTGGTGTCGCGCCGCACGGTTCTCGAAGAGACCCGCGCCGAGCAGCGCCAGGAACTGGTGCAGAACCTCGAAGAGGGCCAGGTGATCGACGGCGTGGTCAAGAACATCACCGATTACGGTGCGTTCGTCGACCTCGGCGGCATCGACGGCCTGCTCCACGTCACCGATATCGCCTGGCGCCGGGTCAATCACCCGACCGAAGTGCTGACCATCGGCCAGACCGTCAAGGTCAAGATCATCAAGATCAACCACGAAACCCACCGCATCTCGCTCGGCATGAAGCAATTGCTCGACGATCCGTGGCAGGGCATCGAGGCCAAGTATCCGCTCAACGCGCGCTTCACCGGCCGCGTCACCAACATCACCGACTACGGCGCGTTCGTCGAACTGGAGCCGGGCATCGAAGGCCTTATCCACGTCTCGGAAATGTCGTGGACCAAAAAGAACATGCATCCCGGCAAGATCGTTTCGACCTCGCAGGAAGTCGAAGTGCAGGTGCTGGAAGTCGATTCCGTCAAGCGCCGGATTTCGCTCGGTCTCAAGCAGACCATGCGCAATCCCTGGGAAGTGTTCATCGAGAAATTCCCGGTCGGATCCACCGTCGAGGGCGAGGTCAAGAACAAGACCGAGTTCGGACTCTTTCTGGGTCTCGAGGGCGATGTCGATGGCATGGTCCATCTGTCCGATCTCGACTGGAAGCTTCCGGGCGAGCAGGTGATCGACAACTTCAAGAAGGGCGACATGGTCAAGGCCGTGGTGCTCGACGTCGATGTCGAAAAGGAGCGCATCTCGCTCGGCGTCAAGCAGCTCGAGGGCGATCCGTTCGCCGAGCCGGGCGACGTCAAGAAGGGCGCGGTCGTGACCTGCGAAGTGCTCGAGGTCAAGGAAAGCGGCATCGAGGTCAAGATCGCCGGCACCGACTTCACCACCTTCATCAAGCGGTCCGAGCTGGCGCGCGAGCGCTCCGATCAGCGCGCCGAGCGTTTCGCCGTTGGCGAAAAGGTCGATGCGCGGGTGATCCAGTTCGACAAGAAGGCCCGCAAGGTGCAGGTCTCGATCAAGGCGCTCGAAGTCGCCGAGGAAAAGGAAGCCATCGCGCAATACGGCTCCTCCGATTCCGGGGCGACCTTGGGCGACATTCTCGGCACCGCGCTCAAGAACCGGACCGACAAGTAAGCTTTGTCGTCTCGGTCTTCGTTAATCAGGCCCCGGTTTCGACCGGGGCCTTTTTGTTTTCCCTTCTCCCCTTGCGGGAGAAGGTGGCGCGAAGCGCCGGATGAGGGGTGCCACAAACGCTGAGCCTCGTAGCCACCCCTCACCCGTCTCGCCGTCGCTTCGCGACGGCGATCCACCCTCTCCCACAAGGGGAGAGGGGAAGAGCAAAGCCTTGTTTTCTTCAAATTGCGCGGCGATTGATGTATTCAGGTAACGTGATGGTCAGCTTGCGGATACAAAACGCGCTGCTTCCCCAAGCCAGGATTTGAGGGAAGATTTTTCGGAGAATTTACGATGTCGCTTGATTCGGATCTGATCGTCGATCGCCGCAGGATACGCCGCAAGCTGACGTTCTGGCGCGTCGCTGCCGCCATTGTCGCGATCGCGGCGATTATCGCGGTCGGCCTCGTGGTAGCGCCGGGGCGCGGCGGACTGGCGACGTCGGGCTCGATCGCCCGCATCAATATCGAAGGCCTGATCCGCAGCGACCAGGATCGCGTCGAGGCGCTGGACCGGCTGGCGGATTCGAGCGCCGCCGCCGTCATCGTCCATATCAATTCTCCCGGCGGCACCACCGCCGGCTCCGAACAGCTCTACGACGCGCTGACGCGGCTGAAGGCGAAAAAACCCCTGGTTGTCGTGGTCGAGGGGCTGGCGGCGTCCGGCGGCTACATCACCGCGATCGCCGCCGATCACATCATTGCCCAGCAGACCTCGCTGGTCGGTTCGATCGGCGTGCTGTTCCAGTTTCCGAATTTTACCGACCTTTTGAAAACCGTCGGCGTCAAGGTCGAGGAAGTGAAATCCTCGCCGCTGAAGGCTGCGCCGAACGGCTTTGAGCCGACCAGCCCGGAAGCGCGCGCCGCGCTGGATTTGCTGGTCAAGGACTCCTACGCCTGGTTTCGCGGCCTGGTCAAAGAGCGGCGCGGCATGGATGACGCATTGCTCGACAAGGTCGCGGATGGACGGGTTTTCACCGGCCATCAGGCGGTCGATCTCAAGCTGATCGATCAGCTCGGCGACGAGCGAACCGCGATCGCCTGGCTGGTGGCGCAGAAAGGCGTGAAGAAGGATCTGCCGGTGCGCGATTACAAGCTGGTGCCGCGCTTCGGCGACCTGACCTTCCTGCGCACGGCGGCGTCCATCACCCTCGACGCGCTCGGCCTGCCGTCGATTGCGCGGCAAATCGAGCACGCCGGCAGTGTGCAGGCGGTCGATCGCCTCGGCCTCGATGGCATGCTGGCATTGTGGCAGCCCGGTGGGGCCAATTGAGCGGCATAAAAGCCGCTTATCCCCATTCTCCCGCATTGCGGGTGTCGTCACATTCCGCGATCGGGACCTTTGTCACGCCATTTCGCGATGCCCAATTTTCATTTAGCGTCTTGACAGTTCAAGGTATTTTCACGGAAATGGACCTCCGCACGTTCCCGGAACCTGGTTTCGATGATCAAATCCGAACTCGTCCAGCGCATCGCCGAGCACAACCCGCATCTCTATCAGCGGGATGTGGAGAACATCGTGAACGCCATCCTCGACGAAATCGTCGCGGCTCTGGCGCGCGGCGATCGGGTTGAACTGCGTGGTTTCGGCGCATTTTCGGTGAAACATCGCCCCGCGCGCGCAGGCCGCAATCCGCGCACCGGCGCGCATGTACCGGTGGATCAGAAGAGCGTGCCGTTCTTCAAGACCGGCAAGGAAATGCGCGAACGGCTCAATCGCGATGGCGATGCGCCCGAGGCCAGCGCCTGAGTTTCTTGCGGCGCGGCACCGTTTCCTGATGTACAGCTTGCTCATGTAATGGTGCCGTAGCGCGGAATATGCCTCCGCCTGCCACCATCGATGCGAGAGATGGCCATGCGAAAATTCTTCGGGGTTGTACTGGTCGTTGCGCTCGCCGTGATCTTCGTCGTGTTCGCGGTCGCCAATCGTCATTGGGTTACGGTGTCGTTCGATCCGCTGGTTTCCGCCGATCCGTCGTTCAGCATCACCATGCCGCTGTTTCTGGTGATCATCCTGTCGGTGGCGACGGGCGTGGTGGCCGGCGGTTGCGCGACCTGGTTCCGGCAACGCCGCTGGCGCCGCGCGGCGCGCCAGCACGAGGCCGATGCGCGGCAGGCAAGGGCGCAACTGGCCGATCTGCGCGCCACAGCCGCTCCGAGGGGCGGCCCGTTGCCCTATCCGGCGCTGCCGCCGACGGGTTCCTATGGGGCCGCCGGGCGAGACAAGCAGGGCGCGACGTTGTAGAACCCGCCGTAAATCTGCCCTGCGCCAGCGGCTTTTGAGATCTGCCAGGCAGCCCAACCCGTACAAATTGAACCATGTCGCTGACCGTTAAAATTTGTGGCCTGTCCACGCCCGAGACCCTCGATGCCGCCTTGCAGGCAGGCGCGGACATGGTTGGATTCGTGTTCTTCCCGGCCTCGCCGCGCCACATCAGCCTCGAGACCGCCCGTGAACTCGGCCGCCAGGCCAAAGGCCGCGCGATCAAAGTCGCGCTGACGGTCGATGCCGACGACACGACGCTCGCCAACATTGTCGAAACCCTGCGCCCGGATATCCTGCAGCTTCACGGCAAGGAGTCCGTGGCGCGGCTGCGCGACATCAAGCAGGCCGTTGGCGTCCAGCTCATGAAAGTCCTCGCGGTCGAAACCCCGGCCGATCTTGCGCCGCTCGCGGGCTTATGCCGCGGTCGCCGATCGCATCCTGTTCGATGCCCGCGCGCCCAAGGACGCGACGCGGCCGGGCGGGCTTAGGCGCGGTGTTCGACTGGCACCTGCTGCAAAATCTCGATCTCAAACTGCCGTTCATGGTCTCGGGCGGCTTGACGGCCGACAACGTTGCCGAGGCCATCCGTGTCACCCGCGCCGGCGGCGTGGACGTGTCCTCCGGCGTCGAGCGGGCGCCCGGCGTCAAGGATCCCGAGATGATCCGCGCCTTCATCCGCGCCGCGCGCGCAACCGAAGAGTTGATGGTTCGATGCAATTCCAAACCTGCCCAATTCCTTCCGCAGCGGGCCCGACGATCGCGGCCATTTCGGCATTTTCGGCGGCCGCTTTGTCGCGGAAACGCTGATGCCGCTGATCCTCGATCTCGAAAAAGCCTACGCCGCCGCCAAGGCCGATCCGGCGTTCCAGACCGAGATGAACGGTTATTTGAAAAATTATGTCGGCCGGCCGTCGCCGCTGTATTTCGCCGAGCGCCTGACCGAGCATCTCGGCGGCGCGAAAATCTATTTCAAGCGCGAGGAGCTCAACCATACCGGCTCGCACAAGGTCAACAACGTGCTCGGCCAGATCATGGTGGCGCGGCGGATGGGCAAAAAGCGCATCATCGCCGAGACCGGCGCCGGCCAGCACGGCGTCGCCACCGCGACCTTGTGCGCGCGGTTCGGCCTCGATTGCGTGGTCTATATGGGCGCGGTCGATGTCGAGCGGCAACAGCCCAACGTGATCCGCATGGAAATGCTGGGCGCCAAGGTAATCCCGGTGCAATCCGGCACGCGCACGCTAAAGGATGCGATGAACGAGGCGCTGCGCGACTGGGTCACCAACGTGCACGACACGTTCTACTGCATCGGCACGGTCGCGGGTCCGCACCCCTATCCGATGATGGTGCGCGACTTCCAGTCGGTGATCGGCGCCGAGACCCGGGTGCAGATGCAGGAGGCCGAAGGCCGCCTGCCGGATTCGCTGATCGCCTGCATCGGCGGCGGCTCCAACGCGATGGGGCTGTTTCATCCCTTCCTCGACGATCCCTCCGTCGAGATTTTTGGCGTCGAAGCCGCGGGCCACGGACTGACGCAATTGCATGCTGCTTCCATCGCCGGCGGCCGGCCTGGCGTATTGCACGGCAATCGCACGTATCTCCTGATGGACGATGACGGCCAGATCCAGGACGCGCATTCGATCTCGGCGGGGCTGGATTACCCCGGCATCGGCCCGGAGCATTCCTGGCTGTACGAAACCGGCCGGGTGAAATATCTGTCGGCGACCGACGAAGAGGCGCTGGCGGCGTTTCAATTGGTGTCGCGGCTGGAGGGCATCATTCCGGCGCTGGAGCCCGCGCACGCCATCGCCAAGATGATGGAGCTCGCGCCAAAGCGGGCGAAGGATCATCTGATGGTTCTCAATCTCTCGGGCCGCGGCGACAAGGACGTCCCGCAAGTCGGCGACATCCTGCGGGGCAAGAAGTGAGCTTCGGACGCCGCGCCTTTGTTCACCTCTCCCCATCGGGGAGAGGTCGGCTGCGCAGCAGCCGGGTGAGGGGTCTTTCTCAATCCAATCGGAGCGTAGCTCTATGACCACCCGCATCGATGCATGTTTTGCCGAGTTGAAAAAGCAACGCCGCTCGGCCTTTGTCACTTACGTGATGGCCGGCGATCCCGATCCCGCGACGTCGCTCGCCGTAGTCAAGGCGCTGCCGAAGGCCGGCGCTGACATCATCGAGCTCGGCATCCCCTTTACCGATCCGATGGCCGACGGGCCGTCGATCCAGGCATCGGGCTTGCGCGCGCTGAAGGCCGGCATGACCTTGAAGAAGACGCTCGAACTGGTGCGCGGTTTTCGCAGGGACGACAACGCCACGCCGCTGGTGCTGATGGGTTATTACAATCCGATCTATATCTACGGCGTCGACAAATTTCTCGTCGATGCCAGGAGCGCCGGGGTCGACGGCCTGATCATCGTCGATCTGCCGCCGGAGGAAGACAGCGAATTGTGCCTGCCGGCGATCAAGGCCGGCCTCAATTTCATCCGGCTGGCGACGCCGACCACCGACGACAAGCGGCTGCCTGCCGTGCTCGCCAATACCTCGGGCTTCGTCTATTACGTCGCGATCGCCGGCATCACCGGCGCGGCCAGCGCCGATGCCAATGTGGTGGGCCAGGCGGTTTCGCGCATCAAAAAACACACCAGCCTTCCGGTTTGCGTCGGCTTCGGCATCCGCACGCCGGAGAACGCCCGCAGCATTGCCGAGCGCGCCGACGGCTCGGTGGTCGGCACCGCGCTGGTCGATGCGCTGCACGGCAGCCTCGATTCCGAGGGCCGCGCGACGGCCAAGACGGTCGGTGCGGTGGCCGATCTGGTCGCGGCGCTGGCACAGGGCGTGCGGGGCGCCAAACAGGCCGCGGAATAAGCCACAATTAGCGTGGAGATAGCAGCTCGCGGCGGCTTGCCGGGTCTGGCCCGGGCCGCCATATATTTGCAGGCGATCGCAGCTCGATCGCTATTCGGAGCGAACCATGAATTGGCTCACCAATGTCGTCCGGCCGAAGATCCGCAACATCCTGCGCCGCGAGACGCCGGAGAATTTGTGGATCAAATGCCCGGATTCCGGACAGCTCGTGTTCTACAAGGACGTCGAGGCCAATCAGTTCGTCATCCCCGGCTCGAACTATCACATGCGGATGGGCGCGGTGGCGCGGCTAAAATCGGTGTTCGACAACGAGACCTGGTTCGATGTCGCGCTGCCGGAAGTCACCGCCGATCCCCTAAAATTCCGTGACGAGCGCAAATATGCCGACCGCATCAGGGATGCGCGCGCGAAAACGGGCCTGAACGACGCGGTCAAGGTCGGCTATGGCAAGCTCGAAGGCGCCGGCGTCGTGATCGCGGTGCAGGATTTCGATTTCATGGGCGGCTCGCTCGGGATGGCGGCGGGCGAGGCGATCGTGCGCGGGCTTGAATTGGCGCTGGAAAAGAAATCGCCGTTCATCGTGTTCGCGGCTTCCGGCGGCGCCCGCATGCAGGAGGGCATCCTGTCGCTGATGCAGATGCCGCGCACCACCGTCGGCGTGCAGATGCTGCGCGAAGCCAAACTGCCCTACATCGTGGTGCTGACCAATCCGACCACCGGCGGCGTCACCGCTTCCTATGCCATGCTCGGCGACGTGCAGATCGCCGAGCCCGGCGCGCTGATCGGCTTTGCCGGCGCGCGCGTGATCGAACAAACCATTCGCGAGAAATTGCCGGAGGGTTTTCAGCGCGCCGAATATCTCAAGGACCATGGCATGGTCGACATGGTAGTGCACCGCCATGAGATGCGGCCGACCCTGGCGCGGCTGTGCCGGCTGTTGACCAAATCGCCGGCGGTGGAAGCCGCGCCGAAGGCGGCGACGATCGTCAACGCGGCGCAGATCGTATCCGCGGCGGAGAGTGCGCCGGCCGCGCCGCACGCGTGAACGCGCCCGTTCCATTGCCGCCGTCGCTGCGCGAATTGATCGCGCGGCTGTCCGCGCTGCATTCCCAACAAATCGATCTCGGCCTCGATCGGATGCATCGGTTGCTGCAGCGGCTCGGCCATCCCGAACGAAAATTGGCCCCGGTGATCCACGTCGCCGGCACCAATGGCAAGGGCTCGACCATCGCCTATCTGCGCGCGATCCTGGAAGCATCGGGCCTGCGCGTCCATGTCTTTACCTCGCCTTACCTGGTGCGGATCAACGAATGCTTTCGGCTTGGCCGAACCGGTGGCGGCGTGCTGGTCAGTGATGACGAACTGCGCGCGACGCTCGAACATTGCGAGCGCGTCAACGCCAGCGATCCCATCACCATCTTCGAAATCGAAACCGCCGCGGCGTTTTGCCTGTTTGCGCAACATCCGGCCGATGTGGTGCTGCTGGAAGTCGGCCTCGGCGGCAGGCTGGATGCGACCAACGTGATCGAGACGCCGCTGGCGGCGGTGATCGCACCGGTCAGCATGGATCACACCGAGTTTCTCGGCGATACGCTGACAAAAATTGCCGGCGAGAAGGCCGCGATCATCAAGCGCGACGTGCCGGTGATCTGCGCCGAGCAGGCGCCTGAAGCGATGACCGTGATCGAGGCGCAGGCAAAGCGCCAGCGCGCACCGCTGCACGCCGCCGGACAGCAATGGCACGTCAATGTCGAGCGCGGCCGGCTGGTCTACCAGGACGATCGGGGCTTGATGGATCTCGCGGCGCCAAAATTGTTCGGACGGCACCAGTTCGACAATGCCGGGCTGGCGATCGCGACCCTGCGCGCGCTCGATGCATTCAAACTAGGCATCGCCGATTTCGAGGCCGGCATTGTGAATGCCGAATGGCCGGCGCGGATGCAGCGCCTGACCTCGGGCGCGCTGGTCGATCTGGCGCCGGCGGGATGCGAAATCTGGCTCGACGGCGGCCACAATGCGGAAGGCGGCCGGGTCGCGGCCGCGGCGCTCGGCGATCTCGAGGAGCGGGTGTCGCGCCCGCTGGTGGTGATCGCGGGCATGATGGCCAACAAGGATGCCAACGCGTTTCTCGCCAATTTTGCCGGGCTGACGCGCCATATCATCGCGGTCGCCATTCCCGATCGCGAAGCCGCCATGCCGCCGGACCGGCTGGCCGATGCCGCGCGCGCGCTCGGCATGCGCGTGGAAACCTCGCCCGGCATCGAAGCGGCGCTGCAATCGCTGGCGCGGCTTGCCTACGAAGTGCCGCCACGCATCCTGATCACGGGATCGCTGTACCTCGCCGGCCCCGTACTCGCCGCCAACGGCACCCCGCCGAAATACGGAGCGATGCCGTGGGGAATGCCAACATGCGCTTCGCCGCCATCGCTGACGTCCACGGCAACTATCTCGCGCTCGAAGCCGTGATCGCCGATATCCGCGCCCAGGGCATCACAGACATCGTCAATCTCGGCGACATGGCAAGCGGCCCGCTCGACGCGCGGCGGACCATGGATCTGCTGATGGCGCTCGATGCCGTGCATGTGCTCGGCAATCACGACCGCTATCTGATCGACCGGCCGCCGGAAAAGATGGGCTCGTGGGACCGTCCGGCGCACGCGCAGCTCGACGAGAAACATCTCGACTGGCTGCGCGCGGTGCCGCCGACGCAAGTCTATCGCGATCGGGTGTTTCTCTGTCATGCGACGCCGGCCAGCGACGAAGTCTATTGGCTGGAGACGGTGCGGCCCGACGGCGCGGTGACGCTGGCGGCGCTGGAACAGATCGAAGCGGCGGCGACGGGCATCGCGCAACGGCTGGTCCTCTGCGCCCACAGCCATCTGGCGCGCGCCGTGCAGCTTGGCGACGGCCGCCTGATCGTCAATCCCGGCAGCGTCGGTTCGCCCGGCTATCGCGACATCCATCCGTATCCGCATGTCGATCGAAGCCGGCACGCCGGACGCGCGTTACGCGATCCTGGAATTTACGAGCGGACATTGGCACGTTACCTTCCGGCATGTGCCCTACGACCACAACGCGATGGCGGCGCTGGCGCGCCGGAACGGCCAGCCGGAATTGGCATCAGCGTTGGCGACCGGGTGGATCAGGTGAGAATCCTGCTCACCCCAACAGCTTCATTGGATCAATCGCTTTTTGCTTGAGCTGTTCGAACGTGCATTGCCGCGGTGTCTTGTCCGGCCGCCAGCGCAGGATCGAGGTGCCATGGCGAAATCGCTCGCCGCTGAAATGATCGTAGCAAACCTCGATCACCAGTTTCGGCTTCAGCGGACACCATTGCGCGGAGCGATCGGTCGACCAGCGGCTCGGACCGCCCGGCGCGTTGCCGGTAAAGCCGGGTTTTGCGATCAACGGCTCGAGCTTCGCCGTCAGGGCAGGCTTGTCCTGCTGCCTGATGGCGGATGTGAAGCCGACATGGTGCAACAAGCCCTCGTCATCGTAGAGGCCGAGCAGTAGCGAGCCGACCACCTTCTTGCCGCCCAGTGTGTTGGTCGCGTAGCGGAAGCCGCCGATCACGCAGTCCGCGCTGCGGAAATTCTTGATCTTCTGCATGCCGTCGCGATTGCCGCCCTGATAGGGCAGGTCGATGCGCTTCGCGATGACGCCGTCCGATCCGCCGCCGGCCCGGGCCAGCCAGGTTTTTCGCCTTGGCGTAACTCGTGGTCGCCGGCGACAGGTGGAATGTTTCGGAAGACTTGAACTGGGCCTTGGCAAAGCCTTTCCAGCGCCGGACGCCGCTGCCGGAGCGGTTTGGCCGACAGTTGCTTGTCCGCGCCATTTGCGAGCATGTCGAACACCAGCAGCAGCGCGGGCGTCTCTTCCGACAATTTCCGGATCGGCTCGCGGCAGGATGGATTCGCTGCAGCAAATCATCGAATGAGAACGTCTTGCCGCGCGGCACCACGATCTCGGCATCGAGCACGAACGAAGTCGCCTTCAGCTTCGAGCGCGGCAGTCGCCAATTCGGGGAAGTAACGCGCGAGGTCTTCGCCTGACTTGGAGCGAAGGTCGATCTTTTGACCATTGCGCGAAAGCAGGCAACGAAACCCGTCCCATTTCGGTTCATATTGCCATCGTCGCCGCGCGGAATCTCATCGACCGAACGGGCCTCCATGGCTTCCAGGGCAGCGGTTTTCTTCGCGCGGGGAGACGGCAATGCGGGCCTTTCAGAGCCAGAGCATGCGTCTCAACGCAAACGGCCGGCTATTCGCCGGCCGCTTCGAGAAATAATTGTCAGTTCGAAGCGGATCAGACCGCGGCGGTGATCCACTGCTGCAGCTTCTGCTTCGGGGCCGCGCCGACCTGGCGCGAGGCCATCTCGCCGCCCTTGAAGATCATCAGGGTCGGGATCGACATCACGCCGTATTTCGAGGCCGTCTTCGGGCTCTCGTCGACGTTCAGCTTGACGATCTTGACCTTGTCGCCCATCGCGCCGGAAATCTCGTCCAGCGCGGGTGCGATCATGCGGCAGGGGCCGCACCATTCGGCCCAGAAATCGACCACCACCGGCCCGGTCGCCTTGAGCACTTCGGCTTCGAAATCGGCGTCAGAAACCTTGCCAACGGCCATGGGAATACCTCGTTCGGTTTGAAGGGAGGGCGCGGAGGAGAATCGCGCCTGAGATCATAAGATCAACCTATGAACGCGACCTTGCCGGGTCAAGCTCGCTGGCGCCGCGCTTGAAGAGATGCCAGTGCAGCGTCCAGCGCGGGGGCCGAAAGCTCCATCAATTCAGGCGTTTCGGTCCACAACAGTGCCGCCCGGACCGGCCGCTCCGGGTATAATCTGCCCAGCACCGCACGGTAAAGCGCGAGCTGCCGGACATAGGCGACCGGCGCCTCGGCCGCTTTCCTTGGCGGGGCATGGTTGGTCTTGAAATCGACGATGAAGACCTCCGCCGGCGTCACCACCAGCCGGTCGATTTGCCCGGAAACCAGGGCCGGCGACCGCCCCGGCCGGGCCAGCCGGCCGACGATCGAGACCTCGGCCCGGCTGCCGGGCGCAAACAATTCGGCGAATCGCCCGTCGGCGATCAGGTCGAGCACGCTCGTGGCCAATGCCGCGCGCTCGGCCTCGGTCCAGTCGCCGGCATTGCGGGCGAGATAGCGCTCGGCGGCGTCGTGCCGGCGCGCGGCATCGACCTCGGGCAGCGATTGCAGCAACCGGTGCACCAGCGTGCCGCGCTGCAGCGCCCGCGCCCGCTCGCGGATCGATTCGGCGGAGCGGACGCGGTGACCTTCGTCCTCGGCCGGGTCGGAGGGCCGCAATAGATTGTCGGCGGGCGCTTCCGGCGGTGCGGAGCTGCGCAGCCATGACGGCAACGCGATCGGCGCGGCTGCCTCTGCAACGGCGGCCGAGGTCGCGGGAGCGGCTTCGTCCTCGGCCCGCGAATAGCGTTTGACCTTGCCGGCCGCGCGTCTCGAATTCCTGCGCCTGCAATCCGGAACTGCAAAGACCCTTGTCGATCAGATCGTACCAGGACAGCGGCCGGATCGCGTTGCGGTTGCCCGGCATGCAGCCACCGATAATCAGCCGGTCGGCCGCGCGCGTCATCGCGACATAGAGCAGGCGGCGATATTCGTCCTCGGTGTCGTCGAGCATTTTTTGACGCGCGAGCGCGACGCTTGCGGGATCGTCCGCCTTGCGGCCGGCCCAGACGGTGACGCCATGCGCGTTGGGGGCGGCGTTGCCCTGCGGCAGATGGATCAGCCGCAGCCGCTGCGTGTCCGATGGCGACGTCGTGGTGTCAACCAGGAACACGACGGGCGCTTCAAGTCCCTTGGCGCCATGCACGGTCATGACGCGGACTTCGTCGCGCGTGATTTCCATGTCGCGCTTCACCTCGGTATCGGCCGCGCGCAGCCACGCCATGAAACCCTGCAGCGAGGCCGGCGCCTTGCGCTCGTAGGACAACGCGAGTTCGAGAAACTCGTCGAGCGCGTCGGTCGCCTCATGGCCGAGCCGTTTTAGAATTCGCGCGCGACCGCCGTCGCCGCCTAGCAGCCAGGCGTAAAACGCGAACGGCGTCTCGATCGCGACGCGGCGCTCGCAGGCTTCGAGCCGCCGCAGCGCGTCGCGGAATTTTTCCGAGGCCGATGCATGATCGCCAGCGCTCGCCGCAGCGATCCCTCGCGCTGCCAGGCCAGCGCGAACAAATCGTCATCGTCGAGCCCGAACAGCGGGCTTTTCAGGGCGACCGCCAGCGCGAGATCGTCCTGCGGCAGCAGCAGAGCATCAGCGAGATTCATCAGGTCGATGATCGCGATATGCTCGGTGAGTTTTAGGCGGTCGGCGCCGGCGACCGGAATATCGGCGTGTTTCAAGGCCTGGATCACCGCGTCGAACAAATTGCCGCGCCGCCGCACCAGCACCAGCATGTCGCCGTAACGCAGCCGCCGGTGCGCGCCGAGGCTGCCGGTCATGGTGCCGGCATCGATCAGCGACTTGATCTCGGCCTGGATGCGTTTGGCCAGTTTGACCTCGGGGCTGGTCTCCGACACCGCGTCGAACGGCGCGCGCCAGCCTTCGAGGTCCTGCTTGCCGTCGGGCTGCTGCAATTCCCAGAGGTCGATCACGCCGGGGCCGGAATCCTCCAGCGCATTGTGCACGGGATAGCCGTTGTCGGCGGCATGGATGCTTTTGTAGATCGTCTCATCGCGAAACACGTGGTCGACGGATTGCAGGATCGCCGGCCCGGAGCGGAACGAATAGGTGAACGACAGCGGATCGAATTTCAGCCCGGCGTCCTCGAACTTCTTTTTCAGCAGCCGGCGCCGCGAATCGAACTCGCGGGGGGCGGCGCCCTGGAACGAGAAGATCGACTGCTTCTCGTCGCCGACCGCGAACACGGTGCGCACCACGCCGTCGCGCGCGCCGGCGCCGGAGGTGAATTCCGAGATGATGTGGGTGACGATGTCCCATTGCCGCGGGCTGGTGTCCTGCGCCTCGTCGATCAGCACGTGATCGACGCCGCGGTCGAGCTTGTAATGCACCCAGCCCGACGCGCCGCCATCCAGCATCGCCAGCGTCTTGTCGATCAGGTCGTCAAAATCCAGGAGCCCGCGCTCCTGCTTCTCGCGGCGATAATTCGCCGCCGCCGCGGTCGCGATATGGAGCAGCGCCTGGCTGCGGTCGCGGGTGGTCACCGCGCGGCGGCGTTCGATCAGCGGGCCGATCCGCAGCGCCTCCTGTTCGAACGCCCGCGCCAGCGCCGGATTGTTGTCGGCGAATTTCTTGGTCAGCAGCGATTTGCGCGGTTCGCCCTCGGTGAGAAATACCTCGAGATAGTCGTCGACCTGGGCGGCGCCGGAGGATGTCAGCGCCTCGCGAAGCTTGGCCGCCTGTTTCTGATCGGCGCTGCTGCTGACTTCCAGAAGCGCGGCTGCGGCGGCCCATCGCGATTTCGGCAGATGCGGTCCATCGACAATGGCGGTTTCGACGTCCTCGATGCGGTCATTCGCATCGACGCCGAGCGCCGCCGACACCTGCGCGGCGGCAATTTCGGCGCTGCCGGCAGTGTCGGTCCAGCTCATAAAATGATCGCGGCTCAGGCACGCCTCGCGGATCACGTCCTTGAAGGTGACGTCGGCCGCACTTGCCATCGCGATCTGGAGCGCGCGGCCGGCGGCGCTGTCGGGTTCGCGCGCGGCGTCCAAGCAGGACGGCGAGGTTGGCGCGCTCCATCATTTCGGTCTGGTCGCGCTCGTCGAGTACCGCAAAACGCGCCGGCACATTGGCCTCGAACGGAAATTGCTGCAGCAGCCGGGTGCAGAGCGCGTGGATGGTCTGCACCTTCAACCCGCCCGGCGTCTCCAGCGCGCAGGCGAACAATTCGCGGGCGCGCAGCCGCATTTTTGCGTTGGGCTGGGCAAGCCCGACCTCCCGGATCGCGGCGTCGAGCGCGTCATCGTCGAGCGTGACCCAATGGCCCAGCGTGGAAAACACCCGCTCCGCCATGTTGGCGGCGGCGGCCTTGGTAAAAGTGATGCAGAGGATTTTTTCCGGCGGCACGTTGCCGAGCAACAGCCGGATCACCCGCTGCACCAGCACATGGGTCTTGCCCGAGCCGGCATTGGCCGACACGAAGGCCGACGAGCCGGGATCGGAGGCGCGCGCCTGCGTGGCGCGCACGGCATCCGGAATCTTTCGCGGCGCCTTCACCATTCCGGAAGCCCCAATCCGCCGGCGGCCGACCATTCCTTGATGCGGGCGAGGTCGTCATAGCTGCCGTAGCGGTTCGTCCACATCGACAGGTTCAGCGAGGTGTAGCCCTGCGTCTCCTCCTCGAAGCTGCGGATCAGTTTTTCGAGCTGCTGCCGCGCATGGTCGGCGGCGGCATCGGGCGGCTGCGGCGTGTCGTTCTGTTTGATCTTCAATTCCAGCGGCTTCTGCTCGCCGGGCGGGTTGTTGCCGCTGAGCCGGACATAGCTGAACGCGCTGACCGAGCTTGCCGCCGGAATATCCGCAAAACCGCCCTCGCGCAGGATCGCCGCCTCCAGCGTCAGTTGCGGCGACAGCCCCATGCGGACCTGCTTGCCGGTCGGCGGTTGCCCGGTCTTGTAATCGAGGATCACATAATTGCCGTCGCGGTGGCGCTCGATCCGGTCGGCGCGCGCCGACAGGACAAAACGGCGCTCGCTGTCGAGACCAATCGAAATCTCGCCCCTGGTCTCGGCGAAGATCGCGCTGATGTCGGGGCGCCGGCCGGTTTCCCATCCCGCGAACCAGTCGGCGATGCGCTTGAAGCGCGGCCACCACAGCGCGCGCGCCTCGGGCCGTTCCATCAGCGGCGCGAAATATTTCTCGCCGATTTCGCGCAGTACCGTCGCGGGATTGATCGGGCAGCGTCGTCGCATACACTTGCGTGAATTCGCCGAGCGCGTCATGGATCGCCGATCCGCGGTCGGCCGCCGACAGCGGCATGTCGACGGGATCGAGCGGCTCGAGCTTTAAAATGTATTTGGCGTAGATCGTGTAGGGATCGCGCAGCCAGTCCTCGATCGCGGTGACCGACAATTTCAATGGCCGCGCCGCGCGCGGCGGCTTTGGCGCCGGTTGCTCGACCGGTTTGATGTGGTCCGGGCGGTCCAATTCGCCGGCGAAGCGCACATAATGTTCGCCGGCCGCGATCGCGGCCTTCCAGCGCGCCTCGCCCGCGACGGCTTCGAGGCGATGCAGGAAGCGCGAGGCCACCGCCGGCGCGCCGCCGACTTTTGCCGCATGGCTGAGGATGACATCCTTGGCGCCGAGCAACTGGGCAAAATCGTGCGCCGACAACCCGATGCGCCGTTCCGGCAGATCGAGCCCGAGGCCATGCCGCATCGGCCGGCTCAACCAGGGATCCACCCGAGGCGCCGGCGGCCAGACGCCCTCGACCAGTCCGCCGAGGATGACGCGGTCGGATTGCGTCAGCCGCGCTTCCAGCGGGCCATAGATCCGCAGTTGCGCGTTGGCGACCTCCGGCCGCCGCACCACGCGGTCGGCGAAGGCGGTCTGGAACAGTTGCGGATAGTCGCCCAGCGTCACCATCAGCCCGCTCGGCGCGCCCTCGCCGAGCAGATCGTCGAACGCGGCGGCCAGCACCAATCCCTGATGGCCCTCGAAGGCGAGCGCCGCGTCATGTTCGTCGCGCGACAATTTTATCAATACATCGCGATGCTGTTCGGCGAGCGCCGCGAAATCATGCGGTTTTGCCGCAGTGAGGTTTTCCAGCGGCGCAAGGGCGGTCTGCAACAGCCCGATCAGCTCGCGTGCCCGTTCCAGTTCGCTAATCCCGCACTCTGGTTCGCGGCTCCGAACCGTGCAGCGCGGATGGTTCCTTGCGCCTGAGTTTTGCCAGTTCATCGCAAAACCGGTCGAACTCCCGCTCAGCCCGATGCTTCCGGCCGCCGGCCGCGTGCCGCGCAACAGCACCAGCTCCAATGTTTCTGATCGCGCGCTTGAGCGCGCCCTCGGCGCGGCCGAGCCGGCACAACGGATGCTTTAAGAGCGCCAGCAAGGTCGGCGGCTCCAGTTGCCTGGCCGCCGTCTCCGCCGCCAGCCGCGCGAAAATTCCCGCCGAAATATCCATCAGCGAATCGCCGCCGGAATCGTCGAACAGCAGGTTCCAGCGGCCGAGCGCCGCCATCACCCGCCGCGCCAGCGCGCGGTCCGGCGTCACCAAAGCGGCCGATTTGTTCAGATGCCGTGCCTCGCGCATCGCAACCGCGATCGCAAGCGCCTCCATCTCGGGATTGGCGGCGGCGATCACCGCGAGGTCTTGCATGCCGGAGTTGATGCGCGCGACGACATCGGGCTCCGCCAGCCGCCGGTGCCATTGCGCCGTGGCGTTCGAGGGCCGCATCGCCTCCGAGGCCAGCACGTCGCGGCCGTGCGGCGCCACCTGCCCAAGAATTTCGACATCGCCGCGCTTGATGCCCGAACCGCTGCAGCAGCGCATGCATGGCGAATTGCGGATGGTTCGACGATGGCTGCGTGGTGGTTTGGCCGTCGGCGCTCCTGGTGCCGCCGATCGATTGCCACGCCGCATCGTCGAGATCGGTGTCGAGCCCCGGCAGCACCACGGCGCCGTTCGGCAGGCTGGCAACGGCTTGCAGAAATTTCGCCGTCACCGGCATCGAGCCGGTCGAGCCCGCCGCGATCACCGGACCGTCATGATGCAAGGTCAGCCGCGCCGCCTCGGCCTCGATCAGGAGATCGCGCCGCGCCGCCGGCTCGATCCGGCCATGCGTTTTGAGAATCTCCGGCCAGTATTGACGCGCGATGCCGAGAAATTCGAGCGTGAGTTTCCAATAGACGTCGAATGCCTCCGGGGTCAGCGTGTCGAGCGCGGCCCAGTCGACCTCGCGTGTCACCATGTCGTCCATCAGCCGCGCCAGATCGTCGGCCAGCGCCAGCGTGGAGTCGGGGCCGGCCGTCACCAGCGGTGCCTGCGTGGGATCGATCGGCTTGATCCGTTTGGCCCACAAAGCGATCAGTTGCGCCAGCAGCAGACGCCGCTGCAATCCATCCATCGCCGGCGGAATTTCCAGCGCGGCCATGCCGGGCGTAGCGGCCTGCGCGAATGCCAGCTCGTCCTCGTCGATGTCGCCGAGCGCCACGATGCGCGGCAGCACGGCGGCATCGCTGTTCAGCTCGTCGAGAAAAATCTCCCGCGCCATCCGCCCGGCGCGCCGCGTCGGCAGATAGAGCGTCGCCTGCGCCAGCCGCTCCGGATTTTTCCGCGCCTCAAATCCCCTGACCAGCCGGCCGTCCACCAGCGCGGCGATCACGCTGCGCAGGAACGGCACGGACAAGGGAACGCTGAAAACGCGCATGAATGGCCTGATTCGGGATTCGCCACATCATGATACAGTTAAGGGTGGGGAGGTGCACCCCTAGCTGCGAAAATCCATGCTGCGCAGGATGATTCCCGGGGGCGCGCCTTCAAACTCCCGGGCGAGGAATTTGCGCGAGGCGCATTGCTCGATCCGGTCACGCAACCTCAGGAACTGCTCGTCGCGCTGGTTGGGCTTTGCCTTGACGCCGCGTTCCAAATCGTCCATCGCCGAGCTGCTGACCGCGCAACGAACTTCCTTGTCGCCGTCGATCATTGAAAACAGCATGACCATCCGGTCGTGCTCGAAACCGATGACAGTTCCGCGATCGAGCGCCATCTCACTACCTCCTTATTTGCTTATTTGCGTCGCGCTGTCTTGGCCGGCGGCGGGTCGATTTCCGCGATCCGGCTCAGGCAGTCGGCCTCGGAAGCATGGGGGCCCGAGACGAAGGTGCCGCTGATCTTGGTCGAGTACCAGCCGGACACCACGCCGAGACGGAGCGACTCTTCGGTGCCTACGTTTCGCGGCGAGAGATTTTGCATGGGGTGCTTTCATTTGTGCGTTCGAAACGGCATCGGACGCGGGTGAGTTGTCTCGGTTGGTCAGGATCAGCGGAGGTAGCCGGTCAACCCTCATCGGAGAGCCGGGCAAAGTCTGCGAGTACGGTTGCGACCAGGTCGCGGTGATGGGTATCGGTGGCAGCGAGTCCGGACGCGTACAGGTTCAACACGTAGCGCGCCTTCGCGGCGGCTTCGGCCCACGAGGCGGCCGGGACCGCCAGCAGCTGGGCTTCGACGACGCCCTGATGGTCGCGCAGCAGTTTGGCGTTGGCCTCGATGTCGGCGACCACGCGGCGTATACCCGTGGCCTTCTGCGCCGCCATGCCGCGGTGCTTGTCCAGATCGACCGGCTCTTCACTCAACTTGCGTACTCGCATCGAGACGTTGCGCATTCGATAATTCGACCGAACCGATCGAGATCATTTCCGTCGAGGTTTGGTGCGGCGCCGCGCCGGGCACCATGATCATGGTGGCGATACGACGAAAGGCCGGAAACGACAGGCCTTCGATCTGCTCTTCGTCGGTCACGACCTCGTAGCCGCCCGGGGACAGCAAACGGTCGATGCCCTTGATCCGGAAGGGATGCTTGAAGTGAATTGTTTCCCGCCGCGTTCGCGTGGTCATCGGCCCGCGCTTCGACGTCTGGATGCATCAATATGTTGCAGCATCGGCGGACCCTGCGCGCTTTTCCGCCAATTAGCCATCGCTTTCTCCGCCAATGCGCGCATTTGGCCGTATCCCGTGGTCAATATTGCACACCGCCTTGTTTTCCGCGGCTTCGTAGCCATTTCAAAGGTGAATTTCAGGGAAAGTGTGTTTCAGATGAAGTTGCGTGTCGGATTCGAAATGCATTACGAATTCCCGCAGCCGACGCCTGTCATCATGGTGCTGGGAACGCACTTCACCCGCGCCTCCGATATCATCGTTCCCGATTATCTCATCACCAGCCCGTCGGTGCCGATCACGCCGTACCGCGACATGTTCGGCAACTGGTGCAGCCGCATCGTCGCTCCCGCCGGCCACATGCGCTTGTTCGCCGATGGCATCGTCAACGACAGCGGCCTGCCCGATCCGGTGTTTGCATCAGCGGCCCAGCACCTGATCGAGGATCTGCCTCCGGATACGCTGGTTTACCTGCTCGGCAGCCGCTACTGCGAGACCGATCGCCTGTCGGATATCGCCTGGAAGCTGTTCGAGCACACGCCACCGGGCTGGCAGAGGGTGCAGGCGATCTGCGATTTCGTGCATCGCCATATCGCGTTCGGCTACGAGCATGCCCGCGCCACCAAGACCGCATGGGAAGCCTATAGCGAAGGCAAGGGCGTGTGCCGCGACTACGCCCACCTCGCCATCACGTTTTGCCGCTGCATGAACATCCCGGCGCGCTATTGCACGGGATATCTCAGCGACATCGGTACGCCGAAGCCGTGGGCGGCGGGGGATTTCGCCGGCTGGTTCGAAGCCTATCTCGGCGGGCATTGGCACATGTTCGATCCGCGCAACAACGTGCCGCGGATCGGCCGGGTGCTGATCGCACAGGGGCGCGATGCCTCCGACGTCCCGATCACCCAGACGTTCGGACCCAACACGCTGGTGAGCTTCAAGGTCTGGACCGACGAGGCCGCCTGAGCGCGGACATTTTTTGGCTTTGTCGTATTTCGGCGCTTCTGCTGTCGTCCTATTTCTTCGTCGAAACCAACCGATCCGGTTTTTACGAAGAAAGGCCTTCCATGCCAGACCATAGCGATGCGCCCGGCGCCGCCCCGCAAGCCGGCTTTGCCGGCGTCACGCGCAAAATTCTCGAGCGCCTGCCATTATCAGGCGATAGCAGGGAGCTTGTCGTGGTCGAGGTGACCTATCCGCCCGGCGGCGTCGCGCCGCTGCACCGGCATCCCGTTGGCGGCGCGATCTACATTGTCGAGGGCACAGCCGAATCCGCGTACGGCGACGAGGTGCCGCGTCGATATAACGCCGGCGAAACTCTGCAGGACAGGGCCGATGTGCCGCACACGCTGTTTCGCAATTGCGACCCGGACCGTCCGCTGCGTTTCCTCACGATTTATGTGCTCGAACCGGGGCGCTCCTACACCGAAACGTAGGGCGGATTAGCGCAGCGTAATCCGCCGCAGCGCCGACCCCGCGATGGTGGGTTACGGCGGAAGACCGCCTAGCCCCACCCTACAATCTCGACGCCAATTGACACACGAAACTACCTGACTAAAGTCAGATATTATGTTCGATCCGGTTTCCCGCGTTCGCCGCTTCAATCGTGCCGTCACCAGGGAGGCCGGCGCGCTCGATAGCTCGTTTCTCGGGCGGGGACGGCCGCTCGGCGCGGCGCGGGTGCTCAACGCGATCGGGCAGGGGCGGACCGATGTCGCGGATATACGCTGGTATCTCGACCTCGATTCCGGCCTGATGAGCCGCCTGCTGCGCGCGCTCGAGGACGAGGGCCTGGTCGTGACCATGCCGCATCGCGACGATGCGCGGCGTCGCATCGCGAAGCTGACCAGCACGGGCCGGCGCGAATTCAATGCCTATGAGGCGATTTCCAATTCGCGCGCGGAGCTTCTGCTCGGCCGCTACAGTAATGCGCAGGCGCTGCTGGCCGCGATGGATCTGATCGCGACCGCGTTCGGACGCGGCAACATCGGGATCGATGCGGTGAACCCCGCGGGCAAAGAGGCGCAGTATTGCCTCGGCGAATATTACGGCGAGCTCGCGCGCCGCTTCAAAAGCGGCTTCGAGGTCTCGCTGTCGCGCGACCCTAACGCCACCGATATGATCCTGCCGCGCGGGACGTTCCTGGTCGCGATGTCGGATGGCTTGCCGATCGGTTGCGTTGGTCTCAAAGGGACCGGAGGCGAACTCGCCGAGGTCAAGCGGTTATGGGTCGCGCCCTCGGCGCGCGGGCTGGGACTCGGGCGGCGCCTGATGGATTGCGTCGAAGACGCCGCGCGAAACATCGCGCTCAAAATTCTGCGGCTGGACACCAACAGCGCGTTGCCCGAAGCGCTAAAACTCTATCGCAGCACCGGCTGGACCGAGATCGATCGCTTCAATGACGATCCCTATCCGGACGTCTTTTTCGAGAAGCGGCTTTGATCCGATAGCGTTTTCGAGCGAAGTGGACACCGGTTCGCGTGAAGAAAACGCGTCAAAATAACAATCTCAGCCGCAATTCCAGACCGGGCCGATCGGTGTCTGGGTCCAGCACGGCCCATAGCTTCCGCCGTTGTAGCGGCCGCCGTTGAAGCCGGGTCGGCCGAAATAATGCCAGTCGCCGTCATAGCCGTAATATTGCGGCACCGGGTCGATGTACCAGGGCCGCCGTTGGCGTTTCACCAGACCGCGCATCACGTCCTTCTGGGCGTATAGCGGCAGGCTGTTGCTCGGCGGTTGCTGGTAGCCCGGCAGGAAGCCGTAGCCATGCCAGCGCTGCGCCGGCTTTTTATGGATCGGCGCCGCTGTCGCGACCGACAGCAGCGAGAAAACGACCGCAAGCGACAGACAAACGAGGCGTGACATGGCCGCACCATAGACAGCCGGTCGCGGCAGGGCCATTCAAATTCGGGTGCGGCGTTTTTTGCGGCAGGCCTGAAATCGAGCGCGACGGCGGATCTCCGTTCGAACACGTCGTGGGGGTTGTGGCGCGGCGGCAACACCCTCAGGAAAATGGAATTCAGGGGCGGACCAGCCTGTCGTCCCCGGAGACTTTATGCCAAAAAATGATGGGCGCTTCCAATACCGCTGGGGACTGAAAATGAATTGTTTTGTTATCGTCGCGGCCGGATTGCTTTCGGTCGCAAGCTTTGTCGGCGCGGCATCCGCCGCCGACCTTCCGGCGCGCACCTATACCAAGGCGCCGGCCATGATCCCGGCGGTGTATAATTGGGCCGGCTTTTACATCGGCCTCAACGGCGGCGGCGGTTCGAGCCACAATTGCTGGAATCTCACCGCCAATGCGGCCGGAGCGGTCCCGGTCGCGCCGAGCGAAGGCTGTTCGGATGCGACGGGCGGTCTGGTCGGCGGCCAGGTCGGCTACCGCTGGCAGGCGACCAACTGGGTGTTCGGCCTCGAAGCCCAGGGTGACTGGGCCAATCTAAAGGGATCAAACACCAGCTTGACCGGCCTCTTCGGTGGTCTGCCGTTCCTGAACCAGACCAAGACCGATGCCATCGGCCTGTTCACCGGTCAGGTCGGCTACGCCTGGAATAACTGGCTCGGCTATGTGAAGGGCGGCGCCGCGGTCACCCACGATCGGTATAACGGCGTGACGCAATTCGCCGTCGGCCCCACCCCGGTCGGCACCGCCTTTGACGGGGCCAGCGAAACCCGTTGGGGCGGCACGGTCGGCGTAGGCGTCGAATACGGGTTTGCGCCGAACTGGTCGGTGGCGCTCGAATACGACCACCTGTTCATGGGCCGCAGCAGCAGCAACATTCTCACCCCCGCCGGCGTCTTCGATCGTACCGAGAGCATCCGGCAGGACGTCGACATGGGCACCGTGCGGCTGAACTACACCTTCGGCGGTCCCGTGATCGCGAAATACTGATCGGCTTTCGCCGCCCGATCCGCCGCCACCATCAAAGCCCCGGCATTGCCGGGGCTTTTTGTTGCGGCCGCGCGGAATCCTTGTTTACGATTTGCAGAATATTGCTTGACCCCGGACGCAAATCACCGGCGAATCACTGCCAGCCCGTTCCGAAAGAGGGGACGTCGGCCGTCGTCATTGACGTCGGGGCGGGTTGCGGTGGACGCGTTTGTGTCGCGCACGCGCTTTGGCGCGTGGACGAACGATACAGATGCGTACGGCGAAGTCGTGTGGTCCTGACGCCCGGAATGCTGGCGTCAAGTCCTTGAGAGGCCAACGCCTCCCGGGGACGATGGTGGCAAGAGGCTCCGATTTACCAGGGAGAGCACGATATATGTCGTAGAGCCACTGCGCAGGGAAGGCCGGAATGCTTCCGCTTCACCTGTATGCTCATGTGCGTTTTCTTTTGATGCACAGTGCACATGAGACCGCGGGTGCAGCGCGCACCCGGTCTTCCCTGCGCCCTTTCTTTTTGGGGCGCGAACGATTTGAAAACCTCGGGCACATGCTGTCGCGAGAATGCGGAGGTGTGTGTGGCGCATCCTTCGAGACGGCGCTAACGCGCCTCCTCAGGATGAGGCCTCATGGTGAGGAGGCGCGAAGCGCCGTCTCGAACCATGGCTAGGGAACGAGGAGTCACGTCTGGCGCGGGGACGACGAACAAGGCAACCAGCTACGCCACGCTCTCCAGAAACGCCTCTTCGGCCGCCTGCACCGCATCGGGGGTACCGACATGCATCCAGACGCCATCGAGCCGCAGGCCGAACAGCCGCTCCTGCTCCTCGGCGCGGTCGAACATTCTGGTCAGCGAAAATTCGCCGGATGGCGCGTCGGCGAACAGCGCCGGCGACATGATCGCAGCACCGGCATAGACGAACGGCACCACCTGATGCTCCTTGCGCTTGCGCAAGGCGCCGTCGGGCAGCATGGCGTAATCGCCGCGGCCGCCATAGCCGATGCTGCTGGTGGTCGGCGCCATCAACAGCAGGATGTCCATCTGCGCGGGATCGAACCTCTCGGCCAGCCGCGTCAGGTTCGGCCGTACGCCGTCGATCCACAGCGTGTCGGCATTGACGTGGAAAAACGGCGCGGCGCCGAGCAGAGGCAGCGCCTTGACGACGCCGCCGCCGGTGCCGAGCACGGTGTCGCGCTCGTCGGAAATGATCACCCGCGGCCGCTTGCGGTCCGCGACATGATCGATGATCTGGTCGGGCAGATAATGCACATTGACGACGGCCTCGGTGACGCCGGCGTTGCCGAGCTTGTCGAGCACGTGATCGAGCAGCGGCTGGCCGGCCACCGGCACCATCGGCTTGGGCATATGGTCGGTCAGCGGCCGCATCCGCACGCCGAGACCGGCGGCGAGAACCATGGCTTTGGTGGGGGTGACGGACATATCTGGAAAATTTTCCCGGACGATTGTTTCAATTCGGTAGCCGCGGCGCGAAAGCCCATGATTTCAGGGAAATCATACCACGGTGATTCGGACGCCGCATCGGCTGTTCACGCGATAGCCGCCGGACATGACGGTTGTGCGACCGAAGCGCGCCAAATCTCGACGCCCCAAATCCCGACGCCTGAAGTCTCAGGCGTCCGCGGCCGCGCGCTTGGCGCCCTTCTTCTTCTTCTCGCCCTGCTTGATGAAGGTGACGCCGATCTGGTCGCCATTCACCCACGAAAGCTCGCAGCGGCGATAGGCCAGGCCGGTGGACGACAGCAGCAGAAAAAATTCCTTCAGATGCAGCCCTTCGACCGATCCCTCGACGGTGAGCTTCGCACCGCTTTCCGACACGTCTTCCATCTTGCACTCGCGGCGCCAGGTGCCGTCGATGCCCATCATGTGCGCGTCGATGCCGCGCTCGAAGATGACGCGGTCGCCCTTGCGTCGCTCTGTCGACATGTGCTCAGCCCTCAAGCAGCTGCCCCGGCCGACCGAGCCAGGGTTCCATGCAGATTAAGGGGGGCTGGCTAACAACCGGTAAATTTACGCGGACGGCGGCGGCACGTTGGCCGCATACCATTCGCGCAAGCCGGCCAGCGCGGGGTGGGCCAGCGAGCGGCTGAGGTAGGTCCAGATCCGCGGCAGGTGCCGCAGATATTGCGGCTTGCCGTCGCGCCGGTTGAGCCGGGCGAAGATGCCGAGCAATTTGGTATTGCGCTGCGCCGACATCAGCGCATAGAGCTCGGCGAAATGCGCCGGGTTGAAATCGCCGTCGGCGGCGAGCCGCGCCTTGATGTAGCGGGTCAGCAGCACGAGCTCGAGCTGTTCCGGCACGTCGATCCGCGCGTCCTGCAGCAGCGACACCAGGTCGTAGGCCGCGGGCGCCAGCACGGTGTCCTGGAAATCGATGATGCCCACCTTGGCGATGCCGGCGCGGTCCTCGAGCCAGATCAGATTGGGCGAGTGAAAGTCGCGTAGCGCCCAGATTTTCGGTTCAGTGGCGGCCTTGTCCAGCAGTTCGCGCCACATCGTGTCGAAGGCCGCGCGCGCGGGTTCGGCAAGCGCCGCGTTGCGGTCGGGCAGATACCATTCGACCATCAGGCCGATCTCGACCATCAGGGCGTCGGTGTCGAACAACGGAATGGCGTAGCTGGTTTGCGGCGTCAGCGGCAGCGTCTCGGGCAGCGATTGTTGATGCAGCGCCGCCAGCATGTCGGTCGCGGCCTGGTAGCGCTCGGCGATCGGCCGCGGCGGATCGCCCTCGATCACGCCTATGCCGCCGAAATCCTCGGTGATCAGGAAGCCTTCCTCGAGGTCGGCGTAACGGATCGCCGGCGCCGAGAAGCCGCGCTCGCGCAGGCCGTTGGCGATCGCGACGAACGGCTTGACGTCCTCGGCGAGATGGGCTGCCGCGCTGTAGGATTTACCGTCATAGATCGCGGGTCCGTCGGGCCGGCGCGGCGAATTCATCAGGATCACGCCGGTGTCGTCGCGGAACAGCCGCGCATAGGAGCGGGTCGAGGCGTCGCCGGCCATGCGCTGCCGCCGGGCCTCGTCATAGCCGGCACCGGCGAGAAATTCGCGCAACGCCTTCAGCCGCGCGACTTGCGCCACCGCCTTGCCGTGACCGGTGATCTCGGCGGCGCGGGCGGAGGATCCCAGCGCCGGCCGATGGCTGAGCGCGATGTCGATCCGGTCGGCAGGCAGCGCGGCTGGCGCGCGCTCCGGCCATTCGATCAGCGCGGTGGTGCCGTCGGGCCATGGCGACAGGCCGATCTCTTCCAGTTCGATCGGATCGCTGACCCGGTAGAGATCGGCGTGGACCAGCGGAAACGGCGGCAAATCGTAGGTCTGCGCCAGCGTGAAGGTCGGGCTTGGAACCTCGACCGTGTCGTCGCCGGCGAGATAGCGGATCATCGCCCGCGCCGCCGCGGTCTTGCCGGCGCCGAGGTCGCCCGACAGCGTGATGACGTCGCCGGGACCGATCAAGAGCGCGAGGTCCGCCATCAGATGCGCGGTGGCGGTCTCGTTCGCCAGCGCGGCTACGAATGTGAACGGGACGGTCATTCCGCGGCGTCGCGATGCGCGACCTGGATCGGAAAGTTGCAGATCACGGTGGTGCCCTTGCCTTCGACGGATTTGACGTCGACCTTGCCGCCGTGCAGTTCGACAAAGGACTTCACCAGTGACAGGCCGAGGCCCGCGCCGCGATGCCGTGAGCCGTTGGAATGGCTCTCGAACCAGTCGAACACCTTGTCCTTGACCTCAGCCGGAATACCAGGCCCGGAATCGGTGACGCTGAAAGTGACATTCCGCTCGGTGCGCCGGGCGCTGATGGTGATCGCCGAATCGTGCGGCGCGAAGCCGACGGCATTGGCGAGCAGATTATACAGCACCTGCACCACGCGGCGCTCGTCGCCGACGAAACTGCCGATATCGGGATCGGCGTCGACCGTGAGCGCGATGCGATCGGTGGCGAGCCGGTCCTGGATGCCTTCGGCCGCGGCGTCGATGGTCTTGCGGATGTCGATCGAGCCCAGATTGAGCGTCATCGCGCCGGCGTCGATGGTGGCGAGGTCGAGGATGTTGTTGATGATCGCGAGCAGCGCGTTGGTCGAGGCGGTGATGTAGCCGAGGTACTCGGCCTGCTTCGGCATCAACGGGCCGGTGACGGGATCGGCGAGGAAGTGCGAGAAGCCGATGATGGTGGTGAGCGGCGAGCGCAGTTCGTAGGAGACGTGATGGACGAAATCGACCTTCATCTGGTCGGCGGTTTCCAGCGCCTCGTTGCGCTCGCGCAGCGCCCGCTCGACGTTTTCGGTGTCGGTGATGTCCTGGAACGTCAGCATGGTGGCGCCGTCGGGCAGCGGCATGGTCATGCAGTCCAGCACGCTGCCGTCCTTGCGCTCGAGCTTGAGCGGCACCGCGACGCGGTTTTCGATTCCGGTGACGGCCTCGCGCAGCGTGTTCCAGGTTCGCTCGTCGTCGAACAGCGGTTTGCACCAGGCTTCCACGGTCTCGATATGCGGCCGATCCTGCAGCGCCTCCGGCGACAGCTTCCACATTTTGGCAAAGGCCGGATTGAACAATTCCGCCCGGCCGTTGCTGCCGAACACCGCGACCGCTTCGGCGAGGTTGTCCAGGGTTTCGCGCTGCACCCGGATCAGGCCGTCGAAGCGCCGCGCCAGGTCGAAACTTTCGGTGACGTCGTCGAACAGATAGGTGACGCCGCCTTCCGGGTTGGGCGTGGTGACGACGCTGACGGTGCGGCCGTCGGGCAGGTACCAGGTGTCCTTTTCCGGTTCGACCGCGCGATAGGCCTCGTGCAGCTTGAGCTTCCAGGCGCGAAAATCCGGCTGCTCCGGCAATTTGCGCGCGGCGCGCAGCCGGTCGAGCACGCTGGAATCGTCGGGATGGGTGTCGAGGAAGGCGCGGTCGAGATCCCACAAGCGGCGGTAGGAATCGTTGTAGAACGCCAGCCGCCGCTGGCCGTCGAACACCGCGACCCCCGACGACAATTGATCGAGGGTGCGGCGATGGGCGTCGGCCATCCGCACCAGCGCTTCACGCAGCGCAGTGGCCTCGCTGGCGTCGATGGCGATGCCGGCGCGGCCATTTTCGACGTTGAGCGCATGGACATCGTAGAGACGCCGCTCGCCGCCGATCACGATCGGCAACCGCGCGGTAAACGTCGCATTGCCGTTGAGCGCGCGTTCCATCTCGCCGCGGTCGGCGCTGTCGAGCAATTCCAGGCCGCGGTTGATCGCATCGGTGGCGCTGGCCGCTTCGGTGGCCCGCGCATAGGCCGCGTTGGCGTAGGAAAGCCCGCCGGTGGTGCGCTTGGCCCAGATCGGCCAGGGCACGGCGGCGGCAAAGCCACGCAGCATTTCGGTCTCTTCAACCAGCGCCTTGTGCCGCAGATTGGTTTCGGCGAGTTCCCGGCGCAATCCGCCGAGTTCGCGAATCCGGACAATGGCTTGGCCGCCGATGGCGCGGCCCATCGCCTCGAAGGCATGGCCGTTGGAGGTGGTGAGGTTGAGCAGAAAACCTTCGCCGGACTCGCGCAGCGCGTCGACCGCATGGTCCATCTGCAGCGCCGGTTCGGGCGGCAGCCAGGTGCCGAACGCCAGCACGCGCTGCGGCTGGGCGGCGTGCGCTTGCTGCGGCAGCACCAGCGAGATATCGCCGCTGATCTCGGGCCGGTTGTCGCCGGCCGCCCACGAGATCAGGATTTGCGGTTCGGCGAACAGCAGCGCGCGGAACCGGTCGGCCTCCATTTGCAGGCCCTGGATGTCCGATCGCAGCCGGGTTTCGATCTTGGTGGCGCGCACGCGGGTGCGCATCAACAGGATCGCCGCCACCACGGTGAAACCGAGCAGCGCCAACGCCGTGGTCAGCACGGCGAATTCCTGATGGTTCAGTTCGAACAGGCCAGAGACCTGCTGCAGAAGCGTCACTTCGTCGGCATGGGCCGACGTCGCCGAGATCGCGGCGGCCGGACCTGACACGGCAAGCATGATCAGGCCGTTTCGCGCCAGCGATGTGCACGACAGCAGCGTCCGACGCATCGACACGATCACGCCCGACATGAATTGCCCCAAACCGCACGACAGTACGCCCGGCGCGTACCCGCCGTTCGCGAATCGAGTGACAATATCCCCTTCGGGAGTCGGCCGGTAAGAGTTCAGACCGTGAACGCAAAAATGCGCTGCGAAAAAATGCCCGGTCGGTACGATTTGATGAAAATGAGTCCGCGATTTTACGGGTCGAAAACGCGTCGAAACAAAAATCTAGCGCCCGGTCGAGCCAAAACCGCCGCTGCCGCGATCGGTCGCGGAGAGCGAGCTCACGGGAACCAGTTCCACCCGCGCGACCTGTGCGATCACCATCTGTGCGATGCGCTCGCCGCGCCGGATCGGAAACGGCTGGTCGCCATGGTTGATCAGCAGCACGCAAACCTCGCCGCGGTAATCCGCATCCACCGTACCGGGCGAATTCAGCACGGTGACGCCGTGTTTGGCCGCAAGGCCCGAGCGCGGCCGGACCTGCGCCTCATAACCCTGCGGCAGCGCGATGGTCAGGCCGGTCGGGATCAACGCGTGTTTTCCGGGCGCCAGCATGACCGGCGCGTCATCCGGTACCGCGGCCAACAGGTCGAGACCCGCGGCGTGGGCACTCTGATACGCCGGCAACGCCAGGCCGTTGCCGTGCGGCAATTGCTGGACCTCGACTTTCACGAGGGCGCTCATGATGCCTTCTCCACCGTCTTGGCGATCCGCGCCACCAGTTCGGCGGCGACCTGCTCCTTGGTCATGACCGGCCAGGAGTCCACGATATTTCGCCGTCTTGCCGCGTGAGCAGATGCACCGTGTTGCGGTCGCCGCCCATCACGCCGGTGGCCGGCGAGACGTCATTGGCGACGATCCAGTCGCAGCCCTTGCGCGCGAATTTTGCTTTGGCATTTTCGATCAAATGCTCGGTCTCGGCGGCAAAGCCGATCACCAGTTTGGGGCGCCGGGCCGTCAGTTTCGAGATCGTCGCGAGGATATCGGGATTTTCGACCAGCTGCAGCGGCGGCATGCCTGCGGAGGTCTTCTTCAGCTTCTGCTCGCCCTCATTGGCAACCCGCCAGTCCGCCACCGCGGCCGCAAAAATCGCGATATCGACCGGCAGCGTGGCTTCGACCTGGCGCAGCATGTCGCGCGCGGACTCGACATGCTTCACCGTCACCTCAGCGGGATCGCGGAGGTCGACCGGACCCGAGATCAGGGTGACCTCGGCGCCGGCGGCCTGCGCGGCGGCCGCGATGGCAAAACCCTGCTTGCCGGATGAACGGTTGGCGATGTAGCGCACCGGATCGATCGGCTCATGGGTTGGACCCGCCGTAATCAAGATATGCTTGCCCGCCAGCGGACGCGGCCGCGGCGGGCGCAGCAGGCGTTCGGCGGCCTCGGCGATTTGCGCCGGCTCGGCCATCCGCCCGATTCCGGCTTCGTTGGCCTCCGCCATCTCGCCGGCATTGGGGCCGATCATGGCGATGCCGTCGCGTGCAAGCTGCGCGACATTGCGCCGGGTGGCGGCGTTGTTCCACATCAGCGGGTTCATCGCCGGCGCCAGCAGAACCGGCCGGTTGGACGCGAGCAGGATCGCGCTGGCGAGATCGTCGGCATGGCCCTGCGCCATCTTCGCCATCAGGTCGGCGGTCGCCGGCGCCACCACGATCAGGTCGGCCTCGCGCGCCAGCCGGATATGGCCCGCATCGAACTCGCTCTCGGGATCGAACAGGTCGGTGTAAACGCGCTCATGCGACAGCGCGCTGGCGGCCAGCGGCGTGACGAATTGCTGCGCGGCTTTTGTCAGCACGCAGCGGACATGGAGCTGTCGTTCCTTTAGCCGCCGGATCAGGTCGAGCGCCTTGTAGGCCGCGATGCCGCCGCCGATGATCAGGGTGACGCGTGGCCCGGCTGTGGCAGAGCCGAGCGAGGTGGCCGTCGGCATGGCCACGGGGTGGATGTTGGAAGGCGGCAAGCCCAGCGAGGCTTCGCGCAGGATCACGCGGACTTCGTCTTCGACCGAACGGCCGTTGCGCGCGGCGCGAAGCCGCAACTCGTCGCGGATGGCGTCGTCGAGTTTTCGGATGGTAAGGCTGGCCATGGGGCAATTCCGGCAACTATGATAGCAATGCTATCACACCAAGCAAGCATTGCAATCAATGTCGAAGGAAAACGTACAATAACCCGATAAACGCCGCGGCGATGATCCAGTGCGCGATGGTGCGCCATCGGCTTTCGGTGTTGCCCATATTGGCGATGGTTTCCTCCGACAGCGTCAGCCCCTCCCGGGTCATGGCTTCCAACTGCTCCAGCACGGCCACCGAGCGGCTGATGATGGCGGGCAGGCCCGTCAGCACGCGGGCGATTTCGCCGGCGCCGGACATCGCGCCCTCGATGCGGCCGATCGGGCCAAGATTGCGCTCGATCCATTCGCGCACGACGGGATCGGCGGTCTTCCACATGTCGAGCTTGGGATCGAAGCCGCGGGCGACGCCTTCGACCACCACCATGGTTTTTTGCAGCAGGATCAGTTCCGGCCGGGTCTGCATGTCGAACAGCCCGGTGACCTCGAGCAGCAGCGTCAATAACTTCGCCATCGAGATTTCTTCGGCGGTGCGATTATGAATCGGCTCGCCGATGGCGCGGATCGCCTGCGCAAAATTCTCCACCGAGTGATGGCTCGGCACATAGCCGGCCTCGAAATGCACTTCGGCGACGCGGCGATAATCCCGCGTAATGAAGCCGAGCAGAATTTCCGCAAGGAAGCGTCGCTCCTTCATCCCGAGCCGGCCCATGATGCCGAAATCGACCGCGACCAGCCGGCCGGCAGGGTCGAGGAACAGATTGCCGGGATGCATGTCGGCATGGAAGAAGCCGTCGCGAAGCGCGTGGCGCAGAAAACTCTGGATCACCTTGCGGCCGAGTTCGGGCAAATCGACCTGCGATTGCTCCAGCCGCGCGTGGTCGCTCAGTGCGATGCCGTCGATCCACTCCATCGTCAGCACATTGTGCGTGGTGCGGTCCCAGTCGACCTGCGGCACGCGAAAATCCGGATCGTCGCGGGTGTTCTCCGCCATCTCGGACAGCGCCGCGGCCTCCAGCCGCAAATCCATCTCCATCGCCACCGAGCGCGACATGGTGTTGATGACTTCGACCAGCCGCAGCCGGCGCGCGTCCGCCGAATGCGCTTCCGCCTTGTGCGCGACAAAGAAGAAATCGGCGAGGTCGCGGCGGAAACGCGCGGCGACATTGGGCCTCAGCACCTTTACCGCGACCGACTTGCGGATGCCGTCGCGTTCGGTCTCGCCGCGATGCACCTGCGCGATCGAGGCCGCGGCGACCGCCGGGCCGAAGCTTACAAACGCCTGCGAAACAGGGCGTTCCAGCGACGTCGCGATGACCGCTTCGGCCTCTTCCTGCGAGAACGGCGGCAGCCGGTCCTGCAGGCTTTCGAGGTCGCGCGCCATCATGACGCCGACCACGTCGGGCCGGGTGGCGAGGAATTGTCCGAGTTTCAGGTAGGCCGGCCCGAGCCGGGTCAGCGCGCGCGACAGCCGCGGTCCGGATTTCGCGCCAGGACGCTCGACCAATCGCGCGATACGCAGCGCCAGTTGCCCGGGCGGCGGCACCAGGCTTGGATCGACCACGCCGAACACGCCTTCGCGCGCAAAGACAAAACCGGCGCGGGCGAGCCGCGCGATATGCGTGATTGCCGAAATCACAGACGCCAGCCCGAATGCAGCGCCACGATGCCGCCGGACAGGCTCTGCCAGTTGACGCGCGCAAAGCCGGCGGCGCGGATCATCTCGGCAAACGCGCTCGGCCTGGGAAACTTGCGGATGGATTCGACCAGATACTGGTACGATTCGGCATCTCCCGTCACGGCGCGGCCGAGCGGCGGGATCACCTTGAAGGAGAACAGATCATAGATCCGATCGAGTCCAGGCACGTCGACGGTGGAAAACTCCAGGCACAGGAAACGGCTGCCGGGCTTCAGCACGCGATAGGCCTCGCTCAGCGCGAGGTCGATCCGCGGCACGTTGCGGATGCCGAACGCGATGGTGTAGGCGTCGAACGCGCCGTTCGGAAACGCCAGCGCCTCGGCATTGCCCTCGATGAACGACACCTGATGGTCGAGATGGCGCGCCGCAGCGCGCGCGCGGCCAACCTCGAGCATGTCGGAATTGATGTCGCAGACGGTGGCCTTAAAACCCGTGCCCGCGGCCTTGGCGGCGCGAAAGGCGATATCGCCGGTGCCGCCGGCAACGTCGAGCAGCGCGAACGGCGCCTCATTGCGCGGCGGGTTGAGGGCGTTGATCATCAGGTCTTTCCAGACCCGATGCAGGCCGGCCGACATCAGATCGTTCATCAAATCGTAGCGCTTCGCCACGCTGTGAAACACGTCGTTCACCAGCGTCTGCTTGTCGTCCAGGGGGACGTCCCTGAAGCCGAAATGCGTGGTTTGGTCGGGCCGATCCATCAACTTGTCTCCATCGCCGGACCATAGCGCGCCCGCCGCAATGGCGCTATCACGTCACGTCCACAAGGTGAATGTCCCCGATGCCCGAATTGCCCGAAGTCGAGACCGTCCGCCGCGGCCTGCAACCGGCCATGGAGGGGTCGAAAATCCTCAAAGCCGAGGCCCGGCGCAAAGACCTGCGGTTTCCCTTTCAAAAAGATTTTATCAAACGGCTGGAGGGGCAGACCGTGACCGGGCTCGGCCGCCGCGCCAAATATCTGATGGCCGATCTGACGTCAGGCGATGTGCTGCTGATGCATCTGGGCATGTCCGGCTCCTTCCGCGTCGTCGAGGACGAGGCGGCGACAACGCCCGGCCAGTTCCACCATCCGCGCGGCGAGGACCGCGCCCATGATCATGTGGTGTTTCACATGTCGTCGGGTTCGGCGGTGATCTTCAACGATCCGCGCCGCTTCGGCTACATGAAGATCATCGCCCGCAAAGCGCTGGAAGACGAGCCGCTGCTGAAAGGGCTCGGCCCCGAGCCGCTCGGCAATGAATTCGACGCGGCGATGCTGGCGCGATCCTGCGCCGGCAAGAAGACCAGCCTGAAGGCGGCGCTGCTCGACCAGCGTGTGGTGGCGGGGCTCGGCAACATCTATGTCTGCGAGGCGCTGTTTCGCTCGCATCTGTCGCCGAAGCGGCTGGCATCGACACTGGCGACCAAAAAAGAAGAGCCGACCGATCACGCCAAGCGCCTGGTCACGTCGATCCATGCGGTGCTCAACCAGGCCATCAAGGCTGGTGGGTCGTCGCTGCGCGATCATCGCCAGACCTCGGGCGAACTCGGCTATTTTCAGCACTCGTTCCAGGTCTATGATCGCGAGGGCGAGAAGTGCCAGACCGCCGGCTGCGGTGGCATCGTCAAGCGCTTCACCCAGAACGGGCGCTCGACTTTTTGGTGCCCGAAGTGCCAGAAATGACAAGCAGGCGCACTCCCTCCTCGCCAAGCGAGAAGGGAGCGCTGTCGTCGAGCTAAGTCGGGTCGGGTCTTGGAGGCTTAAAGCGCGAACGCCGCGACTTCTGCCGAGACCGCGACCGGCATGGCCGCCAGTGCGTCGGGTGTCGCCGGTAGCGTGCTGACCAGCAGCGGTGCGTCAAGGATCGTTGGCACGTTCAGGCGGGCATCGATCCATTGCCACAGTCTGCCGATCTCGTCGGCCGATTTGCTTCCCAGCGCATATTCGCTGACCGCCAGCCCGGCGTTCATGGCATCCTGATGGTCGTTGCGCATGACGATGAAGGGTTGCGCCAGAATACAGGCGGTATCGAGTGCTGCTTCATCGCCAAGCGCGGTTGCCGCGTTTTCCAGACGCTGGCCGCGGATTGGCGTCTGGTTGAGAACGAAGGCGAAGGGCTTTTTCCAGGCCTTGATCACGTTGAGCGTCGACGCGGTGGCCTCGATATCGGCGATACTTGGGCGCGCCGGGATCAGGCAGAAATCCGCATAACGAATCGCCACGGTGGTGGCGGCGCTGACGCCGCCCGCGGTATCAATGATGGTCAGCGTCACACCGCTGTCTTCCAAGGCCAGCAACCGTTGCTCGATCTCGCCTGCGCTGTAGACCGGCTCGACGGCGGGCTCGGCATAGCTGCGGCGGGCTTGCCAGTTCGAAAGCGTGCCCTGCGGGTCGGTCTCGATCAGGCGCACGGTATGGCCGGCCTGCATGGCTGCAAGCGCGAGGCCGATAGCAAGCGTGCTCTTGCCGCTGCCGCCCTTTTGGGTGGCCAGTACGATCGTCTGCATTAGATGTGGTCCTTTGGATTGTTGGGACAGAATTGCGCTACGCTCGTCAAGATGCATCGCTTCCTGCGACGCCGAGCATTCACGCTCAGGACTTGCCGGCCCGATCCAACAAGCGGATCGCGGAGTCCGAATCACCAAACGCTATGAGAATGACGTTTTATGAGGCATATGACTATTCCGGTAGACTACGGCCGGCAGGCATTGCCGGGCACAGCGATAAAAGGGTGACGGTTCGATGAGCGGACATTGGCGCGATCGTGCAGGGACCATGTTCAATTGCCAGAAGCGGCCGGCTTCGGGCAGCCGCGGCATGGTGGTGAGCAATCATCCGCTGGCCTCAAGCGCCGGCGCCGAGATGCTGGCGGCCGGCGGCAACGCCATCGACGCCGCGATCGCGACGTTGTTCACGCTCACCGTCGTCGAACCGATGATGGTCGGCATCATCGGCGGCGGCATGGCGCATATCCGGCTCGCCGACGGCAGCCACCGCTTCATCGACGGCCAGAGCACCGTGCCATCAGCGGTGAAGCCCGATACCTACACGTCGAAGCCCGGCTCGGCGCATGATGTGTTCGACACCGTCGACGACGAAAACCTCAACGGGGCGAAAGCGGTTGCGGTTCCGGGCTCGTTAAAAGCCTGGTGCGAGACGCTCGAGAGATTCGGCACCATGAGCCTCGCCGACGTGATGCAGCCCGCCATCAAGCATGCCGCGCGCGGCTATGCCGCAACGCATTATTTGCACGAATGCATCACCGACAGCGTCGACGACATGCGCAAGGACAGACCGATCTCGGCGATCTATCTGCCTGATGGAGAGCCGCTGAAGCCGGGCGAGCGCGTGGTGCAGTCGGAATATGCCGAGACGCTGAAACATATCGCGCAGCATGGCGCCGCGGCGCTTTACGGCGGCCCGCTCGGCGACATCCTGGTCGACTACATGAAGGCCCATGGCGGTTTTATCGCGCGCGAAGATTTGACCTCTTACAAGACCGTCGAACGCGCGCCGATCCGGGCCGATTATCGCGGCTGGGAAATCCTCGGGCCGCCGCCGCCGGCCGCTTCCGGCGTGCATATCGCGCAGATGCTGAACATCCTGGAGGGCTACGACATCGCCGCCAAGGGCTTTGGCACCGCCGAGACCATCCATCTGCTCGCCGAAGTGCTGAAGATCGCGTTTGCGGACCGCGCCGCCGCAAGCGGCGATCCCGACTATATCAAGGTGCCGGTGCAACGGCTGACCTCGAAGGATTATGCCCGCGAGCGCCGCGAGAGCATCGATATCGCGCGCGCGCAGCAATGGGGCGCGGGCGTCTCGCAGCTCGAAGGCGCGCATACCACGCACATGACGGCGGCGGATGCGATGGGCAACGTGGTCGCCACCACGCAGACCATCAACAATCTGTTCGGCGCCAAGATATTGATTCCCGGGTCTCGGCACCGTGCCGAACAATTACATGAACCTGTACGATCCCCGGCCCGGCCACGCGCTGTCGCTGGCGCCGGGCAAGCGCGTCACCACCTCGATGTCGCCGATGATGGCGCTGCGCGACGGCAAGCTGGTCTATGCGCTGGGCCTGCCCGGCGGAAAACGTATCTTCCCGAGCGCGCTGCAGGCGCTGATCAATCTGATCGATCACGGCATGAGCCTGCAGGAGGCGGTGGAAGCGCCGCGGGTCTGGACCGAAGGCAATGCGCTCGAAGTCGAATTCGCCGTGCCCGAAGCGGTGCGCGCCAGATTGACCGCGTGGGGTCACAAGGTCGCCGCCGTGCCGACGGTGGCCGGCGGCATGAACGCGATCCAGTTCGGCGATGATGGCATGCTGACCGGCGCCGCGTGCTGGCGCGCCGACGGCACGCCGGTCGCTCTGGCCGGTGGATTGGCGCGCGCGGGCGTGCGGTTTGGGTTGGCGTGACGCAAGGCGTCGCAGCCATCAACGGAAACAAAAATCCGATAGATGAAAATTTTTTACACCGGCGGGGCCTTGAATTCGGGGCTGCGCCTGACGTTAAATTGCGCTCCGCGGGCGGCTGAAACGCTGGAAGGAAAAAGCGAGGAGAGCCATGAGCTTTGTACGGGTCGCGGCATCGGCCGCCATTGTCACCCTGCTGTCGGCGGCGGGTGCGACCGCGAAGCCGATCGCCGTCAGCACCGATACCAATTTGCGCAAGGCGGCCGGCACCAACAGCGAGGTGCTGACGCTGATTCCGAAGGGGACGTCAGTCGAAATCGGCAAGTGCAGCAACGGCTGGTGCGAGGCCTCCCTGAACGGACAGGATGGTTTTGTCATTGCCCAGAACGTCGGCATGGGACGACGGCCGCCGCCGGGTGGTGGACCAGCGGTGCAGATCATCGAAGATGACGATGCGCCGCCACCGCGCCGCTACATCGTGGGGCCGCCGGTTTATGGACCCTATTACGGCTACGGTCCGTATTACGGCTACGGCTATGGCTGGGGTTACCGCGGTTGGGGCGGCTGGGGTTGGGGACGGCGCTGGTAGCGCGCGCTATTTTCGGACGCAGATCACCCGCAGCACCGACGCCTTGGCGTCGGTCGATGTGCCCGCGGCGTTGACGCGATTGGCCTTGAAGGAAGTCGCGCACGATGTCGGCGGAGATCAGCGCGGCCTGCGCGCCCGGCGCCGCATTCGCAGGCCCCGCCACCACCAGCGGCTTCAACAGCGCGATGCCGGCGAACTTGCCGTCGGTGTCGAGCGCGGCCGAGCCGGAAAAGCCGAGCCCCGGCGCCGGCGACAGTGCGAGATCGCTGCTGCTGCCAACCGGAGCCACCGATGCCTTGACGCTGCTTGCGGCGCCGCCGCCGGCCTGGCTTTGCGGATCCGCGATGCCGGTCACTTCGAGCGCGGATTTCGCCGCGCCGCCGGCGATGTTCAGCGGCTTCAGGCCGCGCGCGCCATAGATGCGCAGCAGCGCCAGATCGTGGTCCTTGTCCTCGGCGATCCGATCGGCGTTACCAAAACCCGGGATCGCGATGGCGAGACAGCCATCGGTGACCTGCCGGTCGGCGATCACAGCGCCGTCCTCGCTGACGATCACGCCGGTGCCATATTCGACGGTCTTGCGCGGCTGCGGCCCCGCGGCCTGCGCGGCGGACGGAAACGGATTGAACGCGCTCGACATCGCGATCACCACCGGCTCGACCGTGTTTTCGGTGGCCTGGTCGTACATGATGGTGAGGATGCGGACCTCGTCGCCCCTGAACGTGCCGCGCACGTAAAACTTCTTCAGGCCCTGCATGCCCGACAACACGAAGAAATCCGGTTTTACGACGGTGTAGTCGATCCTGCGCCCGGCCGGCTCCTTTTTCTCGCGGTCGGCGAGCTTGGCGGTGGTGGGACCGGCTTCCTTGCGCCGGGTCAGCATCACCTGGATGGTGCCCGTCGGCGAACTCCATTTGCTGCCGTTGGCGTCGCTCGATTGTTGCGGCACCAGTTTGCCGGGAATGCCGAGCTGGACGCCGCTGCCGGCGTCGGTGACGATCTTCCAGCCGACATTCTCCCGTCGCCGTTTCGCGGTGTCGGCGAGCACGCCGCGTTCCTGCGGATTGAGCACGCCGGTCTCCTTGCCGCCGCGCGCCTTCTGGAATTCCTTGATCGCCGCCACCATGCGGTCGCTGACTTCGCCCGTGATCGCGCCGTTATACTGGCCGACCCAGGCCAGATCCGACTGCAGCGCCAGCCGTTCGCCCTGTGCCATCGCATTGGCGGTATCGGCGGGGGTTTGCAGCGCGGGGCGGACCGGCGTGGTGACAACCGTCTTCGGCTTGGCGCCGGCGGTCGACGGCGCCGTCATCTGCGCCTCGGCCGATTGCCGGGCGGAAGCCGCCAAAGCCGTCAATATCAATGTTGCCGTCAGCATCGATCTCATGACAAATCTGGCTCCATTGAAGCGGGCGCAATTAAGCACATCTGATTGGTCGGCAACAGCCAAGCCATGGTTCAAGGGACTTGGGACCCTCATCCTGAGGAGCGGCGTCTTCGCCGCGTCTCGAAGGATGGGCCACATTGTACGTTGCCCATGGTTCGAGACGGCGCACCGGACAGCGCAAGAGCGCTGCCGGGAACGCGCCTCCTCACCATGAGGATGTGCTAGTGGTGACGAAGTGAGGATATAGGTCTGCGATGCTGAGTGCCGACGAACTCGAACGCTACGCCCGCCATATCGTGCTGCGCGAAGTCGGCGGCCCCGGCCAGCTTGCGCTGCAGGAGGCCTCGGTGCTGGTGATCGGCGCCGGCGGCCTCGGCGCGCCGGCGTTGATGTACCTCGCCGCAGCCGGTGTCGGCACGCTCGGCGTGGTCGACGACGACATCGTGTCGCTGTCCAATCTGCAGCGCCAGATCATTCACACCACGCCGGATATCGGACGGCGCAAGGTCGACAGCGCGGCCGAGCAGATCAACGCGCTCAATCCCCATGTCAAATTCGCCGCGCACGCCACACGGCTCGATGCCGGCAATGCGATGTCGCTGATCGGCGGTTACGATCTGGTGCTCGACGGTTCCGACAATTTCGAAACCCGCTATCTGGTTTCGGATGCGTGCTTCCTGGCCGGGCGGCCGCTGGTCACGGCCGCGCTTGGCATGTTCGATGGATCGCTGACCACGATCCGCGCGCATGAGAAAAACGCCGACGGCGAGTTCAACCCGACCTACCGCTGCCTGTTTCCCGAACCGCCGCCGCCGGGCACGGTCCCGGCCTGCGCCGAGGCCGGCGTGATGGGGGCGCTGGCGGGCGTGCTGGGGTCGATGATGGCGCTGGAGGCGATCCGCGAAATCGTCGGTTTTGGCGAAGGCCTGGTCGGGCGGCTATTGATGCTGGACGCGCGTGCTATGCGGTTCGAAACCCTGCGCTACCAGCGCGATCCGGCGAACCCGCTCAACGGCGATACGCTTGTGATCACCGATTTGAGCGGCCATCGCTGAGGTTAATGAAGCTTTCCTCTCACAGCATACTCGGCAGCACCCGGTCCGGCGGCTTGTGGTTGTCGAGGAAGGTGCGGATGTTGATGATCACCTTCTCGCCCATTTCGACGCGGCCTTCGATGGTGGCCGAGCCCATATGCGGCAGCAGCGTCACCTTGCCGGCGCGCGCCAGCCGCACCAGTTTCGGATTGACCGCGGGCTCGTGCTCATAGACGTCGAGGCCGGCGCCGGCGATCTCGCCGGTTTCGATCAATTTGGTCAGCGTCTCCTCGTCGATCACCTCGCCGCGCGCGGTGTTGACGATATAGGCGTCCTTGCGGATCAGTTTTAGACGCCGCGCCGACAGCAGATGGAACGTGGCCGGCGTGTGCGGACAATTCACCGAGATGATGTCCATCCGCGCCAGCATCTGGTCGAGGCTTTCCCAATAGGTCGCGCCGAGTTCCTCGGCGATGCGCGGCGCCACCGGGCGGCGGTTGTGGTAGTGGATCTGCAGGCCGAAGGCGCGCGCCCGGCGCGCCACCGCTTGTCCGATGCGGCCCATGCCGATGATGCCGAGGCGTTTGCCGCCGATGCGGTGGCCGAGCATCCAGGTCGGCGACCAGCCCGGCCAGTTCTTGCCCTCGGGCAGGATCGCGGCGCCCTCGATCAGCCGGCGCGGCACCGCCAGGATCAGCGCCATGGTCATGTCGGCGGTGTCTTCGGTCAGCACTTTCGGCGTGTTGGTGACGGTGATGCCGCGCGCATGCGCCGCCGTGACGTCGATATTGTCGACGCCGTTGCCGAAATTGGCGATCAGCTTCAGCTTGCAGTCGGGCTGCTTGAGCAGTTCCTCGGTGATCACGTCGGTGACGGTCGGAACCAGCACGTCGGCGGTTCGCACCGCCTCGGCGATCTGTTCGCCCGTCAGCGGCGTGTCGTCGAGATTGAGCCGGGCGTCGAACAGCTCACGCATCCGGGTCTCGATCGAGTCCGGCAATTTGCGTGTGACGACGACGAGGGGCTTTTTCTTGACCGTCATGTCCTGCTCTTATGAGGTTTCGTTCAGACCTCATTAACCCGGTTGTTCGACACTGCGTTGCAGCGCGGTCCCGGCGTTTCCGTGGGGTTCCCCCCGAGATTTCCAATGGATTCCCTTGGTATTTCCTTGGGTTTTCCAACGGAAAGTTCGGGCTTGGCTTGTTTTCTTGTCGTTCCGTCCTCTCTAGCAGAAGGCCGGGCCAAGACAAGAAGACAACATCCCCTGAGACAAGACGCCGAGGGGGCCGCGGGCACAGGGGTTGCGGGGCGGCATTTCGGGATACTTCCCCGGTTTTGCGTACCAGGTGGTTCAACCCGAAGAATTCGGGTTGAGATCTCGGCAGGAGACGAGTTGATGGCGTTGGGGCGTTTTTGTTGGGTGGTGGTGCTCGCCGGCGGCTGGCTGGGCGCCTCGGTCACTTCAGGATTTTCGGCCAAGGATGCCGCCGTCAGCACCAGCGGCTTGCCGATACCGCGTTACGTCAGCCTCAAATCCGATCACGTCAACGTCCGCGCCGGTCCGACCAAGGATAACGACGTGGCCTGGGTCTACACCCGTTCCGGCCTGCCGGTCGAAATCACCGCCGAGTTCGAGAACTGGCGCCGGGTGCGGGATTCCGAGGGCGCGGAAGGCTGGGTCTATCACTCGCTTTTGTCGGGCCGCCGCACCGCCGTCGTTACCATGAAGAGCAAGGACGGATTGGCGCCGATCTACGACAACGCCGATCCGTCGAGCGCGGTCGCAGCCAGGCTGCAGGCCGGCGTCGTGACCCAGGTCAAGCATTGCGCCGCGGGCTGGTGCCACGTCAACGGCAACGGTTTTGACGGCTGGATCGAACAGCAGCGGCTGTGGGGCGTCTACGCCGACGAGAAGGTGGAGTGAGGCTTTAGGCCTGATCCGTCATTGCGAGGCGCGCAGCGGACGAAGCAATCAATCTTTGTTGTGGCTCTGGGTTGCTTCGCTTCGCTCGCAATGACAAAAAAGCTATCGCCTCGCACAACGAGCTTTTCCAGATCACTATCACTGATGTCAGGGGTTATGGGTTCCTGCGTTCGCAGGAACGACCAGGACTCAGCGCTTCTTGCGCAGGCGCACGACCATGTCGACCCGGGCGATCTCGTAGCCTTCGGGAATTTCCGGCATCTTCTGCAGCATCAGATGCGGGTCGGGAATGTCGACCAGCTCGTGGTTGTTCTCGAGATAGAAATGATGATGCGCCGACACGTTGGTGTCGAAATAGGTCTTGGTGCCGTCGACGCTGACCTGGCGCAGCAGGCCCGCATCGGTGAGCTGGTTGAGCGTGTTGTAGACGGTGGCGAGCGACACCGGCACCTTGGCGAGCGTAGCTTCCTCGTAGAGCATTTCCGCGGTCAGATGGCGGGCGCCCTTGCCGAACAACAGCCAGCCCAGCGCCATGCGCTGACGGGTCGGGCGCAGACCCGCGGCCTGCAGCATCTCATTGACGTCATGCCACGGGCAGCCGGTCAGCGCCGGCTGATGCGTTGCACCGTGGCCCGCAATGACAGCGTCATCATTCAGCATAGAGGCGTCGTCATTGATATCCACGGCAGGCACCACACTCATGATCTCGGCACTATCTTGTCCAAATATACGGGCCAAATTCGTTAGATGCAAGTTTTTCGCAACTAGAACCCGCCAAGAGAGACAAGGAACCGGGGCCGGATGTGGCGATTTAGCCCTGCTTGTGGTGCTTTGCCGCTCGCAACGCCTATGTTAGAGAGCGCGCGGACCCGCCTATGCGATTTCCGCATGGGCGAGCACCGGCTCCCGTGGGTTCATCCTGGGTTGATCGTGACCCGCGGTGTTCGAGCCGACTGGCAATAATGAGCGCGCTTCCTGCGCGAAATGGGTCCAAAAGCGCCCCATCGGGACTTTGAGAGAGGCTAGGCAGCATGCTGGATCGGCGCGGCGGTTACGAATACGAGGATTTGCTGGCGTGTGGCCGGGGCGAGCTGTTCGGCCCCGGCAACGCCCAGTTGCCGCTGCCTCCGATGCTGATGTTCGACCGCATCAGCGAGATTTCGGAAACCGCCGGCGAATATGGCAAGGGCCTGGTCCGTGCCGAGCTCGATGTGAAGCCCGATCTGTGGTTTTTCGGCTGTCATTTCAAGAACGATCCGGTGATGCCGGGCTGCCTCGGCCTCGATGCGCTCTGGCAGATGGTCGGCTTTTACCTCGGCTGGACCGGTGGCGAAGGGCGCGGCCGGGCGCTCGGCCTCGGCGAACTGAAACTGGCCGGCCAAGTGCTGCCGAGCGTTCGCAAGGTTGTGTACAACATCGATATCAAACGGGTGATGCGTTCAAAGCTGGTTTTGGGCATCGCCGACGGGTGGCTTTCCATGGACGGCGAGATTATCTATCGCGCGAAGGATTTGAAGGTTGGCCTGTTCAAGCAGGAAGCTCCGTTGCAGCCGGGTGCGTGACACAATTGTTCCGGCCGACAGAACGTTTTTTGCGATGACGACGACCAACACACAGACGACTAACACACAAAAGAGCAACGACAGGGCGAGGCGATCATGAGGCGGGTTGTCATCACGGGGATGGGCATCGTCTCCTCGATAGGAAACAACACCCAGGAAGTGCTGGCGAGCCTGCACGAGGCGAAGTCCGGCATTACCCGCGCGGCCAAATACGCCGAGATGGGTTTCCGTTCGCAGGTGCAGGGCGCGCCGACCCTCAATCCGGCCGACGTGATCGACCGCCGCGCGATGCGCTTCCTCGGCGAGGGTGCGGCCTGGAATCACGTCGCGATGGAGCAGGCGATCCAGGATTCCGGTCTCAACTCCACCGACGTCTCCAACGTCCGCACCGGCATCATCATGGGCTCAGGCGGCCCGTCGGCGCGCACCATTGTGGAAGCCGCCGACATCACGCGGACCAAGGGTCCGAAACGGGTCGGGCCGTTCGCGGTGCCGAAGGCGATGTCGTCGACGGCGTCGGCGACGCTGGCCACCTGGTTCAAGATCAAGGGCGTGAACTATTCGATCTCCTCGGCCTGCGCGACCTCGAACCATTGCATCGGCAACGCTTACGAGACCATCCAGATCGGCAAGCAGGATGTGATCTTCGCCGGCGGCTGCGAGGAGCTCGACTGGTCGCTGTCGGTGCTGTTCGACGCGATGGGCGCGATGTCGTCGAAATACAACGAGACGCCGGCGACCGCGTCGCGGCCCTATGACGTCACCCGCGACGGTTTTGTCATCGCCGGCGGCGCCGGGGTCGTGGTGCTCGAGGAACTCGAACATGCCAAGGCGCGCGGCGCGCGCATCTACGGCGAAATTATCGGCTACGGCGCGACCTCCGACGGTTACGACATGGTGGCGCCGTCGGGCGAGGGCGCCGAGCGCTGCATGCGGATGGCGATGGCCACCGTCGACAGCAAGATCGATTACATCAATCCGCACGCGACCTCGACGCCGGCCGGCGATCCGCCGGAAATCGAGGCGATCCGCAAAGTGTTCGGCACCGGCGACAAGTGCCCGCCGATCTCCGCCACCAAGGCGCTGACCGGACATTCGCTCGGCGCCACCGGCGTGCAGGAGGCGATCTATTCGCTCTTGATGATGAACAACGGTTTTATTTGCGAAAGCGCCAACATCACCGAGCTCGATCCGGTGTTCGCCGACATGCCAATCGTGCGCAAGCGGATCGACAACGCCAGGCTGACCACCGTGCTTTCGAATTCCTTCGGTTTTGGTGGCACCAACGCCACGCTGGTGTTCCGGCGCCTGGATGCGTGAGATGGCCGGCTGACCAACACTAATTTAGCGTCATGGCCGGCATAGCCGTCTGAAGGACGGCGTCGCTTACGCTAGCCTATGTCCCGGCCATCCACGTCTTGACGGTACGAGATTCCAAAGACGTAGATGCCCGGGACAAGCCCGGGCATGACGACAAAGAGGGCCACGATAAGATGCAAGACCTGATGAAGGGCAAACGCGGTCTGATCATGGGCATCGCCAATGATCATTCGATCGCCTGGGGCATTGCCAAGACGCTGGCGGCGCAAGGCGCCGAACTCGCCTTCACCTATCAGGGCGAGGCGCTCGGCAAACGCGTCAGGCCGCTGGCCGAACAGCTCGGCGTCAAGCTGGTATTGCCCTGCGACGTCGAGGACATCGAAACCGTCGACGCGGTGTTCGAAACCCTGAAGGCGACCTGGGGCCATCTGGATTTTTTCGTCCACGCCATCGGCTTCACCGACAAGAACGAGTTGCGCGGCCGCTATGCCGACACCACGCGCGACAATTTTTCGCGCTCGATGGTGATCTCCTGCTTCTCCTTTACCGAAACCGCCAGGCGCGCGGCCGAATTGATGCCCGAGAGCGGCGGTTCCATCATCACGCTGACCTTCGGCGGCTCGACCCGCGTGATGCCGAACTACAATGTGATGGGCGTGGTGAAGGCGGCGCTGGAAGCCTCGGTGCGCTATCTGGCGCTCGATTTCGGCCGGCAGAAGATTCGCGTCAACTCGATCTCGGCCGGCCCGGTGCGCACTCTGGCGGGCGCGGTGATCGGCGATTCCCGCACGATGTTCGCGTTCATGCAGAAGCATTCGCCGCTCGGCCGCGGCGTCACGCTCGACGAACTCGGCGGCGCCGCGCTGTATCTGCTGTCGGACCTGTCGACCGGCGTCACCGGCGAAATCCACTACGTCGATTCCGGCTACAACGTCATCTCGATGCCGCGGCCGGAGGATTTGAAGGCGGAGTAGGCCACGCATTCAGCCGTCATACCCCGCGAAAGCGGGGTATCCAGTACGCCGCGTCCTGTCGATTCCATCTCGCACGCTCTGGAATACTGGATCACCCGCGGGTGATGACGTTGATGTTTTGTCAGCCCGCCGCGATCTTTTCCGCGCGCTGGAATGCCGGCCGCGCCATGCAGCGGGCGATGTAGGCATCGAACGAAGGCCGCGACGGCACCATCTTGAACAGCCGCACCGCAAAATTCAGCGCCGCGCCGATCGCGATATCGGCCGCCGAAAAATTCTCGCCGAGAATCCACGGCCCTTTTTCCAGCGCTCTGTCGAGCACATCGAACACCCGTTGCGCATCGCCCCAGCCCGCGGCGGTCGAACTCATCTCGATCTTGGTCGCGACCTGCACCATCGCGGGCTCGATGCAGCTCGGCGCAAAGAACAGCCAGTACAGATATTTTGCGCGCAGCGGATCGCCCGGCGCGGGCGCGAGTTTTGCCTCGGGGTAGCGCTCGGCGACATAGGCGCAGATCGCGGCGGCTTCCGCCATCGTCGCACTGCCGTCCTGCAGCGCCGGGACCTTGCCCATCGGATTAACGGCGAGATATTCCGGCGTCTTCTGCCCGCCCGACGTGATGTCGGTCAGCACGCGCTCATAGGGCTGGCCGGTTTCCTCCATCAGCCAGAGCGCGGTGAACGAGCGCGAGCGCGGCGCCCAGTAGAGCTTCATCACCGGAAATCTACCTTTCTTGCGCTCCAGCATCAGAGATAGTGTCGAGGCGGGAACCGGCGCGGCGCTCCTCCCTACTCCTCCTTGAACGAGGTCGCCAATTTCTTGTCAAGAACGGCCGTAAGCAGCGCCCGCATACGATCGCGCAACGTAACGCTGGCTGCGGCCGCTGCCGCGGGTTCCGGAAAAGCGTCGTTATCGAGTTTGGCAAGAGGATCTTTGCCGAAGTCACCAAGCAAGACGCTCGCCAGATTGCCTTCGAAGTGGAAAGGCTTCTTTTGGACGTCGAACGTTCGCCCGTCAAAAACGCTGACGTCGACGTCGGTGAACAGGAAAGTGTGACGGAGAGCACCGATGCCGCGATTCAACACGCCGATGCCGCGGTGGGTCTGGTTGGTGCCGTCCACTTGACCGGTCAGCTTGGTGACGACAACGTAACGCTCGCAGCCGGAATTTGCCGCGATCCGGCGCACGGTCGCGGTCAGGATGTCCTGCGCGTTGCGAAACAGCGCGGGGGCAGGGTGGTCGTAGGGCGCAAATCCTCCCTTGGGGTAAGCGATTCCCCTTACGATGGTGTTCGGCAGCGCCGCACGAACGCGCGTCACCACGAGGTCGTCGATGCCCCAGCCGTCGATCGGCACCTCGGTATATTCGTTGCCGAAAACGGTGAGGCCAACTCTCTGCACGACGAATTCGTCGCCGATCGCCGAAATGACGCCGATCTTGCAGGGCCCGCTGCCCACGGTATTGGCCGGCTTTGCGCTGATGCTGGCCTTTGGCGCTGGCTTCTTGACGGCCGACTTGACCGCTTGCGACGGCGGCGTTGCTGCCGGCTGACTCTGGGCCGAGGCAGCTGCCGCCAGACACCACAATGCAACCAACGTGACGAATATCCGAACCATAAGCCCCCGGAGAATCACAAATTGACCTTAACGAAGGCGTCTACCTAAATTGAGGTTGGCGCAACTGCAAGATGTTCTGTGTTTTCTCGCTATCGGGCGGGTTCTTCCCTGGTCCATCGATAGTGTTTCATGACAAAACCGGTCATCGGTTCGACCGCTTCCTTTTCGAACAAAAAGCCCTCGCGCTCGTACCAGCGCCAGGCTTTTTCATTCTCGCGCACGCACCGCAGCCAGATCTCATCAGGCAATCGTGCCCGGGTGAAGGCGAGCAATTGCCGTCCGAGATTGCGGCCCTGATATTCGGGCGCCACAAACAGCTGGTCGAGATAGCGCTTTTCGAGATGCAGCGCGAGCATCGCCGCGAGCGATCCCTCTTCATCGGCGACGAACAGGCTCCAGCCCTTCTCGATCTCCATCGGCACCCGCGCCCGCAGCTTTGCCAGCAGGAAGTTGCTGGCGTCCTCGAGACCGGTCGAGACCCAGCTGTTCATCCAGACCCGGGCGACCTCGTCGTATTCGTCCGGGCGCGCGGGGCGGATCAAGGGCGTCGGCATGGGATCAGCTCTCGGAAAATTCGCCCGCGCATATTCGTCGTTTCTTCGGATGCCTGCAACGCGTGTGGTAAATAAAAAGGGCGGCCTCGCGGCCGCCCCTAATTCGCCATTGCTCAGGTTTGCGTCGGATCATGCAATGTCAAAGCGATCCGCGTTCATCACCTTGGTCCAGGCCGCGGCGAAATCCCTCACGAACTTCTCCTTGGCGTCGGAAGCGGCATAGACTTCCGCAAACGCCCGAAGCTGCGAGTGCGAACCGAAGATCAGGTCGAAGCGGGTCGCGGTCCACTTCGCCGCCTTCGTCTTGCGATCGCGTCCCTCATAGACGCCCTCGGCATTCGGGGCCTGCCACTCCGTGCTCATGTCCAGCAAATTGACGAAGAAGTCGTTGGTCAGCTTCTCCGGCTGCTGGGTCAAGACACCGTGCTTTGAGTTGCCCGCATTGGCGCCGAGCACCCGCAGGCCGCCGAGCAGCACCGTCATTTCCGGTCCCGTCAACCGCATCAACGCCGCGCGATCCACCAGCGCTTCTTCCGGCTGCATGAACTGGTGCTTCTTGCTGATGTAGTTGCGGAAGCCATCGGCGCGCGGTTCCAGCGGCTTGAAGGAGTCGGCGTCGGTCTGCTCTTGCGACGCGTCTCCGCGACCGCCCGTGAACGAAACTTTCACGTCGACGCCGGCATCCTTGGCTGCCTTTTCGACCGCGGCGGTGCCGCCGAGCACGATCAAATCGGCCAGCGAGACCTTCTTGCCAAAGCCCTTCTGGATTTCCTCGAGCTTTGCCAGCACGGTCTTGAGCTGGGCGGGCTGGTTAACCTCCCAGTCCTTTTGCGGCGCAAGCCGAATGCGCGCGCCGTTGGCGCCACCGCGCTTGTCGGTGCCGCGGTAGGTCGACGCCGACGCCCAGGCCGTCGACACGAGCTGCGCGACCGTAAGGCCGGAGCCAAGAATCTTGGTCTTCAGCGCGGCAACGTCCGCATCGCTGATCGGTTCGCCGGCGGGAACCGGATCCTGCCAGATCAGCACTTCTTTCGGCACCAGCGGGCCGAGGTAACGGACGCGCGGTCCCATGTCGCGGTGGGTCAGCTTGAACCAGGCGCGTGCAAACGCGTCGGCGAACTGGTCCGGATGCTCGAAGAAGCGGCGCGAGATTTTCTCGTAGGCCGGATCGAACCGCAGCGAAAGGTCGGTCGTCAGCATGGTCGGCACGTGCTTCTTCGACGCGTCGAACGCATCGGGAATGTCGGCCTTGGCGCTTTTCGCTTTCCACTGCTTCGCGCCGGCCGGGCTCTTGGTCAGCTCCCATTCGTTTTCGAACAGGTTCTTGAAGAAGTGATTGCTCCATCTGGTCGGGGTCTGCGTCCAGGTCACTTCGGGGCCGCCGGTGATGGCATCGGCGCCGTGACCGGCACCGTGCTTGCTCTTCCACCCCAGGCCCTGATCTTCCAGCGCGCCGGCTTCAGGCTCCGGCCCGACCAGCGACGGGTCGCCCGCGCCGTGCGCCTTGCCGAAGGTGTGGCCGCCCGCGATCAGCGCCACGGTCTCTTCGTCATTCATCGCCATGCGGAAAAACGTCTCGCGAATATCCTTGGCCGCGGCCAGCGGATCAGGATTGCCGTTCGGGCCTTCCGGGTTGACATAGATCAGGCCCATCTGAACCGCGCCGAGCGGCTCGGCAAGCTGGCGTTCGCCGCTGTAGCGTTCGTCGCCGAGCCAGGTGCCCTCAGGGCCCCAATACAGTTCTTCCGGCTCCCACACGTCGACGCGGCCGCCGGCGAAGCCGAACGTCTTGAAGCCCATGGATTCGAGCGCGACGTTGCCGGCGAGGACCATCAGGTCGGCCCACGAGATTTTCTGGCCGTATTTCTGCTTGATCGGCCACAGCAGCCGGCGCGCCTTGTCGAGGTTGGCGTTGTCGGGCCACGAGTTCAGCGGCGCGAAGCGCTGCTGCCCGGCGCCGGCGCCGCCGCGGCCGTCGGTGGTGCGATAGGTGCCCGCGCTGTGCCACGCCATGCGGATCATCAGGCCGCCATAGTGCCCGAAATCGGCCGGCCACCATTCCTGCGAGGTCGTCATCAGGGCGGTCAGGTCCTTGATGACGGCATTGAGATCGAGCGACTTGAATTCCTTGGCGTAGTCGAAATCCTTGCTCATCGGATCGGACAGCTTCGAGTTCCGATGCAGCATTTCGATGCTCAGCGCATCGGGCCACCATTCGCGATTGCTGTGGCCACGGCCGCGTGAGCCTCCGCCACCGGTGAACGGGCATTTGCCTGAATCGTCAGTCTTTGCATCCATGTCTCTTCTCCGATTGTTCTGTCGTCTTCTTGGGTTCTTCTGATTAATCGGCTTCCGGGAACAGTCGCCGTTCTCGTTCCCGGCGCCGGCCGGTCATTGGACGAAGCTTAGCCGTCGTTGTCGTTGCGATAGTGCAACGCTCCCCCTGACGACGTGAAATCCGGTTCGCGCTGAGGGCCAAGCGTTTCCAAGAGCTCTATATTTTTCAATGGTTTACGCGAAAACGAGGCGCCGGCTGGTCCTGATCCTCATTAAGCGCAGATTGGAAGATTTACCGCATCAGGTCCAGTCGAATTGTCTTGGCCTCGCGATCAGTTTATCTGATCGGGATGATTACGCTTAGACAGCTTCGCTATCTCTCGGCCTTGGCCAAACACGGCCATTTCGGCCGCGCCGCCGAAGCCTGCGCCGTCACCCAACCGGCGCTGTCGATGCAGATCCGCGATCTCGAGCGCACGCTGGGCGTGGCCGTGGTCGAGCGCCGGCCTGGCGAGGTGATGCTGACCGACGTCGGGCGCGAAATCGCGCGTCGTGGCGAGAACCTGCTGGCGGCCTCGCGCGATCTGGTCGATTTTGCACGGCATCGCAGCGGGGTTCTGGTCGGGCGGCTGACGCTCGGGGTGATCCCCTCGCTGGCGCCGTATCTGCTGCCGCGGATCCTGCCGCCGCTGCAGAAAAGATTTCCCGATTTGCAGCTGGAATTGCGCGAGACGCAAACGCGGCAGCTTGTCGAGGAGATCAAGAGCGGCGCGCTCGACGCCGCGATGCTGGCGCTTCCGGTCGGCGAGCCCGACATCGAGACGCTGCCGCTGTTCGAGGATCTGTTCCTGCTGGCGGTGCCCTCGGGCGATCCGCGCGCCGACGCCGCGCGAATTGCCGCCGACGATATCGACCAGAGCCGGCTGATCCTTCTGGAAGACGGCCACTGCCTGCGCGACCAGGCGCTGGCGTTCTGCGCCACGGCGCGCAATCGCGTCGGCGGCGCCGGCGGCACGGCGTTCAGCGCCTCCAGCCTCACCACGGTCATCCAGATGGTCGCCAACGGCTATGGCGTGACGCTGATTCCGCAGATCGCCGCCGACGTCGAACGCCGTGACGACCGGGTCAAATTCCTGCGGCTGGAAAATCCCGAGCCCGGCCGCAGCATCGGGCTGGCGTTCCGTTGCACCTCGCCGCGCAAAGCGGATTTTGCGGCACTGGGGGAAGTGGTCCGGGAGAGCGCGGGCATCTCCGCTGCGCCGCCCGCATCCGTAAACATTTATCCCTCGCGCCGCGCGAACAAAAAGGGCGGCTGAAAAGCCGCCCTTTCTTCTTTCGCTCAGAGGTGTTGACGCTTACTCGCCGGCGGCTTCGCGCTGCGGAGGAGCTTTCGCTTCGAGGTCCTCGCCGGTCACCTGGTCGACCGCCTTCATCGACAGCCGGGTCTTGCCGCGGTCGTCGAAGCCGAGCAGCTTGACCTTGACCTTGTCGCCTTCCTTGACGACGTCGGAGGTCTTCTGCACGCGGTTGGACGCGAGCTGGCTGATATGAACCAGGCCGTCCTTGGCGCCGAAGAAGTTCACGAACGCGCCGAACTCCATCACCTTGACCACGGTGCCGTCATAGATCTGATTGAGCTCCGGGTCGGAAGCGATCGACTTGATCCACTTGATCGCGGCCTTGATCGATTCGCCGTCGGCGGAAGCCACCTTCACGGTGCCGTCGTCGTCGATGTTGACCTTGGCGCCGGTCTTCTCGACGATCTCGCGGATCACCTTGCCGCCGGTGCCGATCACTTCACGGATCTTGTCGGTCGGGATCTTGAAGGTCTCGATGCGCGGCGCGTATTCGCCGAGTTCGGCGCGCGCGGCGGTCAGGGCCTTCGACATCTCGCCGAGGATGTGGATACGCCCATCCTTGGCCTGGCCGAGCGCGACCTTCATGATCTCCTCGGTGATGCCCTCGATCTTGATGTCCATCTGCAGCGAGGTGATGCCCTGCTCGGTGCCGGCGACCTTGAAGTCCATGTCGCCGAGATGATCCTCGTCGCCGAGGATGTCGGACAGCACCGCGAAGCGCGAGCCTTCCAGGATCAGGCCCATGGCGATGCCCGCCGTCGGCCGCTTCAAGGGCACGCCCGCGTCCATCAGCGCCAGCGAGGCGCCGCAGACCGACGCCATCGACGACGATCCGTTCGACTCGGTGATCTCCGAGACCACGCGCACCGTGTAGGGGAATTCGTGGTGCGGCGGCAGGACCGGATGGATCGCGCGCCAGGCCAGCTTGCCGTGGCCGATCTCGCGGCGCTTGGTGCCGCCGAGCCGTCCGGTTTCACCGACCGAGTAGGGAGGGAAGTTGTAGTGCAGCAGGAACTGCTCCTTGTAGGTGCCCTGCCAGCGAGTCGATGTACTGCTCGTCCTCGCCGGTGCCGAGCGTGGTCACGACCATCGCCTGGGTCTCGCCGCGGGTGAACAGCGCCGAGCCATGGGCGCGCGGCAGGATGCCGACTTCGGCGACGATGTTGCGGACGGTCTTGGCGTCGCGGCCGTCGATGCGCTTGCCGGTGTCGAGGATGTTCCAGCGAACGATCTTGGATTCCAGTTCCTTGAACACGCCGGCGATGCGGAGCTTGTCGTATTTCGGCTCCTGGCCTTCCGGGAAATAGTGCGCCATCACCTTTTCCTTGACCTTGCCGACCGCGGCGTAGCGTTCCTGCTTGACCGGAATGGCGTAGGCGGCGCGCAGCTCGGACTCGACGAGCCCGAGCATTTCCTTTTCCAGCGCGCTTTCGTCGACGATCTTGACGTCGCGCGGTTCCTTAGCGGCCTTCTCGGCCAGTTCGATGATCGCCTTGATCACCGGCTGGAAGTGGCGATGGCCGAACATCACGGCGCCGAGCATGATGTCTTCGTTGAGCTCCTTGGCTTCCGATTCCACCATCAGCACGGCGTCGGCGGTGCCGGCGACGACCAGGTCGAGCTGGGTTTCGACCATCTCGTCGAGCGTCGGGTTGAGCACGTATTCGTCATTGGCGAAGCCGACGCGGGCCGCGCCAATCGGGCCCTTGAACGGTGCGCCGGAAATCGTCAGCGCGGCGGAGGCGGCGACCAGCGCCAGAATGTCGGGATCGTTCTCCATGTCATGCGACAGCACGGTGACGATGACCTGGGTCTCGTTGCGCCAGCCGTCGACGAACAGCGGGCGGATCGGGCGGTCGATCAGGCGGGAAACCAGCGTTTCCTTTTCGGTCGGGCGGCCTTCGCGCTTGAAATAACCGCCGGGAATGCGGCCCGCGGCATAGGTCTTCTCCTGGTAGTCGACGGTCAGCGGCAGGAAGTCGACGCCTTCGCGCGGATTCTTCGCGGCCACCACGGTGGCGAGCACGACGGTCTCGCCATAGGTCGCCAGCACGGCGCCGTCGGCCTGACGGGCGATCTTGCCGGTTTCAAGCTTGAGGGGACGGCCACCCCAGTCGATCTCGACTGAATGCTTATTGAACATTTCGATCTTCTTTCATGGTTCACGAAAGAACGGGCGCCAGAAACACAAAGACCATGCGCAAGATTGCGAGACGCTGATCACACCAAGCGATCAGCATCCGGCGATCCTGCCATGGTCTTTATATTCCGGATGGCATCCATCCTTTCGAGCAGTCACGGGCATCTTGCCCCGCCCAGCGGCCGGATTGCTGCTGGACGATCTTGCGCATGATCGTCTTTCGAGAATTCGAAAGTCCGATTTTTTCGGAAAATCATGCGAAAACGCGCGAACAAGCGCGCGTACTCTTCGATATCAACGACGAATGTTGTGCTTCTCGAGCAATGCCTTGTAGCGCGCCTCGTCTTTCCTCTTGATATAATCGAGGAGCGAACGGCGCGTGGCGACCATTTTCAAAAGGCCCCGGCGCGAATGGTTGTCCTTCACGTGGGATTTGAAATGCCCGGTGAGGTTATTGATGCGTTCCGACAGGATCGCGACCTGAACCTCGGGCGAGCCGGTGTCGCCGGCCTTGTTGGCATTCGTCTTGATGACTTCCGCTTTACGTTCGGCGGTAATCGACATCGTCAAACACTTTCATTGTTGCGAACCGGGCTGGCAGTCAGTCCGGTCAGGTTGAACACGCGCTTGGGGATGAGTTCGCCATTGCCAATTTCGGCGAGGGCCAAAAGCCGGCCTGCCACCGTGACATAGACTGTGCCGCTACTATTGGGCGCATCCCGTCCGCGCAACAAAACGGCTTGGCCCCGATGGAGCCTTGCCGCATCCGCCCGTGTGACGGCCAGTGCCGGGATGTCGTCCAGCGCGGTCTCAACGGGCAAAAGCGCGTCGGCGAGGCTGCCCTCGCCAGACGCGGCTCTATCGCACAAAGCCTCCAACTGTTCCAGTGGAATCATGTCCGCCTCGCCGAACGGTCCGACCAGGGTCCGCCGCAGCGCGCAAATATGGCCAAAACAGCCGAGAATCCGGCCGATATCACGGGCCAAAGCCCGCACATAGGTGCCCTTGCCGCACTCGGCCTCGAACACCGAATGGCTGCTATCCGGTTGTTCTACAAGGGATAAATGGTGAATCTCGACCGGCCTTGGCTTCAGTTCCACGGTCTCGCCGTCGCGCGCCAGGTCATAGGCGCGCTCGCCTTGCACCTTGATCGCCGAATATTGCGGCGGGGTCTGCTCGATCACGCCGGTAAAGCGCGGCAGCAGGGCCACAATGGCTTCGGCGGACGGCCTCAATTCGCTGGTCTTGACCACCCGGCCCTCGGTATCGTCGGTGTCGCGCTCCTCGCCCCAGGCGACCGTGAAGCGGTAGCGCTTGCGGCCATCCATCACGAAGGGAACGGTCTTGGTGGCCTCGCCGAGCGCGATCGGCAGGCCGCCGGAGGCGAGCGGATCGAGCGTACCGGCGTGGCCGGCGCGCTTGGCCTGGAACAGGCGCTTCACCACCGCGACCGCGTGCGTCGAGGTCATGCCGATCGGCTTGTCGAGCACGACCCAGCCATGGACGTCGCGCTTGTCGCGGCGCGGCTGGTTGTTTTGGCGCGGCTGCTTGCCGGATCGGGCATGCGGTTGGTCGTGACGGGGATCGCCGGAAATATTTTCCAAAATATTTGTTTCAGGGCCGTCCAAATCGCCGATCGGCGCCTCGATCATGTTGTTTGCGGTGGTCACGATCATCAGCTTTCGTCCGAATCGGGTGCGAGGTCGCGTTGCACCGCAGGTGTTCGCAGTAATTTCTCTATCCGTTCCGCTTCGTCGAATCGATCGTCGGCGTGGAAGCGAAGATCAGGCGCAAATTTCAGGTTAACGCGCCGCGCCACTTCGCCGCGAAGGAACTTCTTGTTGCGCTCCAGCGCCGCGATCACGAGTTCCGTATCGCGTCCGCCGAGCGGCATCACATAGATGGTCGCAAGCTTGAGATCGGGCGACATCCGCACTTCGGGCACGGTGACGATGTGACCCTCGAGGTCGGCATCGTGCACGCTGCCCTGCGACAGGATGTCGGCCACCGCGTGACGCACGGTTTCGCCGACGCGCAACTGGCGCTGCGAACCGCCGGGGGCGGAACTCTTCTTGTGGTGACTGGGCATTCTCAAAATCCAAAATTGGCGTCGTCACCCGCGAAAAGCGGGTGATCCGGTATTCGTGTTCCCGGTTCTATGTTTCGGTTCTATTTCGATGACTGCTGGATGCCCCGCTTTCGCGGGGCATCGCGGTTTGGTTTGAAATCCGCGCTTCGTAGGATTTGGACTTACAGAGAGCGCTGGATCGTTTCCACGCGATAACACTCGATGACGTCGCCGACACGCATGTCGCCGTAGTTCTCGAACGCCATGCCGCATTCCTGGCCGGAGGCCACTTCCTTCACTTCGTCCTTGAAGCGCTTCAGCGTCGACAGCTTGCCTTCGTGCACCACGACGTTGTCGCGGATCAGGCGCACATTGGCGCCGCGTTCCACGGTTCCGTCGGTGACGCGGCAACCAGCGACCTTGCCGACCTTGGAGATGTTGAACACCTCCAGGATCTGGGCATTGCCGAGCATGGTTTCGCGCAGGGTCGGCGCCAGCAGGCCGGACATCGCGGTTTTGATGTCGTCGACCAGATCGTAGATGATGTTGTAGTAGCGGATCTCGATGCCGTTGCGCTTGGCGGCCGCGGTGGCCTCCTTGTTGGCGCGGACCGAGAAGCCGAGGATCGCGGCATTGAAGCCTTCGGCCAGCGTGACATCCAATTCCGAGATGCCGCCGACGCCGGCATGCAGGATGCGGGCGGCGACCTCGTCGGTGCCGAGTTTCTCCAGCGAACCCAGAATGGCTTCGAGCGAGCCCTGCACGTCGGCCTTGACGATCAGCGGGAATTCCTTGCGGCCCGAGGTCTTGAGCTGCGACATCATCTGCTCGAGCGAGCCGCGCATGCCGGAAATCGAGGCCGCCGCGTTCTCGCGCTTCTGGTGGGCGCGATAGCTCGTGACCTGACGGGCGCGGGCTTCGTTTTCCACCACGGCCATCCGATCGCCGGCTTCCGGCGGTCCATTGAAGCCGAGCACTTCGACCGGCACCGAAGGGCCGGCTTCGTCGATGGTCACACCCTGGTCGTTGATCAGCGCCCGGACGCGGCCCATTTCGGCGCCGGCGACGATGATGTCGCCGACCCGCAAGGTGCCGCGCTGCACCAGCACGGTGGCAACCGGGCCGCGGCCACGATCGAGCTTGGCTTCGATCACGGTGCCCTCGGCGGGACGTTCCACATTGGTCTTGAGGTCGAGCAATTCGGCCTGCAGCGCGATCATTTCCAAGAGCCGGTCGAGATTGGTCTTGTTCTTGGCGGAGACCTCGACGTCGACGACGTCGCCGCCGAGCAATTCGACCTGGACTTCGTACTGCAGCAGTTCGGTGCGCACGCGTTCCGGCTTGGCGTCGGGCTTGTCGATCTTGTTGATCGCCACGATCATCGGCACCTTGGCGGCCTTGGCGTGATTGATCGCCTCGACCGTCTGCGGCATCACGCCGTCGTCGGCCGCGACCACCAGGATCACGATGTCGGTCACCTTGGCGCCGCGGGCGCGCATCGCGGTGAACGCGGCGTGGCCCGGCGTGTCGATGAAGGTGATCTTCTTGCCGCTTTCCGGCGAGGTCACCTGATAGGCGCCGATGTGCTGGGTGATGCCGCCGGCTTCGCCCGATACCACGTTGGCGTGGCGCAGCGCGTCGAGCAGCGAGGTCTTGCCGTGGTCGACATGGCCCATCACGGTCACGACAGGCGAACGCGGCTCGGTGTCGCTGGAATCGTCGACGGCGTCGAACAGGCCTTCCTCGACGTCGGACGCGGCGACGCGCTTGACGGTATGGCCGAGTTCCTCGGCGATCAGCTGCGCGGTGTCGGCATCGATCACGTCGGTGATCTTGTGCATCGCGCCCTGCTTCATCAGCAGCCGGATCACGTCGACCGCGCGCTCGGACATGCGGTTGGCGAGTTCCTGGATGTTGATGGCTTCCGGGATCACGACTTCGCGGACCAGTTTTTCCTTTGGCTCGTTCGACGCATGCCCCTTCAGACGCTGGGTACGGCGGCGGAACGAGGCGATCGAGCGCTCGCGCACGTCATCGGCGGTGAGCGCGGTCACCAGCGTCAAACGGCCGCGTTGCTTCTGCGGCGCGGGCTTGGCGGTGGTCTTGGGAGGCGTTGCGGGACGGGCAACGCCACCGGGGCCTCTGCGGATCTGGCGCGGACCCTCGTCCTCGTCGCTGGCGTCGGCGGCGACGCCGGGCGCACGCGCCGGGGGCGCTGCTGCCGCACGCGCAGTGGCCGCCGCGGTACGAGCCTCGAGCTTCTTGGCTTCGAGTTCGGCCTTGCGCTTGGCTTCCTCGTCCTGGCGGTGGCGCTCTTCCTCGGCCTTGCGGCGGGCTTCGGCGGCCTCGCGTTCGGCCTGTTCGATGCCTTCCTTGCTGTTGCGGCGCTTGGCTTCCTCTTCCGCCAGACGCCGTTCTTCGTCGTCGCGGACCTTGGCGTCGGCGAGCGCGCTGGCGCGGGCCGAGCGTTCGTCCTCGGTCAAGGTGCGCAGCACCACGCCCGAATTGTTGCGCGGCGCCATGGGCGTTGCGGCGGGACGCGCGAGCGGCGCCCGGGCGGGAGCCGGCTTTGCGACCACCGGCTCCGGCGCGCTGGCGGGGGCCTCCGCGGCAGGCGCATCGCCGCCGATGCGGCGCTTGCCGCGCTTTTCCACCACAACCTGCTTGGTGCGGCCATGGCTGAAGCTCTGGCGCACGGTGCCCGTCTCGACGCGGGGCTTCAGCGTCAAGGTCTTGGTCGGGACACTCAGTGTCTTGTCGCCAGGCGATTTGGTATCAACCATTCAGCAGTCCTAATCTTGTTGCGTCGTGCTTGTCCGCACGGTTTGTATCGGCGAATTCTTCTCAGTATTCTTGGCCGCTAGGCCTAGCGTCTTGTCGTCATCCGCCATCCGGTATCGGACCAGGATCTGGCTGCGCGACAGGAACGTCTTGCTCGCCGGGCCCGCGAGCAGGGCAGCATGTATCACATTTGACCGGCCCAGTGCCAAATCCAATTGTTCGGAAGTCAGCGCGGTGACGACCGGAATTTGGGGTGAATCGTCGTTAACCCCGGCATTTGGCCTGACCAGTGCGTCCAGTTTCCGGATTCCGTCGGGGGCGCCGTCGGAAGCGTGGATCAGGGCCTGGACCTGGGTTTTGGCCGAGTTCTTGACCTGAGCCCGGCCCTGCCGCGGGGCCAGCGCATCCTCGACCTTGCCGAAGCCGGCGACGACCTGGCCGGCCTTGGCGGCCATCGCCAGCGCATCGATGGCACTACGCACCAAAAGCGCTTCGGTGTCCCACGCCAGCGCCGCCGTGACGCGGAGATCGCGTTTGAAACCTTTATTAAAATGGTTACGGCGGACCGCCTCCGCAACCGCCTGGCGCGAGGCGGAAACCCACAGGCCGCGGCCGGGAAGCTTGCGCTTCAAATCCGCCAGCACCTCGCCTTGCGGCGAGACGACGAACCGGATCAGCTCGTCGATCGGGCGCACCGCGCGGGTGACCGCGCACATCCGCATCGTCGCGGACCTGTCGGTCCGCGGTCCGTTGTCGAGATCGGGGTCAACGCTCGCCAGCATGCCTGTGACGTCTGCCTTTTCATCTGCGCACGGTCGGGGCGCGGAACGTGTTGTTGGTCGGATACAGCACGGCCCTTAAACCGGCTGGTCTTCGGTGGCTTCAGTCGGCTCGGACTTCTTGGCGAGGTCGGCTTCGGTGATCCAGCCGGCGATGACGCGCGCCTGCATGATCATGTTCTCGGCGTCGTCGCGCGAGGTTTCGTTGGGATCGAGAATCCCCGGGTGTTTGACAGGCTCGCTGCCTTCCTTGCGCTCGGTCCAGCCCACCAGGTCGTCGGTGGCGCAGCCGGCGAGATCCTCGACGGTCTTGATGTCGTTTTCGCCGAACTTCACCAGCATTTTCGAGGTCACGCCGGGTACCGTTTTCAGAGCATCATCCACGCCGAGTTCCTTACGTTTGTTTTCAAGCTCGGTCTCGAGCTGTTCCAGATATTCCTTGGCGCGATTTTGCAGTTCGTTGGCAGTTTCATCGTCAAAACCTTCGATGCCGGCCAATTCGCGGACATCGACCAGCGCGAGCTCCTCCACCGAGGTAAAGCCTTCCGACGCCAGCAGCTGGCCGACCACTTCGTCGACATTCAGTGCTTCCATGAACACCCGCGTGGAGTTCTCGAAATCGGCCTGACGCCGCTCGGATTCTTCCTGCTCGGTGAGGATGTCGATGTCCCAGCCGGTCAGCTGCGAGGCCAGCCGCACGTTCTGGCCGCGGCGGCCGATCGCCAGCGACAGCTGGTTATTGGTGTCGGGCACCACGACCTCGATGCGCTCGCGGTCCTCGTCGATCACGACCTTGGCGACTTCGGCCGGCGCCAGCGCGTTGACCACGAAGGTCGCGATATCGGGCGACCACGGGATGATGTCGATCTTCTCGCCCTGCAATTCGTTGACCACGGCCTGCACCCGCGAGCCGCGCATGCCGACGCAGGCGCCGACCGGATCGACCGAGGAATCCCTTGAAATCACGCCGATTTTCGCGCGCGAGCCGGGATCGCGGGCGACCGCCTTGATCTCGACGATGCCGTCATAGATTTCCGGCACTTCCTGCGCGAACAGCTTCGCCATGAACTGCGGATGGGTGCGCGACAGGAAGATCTGCGGGCCCCTGGTTTCGCGCCGGACGTCGAAAATATAGGCGCGGACGCGGTCGCCGTTGCGGAACACCTCGCGCGGCAGCATCTCGTCGCGGCGCACGATGGCTTCGCCGCGGCCGAGATCGACGATCACGCTGCCATATTCGACCCGCTTGACGATGCCGTTGACGATATCGCCGATGCGATCCTTGAATTCCTGGTACTGGCGGTCGCGCTCGGCTTCGCGGACCTTCTGCACGATCACCTGCTTGGCCGATTGGGCGGCGATGCGGCCATATTCCAGCGGCGGCAGGGTGTCGGCGATGGTGTCGCCGACCTGGGCGCCCGGATTGGCGCGTTGCGCATCGATCAGCGAAATCTGGTTCGACGAATTCTCGACCTGATCGACCACCAGCATGTGGCGCGACAGCCGCAGTTCGCCCTTCTTGGCGTCGATCTCGGCATGCACGTCGGTCTCGCTGCCGTAGCGGGCGCGCGCCGCCTTGGCGATGGCGTCCTCCATCGCCGCGATCACGATGCCGCGGTCGATGGATTTTTCGCGGGCGACGGCGTCCGCGATCTGCAGCAATTCAAGTTTGTTGGCGCTGACAGCTGCCATGGCTCAGTCTCCTTCAGTGGGATCGATTTCGCCGCGCCGGGCTCTTTCGGCGGCGAGGCGATGTTCCTTGGTATTTTTCGGTGCGGGCTTGCGCACGTCCTTGGGCTTCAATTTCGGCTTCGGTTTGTTGCTCTTCGACGGATCGCTTTTCTTCGCGTGCGGCGGCGGCGGTGGTTCCAGCCCGAGATTTTGCCGCAGCTCGCGCTCGGCGGCCTTGCCGCGTCGCATCGATTCCGCGATCAGCTCATCGGTCAGCACCAGCCGAGCGTCCGAAATATCTTCCATCACCAGCATGACATCGTCTTGTTCGCCGGCGTGATTGTCATCGCGATGCAGCCGTACGGCGTCGCCCTCGATGCCGCCGAGCGTGCCGCGGAACCGCTTGCGGCCGTCATGGGGGATCGCCATTTCGATCTTCACGAGATAGCCGGCATAGCGCTCGAAATCGGTGCGGCGCACCAGCGGCCGGTCGATCCCGGGCGAGGAAATCTCGAGCCGATAGGCGCGTTCGATCGGATCGGCGATGTCGAGCACCGGCGAGAGCGCCTTCGAGATCGCCTCGCAATCCTCGATCTGCATCGTTCCGTCGGGCCGCTCCGCCATGATCTGGACGGTGCAACCGGCTTCGCCCGAAATCTTGATCCGCACCAGCCGGTAGCCCATGCCCTGCAGCACCGGACCGGCCACCGCCGACACCCGCGCCGCCGCGCCCGGCTCCACGACGAGGCGCGGCTCGGCGAGCAGTTCGAGTTCCACGGAAGCAGCAGTTGGGTCGGTCATGTCCAGGGTCAAAATGCGTCTGATCTGAGTTGCTTAGCGTATGTTCGGGGGTTGCCCGTCGCGGCCCTCGGCGCTGGTTTTGCGTCGGGTCCGTTCGGGTAATAAAAAAGAGCGGGTCCGGAGGGGCCCACTCTCAATACGCGATCGTATGAGAACCATAAGTTGCGGCCGATATAGCCGTTTTCGCCTTGTCCGGCAAGGCCCAAGAGGTCGTTATGAGGCCGGAACACGCGATTTTGCGGGCGCTTTTTAGCGCGTTTTCGCGGGAAGAAAACGCTTCAAACCACGAATCCCGCCTTTCGCCAACCTAACCCTTCCTTCACCAGCTCCCCCTAGATTGCCGGTTGCCGGAAAGGCGCCCGGCGCCGCCGGTATGAGTAAATTGGATGGCCGTCGCACCTTCGCTGATCCCCGGGCTCGAGGAAATCGTCAAAAACGGTGATCCCAAACGCCGGGCCGAGGCCGCGCGGCGGATCGCCGAGCTGTTTTTGGCGGGGGCCGCTACCCTCAAGCCCGATCATGTCGACCTGTTCGACGGCATCCTGGTCGATCTGGTCCCGCATGCGGAGTTGGCCGCGCGCACGGATCTCGCCGAACGCCTGTCGCTGCTCACGAACGCTCCACGTTCGCTGGTCGGCCAACTCGCGCGCGAGGACGAGATCGCAATCGCCGGCCCGCTGCTGCGCCGCTCGCCGGTGATCGACGAGAAGGCCCTGATCGAAATCGCTGCCGCCAAGGGCCAGGGCCATCTGCTGGCGATGTCGGAGCGGCCGACTTTGTCGCCCGATCTCACCGACGTCATCGTGCGCCGCGGCGACCGCGACGTGGTGCGGCGCGCCGCCGGCAATGCGGGTGCGATGTTTTCGCAGGCCGGCTACTCGACGCTGATCCAGCGCGCCAACCATGACGGCGTGTTGACGCTCGCGGTCGGCCAACGCGCCGATCTGTCGGCGCCGCAGTTGAAGGATCTTCTGGCCGGATCGATCGACATCGTCCGCCGCCGCCTGCTCGACGTGGTCAGGCCGGAGCGGCAATCGGCGATCCGCCTGATGATCGGTCAACTCTCCGGCGTACCTGAAGCGGTCGAAAGCAAGCGTAACTTCGCGCCGGCGCAACGCACCATCCTGGCGCTGCACAATGCCGGCGAACTCAACGAAGCCGCGCTGCTCGGATTTGCCAAGAGCTTCAAATACGAGGAATTGATCGCCGCATTGTCGGCGATGTCGGCGGTGAAGATCGCCACCCTCGACCAGTTGATTTCCGCCGATCGCTACGATCCGATCCTGATCGTCGGCAAGACCATCGGGCTGGAATGGGCGACGGTGCGGTCGCTGATCCTGCTGCGGCTGGGGCCGAACCGGATCGCGGCGCCCGCCGATATCGAGACCGCGCGGCGTCAATTTCACCCGCCTGATGCCGTCGACCGCCGAGCGCGTGGTCGGCTTCTGGCAGACCCGCCAGTCGGCGTGAGTTGTTGTAGCCGTCATTGCGAGCGTTAGCGAAGCAATCCAGGGCCACAGGCAAAGAACTGGATTGCTTCGTCGCAAGTGCTCCTCGCAATGACGAACAGGAAAACATCTCCCCAAGCCTAAAACCGCGCGTTATGCTAACCGCCAAGGCGCGACACGGCGCCGTCGGGAGATCGAGATGCCTGATGAGATCGACGTTCAATATCATGCCGACCGAATTCGCGATGACGGTTTTACCGTGATCGAGCGCGCCGCCGAACCCGATCTGGTCGAGGCATTGAAGGCGGCGCTGCAGCGAACCGAGCGCGATCACAATCTCGGCTACGCCAAGACCTCGTTCGAAGGTTTCAAGACCGTCCGCATCAACAACCTGCTCACCTATGACGATCTGTTCTGGGAAGTGCCGCTGCACACTAGCGTGCTGGCGGTGGTCGAGCGTGTGCTGGACAAGGAATGCCTGCTGTCGTCGTTCTGCTCGCTGGTGCTCGGACCCGGGCAAGAGGCGCAGCCGATCCACGAGGACACCCAACTGATTCCGCTGCCGCGTCCGCACATCCCGATCACAATCAATGCGATCTGGGCGCTGTCGGATTTCAGGGACGACAATGGCGCGACGCGGATCGTGCCGGGCAGCCACACATACGATTCATCGCCGGAATATGGTCGCGACTACGACGCCGTCACCGCGACCATGCCGGAGGGCAGCGTGATGCTGTTCGACAGCGCGCTGTGGCATGGCGGCGGCGCCAACCTCAGCGACCAGCGGCGCTATGCCTTCTCCTGCGCCTATTGCTGGGGCTGGATGCGGCAACAGGAAAACCTGCAGCTCGGGATTTCCCAGGGAAACCGCGATGCGCTTTCCGCGAAGGTTGCAGGAACTGTGCGGCTACAGTGTCTACAAGGGTCAGTTCGGACACATCGACAACCGCGATCCGATCGAATTGCTCGGCCGCGAGCGCGGCAAGCGCATGGTGTGGGAAGCCACCGACGCCAGCAAGGCGCGCGCGAAGCAGTAGAACTATAGCGTTTTCGAGCGAAGTGGATACCGGTTCGCTTGAAGAAAACGCGTCAAAACAGGAATTTAGAGCTTCGGTTCTGACTTTATCAGAACCGAAAAGGCTCTAGCCAACCCTGCGAAAGCGGAAATACGCCGCCTTGCGGCCTTCGCGTTCGGCTTTGCGGCCGTAGCGCGTCATCGTGTAACCGGGCCAGGGCTGGCGCCAGTCGGAAGCGCGCTGCGCGGTCCATTCGAAATCCGATGAGCGCATGAGATGCGCCAGCGTCCAGCCGCAGTAATCGTCGATGTCGCTGACGAAGCGGAATTCACCCGACGGTTTCAGGATGCGCGCCATCGCGGCCACCGTCGCGTCCTGCACGAAGCGCCGCTTCCAGTGCCGCCGCTTCGGCCATGGATCGGGATGGATCAGATCAATGCGCGCCAGTGAACGCGGCGGCGCCCAGGCCAGCAATTCGGCGGCGTCGCCGGCGAACAGGCGGATGTTGCCGACGTTGTGCGCCTCGATCTGCGCCAGGATCTTGGCCATGCCGTTGACATAGGGCTCGCAGCCGATGAAGCCGGTATCCGGAAAGCTCAGCGCTTCCGCGACCAGATGTTCGCCGCCGCCGAATCCGATCTCGAGCCGCACCGCATCGAGCGGCCGGTCGAACAATTCGGTGAGGTCGGACGGACTGGCGCCGCCGATCTCGAGCGCCAGCCGCGGCAGTAATTGCCCGATCAGGTCGAGCTGATGGGCGCGGAGCTTGTGACCCTTGCGGCGGCCAAAGAACGAGCCATGCCGGTGATCGGCATCGGGCGGCGCGCCCGGCAAGAGATCGGAATCATCGGGTTCGAAAGCCGCGCCGCTCATCGCAGCGTCTGGTACAGCCGGTGCAACAGCCGCGCTCGCGGTTCGATCGAAGAGATGTAGAGCTGCTCGTAATGGGTATGCGCGCCCTTGCCGTCGACGCCGAGGCCATCGAGCGTTGCGGTATGAGGTGCGGTGAAATTGCCGTCGGAGCCGCCGCCGGTTTTGGTGTCGATCAACTCGAAGCCGATTTCGGCGGCCAGCGTCTTGGCGTGTTCGTAGAGTGCTGCGCCGGCATTGCCCTTTTCGTAAGGCGGCCGGTTCAATTCGCCGGTTACCTTGACGTCGACGCCTTCGGTGCGTGATTTCAGACCGAGTATTTTCGGCACCAGTTCGTCGGCGTCCACAATGCTCGGCACCCGCATGTCGACCTCGGCATAGGCCTCCTCCGCGATCACGTTCGGCTTGGTGCCGCCGCGGACCACGCCGACATTGACGGTGACGCCGCGCTTGAGGTCGTTCATGCCTTCGAGGGTCTGGATGACGTTGCCGAGTTCGCGGATCGCGCTGCGGCCGTCCTCGGGCCGGGTGCCGGCATGCGACGGCACGCCCTTGATGAAGACCTCGAAGCGCGCGACGCCCTTGCGCCCGGTGACGATCTTGCCGCCGTCCCGGGCAGGCTCGGTGACCAGCACATATTTGGCCTTGCGGCCTTCGGCCTCGATCAGCGCCCGCGAGGTCGGGCTGCCGATCTCTTCATCGGAGACGTAGAGCTGCGTGATCCCGAGCGGGGAGCGTTCCGGCGCCGCGCAGATCTGTCCGAACGCATGATACGCCAGATAGGCGCCGCCCTTCATATCGTAGATGCCGGGGCCGAAGGCGCTGTCGCCCTCGATATGGAACGGCAGCCGCCGGATAAAGCCCATGGGGTGCACGGTGTCGAGATGGCTCAGCACCAGGATGCCCGGCTGATCCTGCCCCCATGCCGAGCGCGCCACCAGATGGTCGCCGCGGCCGTCGCGCCCGGCTACGCGCTCGACGCTGGCCGGCAGGCCGCGATAGCCGTCGGCGACCATGGTCGCGAGCTTGTTGACCTGCTCGGGGGCTTCGGTCGGCGTCTCGATCTCGACCCAGCGGCGGATGCCATCGAGGATGGTCTTTGTGTCAAACGGATTGGATGGGGCGTTTTTGGACATCCTGTTGCGTACCTCGAAAAACAGCCGGTGTCATTTCCGAAGCGCGCCCGGAATGTTCAAATCGGATGTCGGGACAAGCAAAATTCCGGAGCTAGACCCTTAGCTGGATCGTTGGCCAAACCCTTGACCAAAACCTTGGCCTCGCCCGGAATGAAAATTGTTTCATCGCCGGTCGGGACCTTCGCGCGCGGCGATCTGCTCGACCATGTCGACAATGCTGCGACGAAGCTTGGCGTCGGAGATGCGAGTGAACGCGCGGGTCAGAGCGAGACCCTCGGAGGTCGCCAGGAAATCGGAAATGTAGGACGGCGAGGCGCCTTCGCCGAAATTGTCCGCGCCCGCGGTGCCGCTCGGTCCGCCCTCGAACAGGAACGAGACCGGGACCTGAAGTATTTCCGAGATCTGCTGGATGCGGCTGGCGCCGACCCGGTTGGTGCCTTTCTCGTATTTCTGCACCTGCTGGAAGGTCAGGCCCAGTGCCTCGCCGAGTTTTTCCTGGCTCATGCCAAGCATGATACGGCGCATGCGCACACGACTGCCGACATATTTGTCAACAGGGTTGGGCGCTTTGGTCGACATCTCCAGCACTCCTTGGGATTACGAGAGGGGATGAGGCAAAACGAAAGGGAGCAGATCTTGGTAGGGGAGATCTTGATAGGGCAGATCTTGATAGGGCAGGTCTTGATAAGGAAAGTCTTTGAAGCAGACACCGTCAGAGTTGGCGGAAGGGCACCAGCTAAGTAGAGACAATTTTACTCAATTGGCCAAATGTATTCGCCATCACTATGGCCAGAATGCGAATGAGCGCCGTTCTGTCAACCGACCAGCTCACACTTCGCCGGGCTTTCTGGCGGTATCCAAAACCAAACATGAATGCTTGGAGTCAGGCAGTGCGCTTAATCGCGCGCCTCCGGATGACGAAAAGGAATGCAGCCATAACGAATAGTGCGGTGGGAATGTCACCGGCGCGCACATAGAGCGTCGGCGGAACGGCGGACGGCAGCCTCGAATTCGAGCACGCCTTCGAGCCCGAGACCGAGCTCTGCGACAACGCGTCCCACCGGATCGATGACGGCGGAAATGCCGGTATTGGCGGCGCGCACCACCGGCAACCCCTCCTCGATCGCGCGCAGGCGCACCTGCTGCAAATGCTGGTAGGGGCCGGTCGAGATTCCGAACCAGCCGTCATTGGTCAGGTTGACGATCCAGCCCGGGCGTTCGTCGCGCGTGGCGACGTCGCCGGGAAAGATCGCCTCATAACAGATCAGCGGCAGCGCGCGCGGCGCGTTGGGGATTTCCAGGGCACGGCGCCGCGTGCCGGGGATGAAGCCGCCCCGAACCTTGGTGAGCTGTTCGAAGCCGAGCTTTTCCATCCAGTCCTGGTACGGCAGATATTCGCCGAACGGCACCAGATGCAGCTTGTCGTAAACCGACAGCACGCTGCCGTCGTGGTCGATGACATAGATCGAATTATAGGCACGCGTGATCTTGACGCCGGGCGGCAGCTCCGGCGCGCGCACCGCGCCGGTGATCAGCACCGTGCCCTTGGGCAAGAGATCGGCGATCTGCGCCATCGCGTCGGCTTCGCGGGTCAGGAAAAACGGAAACGCCGATTCCGGCCAGATCAGGATATTGGCGTCGCGCACGCCGGTCGATTCCGGACCCGAGGCGCGATCGGACAGCGTCAGATATTTCTGCATCACCTCTGCCTTGGCAGAGTAGTTGAAGCGCTCGTCCTGCTGCAGGTTGGGCTGCATGATTCGCAGCTTGACCTTGGTCAGCTCAGTCGGATGCAGCGACAGGCGCGCGACGCCGAAGGCTCCCATCGCAACCAGCGTCAGCAGCGCCAGAGCCGGCGCGATCCACGGCTTGCGTCCGCGCGAGGTGCCGTCGATCAGCACCGCGGGGCTGGCGAAGATCGCGACAGCGAGGAAGGTCAGGCCCCACAGCCCGATCAGCGCGCCGGTTTGCGCCAGCGCCAGCGGCTCGGTCAGCGCGTAGCCGAACGCGTTCCAGGGAAAGCCCGTCAGCACATGGCCGCGCAGCCATTCGCCTGCCGTCAACGCGACCGCGAGCGCCAGCACGCGCGAGGCGTCGCGGGTCCACAACAGCCGCGCCAGTCCGAAGCCGAACGCGGTGAACAATGCGAGATAGGCCGGCAAGCCCAGCACCGCGAACGGCAACAGCCACGCGAAAGTCGACGCATCGACCAGGAAGGCAAAACCGATCCAGTACAGGCCGGGCACGAAATAGCCGAGGCCGAACCACCAGCCGGCCCATGCCGCCGATGGCACGCCGCGCCAGCGCCCGGCGCCCGCGCCGTCGATCAGCCAGACCATGACCGGAAACGTCAGGAACAGAATTGGCCAGGCATTGAACGGCGCCATCGCCAGTGCCGATAGCGCGCCCGCGACCAGCGCGATGGCGGCACGCTTCCATCCCCAGGCCAGGATGATCGTCAGACCGACCGCGCGGAATTTGTGGGCGGGTGTCACGGGTTGCCGGCTCCGTCGGCAGAGGGCGGGCCATTGTCATTGGCCTGCGTCGGAGCCGAATTCGGGCGCGCTTTCGCGGCGGCGGGTCTCGCGCTGGGTTCGCGGCGCCGGCCGTTCCTTGCGCAGGCGGATGCGCAGCCGCTTGACCCGTCGCGGATCGGCGTCGAGCACCTCGATTTCGTAATTGCCGGGACCGGAAATCACCTCGCCGCGCACCGGCAGCCGGCCGACATGGGTGACCAGGTAACCGCCGAGCGTCTCGACTTCCTCGCCGGCCTCGCCGGTGACAAAATCCTCGCCGATCACCGAGCGGACGTCGTCGAGGCTGGCGCGCGCGTCGGCGATGAAGGAATTATCCGCCTGCCGCACGATCGCCGGCGGCTCGTCGCTGTCATGTTCGTCGTCGATCTCGCCGACGATCTGCTCGACGATGTCCTCCATCGACACCAGGCCGTCGGTGCCGCCATATTCGTCGACCACCAGCGCCAGATGGACGCGCGAGGCCTGCATCTGCACCAGAAGGTCGATCGCCCGCATCGACGGCGGCACATAGAGCAGCTTGCGGATGATGTTGGCATCGGACAATGGCAGCGCCAGATCGACCGCGCGCAAATCCAGCCCGGCGGCAACCGCCTTCTTGCGCCGCGTCTTGCCGGAATTGGTGACGCGCGCCCGCGCGGTCATGAATGCCAGCAGGTCGCGGATGTGAACCATGCCCTCGGGATCGTCGAGGGTCTCGTTGTAGACCACCAGCCGCGAATGCGCCGCGCTTTCGAACAGGCTCATCAATTCGCCGAGCGTGATCTCGCGCTTGACCGCGACGATGTCGGCGCGATGCACCATCACGTCGGCGATCCGGCGCTCATGCAGACCGAGGATGTTGCGCAGCATGGTGCGCTCGATCGCCGAAAATCCAACTTCGTCCGGCGTCGAGGCGTCGAGCACGACCTGCAGATCGTCGCGCACCGAGCCCGGCTTCCAGCCGAACAAAGTGCGGATCGCGCGGGTCAGCCAGTTCTCCGCGCTGGGGCGCATGACCTCGCCGTCCTGCACCACCGCCGGCAGATTGGGCGTGTGGCGCGGATTGTCGTGGGTCGGTTCGGAGTTCGTCATCTCAGTCCGTCCGTTCGCGATCTGCATACGGATCGGGAATGCCGAGCTGCGCGAGGATTTCCGTCTCCAGGCTCTCCATGTCCTCGGCGTCGGAATCGATCTCGTGGTCGTAGCCGATCAAATGCAGGAAGCCGTGCACCGCCAGATGGCTGAGATGATGGTCGAACGGCTTTTGCTCATCGTCGGCCTCGCGGCGGGTGGTTTCATAGGCGATCGCGATGTCGCCGAGCATCCGCGGCGCGTCGTCCGGACCGACTGGGCCGGTCGGCGGCAGCGCGGGAAACGACAGCACGTTGGTCGGCTTGTCGATGCCGCGCCAGTTCGAGTTGAGCGTGCGGATGCCGGCATCGTCGGTCAGCATCACCGCCAACTCGGCCTCGCCGATATCGGCGTCGGCGATCTCGGCGGCGGCCGCGATGGCGCGCTGGATCACCGCTTCGGCCTCGGCTTGCGCATGCCAGCATTCGGCGGTGACGAGAATTTCGGTGATCGGAAGAACAATAGGCGCCATCGGTCCGGAATTTCTGTTGCGACGGGAGATCGCCCCGGTCGCGCGCGCGGCGGAACTTCGCATCAGGGCTTTCGGGTCGCCGGCCGCTGCGGCAATCCTTCATAGGCCGCCACGATCCGCGCCACCAGTTCATGGCGGATGACGTCCTCGGCGGTGAATTTCACCTGGGCGATGCCCTCGACGCCGTCGAGCAGCCGGGCGGCTTCCGCCAGACCCGAGGTCTGGCCGTTCGGCAGGTCGACCTGGCTGGGATCGCCGGTGATGATCATGCGGCTGTTCTCGCCGAGCCGGGTCAAAAACATCTTCATCTGCATCGACGTGGTGTTTTGCGCTTCGTCGAGGATGATGACGGCATTGGTCAGCGTGCGCCCGCGCATAAAAGCCAGCGGCGCGATTTCGATCTCGCCGGTCTGCAGCGCGCGCTCCACCACCCGCGAATCCATCAGATCGTACAGCGCGTCGTAGATCGGACGCAGATAGGGATCGACTTTTTCTCTGAGATCGCCGGGCAGGAAGCCGAGCCGCTCGCCGGCCTCGACGGCCGGCCGCGACAGGATGATGCGATCGACTTCCTTGCGCTCGAACAATTGCGCGGCATGCGCCACCGCGAGCCAGGTCTTGCCGGTGCCGGCGGGGCCGATGCCGAACACCATCTCGTGGCGTTTTAACGCGCGGATATAGGCGTCCTGGGCGGCGGTGCGCGCGCGCACCGGGCGTTTGCGCAGGTTGATGGTGTCGAATTGCTGCTTGGCGGCCTTGGCGTCGAATTCGAACAGCGAGCCCTGCGCGATCACGGCGCGGATCGCGCCTTCGACGTCGCCCTGCGCCAGATCGTGTCCCTGGGTGGCCTGGGCATAGAGCTGCTCCAGCACCCGGCGCGCGGCATCGCAGCCGTCGCGCGAGCCGGCGATGGTGATGTGGTTGCCGCGCGAATCGACCACGACGCCGAGCCGGCGCTCGATCAGCGCGAGGTTTTGCCCGTAGGGGCCGACCAGCGCCGACGCGCCCCTGTTGTCGTCGAAGTCGATGACGACCTGGGTTTCGGGCGGGATCTGCATGTCGCGGTCGAGTTTGCGGCTGGGAGCGAGTGAAGGCGAATCCGATGCACTTTTTGGCAAGGGTTCAGGCTCCCGTATGCAATGGAGGAGAAGCGGCGGGCCGCGCCGGGGCGGTCGGCGCAAGGGTTGAAGGTGCAAGGGTTGAAGGTGCCAACGTGCCGAGCAGGCTGTAGCGTTCGAGGCTTTCGATGGTGACCGGCAACACCTGCCCGATGATGTCGGGCGAGGCCATCACATGCGCCGGCTGCAGATAAGCGGTGCGGCCGACGATCTGGCCGGGATTGCGCGCGGCGCGTTCGAACAGCACGTCGACCGTGCTGCCAATCGCAGCCTGATTGAAGGCCGATTGCTGGCTGTCGATCAATTCCTGGAGCCGCACCAATCGCTCGTCCATCTCAGCCGCTGACACCGTCTCCTGCAGATCCGCCGCCGGCGTCCCTGGCCGCGGCGAATATTTGAAAGAATAGGCGCCAGCGTATCCGATTTGTGTGACCAGAGCGAGGGTCGCGGCAAAATCTTCCCCGGTCTCGCCGGGGAAGCCCACGATAAAATCCGATGAAAACGCAATATCTTGGCGGGCGGCGCGAAATCGGTCGATGACCCGGCGATAATCATCGGCGGTATGCTTGCGGTTCATGGCGGCAAGAATCCGGTCGGAACCGGACTGTACCGGCAGATGCACGAACGGCATCAGGGCCGGCAGGTCGCGATGGGCGTCGATCAGGGTTTGCTCGACATCGCGGGGGTGGCTGGTCGAGTAGCGCAGGCGCAGGATGCCGGGCAGCCCGGCGAGATGGTACAACAGCGCGCCGAGCGGCCAGATCCGGCCGTCCGGGCCTTCGCCGTGATAGGCATTGACGTTCTGCCCGATCAGGGTGATTTCGCGCACGCCGGAATCGGCCAGCCGGCGGACGTCGTCGACGATTTTGGCGACCGGGCGCGATACTTCGGCGCCGCGGGTATAGGGCACCACGCAGAAGGTGCAGAATTTGTCGCAGCCTTCCTGCACCGTCACGAACGATGAAATACCGCGGGCGCGGATCGCCGCCGGCTTTGGCGGCGGCAAGAAGCCGAACTTGTCCTCGACCGGAAACTCGGTCTCCAGCGCCCGGCCGTGGCGTTTGGCCTGTTCCAGCAATTGCGGCAAATGGTGATAGCTCTGCGGTCCCACCACCACGTCGACGGCGGGGGCGCGGCGGATGATTTCCTGGCCCTCGGCCTGCGCGACGCAGCCGGCGACCGCGATCTCCATCCGACGGCCGTTGCGCGCCGCTTCTTCCTTCACGACGCGGAGCCGCCCGAGTTCCGAGTAGACCTTCTCGGAGGCTTTTTCGCGGATGTGGCAGGTGTTGAGGATCACGAGATCGGCGTTGTCGACGCTGGCGGTCTCGACAAAGCCCTCCGGCGCCAGCGTGTCCACCATGCGCTGTGCATCGTAGACGTTCATCTGGCAGCCATAGGATTTGATGTGCAGCTTGCGCGGCGGCTTCATGGAACCTGGATTGGAGGCCGGAGGTGGCGCCATTGCGGCGCCGGGTCCGATTATGCCCCTCAATTATAGGCCAAAGCAGGGGAAATCCAGCCCCTGGGCGCGAATAGCGAATGGCGAATAGCGAGTAGGGAAGAGGCGCGGGTAGCAAGAAATCCCCCTATTCGCTATTCGCTACTCGCTATTCGCCACCAGCGCCGGCAATTGCCGCATATCGTCGAACGTGACCGTCGCGCCGGCGGCGCGGAGCTTGTCGGCATGGCCGGGGAGGCAATGGCTGCCGCCGTGGAAGCCGAGCACGGTCATGCCGGCGGCAATCGCGCCGGTGACGCCGGGCACGCTGTCCTCGATCACGACGCAGCGCGCGGGCGTCGCCCGCATCTGTTCGGCCGCGAACAGGAAAAGGTCCGGCGCCGGCTTGCCGCGCTGAACTTGCGTGGCGGAGAAAATGTGCGGCGCGAGCGCCTGATACAGACCGGCGCATTCAAGCCCGTGTTTGATCTTTTCCGGCGTGCCGCTCGAAGCCACGCATTTCGGCAGGTCGATCGCGGCGATGGCGTCGCCGATATGGGCGATCGCGCGCAAATCGCCCTCGTAGAATTGCAGGGTGGCACGCTTGACCTGGGTTTCGAAATCGCCGGGCAGGCTGCGGCCGAGCTCCGCCTCGATGATCAAGCGGGCTTCACGGTCCGAGACGCCGAGGAATCGCTCGAGCACCTGATGTTCGGTGATGGGATAGCCGTGGCGCGTCAGGGTTTCGGCGTGGGCGCGGCACGAGATCACTTCGCTGTCGACCAGCACGCCGTCGCAATCGAAGATGACGAGGTCGAATGCCGGCCTGTTGTTCGGATTGGCTCTCGTCACGCGAACGGGTTTCCGCTTTGCTTGAAAACGTCTTGCTTGAAAGAGCCCCGGTTCAGGACTTGTCGTCGTCAAGCGGAACGCAATACAGCTCCAGCCGGTGATCGACCAGCTTGTAGCCGAGCTTGCGGGCGATTTCAGCCTGCAGCTTCTCGATCTCCTCCGAGGTGAACTCGATCACCGTGCCGTCGCGCAGATTGATCAGATGGTCGTGGTGGCTGTCGCGCATCTGCTCGTAGCGGGCGCGGCCCTCGCGAAAATCGTGCCGTTCGATGATGCCGGCGTCCTCGAACAATTTTACGGTGCGATAGACCGTCGAGATCGAAATCTTGTCGTCCACCGCGACGCAGCGGCGATACAATTCCTCGACGTCGGGATGATCGACGGCTTCCGCCAGCACGCGCGCGATTACCCGACGCTGCTCGGTCATGCGCATCCCGGTGGCGGCGCAGCGCGCCTCAATGCCGGTGGCCTTGAGCGCGGGGGTGGATTTCAGTGCGGTCATGGATCTTCGCCCTGGAAAACGCACGGTCCGCCGAAGCCCGGTCCGGGCCGGCGGAGGGTCATGCGCGGCTCTCGTCGTCTGGACTGTTCTGCCACCGCAAGGCCGTTACGACAAGTCGCGGCGCATCAACAACGCGTTCAATTGTTCCCCGCCGGGCTGCTGGTAATAGCGTTCGCGGCGGCCGGCGACGCTAAATCCGGCCCGCTCGTACAGCCGGCGCGCCGGCTGATTATTTTCCTCGACCTCCAGAAATATCTTGCGGACGCCATGGCCTGCGAGGTGCCCGAGATGGGTCAGCAGCAGGTTGCGGGACAGGCCACGGCCACGGTAGCCGGCCGCGACCGCGATCGACAATATCTCGGCTTCGTCCGCCGCCATCCGCGACACCGCGAAGCCGACCAGTTTGCGCCCGACCTTCAGGCGATGCACCAGCGTGTTGCGTTCGGTCAGCATGGACTCGAACTCGCCTTCGCCCCAGCCGCGGTGAAAGGATTTGCCGTGCAACTGGGCCAGCCGCCGCGCATCGCGCAAGGAAGCCGCTTCGACCACCGCCGTGCCGCCCGTCCACCATTGCGAAAGCCATTTCATCATGTCGGCGGCTGCACGACTTTCGGCGGCACATCCTTGGTCGGCAAATCTTTGGAAGGTTTGGCGTCGGGCGCGCGCAGATAATACGGCCGGGCCAGCGCGGTCTCCGGATTGACGGCGGCGCCGAGCCACGCCACCCAGGTAATGTCAGGCGCCGGCTGGCTATCGACCTGAAACGGCGGCGCCGCGTCCGCCGGCCAGCGATCGGCCAGCAGGCGTGCGGCGTTGCCGACCAGATGCGGCGCACCGAACCGCGATGCGGCAAGCGCCTCGGCGATCGGCGCGACGCGCGGCGACAGCAGCGCGCCGCCGTCGCCGCTCACCACCTGGAAATAGACCTGGTCATGCCGCGCATCGATCGCGGCGATCACCGGCGGCGTGCTGTTGGTCGAGACGACGGGCGCGGCATAGGCGGTCAGCGTGGTCACGCCGACGACCGGTCTGTCGGCGGCGAGCGCGATGCCGCGCGCGGCCGAAAGCCCGACCCGCAAGCCGGTAAAGCTGCCGGGGCCGGTGGTCACCGCGATACGGTCGAGCGCGGTAAAGGCGATCGCGGCCTGGTTCATGACCCGGCCGATCAGCGGCATCAGCGCTTCGGCATGGCCGCGCTTCATCGGTTGCGTTTCCGACGCGATCAGCTTGCCGGCGCCGGTGTCCAGCACGCCGGCGGCGCAGGCGTCGAGCGCGGTGTCGATGGCGAGAATCAGCATGATTTTTTCTACTACAACAGGATACGAATTTAAGTAGCTACTTGGGCGCTGCTCTCGGCGTTACCCCCATTGCGTGCATCGCCACGATGTAACATTGAGGAACGCAAGAAACAACTGCGGCGCAGGCATAACTTTGATCGCGAGCGCAACGCTTAGTTGACAAAACCAATTGTTGTCACGATGCGCCACTGCTTAATCAATTGTTTGGATAAGTTTGCAAACTTGAGCTCCAGAGTTGACGAAATCAGCAAAGGAATTCGCCGCCCCGAGCATATTGAACGTTTATCTCCTGAAAAATTTTTTCATCCCCCAGATAAATAGAAAGATCCCCCGATGTTGCAATGGCGCAATAATTCGGCCGCCGCGAATGCAATCGCACAGGCTGCCGCAATCGGCAAATCGCAAGCGGTTATCGAGTTCAATTTGGACGGCACGATCATCACCGCCAACCAGAATTTCCTCGACGCGCTGGGTTATCGGCTCGACGAGATCCAGGGCAAGCATCATTCCATGTTTGTCGAGCCCGGCGAGCGGGATAGCGCGGAATATCGCGCGTTCTGGGCCAATCTCAACCGCGGCGAATATCAGGCGGCCGAGTACAAGCGGCTCGCCAAGGGTGGCCGCGAAATCTGGATCCAGGCCTCCTACAATCCGATCTTCGATCGCAGCGGCAAGCCGTGCCGGGTGGTCAAGTTTGCCACCGACATCACCGCGCAAAAAATCCGCAGCATGGAGGATGCCGGCAAGCTCGCCGCGATCAGCCGCGCGCAGGCGGTGATCGAGTTCAACCTCGACGGTACCATCATCACGGCCAACGAAAATTTTCTCGCCGCGGTCGGCTATTCCCTGGCCGAGATCCAGGGCAAGCATCACTCGATGTTCGTGTCGCCGGCCGAGCGTGACAGCGCCGCCTATCGTGAGTTCTGGGCCAGCCTGAGCCGGGGCGAGTTCCAGTCCGCCGAGTACAAGCGCTATCGGCAAGGGCGGCAAGGAGATCTGGATTCTGGCGTCCTACAATCCGATCCTCGACGATGCTGGCAAGCCGTTCAAGGTGGTGAAATTCGCTTCCGACGTCAGCGAGCAGAAATTGAAGGCCGCCGATTTCCGGGTCAGGTCGAGGCGATCGGCAAGTCGCAGGCGGTGATCGAATTCAACATGGACGGCACCATCATCACCGCCAACGAAAATTTCCTCGGCGCGGTCGGCTACCGGCTCGACGAGATCCAGGGCAAGCACCACTCGCATGTTCGTGGACGCCGGCCGAGCAGAGGCGACGCCTATCGCGAATTCTGGGCCAGCCTGAACCGCGGCGAATTCCAGTCCGCGGAGTACAAGCGGGTCGGCAAAGGCGGCAGGGAAATCTGGATCCAGGCGTCCTACAACCCGATTCTGCGATCTCAACGGCAAGCCCTACAAGGTGGTGAAATACGCCACCGACACCACGGCCCAGGTGATCGCCCGCATGAAGAGCGAAAGCGTCCGCGGCATGATGGAATCGGTCGCGGCCGGCGCCGAGCAGCTCAACACCTCGGTTCGCGAAATTTCCGAGGCGATGGTGAAATCCAAGGACACCGCGACGCACGCGGTGGAACGGGTCGAAGCCGCCGATCATCAGGCGCAGCGGTTAAGTGAAGCGGCGGGAGCGATGAGCAGCATCGTCCAGTTGATCGGGGACATCACCGGCCAGATCAACCTGCTGGCGCTCAACGCCACCATCGAATTCGGCGCGTGCCGGCGAGGCCGGCCGCGGCTTCGCGGTGGTTGCCGCCGAGGTCAAAAATCTCGCCAATCAGGCCAAGCAGGCCACTGACAAGATCGGCAGCGAGATCGACAATCTGAACGTGATTTCGTCCGACGTGGTCGGCGCCCTGACCGCGATCAAGAGCGCGATCCAGAACGTCAGCGAATACGTGGCGTCGACCGCGGCCGCGGTCGAAGAGCAAAGCACGGTGACGGAAGACATGTCCTCAAGCATGCGCCGCGCCGCCGAGGAAGCCTCCAGCATCGGCAAGGCGGCTTAAAGAGATAAAGGGCGAATAGCGAATGGCGAGTAGCGAATAGTAATTGCTGCGAACACCTCGCTATTCGCTACTCCCTATTCGCCTCTAATCACATCGGCCGGACTTCGACCACGTCGGGCACGAAATGCTTCAGCAGGTTCTGGATGCCGTGCTGCAGCGTCGCCGTGGATGACGGGCAGCCCGCGCATGATCCCTTCATGTTGAGATAGACGATCCCGTCGCGGAAGCCGCGGAAGGTGATATCGCCGCCGTCGCTGGCGACCGCGGGACGCACCCGGGTCTCGATCAGATCCTTGATGGTGGCGACGGTCTCGGCGTCGTTCTCGTTGAAGAACTCGTCCTCTTCGTCCGCTGCTTCATCATTCGTCACGCTGCCGTCGGCCAGCAGCGGCGCGCCGGACATATAATGTTCCATGATGGCGCCGAGGATCGCCGGCTTGAGATGCTGCCAGTCGCTGTCGTCCTTGGTCACGGTGACGAAATCGGCGCCGTAGAACACGCCGGTGACGCCGGACACGCCGAACAGTTTTTCGGCGAGCGGCGAGCGCGCGGCGGCCTCGCGATTGGCGAATTCCATGGTGCCGCTGTCGAGCACAACGCGGCCGGGAATGAATTTGAGGGTGGCGGGATTGGGGGTCGCTTCGGTCTGAATAAACATGGCTTTCTCCGGCGTCGCCGGTTCAAGGCCGGCGCGTGGGTTTCCTTTAGCAGATGGCGACGGCAAACGCACGGTCAAGGCCGCAAATGGCTGTAATTCCTACCAATAGGGGCATTTTTGGCCGTATTTCAGGGTGCCGTTCGGGGCGTCAGGACAGCGCGTCGATATCGGCGTCGCTGAGATCCCCGGGCACAATGGTAACCGGAATCGGAAACGAGCCGGCCAGGTCGGCGACCATGGTGACGAGCGGGCCGGGGCCCTCCGCGCCCGGGTTGGCCGCCAGCACCAGCAGCGCGATGTCGACGTCATGGTCGATGATTTCGAGGATCTGCTTCGGCCGGATCGCCTTCGCGGATTACCCGTTCCGGCGTAATCGCGGCGATGCCATTGGCGCGGCCGGCGGCGCGATCGAGCGCGGCGTTGGCTTCATCCTCGGCCTCGGCGCGCATGATGTCGGCAACGCCCAGCCATTGCTGGTTCTGCTCCTCGGTTTCGATGATGCGCAGCATCACCACGCCGCCGCCGGCCCGGATCGCCCAGCGGCTGGCGTAATAGACCGCGCGGTCCCATTCGGCGGTGTCGTCGACGATGACGAGGCATTTCGGCTTGTGGCCCGTCTCGTAGCTGCGTCGCTGGGCGGTCATGCAAGGTCCGGCAAAGGAAAGCTAAGTTTGCATCGCGCAACCCGCATGCTGCCACGGCGCGACCGGCTTTCGACAAGCGGCAGCGGCCGGCGTTAACGCGCTTTCACCCTTGCCTGACCTCAGGCCTTGCGGATCAAGCCGACGATATCCTTGATCGTCTGCATGGTCTCGGCCGCGATACCCGGGCGCGGTCGGCGCCGTCGATCAGGAGCGGTCGACATGGCCGGGGTCGGCCACCAGCCGCTTCATCTCGGCGGCGATCGGCGACAGTTTCGTCGACCGCAAGGTCGACCAGCGCCTTCTTGAAGGTCGAGAACTGCCCGCCGCCGAACTCGCGCGAGCACCTCGGCTTGGCTCTGGTCCGAAGCGCGGCATAGATGCCGACCAGATTGTCGGCCTCGGGCCGGTCTCCAGGCCCTTTTCCTCCGACGGCAGCGGCTCCGGATCGGTCTTGGCCTTGCGGATCTTCTGCGCGATGGCGTCGGCGTCGTCGGTCAGGTTGATGCGCGAATAGTCCGACGGATCGGACTTCGACATCTTCTTGGTGCCGTCGCGCAGGCACATCACCCGCGTCGCCGGCCCCTTGATCAGCGGCTCCGGCAAGCGGAAAGAAAGGCCGTCGCCGAAGCCGCTGGCCGCGAATCGACGCGGCGAAGTCGTTGTTGAACTTCTGCGCGATGTCGCGGGACAGCTCCAGATGCTGCTTCTGGTCCTCGCCGACCGGCACATGGGTGGCGCTATAGACCAGGATGTCGGCCGCCATCAGCACCGGATAGTCGTAGAGCCCGACCGAGGCGTTCTCGCGGTCCTTGCCGGCCTTCTCCTTGAACTGGGTCATGCGGTTGAGCCAGCCGAGCCGCGCCACGCAGTTGAACACCCAGGCCAGTTCGGCGTGGTCGGCCACCTGGCTCTGGTTGAACACGATCTGCTGCTTGGGATCGATGCCGGCAGGCGATGAAGGCCGCGGTGACCTCGCGGGTGTTGTGGCGCAGCTCGGCGGGTCCTGCCACGACCGGTGATCGCGTGCAGGTCGACGACGCAGTAGAGGCAGTTATGGCTTTCCTGCAGCGCCACGAATTTGACGATGGCGCCGAGGTAGTTGCCGAGATGCAGATTGCCGGTCGGCTGGACCCCGAAAAACACCAGTTCCTTGAACGCCATCGGTTTGCTTCCTTGCGATTGCTGCGGTGCATGCCATGCCATGGGCGCAGTCAGGCGCGAAGCCGCGGCGGCGAAGGGGCGGATAGCGTTAGCCGATTGCCGCGGCGAGCACGCCGAAGAGGCCGCGCGAAGCCCGCAAGGCGCCAGATACGACCGCGATCCGGCCACCAGCAGGGCGACAGCGTGACGATGCGCCCGAGCGAGGAGCCGGTCGAGGGCAGACGTGAGAACTGCGCCGCCGGCCACGGCGAGGGCGCCCATCGATCGCGGCGAGCACGATCCGCGGCAGCCGCCGCCGCGCCGCGGGTGATCGAAAATGCGAAGCTAGCCGCGCCGCACAGGATCAGCGACAGCGCGCTGCTCCAGGCGCCGCAGCGCGATGGCGGCCGCGATGCCGCCGGCGCCGAACAGCCGGCCGAGCAGGAACGCCGCGACGATCGCCGACGGCCGAGCCCTTCAGCGTCGCATACATCGGCGTCGGGTGTCCTCATGCGCGAACAACGCCGGCGCCAGCGCTTTGACCAGCACATGGCCGGGCAGGCCAAGCGCCAGCCGCACAGCGCCTGCGCCGTTGCGTCGCGTGTCGGCGGCGTGAACAGCGCCGTGCTGGAACAGGATGCCGCACGATCGGCTGCGCTCAGCGCGATCAACCCGAGCGTCGCGGGCAGCGCCAGCCCCACCGCGAGTTCGAGCTCCGCGCGATTCGGCGCTGCGTCGTCGACGCGCGGTCGTTGCTGCGCAGCGCGCGCGGTCAATGGCGGGCACCATCACGGTGCCCATCGCGACGCCGAGATGCCGAGCGGCAGTTCGAAGAGCCGATTGGCGAAATACAGCCACGACACCGCCGAGGGTGCGACGAAGCGATGATCGCGCCGGCCACATCAGCAATTGCGGTCCCGGCGCTGGCGATCATGCCCGGGAACGCCTGGCCAAAGAATCCGCGCATCGCGCCGGCGAAGGTGAATGCCAGCGGCGTTGCCGCTCGCCGCCGCATCGGCGGCGCCGAGCATCAGCAGCTGCCGCAAGCCGGCGATGACGACCGTCGCCGAGATCGCCAGCGCGGCGTCGGTGGTCGTCGAGCTGCAGCAGCATCAGCGCGAGCATGGCGCCGATCAGCGCGAGGTTGAACAACAGCGGCGAGAACGCCGTCAGCGCGAAGCGGCCCTGCGCGTTCAACAGCGCCATCATCACCGTAACGGGGCCGGCGAACGCCAGATAAGGCAGCATCAGCCGCGCATCGTCGACCGCGAGCTGCAGCGTCGGCTGTCCGCAAAGCCCGGCGCCAGCACCGTGCATCACCAGCGGCATCGATCAGGCCGATCAGCATCACTGACCGCGACCAGCGCCGCGCTGACGGTGCCGAGCACACGTCCTGCGAACGCCGCGGCCGCTTCCGCGCCCGCCGGCGTCGCGCACGCGGAGCCAGGCCGGCACCAGCGCCGCATTCAGCGCGCCCTCGCTCAGCAGCCGCCTGATTACATTGACCAGCTGAAACGCCACCAGAAACGCGTCCGCCACCGGCCCCGCGCCCAATAGCGCCGCGATCATCGCGTCGCGCAGGAATCCCAATAGCCGCGAGGCCAGCGTTCCCGAGGATACCGTGAGGAAGGCGCGGATCATGAGGTCTTCTATAGCACTCGCTTGCTGGCGCGGGGCCTGTCGTGATAGGCCGCTGCACCTTGCTTATCGTGCGGCTGGCGCCGATTTCCCGCGCCAATCGCCCTTGCCGCAACAGGACAGCGTCGAATGACCACAGCGAAATATGACGTTCTCGGCATCGGCAATGCGATTTTCGACGTGCTGGTGCAGACCGACGAGGGTTTTCTGGCCAGCCATGGCATGACCAAGGGCGGCATGGCGCTGATCGACGAGGCCCGCGCCGGCGCGATCTATCGCGACATGGGCCCGGCCACGGAAATGTCCGGCGGCTCGGCCGCCAACACCATTGTCGGCATCGCCAACCTCGGCGCGCGGGCGGCCTATGTCGGCAAGGTCAAGGACGACCAGATCGGGCGGCTTTATACCCACGACATTCGCGCGGCGCAATGTGGCGTTCGAGACCAGCGCCGCCTCGGGCGGCCCCGCCACCGGCTGCTCCTATATCCTGGTGACGCCGGACGGCGAGCGCACCATGAACACCTATCTCGGCGCGGCGCAGGAGTTGACGCCGGCCGATATCGATCCCGCGCAGATCGCGGCCGCGTCGATCGTCTATCTCGAAGGCTATCTCTGGGATCCCAAAAGCGCCAAGGAAGCTTTTGTCAAAGCCGCGACCATCGCGCACGGCGCCGGCCGCCAGGTCGCGCTGACCTTGTCGGACTCATTCTGCGTCGACCGTTATCGGGATGAATTCCTCGAACTGATGCGCAAGGGCACCGTCGACCTGATGTTCGCCAACGAAGCCGAACTGCATTCGCTGTACCAGACCTCCGATTTCGACACCGCGCTGAAGCAATTGCAAAAGGACATCAAGCTCGGAATCGTCACCCGCAGCGAGAAGGGCTGCGTCGTGGCCTCCGGCGATGGCGTGATCTCGGTGCCGGCGTTTCCGATTCAAAAGATGGTCGACACCACGGGCGCCGGCGACCTGTTCGCCGCCGGGTTCCTGTTCGGCATGGTGCGCAATGCCGGCTTTGAAAACGCGGGAAAACTCGGCGCGCTGGCCGCCGCCGAAGTGATCCAGCACATCGGCGCCAGGCCGCAGGTATCGCTGAAGGAGCTGGCGCAAAAAAACGGCCTGCCGATTTAAGGGCGCGCACATCCGACATCGAACGTCGTGGGGCGCGTCGAGATAGCGAATTTGGACGGCGGGCTAGTAACGCTGCCGAACAGATTTGAAAATTTCCCGTTCAGGAAAGGCCAAGAAATCGCGGCTGCGTCGCTAAACAGCGAATGCATCTGTCGTGCAAAAAATTGGCCTCATGCATTTCGGCTATTTTTTGCGGCCAACTGACTACGCACCACTAGGTCACGGACCATTCCGTCCGCAACTTCGCTCGTGAACTTGCCGCGGCAATAGTACCAAATGGCGCCGTAAATAAGTGGAGTTAGCAAAACAACGGCGACGATGTAATCGAAAATGTCCATGTCAATTTTCCAAAGGCTATCTGACGCGTTATCGTACGTTCGCGTTGATGTACGTTCGGCCCCGATCCGGCCAGAAGCTTCGGAATGGGCTCGACGGATAAATTCATCCGCAGCCAAAACGTTCCGGTGGAGGTTTTGCTCGACGCAATCCGTCGGCCAACCATTTCATTCGACATCGGAGTTGAAACGAAGAGCCACCGAACAATCGGCGGATAAACGGGTTGATCGCCGCATGTTCGCAACTCAACTGGGTCGCCGGAGATAATCCTTTCGTAGTGTATGTCCGGCGCTGCCGCCAGAACCATTCGGTCGCGGCCGCAATGAATCTTAAATCGGGCATTTTGGCAGGGGAACAAACGATCGCCCGGAGAGTTTGGCTCGCGGATCAGATACTGTCCCGCGGTTGAGCGCGAGCGGAGTTTTACGTGACGGAGCCAGGCTCGGACAGAAAGCCTCAAACCGCCTGGCAAATGTTGAGGCCTGATTTCAACTGGCTCGGCCATTTGGTATCCTGGAAGGTTATCATTGGCGCTGTCGTCATTGCCGGTATCGGCTTCGGTCTTCTCATTATTACCGGTGGCATCAACGTCGCTGCCGATCAGCCGGACAGCTGGGTCGCGAGACATTTCCTGCATTTCGTTTTCAAGAGAAGTGTCGCGTCTCGCGCGAGGAGCGTAGTCCCACCGGGCGACCTTGCGGAACCGAGCCGCGTGCGCCTGGGGGCGCAGCATTTCGACATGGTGTGCGGAAACTGCCACGGTCGGCCGGGTTTCGGCCAGTCGGTCACGGCCCTGTCGATGAGCCCAAGGCCGCAAAACCTGCCGAAGGTCTTGGGCCAGTTTACCGATGAAGAACTCTATATGATCGTCGAGCATGGCGTAAAATATAGCGCGATGCCCTCTTGGCCGACGAGTTAGCGTAGCGACGAAATCTGGTCGATGGTGGCATTCCTGCGACAGCTTCCAAAGCTCGACGGCAAAGCCTATCTGGAGATGACAGCGCTTCCCGACAGGGCACCCGCGGCGCCCGCCGATGCCGGCGACGCCACGTTGCGCCCCGCCAATCCGCAACAAAACACGCCGCCCACCGACGAGTACTTGTACGCAGCGCCAGCCGGCGGATTTTCTGACCAGCAATTTCATCAAAATCCCGCCGCCACCTGCGCGCGCTGTCACGGCGCGGATGGCTCCGGCGCCGTGACGGGGGGCGAAGCGCCCAACCTGACGATCCAGGATGCCGGCTATCTGAAATCCGCGCTCGAAGCCTACACCAGTGGCGCCCGCAAGAGCGGCTTCATGCAGAACATCGCCGCCCAGCTGTCCGGCCAGCAGGTTGCGGCGCTGTCGAACTACTACGCGAGCCTGCCGGTCCAAACTGTATCGCCGCAGCAACCCGCTGACCCCGCTCTCGTCAAGCGTGGTGAGATGATCGCGACCCTCGGTATCCGGGAACGCGCGATACCAGCCTGCGCCTTCTGCCACGAAAGCAACGGCAGCAAACTAACCGGCGCGCCACACATCGCGGGACAATCGGCAACGTTCTTGCGTCGCCAACTCAGCGCGCTAAGGCTTGGCGGCCGCGGCTCGACGGGCCCGTGGAATCCGATGCCGGCCGAAGCGCACGATCTTGGCGACGATGATATTGCCGCGCTGGCGGCGTTTTATTCCGGGCTGAAGCCTGCCAAGGCGGCGGGCAACCAGCAAGTTGCGGCAATGCCGCAAGCTGCCGTTGCCCCAGCCATCACGGGCGACTTGGGCGCTGCCAAGCAGATTTTCGAGACCCGCTGCACCAAGTGTCACGCCAATGACGGGCGTGGCGACAAGGAGGGCAACTTCCCGGATCTCACGATCCAGACCGCACCCTATGTGGCGCAGACCCTCTATTCCTTCCGCACCCGCGCAAGGCCGAACGAGAAGATGCGCGAAGTGATCGACAGTCTGACCTTCGACGAAATGACGAGCCTGGCAAATTACGTGGGCAGCCTGACACCGCAGCCGGCATTGGCGAAGCCCGACGCGGATGCCGCGTCGCGCGGCGAGGCGATTGCCATGCACGGCGCTCCCGATCGCGGCGTTCCGGCCTGCCTCGGCTGCCATGACGTAAAGGGCACTGACGCCCTGCCATTGATCCCCCGCCTGCAGGGGCAAAGCCCGTTTTATCTGCGCAGCCGGCTCGACAATTTTGCCACGCCCCACGAAGCCATGCCGTACGGAGTTGATGCCAGTGCGCTTAATCCTATGCCGGCGATCGCCGGCAGACTGACCGACCGGGAGCGCGCGGACCTTGCAGCCTATTTTGCCGCCGCTTCCCCAATGGAGAAGTCAGTGGTGCATCCGTGAGCACCCCGAGGCGATGTCGCCTCTCATCCGTCGATTTCAAGCAGTGTCGCGCGTGGCCGATCGGCCGAGATCCGGTTAAGCACCGATGCATGATACCGAACCGAGTTGAATGATGGCCAGTCGTACCTCGCCCATAGACCGCCAATCGGCGAAGCCTTCCCGTTCAAAACGGAAGAGTAAGGGCACCATATCCGAAAAGGAGAGTGAAGACGTCGACGAAATGTCGAGCCCACGGACACCGGTTATCTACGAGATTGTGCGCCGGCTGGGCGAAGAGGAGATGGAACGGCCTATCACCTCGCTGTGGTGGTCCGGGGTTGCCGCAGGACTTTCGATCAGTTTTTCTCTGCTCGCCCAGGCCATTCTGCAGACGCACCTTTCTGATGCGCCATGGCGACCCCTCATCAGCAGCTTCGGCTATTCGGCTGGGTTCTTGATGGCTGTTCTCTCCCGTCAGCAGCTTTTCACGGAAAGCACCATCACTGCGGTGCTGCCGGTCATGGACGACCTTTCGGTTGCAAGTTGCTGGCGTATTAGTCGCACGTGGGGCATCGTCCTTGCAGCCAATATGGTCGGCACATTCTTCGCCGCGGCATTCTGCACTTATACGCCGGTTTTGACGCCGGAACTCAAGACCGGAATGCTGGACGTCGCCGCCCAAATTATGGGGCACTCGTGGTCGGAAGCGCTTTTTCGGGCCATCGCCTCGGGGTTTCTGATGGCCACCATGGTCTGGCTGATCCCCAGCGCGGGGCCCACCCAGTTTCACGTCATTATCCTCATTACCTTCCTGATCTCGGCCGGAGAGTTCATGCACATCGTGGCCGGAAGCGCGGAAGCCTTTCTTCTGGTCCTGAACGGGCATCTCGGACTCTGGCCGATGATAACGGGATTTTTCATTCCCGTGCTGATTGGCAACATCGTCGGAGGCACGGCGCTGTTTGCGATGATCGCATACGCGCAGGTCATGAACGAAATCTGATCGGCCAATGGAGGGCTGGATTCGTGTATCGCCGCCTTGCGAACACCGTGAACGACGGCGAGGTGGGCGGAAATGAAGCACGACCGTTACCAAGTGTGGTGCAGGTTCTGATCTTGCGCCGATCAATCGCCCGGTGACCTGGCCACGACGGCCTTTGCATTGTTATCCGAGAAAATCGCGGGCACGTCGAACTTGCCGGTCTGCAAATCATATCTGCAATGCCAGCCGTTGACGACGAGCGTCTGCATCGGTTTGCGTCCCTTGACGTCGGCGTCTGCCGACAGGCCGATCAGCAGATAGCGGTTCGCCGGCCAGTCGACGCCGTATCCTTGATAGTTCTCCTGGAGTCCCTTCAGCGGATACGCCGAGTCGTGATACTCCGGCGCTTTCAGAAGCTTTTTCCAGTCGGGCCGCGTCTTCAGATAATCCCAGGCGAGGTCGCCGAGCGGCTTCTTGCTCGCGCGCACATAACCCCGCGGCGTCAAGTGATACAGATGCAGCGTCAGGGTGCCCGAACCGATCTTCTGGATGCGTATGATCCAGTTCTGATCGCCGGTGAAGATGAAATCGGCCGGATAGAGCGCGGGCTCCGGATCGAGCAGCGTGAATTCGCCCTGCCGACGCACCCAGAACTGCCACTTCCAGTCGCCGTCGGCGTCCTCCTTGTTCAGATATTGCTCGATCGTCGTCGCCCCGTCCGGCGACTTCACGGTGTATGGCTCGTCGATCTTGTAACCCGCCGGGGGTGCCGCAGCTGCCACCGTCGCAGCAGAGGCGCCGATGCCACAGGCAACCAACAGGCCGATGCAGGATATTCTGCGCTTCATGTGTCTCGTTCCCTTGACCCGGTCACGCGATTAGTCGCGGATTTCCCGATCGAGTTCATCCTGGCCGCTTGGACCTGTGTTGAAAACTGTCTAGTCTTTGCCCGAGGGCATTTGATCAAGATCGCAATGAAACGGCGCGAATTCATCACTCTGGCTGGCGGGGCATTGACCACGGCATCGGCTTGGCCGTTGGCGGCAGGCGCAAAGCCAGCGAATCACGTTGCCCGCGTAGGCCTTTTCCTGCCACCGCCGCGCAATCAGGAAGTCGACGTCTTCCTCGGCGGACTTCGCGATCTCGGCTGGATCGAGGGCGAGAACGTTCATGTCGAATATCGCGACGCCGGCGGCGACGACAGCCGCCTGCCGGCGCTGGCGGCTGAACTGGTCGCGCGCGAGGTCGACGTGCTGGTGACGGCGACATTTCCCGGAATTACGGCTGCGCACCGCGCGACGACCAAAATCCCGATCGTGATGATCGTGGGTCCCGATCTCGTCACGATCGGCTTTGCCGCCAGCATGGGTCATCCCGGCGGCAACATCACGGGACAAACCTTCTTCCTGACGGAACTGGCCGCCAAGCGGCTGGAGGTGCTGGCCGGCATTGCTCCTTCGATGAGACGCGCGGGCGTCCTGCTGCAACGGGGCAATCCCTTGAACGACGGGACCATGAGGGCGATGACATCGGCGGCGCAGGCGTTGAATGTGGACTTGCGGCCGATCGAGGTCGACGCCCCCGTCGACCTCGACAGCGCGCTGTCAGCCGTTGGCGCGGTCGCCATGGATGGCTTCGTGATCACGGACGCCAATGCGTTCGTGACCAATGCATCGCTGGTCGCCGCATTGGTCGACAGGTGCCATGTGCCATCCGTTGCCGCTCCCATCATTGCTTCGCGGGGCGCCGCTCTGGTGGGTTACGGGGTCGACTTCGCCGCCATGTTCCGCCGCGCCACCGTTTTTGTCGACAAGATATTGAAGGGTGCAAACCCGGCGGACATTCCGATCGAACAACCGACCCAGTTCAAGACGGTTATCAATCTGAAAATCGCCAAAGCGCTGGGCGTCGAGATGCCGCAATCATTGCTGGTGCGCGCGGAAGAGGTGATCGAATAGCGGGACCGCCGCTCCCGGATGTCGCGGAGCCTGTCGTCGGGCGCGCATTCGCGCGACCCGTTGGTTCATCCAGGCCACGGCCCCCTGTCCCTCACGCCGTCTTTGCCGCCTTCAGTCCGAGCCGCTGCTCGACCGCCTCGCGCATCACGAATTTCTGGATCTTGCCGGTGACGGTCATCGGAAACTCGTCGACGAATTCGACATAGCGCGGGATCTTGTTGTGGGCGATCTGGCCCTGGCAGAAGCCGCGGACTTCTTCGAGGGTCAGGGTCTCGCCGCTGCGGACACGAACCCAGGCGCACAGCTCCTCGCCATAGCGATCATCGGCGACGCCGAAAATCTGCACGTCCTGGATTTTCGGGTGCTTGTAGAGGAACTCCTCGATCTCGCGCGGATAGAGGTTTTCGCCGCCGCGAATCACCAGATCCTTGATGCGGCCGACGATGTTGCAATAGCCCTCGTCGTCGATCACGGCGATGTCGCCGGTGTGCATCCAGCCCGAGGCGTCGAGCACGTCTTTGGTCTTTTCCGCCTCGTCCCAATAGCCCAGCATGACGCTGTAGCCGCGGGTGCAGAGTTCACCGCGTTCGCCGCGCGGCACGATGCGCCCCTCGGGGTCGACCACCTTGACCTCGACATGCGGATGAATGCGGCCGACGGTCGATACCCGCCGCTCCAGCGGATCGTCGGTCGAACTCTGGAAGCTGACCGGGCTGGTCTCGGTCATGCCATAGGCGATCGTCACCTCGCGCATGTTCATCTGCTCGTTGACCCGCTTCATCACTTCGATCGGGCAGGGCGCGCCGGCCATGATGCCGGTACGCAGCGATGACAGATCGAATTTCGCAAAATCGGGATGGTCGAGTTCGGCGATGAACATGGTCGGCACGCCGTACAGCGTGGTGCATTTTTCCTGTTCGATGGTCTGCAAGGTCACCAGCGGGTCAAAACCCTCGCCGGGATAGACCATGGTGGCCCCCAGCGTCACGGAGGCGAGGTTGCCCATCACCATGCCGAAGCAATGGTAGAGCGGCACCGGAATGCAGATGCGGTCCTGTTCGGTCAGGCGCATCGCGCGGCCGGTGAAATAGCCGTTGTTGAGGATGTTGTGATGGGTCAGCGTGACGCCCTTGGGCGAGCCTGTGGTACCGCTGGTGAATTGAATATTGACGGGGTCGTCGAATTGCAGCGTGGCGGCGAGCTCGGCCAGTTGCGCCTTGTGCCGCGCCCCGCCCATCTTCGAGACCTCATCGAACGGAATGGTGCCGGGAAACGCCGGCCCGCCGACCTGGATCACCGCGCGCAATTGCGGCAGCCGCGCCGCGTGCAGATCGCCGGGTTCTGCCTTGGCCAGTTCCGGCAGCAGCGTGTTCAGCATCTCCATATAGTTCGATGGTCTTGAACGCGGTCGCGGTGACGATCGCGGCGCAGCCGACCTTTGCCAGCGCGAATTCCAGTTCGGTCAGCCGGTACGCCGGGTTGATGGTGACCAGGATCAGGCCGGCCTTGGCGGCGGCGAATTGCGTCAGCGCCCATTCCGGCCGGTTCAGCGACCAGATCCCGATCCGCGCGCCGCGCTCGAGGCCAAGCGCGAGAAAGCCCGCGGCCAGCGCATCGACCCGCTCCGCCAATTCCTGCCAGCTCCAGCGCACCTGGTGGCTCGGCGACACCAGCGCATCGCGGCTGCCCCAGCGCCGGACCGCGAGGTCGAGCGCGCGCCCAATGGTCTCGCCCAGCAGCGGCGCGTCGGAAATACCGCAAACATAGCTATCGGCTTTTTCGGTCAAGGCTGTTCCTCCTGCTGCGGCAGACGCGTCCGCTGGTTTGCCGCATCATCCTTCATCTACGAGGGCGCGCGCAAGGGCGCGCCCTCGGGAGGCGATCAACCCCTTGGTCGTCACGCCGCCTTTTGCGCTGCATCAAGCCCGGCATAAACGCCGCGCTCGAAGCCGGCAAAGGCTTGCAGGCATTTGCCGTCGGCGAACGGCAGCAACTGCATCAGGATCACCCCGGTGACGTCGCGCGCCGGGTCGATCCAGTAGTAGGTGTTGGCGAGGCCGGCCCAGGCCAGGCTGCCGGCACTGCGGCCCTCGGCGGTCTTGGCGGTGTTGATCAGGAAGCTGAGGCCCCATTTCTTCACCATGTCAGGATAGAGGTCGACGTCATTGGTCGCGAACGCCACCGCCGAATTCATCTTGCCCATGGTGAGGTCGCCGATGTGGTTTTGCCCCATGGTCGCGACGGTCTCGGGCTTCAGCACCTGGTTGCCGTTACCTTTGCCCTTGTTGAGGATCATCCGGGTGAATTTCAGATAATCGCCCGCGGTGCCGTACAGCCCGCCGCCGCCCATGTGGAATTCCGGCTCCTGTTCGAGTTCGAACGGAATGGTCGACAGCGACCCGTCCTCGTTGCGCTGATGCATGCCGACCAGCCGCTTGCGCTGGGATTCGCCGATCTTGAAGCCGGTGTCGCTCATGCCGAGCGGGCCGAACATGTGGTCGCGCAGATAGGCGTCGAGCCGCTTGCCGCTCACCGCTTCCACCGCCTTGCCGACGAAATCGATATTGGTGCCGTACTCCCAACGGGTGCCGGGATCGGTCATCAATGGCGTCTTTAGCGCATCGTTCTTGCAGGTGGTGACGGCGGGCAGGCCGGTTTTGTCCAGATATTGCACCATGTCGCCGTTCCACATGTTGTAGGCGAAGCCGGCGGTATGGGTCATCAGATGGCGCAAGGTGATCGGCTTCTTCGCGGCGCGAAGTTTCGGTTCGCCCTTGGCGTCGAAACCATCCAGCACTTGCGGCGCGGCGAGATCGGGCAGCACCTTGCCGATCGGCTCGTCGAGCGAGAGCTTGCCCTGCTCCACCAGCTGCATGCCGGCCGCCGCCGTGATCGCCTTGGTCATCGAGGCGATCCAGAACACGCTGTCCTCGGTCATCGCATTGTCCTTGGCGTCGCCCTTGGACAGATCGCGCTTGCCGAACGCACCCTGGTAGATCACGTCTTTCGACGTCGCCGCGACCGCGACCACGCCGGGGATTTCCTTGGCGTCGCTCATCCGGCGCAGAATCTGGTCGATCTCTGATTTGCTTTGCATGGGGTTCCTCCGGGTTATTTTTTTGAAGTGCGCGATCTTCCACCCGGCGTGGAACCCCCGCAAGGGACTCGCGAGGCCGGGCGGCGGTTTGCCGCTCCGGTCGCGATCTCGTGATCGCCGGCCGGTGGGCAGCGCGGCCCGTCGGATTCTTGTTGCGCCGCAAGGCGACAAACCCGCGTGCCGATAAGCCACATGCCCATTATTTGTGGTGGATTGGCGGGACGCCCGGTAGTTCCCGGGGCGGGCGGAGCTATACTTGTCTGCACTCGAAACTGGCCACGAATTTAGTTGTCAGCGGTGCGCATTTCGGCGCAAATAGAAGTTGCAGCCCCTGTAATTCGATAAAATTGTTAGATTTTTTGCTGTTGCGGAGCGACGAGAGATGATCTCCACCTGGAGCGAATGGAAGCGGTATCCCCGCGCGGGACGTGGCGAGAACATCGAAGCTCCGATCAGCCCCGGGATTTATGAAGTCCGCTATGCCGGTACCGGCGCACTGCACTCCTTCGGAGCGGTCGACAATGTCGCTTCGGCATTGGCGATGCTGCCGACCGGCTCGAAATCATGGTTCAGCCGCCGCGAACCCGCCGCAATGCCCGATCTCGAATACCGCACCTGCGCGACCTCTTCCAAGGCGGACGCCAAGACCGCCGCGGAGCGCATGATCGGCCGCCGCGAGACCTATATGAGCGGCGCGGCCTGACCGGGCCGCGAGGTCTGAAAAAAGTTTGGCTTGCAAGAATTTGGCTGCAACGGAACGGTCGTAAAGCCAGGCTGGCTTCTCAAGATTGGTTGAAGCGCACGGTGTCAGCGACCGGTGCATTGCGGGCGGTTTCGGCTTATATTGCGCTCCAAGTTCCGCCAAAAAAGTTTTCAGGAGTGACGCCATGAACCCGCCCGTTGCCGCACGTGCCACGCAAGCCCAGTCGTCCTCGCTGCGCGACCGCCTCAAAGACCCGTCATTGCTGCGCGAACATTGCTACATCGACGGCGCATGGTCGGGCACGCCGGCGACATCAGTAACCAATCCGGTCAACGGCGTGGAACTGGCGAAGGTGCCGAGGATGGGCACCAAGGAAGCGACCGAGGCGGTCGAAGCCGCCGAGCGCGCGTTTCCGGCCTGGGCCAAGCACACTGCCAAGCAGCGTTCCAATATCTTGCGCAAATGGTTCGAGCTGATCGTCGCCAACCGCGAGGACTTGGCCCTGATCCTCACCTCCGAACAGGGTAAGCCGCTGGCGGAAGCGCTCGGCGAGGTCGACATCGGCGCCGCCTATATCGAGTTCTTTGCCGAGGAGGCGCGCCGCGTCTATGGCGAGACCATCCCGACCCAGCGGCCGGATGCGCGGTTGCTCGCGATCAAGCAGCCGATCGGCGTCTGCGGCGCGATCACGCCGTGGAATTTCCCGAATTCGATGATCACAAGAAAAGTTTCGCCGGCGCTCGCCGCCGGCTGCACCGTGGTGCTGAAGCCGGCCAACGAGACGCCGCTCGTCGGCGCTGGCACTGGCGGTGCTGGCGGAGAAGGCCGGCGTGCCCAAGGGCGTGCTCAACATCATGACCGGCAATTCGTCGGCGATCGGCAAGGTGTTGTGCGAACATCCCGCGGTGCGCTTTGTCGGCTTCACCGGATCGACCGAGGTCGGCAAGATCCTGTACCAGCAGGCCGCGGTCGGGGTGAAGAAGCTCGGGCTCGAACTCGGCGGCAACGCGCCGTTCGTGGTGTTCGACGACGCCGATATCGATGCCGCCGTCGAGGGCGCGATGGTTTCCAAATATCGCAACATGGGCCAGACCTGCGTCTGCGCCAACCGGCTCTACGCCCAGGACGGGATCTACGACCAGTTCGTCGAAAAACTGTCGAAGAAGGTCGCGGCGATGAAGATCGGCGACGGCACCGAGGCCGGCGTGACGCAGGGCCCGCTGATCAACATGGAAGCCATCGACAAGGTCGAAAAACACATCGCCGATGCGGTCAAGGGCGGCGCCAAAATCATCACCGGCGGCAAGCGCCATGCGCTCGGCGGCAGCTTCTTCGAGCCGACCGTGCTCGCCAATGTCAGGCCCGATGCGCTGGTCGCGCATGAGGAAACCTTTGGACCGCTGGCGCCGGTGTTCCGCTTCAAGGACGAAGCCGAGGTGATCGCGATGTGCAACAACTCGCCGTTCGGGCTTGCCTCCTATTTCTACTCGCGCGATCTCGGCCGGGTCTGGCGCGTCGCCGAAGCGCTGGAGTCCGGCATGGTCGGCGTCAACACCGGCCTGATCACCACCGAAGTAGCCCCGTTCGGCGGCGTCAAGGAAAGCGGCCTGGGACGCGAAGGCTCGCATCACGGCATGGAAGAATATGTCGAGATCAAATACGTGATGATGGCGGGGATTTAGTTTCTCGTCTTCGCAAAGCGCGATGGTTCCCCTCTCCCCTTGTGGGAGAGGGTGCCGAAGCGAAGCGGAGGCGGGAGAGGGGTGCCGCAGAACGAGAGTCAGAGCCCCCTCTCCCGTCTCGCCGCCGCTCTGCGGCGTCGATCCACCCTCTCCCACAAGGGGAGAGGGGAAGAAAGGCGCTTCTCGCGGGGCTACCTCCGCAACACGGCAATCGTGCGATTGGCAAACGTCAGCCGCTCGGCCATGACAGACACAAAATAGGTCAGCAGCTTCTGGCTCAGCGCCGGATCGTTGCTCTTGATGGCCTCGAACTGCTCCGCGCTGAGCGAGTAGAGCACGCTGGCGATTTCGGCCTGGATGGTGGCGCTGCGCGAGGTCCGGGAAACCAGGCCCATCTCGCCGATCGTGGTGTAGCGGCCGAGGCTGCGCACCCGCGTGGTGCTGTTTTCGCCTGATGCCACCATGATGCCGACGCGGCCGTCGAGGATGAAATGCATGGAATCGGCGGTGTCGCCGGCGCGGACGATGGTTTCGCCGGCGTCGACCTCGATGCGCACGCAGCGGTGGATCAAGGCGGCCGCATCGTCTTCATTGCCGAGAATCTGGATGAACCAGTCACGCAAGGAGGCCTCTTCCTGTTCGAGGCCCTGATGCGCTTCGATCACCTCGTTCTCGCACCATTCCAGCGCATGATCGAGTTCGGGCACGACGCTGACATCATCGGTGATGAAGCCGCTGGAACGCAGCGCCTTCTCGGCGCTCGACGCAAGCTCCACCAGCACCAGCCGGATGCCGCGATCCTGCGCGGTGCGCTTGATCTGGGCAAAACTGTAGGCCGCCGAGGAGTCGATGCCGGTGACGAGCTTGAAGTCGAACAGCAGGAAACGGCACTCCGGATGGCGGCCGAGCAGTTCCTTGACATGCTGGTAGAGCCGGTTGGCCGAGCCGAAGAACAGATAGCTCTGCAAATTGAGGCCCTGGATCTTGCCGCCATGCGCCGAGAGCACCGCCTGGTCGTCGCGCGAACGGTCCAGCGTGCTGCGAAACTCGGTGCCGTTGAAATGGTATTTGATCGAATCGATCCGCGCCGCGCTCAGCGCGAAGGTGGCGCAGCCGACCACCACGCCGAAGCCGATCCCGGCAATAAAACCCCATTGCACGATGACGACGATGATGGCGAGCAGCGACAGATATTCCGTCAGCGACAGTCGCCGGCGCAATTCGACGATCCAGCGATGCAATTGGTCCGCGGCGAGATAGATCAAGAGGCCGCCGAGCACGAATTTCGGCATGTAGCCGAGCAGCACGGGTGCTACCGCCAGCATCAGCGCCGAAATCGCGGCGACCGTCAGGCCGGAGAGACGGCCGGTGCCGCCGCCGTTGAAATTCAGCACGGTGCGGCTGATCGAAATGCAGCCGGTATAGCCGCCGAATACGCCGGACAACATGTTGGCAAGCCCGGTGACGTTGAGTTCGCGCTCCAGATTGGCCTCGCGATGCAGCGCCACCTCGATGCCCGCGGTGTTGAACAGCGTGCTCGATGCCGTGACGAAAATCACCGCGATGAGATTGCCGCTGATTTCCGGCAGCGCGTACCAGGGATAGCGGCCGATTTCCGCAGCACTCCACGGCAGCATCAGCGAAACGCTCGGCGGCGGCTGAAAGGTCCAGCCCGAAGCCTGCGCCTCGGCCGGCGAAAGCCCGGCCAACCAGAATACGACATGCGCGGCGATCACGCCGCCGATCAGGATGGCAGGCAATCCGAACGGGCTGCGCGAGCGATGCCAGGTCAGATACAGGATCAATGCCATGACGCACGCCGCGGCCAGTTCGGACAGCGTCAAAAGGTTGGCGAATTGATCGAGCGTGGAAAATTGCAGGCGCATGCCGGTGATGACGCGAACCGCGCCGAGCAGGATCAGGCAGCCGGTCGCGCCGAGGAATCCGCCGACCACCGGATAGGGCACGTAGCGGATCGCGCGGCCGAGCCGCGTCACGCCGAAGGCGCACAGCACGATGCCGGTGGCGATGCTGGCGAGGCCAAGCGTGATCAAAACCGGCGCCAGCGGCGAAGCGGCTGGATTGGCTGCCATTCGTTCGATGAGCGAGGACGCCAATATTCCGGTCATCGCCGCGGTCGAGCTTTCCGGGCCGCCGATCGCGAACGGGATCGAGCTGCCGAACGCGAGCACAACGGCGATGATCGCAGACGAGATGAAGGTCACCGCGACGCCATAGGAGAGAAAGGGTGCCAGCGGGCCGGAGAAGATCAGCAGTGAATAGGACAGGCCGAACGTAATCGAGAGTACGCTGGCAGCGCCGCCGCCCAGCACATCATTGAGTGCCGTACGCAGCCACGGACTTACCTTCGAACCCTGAATAACAGATTGATTGACCACATCCATTCGTCCCGACACCCGTCGCCAGTGGTAGACGAACGCGGCACGCGGCGACAACACATTTTTGTAACCAGACAGCGATGGAACTTTTTGCGTGGATTTTCCGACGGCCTTGTCGCCGGATCTAGCGCTCGATCACCCAGCGATTGACGGCCTGGTGGAAATTCAGCGGCCCCGGCACCGTCATATGCGTCTTGAGATATTTGAAGCCGGCCTTCTGCAGGGTGCGGTTGGGCGCCACGTTGAAGGCGTGCGGTTCGCAGAACAGGCGCTTCAGCTTCAGCCGCTCGAAATACAGGTCGACGGTGAGGCGGACGCAGGCCGCGCCAATTCCGCTGTTGCGGCGCGGGGGGTCGATGACATGAAGGTGCATATTGGCCTGTTCGCCATGGCTGATCTTGTCGGCGGTCGAAAAGCCGACCGGCTGTTCGTCCGACAGCCAAACCACCGCCAGCCAGCTGCGTTGCCCGACCGGCAGCCCGGCTTCGCGCTGCATCCGCTCGCGCCAGGCGCTTACGGGCGGCAAGCGGGTCGGATCGACGCCGAGCGTTTCCAGAAATTCCGGGGTGGCTTTCTGGAAATAGTCGATGATGATCTCGGTTTCGGAAGCCGCCATCTCGCGCACGCCCAGCGCCATCGAACCGCTCCTTAAATCCCGAGATCGGCGCCAGTGACGCGGCGATAGGCTTCGAGGTAGCGCTTGCTGGTGGCATCGACCACGCTGTCAGGCAATGGCGGCGGCGGCGCATCGCCGTTCCAGCGGCCGGCGTGGCGCTCGATATCGAGATAATCGCGCAGCGGCTGCTTATCAAAACTCGGCTGCGGCTGTCCCGGCTTATAGACATCCGCCGCCCAGAACCGCGAACTGTCCGGGGTCATCACCTCGTCGATCAGGATGATGCGCCCGTCGCGGTCGCGGCCGAACTCGAATTTGGTGTCGGCAATGATGATGCCGTGCTCCCGGCTGATCCTCTCGCCGAGCGTATAGACCGCGCGGGTCATGCTCTCCAATTGATCGGTGACCTCGTCGCCGAGGATCTGCCGCATCCGCCCCACCGTGATGTTCTCATCATGGCCGGTTTCGGCCTTGGTCGCCGGGCTGAAGATCGCGGGCTCGAGCTTTGCGCTTTCGAGCAGCCCGGGCGCGAGCTTTTCGCCCGCCAGCGTGCCCTGCGCGGCATATTCCTTCCACGCCGAGCCGGAGATGTAACCGCGGATCACGCATTCGATCGGAAACACCGTGGTGCGCTTGCACAGCATCGCGCGTCCGGTGAGCGCGGCGCGGTGATCCCTGAGCGCGGGGACTTGCTTGATGATCTCATCGGCGTCGGCGCTGATCATGTGGTGCGGCACGGCGCCTTCGAGCTGTTTGAACCACCAGGCGCTGATCTGGGTCAGCACCGCGCCCTTCATCGGGATGGTTTCCGACATCACCACGTCGAAGGCGCTGATGCGGTCGGTGGTGAGCAGCAGGACGCGATCCTCGCCGACGGCATAGATATCGCGGACTTTTCCGCGGCCGATCCGGGGCAAGGGAAGATCGCTCGATAGCATCGTGTTCATCAGGTCAGGCTTTCAGGCGGCCCCAGGGCGAGCCGGCGGGGCAGTGAGGCGGAAAGAGAGATAGCTCGCTCTGATAGCTTACTCGGGCAGCGGAATGAACTCATGCTCCTGCGGAACGGCGGCAAAACGGCCGGTTTTCCAGTCCTGTTTGGCCTGTTCGATCCGCTCCTTGCTGGAGGAGACAAAATTCCACCAGATATGGCGCGGGCCTTCCAGCGCGTCGCCGCCTAAAAACATCATCCGGGTCGGCCGCGAGGTCTTCACCGTGATGCGATCGCCGGGCCGGAAGATCAGCAGCCGCGGTCCTTCGTAGCGGTCGCCTGCGATTTCGATCTCGCCGTCGACCAGATAGATCGCGCGCTCTTCATGGTCGGGGTCGAGCGGCACGCTGACGCCGCCCTGCGCCGTCACTTCCGTGTAAAACCATGGCGACACCATCGTCACCGGTGATGTCGCGCCGAACGACTGGCCGGCGATGATGCGCGCGCTAAAACCCTGATCGCTGATGGTCGGCAGGCTGTCGGCGGCATAATGCTGGAACGACGGCGCGATCTCCTCGGAGGCCTTTGGCAGCGCGATCCAGCTTTGCAGGCCCAGCATCTTCTGACCGTCGCGGCGTTGCACATCGGGCGTGCGTTCGGAATGGGCGATGCCGCGCCCGGCCGTCATCAGGTTCATCGCGCCGGGCTGGATCTCCTGGATGTTGCCCTCGCTGTCGCGGTGCATGATGCTGCCGTCGAACAAATAGGTGACGGTGGCCAGCCCGATATGCGGATGCGGGCGCACATCCATGCCCTTGCCGGAGATGAATTGCACCGGGCCGAAATGGTCGAAGAAGATGAACGGCCCGACCATCTGCCGCTTGCCATGCGGCAGCGCGCGCCGCACCTCGAAGCCGTCGCCGAGGTCGCGGGTGCGCGGCACGATGACCAGCTCCAGCGCGTCGCAGGATTTGGGATCGCCGAGCACGGGATCGTCGGTGGGTTGCCAGCTCATGGGAGGCTCCATGAAAATTCGTAAGGGAAGTCCTCGATATTATCTTGTGCCGCAGCCCCACTTACAAGCGTCATCCTGAGGTGCGAGCCTGCTTGGGCGAGCCTCGAAGGATGGCTACACGTGCATGCGGCCCATCCTTCGAGGCGCGCAAGGGCGCGCACCTCAGGATGACGTTGGGTGTGCGGCGACTACCCGTCCTCCCTTAGCGCCCTGCGGAACAGCTTTCCAGTCGGCCCGGTCGGCAGGCTATCGACGAAATGAAACGCCTTCGGCACCTTGAAGCCGGCAAGATGCTTCTGCTGGCGCAAAAAGCGGTTGATGTCCTCGATCTCGGGCCTCGTACCGCGCGCGACCACGAACGCCTCGATCCGTTGCCCCATCTGCGCGTCGGGCTGGCCGATCACGGCGCATTGCGCGATCTGGGGATGCGACAGCAGCGCGTGTTCGATCTCCTCGCCCGACACCTTGATGCCGCCGGTGTTGATGACGTTGTCGATGCGGCCGGAGACCCAGAGATAATTGTCGGCGTCGAGCCGGCCGAGATCGCCGCTGCGCCACCAGCCGTCGCGGAATTTTGTCCGCGTGAGCGTCTCGTCCTTCCAGTAGCCGATCGATAGCGACGGCCCCGAAATCGCGATCTCGCCCGTTTCGCCTTGCGGCGCTTCGTCATCAAAACCGCCGCCGGGCGCGAGAATTCGTACGTCGCCGCCGACCGCGGGCCTGCCGCTGGAGCCGATCTTGTCGCGCTCCATCAGGTCGCGGGTGTTGGCGAGCACGCCCGACGCGGTAAAGGCTTCGCCCGACAGATAGATGCAGACGATGTTCTTGCAGATGCGGTTGTAGAGCTGCTGCACGTCGCTCGGCGCCGGCGCCTCGCCCGAGATCGACACCAGCGTCAGCGCCGACAAATCGTAATTCTCCGGGCCCGCCTCGAACACCATCCGCCACATCGTCGGTACCAGCGGCGCCTTGGTGATGCGCTCGCGCTGGCAGGTTTCCAGGAATGCCGCCGGCGTAAAATTGCTGCCGAAGCAGACTTTTGCCTTGGCGGCCACGAACGGCAGCACGATGATCGGCCACGCCGCAAAGGATGGCTGCATGTACAGCAGCGTGGCGCTGTCAGGTGTGATCGGCCCCATCACCACCTGGCCGCCCTTGGCGGCTTCCAGCATGGTCTTCTGGGTGTGCATGATGCCTTTTGGTTTTCCGGTCGTGCCCGAGGAAAACACGATCGCGGCGACATCATCAGGTTTTGGCCGCGTCGCCGCGACGTCGAAGCGCGCGCCGCTTGCGACGATATCGCTGTAATCGGCATCCGCGCCGCCGCGCGCGCCGAGGCTGATCCGCGCAATGCGGCGACCCGACGCGGCGATCGCCGCGACAGCCTGTTCCTCGAGATCGGCGTCGTGCACCAGCATTTTTGCGTCCAGCCAGTCGAGCGCCTGGCCAAGCCGCTCCGTCGTCTCCCGCACATGCAGGCTGCAGGCGATCCGCCCGCTCAAGGGAGCGGCGAACCACGCCACCGCATGCCGCGCCGAACTTCGGCAGAGAAACGCGATCACCTCGCCTTGTGCGGCGCCGAGATCGGCAAAACCCCGCGCCAAAGCGAGCGCCTGTTCGAACGCTTCGTCGCCGGTGATGCGATCATGCTCGTCGACGAACAGCTCCTCGCGCCCGCGCCATTGCGACGAGCGGATGAACAGATCGCTCAAGGTTTCGATAAAGGGCGTGCGGAGCATGAGAGATTTTAGGGGCGCGGGGCGGAGGGATGAAAGCGTGCCAGCCTACCACGTCATCGCGAGCGAAGCGAAGTCCCCGCACACTCCGCCGTCATCCTGAGGAGCGCGCATCTTGCGCGCGTCTCGAAGGATGGCCACAGGCGTTGTCTTCTGTCATCCTTCAAGGCTCGCCCAAGCGGGCTCGCACCTCAGGATGACGGATTCGCCATGCTGCCTCCGCTCAAACCCGGCGTCACGCTCGCGCGTCTCAGCGATCCCGTGATCGAGACCGAGCACCTCCTGCTGCGGCCGTGGCGTGCCGAGGATGTCGCGCCGAACACCGCGATGCTCGGCGATCCGCTCGCCGGCCGCTTCATCACCGCCAACGGCAGGCCGATCACCGATGCATTCGACGGGTGGCGCAACGCGGCGATCATGGCCGGCCATTGGGCGCTGTACGGCGTCGGCATGTTCGTGGTCGAGGAGAGGAAAACCGGCCGCTATGCCGGGCGCGTCGGCCCATGGATGCCGCCGGGCTGGCCGGGCTTCGAGGTCGGCTGGGGCATCGCCGGCGATTTCCGCGGCAAGGGCTATGCGGTGGAGGCGGCGTCGGCGGCGATCGACTGGTCGTTTGCGACCTTCGAGATCGACCGCATCATCCACTCCATCGATCGCGAGAACACCGCATCGCAGGCCGTGGCGCGCAGGCTCGGCGCCGGCAAGGATGGCGTGACCGATCTGTTCGGCCATGTCGCGGATATCTGGGTCACGACGCGCGCGTCATGGACGGCTTCGCGAAATTGAACCGAAGCGCGATCTCGACTACAAGGCTCCTGGCATTCTGATGTTCGACCGGATCGACCGATGACGCTCGCCACTCTCGATCTCGCATTGCGCGCCGCGACCGTGGCGCTGCTGCTGGTGCTGGCGGCGTCGCTGTGGCGTGACTTTCGCCATGTCGTGGCCGGACGCCTCACCATTGCGCTGGCGCTGGGGACGATCGCGCACGCCGTCAGCAACGAGATCGGTTCGACCGCGCCGGTTTCGCTGTGGCATGCGCCGCTGATCGCGTTGTCGACCGGTGACGCCGTGGTGGTGTGGCTGTTCACGCGCGCGCTGCTGGACGATACATTTGTGGCGCGCTGGTGGCACGCGCTGATCTGGGCACTGGTGTCGGCCTACAGTTTTGTCAGTTGCCTGTGGATCGCGCCTGCGGTCCACGGCCGGCCGGCGATCATCGCGGTCAACCTGATCGCGCTGTGCTTCATCGTGCTGGCGCTCGCCCAAACCGTCACTTCCTGGTCGGCCGACCTGGTCGAGCGCCGCCGTCATGTGCGGGTTTTCATCGTCGGCGCGACCGTGCTCTATGGCGGCGTCAATGCGCTGTTGGGGATATCGATCTGGGGCCGCGATACCGCCGTGATCGCCAACGTCGTGAACGCCGCCGTACTCACCGGCATCGTGGCCGCGATCTGCTATGCGATGATGCGGGTCAATGCCGCCGATCTGTTTCCCGCGCCCGCCGAAGCCGCCGCGGCCGTTGCCGGCCCGGCCGCCGCGGTCGAAGACAGCGGCGCGGACCAGCGGTTGGTGCACGCGTTGATGCGGTTGATGGCGGACGAGCGGATCTATCGCCATGACAACATCAGCATCGGCACGCTGGCGACCAAGCTCGCGATTCCGGAATACCGGCTGCGGCGGCTGATCAACCAGCGGCTCGGCTATCGCAATTTTAACGTCTTCCTCAACAACCACCGGATCGAGGAAGCCAAGGCCGCGCTCGCCGATCCCTCGCAGGCCGAAGTTCCCGTCATCACCATCGCGATGGATGCCGGTTTCCAGTCGCTCGGTCCCTTCAACCGCGCCTTCAAGGCCACCACAGGCGTCACGCCGACGGAATATCGCAAGTCGAAGGCGTCGGCTGCCTGATCCTTCAAGCCATTATGAAATATACATATTTTCGAAATCGGCGAGATCGCCGGTGATTTCGACCAGCCGGATTTGCAAATCCGGCGAGCAGCGCCTCGCAAATTCCTGCGGGATGGCCGGCAAGCGCATGATGCGCATGCCGGAGAAAGCCAATGACCCGACCACGCCTGATCCTCCTCCTCGCGACCACTGCCGCACTCGGAGCGCTTGTGTTCACCGCCGCCCGCGCCCACGACGCTCCAAAAGTCGCGACCGGCTTTGTCGCCGACATCCTCTGTTCCTCGACCTTCGTGTCGGGCCTTGATCCCGAACGTGTGCTCTCCGAGACCGTCGACGCAATGCCCGGCGTCAATTGGATCGCCTGGGCGTTCCATATTGATGTCGATCGAACGCACCGCGATGTCACGGTGAGCTTGCTCGGGCTGGGCCGCAGCCACGCGGTTTATCGCGACGGTTTTGGCTGCACGCTGGATCACGGCACGGTCGCCGTATTGTCGCTGCCGCCGGACGACCATAAGCCGGCACTGTTGCCCGAGATCGCCGGACCCGCCTTGGTTGAAGCCACGACGCCCGAACTTCAGGCCGCGCTCGATCGCGCCTTTTTCGAGCCGCATGCGCCGACCTATCGCCGCACCAAGGCGGTGGTGGTGGTGAAGGACGGTCATGTCGTCGCCGAGCGCTATGCAAAAGGCTACGGCATCGACACGCAGATACTCGGCTTCTCCGCGACCAAATCGGTGATCTCGGCCCTGACGGGCATTCTGGTGCGTCAGGGCAAGCTCACGCTCGATGGTCCGGCGCCGGTTGCCGCGTGGAAAAATCCCGATGATCCCCGCCATGCCATCACGGTCGATCAATTGCTGCGCCATACCGCGGGCCTGGCGATCGGCAGTTCGCTGCAGGCCTCGCTCGCCTCCACGCTGGAGCCGGTCAACCGGATGAAATACGGAGAAGCCGACATGGCCGGCTTTGCCGAAACCATGCCGCTCGTGACAGCGCCAGGCACGACATGGAATTACAATGACGGCAATTACGTCATCCTGTCGCAACTGATCCGCGAGGCGGTCGGCGGTCACGCCGCCGATGTGATGCGTTTCGCGCGCCAGGAATTGTTCGGCCCGCTCGGCATGCATTATGTGACGCTGCAGTTCGACGGCTCGGGCAATCCGGAAGGATCGGGCGAGATGCTGGCGAGTGCGCGCGACTGGGCCCGGTTCGGCCTGCTTTATCTCGACGACGGCGTGGTCGGCGGCAAGCGTATTTTGCCGGAAGGCTGGACAAATTATTCGGCGTCGCCAACGCCGAACGCCTGGGTCGGCTATGGCGCCGGTTTCTGGACCAACCAGGGCGACGGTCTTGCCGCGAATTATCGCGTCACGCATGGCTGGCCGCGCGATGCCTTCATGGCCAAGGGCACCATCGGGCAATACGTCATCGTGATTCCGTCGCAGCGGCTGGTGATCGTGCGGCTCGGCATCTCGCCGAACTGGCCCGACGTCGACGGCGTGTCGCAACTGATCAGGGATGTCATTGCGGCAACTGGCGGCGCCGCGAAGTCCGCGAGCAACTAACGCGCCCCTACTGCCGCCCCAACTGCGTTGCCTGCTCGACCTTGTCGAAACGCTCCAGCGACAGGATCGCGTCGGCAAGCTGGTCGGCGCGGCCGTTCAGCACCGGGCGGGCGAGGGTCAAAAACTTCTGCTGCATCGCCTGCGCGTCGGGGAACGAGGTCGGCTCCCCGGAGGGATCGAAGAACAGCCGCTCATGCAGGCCGTCGTCGGTGGTGATGCTGACGCGGGCGCCGAACGGGTGGGTGCGGCCGATCTCGAGCCGGTCGTCCTGTACCACGTCGAACTTGTCGGCCAGCGCGTCGACGGCCTTGTCGCCGAGCCGCTCGTAATCGTCCCAGCCAAAACGGCCCTGGTCGAGCGCGACGGCGCCGGTGAAGAACATCGAGAACTGGCCGCCGACGATCGACGTCGGATGCCGCTTGGTGGCGGCGTCGCCGGTCAGGGTGATGCCGTTGCGATGCAGACCGATCTCGACGCGCTTGATCTGGTCCGGCGTGATGTTGTGCTCGCGCCGCATCGCGATCAGCGCATCGAGCGCGGCATGGGTGTAGCGGCAACTCGGATACGGCTTCACGCCGATGTTCATGGTTTCGTAGATTTTGCCGAGCCCGGCCACCGCCTTGTCGGGATGGGCGTTGTCGCTGTAGCCAACCAAAAGGCCATGCTTGCCTTCGATCGATTCCGACGAGCCGACGAATTCGTTGCGCGCCAGGGTCGCGGCGATCACGCCGTTCATCGCGGCGGCACCGACCTGGTAGCGCTTGTTCCAGGCGCCGTTGACCAGGAACTGCAGCGAGCCCGCCGCCTGGCTGCCGGAGACGCCGAACGCCGCGATGATCTGCTCCTTGGAAAGCCCGAACAGTTTTGCGGCCGCTGCCGCCGCGCCATAGGTGCCGGCGGTCGCGGTCGGATGGAAGCCGCGGGCGTAATGCGAGGTCGGATCGAGCGCGTTGCCGAGCCGGCAGCACACCTCATAGCCCGCGACGATCGCGGTCAGCACGTCGCGGCCGGAGGCGTCGACCATCTCGCCGACCGCGAAGGCGGCCGGAACCACCGGCGCGCTGGCATGCAGCGAGGAATCGGCATGGGTGTCGTCGAAATCAAGCGAATGGCCGAGCGCGCCGTTGAGCAGCGCCGCCACCGCCGGTGTCCAGGGCTTGCTGTCGCCGAACACTGTGGCTTCGCCCTTGCCGTCGAGCGCCAGCGCTTCCAGCATCTTGATGATCGAGGGCGTGGATTCCGCGTCGCGCCGTGCCCGGATCGCGCTGCCGAGGAAATCCAAGATCAAGACCTTGGCGCGTTCCAATACAGGCTGAGGGATGTCGGCGAATTTCAGATCGGCGACATAGGCGGCGAGCGTTGCGGTTTCGTTGGCCATGGCGTTTTGTCCCGTGCGCTTTTTTCGGTCATTGCGAGCGTAAGCGAAGCAATCCAGGACCACAAAGCAAGACTGTATTGCTTCGTCGCTTCGCTCCTCGCAATGACGAGGTGCGTTTTTCGTACGGCTGGCCGCGCGCGGCGTCAACTGCGCTGGCGGCGGGTCAGACCCTTGCTTTCCATGCGCCAGATCAAGAGGTCGATGCGGTCCTGGCCGAAGAACGGCTCGTTCTCGAAGACAAAGGTCGGCACGCCCCAATGACCGGATGCGGCATGTGCGGCCTCGTTATCCTTGATGACCGCCTCATGGCGATCGGGGTCGGCCGCGATCGCTCTGTCCATCGCGGCAAGGTCAAAGCCGGCGGCTTCCGCGGCGCGCGCGAGGTGATCGCCCTCGTTCCATCCCTTCACCGTGCCGTCCCACAGCACCCGGCTGATCGCATCCGTGAACTCCAGCGAGCGGCCGTCGATCTGCGCGGCGGCGCCGAGCCGGGTCAGGCGATGGATATGCGGCTGGTGCTCGGCGACGTCGAGGGTCGCCATGTCCTGCACGATCGGGTCGGGCCGGGGAAAGCGAAACGGGATGTTGTCGTGTTTGGCGACGCGCATCGAATCCAGCACCACGTATTTGGCGAATTGCGGATTGGTCTTCTTGAAGAAGCCGGGCACCCGCACCGCCAGCGGATAGACCGGCCGCAAATTCACCGTCACATCATACTCGGCAACCATCTTGCGCGTGCGGGTCAGCGCCAGATAGCTGTAGGGACTGCGGAACGAAAAGAACAAATCGACGGAGAGGGTCATTCAAAAAATCCAGGCTCAGTCTGCCGTGATCTTCCGCAGCAACGCCGGCGCGATCCGGCGGTGAAACGGCATGATGGTCGCGAGATAAATCCGGCCGAACCGATTATGCGTCTTGACCAGGGTGGTCAGGGTGACCTGCTGCGACGGAACGGAGCCGGGCGGCACGACATCGACGACGACACGGAAGTCCAGATGCTTGTCGTTGAAACCCATAATCATCCGGTCCGGCGTTTCCGCCAGAACCGGGAACAGGCCGAAGGTTTCGCGGCGCGGGATCTCGGTCTCGCCCGATGTTTTAAGGCCGAACGGTGCCACCAGCATGTTGCGCAGGCGGGTCAACGCCTCGACCCAGCGCGGTGAGCCGCTGGTTATCAGCACGGTAGCCTGACGGGCGTCGAGGCCCGCGCCGTTGACGTCGATGCGAAATGCGTCGGCGAATTGCGCGCCGGCCAGCAGCGGCGCGGTATTGGTGTCGGGCGTGACTTCCTGGACCTTCATGGCGCGCCAAACCTGCACGCCAACCGGCGGAAACGCAAGACCAGAAGCGTCGCGTAAACCGCCGTGCCGCAGGACAGCCCGATCCAGACGCCGATCGCGCCGAGGCCGGCCCAGAACGCCAGCGCGCAGGCGGTCGGGAAGCCGATCAGCCAATAGCCGGTCACGGCGAACAGCAGCGGCACCCGCGTGTCGCTCATGCCGCGCAGCGAGCCGAGCGCGATGCTCTGCACGCCATCGCCGATGAAGAAGGTGGCGCCGATCAAAAGCAGACTGGCCGTGAGCGCGACCGCGGCGTCCGCGCCGTCGGTGGTGCCGAAGAAAAACCGCGCAATCGCAAACCGGCCGATGATGACCAGCAGCGTGAAGACAGCGGTCAGCGCTACGCCGAGCAGCAGCGCCACCAGGCCGGCGCGCTTCACCCCATCCGCGTCGACACGGCCGACCGCGTGCCCGACCCGCACCGTCGCGGCCTGGCTGATGCCATAGGGCACCATGAACAGGATTGCAGTGACCTGCAGCGCGACCTGATGCGCCGCCAGCGCCAGCGTGGAGATCAGGCCCATCAGCAGCGCGGCGGTGGAGAACAAGCCGTATTCGAGCATGAACGACAGCGAGATCGGCGCGCCGATCGCGAACAACGCTCGCATCAGCGGCCAGTCGATGCGCCAAACCTTCGCGAGGACATGATATTTCCGGAACGGGCGCACGCGCGTCGCAAACCAGAGCGCTGCCAATAGCGTAACAAAGTTGGTAATCGAGGTGGCGAGTCCGGCGCCGAACAGTTCGAGCCGCGGAAAACCCCATTCGCCGTAGATCAAAAGATACGCCAATAGCGCGTTGGCCGGGATCGCGGCCAGCGTGATCCACAGCGCCGGCTGCGGCCGATTCACCGCGCCCATAAAACCGCGCACCGCCATGAACCACAGCGCCGGCGCGACGCCCCAGACCAGGCCGAACAGATAGTGCTGCGCCAGATGCGCCTCGGTCGGCGCCTGGCCCAGCGCCAGCAATATGGGCTCGCCGCAGAATGAGAACGGCATGATCGGCAGCGAGATCAGCAAGCCCGCCCACAGACCGGTGCGCAGCGCTCGCCGGATGCCGCGGGGATCGCGGGCGCCGAACGCCTGAGCCGCCAGCGGCGCCACCGCCGACACCAGTCCCATGCCGATCGTAAAACTGATGAAATACACCGTGCCCGCCAGCGCCGCCGCGGCGACCGCGGCGTTGCCGAGGCGCCCAATGAAAGCCAGATCGGTCGTCATCATCGCGATCTGCCCCAACTGCGTCAGCGCCATCGGCAGCGCGAGCCGCAACGTCTCGCTCAGCTCGATCGAGAGGTGATGGCGGGGCGCGGGCGTTGCCGGTACGGCCTTTGCGCGGTCGATGTTGTCGAGGGAAGTCATGGCGATGAGACTAGCAGCTTCAGGAGCGGAATGTATGTCGGCGTGAGCTGTAGCCCGGATGAGCCAACGGGTCGCGCGAATGCGCGCCCGATGACAGGCTCCGCGACATCCGGGGTTCTCGCCCGAGGTCCCGCATATCGCTTCGCTCATGCGGGCCGCCCGCTCCCACAAGGGGAGAAGCAAGGGGAGAAGGAAGAGATCGCAGCGATCGCTCAAATATTCCTTGACGCCGATTTGGTGATTTGCCCGTCGTGCCAAAATGTCGCACTTTTTTGTTGTTGAACGCGGCGGCAAATCACCGGCTTTTAGTGCGTATCCCGTGCCCGCAAGAGGGGCGTGTCGACCGTCACGAAACGTTGGGCGCGGGGAGCGATGGGCGCGTCGTGTCACAAGGCGAGTGACGCTGGCGCGCACGGCGAAAGCGTGTGGTCCTGACGCCCGGAAGGCTGGCGTCAAGTCCTTGGGAGGCCAACGCCTCCCGGGGGCGATGGTGGCAAGAGGCTCCGATTCACCAGGGAGAGCACGTATAAGTCGTAAAGCCATTGCGCAGGGAAGGCCGGAGTGTCTCCGCTGAACCTGTATGCTCGTGTGCGCACTTCCTTGTGCATCAATGCACACGAGACCGCGGGTGCAGCGCGCACCCGGTCTTCCCTGCGCCCTCTTGATTTTGGGGGCACGGACGAGATTGCAAACCTCGGGCGAAATGCCGTCGCGAGAATGCGGAGTCACATCTATTCGTCGTCCCGGCCTCCGAGCCGGGACCCATACAGCGCCAGTGGTCTTATCTTGCGTCTCGCAACGACGCGAGCGGTTGTGGGTCCCGGCTCAAGGCCGGGACGACGCAGCAAAGTTGTTTGAAAATTGAATCGGAAGCGCGCTTACTTCCCCTCTCCCCTTGCGGGAGAGGGTGGCTCGCATCGTCAGATGCGAGACGGGTGAGGGGTATCAGCATCAGTGCGTGTGGGTACCCCTCATCCGGCACGGACTTCGTCCGCGCCACCTTCTCCCGCAAGGGGAGAAGGAAGAGGAGCGCTACCCGCCGCTCTTGCGCTCGGGCACGCGCGTGATCCTGGCGCCGAGCGCGTTGAGGCGTTCGTCGATGCGCTCATAGCCGCGTTCGATCTGGTCGGCGTTGTTGATGGTGGAGGTGCCCTCGGCGCACACCGCGGCCAGCAGCATCGCCATGCCGGCGCGGATGTCGGGCGAGATCATCGAGGCGCCGTGCATCCGGCTCGGACCTGCGACGATGGCGCGATGCGGATCGCACAGCACGATGCGCGCGCCCATCGAGATCAGCTTGTCGACAAAGAACATCCGGGATTCGAACATCTTCTCGAACATCAGGATGACGCCGTCGCACTGGGTCGCCGTGACGATCGCGATCGACATCAAATCGGCCGGGAACGCCGGCCATGGCTGGTCCTCGAGTTTCGGGACATGGCCGCCGAAATCGTCGCGGATCTTCATGGTCTGGTTCGACGGCACCACCAGATCGTCGCCCTCGACGCCGCAGACGATGCCGAGCCGCTCGAACCCCATCCGGATCGAGCGCAAATGCTCGACGCCGGCGCGCGCGATCCGCAGCGGCGAGCGCGTCACCGCGGCCAAGCCGATCAGCGAGCCGACCTCGATATGGTCAGGACCGATCGCATAATCCGCGCCGCCGAGTGTGGCCGGGCCGTGCACGATCATGGTGTTGGTGCCGATGCCCTCGATGCGGGCGCCGAGCGCCACCAGGAAATGCGCGAGGTCCTGCACATGCGGCTCGGAGGCGACGTTGCGCAGGTGACTGGTGCCGTGGGCCGCGACGGCGGCGACCAGCGCGTTTTCGGTCGCGGTCACGCTGGGCTCGTCGAGGAACACGTCGGCGCCGCGCAGTTTGGTGGCGCGGAATTCCAGCCGATGCGTCGCGGTGACGGTGGCGCCGAGCTGTTCGAAGGCCAGGAAATGCGTATCGAGCCGCCGCCGTCCGATCACGTCGCCGCCGGGCGGCGGCAGCGCGACCTCGCCGCAGCGCGCCAGCAGCGGCCCCGCCAGCAGGATCGAGGCGCGGATCCGCGCGCACAAATCCGGATCGAGATCGGCGGCGCGAATCTCTTTGGCGTGGATCAGAAGCGTATTGCGGCCCTGCCACTCGGCCGCGGCGCCGACCGAGCGGATCAGCTCGACCAGCGTTTCGGTGTCGCGAATCCTGGGAACGTTGCGCAGCGTCACCGGGTGTTCGGTGAGCAGCGCGGCGGCGATGATCGGCAGCGCCGCATTCTTGTTGCCGGACGGCGCGATGGTCCCCGCCAGCCGGTGACCGCCTTCAACGATGTATTGAATGGGCGGCAACGGCTTCGTGCCTCACACGTCGACGGTGGCGCTGAGCGAATTATCCTGGATGAATTCACGGCGCGGTTCGACCACGTCGCCCATCAGCTTGGTGAAGATGTCGTCGGCCTCGTCGACCTCCTTGACCTTCACCTGCAACAGCGAGCGCTCGTTGCTGTCGAGCGTGGTTTCCCAGAGCTGCGCCGGGTTCATCTCGCCGAGGCCTTTGTAGCGCTGCAGCGTGACGCCCTTGCGGCCGGCGTCGGTGACCGCCTCGAACAGGCTGACCGGGCCGTGGATCGCGGTTTCGGTATCCTTGCGGCGCAACAGACCCGGCTTCGGATAGGCCTCCTGCAGCCTGGCGGCGTAATCGTCGAGCTTGCGGGCGTCGGCGGAGCCGAGCAGCGCGCCGTCGAGGATGGCGACGTCTTTGACGCCGCGCACGGTGCGCTCGAAGGAGAAGCCTTCGCCTTCCGTGAACCGCCCGGTCCAGCCGCGCTCCACCTCGTCGGCGAGCGCATCGAGCCGGCGTGCGATATAGTCCGCGGCGGCATTGGCGGTGGCGACGTCGCCGGTGATTTTCGGGCTCAGCACGCCCGCGATCGCGGCCTGCTCGACCACGCCGCGATTGTAGCGGCTGTGCAGATTGTGCAGCGTCGCGCGGATCACGCGGGCATCCTCGACCAGCGCCTGCAGATCGCGCCCGCTGCGGTCGTCGCCCGACGCCGTCTTGAACACGCTGTCCTCGAGCCCGGTCTCGATCAGATAATCTTCCAGCGCGCGCTCGTCCTTCAGGTATTGCTCGGACTTGCCGCGGCTCACCTTGTAGAGCGGCGGCTGCGCGATATAGAGGTAGCCGCTGTCGATCAGCGACGGCATCTGGCGGAAGAAGAACGTCAGCAAGAGCGTGCGGATATGCGCGCCGTCGACGTCGGCGTCGGTCATCAGAATGATCTTGTGGTAGCGCAGCTTCGACAGGTCGAAATCGTCGCGGCCGATGCCGGTACCGAGCGCCGTGATCAGCGTGCCGATCTGCTCCGAACCCAGCATCTTGTCGAAGCGCGCGCGCTCGACATTGAGGATCTTGCCGCGCAGCGGCAGCACGGCCTGGAATTCGCGGTTGCGGCCCATCTTGGCGCTGCCGCCGGCCGAGTCGCCCTCGACGATGAACAGTTCCGACTTGCCGGGGTCTTTCTCCTGGCAGTCGGCCAGCTTGCCCGGGCAGCGAGGCGTAATCGAGCGCGCCCTTGCGCCTGGTCAGTTCGCGGGCTTTTCGCGCGGCCTCGCGGGCGGCGGCGGCTTCCACCACCTTGCTGACGATGATCTTGGCTTCCGCCGGATGTTCCTCGAACCAGGCTGCCAACGCCTCGTTGATGACGTTCTCGACCACGGGCCGGACTTCGGAGGACACCAGCTTGTCCTTCGTCTGCGAGGAGAATTTCGGATCCGGCACCTTCACCGAAAGCACCGCGGTCAGGCCCTCGCGGCAATCGTCGCCGGTCAGCGCGATCTTTTCGCGCTTGGCGATGGCATCGGCATAACCGTTGACCTGGCGCGTCAGCGCGCCGCGAAAGCCCGCCAGATGCGTGCCGCCGTCGCGCTGCGGGATGTTGTTGGTGAAGCACAGCACGTTCTCATGATAGCTGTCGTTCCACCACAGCGCGGCTTCGACGCCGATGCCGTTCAGTTCGGCATTGACCATGATCGGGGAGGGCACCATCGCCTTCTTGTTGCGGTCGAGATATTTGACGAATTCCTCGACGCCGCCGTCGTAATGCATCGCCTCGCGCTTCTCGACCGCGTGGCGCATGTCGGACAACACGATATTGACGCCGGAATTGAGGAACGCGAGCTCGCGCAGGCGATGCTCGAGCGTGGCGAAATCATATTCGACGTTGGTAAAGGTCTCTTTCGAGGCCAGGAACGTCACCTCGGTGCCGCGCTTGCCGTTGGCGTCGCCGACCGCCTTCAGCGGCGCCACCGCATCGCCATGCGCGAACTCGATGAAATGCTCCTTGCCGTCGCGCCAGACCCGCAATTGCAGCTTGCTCGACAGCGCGTTGACCACGGAGACGCCGACGCCGTGCAGGCCGCCGGAAACCTTGTAGGAGTTCTGGTCGAATTTTCCGCCGGCATGCAGCTGCGTCATGATGACTTCGGCGGCCGAGATGCCTTCACCCTTGTGGATGTCGACCGGAATGCCGCGGCCGTCGTCGCGCACGGTGACGGAGCCGTCGGCGTTGAGCACGACTTCCACGGCCGTGGCGTGGCCGGCCAGCGCCTCGTCGATCGCGTTGTCGACGACTTCGTAGACCATGTGATGCAGGCCGGAGCCGTCGTCGGTGTCGCCGATATACATGCCGGGCCGCTTGCGAACGGCATCGAGGCCCTTCAACACCCGGATCGATTCAGCGCCATATTCGATGGGGATGGAATGCTCAGTATCGGCGGTGGTCCGCCGGGCAGGTTCTGTCATGTGAGGCCTTCGAGGATGTCCCGAATCAGCTGCGCAAAATCAGGCGCTGATGGACGAGTTTATGCCATGAAAGGGGCCATGCGCCTAGCGCAAAGGCTCTATCAACAAGCTATTGAATAAATGGGATTATTTGATGGTTATTCAAGCCGCGCCAAAGCCGATTCGGCAGCCTCGAAAAAGCGTGATTCGGGACCCTGTTGGGGGCTCCCGAATCCCGATTTTGGGGGCTGCGTGTCGCTGCAATGTGGGGCGCGGTCGTCAATAAACATGCAGCGGCAGCACCTCGCCGTCGGGCGCGATCATCAGCCCCCAGGCATCGTCCGCGGCGACCTCGATCTCATTGCTTTGCGCGGCGCCGCCCGCGGCCTTCACCGAGTACTGGTATTTGCCCGGCGGCAGGTCGAGCGTCGGCCCCTTGGCGTGCGGTCCGCCGGCGCCCGCCGCGATCTTGACGGTCTGCTTGTTGATGGTCAGGGCTGCTTCTCGGTCGCCGATATTGCTCAGCAGCAGCCTGGCCTGGCCGGGCTTCGGCGCGATATCGGCCTTGGCGGCCGCCGCCGGAATCTTCTGTGCGAGGTCGACGGTGGTCTCCTCGTTGTCGCGGCCAAGTTTCAGCGTGGCCGGCCCGTCGGGCGAGGCAAATGCAAGCTGGGCCTGGTTCGGCTGAATCACCGCCCGGTCGGCGGCCTCCTTCCAGCCGAGCTTGCCGAGCTCGCGGCGATAAAAGCCCAGCACCGAGGCGAGGTCGGCAGGGATGCTGGCGGTGAGCTCGCGCCGGAACGGTGTTTCGGTGCCGGGGATCTTGCCGGCGGCGAGCGAGCTCATGCTGTGCTGCTTCGGCACCGGCAACGCGGAACCCGGCTCGGCCTCGAGATCCTGCGCCGCCGCCTGCGAAGCCGATCCGGCCGGCGATTGACCCTTGGCGGCCGCGGCCGCGGCATTTGCCATCACCAGGCCCGATCCATTGGCGCTGACATTGACCTTGGGACCCATCTGCATGGCGGTGAGCGACAGCTTCTTGCCGGCTTTGGCGAATTCCATCACCGCCATGTTGGGATTGTTGATGACCGACGGCTCTTGCTTCCAGCCCGCCGATTTCAGGGTATCGCGGTAGAACGTCGCCAGCGCCTTTACGGTCGACGTCGAATCGAATTCGAGGCGGCCCTCGGCGCCGTCGAACTGTACGTTGTCCGCGCCGTCGGGCAGCGGCACCGGCATTGCGGCATCGGTGCGCGCCTGTACCGGCGCGTCGGAAAGATTTTTCGCCTGCGCGGCACGCCGGACTTCGTCTGCCGCGATGAATTTCTGCGCGGTCGCCTGGGCATCGCTGAAGAATTTGTCGTCGGCCTCTTGCTTGGCCTTCGCCCGCGCCGCGAGCGCGGCGGGCTTGACCTGCGTGACAAAACTGACGGTCGTGAGGTCGTAGCTACGTCCGAGTCTGAGCGTGGCGGTCTCCTCCGCCGTGGAAAAATTGAGCGCGACGGCGTCGGTCGTGATCATGGCGCCATTGCTCTCTTCCTTCCAGTTTCGTGCGTCGAGTTCGCGGCGATAGAACGCGAGCACGGCGGGAATATCGGCAATCACGGCGCCTTCCAGTCTGCGCTGGTTGGAATCCACACTTCCGGTGCTTCCGAACGTCTTGATGTGATCCGGTTTCGGCAGGCCCGCCATCTCGCCGGCGAGCGCCAGATTGTGCGTCAGCGCAAACGGCGCCACCCTGATGTCGACAGCGGTCTTGCCGTCGGCGCGGCGCTGCAGCGACAGCATCACCGGCGGCTGCCGGTCGTCGCTGCCGCGGCTGAAATAGACGCGCACGCCATTCTCGAGCTTGTCGTCGAGGCTGGCGTTCGGCCAATGCCCCGCGGCATCCGCCGCGGTCAAAGGCGACCAGCCGGATGCGGCGAGCTGCTTGCGGAAGAAATCGAGCGTCGCCTCGAGGGGCTGTGGCGTCACGCAGCCGAGATAAGGCCGGTTCTCGTCGAACACGACATCTACGGCTCCATCCGGAAACGGCAGGTTCGCGTTGATCCGGCTGACGTCATAGTAGACCGACGACTGGTTGGGCGTGCGCAGCCGCTGCGTAAAGGAAACGTAGATCCCTTGCGCTCCCTTCTTGAACGACAGCGAAGTGCCGGCCTCTTCCGCGGGACGCGCGTAGAGCACCCAGCCGCTGGCGGCCAACAGCTTCTTGATTGCTTCGGTGGTCTCGGGAAGCGCCGTCGGGGCGGAATACATGATCTTGTTGGGCCCACTGCGCGTCGTGTCCTCCACCGCGCCGTCGAGCCGCGGCAGGTTGCGAACGTCGACCAGGCCGTCGTCGGCGCCGGCGGCCAGCGGTTGAACGGCGATCCAGGCGAACAGAGCGGCCAGCACCCATTTGCTTGCCGGGACCAGCGTCCCGCGCGTCGTTCCAACCATCCGCGATCTCCGGTAATTGCCGACGCCGGTGTCGTCGCGCGGCAGGGATGCGGCGGCGTTGGTCCGTTCGGCTCTTGCTCTAGTCGCGGCAGCGGAGCTTCCGGTTCAAATCGAACCCGTTTGCGATCACGCCCGCCGCGCGATTCGGCCGTTCTCGACGTCGAAAATCTCGCCGGAGACGCCGACATCGGTGAAGGCCGCGGGATCCGCGCCGGTCATCCAGACCTGGGCGCCGAGCTTGGCCAGTTCGCCGAACAGCGATGCGCGCCTGACCGGATCGAGATGCGCGACCACTTCGTCGAGCAGCAGCAGCGGCGTGATGCCGGTCATTTCAGCCACCAGATTGGCGTGCGCCAGCACCAGCCCGATCAGCAGCGCCTTCTGCTCGCCGGTCGAGGCGTCGCGCGCCGGCATGTTTTTGGGCGCGTAGATCACCTGCAGGTCCGTGAGATGCGGGCCGTCGAGGGTGCGGCCGGCGGCGGCGTCGCGGGCGCGGCCGTTGCGCAGGATCTCGCGATAGCGGTCTTCCACCGCGGTCGCCGGCTCGTTCATCAGCGCGTTTTCCATCCAGCCGTCGAGCATGATGCCGGCGGACGGAAACGCCGATTGCGCGCCGCGCGCACGCAGCATCGCCGCGAGTTTTGTCAGCGTCTGGCCGCGCATCGCCGCGACCGCGACCGCGAGCTCGGCGGTCTCGCGCTCGATGGCGCCGCACCAATGGTCGTCGAAATTGCGCACTTCCAGCAGGCGATTGCGCGAGCGCAGCGAACGATCGAGCGCGGAGACGCGCGCCGAATGCTCGCTGTCGATTGCCAGCACCAGCCGGTCGAAGAACCGCCGCCGCTCGGAAGCCGCTCCGGTGAACAGCCCGTCCATTGCGGGGGTCAGCCACACCATGCGCAGATGGTCGCCGAACGCAGTGGCCGAACCCACAGGTTCGCGGTCGATACGGCAGCGCCGGCTCGCGCTCGCAGCCTCGGTTCCCGGGGCGTCGATGCCGGTGCCGAGCGTGGCGAGCCCGAGCGCGCCCTCGACCTCAGCGGACACCGCCCAGGAGCCGTCGCCCTGGATGTCGGCGACGTCGTCCAGCGTGGCGCGGCGCAAGCCCCGTCCCGGCGACAGAAACGAGATCGCCTCGAGACAATTGGTCTTGCCGGCGCCGTTCGGTCCGACCAGCACCACAACATCGCCGCGCGCCTCAAGGCTCGCCGCCCGATAATTGCGGAAATGCGTCAGGGTGAGGCGGTGAATGCGGGAGGTGGTCATGGGGATGGAACGAGCGGTCTTTCTCAATCGTCATTGCCGGGCTTGACCCGGCAATCCATCGTCCGCGTCAGCGGACAATATCATCATATAGGTCGTTCCAATGGGGATTGTTCGCAACGATCAGGTCGACCTTCCACTCACGAGACCAGTGCTTGATATTCTTCTCGCGCTGGAGCGCTGCGGCTATCGTGTCATGCGCCTCGAAATAGACAAGCGTCTTAATACCGTAGCGCTTGGTGAAGCCGTCGGCGAGGCCTTCGCGATGCTCGTAGACGCGGCGTATCAAATTATTGGTGACGCCGACATAGAGCGTTCCACCGGGCTTGCTGGCGAGAATGTAAACCCAGTAGGCCATCTTTCGAAGATGATGGATTGCCGGGTCAAGCCCGGCAATGACGGTTGGAGAACGGAATCAGCGCGCCGCTTCCGGAAACCCCTACACTCGCATCGGCATCAGGACGTAGAGCGCGCCTTTGAAATCCTTGTCCTGCACCAGCGTCGGCGAGCCGGGGTCGGCGAGCCGCAGCACCGCGACCTCGCCTTCGATCTGGGCCGCGATATCGAGCAGATAGCGCGAGTTAAATCCGATATCGAGCGCGTCGGAGGCGTATTCGACCTCGAGTTCCTCGGTGGCGCTGCCGGAATCCGGATTGGTCACCGACAAGACCAGCTTGCCGGCGGACAGCGCCAGTTTTACGGCGCGGCCGCGCTCGCTGGAAATGGTCGAGACGCGATCGACCGCGGCCTCGAAATCCTTCTTGTCGACGATCAGTTCCTTGTCGTTGTTCTGCGGAATGACGCGGCCGTAATCCGGGAAGGTGCCGTCGATCAATTTCGAGGTCAGCACCACATTGCCGATGGTGAAGCGGATCTTGCCTTGCGACAGCTCGATCTGGATTTCGCCCTCGCTGTCCTCGATCAGGCGCTGCACTTCGCCGACGGTCTTGCGCGGCACGATCACGCCGGGCATGCCCTCGGCGCCTTTCGGCAATGGCAGATCGACCTGGGCGAGGCGATGGCCGTCGGTTGCGACCGCGCGCAGGGTCGCGGCCTTGGCGGTGCCGGCGGCGTGCAGATAGATGCCGTTGAGATGATCGCGGGTCTCCTCGGTGGAGATCGCAAATTGGGTGCGGTCGATCAGCCGCTTCATGTCGGCGGCCGCGAGCGTGAACGTATGCGTCATGTCGCCGGCGGCGAGATCGGGGAAATCGTT
>CAVOTZ010000021.1:0-20759 GCA_963699465.1 uncultured Alphaproteobacteria bacterium
CCCGAACGCGTGCTCGACACCAACGGCGCCGGCGACGTATTTCATGGCGCCTATGTGTTTTCGTATCTCAACAATCCCGGCAAAGGCTGGCAGGACCATTTTGAATTCGCCCGCGCGGCATCGACCTACAAGATCCAGCGCCTCGGCAACGAAGCGGGATTGCCGACTTTGGCCGATATCGACGCGGTCAAGCAGGAGTATCAAATCAATCGCAAGAAGGAATTTTGGGACTAGACGTTTTCGGGATCGGGCTGTTTAGGATTGAGTGTTTGGAATTGGGTATGGGACGGGTTTTCGTCGCGGGCAGTATCAATATGGACGTGGTGGCGACGGCCGATCGTCACCCCAGAATCGGCGAGACCATTGCCGGCCGTGAGGTGCTGTACTTCCCGGGCGGCAAGGGCGCCAACCAGGCGGTATCGGCGGCCAAACTCGGCGCGCTGACGACGCTGATTGGAAAGCTCGGGGAGGATGCATTCGGCCGCGAGCTGAAGACGTTCCTCGCGGCGCAAGGCATCGACCTCAGCCACGTCAAGGAAATCGCCGGCGCGCATAGCGGCACCGCCATCATCACGCTCGCGAATGCCGACAACACCATCGTCGTGATTCCAGGCGCCAACGGCCTGGTCGGCCCCACCGATGTCAGCACAGTCGCATTAGCCAACGGCGACGTCGCGGTCAGCCAGTTCGAAATTCCGCGGCCCGCCATCACGGCCTTTTTCAAACGCGCTCGCGCCGCCGGCGCAACCACGATGCTCAATCCGGCGCCCGCGATCGCGTTCGGCCCCGAGCTGCTCGATCTCGTCGATGTCCTGATCCTCAACGAGACCGAACTTGCCCTGCTCGCGCGAGCCGAGCTTCGCGACGGCGACGACGCCGCACGCGTTATCGCGGCAGCGAAAGTGTTGCACGGCGACGGCAAGCGGATCGTCTGCGTCACGCTCGGCAAACGCGGCGTGCTGGCGCTGGTCGAGGGCAAGCCGCTGATCATCGAAGGCCGCCCGGTCAAGGCCGTCGACACCACCGGCGCCGGCGATTGCTTTGTCGGCGCGGTGGCGGCGCAACTCGCTGCCAATAAATCGATCAGCGCTGCCCTGAATTACGCCAATGCGGCCGCGTCGATCTGCGTGCAACGGATGGGCGCCGCGCCGTCGATGCCATCAGCGGCGGAGGTGGAAAGATCCTAAGCGAGCGCTGCCTTCAGATCGAAACCCATGTCGGCCGCCTGCTCCGGCGTAATCGAGCGGTTCGCCGCCAGCAACCGGCGCCCGAACATATGATCGCCGGCGCGGTTGATCAACTCGATACCGAGCAGCGTTTCGCCCTTGTAGCAGAAGGCCGAAAATGCGCCCTGCTCGCGGTCGCCGCGCACCACGACATGGTCATAGCCGGTGGTGAGCCCCGCGATCTGCAGCTTGTCGGGACCCTGGTCGCTCCAGAACCAGGGCAGCCCGTCATAGGCCTTGGCGTCGCCGGTCAGCCGCGCCGCGACGCAGCGGGCATGATCGGTGGCGTTCTGCACCGACTCCAGCCGCAACGGCGCGCCGAAACGCGGGCTGGCAAACAGCGCGCAATCGCCGATCGCGGAGATATCGGGATCGGCGGTCGCAAGATGCTCGTCCACGATGATCCCCGCCGCCACCGGCAGACCCGCTTCCGCCGCCAGTTCGACGTTGGGCAATACGCCGACGCCGACCACGACAAGGTCGGCCGGAATGTGCCGGCCATCGCTGAGACTGACGCCGGTCAGTTTTGTGCCCGCGCTCTCGATGCTGGTAGCCTGCACGCCCAGATGCAGCCGGATGCCGGCGGCGGTGTGCCTGGCTTGAAAGAATTCCGAAATCTCCGCGGTCACCGCCCGCGCCATCACGCGGGTGCCGAGTTCGAGCACGTCCACCTCGAGGCCTTTTGCCCGCGCGGTGGCGGCGAATTCGAGGCCGATGAAGCCGGCGCCGATCACCACGACGCGCTGGCCCGGGGAAAGCCGCTGCCGCAGCGCCTCGCTGTCGTCGAGGATGCGCAGATAGCGCACCGCTTCAAGATTGGCGTTGGGGATGTCGAGCAGGCGGTTGCGCGCGCCGGTCGCCAGCACCAGATGGCCGTAGTCGAGCGAGGCGCCGGAAGCGAGCAGCAGTTTGTGGTTGCCGCGATCGATCGCGACCGCGCGATCGGCGATCAGCTCGATGTTCTGGTCGCGGTAGAATTTTTCCGGGCGGAACATCAAACTGTCAGGCGCGCCGCCGCCCTTCAGGTAGGCCTTCGACAATGGCGGCCGTTGATACGGCAAATGCGCTTCGTCGTTGAGCATGTGAATGGCTTCGCCAAAACCGTGCTGCCGCAACGACGCTGCGACCTGAAAACCGGCGTGGCCCGCGCCGACAATGACAACAGAACCTTGCGCCATGCGTCAGGCCGCCTTGAGACGAAGCGGCAGGGTGTCGAACCCGCGCAACGTGTTGTTGAGCCGCCGCGTCGGCTCACCGTTCAATTCGATCGTGGCCACGCGTTTGGTCAGCGCTCCAAAAATCGCCTCGCTCTCGAGCCGCGCCACCGCCTGTCCGACACAGCCGTGAATGCCGGTGCCGAAGGTCATATGCCCCGCTGCGCGGCGACGAACGTCGAAGGTGTCCGGCCTATCCCAGCGGCGCGGGTCGCGGTTGGCGGCGGCGAAGAACAGCAGCACCTTTTCGCCCTCGCCGAGTTGCACGCCGCCGACATCGACAGCCCTGGTCGTGGTGCGGAAAAAGGTCTGCACCGGCGCCTCGAAACGCAGCACTTCCTCAAACGAACCGCGGATCAGGTTCGGGTTCTTGCGCAGGATGGTCCATTGCTCGGGATTGCTGGCAAAACAATACAGCGCATTGCCGAGCCCATACACCGTGGTGTCGATGCCCGCCGACAGGAACGAGCGCACCAGCATGCCGGCCTCGTCTTCGGACAGTTCGCCGGCATCCACGGCGTGAAAGATCTTGATGCCCAGTCCGTCCGGCGCCAGCGCCGCCCGGCTGCATTTCGACATGATCCATTCGCGCACCGGACCGGCATTGGCCATCGCCTTGTCGAACAAATCGTTGCGCGGGCCAAACGAGTTGAACACCATGGTGCCATACGGCATCAAATTCTCGCGGCCTTCCTCCGAGAGGCCGACCGCATCCGGAAACACCTTTATCGGATAATTCTCGGCCAGATCGGCGACGCCATCGAACTCGCGCTGTTCGACCAGGCGATCGACGAGCGCTTCAGCTTCGTGCGTAAAGGTTTCGCGCAGGATGTTGATGGCGGCCGGCGACAGGATGCGGGTCAGAACGGCGCGGGTACGGGTGTGCAGCGGCGGATCGGCCTCCAGGATGATGCTCGGCGGACGCCATGGCGGCTCCTTGCGGAAATCGCTCAGGCCCACACCGGCGCCGGAACAATAGGTTTCCCAGTCGGTCAGCGCGTCGCGGACTTCCTGATGCCGCGCCAAGCCCCAGATGCCGTAATGCTCGAGCCAGACGACCGGCCCCGCCTCCCGCATCGCCTCGTGATGCGGGTAAGGGTCGCTCAGAAACGCATGCGAAAACGGATCGATCTCGATCACCGGGCGGCTCACTATCGCCTGATCGCTTGCCATGCCGCTGCTCCCCGTTTCCTCGCCATGAGGAATATCTTTTCCGCATTTTGCAGACTTCGCCGGGGATTGTCACCACTTCCCTTCTGCGATTTAACTGTCGGTCAAAACCATATCGACCGGAGGATTCCGCCATGAACGCCACCCATCCCGACGAACCGGCGCTGTTGTCGGTGGACGGCCCGATCGCGACCATCACGCTGAACCGGCCGGCCGCCTTCAACGCGATTGACCTCACGATCGCCAAAAAACTGGAGCAGCTCGGCGCCGAGGTCGAGGCGTCGGACGAAATCAGGGTGCTGGTGATCGAAGGCAACGGCCGCGCGTTTTGCGGCGGCGGCGATTTGCAGACCATTGGCGCGGCATCCGCCAGCGACACCGTGGCACCTGTGGTCAGCGAGATGCTGCAGCATTACCACGCCTTCATCACCACGCTGCGGCGAATGCCGAAGATCGTGGTCTCCAGCGTGCACGGCTCGGCCGCCGGCGCCGGGCTTTCGCTGGCCTTCGTGGCCGACCTCTGCATCGCCGCGGAAGACGCCAAGTTCACCCCGGCCTACGCCAAGCTCGGCGTCTCGCCCGACGGCGGCGGCACCGTCGGCGTGGTGGCCAGCGTCGGTCCTCGCCGCGCGCTGCAGATCTTTCTCGCCGAGGACAGTTTTTCCGCCAAACAGGCCCATGACTGGGGCCTGGTCGTCAAGGTCGTGCCCGCGGCCGAACTCAAAGCCGCGGCCCGCGAACTGGCGCTTCGGCTGGCGCAAAACGCACCGGCCGCGCTTGCCGCCACCAAGGCGCTGATCCACCGCTCCCATGTGACCCCGATCGAGCAGCAGCTCGACGCCGAGCGCGACGCCATCATCGACTGCATGCACACCGACGAATTCCGCGCCGCGGTGAAGAAGTTTACCAGCAAGGGCAAATGAACTCTTCGGATACGCACTCATGGCGGACAAATATACCCGGTTCCCGCCGGCGATTTGAAACAGCCGACCGATTCCGGAATGACGTGCTTGGGCAACCACAGCACCACGCTCGGAAAATAGATCGTGAAGCAGATCGTGAACAGGAACACCACATAGATCGGCAGCGCCGCGCGCAGCGCCTTGCCAAAGCTGACGCCGACGAATTTCGACGCCATCAGCAGCACCAGCCCGTAAGGCGGCGTGATCAGGCCGAACGCCAGGGTGGCGATCAGCACCACGCCCATATGCACGCCGTTGATGTCGCCGGCCTGGGTCAGCGCATTGACCAGCGGCATGAAGATGATGATGGTCGGCACCGGCTCGATGAAATCGCCGACCACCGTGAACAGCAGCACCATCAGCAGCATGATCAGATGCGGGTCGTTGCCGGCGATGCCGGTGATGAAATCCGCGATCACGATGGCGCCGCGCAGATACGCCAGCATCCAGCCGAAGGCGTTGGCGGCGCCGATGGTGATCAGCGGCAGCGAGAAGATCAGTCCGGCCAGACAGAAATCATAGGGGATCTTGCGCAGATGTCCGCGATTGAGTGCGGGAATCACCACCGCGATGATCCAGACCACCGCGACCACGCCCGCCTCGGTCGGCGTGAACCAGCCGGTGAGAATGCCGCCGAGCAGGATCACCGGGATCATCAGCGGCAGGATCGCGTCTCCGGTGGCGAACACCACCTGGCGGAACGGCGCGCGCGGCTTGCGCATGCCGGAAGGCCCGAAGAAATAGCAGTAGATCATCAGACCGAAGCCGATCATGAAGCCTGGCACCACGCCCGCCATGAACAGGCCGGCGATCGACACATTGCCGACCGCGCCATAGACCACGGCGGTGATGCTCGGCGGCACCAGCGCCGCGATGGTCGAGGCGGACGCGATGATCGCGGCGATGAAGGCCGGACTATAGCCTTCGCGCTTCATCGGCCCGCCCAGCGCGCGGCTCATCACCGCGACATCGGCGGTGGTCGATCCCGACATTTCCGAGAAGAACATGCTGAACACGACCACGACCTGCGACAGCCCGCCCCTGATATGCCCGACCAGCGACAGCGACAGATTGGCGATCCGAACCACCACATTGGCCGAACTCATCAGCTCCCCGACCAGCAGGAAAAACGGGATCGCCAGCAGCGCCTCGGAATCCACGCCGTCGAAAATCTTCTGCACGATCGCCGCCAGCGAGACGTCGGTCAGCGCGGCGGCGACGAAAACGCCGGCCATCAACGAGAACGGCACGGGGACGCCGAGATAGCCGAAGAACAGGAAGCAGAACGACATCAGCCCGAGAATGACCGGCGCGCTCACGGCCGCGCCTCTCGCGGGCCACCGACATCGACGGGTGGAATTGCAAAATCCTCGTCCGGCGGCTCCGGATGATCAAACCCGTTGCGGACGCCGTTCACCAATTGCTCGATGGTGAACAGCGCCACCAGAATGCCGGACAACGGGATCACCGCGTAGAGCGAGGCGATCGGCGTGCCCGACGGCAGCCGGAAGCTGCCAAAACCTCTGATATAGTTGATGTAGCCGAACCAGATCAGGCACAGCGCGACGCCGAGCACCACCAGCCGGATCAGGATTTCGACCAACAGCCGTGGCGTGCCGTGCAGCGCTTCGGAGATCGCGGTGAGATAAAGGTGATCGTTGCGGCGGGTCGCGACCGCGGCGCCGATGAAGATCGCATAGATGAACAGCGTCGAGGTGACTTCCTGCAGCCACAGCCAGGGATGGCCGATGGTGCGGGTGATGATGTCGAAGGTGACCGACAGCGAGAAGCCGAAGCACAGCACCCCGCACAGGATCATCAGCGCCAGTTCGAGCCGGTCGAGCCACCGCCATTTCAGGTGATGCTGCTTTTGCAGCACCAGTTTGTCGGCGATGGCCATCGTCAGGCGCTCCGTCGTCGAACTCCCTAGTTGATCGACCGGATCAGATCCTTGATCTTCTCCGCATGCGGACCGAGCTGCTTGGCCAGCTTGTCGAGATAGGGATCGGCGATCGCGATAAAACTCTTCTTGTCGACATCATCGACGATCTTGACGCCGAGCGTCTTCAGCTTCGCGGTAGCGGCCCGTTCGAGATCGAAGGCCTTGGCGGGCTCCTTGGCGCTGATTTCGGCCGCGGCGGCCGTGACCCAGCCCTTCTGCTCGGCGGACAGGCTCTGCCAGGCCTTATCGCTGATGAACACCAGCGCATTGTTGGCTTCGTGCTCGGTGATCGACAGCACCGGCGCCACCTCGTAATGCTTGTTGACGAGGTAGACGTTGATGCTGTTTTCGGCGACGTCGACCACGCCGGTCTGCAGCGAGGTATAGACGCTGCCGAACGGCATATGCACGGTCTGGGCGCCATAGGCCGGGAACATGGTGTCCTCGGTGGCGGTGGCCTGGACGCGGACCTTCAATCCCTTGATGTCACCGACGTTGTGGATCTCCTTCTTGCTGTACATGTGCCGCACGCCCTGCGACCCCGTCGCGATGACGTGAAGGCCCTGCGTGGTCTCGTCGATCATGGTTTTCAGCGCCTCGAACACCCTGGGATCGGCCAGCCCCTTGATCACATGGGCTTCGTCGCGGAACAGGAAATGCAGCGACATCACGCCGGCTTCCGGCGAGATGGTCGCGGTGTTGGCGGAAGAAATGATCGCAAAATCGATATCGCCGGATTTTACCAGCTGCAGCAGCTGCGGCTCCTGGCCGAGCTGCGCGCCCGGATACTGGTCGATGATCATGCTGCCCTTGCTCAACTCCTTGAGCTTGTCGGCGAACAGGTCGCCGGCGACCGAGTAGCCGGTGTTGCGCGGCTGGTCGTAGGCGAAGCGATAATGCTTGACGTCCTGGGCGCTGGCGCTGGCGGCAAAACTGATGGCGATCGCGGCGATCAGCCCGCCGAGCGCTCTTGCTGAGTAATTCACGGCTTCCCCCTCTGTTTTGATTTTCTCAATCATCCCATCGGGGTTGCAACATTGTCAATTGGACATCGGGTGGCTTTAGCCCTTGCCCTCCCCGCGCATGAAATCGAAGTCGCAGCCTTCGTCGGCCTGCAAAATGGTCTCGTTGAACAGATGCGCATAGCCACGCCTGGCCCAGTCCGGCGTCGTGACCGGCTTCATCGCCGCGCGACGCTTTTCCAGCTCGGCTGCATCGACCAGAAGATCGATGCTGCGTTTGGCGACGTCGAGCCGGATCATGTCGCCGTTCTTGACCAGCGCCAGCGGGCCGCCGACCGCCAATTCCGGCGTGATATGCAGCACGATGGTGCCGAACGCGGTCCCGCTCATCCGGGCATCCGAAATCCGCACCATGTCCTTGACGCCCGCGCGCGCCAGCTTCATCGGGATCGGCAGATAGCCGGCCTCGGGCATGCCCGGCGCGCCCTTGGGGCCGGCGTTGCGCAGCACCAGCACGTCATCGGCGGTGACATCGAGCGCGGGATCGTCGACCCGCAGCGTCATGTCCTCGACGGAATCGAACACCACCGCGCGCCCGGTGTGCTGCAGCAGTTTCGGGCTGGCGGCCGAATGTTTTATGACAGCGCCGCGCGGCGCCAGATTGCCGTGCAGCACCGCCATCGCGCCTTCCGGCTTGATCGGGCTGGAGCGCGGCCGGATCGCGTCCTGGCCGGGGACTTCCTCCGCGCCTGCGACAACATCGCGCAGCGTCTGGCCGGTGATGGTCCTGGCGTCGAGATCGATCAGGTCGCCGAGCTGCTGCATCAGTTTCGGCACGCCGCCGGCATGGTGGAAATGCTCCATGTAATGCGCGCCCGACGGTTTTAAATCGATCAGGACAGGCACTTCGCGGCCGAGCTTGTCGAAGGCTTCGAGATCGATGCGATGCTTGGTGCGGTTGGCGATCGCGGTGAGATGGATCAGGCCGTTGGTCGAGCCGCCGATTGCCTGCAGCACGATCTGCGCATTGCGGAACGAAGACTGCGTCAGCAACTCGCTCGGCTTCGGGCCCTTCGCGACTGCCATCGCGGCGGCGACCTTGCCGCTGGCTTCCGCCAAGCGAAAACGCTCGGCATGCGGCGCCGGGATGGTCGCGCTCATCGGCAGCGACAAGCCCATCGCCTCGGTGATGCAGGCCATGGTGGACGCCGTGCCCATCACCATGCAGGTGCCGACCGACGGCGCGAGCCGGCCGTTGACCGCCTCGATCTCGACCTCGTCGATCTCGCCGGCGCGGAATTTTCCCCACAGCCGGCGGCAATCGGTGCAGGCGCCGAGCACCTCGCCCTTGTGATGCCCGACCACCATCGGGCCGACCGGGATGACCACCGTCGGCAGATCGGCGCTGACCGCGGCCATGATCTGCGCCGGCAAGGTCTTGTCGCAGCCGCCGATCACCACCACCGCGTCCATCGGCTGGGCGCGGATCATCTCCTCGGTATCCATCGCCATCAGATTGCGCAGGTACATCGAGGTCGGATGCGCAAAACTTTCCGCGATCGAGATGGTCGGAAACACCATCGGCATCGCGCCGGTCAGCATCACGCCGCGCTTCACGGCTTCGATGATCTGCGGCACGTTGCCATGGCACGGATTGTAGTCGCTGATAGGTGTTGGTGATGCCGACGATCGGGCGGTTCAGCGCGTCGTCGGAATAACCCATCGCCTTGATAAAGGCCTTGCGCAGAAACAGCGAGAAGCCCGCGTCGCCGTAACTGGTCAAACCCTTGCGCAATCCGTCAGCCATGTCATGTCGTCCTAAAAGCTCTGTCACTCCGTTGTCGCAATGTCGCGCCAACACTTCAACCGCTCAGTCGGTCGTTACTTCGGTTTCGCCTTCACGATCGCGGCAGCATCGCGGCTGAACTCCATGCTGCAGAACGTGCCGCCCTGGTAGAAATCGCCGACCGGATCGGGCTTCAGTTTTGCCTGTTCGGCCATCGCGTGGTCATAAAAATCTTCCGCCCGCCCGGTCGGACGATAGCCGAGGTCGTAGGCGCGGTGATTGTCCCACCAGCCGCGCTCGTTGTTGGACGCGCCGTAAAACACTTCGAAATGGATATCGGGATGATCGAGCCCGATCCGGCAGAGCTGCATCAGGTCCTCCGGCTTGAGCCAGATCGACAGCCGTCGGTGATCCAGTGGCATTTCGCCGAAATTGCCGATGCGGAGACACGTCACCCCGAGGCCGTGCTTGTCGGCATAGAGCGCGCCGACCGCCTCGCCAAAAACCTTGCTGACGCCGTAGCGGCTGTCGGGCCGCGGCGTCACGTCGGTGCCGATATGGTGATGGCGCGGATAAAAGCCGATCGCATGGTTCGATGAGGCGAACACCACGCGCTTGACGCCCTTTTTGCGCGCCGCCTCGAACAGATTGTAGCAGCCGATGATGTTGGATTGCAGCACCGCGTCCCAGGACCCTTCGACCGACTGGCCGCCGAAATGCAGGATGCCGTCGACGCCCTCGCAGATCGCCTCAACCTGCGCCAGGTCGGACAGTTCGGCCGCCTTGAATTTTTCGTTGGCTTGAGATCGGCGGGCGGCTTGAGGTCGCTCAAGAGCAGGTCCGGATAGACCGCCGGCAACAATTTCCGCAGCGAAGTCCCGATCCCGCCGGACGCACCGGTCAGCAATATGCGTGGCATTTCATCCCTCTTGGTGGTGGCTTGGCGCGAGTATGGCGTGGCGGCCGCATCGCGGCAAGGTTCGCTGCTTGCAAGCACGCGGGTGATAGCAAATGCCGCCCGGCGAGGAACGCAAACAACGAGAACAGCAAATGTCCAAGGAAACGTCGAAGGAAACTCCCAAAGCAACGACCCACTCCGCCGGCTGGCAGCCGGCCAGCTATTATCCCGATCCGGCCATTCATGCGCTCGACCCGCGGTTCGAGAAATACTGGCTGAAACTGTCGGCCGTGGAGCGGCTGGCCACCGGGCTGCGCTGGGCCGAGGGACCGGTGTATTTCGGCGACGGCCGGTATCTGTTGTGCAGCGACATTCCCAACCAGCGCATCATCAAATGGGAAGAGGAGACCGGCGCGGTCAGCCATTTCCGAAAACCCTCGAATTTTGCCAATGGCAACACCCGCGACCGCCAGGGCCGCCTCGTTACCTGCGAACACGGCGGTCGCCGCGTCACCCGCACCGAATATGACGGCACCATTACCGTGGTGATGGACTCCTTCAACGGCAAGCGGCTGAACTCGCCGAATGACGTGGTGGTCAAATCCGACGGCTCGATCTGGTTCACCGATCCGATCTTCGGCCTGCTCGGCAATTACGAGGGCTACAAGGCCGAGTCCGAGATCGACATGAATGTCTACAGGGTCGACGGCAAGACCGGCAAGGCGACCATCGTCGCCGAAGGCATTTTGGGGCCGAACGGGCTGTGCTTCTCGCCGGACGAGAAGATCCTCTACATCGTGGAATCCCGTGGCGTGCCGACCCGCAAGATCCTCGCTTATGACGTCGATGCCGGCGGCGAGACGATTTCCAACAAGCGCGTCCATATCGATGCCGGCCCCGGCACGCCGGACGGCATGCGCTGCGACATCGACGGCAATCTGTGGTGCGGCTGGGGCATGGGCGATCCCGAACTCGACGGTGTCGTGGTCTACGCACCCGACGGCGTCATGATCGGCCGCATCGCGCTGCCCGAGCGCTGCGCCAATGTCTGCTTCGGCGGCGTCCAGCGCAACCGGCTGTTCATGGCCGCGAGCCAGTCGATCTACGCGCTGTATGTCAATACCCAGGGCGCGATCGGCGGGTAGGCTTCGCCACCGGTCATTGCGAGCGAAGCGAAGCAATCCAGTCTTGCTTTGTGGCTCTGGATTGCTTCGCTTCGCTCGCAATGACGATGATAGAATTTGCATCAATCGAGAAACTCAACGCTTGAAATGCAGCGAGGCCGGATTTTCATCCGGCCCCGGCGCTTTCGTTTTTAGCTCATGGCGCTTACGCGGCGTTGTAGCCGGCGACCGCCTTGACCTCGAGATATTCCTCGAGGCCGTATTTGCCCCATTCGCGGCCGTTGCCGGACTGCTTGTAGCCGCCGAACGGCGCGGTGCGGTCGTTCGGCACGCCCTGCAGATTGACGTTGCCGGCGCGGATGCGGCGGCCGACCCGGCGCGCGCTCTCCACGGTATCGCCGGTGACGTAACCGGCGAGGCCATAGGGCGTGTCGTTGGCGATCTTGACGGCTTCTTCCTCGTCCTTGGCGCCAAGGATGGTGAGCACCGGCCCGAAGATTTCCTCGCGCGCGATGGTCATGTCGTTGGTGACGTCAGCGAAGATCGTCGGGCGCACATAGAAGCCCTTGTTGACGCCTTCCGGCAGGCCCGGTCCGCCCGTGACCAGGGTAGCACCTTCCTCGATGCCCTTCTGGATCAGCTTCTGGATCTTGTCCCACTGGATGCGCGACACCACGGGGCCGATGGTGGTGCCTTCGGCGCGCGGGTCGCCCGCCTTGGTCTTGTCGGCGACGCCCTTGGCGATGGCGGCGACTTCCTTCATCTTCGACAGCGGCACGATCATCCGCGACGGTGCGTTGCACGACTGTCCGGAATTGTTGAACATGTGCATGACGCCGCCGGTGACGGCCTTGGCGAGATCGGCGCCTTCCAGGATGACGTTCGGCGACTTGCCGCCGAGTTCCTGGCTGACGCGCTTGACGGTCGGCGCGGCGCGCTTGGCGACATCGACGCCGGCGCGGGTCGAGCCGGTGAACGAGATCATGTCGATATCCGGGTGTTCGCTCATCGCGGCGCCGACTTCAGGGCCGAGGCCGTTGAGCAGGTTGAACACGCCCTTCGGCACGCCGGCTTCGTGGAGGATTTCCGCGAAGATCAACGCCGAGGTCGGGGTGAATTCCGACGGTTTTAAAATCATGGTGCAGCCGGCGGCGAGCGCCGGCGCGACCTTGCAGGCGATCTGGTTCAGCGGCCAGTTCCAGGGCGTGATCATGCCGATCACGCCGACCGGCTCGCGCACCACCGTGGCGGTGCCCATGGTTTCCTCGAACTTGTAGTTCTTCAGCACTTCGAGGGTGTTGGTGATGTGGCCGAGGCCGGCGCCGGCCTGCAGCTTTTCCGCCATCGGCAGCGGCGCGCCCATCTCGTCGGAGACGGCGGCGCCGATTTCCTTCATGCGGCCCTTGTAGATTTCGATGATCCGCTCCAGCAGTTTGACGCGGTCCTCGCGGCTGGTCTGCGAATAAGAGTCAAAAGCGCGCTTGGCGGCGGCGACCGCCTTGTCGACGTCGGCCTTGGAGCCGAGCGCAACCTCATACATCGCCTCTTCGGTCGCCGGGTTGACGACGGGCGTGGACTTCTTGACGACCGGATCGACCCAGGCGCCGTCGATGTAGAATTGCATGCGATTGACCATCGTGAACCTCGTGATTTCAGGGCAAAGTTTGGGGGAACGGAACGTTCGGCAGACATCTTTGCACGAAAGCCCGGCAAATTGAACCCGCCATATGCGGGGCGCTGCACTGCAGCGGACGCTGGATATAAGGGGTGGTGTACGACTGGCGCAAGACAGGCGTTCCTGATCGCTGGGTCCCGGATCTGCGGAGCGGCACTTCGCGCCGCACCGCGTCCGGGACACCAAGTCGTCGTTCCCCGGATGCAGCGCAGCGCGCCGCCCTTTGCGGCGTGGTGCGCTGCTGGTCCGGGGTCCCCCCGATCGCTACGCCTGCTCACCAATCACACCGCCATTTTCCGGTGCCTTACCGGACCACCCGCGGTGAGGCTTTCGGCCGCATCGATGATGGCGTTGGCGTCCATGCCGTGGTGGCGATAGAGGTCGTCGATGGTGCCGGTCTGGCCGAAATGCTCGACGCCGAGCGCCTCGACCCGGTGGCCGCGCACGCTGCCGAGCCAGCCGAGCGTCGCCGGATGGCCGTCGATCACGGTAACGATGCCGCAATCGCGCGGCAGCGGCGCCAGCAGTCTTTCGATATGGCTGAGATGGGCCACCCCGCGGCGGTCGCGGCGCAGTTTTCGCGCTGACGTCCAGCCGCCATGCAGCCGGTCGGCGGAGGTGACCGCCAATAGCCCAACATCCCGGCGGCTTTCGCCGATCAGGCCGATCGCCTCGATCGCTTCGGCCGCGACCGCACCGGTATAGGCGACCACGAGGTCGCAATTCGGTCCTGGCTTGCGCAGCCAATAGGCGCCGTCGGTAATGCCCTTCTGTAATTCCGGCGTCATGATTCGCTGCGGCTGCTCCAGCGTGCGGGTCGACAGCCTCAAATACACCGATCCGCCCTCGCCGCCTTCGCGCTGCATATGCGCAAAACCGAAAGCCATGATGATGGCGAGTTCGTCGACAAAGGCGGGCTCGAACGAGGCCAGCCCGTCCTGCGCGATACCGATCAAGGGCGTCGCGATCGACTGATGCGCGCCGCCTTCCGGCGCCAGCGTAATGCCCGACGGCGTCGCCACCACCATGAAGCGGGCATCCTGGTAACAGGCGTAGTTCATCGCATCGAGGCCGCGCTGGATGAAGGGATCGTACAGCGTGCCGATCGGCAACAGCCGTTCGCCGTTGATCGAATGCGATAGTCCCAGCGCCGACAGCATGATGAACAGGTTCATCTCGGCAATGCCGAGTTCGAGGTGCTGACCCCGGGGCGAATAATCCCAATTAAATGTCGAGGGAATTTTTTCCTGCCGAAACAGGTCGTGATTTTCCGCCTTGGCAAACAGCCCGCGGCGATTGACCCAACCGCCGAGATTAGTCGACACCGTGACGTCGGGCGACGTGGTGACGATGCGCGCCGCCAGTTCGGTGTTTTCGCGCGCCAGTTCGTTGAGCACCAGGCCAAAACCTTGCTGCGTCGACATCTGCGGCGACGGTTTGAAAGCGAGCCGATCCGGCACCTCGATCACGGGCGCGGTCAGGCGGCGGCGGCCTTCGCGGTTGAACGGGGCTTGCGCCAAAAACGCTTCGAGTTTTGCGGGGTCCTGCGACAGCCCCTCGAACTTGTCCCACTCGTGGCCGGGGCGGATGTTCTGGGCGGCGCGCCATTTTTCCATCTGCGTCACCGTCATCAGGCCGGCATGATTGTCCTTGTGGCCCTGCATCGGCAGGCCGACGCCCTTGATGGTGTAGGCGATGAAGCAGACCGGGCGATCATGGTCGATCGATTCAAAGGCATCGATCATGCTGACCATGTCGTGGCCGCCGAGATTCGACATCAGCGCCAGCAGCTCGTCGTCGCTGCGGCGGTCGATCAACTGCGTGACCGGCCCCTGGTCGCCGATGTCGTCGTGCAGATGTTTTCGGAACGCCGCGCCGCCCTGAAAGCACAGCGCCGCGTACATCTGGTTCGGACAATTATCGATCCAAATCTTCAGCGCCTCGCCGCCCGGTTCGGCGAACGCCGCGCGCATCAGCCGGCCGTATTTCACGATCACCACATCCCAGCCGAAATTGCGGAACATGGATTCGAATTTCTCCCACAGTCCCTCGCGCACCACGGCATCGAGGCTCTGCCGGTTGTAATCGACCACCCACCAGGTGTTGCGCAGGCCGTGCTTCCAGCCCTCCAGCAGCGCCTCGAAAATATTGCCCTCGTCCATCTCGGCATCGCCGACCAGCGCGATCATCCGGCCCTCGGGGCGATCCTTCATCCAGCCGTGCGATTTGACGTAATCCTGCACCAGCGAGGCGAACAGCGTTTGCGCGACGCCGAGGCCGACCGAGCCGGTGGAGAAATCGACGTCGTCGGTGTCCTTGGTGCGCGACGGATAGGACTGCGCGCCTTTAAAACCGCGAAAATCTTCCAGCTTCTGCCGGGTCTGGTGGCCGAACAGATACTGGATGGCGTGGAATACCGGGCTGGCATGCGGTTTGACGGCGACGCGGTCTTCCGGCTTCAGCACCGAGAAGTACAAAGCCGACATGATGTTGGCGAGCGAGGCGGAGGAGGCCTGGTGGCCGCCGACCTTGAGGCCGTCGACATTGGGCCTGACGTGATTGGCGTGGTGGATGGTCCATGACGACAGCCACAGCACTTTGCGCGCCAGCGCGGACAGCAATTCCAGGCGTGCGGGTTCGACGGGCATGACGGTGCTCCCGGAGGGTTGTTTTGGCTGATGTTAACGGCACCCGCCTCGCTAAAAATCTCAAATTATCGCGACATACCCGGCAAAATTGGGATAAATCACCAATCAGAGGCTCATAATCGCGAGTTCATACCAATGCACACCCTCGACGCCATCGACCGCAAAATCCTCGGCCTGCTGCAATCCGACAGCCGCCTGACCATGCAGGCGCTCGCCGACCGGGTCGGGCTCTCGGTCTCGCCCTGCCACCGCCGGGTCAAGCTGCTGGAGGAGCGCGGCGTGATCACCCGCTACATCGCCACCGTCGACCAGAAATCGCTCGGGCTTGCATGTCAGCGTCTTCATCTCCATCAAACTGGCGCGGCAAAAGGAAGAGGACCTCAATCGTTTTGCCAAGGCGATTTCGAAATGGGACGAGGTGCTGGAATGCTATTTGATGACCGGCAATCGCGATTATCTCTTGCGCGTCGTCGCCGCCGACCTCTCCTCCTACGAAGCGTTCTTGAAAAACAAGCTGACGCGATTGGACGGCATCGCCTCGATCGAATCCAGTTTTGCCTTGAGCCAGGTGAAGTATTCGATTGCGTTGCCGGTTTAACTTCGCCCTCCCCTGGAGGAGGGTCGCCGCGTAGCGGCGGGGTGGGTGGCGGCGCTGTATATGGCGCTGGCCAATGCCTCGCTCCGATGTTCCTCCACCCCACCCCGTCTCACATTCCGCTGCGCTCCATGTGAGCCGACCCTCCCCCTCCAGGGGAGGGTGTTAGGCCAGTGACTTTATTGCATCGAAAGTCAAATAGGACAGCGAATGTTAATTAGTAGGTGAATTTATTAACCGATTTTCATCCCCGCTTTTACTTATTTTTCCGTTCAAGCCACAGGGTTTGTAACTGCGGCCGGACAGAAACGGTTTCAATGTAATTTCCAAACGTCATTCCTGCTGGTTTCTCGTTCATTTTTAAACTGTTGACATTTTTATACTGGGCATTTTGTAGTCCAGTCTCCAGTCACGTGTTTCAAATGACTGACGTGTTCAGTTTTGTATAGGTCCGTAGACGAACAGCGTCACAATCAGTGCTTAATTTGTGACGGAGCTGTCCGGAGCGCAGCTCCGGCACTTCGTTTGCAGGCGGAGCGCAGCTCCGGTACTTCGTTTGACGGGCTGGGCGGAGCGCAGCTCCGGTGAGCTCCGGCACCTCATTGAAAAGCTGAGGACCTTTTTTTTTTTTTTTGCTCATCAACTTTTTCTGAAAGGGAAATTTCTGAGATAGGTCACAATTTTTGACAGACGAAACCAAATTTTTGTCAGATGAAAATTTCCAATTTTGAGCTCCGCCACTTCAAATTTTACAAATTAAGCCCTGGTCACAATCATGTCTGTGAGACTCGTATGACATTGTCAAATGTTATACATCACAACGCCATGTCATGACAGTATGACATAGCTGTACCTTGAAGATGATTTACATTGGCGTAACCACAGGGTGGACACAGGTGAGCAGTGCCAACGCTACCGACCAAGGGGGCACCAGTGAGATCTGTGCGAATCCGAGGCAGGTAGGGAGGTAGGGCGGGGGTCGGGGGGGTAGGACTAGGGCTAGGGGGATGCGGGTGTCTGTTGGCTGATAGTAAATTTGGATTTCGTAAGTTTTTTTTGGGCCCCCACTTGCTATTTTGAAAGTCTTGGCTGCCCAAGGGGCCTGCCGTTAAGAAAATCGCCCGTCAAAGGATGGTGATGACCTTTGTTTGCTCATCCTTTTTTTCTGGGAGGGATTTTTGCGCCTTGGGATTTTGCATCTTTTTATTTTAAATTATGTTGCACTCACCTTACCCAAAATTCCTGTTTACGCCACTGATGATTTATTTATATAGTGTAAGCTCACGGGTAATTTAGGCACCCAATAAAAGCAACGTTTCAATATTCCAATAAGTTTAGTGCTGAATTATCAACAGTTAAGACAAGATTCATCCATTTGGAGAAAAATAATAGTGGAAACTAATAACTATAGTTGGGCCTAATTGATAATTTATTGTTGTACTTTTCAACTGTTTGCGCGTGGCTATAGACGTTACGGTACCGGTTAACCAGTGTTTAATCCAGGCATCTCTGGGGGGGACAAATTCCCCCCCAAAATTTTTGAATTCCCCCCAAAGCATTTTCTCTGGGGGGGAGAAATTCCCCCCCCCCAGAGCTGCCTGGATTAAATTCGCCCCAGCTCCGCAAGCACTGGTGCAGAGCATGCTCCAATACCGTCCCCCCCCAGATATCCATTTCCCCCCCCCAATCCTGAGGGGTCTAGATTAAACACTGCCCGTTAACCAAATGTTACTGTAAAAAAGCTAGCAATGCAAGACCACACTTAAAGCAAGCTTTAAGTCTTTATATACCACACTTAAAGCAAGCTTTAAGTGTGGTAAGTGTGGTCTAAAGACTGAACTGTTTAAATCTGCGTTCTTAAAGTAGTCTCTTATCTTCTAGCCATGCTTCTGAATGTTTAACTTTATGTTTGCAAAATAGGCACGTTAATATTGAGCAATGCTAAAAAGCTCAATTATGGCCACAATTTCATTCTCTCCAAACAGATCTCCAAGTCAGATGTCAATGTCAACGTTTCATTGACGTCTGACTTGGAGATCTGTTTGACGAACTGGACTTTGACGCCTGTTGACATTGGCAACACTTGACATTGACGTCTGACTTGGAGATCTGTTTGACGAACTGGACTTTGACGCCTGTTTTTCAACACTTGACATTGACGTCTGACTTGGAGATCTGTTTGACGAACTGGACTTTGACGCCTGTTGACATTGGCAACACTTGACATTGACGTCTGACTTGGAGATCTGTTTGACGAACTGGACTTTGACGCCTGTTTTTCAACACTTGACATTGACGTCTGACTTGGAGATCTGTTTGACGAACTGGACTTTGACGCCTGTTGACATTGGCAACACTTGACATTGACGTCTGACTTGGAGATCTGTTTGACGAACTGGACTTTGACGCCTGTTACATTGGCAACACTTGACATTGACGTCTGACTTGGAGATCTGTTTGACGAACTGGACTTTGACGCCTGTTACATTGGCAACACTTGACATTGACGTCTGACTTGGAGATCTGTTTCACGAACTGGACTTTGACGCCTGTTGACATTGGCAACACTTGACATTGACGTCTGACTTGGAGATCTGTTTGACGAACTGGACTTTGACGCCTGTTTTTCAACGCATTGAACAATTGACGTCTGACATTGAAGTTCGTCAAACTGAACTTCGAAGTCTGATGACATTGTCAACATTTGACATTGACGTCTGACTTGGAGATCTGTTTGACGAACTGGACTTTGACGCCTGTTGACATTGCAACACTTGACATTGACGTCTGACTTGGAGATCTGTTTGACGAACTGGACTTTGACGCCTGTTGACATTGGCAACACTTGACATTGACGTCTGACTTGGAGATCTGTTTGACGAACTGGACTTTGACGCCTGTTGACATTGGCAACACTTGACATTGACGTCTGACTTGGAGATCTGTTTGACGAACTGGACTTTGACGCCTGTTGACATTGGCAACACTTGACATTGACGTCTGACTTGGAGATCTGTTTGACGAACTGGACTTTGACGCCTGTTGACATTGGCAACACTTGACATTGACGTCTGACTTGGAGATCTGTTTGACGAACTGGACTTTGACGCCTGTTGACATTGGCAACACTTGACATTGACGTCTGACTTGGAGATCTGTTTGACGAACTGGACTTTGACGCCTGTTGACATTGGCAACACTTGACATTGACGTCTGACTTGGAGATCTGTTTGACGAACTGGACTTTGACGCCTGTTCTTCAACACTTGACATTGACGTCTGACTTGGAGATCTGTTTGACGACTGACTTGATTCAACACTGACATTGACGTCTGACTGGAGATCTGTTTACGAACTGACTTTGACGCCTGATTGGCAACACTTGACATTGACGTCTGACTTGGAGATCTGTTTCACGAACTGGACTTTGACGCCTGTTGACATTGGCAACACTTGACATTGACGTCTGACTTGGAGATCTGTTTCACGAACTGGACTTTGACGCCTGTGATATTGGCAACACTTGACATTGACGTCTGACTTGGAGATCTGTTTGACGAACTGGACTTTGACGCCTGTTGACATTGGCAACACTTGACATTGACGTCTGACTTGGAGATCTGTTTCACGAACTGGACTTTGACGCCTGTTGACATTGGCAACACTTGACATTGACGTCTGACTTGGAGATCTGTTTGACGAACTGGACTTTGACGCCTGTTCATTCAACACTTGACATTGACGTCTGACTTGGAGATCTGTTTCACGAACTGGACTTTGACGCCTGTTGACATTGGCAACACTTGACATTGACGTCTGACTTGGAGATCTGTTTGACGAACTGGACTTTGACGCCTGTTGACATTGCAACACTTGACATTGACGTCTGACTTGGAGATCTGTTTCACGAACTGGACTTTGACGCCTGTTGACATTGGCAACACTTGACATTGACGTCTGACTTGGAGATCTGTTTGACGAACTGGACTTTGACGCCTGTTGACATTGGCAACACTTGACATTGACGTCTGACTTGGAGATCTGTTTCACGAACTGGACTTTGACGCCTGTTGACATTGGCAACACTTGACATTGACGTCTGACTTGGAGATCTGTTTCACGAACTGGACTTTGACGCCTGTTGAATTGCAACACTTGACATTGTTGGGCGCCGGCGCGGGCCGCCTCGTCCTCTTCCTCGCGCCGGGAACGCAGCCGGGTACTCAACGACCTGCTGATCGACGACTGGGGCATCCTCGTCGACGACGACGTCATCCTGGATGCGGCCTCCGACAGCATGACCGAGGACGGAGACCTGATCATCCGGGCCTATGCGCAGCACCCGATCACGCAGACCCTCGTCGACTACAAGGAGGGCCTGCGGATCGGCCGGGCCCGGAGCGTCAGGCCCCTGCCCGGGCGCCCGGCCGGGGGCGAACTCACCGTGGTCACGCTGGCTGCAACCTCGACCACGGCCTGGGGCGAGGTCGATGCCCGCCAGCGCGGCATGCAGCCCTTCACCGCGGGGCTCGACATCAAGGGCCTGCCGGGGATGGA
>CAVOTZ010000022.1:0-115888 GCA_963699465.1 uncultured Alphaproteobacteria bacterium
ATATATCCGCTCGCGAGCGGGCAGGGCTATCCGGCCGCGACGCTGGACCGGCTGTTCGACGAAGTGCCGACCATCCGTGCCATCAAGGACTGGACGCCGCAGGTCGCCCAGCATGAGAGCCAGATCCGCGCGCTGCAGGGGCGCAAGCGCCCGATCAACGTGCTCTCCACCAACAGTGCCTGGCTGTTGAGTTCGCTGGTGCTCGGCTGCAACGGCCTGCTATCCGGCAGCGGCAGCGTGATTGCCGACCTGCAGGCAAAGCTCTATCGCGCCGTCAAAGCCAACGATCTCGCGGAGGCCCGCCGGCTCAACGACCGGATTTTTCCGACGGCGCGGGTGTTTTACGCCGATCCCTTCATCGACATGCACAACCGCATGAAGGAAGCGCTGGTGCTGCTCGGCAAACTGCCGCGCGCGGTGGTGCGTCCGCCCCTGGTCAAGATCACGGAGCCGGAAATCGCGCGGATTAAGGATGCGCTGATCGAGGCGGGGCTGCTAGGCGCCGAAGCGGCGCGCGGCCGCAACGCAGCATAGCGATCCGCGCTCCCTTGCGCTGGCAATGCTGCGCAGCAACACGGAGCAATAGGTTCCGCAACTGATCGATTGCCCTTTGGTTCGCGCGGGAGGATGCTGTCGGCCCGCAGGCACAGGGAGAGCAGCATGACCAAGACAGGCCTCGACAATCGCCACCGCAACCACGATGGCGAAATCAGCCACAAGCACGGCAACACCCTGGTCGGCACCTTGCGCAAGATCTACGGGGTGGGCTTTGCGGCCGGCTATCCCCCAACCGAGAAGCTGAGCGAGGTTTTGCTGCAGCTGAACGAGACGTCGCTGAGCCAGCTTCGCCGCGATCACGGCACCGGCCATCTCGAACACAAGATCGCCAACGCGTCGAAGTAAGCGCGTAATCCACCGTCTTGATGCGGCATAGCGGATTACGGCGTTCGCCTGATCCGCCCCCCGGCAGCGGAATTCAGCCGTGATACGCGAACAGCTCGATCGGATCGTGGAAACCGCGCACCTCGTGTTCGCCGACGCTTTCGAGATCGAAATCGCCTTTGACAAAATCGGCGAATGCGCCTGAGAGCAGCACCGGCTTATGCAGTTGCTTGGTCAATGCTTCGAGCCGGGAGGCCATGTTGACCGCGGGGCCGATCACGGTGAAGTCGAGCCGGGTCTGCGAGCCGATATTGCCGTACATGACGTCGCCGACGTGAACGCCGATGCCGTAATTCAGCGGCGCGCGGCCGCCGGCTTCGCGGTTTGTCGCGTTCAGCGCGGCCATGGCCTGACGGGCCTCGGACACGGCCTGCAGCAAATTGGCGCAGGCTGCGGGCTCGCTGAGCGGAAAAATCGCCAGCAGGCCGTCGCCGATGAATTTCAGGATTTCGCCGCCATGTCGCGCGATCGGCTCGGACATCGCATCGAAATAGCCGTTCAGGAGATCGATCACGTCGTCGCGCGGCCAGTTATCCGAGATCGCGGTGAAGTCCCTGAGATCGCAGATCAGGATCGCGGCGCGCACCGTCGTCCCGCTGCCGCGCCGGGTGGCGCCGGCCAGAATGAGTTCGCCGGCATGCGATCCGACATAGGTCTCTAACAGCGTTCGCGCCAGGCGGTTTTTGATCCGGATTTCGCTGACCAGCGCCAGCGCCGGCAGCAGTCTTCTGCAGGCCGGCGATATGGGCTTCATCGAAGCCACCCGGCCGGTCGGTGGCAAAGGTCACGATGTGCCGCTTGCCGAGCGTATGGTACAGCGGCCACGCCACATAGTCGGTCAGGCCGGCTGCCCGCATCTCGTCATAGACGGCGTGCCGGCGGCCGAGCGCGGGATCGCGTTCGAGATTCTCGCGCACCTCGGTTGACGCCGTCATGGATTTCGTTGGCGGGGCTGCCGATATATTCGGAGCGTTCGCGGACCTCGTGGTCGACTCTGGAAATCTCGGCCTCGCGCATCCCGTCCGCCCACAGGATCTTGGCGCCCAGCCATTGCGGATGCTGGATCAGCACATGCATCGTCGATCGCTTCAGCGGAATGCCGGATCGCTGGAGCCGGAGGCACATTTCGGCGAAGATATTGTCGATGAAGCGCATATCGCGCGTGCCGTTGGTCAGCCAGTGCACGACGTCCTTGTCGGAATCCGTGGCGGAATCGATATTTGGCGGCGCGTTCATACCGGGCTCCTGAACCGCTTGGTCGACGGTGCCGGATATGTCGTGTTCCGGTTCGACGGTTTCAATGGTGTGCGGAGGGCAGGGCAGGTCCGGCCGTAGCCCGCCTAATGCCGCATGATGGAATGACGGCGTTCGGCGCATTTCCGATTGGACAGTGGTTCGTTATCGGTCAAACTCGTTGTCGTGCCGCGAGTCTTTGCGGTAGCATGACCAACCAAACAAGCCGCATGACGGATCGCGCCGGTCGCGTGATCCGTCCTACGAAGCGGCAATCAATAGGCACAGTCCAAGGGTGGGTTGCCGTCGCGCGGTCCATCGTCATGAAGCCGTAACAGCGCATCGTCTCGTGTTCGAGGCGGTCTTTCGTTCGGCTGTGTTTCACCATGCTGGACCGGTTGGAGGATATGAACCGAAGAGAACGTCGCGCCGCTGAAAAGCAACAGCAGGAATCGGCCAGGAAGCCGGCTGCCCGAGCAGCCTTGGCCGATCTCGGCATTGCCGACCTCATCGCCGAGGCAAGCCGCCTGCGCGCCGCGGGGCGCTTCAACGACGCGCAGGCGATTGGCCGTCAAATTCTTGCGCGCGAGCCTGCGAATGTGCCGACCCTCAATCTTCTCGGTCTGATCGCGCAGACAACCGGCGATCACCGTGGCGCGGTGAAGAGTTTCGCCAAGGCGATCGACGCCGACGAGGCCAACGCCGCCTGCCATTACAACGCCGGTAACTCCTGGCAGACGCTCGGCAATCGCGGCAAGGCGGTCGCGCATTTCAGCAAGGCGCTGGCGCTCGGCATGGAGGAGAAGGCCGTTCCCTTCATCCTGCAAAATCCGGCTTTCTTCGGCTATATCAGGCGGATTGCCGAGAAGTGGCCGCTGCCGATCACATCAGCCGAATTGTTCGGCGCTGAAGGCCTCATGCCGCTCGCAAAGAATCTTTTTCTTTGTGCTGTAATGAAAGTGGCGATCCTGCCGCACACGAAAATCGAGAAAGTGCTGGGATTGGCGCGCACCGAACTGCTGCGGCTGGCAGGCAAGCCGGCCGCGAATGACGGTGACATCGACGAGAATATCGTTGCCTTCGCCTGCGCGCTGGCGCGGCAATGTTTCGTCAATGAATATGTCTATCCGCTGACGGAGACGGAAAGCGGACTTGCGAGCGCCTTGCGCGATCGGCTGGTGCAGGATCTGGAGTCGGGCGCGGACGTAACGCCGCTGACGCTGGCGGCCGTCGCGGCCTATTTTCCGCTTTATATCTTACCGAACGCCGATGCGCTGCTGCGCCGGGACTGGCCCGCTGATGTGACCGGGTTGCTGCGGGTGCAGCTCCGCGAGCCGCTCGAGGAAGCGGCCGACCGCGCCGCGATTCCGAAACTCGCCGCGATCGAGGACCGCGTATCGCTGGAAGTGATGCGCCAATACGAGGAAAATCCATATCCGCGCTGGACCGTCAATCCGATGGCGGCATTCGTGGCCCGGCAGGCGCGGGGAACGGCTGTTTCCGCGGAGCGGCAGGCCGAGCAGGATATCCTGATCGCAGGTTGCGGCACCGGCTCGCACGCCATCCAGATCGCGCAAGTCTATCCGAATGCAAATTTGCTCGCGATCGACATTAGCCTGGCCAGCCTGGGCTATGCGCGCCGCAAGACGCGGGAGTTGGGCCTGCGCAATATCGAATATGCGCAGGCGGATATTCTGCGGTTGGGGACCATCGGTCGCAGCTTCGACAGCATCGAATCGGTCGGCGTGCTGCATCATCTGGCCGAGCCGCTGGCCGGATGGCGCGTACTGGTGTCGCTGCTGCGGCGGGGCGGCCGGATGCGCATCGGTCTGTACAGCGAGCTGGCGCGCCAGTTGATCACCGAAGCCCGCGCCCGCATCGCCACGCGCGGCTATCGCGCCACGCCGGATGACATCCGGCGATGCCGCCAGGAGATGATCGGCGAGCCGGATCGCTGGCGGGCGCTGATCGAGCCGAACGATTTTTTCAGTATCAGCGGCTGCCGTGACCTGCTGTTCAACGTTATGGAGCATTGTTTTACGATTCCCCAGATCGCGGCATTTCTGGGCGAGAACAACCTGTCGTTCCTCGGCTTCGAACCCTTCGAAGATCCCGGGGTGATCAGGAAATTTCACCAGCAGTTTTCGAACGCCGCCGATGAGCTCAACCTTGATCAGTGGCACCGTTTCGAAATCGATCACCCCGACACGTTCAGAGGGATGTATGTCTTCACGGTGGGTAACAACGCGCGGTGAGGGGTGGGCGCTAATTCCCTAACTTGATATCTGCATCCCTGATCACCTTGGCCCACGCCGGCGTCTCTTTCCGGATCACCGCGGCAAATTCGGCGGGCGTGTTGCCGACCGATTCCAGGCCGAGCTCGTCGAACCGCTTGCGCACTTCCGGCAGCTCCATCACCCTGACGGTTTCGTCGTGCACTTTGTCGATGACATCCCGCGGCGTGCCGGCCGGCGCCAGCAGGCCGAACCACGGCACCGCCTCGAAGCCGGGGTAACCGGATTCCGCCATGGTCGGCAAATCCGGCGCCAGCGCCGAGCGCTTGATCGAGGTGATGGCGAGCGCGCGCAATTTGCCGTCGCGCACCAGCGACATCACGTTGGTGATGTTGGCGAACGACAGCGTGACCCGGTTGGCGAGCAGGTCCGGCATGAACACGGTGGTGCCGCGATAGGGCACCCCCTTGATATCGACATGCGCCATGTATTTGAACAATTCGGCGGCCAGCTGCTGCGAGGTGCCGACGCCGGCATGAGCGTAGGTCAACTTGCCGGGCTCCGCCTTGGCCAGCGCCACCAGCTCGGCCACGCTCCTGACCGGCTGCTCCGGCGGCAGCACCAGCACGTTCGCCGCGATGAACACCTGCGAGATCGGTGCGAAATCCTTTATTGGGTCGAACGGCAACGTCTCGAACAGGCTCGGATTGATGACCAGCGCCCCGTTGCCGCCCATCAACAGCGTGTAGCCGTCGGCGACAGCCTTGGCGACGCGTTCGGTGGCGATGTTGCTGCCGGCGCCGGGAAGATTCTCGATCACGACCGGCGCGCCCCAGTCGTCCGCGAAGCGGTCGGCAAGAATGCGCGCGACGACATCGGGCGCCGTGCCAGGCGTAAAACCGACCAGGATTTTTATCGGCCGGTTCGGAAAAGCCGATTGCGCCGACGCCGTCTGCGCCGCGAGCATGAAGAGCAGGGCACTGAGCAGGTTGGCTACGAGCTTCATCGTTTCCTCGGTGGTCCGGCATGCCGGTTTTTCCCGGTCTTGGCAGCGAGTGTCGCACCGGCGGGCAGCGCCCGCAAGGCGGCGAGCGGATTGCGGAACGCGCCCACCAGCCGGCACGGAACCGTAGTCTGGATTGAGCGCAGCGAAATCCGGACGCCACGCGCACCCGCGAAACGCTGGTGCTGGCGGAGGAGTTTTCCGGGTAGGCAAAATTCGTCATTCCGGGGCGCGCGAAGCGCGAGCCTGGAATCCACAACCCCTGTGCTCGTGTTGAATAAGAGAATTCGTCACTGCCTGACATAACCACAGGGGTTATGGATTCCGGGCTCACGCCAAGGGGCGTGCCCCGGAATGACAAGACTTCATCCGCCGGTTCAGCGAACATTCATGTCGCTGCGGCGAAACTCCGCGACGCGTTACTGGCTGCCATGTTGTTTGCGTAAACCCAATTTTGCCGCATCGCGGCAAAACGACAGGAAAGGAAATACAAGATGAAGATTCTTGCTGCTTCCGTGTTCGCGCTCGGCCTCGGCCTGATGTCGATGTCGGCCCAGGCGATGCCGCTGGCGCCGATCGATCAGTCCGCGGCGTCGCGCGACGTCATTCATGTCGCCCAGGGCTGCGGTCCCGGCTTCCATCGCGGTCCCGCCGGCGCATGCCGCCCGCTCTACAATTGTCCTCCCGGCTGGCACACCGGACCGTACGGCAAGAAGTGCTTCAGGGACTGAGCGCCTGACGCGGGCAGGGACCGCGGTCCCGGTCCCTGCACCTCGCTTGTTCTCCAAAAATTATTTCCAAAAACTATTTGAGGAAGCCGAGCATCAGCTCGTCGAATTTCGCGCGCGCCTCGAGAAAGGCGAGGTGGCCGGTATCCGGGATCACCTCGGCGCGCGCATTTGACATTCGAGCCGCCAGGGTTTTGGCGAGTTCGGCGTTGTGGCCCATCAGCGGCCGCAGCTGCTCCGGCGCATTGGGCCGTCCCGGCGCGTTGTGGTCGTCGGCGCCCATGACGAACAGCACGGGCTGCGTGATCAGCGGAATTTCGTGCACCACCGGCTCGCGATAGATCATCTGCCCCGAACTGACGAAGGCGCGCAGCCAGCGCGGATATTCCGAGCTGCCCTTGATGTTGAAGCGCGCATCGATGAACGGCGTCACCTGATCCGGCGGCAGTTTGAGGGAATAATTGGTCTCGAGCTGCTTGCGGTAACCCTCCGCGGTGAGCCTGTCCTCGCTCTCCATGATCTTTTCGGTCGGCGTCGGCGGCGCATAGAGCCGGTAATCCTCCAGCCCGATCGGCGCGGTCAAGAGCAGATGCGCGACGCGGTCGGGATAGGCCCGCGCGATCCGCACCCCGACCATGCCGCCCATCGAGTGGGCGACGATGTCGGCTTTGGCGATCTGCAGATGATCGAGCAGCGCGATGGTGTTGCGCGCCAGGGTATCGAAATGCAGCTCGCCGGCCGGTTTGGTGGATTTGCCGAAGCCGATCTGGTCGGGCACCACGACGCGAAAACCGGAATCCGTCAGCGTCTTGATCACGGGCGCCCAATAGCTCGACGGAAAATTGCGCCCGTGCAGCAGCACCACGGTGCGCCCGTTCGGCTGCGCGGCGGCCACGTCCATATAGGCCATGCGGACCGGCTCGCCGTCATTGACCAGCGCCAGCATGTTGACGGGGTAGGGATAGGCAAAGCCTTCAAGGCCGATACCGTAAGGCTCGCGCGGCGCCTGTGCTGCGGCGGGCGCGCCCGTGAGTGGCGATAACAGCAGTGCGGCAAGAAGCGTGTTGGCAAGAATTCGTCGCATGTATTCGGGCCTTTATGCTCGTCATGCCCGGCTTCATGCCGGGCATCCACGCCTTACTTCGCGTTATCGAACCAAGTAAGACGTGGATGGCCGGGTCAAGCCCGGCCATGACAAACATTGGTGATTGGCACTTTTGGCGCCGCTATTCGGTGAAAGCCGCGCTACTGGTCGCCGCCGAACAGCGCGGAAAACCGCTTCTCGCCGTTGCGGGTGAAATTGACGACGCGGCTGCCGGGCGCGGGGTCGCGCATCGCCCATTTCAGTTCGGTGAAGCGGGTCAGGAGCGCTGCCCCCAGCGTGCCCGCCAGATGATGCCGCCGCTCGCTCCAGTCGAGGCAGGCCCGGCATAACGGGCGGCGCGGGTGCGCCAGCGCCTCGGCGGAAATCTGCAAGGTATCGGTCAGAAAGCGCTCGCCCTCGGCGGTCAGTTCGATGTCCTGCTTGCGTTGCCGCAGCAGGCGCTGCTGCTGCATGCTGTCCAGCATCTGCACGCCGAGATCGCCGGCCAGATGATCGTAGCAGACCCGGGCACGGCGCAGCGCCGGATCCTTTGGCCCGGTCCGCATCCGCATGTGGCCGGCCCGCGCGGCGAGGCCCTCGAGGCCCTCGAGCACGGACGCGACGTCGGGATCGCTGAGCCGGAAATAGCGGTGCCGGCCCTGCTTTTCCTGCTCCACCAGCCCACCGGCCTCGAGTTTTGACAGATGCGAACTCGCGGTCTGCGGCGTGACGCCGGCCTGATGCGCCAGTTCGCTCGCGGTCAGCGCGCGGCCGGTCATCAGCGCGGTCAGCATGTTGGAGCGCGCGGGATCGCCGACCAGGGCGGCGATCATTGCGATATCGGGTCCTGCTTTCATGCTTCGATCCTAGCCGAAACGTCAATGCTGCTCAAGGCGCGATACTACGACCGCGATCGAAGCATCAGCGCCTGGCAGGCGGCTAGCATGACCCGGTTCCAGACCTTCGCAGGTTCCAGGGAGACATCATGACCGTTACCGTTTTCATCCGCTACCAGATCGATCCGTTCAAGCGCGCGCAGTTCGAGCAATACGCCAAACGCTGGCTCAGCATCATTCCGAAAGCCGGCGGTGATCTCCAGGGTTACTGGATGCCGCATGAAGGCACCAACAACATCGCGTTCGCGCTGATCTCGTTCGAGAGCCTCTCCGCCTATGAAGCCTATCGCGCGCGGCTGCGCGAACCCGGCAGCGAAGGCGTCGCCAATTTCAATTTCGCCGAGGAACACAAATTCATCCTGGCGGAAGAGCGGACCTTCTTGCGAAAGGTTGTCGCATAGCCAGTTGATGCGCTGGCGCCTGATGCGGCGCGTCGCTATCGTCTTGGGCCAAATCTTCTCGGATCAAGCCGAGAAATGTAGAAAAAAGGGAGAAAAGATCATGCCGGTCTCTACCGCCGACAAGCGCGCCACGTTCCGCAAGCTGCACGAGCGCGGATGTTTTATCATTCCCAATCCCTTCGATGTCGGCAGCGCGCGTGCGCTTCAGCATCTCGGCTTCAAGGCGCTGGCCTCGACCAGTGCCGGCTTTGCCTGGTCGATCGGCAAGTCCGACAACCGCATCACGCTGGAAGACGCGTTAAAGCACCTGACCGAGCTCAGCGCCGCGGTCGATCTGCCTGTCAACGCCGACTTCGAAGGCGGCTTCGCCCATGAGGCGGACAGGGTCGGCGTCAATGTCGCGCGCGCGGTCAAGACCGGCGTGGCCGGATTGTCGATCGAGGATTCCACCGGCGATGCCAAAAACCCGTTGTACGAACACGATCTTGCTGTTGCACGCATCAAGGCGGCGCGGGCCGCTATCGATGCCGACAAGAGCAACGTCTTGCTCACCGGCCGCTGCGAAGCTTTTCTGATCGGTCGCCCCGATCTCGACCTGGTGATCGACCGGCTCAAGGCCTATTCGGACGCGGGCGCCGATTGCCTGTACGCGCCCGGCATCAAGACCAGGGAGCAGATCACGGCGGTGGTGAAGGCCGTGCACCCAAAACCGGTCAACCTGCTGAACGGCTTCATCGAGCTGTCGCTCGGGGATGCCGAAGCACTCGGCGTGCGCCGCATCAGCGTCGGCGGCTCGCTGGCGCGCAGCGCGTGGGCGGGTTTTATGCGCTCGGCGCGCGAGATGGCGGAGAAGGGCACCTTTGCCGAACTCGCTCATGGCCATCCCGGCGGCGAATTGAACAAGATGTTCAGCTGATCCACGCCGCCGCGAACCAGGCCGTCCGCAACAAAAAAGCCCCGGACCAGGCCGGGGCTTTTCGCGAAAGATCGAGAAGGTCAGTAGTTGACGGTGCCCGGTGCGCCCCAGCGCCAGTTCAGGCCGACGCGGACGATGTTGTCGTTCAACGACACGTTGCTGCGGTTGAAGGCGGGTCCGAGGTTGGGCGTGAGGAACGCCTTGTTCTCGAGGGAGACGTACAGATATTCCACCTTGACCGAGAATTCCGGCAGGAAACCCCATTCGATGCCAGCGCCGGCGGTCCAGCCGTTGCGCGTCTGATCGGCGGTATCGAACACCGTGCCCGCCGCGGTCGAGTACACGCCCGACTTGACGCCTGCGCCGGCCCAGCCGGCGGTGCCGTAGAACAGCGCATTGTTGGCCGCGAAGCCGATGCGGCCGCGAACGGTCGCGAGCCAGTCTTCCTTGGTGAAGCTGGAGAAAGCGGGCGTGCCGGCCGGGCCGTTGTCGACGGAAGAGCCGCGCTGGCCGACCCACGACGCGTCGCCTTCGAGACCGAATACCCAGGTCGCGATCTGCCAGTTGGCGCCCACGGTCACGCCGCCGAGGCCGCCATTGACGTCGAAGCTGTTGGTGTCGTTGAGGCCGGTGGCCTGATCGACGTGCCGGCTGTTGCCCCAGGAGCCGCCGCCTTCGAGACCGACGTAAATTCCGGTCCAGTCGTAGATCGGCGAAACCGGCGCCGGCTCCGCCTTAACCCACGACGGATGGGCCGGCATGTCCGCCGCCGACGCAGCGCTGATGCCTGCCATCGCACTGATTGCGAGCGGCAGCGATAAGTTTTGAACACCCCATTATTATCAGCTCCGAAATTACAGCCCAGTATTCGGAATCTTTAATTCCCGAAGGTATTTCTATCCCACGGTTTCAGCCGCGACACGTCCTGACCGTGAATTTCGGACATTGTTGCAGAAATACCGCCGACAAGCTCGCCGCCGGCATGAAAAAGCAGCGGGTACCGGCCGTACCCGCTGCTTTTGGGTCGATATTTGACGTTTTCCGCCCGGCTATTTGTTGGCGTCCTGGCCGGTGGGAGCCGCGGACGGCGGTGTTGCCGGGCGCGTCGGCGCAGCACCCGTGGTCACGCCGGGTTGGGTATTGGCGTGCGGCGTGACGTCACGCATGCCCGGAGGCGGCGCGGTCTGCGCCGTGTTCTGAGGCGGCGGCGCAGGATTCTGAGCGGGCGTGGCCGGACTTGCATTCTGGGCCGTCGGCGAGGTGCCGGCCTTCTCGACCGAGGAATTGTTCAGGCCGTAGAACACTGCGCCAAGTACCACGGCGACGCCGACCGCGAATATCGCGATCCGGCTGCCGCTGGCCGGACCCTCGGCGAGTTCGGGATCGGGCTGCAATTCATTGTCCAGAGCTGCGGGGTTGCGTAGCTCGTCGCGGGCAAAAGTCGAACGATAGCGATCCTCTGGAATGCGTTCATTGGCCATGAATGGTTCCTCCGTTAGCCCCTTAGACAATCGTCGTAACCCGTTCATGGTTCCCGGATTCTGCCGATTTCCTGACCTGCCGCCGTGACCCCCTGTGGACAATTCGAGCCTGTTCAGCAGGGAACCCGCGACATAGGCTTGCGAATCCCGCTTGCCTGACGCCTTCGAGGTCGCGATGCAGAACCTGCCGCCTGGCGATATCGTCCTGTATGCGCTGTCGCTGGTGGCGCTGGCGGCGCAGGCCATGACCGCGGCGCTGGCCGCGGGGCGGCGCAGCATGGACTGGGCGGGGGTCTGCATGCTCGGCGCCATCACCGCGCTCGGCGGCGGCACCATCCGCGACGTGCTGCTCGGGCATTACCCGCTGGTGTGGGTGGAAAACCCGTCTTATCTGGCGCTGACGGGAGCCGCCGCCTTTGCGACCATCCTGATCGCGCGCGCCGTGCACCGGCTCAATTTGGCGTTTCTGGTGCTCGATGCGATCGGTCTGGTGGTGTTCACCATCGCCGGCTGCGACGTCGCCTGGCAGATGAACGAATCGCTGCCGATCGTGATCGTGGCGGGCATGATCACCGGCTGCGCCGGCGGCGTGTTGCGCGACATCCTCTGCAACGACGTGCCGTTGCTGTTTCGCTCCGAACTCTACGCCAGCGTCTCCGTCGTCACCGGGCTGTTCTACGCCACCGCGTTCGGGCTGAAACTGAACGACGAGACCTGGACCGCCCTGACGTTTGTGCTCGGCCTGTCGTTCCGTTTGCTGGCGATCCGCTACAAATGGGAAATGCCGAAATTCGTTTTCAACGAGGACGGGCGATAGAGCGTTTTCAAGCGAAGTGGATACCGGTTCGCGTGAAGAAAACGCGTCAAAAGAAGAATCTGGCCAGCAATCAATTCGTTCGTGCCTTGGCCACCTGCGCCGCCGTCACCGCGGAGGCGGAGTTGCCCCAGGAATTGCGGATATAGGTCGCGACGTCGGCGATCTCCTGGTCCGACAGCTTGTCGGCATAGGCCGGCATCGATCCCGGGTTCGGCGCCCGCGGCGTCGTCAGCGTCTGCGCGCCGTCGAGGATGATGCGCAGCGTCGAGGCGGCGATCGCCGATTGCAGATTGGCGTTGCCCGGCAGCGGCGGATAGATTTTCGGCGCGCCGCTCCCGTCGAGCTCATGGCAGGCGATGCAGGCGTTGCGATAGACCTTCTGGCCGTCGGCCATTTGCGCTTCCGGCGGCGGCAGCACGTTGGGCTCGTGCTCGCCCGGCGGCAGGTCCTTGAGATAGACCGCAATCGCATGGACATCCGCGTCGCTCATCAGTGAGGTCGAATTGAGCACGACTTCGGCCATCAAGCCGCCGGCGTGGCTGCGGCCGTTGCGGCCGCTCTGCAGGTATTCGACGATGTCGTCTTCGCTCCACGATTTCAGCCCGGCGCGCGCGGCCTCATCGAGCCGCGGCGCGAACTGGTCGCCGACCAGGCCGCCGCCGAACGGACGGCTGAGCCGGTCGGCGCCGAACACGTTCTTGGGTGTATGGCAGGCACCGCAATGGCCGGGACCCTCGACCAGATAGCGGCCCCGGTTCCACTCGGTGCTCTTTTGCTGATCGGGCTCCAGGATGCCCGGCTTGAAGAACAGCCAGTCCCAGCCGCGCATCAGGACCCGATAGTTCAGCGGCCAGCGCAGCGCCGGCAGCGGCGCTGAATTCTGCACCGGCGTTAGCGTCGCCAGATAGGCATGGATCGCGTCGATGTCGTCTCGCGTCAGTTTGGTGAAATAGGGGTAGGGGAAGGCCGGGTAATAGCGCGAACCATTCGGCGAAATGCCTTGGCGCAACGCGCGGCGAAAATCCTGGTCGCTCCAGAAACCGATCCCGGTATTTTTGTCCGGCGTCAGATTGGGCGAGTAAATCGCGCCAAACGGCGTATCGATGCGTTTTCCGCCGGCGAACGGCTTTGCCGGGTCGGCGGTATGGCAACTGGCGCAATCGCCGGCCTCCACCAGCGCCTTGCCGTGGGCAATGGTTTCAGCAGAGGGCACAGACGATTGCGCGCGTGCGTCACCGCAACTGAATGCAGTGCACAAAAACGGAATCAGCCAAATCGCTCGCATCGCGCGATGTCGTGACGGCACCAAAGGCTCCTTCAGACGCTATATAACGCAGAACCGGAGGAATGATCACGTCACGCCATTTCGCGCCCGGGCCGTCTTACGACACAAACCGAAATAACCGCCCACTATTCCGGGCACGAAGTTGCGATCTGCCGAATGCCGGTCTGCATTGCCGAGATTTGTGGTGCGCCGGCCGCCGGAACCGACATAGACTGGTTCTAACGGTTTGAACCACTAGATAAAAAGCCGCGAAGGCCGATGCAAAGATCTGGGCCCGCGCGGGCTTTGAAGAGGGCGGCAAGAGGACAGTATGGGAATCAATCAAGGTCCGATCAGTCTCGATCAGAAATACACCCAAGGCTCCGGCCATGTCTTCCTGACCGGCATCCAGGCGCTGGTCCGGCTGCCGATGGCGCAGATTCGCCGGGATCGCGCCGCCGGGCTGAACACCGCCGGTTTTGTCTCCGGCTATCGCGGCTCGCCGCTCGGCGGCTACGACCAGCAATTGTTCGCGGCGCGAAAACATCTCGAACAGTACAACATCAAGTTCCAGCCCGGCGTGAACGAGGATCTGGCCGCGACCGCGATCTGGGGTTCGCAGCAGCTCAACCTGTCGCCCGGCGCCAAGCATGACGGCGTGGTCGGCATCTGGTACGGCAAGGGCCCCGGCGTCGACCGCTGCGGCGACGTGTTCCGCCACGGCAATGCCGCGGGCTCGGCCAAGAACGGCGGCGTACTGTGCCTCGCCGGCGACGACCACGGCGCCAAATCCTCCACCGTGCCGCATCAGTCCGACCATGCCTTCGTCTCCGCGCTGATGCCCTATCTCTATCCCTCCAGCATCCACGAAATGATCGAGATGGGCCTGTTGGGTATCGCGATGTCGCGTTACTCCGGCTGCTGGGTCGGCATGAAGGTGATCACCGAAACCGTGGAGACCACCGCCGAGATCGACCTGTCCGACGAGATGAAGCCTTTTGTCATTCCGACCGATTTCGAGATGCCGCCCGGCGGGCTCAATTTGCGCTGGCCCGATGACCGTTACGACCAGGACCGCCGGCTGCAGGACTACAAGGGTTTTGCGGCGATCGCCTTTGCCCGCGCCAACAAGGTCAACCGCATCACCATGGATTCGCCGAACGCCCGCTTCGGCATCATGGCGTCGGGCAAGAGCTATGAGGACATCCGCCAGGCGTTGCGCGAGCTCGGCGTCACCGAAGAGGTCGCGGCCAAGATCGGCCTCAGGCTTTACAAGATCGGCATGCCCTGGCCGCTGGAGCCGCAGGGCGTGCGCGAATTTGCCGTCGGCCTCGAAGAGATTCTCGATCGTCGAAGAGCGCCGCGAGATCGTCGAGAACCAGGTCAAGCAGGAGCTGTTCAACTGGCGCGACGATGTGCGTCCGCGCATCATCGGCAAGATGGACGACCACGACAAGCGCTTCCTGCCTTTCGCCGAAGAACTCAGCGTCGCCTCATTGGCGAGTTCGCTGACCGAGCGGCTGCTGCGGCTCAATCTCAATCCCGAAATCGCCGCCATGCTGCGCGCCAAGGCCGACTGGTTCAACGGCCGCCAGGCGACGCAAATGCAGGCGGTGGCGCCGATCAGCCGCACGCCGTATTTCTGCTCGGGCTGTCCGCACAACACCTCGACCAAGGTGCCGGACGGCAGCCGTGCCTTCGCCGGCATCGGCTGCCACTTCATGGCGCTGTGGATGGACCGCAGCACCGAGACGTTTACCCATATGGGCGGCGAGGGCGTGCCCTGGGTCGGCGTGGCACCCTTCACCAAGGAAGAGCACGTCTTCGCCAACCTCGGCGACGGCACCTACTTCCACTCCGGCAGTCTCGCGATCCGCCAGGCGGTCGCCTCGAAAGCCAACATCACCTACAAGATCCTCTACAACGACGCGACCGCGATGACCGGTGGCCAGCATGTTGACGGCGAATTGTCGCCGCAGCAGATCACGTTCCAATTGCACTCGGAAGGCATCCGCGACATCTATTTGGTCTCGGAGAATCCCGACGCCTACCCGGCCTCCGAGATCGCGCCGGGCACCAAGACCGCCCATCGCGACCAGCTCGACGCCGTGCAGAAGACGCTGCGCAAGGTGAAGGGTGCTTCGGCAATCGTGTTCGTGCAGACCTGCGCCGCCGAAAAGCGCCGCCGCCGCAAGCGCGGCCTGATGGAGGATCCGCAGCGCCGCGTGCTGATCAATCCGGCGGTCTGCGAAGGCTGCGGCGATTGTTCGGTGCAGTCGAACTGCATCTCGGTCGAGCCTTTGGAAACCGAACTCGGACGCAAGCGCGCCATCAACCAATCGAGCTGCAACAAGGATTATTCCTGCGTCAAAGGCTTTTGCCCGTCCTTTGTCACGGTCGACGGCGGCAAGCTGCGCCGCCGCGCGCCGGCCGATCTCGGTAATATCGGCGACCTGCCGGAGCCGGCCTCGCGGCCGTCACTGGATCGACCCTACAACGTCGCCGTCGGCGGGGTCGGCGGCACCGGCGTGCTGACCATCGGCGCGCTGCTCGGCATGGCCGCCCATATCGAGGGCAAGGCCAGCATGATCCTCGACATGTCCGGCCTCGCGCAAAAGGGCGGCGCGGTGCTGAGCCACGTCCGGCTGTCGGAGCATACCGCCGACGTCACCTGTTCGCGCATCGTCACCGGCACCGCCGATCTGGTGCTGGCCGCCGACGAGGTGGTGGCCGCCGCCAAGGAAACCATGACGCTGTGCGAGTCCGGCCGCACCACCGGAATCATCAACACCCATCTGATCCCGATCGCGGATTTTATCCTGAACCGCGACTTCAATTTCCAGGCCCGCAAGGTCAATCACGTGCTGGAAACCGCGCTGCGCAAGGATTCCTCGTTCTTCGACTTTACAAAACCGGCGGAAATCCTGCTCGGCGATTCCATCGCCACCAACATGATGATGATGGGCTACGCCTATCAGAAGGGGCTGTTGCCGCTCTCAGCCAAGGCGATCGAGCAGGCAATCGAGGTCAACGCGGTTGCGGTCAAGATGAACACCCAGGCGTTCCAGCTCGGGCGGCTCGCCGCCTCCGATCCGGCGCGGCTGCTCGGGATGATGAAGGGCCACGACGACACGGTTGCGCCCAAGACGCTCGACGAGATGTCGCTCGACGAAATCATCGCGCACCGCACCGCGCTTTTGACCGACTACCAGAACGCCGCTCTCGCCGAGCGTTACCGCAAACTGGTAAAGCAAATGCGTGACGCCGCGCTCGATCGTGGCTTCGGCGACGAACTTCCGCGCGCGGTCGCGGTCAATTACGCAAAACTGCTTGCCTACAAGGACGAGTACGAGGTGGCGCGGCTCTATACCGACGGCCGTTTCGAAAAGCAGCTGCGCGACCAGTTCGACGGCGATTTCAAGATCAACTTCAACCTGGCGCCGCCGCTGCTCGGCGGGGGCAACGACGCGCTGGGACGGCCGATCAAGCGCGCGTTCGGCGCATGGATGATGCCGGTGTTCAAGGTGCTGGCGGCCTTGCGCGTCCTGCGCGGCACCGCGTTCGACATTTTCGGCCACAGCGCCGACCGCAAGCTCGAGCGCGAATTGATCGCGGCCTATGAGGCCGACGTCGCTTCCGTGCTGGCGGCGCTGTCGCCGGTGACGCTGGAGACCGCGGTCGAATTGCTGTCGCTGCCCGATCGCATCAGGGGCTACGGTCCGGTCAAGGAAAAGGCCGCGGCCGACGCCAAGACGCGCCATGCGCAACTGGTCGCCGACCTCGTCAACCCGCCGTCCGCGCCGAGGCAGATCGCCGCGGAATAGGGGGCGAGCGTTCCCCGGATGCTGCCTTGAGCGCGTTTACGCGCGTCTTCGACGCGCTTTGGCACGTCGCTCTTGCGGCGTGATGCGCTGCTGATCCGGGGTCCATTGAGTGTCCGTCGCATGGGTCCCGGTTCTGCGGAGCAGCGTCAAGTGACGCTGCACCGCGCCCGGGACACGATGGCATTAGCTCCCTGCCGTCAAAACCACATCATCCATAAATAGCGCATCAATCCCGGATTTGCGGAACGTGACGATCGCGTCCGAGGGCGTGCAGACGATCGGCTCGCTGTCGTTGAAGGACGTATTGATCACCAGCGGCACGCCGGTCAGTTCATGGAACGCTGAAATCAGCTCGTGATAGCGCCGGTTCGAACTCGCGGCGCACCAGTTGCAGCCGGCCAGAGCCGTCATGGTGCAGCACGGCGGGAATCCGGTCGCGCCGCCCGGGCTTGGCGGCGCAGGCGAACAGCATGAATTCGTGGCTCGGCGAATGGGCGCCGATCTCGAACCAGTCATTGGCGTGTTCGGCCAGCACGCTCGGCGCGAAGGGCCTGAAATCCTCGCGGTGCTTTACTTTTTGATTGAGGATGTTGCGCATCTCCGGCCGGCGCGGGTCGGCCAGCAGCGAGCGGTTGCCGAGCGCGCGCGGGCCGAACTCCATGCGGCCCTGGAACCAGGCCACGATCTTGCCGTCGGCGATCATTTTGGCGGCGTCGCGCGCCGGGTGCTTGCTGATCTTGTGCCTGAAGCCGGCGAGTTTGACGGCGTCGAGGATTTCGCGCCGCCGGAATGACGGCCCGAGGTAGGGCGTGTACTTTCCGCGTACCGGCGGCGTCTTGCTCTCGGCCGCATGCACGACATAGGCGGCGCCGATCGCGGTGCCGGCGTCGTGCGGACAATAGGTGATGAACATTTCGGAGAATTCGCCGGATTTCTGGATCAGTTCGTTGGTCACGCAGTTGAGCGCGACGCCGCCGGCAAAACATAGCGCGTCGTAGGGCACCTTGCGCTTGAGGCGGCGGACCAGCGCCAGCACCGCCGCGTTGGTGGATTCCTGCAGCGCCGCGGCGATATCGGCGTGCCGCTGCTCCAGTTCCATGCCCTCGTAGCGCGGCGGACCGATCAGGCTCTCCATCCGGTTTTCCTTGGCGCTGAGAAAGCCGACCGCCTCCGGATCGATTGAATAATCGTCCTTCCCGACGTGGATCATTTCGTCCAGCTGGCGCTGGAACGTCCTGGGATTGCCGTAGGCTGCCAGCCCCATCAGCTTGGAGGCGTCATAGGGCGAGAAGCCGAGATAGCCGCAGATCGATTCCCAGGCGAAGCCGAGCGAGTGTGGATATTCGAAGGTCTCGATGGTCTGGATCCGGGTGCCGTCGGCCTTCGCCAGTGTCGATCCGGCGGTCTCGCCGATGCCGTCGATGGTGAGCAGGGCGGCGCGCTCGAACGGCGAGGGGAAATAGGACGAGGCGGCGTGCGCGAGATGGTGCTCGACGAAATGAAACCGGGCGCCGAGCTTGCGTCCGAGGATGCGGTCGATGGTGCCGCGTACCTGCGCGAGCCGCAGCCGGAAAACTTCCTCCGACATCGGATTGGGCCACCAGTCCGGGTCAAAACGCTTGCGGCGCAGCGCGGGGTCGAACGAGTAGGCGACTTGATCGATATCGCCGGCCTCGAGGCCGGCATGATCGAGGCAGTAGCGGATCGCGCGCTCGGGGAATTGGTGCGGGTTGTCGACGTCGGGCAGCTTGCCGTGCTTGATGCGGTTGAAGCGCTCCTCCTCGACGGCGACGACGAGCTTGCCGTCGGCCAGCAGCGCCGCCGCCGGGTCGTGATAGACCGCGTTGATTCCAAGGATGTTCAAAGGCCCTGACCTCCATGTGCGTTGGCGCATCGCAGATTATTGAAACAAGCAGCATCAGTCATGCGGCGGCATGCCGCGGCTTTTGCGGCAGGGATCGCCTTGACGTTTGTCGGGCGACGGTGAGCGCAGGTTCAATTTTGGCGGGGCGAGGCGCGCTCCACTCTCGCGGATGCGCAAATCAGTGTCGTTTCCCGGCAATATTTTGGCCCTTCCGGCCCGAAAAACACTTGCACGTAAATCAGGATTTCCTTTGGTGATTTAAGCTGATTTGGGCTGTCCAGTCGGGACGCAAAAAATTTTCTGCTTTTCCTAAAAGGCAAATCAGCGGCTTATTGCGCCTATCCTGTCCCGAAAGAGGGGCGTTAGGCCTTCGTCACTGACGTTGGGACAGGTTGCGGTGGACGCGATGGCGTCGTCGCGCGTTTTATGCGCGCGGACGAGCGATGCTGATGCGTACGGCGAAAGCGTGTGGTCCTGACGCCCGGATTGCTGGCGTCAAGTTGGCGGAGTTATCCGCTGGCGATGGTGTCAAGAAGCTCCGATTCACCAGGGAGAGCACGTATAAGTCGTAGAACCACTGCGCAGGGAAGGCCGGAGTGTTTCCGCTGAACCTGTATGCTCATGTGCGCATTTCTTTGTGCATCAATGCACATGAGACCGCGGGTGCAGCGCGCACCCGGTCTTCCCCGCGCCCTCTCTTGAGGGTCGCGTGCGCCCTCTCTTTTGAGGGGCGCCCAAGATTCCGCTCCAACCCGGGTGCAATCGCACCGCGGGAACGCGAGCCCTTGACCGCTCCTTGACCATTCCTTGGCCGTCTCGCCGGACGGAATATTTCCGCGCTTGCCAAGGCTGCGCTGAAAGGCGAGAAAACTATGGGAAGAAGAAACGCCAGCGGAGAACAATTTGACCATCAAGGGCAAGGCCTACATTGCCGGGATCTATGAGCATCCGACCCGGCACGCACCCGATAAATCCACCGCACAGCTGCATGCCGAGGTCGCCAAGGGCGCGCTGGAAGACGCCGGCCTGACGCGGGCCGATATCGACGGCTATTTCTGCGCCGGCGACGCGCCCGGCGGGGCCATGCCGATGGTCGATTATCTCGGCTTAAAAGTTCGGCATTTCGATTCCACGGATACCGGCGGTTGTTCCTACCTGGTGCATCTCGGCCACGCCGCCGAAGCGATCGCGGCCGGCAAATGCTCGGTCGCGCTGGTGACGCTGGCCGGCAAACCGCGCACCGGTCCGATGCCGCCGCGCAGCTCGGGCGCCGAGGGCGATTTCGAACTGGCCTATGGCGCGACCACCCATAACGTCTATGGCATGTGTGCCATGCGCCACATGCACGACTACGGCACCACCAGCGAACAACTCGCCTGGATCAAGGTCGCGGCTTCGCATCACGCGCAATACAACCCGCATGCGATGCTGAAGGAGGTCGTCACCGTCGAGGATGTCCTGAACTCGCCGATGATCTCCGACCCGCTGCACCGGATGGATTGCTGCGTCGTCACCGATGGCGGCGGCGCCATGATCGTCACCACGCCGGAGATCGCGAAAAGCCTGAAGAAGCCGTTGGTGCGGCTGATCGGCCATGGCGAGGCGATGAAGGGACCGCGCGGCGGCAAGGATCTCGATCTGACCTATTCCGCGGGCGTCTGGTCCGGACCGCGCGCGTTCGAGGAAGCCGGCATCACGCCCAAGGACATCAAATACGCCTCGATCTACGACAGCTTCACCATCACGGTGCTGATGCAGCTCGAGGACCTCGGCTTCTGCAAGAAAGGCGAGGGCGGCAAGTTCGTCGCCGACGGCAACCTGATTTCCGGTGTCGGCAAACTGCCGTTCAACACCGATGGCGGCGGCCTCTGCAGCAACCATCCGGTCAATCGCGGCGGCATGACAAAAATTCTCGAGGCGGTGCGCCAGTTGCGCGGCGAGGCGCATCCGAAAGTGCAGGTGCCGAATTGCGATCTCGCGATCGCCCACGGCACCGGCGGACTGCTCGGCGTGCGCCATGCCGCCTCAACCTGCATTCTGGAGCGCGTGTGATGGCCGAAGCCGAGAAATATCCGAAGCCGCAAGGCAATCCCGAGACCGCCGCATTTCTGGGAAGCCGCCAAGAGGGCAAGTTCATGATCAAGCGCTGCACCGCGTGCGGCGAAGCCGCATTACTTTCCGCGCTCGATCTGCCCGTTTTGCTTCTCCGACAAGACGGTGTGGGAGGAGAGCTCGGGCGAGGGCGAGATCTACACTTTCAGCCTGATGCGCAAATCGGCCTCCGGCCCTTACGCGATCGGCTATGTGACGCTGAAAGAGGGGCCGTCGCTCCTGACCAATTTCGTCGATTGCGACATGACGAAGCTTAAGGTCGGCCAGAAGGTAAAGGTCGTGTTCAAGCCGACCGAGGGCGCGCCGCTGCCGTTCTTCACGCCGGCGTGAACTGCTTCGCCCCATGCGGGAGAAGGTCGCCTTCGCGAAGCGAAGGCGGATGAGGGGTATCCAGACAACGGGAGGCCCATACCCCTCACCCGACAGAGAATGTGATGACGTCTGGTGATGCCCTCTCCCGCAAGGGGAGAGGGCGCGGCAACGGATGCCGACAGAAAAGATTCGGGAGGAAGCCACCGCGATGCCGATCAAGTACGACGAGTTGATGGCGCTGAAAAATCTCGATCAGCAATACTCCTATAGCGATCGCGACGTGATGCTCTACGCCTACGGCATCGGCATGGGCGCCGACCCCATGGACGAGAAGGAACTCGCCTTCGTCAACGAAGGCGCCGCGATTCCGCGTCCGCTGAAGGTCGTGCCGACCTTTGCTTCGGTCGCGGCCTGGGGCGCGGTCCCGGCGAGATGAACCTCAACCGCGTGATGGTGGTCGATGGCGAGCGCGACATCACCTTTCACAGGCCGTTCGCCGACCGCCGCGCAAATCACTGGTCGATTCGACGCGTGCTCGACGTGTTCGACAAGGGCAAGGACAAGGGCGCGGTGATCCGGCACCAGACCGTGCTGAAGAACGAAAAGGGCGAGCAAGCTCGCCACGCTGGTCGCTTCGCGCTTCGCCCGCGGCGACGGCGGTTTCGGCGGGCCGTCCGAGGGTCAGCCCGAGCCGCACAAGGTGCCGCTCGCGGCGCCGGACCGCTCCGTCGATATTTCGCACGCGGCCGGACCAGGCGCTTGATCTATCGTCTCTGCGGCGACCGCAATCCGCTGCACTCCGATCCGGAATTTGCCCGGCGCGCCGGCTTCCCGCGGCCGATCCTGCACGGCATGTGCACCTTCGGCATCACCTGCCGCGGCGATCCTGCAGACCTATGCCGACTACGACGCCAGCGCCTTCAAACAGCACGCCGCGCGGTTTTCCTCGCCGGTCTTTCCCGGCGAGACCGTGACGATGGAACTTTGGAAGGACGGCAACGTGATTTCGTTCGAGGCCGGGTGAAGGCGCGCAACGCCACCGTGATCAGAGCGGCAGGACGGTGTTGGGGTAGAAGGTTCAGTGCCCCGGATGCTGCGCAGCGCGTGAGCGATGCGCTGCTGATCCGGGGCCCATCGACTGTGAATAGGTCCCGGCTCTGCGACGCAGCGTGTTCACGCTGCATCGCGTCCGGGACAAGAACGACGAAGCGGGAGGCGACCATGGGATTGCTCGACGGCAAGGTGGCGCTGATCACCGGCGCGGGCGGCGGCCTGGGCGAAGCCTACGCCAAACTGTTTGCGCGCGAGGGCGCGGCGGTCGTGGTCAACGACCTCGGCGGGCCCCGCGACGGTTCCGGCGCCGACATGTCGATGGCGCAGAAGGTCGTCGACGCGATCAAGGCCGAAGGCGGCCGCGCGGTCGCCAACGGCGCCGATATCTCGACCATGGCGGGCGGCCAGTCGAGTGTTCGACGACGCCATCAAGCCATTTCGGCCGCGCCGACATCCTGGTCAACAATGCCGGCATCCTGCTCGACGAGACCTTTGCCAAGGCCGACGGAAGCCAACTGGGACAAGGTGATCAAGGTGCATCTGAAGGGCACCTTCTGCGCCACCCAGCCGGTGTTCAGATGGATGCGCGAGAACGGCGGCGGCGTCATCGTCAATACCTCGTCGACCTCGGGCCTGATCGGCAATTTCGGCCAGACCAATTATGGCGCTGCCAAGGGCGGGATCTGGGGCCTGTCCAACGTGCTGGCGATCGAGGGCCGCAAATACAACATCCGGATCTGGACGCTGGCGCCGGGCGCGCTGACCCGCATGACCGCCGATCTGCCGCGCTACAAGGAAAACCCCGGTGCGGCGCTGGGGCCGGACGGCATCGCGCCGGCCGTGCTATACATGGTCAGCGATCTCTCGGGCGACCAGACCGGCAAGGTGCTCGGCGTCTCCGGCCCGCGCGGCGTGCGCGAGATGCGGATGATGGAAATGGAAGGCTGGAAGCCGCCGTTCACGGGGTGGAAGGCCGAGGATATCGCGACGCATGCCAAGCGAGATTTTCTTCTCCGAGGAGGAGATCAAGAAATCGGCGCGGCGGATTTAAGTAAACTGTCATTCCGGGGCGCGCGAAGCGCGAGCCCGGAATCCATAACCCCGGTGGTTGAATTCGACCTGGGCAGGCGTTGTGCTAAAGCATTGCTACAGGGGTTATGGATTCGGCACGCATCTGAGTCGGCTGTAGCCGACTTGGACAATGATATTCCCGAACGCGGGTAAACCCGGGTTCGGTGGCGTGTCCCGGAATGACGAACGGAAACAGAGGCACCAATGACAAAACTCACCGCCAAGGCCGCAGGCACCTTTGCCATCGCGCCGACGCCGTTCCATGACGACGGCAGGATCGACGTGAAATCGATCGACCGGCTGACGGACTTTTATGCCGAGGTCGGCTGCGACGGCGTCACGGTGCTCGGCATCCTCGGCGAGGCGCCAAAGCTCGATGCGCGCCGAGGCCGAGCAGGTGGCGAGTTCGCTTCGTCAAGCGCGCCAAGAACATGCAGATCATCGTCGGCGTCTCCGCGCCGGGCTTTGCCGCGATGCGCTCGCTGGCCAAGGCGCCTCGATGGATGCGGGCGCGGCCGGCGTGATGATCGCGCCGCCGCCGCATTTGCGCACCGACGACCAGATCACAGGCTATTTCAAGCAGGCGCTGGAAGCGATCGGCGACGACATTCCCTGGGTGCTGCAGGATTATCCGCTGACGCTGTCGGTGGTGTTCACGCCGGCGGTGATCCGCAAGATCGTGATGGACAGCCCGTCCTGCGTGATGCTCAAGCACGAGGACTGGCCGGGCCTGGAAAAGATCTCCGACGCTGCGCGGTTTCCAGAAGGACGGCTCGCTGCGGCCGCTCTCGATCCTGACCGGCAATGGCGGGCTGTTCCTCGATTTCGAGATGGAGCGCGGCGCCGACGGCGCGATGACCGGCTACGCCTTCCCGGAAATGCTGATCGACGTGGTGCGGCTGTCGAAGGAAGGCAAGCGCGATGCCGCGCACGATCTGTTCGACGCGCATCTGCCGCTGATCCGCTACGAGCAGCAGCCGGGCGCGGGCCTGGCGGTGCGCAAATATGTGCTGCAAAAGCGCGGCGTGATCGCCTCCAGCGCGCAGCGCAAGCCGCGGCTCGAGCATCACGGCGGCGGCGAAAGCGGAAGTGGATTATCTGCTGTCGCGGGTCGCGCGGGTCGATCAGCCGCGCCAATCTGCAGCCGCAATCCAGCGCGGCGGAGTGAGCCGTCGCGGCGGAGGGGACCCTCATCCTGAGGAGCGCGTTTTGCGCGCGTCTCGAAGGATGAGCCACAGGGCTCGCAGCCCATGGTTCGAGACGGCGCAAGTGCGCCTCCTCACCATGAGGGCTTTTTTGGAGTTGGAGTTGAATGACTGAAGCCGTCGCCCCGCGTCCCGCCTCGACGATCCTGCTGCTGCGCGACAACGGCGCTGCTGACGAAATCGAGGTCTTCATGATGGTGCGCCATCACGAGATCGATTTCAATTCCGGCGCGCTGGTGTTTCCCGGCGGCAGCGTCGATGCTGGCGACTGGCGAGATCATCGCGCGGCCTGAGATTGTATTCGGCAGGCGAGGGGCGCGACGCGACTGCGTTGAGTTTCAGGATCGCCGCGATCCGCGAGACGTTCGAGGAAAGCGGCATTCTGCTGGCGCGTCCGCGCGGCTCAAATGCAGCTGGTCGATGCGAAACAGGCCGCGCACATCGAAGCCGCGTCATCGCGCGGCGCTCTCGGAGCGGAAGACGACGTTTCTCGATGTGCTCACCGAGGCAGGCATGGTCGCTGGCGCTCGATCGCTCGTGCCCTATGCGCGCTGGATCACGCCGGAAGGCATGCCGAAACGGTTCGACACCTGGTTCTTTCCTGGCCGCGGCCCCGCCGGAGCAACTCGGCGCCCATGACGGCCGGGAATCGACCAACTCGTCTGTGGTTGTCGCCGCGCGAGGCGATCGCAGGCGGCGAAAGCGGACGGTTCAAACTGCCGTTTCCGACCACGCGCAACCTGATCAAGCTCGGCAAGCAACCAAACGTGAGAGCAGCGCTCGATGACGCCGGGGAAAACCGGTCGTCACCGTCATGCCCGTGATGACGAGGTTGAACGGCGGCCGCCAGCTTCGCATTCCGCTGGAGGCCGGCTACGACGGCGAGTTGTTTGAGGTTGGCGCGCTCGGCTAGCTCAGGTCAGCGTTGTCTTGCCGCGCGCCGGATCGACTGCATTCCGCCGGATGGAGCAGGAAAACGGGCGCCAACCAATCGTTAACGCCGGTTCCCGATGTTCCCCCGAGGGACGATTCCGTCGTATAAAAGGCACTGCCCGGAGCCGGTTTCAGACGCCCATGTCCTTTGCCGCCATCGTCCAACGGATACGGTCGCTTTCGCTGTCGATCGGTCAATTGACCTTTGGCAGCTTTCTGCTGCTGTTGGCCGTCATTACCGCCACCAGCATGGCGAGCGTCATCGCGATCCGCCATATCGACGCGACCTTTGCCGAGCTGCAGCGGGTGCAGGGCGTCGGCGACCTCGCCGAGGAGATCGACCGGCGGGTCAACGAGTTGCGGCTGGCGGCGCGCGATTTCGTCACCGATCCGAATGCGCAATCGGCCCGGGTCGGCGAGGCGGTGTCGGCGCTGAGCGCGCTTCTGAAAAAGACCCGGCTGGAACTCGCTCCCGAACAACAGAACATGATCGACGGCGTCGCGCAGCGTTTTGCCAATTACCGCGAGGGCATTGACCGCGTCACCTCGCTGATCGCGCGCCGCGCCGAGCTGATCGCGGCTCTGCCGCCGGCGCGCGAGCGGTTCGAGGCGGCGATCGCATCGATGAGCGATCCGGCCTCCGCCGCCGACCTGTTGCGGACGCAGAACCAGATTTCCGAGGCGCTGCTGGCCCATAGTCCGCTGGCTGCCGAGCGGGCCGCCCAGCGCATGCGGAAAGTGACAATCAGCGATCCCGCGCTTGGCGAAGCGGTCGGAGCCTATGCCGACGCCATCGTTGCGGTGTCCGAAACCGAAAACCAGATTGCCGATCTCGACCGTGAAGTGCTCGGCACCGAAGGCCGGCAGATCGGGCGGGTGACCGACCTGTTGCGCGATGTCAGCGCCCGCAGGGGGCGGGAACTTGCCACCGATTTCGGCAGGACGCTGCGGGACGATAAATGGCAAAGCATCCTGCTCGGCATCATCGGCGTGCTGATCGGGCTGGCGGCGGCGCTGTTCGTGGTGGATCGGACGGTCCGCCCGCTCAAGGCGATCGCCAAGGCGATCCGGGCGCTGGCGGGCGGCGAGCAGCATACCTCGATCCCGGCCACCGACGTCGACAACGAGATCGGCGACATCGCCCGCGCCGCCGAGGTGTTCCGCCGCTCGCTGGTCGATGCCGACGCCGCGCGCGAGGCCGCGATCCACGCGCTGGCCGAGCAGCGGCTCGCCGAGGAAAGCTACCGCAAGCTGTTCGAAGGCTCGGTCGACGGAATCTACGTGACCACGCCGGCCGGCGCGCTGCTCAACGCCAATCCGGCGCTGGCGCGCATGATGGGATACGGAACGCCGGAGGAGCTGATCAACAGCGTCAGCGATATCGCCCACACGATCTATGTCGATCCGGCGGCGCGCGCGATCTACCAGTCGCTGATGCAGCGCGACGGCATGGTGCGCGAGTTCGAATATCAGGTGCGCCAGCGTACCGGCTCGGTGCTGTGGTTATCGGACAGTGCGACCGTGGTGCGCGACGACAGCGGCGAAGTGGTTCGCTACGAGGGGACGGTTCGCGACATTACCGACCAGAAGCGCGCCGAGGATGCGATCGCCGAGGGTCGAAGGCTTCTGCAGCAGGTGATCGACACCGTGCCGGCGGTCATCAACGTCAAGACCAGGGACCTGCGCTACGTGCTGATGAACCGCTATATGGCCGGCATTTTCGGCGTCGAGCCGGGCGATGCGATCGGCCGCACCACCTCCGACCTGATGTCGCGCTACGGCGCGAAAAAGACCGACGAGAACGACAAGCGGGTGCTGGCGACCCGTAACGGGCTCGGCTTCTACGAAGAGGAGTACATGGATTCCGCCGGCAATGTGCGGCAATGGTTGGTGAACAAGCTGCCGCTGCTGGATGCCGAAGGCGAGATCGAGAGCATCGTCACCGTCGCGCTCGATATCGGCGAACGCAAGCGCGGTGAACAGGAGATGCGCAAGGCCAAGGACGCCGCGGAAGCCGCCTTGCGCAACCTGCGGGAAACCCAGAACTCGCTGATCGAGGCGGAAAAGCTCGCCGCCCTCGGCCGGCTGGTCGCGGGCGTCGCCCACGAGGTCAACAATCCCGTCGGCATCAGCCTGACGGTGGCCTCGTCGCTGGAGCGCAAGACCGCGCTGTTTGCCGCCGAAGTCGAGCGCGGCGATCTGCGGCGCTCCCGCCTCACCGATTTTCTCGAGACCAGCCGCGATGCCTCGTCGCAACTGGTGGCGAACCTCAATCGCGCCGCCGAACTGATCCAGTCCTTCAAGCAGGTCGCCGCCGACCGCAATTACAGCGATCAGCGCACCTTCGATCTCGGCGATCTGACCGAGCAGGTGGTGATGAGCCTGCGGCCCGGATTGCGAAAGCACCATCTGACGCTGAACGTGGATTGCCAGCCCAATCTCGTCATGAACAGCTATCCCGGCCCCTACGGGCAGGTGCTGACCAATCTGTTCCTCAATTCGGTGGCGCATGCCTTTCCCGACGGCAGGCCGGGGGCGGTCGACATCCAGGTCCGGGAGTCCGGCAAGGACAATGTCGAGATCTTGTTTGCCGACAATGGCTGCGGCATGAGCCTCGACGTTCGCCGCCGCGCCTTCGATCCGTTCTTCACGACGCGGCGCGACCAGGGCGGCACCGGGCTCGGCCTGCACATCGTCTACAGCATCGTGACCAACCGGCTGGGCGGCCGGCTCGATCTCGATTCCGAACCCGGCAAGGGCACGCAAATCCAGATCATCCTGCCCAGGGTGGCGCCACTGGAGCAGGCGGCTGAATAGTGGCGTGGATGCCGTGGCGGCGTGGTGACCTAATCGGCGTCGGCGAGGAAGCGCAGCGTCGCCTTGAAGATCTGGCTGGCCTTGCCGACCAAGGCGGTGCCGTCCATGACGGCGGAATTGTCGGTGTAGGTTCCGGAAACGCCGATGCCGACCGGGCTCGGGCCGCCAAACAGCGGATTGGCGTCCGGGCTGGAGGTATGGCGCTGGATCAGCACCTCACCCTTGAAGGTGTTCCCGGGCCTCACCGTATAGCTGCCAATGTAGAACAGGTACGCGTCGCCGCCGAGGATTTTGCCATCCCGGAACATGACAACGCCGCTGCCCTTGCCAGAACGCCCATCCTGCAAGGTGACGTGGATCGAATACAGACCGTTTTTCATAGTGTCCCGATTACCCCGCTGTCCCGGCGGAGTAGCTCTCAGTTATGCCGAACTGGCGCGCAGCGTCAACGCGTCAGGTTGACCGCGCTGCAGGCATCACGTTGGACACGTCTGCCGTATGACGGAAAAATGGCAAAGCGGCGCCGGCGCATTATGACAGGTGGTATCTTGCTGCACGTCCGCGCAACCGGGACGGCACGAACCAGCCGGCCGCGCTCAGACGTATTTTTTGTCGCGCTCGAGCAGTTCGATCGAAATGCCCTGCGGCCCGCGGATGAAGCAGATACGGACGCCCGGCCGGATCGTGGTGGGCTCCTTGGTGAACTCCACGCCCTTGGCCTTGATCTCGGCGGCCACCGCGTCGATGTCCTTGACCGTCAGCCCGAAATGATCGAGCCCCTGATACGGCGTGACCGGCGGGGTGTGGACGCCATCGCCCGGCGTGACCGGCGCGATGAACACATTGGCGCCGCCGAGCTTCACGTCGATGCGTCCGGGGCCGCGGATAACGACGGCGCCCAGGATTTTCTCCAGCCAGGCAGCGGTCGCCTCGGGGTCCGGACTGCGCAGATGAACGTGATCCCAGGTCACTAACGGCATATTGGTCTCCCCTTGACGGTTTTTCGCGCCGCTTGTCGCGACGCTTCGGCGACACGCAACTTAGCGGCCCAGTTCGGCCAAGGCCATCCCCTTAAGCGCTGGCGCGAACCCTGTCCTTGTGGCTGCCGCAATCCGGATGCAACTTTTTCTCGTTTCGACGGTTACAGATTCGGCGGATAACCCGTCGCGGGCAGTCGTTGTTGGGGGCTTGAGGCCTCGGCACGGCGAGGTGACCATGGACACCGGGCTGCATCGTATGGAGTTGGGCCGGGTTGCCGCCTCTGGCAGCCAGCTTCTGGTGCTGCCGGAAGGGCCCCCCAGCACACATTCCCCGTCCAAATATCTGGGAGCGGGCGTCGGCGGATTGCTGGCGGTCCTGACGGCAGGGGCCGCATTCACGCTTGCGAAATGGTCGCCCCCACCGTCAGCAGCCCCGGCGCAGAAGGTTCGGGTGGTGACAGCCTTCGCGGCGGCGCCCGGACCAGCGGCGCCGCTTCCCGCGTCCGCCACGCCCGACGATATCTCGCTTTATCCGCAGACCGCGCTACCGGAAGCTGCGGTCGCCGGCGGCCTGAGCATTTCGTCGCAGCGCTGGCAGCGGGGAGGATTGGGGTCGAACGCGCTGGTGAGCTTCACGCTGCGTAACGGCAATAACTATGCGGTCAAGGATATCGAGATTTCCTGCGCCTTCAGCCGGCGCGACGGCGGCCATCTGACCGACCGCACCCGGGTCGTTCACGACATCGTCAAGATGAAGGGGCGCAAGAGCTTCGCCCATTGGCATATCGGCTTCGTCAACGTGAACGCCGACCGCGCCAATTGCACGCCGGTCTCCGCCACCCGCGTTTGATTCAAATCCGCAAGTTTGATTCAAATCGGCAAGCCGGCCGGGACGCCTTCGTTCACAAAGAAGCGAGCGCCCTGGTTGAACCTAACGGGTTCGGCCGGAACCAATTACATGAGTTCAAGTTGTGAGAGTGATCCGCGCTGCTGCGGATGGAGCCGGCCTACAATGCCCGTCCTGCGATATTTTATGTTTGTTGGCGCAGCGCTGCTAGCGCTGCTTTTTGTTGCCGGTACGGCAATGCCGCCCGCGCCCTCCGTAGACGCGGCTAATGGGGCTCCTGACCTGTCGACGATACGGATACACAGCGATCGCAAGTGGCCTGAGCGCGTCGTTTTCGACACCAGCGCCCCCAGGATCGTTCCGGCGCCGGCGCAAACCGCGGGTCTGGCGCCGGTTGCCGCAGCCTCCCGCCGGGTTGCCGATGCCTCGACCAGGGTGACGGCGCGCGATGCTTTCGCACAGGCGGCGCCGACCGATCTTAAGAAGCCGGAGGCCAAGCCGCTGCAGAAGCGCAAAGTGGCGAAACGGCGTGTCAATCCGCCGACGGTGAACCCGCCGACGATGCTGGTGGCGCAACGGCCGCAGTTTGGGCTGTTCGGCTTGAATTAGCCGGCCACCCGCCATCGCGGGTAATCAACCAAATCCTCGATAATGCTCACCGGCGGCGGTAGATGCTGTTGGTCTGCGTGCTGAGCAAATTGTCTCGCACTGCCGACGCGGCCGTTATACTTGCCAGAGCGGTCGGATGTGCGAACCCGGGGACAATCCGGATTTCCGGTGCCGTCATAGGCCCGGTTGGCAGCCAGCGCGCTATCGGGGTGCAGCCTAGAAAAATCCTGCGCCGATATCGAGGCCGTACGTCATCATCAGCAGCGACACCAGCAATCCGGCGCCGCAAAACAATGCGAGCTGCTTGAGGACTTCAACGAAGGATGACGAGGTGGAAAACGAATTATTGGGAAAAGCGCGTGCGAGAGCTCTTGCGATGGTAGTCATTTGCGACCTCCAGATCAGTGGCCCCAGGACAAGGGCGATGCAGAGGTCATAGCGCCAATCGCGCGTGGCGGATGTGAAGCACATCACACCGAAGCCGCGACGGGGACCCATAGCGTTTTCGAGCGAAGTGGATACCGGTTCGCGTGAAGAAAACGCGTCAAAACGATATACTAGAGCCCGGTTCTGATTCAATCAGAACCGATAAGGCTCTAGAAAACTCCCGTTCCGATATCCAGGCCCTGGCTGATCAACAGCAGCAATGCCAGCAGTCCCGGGACGCAAAACAGGATGAACTCCCTGAAGCTCTTGGACTCAAACGGCTTGATCGAGAACGACGTATTCGGCAACGCGTGGGCGATGACTCTTGCGATGGCAGGCATTGTTCTGACTCCGGATCGAGGAAGCGATGCGGACGTCATAACCATGACCGTGCGGAAGCGATGTGCTGGAAGTCACGCCGGCGCAGGATGCGGTGGCTCTACTGGATCGTCGGCCGGGAAGGCCGCACGCGATACAGCTGGACCGGTGAGCCGTCGGACTCGAACTCCACCTCGTAGGTTCGGCCGCTCTGGTCGGTGGCGTGGCAGGCGATGCTGGAAATCTGTCCGGAGACGAAGCTCCCGAGCTGCCGGCACATTCCGGTCGACGTCTCGATCGCCGGCACCGGCAGGCCGTCCATTTTCGGCCGATCCTTGGACTTCAACAGCATCCGGTCGACCGGCAGTTCGTAGGTGTTGTCCTGCCGGCGGCCGTTATCGCCGGAGAAGGTGATGATGTGCCTGCTGTCGGAGGGATCGTCGAGCACGATGGTGAAATTGGCCCGGCCGATCTCGGTCTGGTAAAATGAAACCGCCCGGCACGCAAAACCGCGTCCGGCGACCCGCAGCGTGCTGCATTTGCCCGAGATCCTGGCGAAGGCGATGGTGGCGGGCTCTTCGCGGGTCTCGGCCACCGCCGGGGTTGCGAGGAGAATGATCGCAAGGACAAGGAGTTGCCGGCGCAGGCTCATCGTGGGGCTCAACTGGCGGAAGCGGACTTAGGATGGGCGGGAACGGCGATCACCGTGACGCTCCGTCACAATTGGGTCAAGACCAAGACGGCGGGGTCAACTGACGGCCCTCATCCACGCTGAAAATCCTGGTCAGCGAGCATGACGCGGTCGATTTCGACTACGGCTCCGATTGGCCGGCATCGCCCGCAGCGATGACCTCATTTTCATCCAGATGACCGTCAACGACACCCGCACGCTCGCACAGAAGAAAGCGCTCTACCGCCGTCTCGTCGAACTGCTGGCGGACAACCCCGGCCTGCGGCCCGAAGACATTTTCATCAACCTGCTTCAGGTGCCCACGGAAAACTGGTCCGTCGGGCTCGGCGAGGCGCAATTCGCGCCTGCGAATGAGTAAGCCCGGGTTAACCCTGCCGCGGAGCGGCTCCCGATGGAACCGCGGACGAACATAATTGGCCCGCAATGATCGCCGAACGATCATTGCATGGGTATTGCGTATCTCAACAGGCGGATTGCGGCGCTCGCGGTGGGAATGCCGCTGTTGCTGAGCCTCTCGCTCGGCGGCTGTGCGAGTTCCGGTTCATCGCTGATGGACGCGCATGCGGAGGCGCCGGCGCCCGCCAAGACCAGCGGCTATCTTCCGGTGGAAGATCTGCCGCCGGCGCGCGACCAGGCCGCCATCACACCCGTCGAGCAAGCGAAGCTGAAAAAAGAACTGCTCGCCGCGCGCGACCGCCAGGCCGCCGCGGCCAAAGCCCAGGGCGATATCTCTCCGGCTCAGCCCGCGAAGCCGTAAGCGCGATCGGATGCGCAAGCGCCCGACGGGCGCGATCTGCAATCTCACGCACGACCTATGCTGAAATTTCCTCTTCCGGGCAATTGATCAGGCAAGCGGGCACGCCGACGGCGGTGCAGCCGGCCGGCACGTCGGTCGTGACGACCGCCCCCGCGCCGATCTTGGCAAAGTCGCCGACCCTGATGTCGCCCAGCAGCGTTACACCCGTGGAAAGCAACACGCCCCGGCCGATCCTCGGCGCGCGGCGGTCGAGCGGATCTTCCGTCCGACGGTGACGCCTTGCATGATCGTCGCCTCGTCGCCGATCTCCACAAAAGCACCCACGATGATTCCGGTCGCTGGTCGAGAAAGATGGATGTTCCGACTTGCGTTGACGGATGGATGCTGACCTGAAGCGAGTTGGCGGACTCGCTTTGCATATCCGCCAAAAACAGGATCGTTTGTCATGACCGTTTGAGCCTGGTGCCGGATGGATCGCCAGAGGTCGTCGCTCGATGATCGTTCCGTTGGAAGCCATGACTGCCAAGCCGCTTGTTTTGCCGCAGTGCCCTGCCGAATTGGCGCGCCACGGCCGACCAAGATGGGCACTACGCGTTCGCCGTGGCGCTATGATCCAATGCTCGGTCGCATGCGGCTACCGACGAAGATACCCGCTGACGCGCCGCCGCTCCAATAAGGCACCAACGGCAAGCTCCCTTGTTCCCGTTATGGGAACGTGCTATGAGGGTTCATGAGAGTCATTGCTCGACGGGTCCTCGTCGACTTCTGGGGCAAGCATCCGGAAGCGAAGGCGTCGCTTGAGCGTTGGCATACCCTCGTGAGAGCGGCGCAATGGGCCTCGACCGATGAGGTTCAGAAAGCCGCCCCGAAGGCCAAGGTGCTGAACCGCGAGCGTGTCAGGTTCGGGGTTGTGGGAGGAAACTATCGCTTGGTCGCCGCTTTCGATTTCCGCCGCCAGATCGCGTTCGTGAAGTTCGTCGGCACCCATGCGGAATATGACCGCATCGATGCAATGACGGTGTCGCAGTTCTGAGGAGACCACCATGGAGATCCGGCCGATTCGCACCGACGAGGACCATCGCGCGGCGCTTGCCGAGATCGAAGCCTGTTGGGGCGCGCCGGAGGGCACCGAGGAGGGCGACAAGCTCGATGTGCTCCTCGCGCTTGTCGACATCTACGAGACAAAGCGATGGCCGATCGAAATCGACGAGAATTTCGACCCGATCGACGTGCTCCGCTACGCCATTGATGAACTCGGCCATACCCAGGCCGAGTTGGCCGAACTCCTGGGATCGCGCTCGCGCGCCTCGGAAGTTCTCGCACGTCGGCGGGCGCTCACGGTCGAGATGATCCACAAGATCGGCGAGGCGTGGAAAATTCCGGCCGACCTCCTTGTCCGTCCTTACGAGATCGAACGAGCCGCCTGAGCCGCATCTTTCCCCACCGCATCCGCGGCGCCATCCTCGTCGAACGGAAGCGCGCCGTTTCGTACCTCAGGTCATGGTCGCGTGCTCTGGCGTAGGGGCGCGCCACGGCCGATGAAGACGGGCACTACTCTTTCGCCGTGGCGCTATGATCCCAGAGCCAGCGATGCGCTAAACAATCGCCAAATCTGCAACGGCTCACGATCTTGCGCTACGTCTTTTAGGCGACTGTCTTCTCAACTCCGTGGGCCGATGACTCGATCTTTTCTCCGGCGCTTTATCGGGTGAGTTCCGGGGCTGGTATTCCCTCGTACCCAATGACAAAATACTGGTCTGTTGATCAGACCGAGTACCAATGAACAATATTGCACGGCAGAAACTCGTCTCTGAACTCGAGCATCTCGTCCTGAACAAGCCGGTCATGGGGACGCTCTTGATTACGATAGCGCAAACCAATGACATCCTCGTCGTAACCTTGGAGCAGGAAGCCTTCAGTCTTGCCTATCCGCACGCAGGTAGATTTGATTTCGTTCGATCTCGCCGCTTCGCACGTTTCTGCCGGAAGCAAGGGAGGGCTGTGACAAGGCGTTGGTGGGGGGACGTACGTGTGAGTTGCGCGGTGATCGAAACAACCGCAGTAGATGCGGCGCAAACAATCGCTGAGTGCTTCTCGAATGTCTATGGTGCCTCCGGGACATATGGACTGCGCCTGCAAGGCATGGGGTGGCGGTCCTCTAGCTAGGCATGTTGCAAGAATGCAGCTTCTCCGTTGCGCTCAACATGTCAGTGCAACGTCGTAGCAGCACAGCTCCGATTTGGCATTGCTCCGCAGTTGGGAAGTGGCGCGCTCGGAGAGATTCGAACTCCCGACCCTCGGAATCGAAATCCGATGCTCTATCCAGCTGAGCTACGAGCGCATTGGTCGTCGCAACGCCGAACGCTGGCTTCAGGCCAAGGCGGTCGCGGACGTTACGCCGAGGTGTTCGCATTTGGCAGCGAATTTTTCAATACCCGGGGGCGGAAGCGGGGGCTGGCCTGCCGCTCAGTCCGGCTTTTTGGCGGGCGTCTTGGCCGGGGGCTGCTCGGCGGCGCTCTTCATGGCCCGCAAATAGCTGTCGGCGGCATTGTCGGCCGAAATTTGAATCCGGCGGGCGGCGGCGGTGGCATAGACAACAGTGTTCTTGGCGACCAGCCGGTAGCGGTCCTTGGTGGCCTTGTTCGCCGCCTTGGCGGCCATCGCCAGATATTTGCCGCGCCGCTTCTTGGCGGCGTCCATCAGGGTCTTGCTGTTCTTCTTGGCGATCGATCGGATCAGTACGTCCAGGTCTGCTTCAGCCATTCCCCAACCTTCATCCATGAGCCACGCGCGATTGTGCTACACCAATGGCGCCTCGCCAATCCAGCGTTGAAATCGAAATCAGGAGCTAGCTCGCGCAAGACGCCGGGCGCGGTGCCTCATCGCCGTTGGCGGTCGGGCAGGGCGGGGCCGGCGATCGCCCGCCCGTCTGCCCCCGGAGAAAGCGTGAAAAACGCCCGCGCGGACCGATTTTCGCCCGGATTCGGATGCTTAACGAATTTCCAACACAGTATGGCCAGAGTTCTTGCCTCTGGTACCAAGCGATCCCTAGGGCTCATTCCCGCTTTCAATGCGCATCACGCCTCTCATCCTGCTGCTGCTCTCGCTGTCGCTGCCGGCGTTCGCCCCGGCGCCGGCGCGGGCCGATCTGCGCATCACCAGCGACCACGGCGGCTATGTCACCGAGTACAAGGAAAAGTACCAGCGCATCCGCGACCGCCACGAGCGGGTCATCATCGACGGCATCTGCAATTCCGCCTGCACGCTGGTGTTCGGCATCGTGCCGCTGAACAAGATCTGCGTGACGCCGCGCGCCAGCGTCGGCTTCCACCAGGCCTATTACGACAAGGCTTTTACGTTCGGCATCAAGGTTACCAGCGCCGAGGGCACCGCCGACCTGATGTCCTATTACCCGGATACGGTAAAGGACTGGATTCGCCGCAATGGCGGGCTGACCACCGAAATGAAAAAGATCAGGAACGGGGTCGATCTCTGGAAGATCGTCGACCCCTGTCCGGAAGAGTTTTTCTAGGGCCGGATTCTATTTTGACGCGTTTTCTTCACGCGAACCGGTACCCACTTCGCTCGAAAACGCTATGGTTGATATCGGGCAGGGGATCAGCGCGTTTCGCGATTGCCTGATCGGCCCGCTTCAGGCAATCCGCCCGAAATGAGCAAGGATTTTGAGAACTTTGCCGCGCGCGCGGCGCCGGCGATTTTCGTCGTGCTGTGGAGCACCGGCTTTATCGGCACCAAATATGTGCTGCGCGGCGTCGAGCCGTTGACCTATCTCGCGATCCGGATGTCGGTGGTGGTGTCGCTGATGACCGTCATCGCGCTGATCGCGCGGCCGCGATGGCCCGACCGCGCCGGGATCGGCCACAGCATCGTCGCGGCCATCCTGGTGCACGGATTCTATCTCGGCGGCACCGCGATCGCGATCGCCCATTCGATCCCCGCCGGGCTCTCGGCGTTGATCCCGGGCCTGCAGCCGATCCTGACCTCGACCCTGGCGAACCGTTTTCTCGGCGAACGGGTGACGCCGCTGCAATGGGCGGGGCTGCTGCTCGGGCTTGGCGGCGTGGTGCTGATCCTGCACGGCCGCCCGATGAGCGGGGATGCGGGCTGGGGCTGGCTGGCCTCGGCGGTGTCGCTGGTCAGCATTACCTTAGGGACGCTCTATCAGGGCCGCTATTGCCGCGAGATCGACTGGCGCGCCGGCAATCTCATTCAATACATCGCGGTCACGATCTTCTTCGGTGCCGGGGCATGGCTGTTCGAGACCAATGTCGTGCACTGGAGCCAGGAGTTCGTCCTGTCGGTGCTGTGGCTGGCGGTGGTGCTGTCGATCGGGTCGATCGGGCTGTTGTACTGGCTGATCCGCCGCTCGGCCGCGACCTCGGTGGCGAGCCTGTTCTATCTGGTGCCGGCGGTGACCGCCTTGATGGCCTATGTGCTGTTCGGCGAGCGGCTCGACGCGCTCGCGATCGCCGGCATGGTGGCCTGCGCCGCGGCGGTGTTTTTGGTCAATCGCCGCTTCAAAACCTGAAAGCCATTCTCAACAAAAAAGCCCCCGGGCGTTTGGGCCGGGGGCTTCCTGATGCGCTTTCCTGGAGCCTTATCGGTTCTGATTGAATCAGAACCGGGCTCTCGTTTATCGTTTTGACGCGTTTTCTTCACGCGAACCGGTATCCACTTCGCTCGAAAACGCTCCAAGAGTTCAGCGCTTCGACTTCTTGGATTTCTTTTTCTTCGCAGCCTTCTTTGCGGTCTTCTTGGCAACTTTCTTGGCGGCCTTTTTCACCGCCTTCTTGCCCTTCTTGGCCGACTTCTTCGCAGCCTTTTTGGCTTTCTTCTTCGGCATCACCTTCTTCGCGACTTTCTTGGCGGCCTTCCTGACCTTCTTGACCACCGTCTTGGCGGCCTCGGTGGTCGCGGTCGCAGCGGTGCTCACCGCGTCGGTTACGTGTTCGAGAACCGGCTTGTCGTCGTCCATGTCATCGTCCCCCAGAGTTTAAAGAAGCCATGACGATAGCCGGATTTTTTCTTGCGTCAAACGAATGCGCTCGATTCAACTGTTTCGAGTTTTAGCATAGGCGGCGAGCGCGCGTTCGCGGCCGGCCTTGTGATCGATGATCGGCCGCGGATAATCCTTGCCGAGTTCCACACCGGCGGCGGCCAGTTCGAGCGGCGGCGCGCTCCACGGCTGGTGGATCAGTTGGTCGGGCAGCCGTGCCAGTTCGGGCACCCAGCGCCTGACATAAGCGCCGTCGGGATCGAACTTCTCGCCCTGCAGGATCGGATTGAAGACGCGGAAATAGGGTGCCGCATCGGCGCCGGAACCGGCGACCCATTGCCAATTGGCGGGATTGCTGCCGGGGTCGGCATCGACCAGCGTGTCCCAGAACCAGCTTTCGCCCTCGCGCCAGTCGATCAGCAGGTGCTTGACCAGGAACGAGGCGACCACCATCCGCACCCGGTTGTGCATCACGCCGGTGCGCCAGAGTTCGCGCATTCCGGCATCGACGATGGGGTAGCCGGTCCGGCCGCGCTGCCAGGCGCAGAGCGCCTTGGCGTCGCGCTTCCAGGGAAAGGCGTCGAACTGGGGCTGCAAGTTGCGGCTCCTAAGCTCCGGCAGGTCGAACAGCAAATGGCGGCAGAACTCGCGCCAGCCCAGTTCGCTGAGGAACTTTTCGGCGTCGCCGGACAAGGCCCGCCGTTCGTCGGCGGCAAAGCGGGTGGCGTGCCAGACCTGCCGAGGGCTGATCTCGCCAAAGCGCAGATGGGGCGACAGGCCGGAGGTGCCGGCGCGGTCGGGCCGGTCGCGATCCCCTGAATATCCGGCGAGGCCGGTTTTCAGGAAGGCGCCGAGCCGGGCCTGCGCCGATTTTTCGCCGGGGCTCCACGTCTCCCGCAGTCCGACGGCCCAGTCGGGATGGCTCGGTTCGAGACCCCAGTCTTCCAGCCGATCGCTCGCGATGCCCGGCACGGTCTTCAGCTTCTTCGGTGCGGGCAACGGCTCTGGCGGCGCGCCTAGCGCCTGCACCCGCTTCCAGAACGGGGTGAACACCCGCAAGCCCCGGCCTTCCTTGTTGCGGATCCGGGCAGGCGTCGCCAGCAGATCGCCGGAAAAACATTGCGAGGCGACGCCGGTCGCCGCAAGGCTGGCCGCGACCCGATCGGCCACGGCCTGTTCCGGCGCCTGCGCGATCTCGTTCCAGAACACCGCGGCGGCGCCGCTCTCGCGCGCCAGTTCGACGATGATCTTGGTCGCCGATCCCTTGCGCAGGATCAGCGGCGCGCCGATCGCCTCGAGGCTCGCCTGCAGCGCACGCAGCGACTGTGTCAGCCACCAGCGTGCCGCACCGCCCAGCGGACGCGCAGGCGAGGGCAGGGTCTCATCGAACACGTAAAGGCAGATCACCGGCGAACCGGCGCGGGCCGCTTCGTGCAAGGCGGGATGATCGGAAAGCCGCAGATCGTCGCGAAACCAGACGATACAGGGCGCAGTGGATTTGGCAGCCATCAGCCGGTCAACTCGGAGGTCGCACGTGAGGTCCGTAGCCAAGGTACGACTTTGCAACTCTCTCGTTTCACATGCGTACTAGTATTGTTGTGTGGAAAACGGCCTGGAGGCCAGCATGAACCGGTATGTCGTTCTTTATCTGGCAACGTTGATTGTCCTCGTGCCGATCGACTTCCTGTTTCTCGGTCTGGTGGCCAAGGGCTTTTTCGCGTCGCAGGTCGGCGACATGCTCGGCGAGATCAGGCTGGCGCCCGCGATCCTGTTTTACCTGCTCTACATCGCCGGCATCCTGGTCTTCGTCAGCAGCAGCCCGGCGGCCACGCCATCGTCGGCGTTGCTGCATGGAGCGCTGTTCGGCTTCTTCTGCTACATGACGTTCGAACTGACGTCGCTGTCGCTGCTCAAGCACTGGACCTGGGCGGTGGTGCTGCTCGATGTCAGTTGGGGAACGTTCGTGACCGCGGTGTCGTCGACCCTGGGGCTGATGATCGCCAATTGGCTCGCGCCAAGGGCCTAAGCCGTCATTGCGAGGAGCGCTTGCGACGAAGCAATCCAGCCCATCTCCGCGGACCTGGATTGCTTCGCTTGCGCTCGCAATGACGATGATCTCCCCTTACTTTGGCTGCGGTACGATCCGGATATACGGCTTCGGCGACTTCCAGCCCTGCGGATAGATCGTCTTGGCCTCGTCGTCGCTGACCGAGCCGGCGATGATGACGTCGTCGCCCGGTTTCCAGTCGGCCGGCGTCGCGACGCGGTGTTTTGCCGTCATCTGCAGCGAGTCGATGACGCGCAGAATCTCCTGAAAATTCCGCCCCGTGGTCATGGGATAGACCAGCACCAGTTTTATCTTTTTGTCCGGGCCGATGATGAAGACATTGCGGACGGTCTGGTTGTCGGCGGCCGTACGGGTCGCGGCATCGCCGGAAGTGGAAGCCGGCAGCATGTCGTAGAGTTTTGAGACGTTGAAATCGGTGTCGCCGATCATCGGATAATTCGGCGCGGCGCCTTGGGTCTCCTTGATATCCTCGGACCATTTCGCGTGCCTGTCGACAGGATCGACGCTCAGCCCCATCAGCTTGACGCCGCGCTTGTCGAACTCCGGCTTCAATCTGGCGAGCGCGCCGAGTTCGGTGGTGCAGACCGGCGTAAAATCCTTGGGGTGCGAGAACAGCAATGCCCAGCTGCTGCCGATCCAGTCGTGGAATTTGATCTTTCCTTCGGTGGTTTCAGCCTCGAAATCCGGGGCCACAGCGCCGATCTGCAGAGCCATGTCATGTCCTCATGTGGTTCAAGTTGCGGGTGAAGTCCCTTGCGCCATTATAGGACCGAGGGAAGGGGAACGGAACGGTTCAGGCAAAAGGATAAAATCCTTCTCCAAGCTGCGGAATTGCTGGCACCTTCCCCCATCCGCGGCACCTGCGGAGAAAAGGCCACAGCGCGCCGAAAGCTGCAAAAATGCCGCGATTCCGCCTCTAATGGCCTGCATCACGCCCGGCTGGTCGCTGAACCCCGACGACCCGTTCGCGACTAATTGGCAACCATCTAAAAAACTCGCGATGCGAGTTTCGAATCGTTAACCACTCGTTTACGCCCGCATGGAAATGCTGGCCCAGAACAAAAAGCTGAAAAGAGTAACTACCAATGTCTGCCCCGCTTGCTGCCGTAGCCGAACCGTCCGACGTTTCTGAAGTTGCTTTGGAACCCTCGAGAATTTCCTGCCGGAACACCGCTGCTCAGGCGCTCGCCGTGGTGCGCGATGGCGTGATCACCGGCGAAGGCCCGACCACCAGGGGCCGGGTTCATTTCTCCCGCGCGCTGGATACCGCTGACGCCGCCTGGTGCGAGCGCATCCTGACTGCGACCGCGGTCGAGCATCAACCGGTCAGCCGGGCCGAGGCCGCGGCCTTGTTCGAGATCGACCATGCCGCCGCCGAGCGCAGCGACGAGGGCCGTTTCGACGACCTCTTGGCGAAAGCGGTGGTGCATCACGCGGCCTCCGTGTCCGGCCTGCCGGTGCCGCCACGCACCGTCGCCCTCTCGCCCGAGACCTCGATCGAGAGCTGGGCTCCGACCAGGGCCGTCGGTGTCGATACCGAAGTGCTGGAATGGATCGCCGCTCAGATGCGCGGCAAGCGCTGCAGCAACCGCACTTTGATGCGGCTGGTGGCCACCATCGTCGGCGTCGCGGCCCTGCCGCTGGTGCAGATGCCGAACGTGTTCGACATCGGGATGTGATCCGTCAAATCCGAACGTAGTTTTGAACCGGCGGGGTTATTGCCCCGCCGTTTTTTGTTTGCCGCTGTCGGCATCGAGCCCGACCGTGCGGCCCGGAAAACCGGCGGCGTCGAAATAACGCTGCGACAGCACGCGCTGGTATTTGATGACGGTCTTCAACCCGTTCGCGGCCGGTTTGGAGGTGATGGTGCCGTCGGCGGCCTTCGGAATGATGCCGCCCGGCAGTGCTTCCGACATCACGCGGCCCTGCAGCCCGCCATTGGCCGCCGTACGCAAATTCATCAGTTGCGTGATGGTCATGCCGACGTCGGCGTTGCTGACGGGCAGGGGATCGACATAGCCGGCCTTGAAGTCCGGCCCGATCGCCGCGGTGAAGTTCAGCGTATCGGCGCGGCCAAAACTGCCGTGCATGCCCTGGCCCTGCTGCAGCACGGTGTCGGCGACCTCGATCGAGCAGTTGGTCGGCTCGCCGCAATCGCCGGCATAGGAGCGGAAATTGACCACGATCGAGGGGTTCGGCGTCACCGCGTTGCCCTTCAAATTGAGCTGCGACATTTCCAGCGTGCCGGGAAAACGGCCGAGCTTGTCGTCGACGAAGATGCCGCTGACATAGTCCTGCTCGAGCAGCGCCTTGATGGTGCGCTCGGCCAGCTTCTTGTCGCGGTTCGGCAGATAGATAAGGTCCGATCCGCCGTTGGTTGCGATCACGACGTCCGGCTTGGCGGGATCCTTGCCGAGCAGGCCGTTGCCGGCCTTGGGATGGCTGCCTTCGGCGACCGCGGCGTTCTTGTTGTTGGGATCGAACAGCGGCAGCTCCAGCGCCTTGGCGAGATCGAGTGCCAGAAAACCCATCGGCAAGAAGTCCTTTGGCGTGTCGTTGAAGCTGACTTTCGCCGACGGGCTGGTCTTGCTTTCCTTGGAAATGGTCGAGAAGCCGTGGTCGGAGGAGACGATGATATTGGTGGTGGCGGTTAGCCCGAGATCGTCGAGAGCTTTGCGCAATTGCGCCAAATTGTTGTCGGCGTTTTTGATGCCGGCCATCGAGGTCGGGCCGTTGATGCCGGGCGTCACGGCGTTGAGGCTGTCGCCATTATTGTGCTGGCTGCCGTCGGGATCGCTGGACCAGAACACCAGCACGAACGGCTTGTTGCGCGCCTTGAACATCGGCAGCACCACTTTGGCGGCGACGTCGGCGAGATAGGCCTGTTGCGCGGTGTTCGGCGCCGTGGTGCCGGCGGTCTTGAAGTCGCCCGCCTTGCCATTGTCGCCCCGCCCCGGCGTCGCCAGCGCAAGGCCGGCCTTGGCCATCGCGTCCTTCATTTCCTGCGACAGCGGAACGCCTTTCTCGCTGCCGGTGGAATCGTCGAGCACGATCGAATGCAGGCCGTCGGTGCCGATCTTGTCGGTATGATCGAAGATCAGGGTCGGGCCGAGCTTGCCGATCGCGGCCGTGCTAAAACCCTTGGCACGGGCCATTTTCAGAATGGTCTCCTCATTGAGATAGTCGCCGCCAAAGTGCTCGTCGGCGTCGCGCAGCACCGGATCGGATTCCAGGAACGGCGTGACGGTACCGTCGGCCGGGCCGACGGGATAGCCGGTGAAGATGGTGTTGCTGAAGTCGCCGGTATCGCCGAGGTAATGGCCGGTCGCCATCGCCGAGGCGTTCGCGGTGGTGAAGGTCGGGAACAGCGAATGCGAATTCCTGAAGTTGACGCCCTTGTCGCGGACCTCGGCCATCGCCGGCGCGCTTTCCGGCGTCACGATCTTGCCGCGCAGGCCGTCGGGCACAAAAAGGATGAGGTTGTGGGGCGTGGCATTTTGCGCCGACGCGGTGCCGGCAAAAAGCGTTGTCAGGCCAGCGGATAGCAACAGGATTGCGCGGCGCATCAAGATCTCCCCATCGGCGGCAAAAATCGCCCTCAGCGTGGCCTCTGTCTAGTTTTGCTATGCGACAGATTTGTTACAGCCGCCCAGCCAGCCCCTGATGTCTTCAGCCAAACGTCTTGTTCGTCGCTCTCAGCCGCTGGGCCAGCACGCGCATGACCTTGAGGGCGAAGTAGGGGGTCTGGCCGACCAGAAACAGGAACTGTTTTTCGGAAACCGGGACCAGTTCGACGTCGGTCACCGCGATGGCGCTGGCGCTGCGCGGCTCGTTGTCGATCAGCGCCATCTCGCCGAAAATGTGGTCGGCGGAAAGTTCGCTGACGGTGCGGTTGCCGATCTGGATGCGCACGTCGCCGCTTTTGATGACGAACAGCTCGTGCGCTTGCTCGCCTTCCCGGAAAATGGTGGTCCCGGCCTTGAAGAACCGGGTTTCGATATTGTTGCCCGTCAGTACGCCAAAGCCCGCATCGTGCTTCATCAATCCGCCCCGTCAGCTATCCTTTCGCATGCTATGGGGGGGAACAATCGGGAGCAAGTTGGGCGCCTCGGCCCGCCGGGACGATAAACCTTCCGGTTTCCGGTTGATAATCCTGGCTAATCCCTGCCAATTCGGGACGGCTTGACCCGACATATCCCGTTGCCTCGGGCCTGTTTTGCTGTAGGACGGAATTGTTACGTCCGCCCGCCCGTGCCAGATTGGAGCGGGGGATCCCGCCCAAAAGGTTGCAAGTAAACAAGAACATGTTCAAACGAATCCTGATCGCCAATCGCGGCGAGATTGCCTGCCGCGTCATCAAGACCGCTCGCCGGATGGGGATCGAGACGGTCGCCGTCTATTCCGAGGCCGACCGCGACGCGCTGCACGTCGAAATGGCCGATGAGGCGGTCCTGATCGGGCCGCCGGCCGCCGCCGAGAGCTATCTTCTGATCGACAGGATCGTGGAGGCCTGCCGCAAAACGGGGGCCGAGGCGGTGCATCCCGGCTACGGCTTCCTAAGCGAGCGCGAGGCGTTTCCGCGGGCGCTGGAACAGGCCGGCATTGTTTTCATCGGCCCCAACCCCGGCGCGATCGCCGCGATGGGCGACAAGATCGAATCCAAGAAGGCCGCCGCCAAGGCCAAGGTCTCCACGGTTCCAGGCCATCTCGGCGTTATCGAGGACGAAAAGCACGCGGTGAAGATCGCCGACGAGATCGGCTATCCCGTGATGATCAAGGCCTCCGCCGGCGGCGGCGGCAAAGGCATGCGGATCGCGCATTCGAAATCGGAGGTCGCGGAGGGTTTTAACCTCGCCAAGGCCGAAGCCAAATCCTCGTTCGGCGATGACCGCGTCTTCATCGAGAAATTCATCGTCAATCCCCGCCACATCGAGATCCAGGTGCTCGGCGACAAGCATGGCAACGTGATCTATCTCGGCGAGCGCGAATGCTCGATCCAGCGCCGCAATCAGAAGGTGATCGAGGAGGCGCCGTCGCCGCTGCTCGACGAGAGCACCCGGCGCAAGATGGGCGAGCAGGCGGTAGCGCTGGCAAAAGCCGTGAAATACAATTCCGCCGGCACCGTGGAATTCGTCGCCGGCCAGGACAAGAGCTTCTTCTTCCTGGAGATGAACACCCGGCTGCAAGTCGAGCATCCCGTGACCGAATTGATCACCGGCGTCGATCTGGTCGAGCAGATGATTCGGGTCGCGGCGGGCGAAAAGCTCAGGCTGGCGCAAAAGGACGTCACCCTGACCGGCTGGGCGGTGGAATCGCGGGTCTATGCCGAGGACCCGTTCCGCAATTTCCTGCCCTCGATCGGGCGGCTGGTGAAATACCGCCCGCCGGCGGAAGCAAGCCATGACGGCATCACCGTACGCAACGACACCGGGGTGCAGGAGGGCGGCGAAATCTCGATCTATTACGATCCGATGATCGCCAAGCTCGTGACCCATGCACCGTCGCGGGCGGCCGCGATCGAGGCGCAGTCGCACGCGCTCGACGCGTTCTATGTCGACGGCATCCGCCACAACATCCCGTTTTTGTCGGCGCTGATGAGCCATCCGCGCTGGCGCGAGGGCAATCTGTCGACCGGCTTCATCGCCGAGGAGTTTCCGAAGGGTTTTTCGGCGCGCCCTCCCGAAGGTGAGGTGGCGCGCAGGCTGGCGGCGGTGGGCGCGGCGATCGATCACGTGCTCGGCGAACGCAAGCGGCGGATTTCCGGCCAGCTCACGGGCCGGAAGGTCGCTCGCGAGGGCCGCCGCGCGGTCTGGCTCGATCGCCACGAGATACTCCTCGACGTCGCGCGCGAGACCGAGGGCATTGTGGTCCGTTTTGTCGGCGCCGACGGCAGCGCGGGCCATCCGCACGTGCTGGTGGCGCCCTGGACGCCGGGAGAGCCGGTCTGGCAGGGCACCATCGATGGCCATCCGGTCGCGATGCAGGTGCGCCCGATCGCCAACGGCATCCGCCTCGCGCATCAGGGTTTTGAGGTTCCGGTCTATGTCTTCACCGAAGCGGAAGCGGCTTCGGCGCGGTTGATGCCGATCGCGACCGCGACCGACACCGGCAAGAAATTGCTGTGCCCGATGCCGGGCCTGATCGTGTCGATCGCGGTGACCGAAGGGCAGGAGGTCAAGGCCGGCGAAACGCTGGCCGTGGTCGAGGCGATGAAAATGCAGAACGTGCTGCGCGCCGAGCGGGACGGCACGGTGAAGAAAATCCACGCCATCCGCCGGCGCGACGCTGGCTGTCGATGCGCTGATTCTGGAATTTGCCTAGCGTCATTGCGAGCGCAGCGAAGCAATCCAGGGGCCGCAAAAAAGACTGGATTGCTTCGTCGCTTCGCTCGCAATGACGAAGAAAACAAGGGAGTTTTTAGATGGCTTTCCGCAAACGCCGCGAGGCTCTGCGTGCGATCCTGTCGGGATCGTCCTGCATCCATCCGGGATCGGTCTATGACGCGACCTCGATCCGGATCGCCGAGGACCTCGGTTTCGAGGTCGGCATGTTCGGCGGCTCGGTAGCGTCGCTGGCGGTGCTGGGCGACCCCGATATCACCCTGATCACGCTGACCGAGACTCGCCGAGCAGATGCGGCGGATGTCGCGCGCGGCGACGCTGCCGGTGCTGGTCGATGCCGACCATGGCTATGGCAACGCGCTCAATGTCCGCCGCACCGTGCAGGAACTGGAAGCCGCCGGCTGCGGCGGCCTCACCATCGAGGACACCCTGCTGCCGCAAGCTTTCGGTGAGGCGAAGCCGCAACTGATCTCGCTGGAGGAGGGCGTCGGCAAGATGAAGGGCGCGCTCGACGGCCGCGGCGATCCCTCGCTGGTGATCGTGGCGCGGACCGGGGCGGCCTCGATCACCTCGCTCGACGATGCGATCAAACGCGCAAAAGCCTATGAGGCGACCGGCGTCGATGCGATTGTTCTTCACGGGCATCAAGACCCGCGCCGAGCTCGAAGCCATCACGGCCGCGACAAAACTGCCGATCGTGCTTGGCGGCGCGCCGGAGGAGATGAACGCGCTGGATTATCTCGGCGGTCAGCGCGTCCGCATCGCGTTGCAGGGCCACGCGCCGTTCGCCGCCGCGACCCAGGCGGTCTACGAGACGCTGAAGGCGTTGCGCGAGGGCGCTTCGCCGAAAAGCCTTAGGGGCCTCGCATCGTCGGAGCTGACCGGCCGCGTCACGCGCGACGCCGAGATGAAGCAGCGCGGCGTCGAATTTCTCGGGCTGAAGAAATAGATGAGCGCGCCGGTTCGTCAGGTCGTGATCGAAGTCGCGATCCAGGGCGACGTGCAGGGCGTCGGCTACCGCGTTTGGGTCGAGCAGCAGGCGAGGGCGCGTCATCTCGAGGGCTGGGTACGCAACCGCAGGGATGGCAGCGTCGAAGCGCTGTTTGCCGGACCGGCCGACGCCGTCGCGGACATGATCGCGCAGTGCCGGCGCGGGCCGCCTTGGCCAGGGTCGAGAAGATCCAGGAAAAGCCCGGCGAGCCCGATGGGCTCGACATGCGTCTCAAGGCCGAGCGGTTCTCGGTTTTGCCGACGCTGTGAGCAAAGAGCCTACCGCTGCAGCTTGGCGATGGCCTGGCTCAATTGATGGATTTCGTAGGGCTTGCGCAGGATCGGGAAATCGCCACGCACATTCGCGGCCGCTTCGCTGTAGCCGGTGGCCAGCAGGATCGGCAGATGCGGGCGGATTTCCTTGAGCCGGTGCGCCAGCTTCAGCCCGTCCATGATGCCGGGCATCACGATGTCGGAAAATACCAGGTCGATCCCGTCACGCTCGATCTCGGATAGCGCCGCCTCGGCATCCGATACCCGGCGGACGGTGTAGCCGAGTTGTTCGAGCAGGCCGGCGCTGACCGAGGCAACGTCCGGATTGTCTTCCACCAGCAGTACCGTGCCGCTGCCGCTGGTGGTGATGTCTTCGTCGCTATCCGGCTGCAGGTGGACGATTTCGCGCGGCAGCAGGATCGTCACGGTGGTGCCCTTGCCAAGCTCGCTTTCGATCTTGACTGTCCCGCCGGCCTGGTGCGCAAAACCGTGAACCTGCGAAAGGCCGAGGCCGGTGCCCTTGCCGACCGGTTTGGTAGTGAAGAACGGGTCGAATACTTTGCCGAGGACGTCGGGGGGAATGCCGGTACCGGAATCCGACACCGCAATGGCGGTATAATCGCCGATATCGGGCGCCTCGGTGAGCGTGACATTGCGGACGCCGATCCGGACCGTTCCTCCGATCGGCATGGCGTCGCGCGCATTGATGACGAGGTTGACCAGGGCGGTCTCGAATTCGGAAATGTCGACGGTGACCGGCCAGACATCCGTTCCGAGATCGAACGCCAGCGCCACCGTGGTGCCGACGCCGGTCTCCAGCACCTCGCGCACCCCCTCGATTCGCTCGGCGATATCGATCGGCTGCGGGTTGACGCTTTGCCGCCGCGCGAAGGTCAGCAACTGGCTGGTGAGGGCCGCGCCGCGTTTCGACGCGGTCTCGATCGCCGCTATCGCGCGCAACGCCCTGGGGTCGTTGCCGGCGCTTTTCTTCAGGAAATGCAGGCTGCCGCTGATCACCATCAACAAATTGTTGAAGTCGTGGGCGACGCCGCCGGTCAACTGCCCGAGCGCATCCAGCTTCTGCGATTCCGCCAGCCGCTCTTGCATTTGCTCGAACCGGAGCTGGGCTTCGCGCCGCTCGGTGATGTCCCGGGTGATCTTGGCAAAGCCGACCAGTTCGCCGTTTTCGCGGATCGGATCGATGATGACGCTGGCCCAGAAAAAGGTGCCGTCCTTGCGGACGCGCCAGCCTTCCTCCTCATAGCGGCCCTGCTGTTCGGCGGTCGCAAGCGCGCGCGCCGGCTTGCCATTGGCGCGATCGGTGTCGGTATAGAAGCGGGAGAAATGCTGGCCGAGGATTTCCGAGGGGAGATAGCCCTTGATGCGCTGGGCGCCGATATTCCAGCTGGTCACCACGCCCGTGGGGTCGATCATATAAAGCGCATAGTCGGCGACGTTTTCGACAAGCAGGCGGAAACTGCGCTCGCTCTCGAACAGGTCGCGTTGCTCTTTGCCCGGCTGATCCATCACCCCCCACCTTAACCGGAGTAAACGCCGCAGGACCGGATTCGTTCCGGCTTCCACGGGGTACCCGTTTGCAGGCCGGGTCAATAGCCAAGGGAGGGGTCGCGGCCGGCTCCAAATACTTCGATAAAAGCCTGCCGGAGCGCGATATCGACGTCCGTCATGGCTACGGGATGGCCGAGATCGGCAAGGCTGGTGACGCCATAGCGCGGATCAACCACGCCGCAGGGCACGATGGCGTCGAAATGCGAAAGGTCCGGCTCGACATTGATCGAGATGCCGTGGAACGACACCCAGCGCCGCAATCGTACGCCGATCGCGGCGATCTTGTCTTCATGGCCCGCGCCCTTGTCCGGCCGTCTGACCCAGACCCCGACGCGATCCTCACGCCGCTCGCCGCGGACATTGAAGGCCGCAAGCGTGCGGATGATCCAGGCTTCCAGGGCCGCCACATAGGCCCGCACGTCGGGACGCCGGCTTTTCAGGTCGAGCATCACATAGGCCACCCGCTGGCCAGGGCCGTGATAGGTGAGCTGGCCGCCACGGCCGGTCGCAAACAGGGGAAAGCGGGCCTCAAGCAGGTCGCCGGCGTCGCCGCTGGTGCCTGAGGTGTAGAGCGGAGGGTGCTCCAGCAGCCAGACCAGTTCGGGCGCGGTGCCGGCCGCGATCGCCGCCACCCGCTCCTCCATGGCTGCTACGGCCTCAGGATAGGGTACTTCCGAGTCGGAGATCCGCCATTCGACCGCATTGCCGGTTTGAGGCTGCGAAAAGGTCGTCAAATCGAGGCTTTGGCGGTCGTTAACCATTGGCTAACCATAACGTGGTGATCTCGAATTACGCAATTTTGCAATGTCAGTCCGGGTCCCAGTGCCAACGCTCGATAAAGTCACCGTCGATCTCATGGTGGTCCTCGGGACCACGTCGATGCCTATCCATCAGGTCATGCGCCTAAGCCGCGGCGCCATCATCGAGTTGGACGCCACCGAGGCGGACGAGGTCAAGATCCTCGCCAACAACCTGCCGATCGCCAGCGGCGTGGTGCTGGTCGATCGCAACCGGATCGCGGTCGAAGTCAAGCAGATGCTGCCGCGGCTGCCGGGCGTCCGATAGCCTCATCGCGCAGCGGAAAAGTCGCTGAAAACACCCCTTCGGCAGGCCTTGTCCCTCCATCTGCGATTTGTTACATCCCGCGCCGTTGGCCGGTCCGGCGTGGTTCGCCTCCCGATCCAAGAAATGCGCTCGTGGCGGAATTGGTAGACGCGCTGCCTTGAGGTGGCAGTGAGTAAAATCGTGGGGGTTCGAGTCCCTCCGAGCGCACCAGAAAATCGTGGAATGACGCCGGCAAGGCTGTCAAGATTTGGCCGCCAAAGGCCTTGCGCCCGCCAAACTTGCGGCGTTCTTTTGCCGCGGGGCAAGCCGGAACCGGCGTGGGGACGCTGAACGAGGCGCTTGTTGCCTTGTTGTAACAACGTTGGCGTAATCGGCGGACGCAATCGGCGGTCTTGGGGACGGGTCCGCCGATACTGAACTTGCAAGCGGATTTTACCAGCGGATTTGGGAAGCGGATTTCTTCGAATCGGCTTCGATCAAGATGGCCGGCTGATTATCGATCGGAGCACGTGTATGAGATTGCTGAGCCTCGCGTACCGGGTCCTGTCCAACTTCTTGTTGCTGGCGCTGGTCTATTACAGCCTTAATTTCATGGAGAAGTATCCGCAGCGCGCGGTGCTTGCGATTCTGGTGCTGGTCTATGCGGCCACGCGCGCGACTTCGGCGTTTCGTTCGTTTTATTTCTTCCAGCGCATCGAACGCCTCGAGATCGAGGCGCGGCGTCTGGCCGGCGTGGCCGGCGAGGGGCCAGCCTCAAGCGCCACGCGCAAGCAGGTCGTCAACGAGGTCAGCGCGCTGCGCCGCGACGGCGAGATGAAGTCCTATATCGACCTGCTGTTTCTGGCGTTGGTGATCCTGCTGTGCATCTCGAAGATCGTAACGAATTAGCTTTTGATTGACGCGTTTGCTTCACGCGAACCGGAGCTACCCCGGATCAAGACCGGGAGCATGCCCACGAACCAATTCGGGTAAAAGACCTGCGCGAAAAACGCGATTTCTTCAATGACTTCATGCTGATTTGCCCTGTCCAGTCTCTCCTGAAAAAACATTTCTGTTTTCCTCAGACGCAAATCACCGGCTTATCTCCGCCATCCTGTCCCGAAAGAGGGGCGTTAGGCCTTCGTCACTGACGTTGGGGCGGGTTGCGGTGGACGCGATTGTGTCGCGCACGCGCTTTTGCGCGTGGACGAACGATACAGACGCGTACGGCGAAGTCGTGTGGTCCTGACGCCCGGATTGCTGGCGTCAAGTCCTTGGGAGGCTAACGCCTCTCGGGGGCGATGGTGGCAAGAAGCTCCGATTCACCAGGGAGAGCACGTATAAGTCGTAGAGCCATTGCGCAGGGAAGGCCGGAGTGTTTCCGCTTCACCTGTATGCTCGTGTGCGCATTTCCTTGTGCATCAACGCACACGAGACCGCGGGTGCAGCGCGCACCCGGTCTTCCCTGCGCCCTCTCTTTTGGGGCGGAGCTAATTTGCAAACCTCGGGCACACCGTGTCGCGAGAACGTGGAGACATATCCTCCCGTCGTCCCGGCCTCCGAGCCGGGACCCGTGTCCTCAATGCTTGTGCCGAGCGCTGGTTGCTATCTTGCGTTTCCGCATAACTGCGAGGGGTTAGTCCCGGCTCAAGGCCGGGACGACGAGGAGTGGCTGTTTGAAAATTGAATCAGCACTTGGAACGTTTTCGAGCGAAGCATGCTTTCAGACGTTTCTCTTCTTGATCTGGGCGAGATGTTTGGCCGGACCGCGACCGGCGTGCGTCGCGTTGGAGCGGCGATGCGCCGCGACCGCCGTTCCGCGATGACCGTGATCCCGGCCACGACGGGACGCGGCGAATTGTTTGCCGCGACCCGAGCGCGTTTTGCCGCGGGCGGTGTGGCGGGAACGGCCAGTCTCGTCAGGCGCGACCGCCTGTTCCGGTTTGCTTTCGGCGGCGGCCGTTCGCGTCGGATTGGGGGCGAGCAGGGCGGCGGCTTCGGCGCTCAGATGCGTCAGTTCCGGAAGCTCGAAGACGGTTGGCGCCGGCACGGCCAGCGTGCTGGCTGTGCTCGCCGCCGGGACCAGCGAATCGCTCGGCCACGGCGCCTGCTGCGGCAGCCGAACGCCGCGGGCATTGCGGCCGGCCGACGCGTCGGCGGACAGCAGCAACTCGGCGCCCGACCGGTCGAAGTAGGAGAAGGCAGGCGCCGTCAACTGATCGGAAGCGTTGAAAACGAAATCGGGCACCTTGGGCCAGTGCGTGGCCGCGACGTTTTCCGAATTGGGATGCGTTTGCCATTCCTGCGGTTCGGTCGGCGTTGCCGGCCGCTCCGGTGTCGCCGGCACCACATGGACGATGTGATAGCCGCGCTCTTTCAGCTCGCCAGGATTCGCGGCAGCGCCGCGACGGTGCGGGCCTGGATGTCGTGCAGCAGCAGAATGCCCTTGCCTCTGGCTTCGATGCGCTGGATCGCGAGGTCGTAGACCCGCTGCGACGAAATATGCCGCCAGTCGTCGGCCGGAAAATCCGCGCTCCAGACCTGGATGCCCTGCGAGGCGAGATAATCCTCGACCGCTTCGGCGCGCATCAGGCCGGGAATGCGGAAGAACGGCGCCAGCGATTTGTCGGCGTCAGATCCGAGCGCCGCTTTCACCGCAGCGATGCCGTCGTCGATCTCCTGCTTGGCGCGCTCGATCGGCATCCGGTTCATCGTCAGCGGATGATCCTGGCTGTGGGTGCCGATGGTATGGCCGGCGTCGCGCAGCTTGCGGACGCCTTCCGGGAAGGCTTTGCGCCATCTTGCCGATCAGGAAGAAGTTCGCCTTGACGCATTGCGCGGCGAGAATGGCGAGGATCTGATCGCTGTTGCGCGGCAGCGGTCCGTCGTCGAATGTCAGCACCACCTCATGGTCCCTGAGCGGCAGCGTTTCGCGCATATTGCATGGTGCCGATCCGCGGGTGCTGGCGCGGATCGACCACAAGGGTTCGCGAGGTCCCGAGCGCATCGGGATGGCCGGGGCAGTCTTCGGCGGCGGAGGCGGCGCCGATGCTGCTCAACAGGCCAAGCACAAACGCGGCGCATAAAACCGCGCGGGTCAGTGTCTTGGCCAGTATCTTGGCCAGCATCTTGGGCAACACTTTTGCCCGTCTTTCGACCCCCAGCAACGCCTTAGCGATCATGAAGCACCGTCATTCCCATTGCCGTCATCGTCAGTATACGCCGCGCCGTGAATGGCGCCTTAATCGTTGGACTTCCACACGTGGTTTTGGGTTCAATGAACCGCTTCAGCCTTTGCGCCTTCAGCGGTTGCGCTTTCAGACTTGGCACCTTCAGCCTTGCCACTTTCAACCTTGGCGCTTTCCCTGGCGCCCGGTACCGCCGGCACCAGATGTACCACGTGGTAGTGGTTTTTCCGGAGATAGCGCAAGAAGGCCGGCAGCATGGCCGCGGTTCGCGCCTTGGGATCGTGCAGCAGGATGATTCCCTTGTGCTGCGATGTTGAGCCGGTCGGTGAGGATCTTCAGTTCCTGCTGCGGCGTCATCGGATTCCAGTCGCTGGCCCACAGGTCGGCGCCGAACACCACGATGCCGCGCGATTGCAGCAGATCGAGCGTCGCCGGGGTGCTTTCGAAGCCCGGAAAGCGGAAGAACGGCGTGCAGCGGCGTGGCGGCGCCTCCGCCATGCAGCGCCGCGTCCACCGCCGCGATGCCGCGATCGATTTGCTCGACCGCCTCGTCCGGCTTGATCCTCGCAAGGCTGGGATGCGTCCAGGTGTGGTGTGCCGATGGTGTGGCCCGCGGCTGCGATCCGGCGCACCAGATCCGGGTGTTCGGAAGCCGGCTTGCCGATCAGGAAGAACGTCGCGTGGACGCATTCATCGGCCAGCGCCGCCAGCACCCGTCGGCGTGGTCGGCGGCCATGGGCCGTCATCGAAGGTCAGCACGACCTCATGATCCTCAAGCGGCAGCGTCTGCGGAAAGCTCTTCAATCCCGACCCGCGGTGTGGTGGCGGCATCGACGGCCAGCACGCGCGAGGTGCCGAGCGCGTCCTGGCGCGGACAGTCCGCCGCCTGGGCCGCCGCGATCCACGCCATCGAGGCACAGCGCAGCCCCAAGCGCACGTCATCGAGCATCGGGGCCCGTTTTCGACCGCTGCATATTTATCATTGCGCTTGGCGTTGCCCTATTGGGTAATGCGTGACAAGACAACTCAGACGAGTTCAGCAATCCTGTCAAATCGGCGAGGCGCGGCATGGCCGAGGATGTGGACGTTGCCCAGCCGGCCGATGCCTCGGTACTCGACCATCTGCCGATGCGCGATGAAAATGGCGAAATTCGCCACGAATTCGTCGAGGAAATCAGCCGCGCGATCCACGCCGCCAATACGCGCGTTGCTGCGTGCGATTGTGGCGGAACTCCACGAGGCCGATCTCGGCGACCTGATCGAGGCGCTCGAACCCGACGACCGCGTCAAGCTGGTGGAACTGACCGGCGCGGATTTCCACTTCTCGGCGCTGAACGAAGTCGACAATTCCGTCCGCGAGGAAATCCTCGAGGAACTCGAACCCGAGACGGTCGCCGAGGGCGTTCGCGAACTGGAATCCGACGACGCCGTCGAATTGCTCGAGGGCATCGACGAGGAGGACCAGGAAGAGATCCTCGAAAAGCTGCCGCCATCGGAGCGCGATGCGCTCGAACGCAGCCTGCTTTATCCGGAAAATTCCGCCGGCCGGCGGATGCAGACCGAGTTCATCGCGGTGCCGCCGGACTGGACCGTGGGGCAGGCGATCGACTACATGCGCGACACGCCCGATTTGCCGGACCGGTTTTACGAAATCTATGCGGTCGACAAGGCGCAGCACTGGCAGGGCGCGGTGCCGCTGGATGCGCTGCTGCGCGCGCGCCGGCCGGTGCCGCTGGCCGAACTGATCGATGAAGACCGCCGCCGGGTCTCGGTGCTGGACGACCAGGAAGAGGTGGCGCGGCTGTTCGGCAAATACAATCTTGTCGCAGCCCCCGTGGTCGATACCGCAGACCGGCTGGTCGGCGTCATCACCATCGACGACGTCGTCGACGTGATCGAGGAAGAGGCCGACGAGGACTTGAAGGCGCTCGGCGGCGTCACCAGCGACGAAGAATTGTCCGACAGCGTCTGGACCATCGCCAAGGGCCGCTTCAACTGGCTGCTGGTCAATCTCGCCACCGCCTTTCTGGCTTCCTCGGTGCTCGGCCTGTTCGAGGGCCAGCTCGAAAAATGGTGGCGCTGGCGGTGCTGGCGCCGATCGTCGCCAGCCAGGGCGGCAATGCCGCGACCCAGACCATGACGGTCGCGGTGCGCGCGCTCGCCACCCGCGAACTCGGCTCCAACAACGCGTTCCGCGTGGTGATGCGCGAGGGCCTGGTCGGTCTCGTCAACGGGCTGGCGTTTGCGGTCATCACCGGCATCGCCGCGGTGGCCTGGTTCAAGATTCCAGGCGCTCGGCGTCGTGATCGGGCTCGCGATATCGTGCAACCTGGTGGCCGGCGCGCTCGGCGGCATCCTGATCCCGATGGTGCTGGAGCGGGTGCGGGCCGACCCGGCGGTGGCGTCCGGCACCTTCGTCACCACGATCACCGACGTGGTCGGCTTCTTCTCGTTTCTCGGGATCGCGACGCTGTGGTTCGGGCTGAAATAGCCTGATTTGTCCGCGCCCTTTATCGTTAATCGAGCCTTAACGCGCATCGCCGACACTTAAGCCCGGGCCTGGAGGCAGACCATGCAGCGCTTGCGGCTGAAGGCGGACGGACGGATCGTCGAATTGCGGGACGGGCGGGAGTTTCCGCTTGCGCCGGCGGCCGCGTCCATCGCGCCGGCGGCACCGGCGCGGGACGAGACGATTTGCTCGCCGGCGGTTCGCGAACTGCGCCGCCGCGCCCGACTGACCCAGCTGGAATTCGCCGCACGGCTCGGGGGTTCCCGTCGAGACCATCCGCAACTGGGAGCAGGGCAAACGCATGCCGCGCGGACCGGCGCGGGCGCTGCTCGCGGTGATCGCGCACGCGCCCGATACCGTTTTTGCCGCTTTGGCGACGGAACCCCAGACTCAGCTGAATCTTGGTAACCTGAATTGGTCACCTGAGTTGGCAGCGCCGCTGCCGCGAGACATAATGGGCTCGAACCGCTCGAGTATCGATCCATGCAACTGCTCGTCGAGGCCAACGGCGCCGTAATTCCCGCGATCGGGCTGGGCACCTGGGAGCTGCGCGGGCGTGCCTGCGCGCGTCTGGTCGAGCAGGCGCTGCGGCTTGGCTACCGCCACATCGACACCGCGCAGATCTACGAGAACGAACGCGAGGTCGGCGACGGGCTGCGCGCCTCCGGGGTCAAGACGTGACGACGTGTTCGTGACCACCAAGGTCTGGACCACCCATTTCGCGCCGCAACGATCTGGAGCGATCGACCAAGGAGAGCCTGAGCAGGCTGCGCCTGTCCGAGGTCGATCTGTTGCTGCTGCACTGGCCCAATCCGCGGGTGCCGTTGGCGGAGACGCTTGGGCGCGCTGGCGCATGTCAAGCAACTCGGCCTGGCGCGGCATATCGGCTTTCGAATTTCACCGTGGCTCTGATCGAGGAGGCCGTCGCGGCCTGCCCGGAGCCGCTGGTCTGCGATCAGGTCGAATACCATCCCTATCTCGACCAGACCAAGGTCAGGGAAGCCTGTGCGCGAAACGGCATGGCGCTGGTCGCCTACAGCCCGGTGGCGAAGGGCCGCATCAAGAGCGACCAGGCGCTGGCCGCGATCGGACAGGCCCATGGCAAGACCGCGGCCCAGGTTTGCCTGCGCTGGCTGGTGCAACAAAATGTTTCCGCGATCCCGCGCACCTCGCGGGTCGAGCGGCTGTCGGAAAATATCAATATCTTCGATTTCGAGCTGTCCAGCGACGAAATGCGCCCAGATTTCCGGGATGGGAAGCGCCAAGGGCCGGCTCACCGATTTCGGTTTCGCGCCGAAATGGGATTGAGATATGATGGAAGCGGGCAGGGACGGCATCGCAACGTTGACCGAGTACGGTGGAACCGCGTCAGATACTAAAATCAGGCATCACGGCATCGGCGCTCGCGCATTTGTCATGCCTGCTGCTGGTGATTTTCTTCGCTGAAGTTCATCCTTTCAGCGCGGTGACGGCTGAGCCGATCGCGGTCGATATCGTCACGCCGGAAGAGGTGGTGGAGAAGCCGGCGGAGCCGGAACTGCCGCCGACGCCAAAGCAAAAGGCTCCGGATTCCTTCGATCAGCCGAAACTCGATCTTTCCACCAAAACCGACAACGCGGCCAAAGCCGCGAGTTCGCCGCCGCCGGCTGCTGTGAAGCCGGCGCAGGCCGGCGCGCCGCCAGCGCAGAAACAGGCCGCAGCAACGCCGCCAAGCCCATCTCAGACAAGTCCTCCAACCCCCGCGCCGCCTGCAGCGCCTGCGCAGGCTCCCGCATCAAATCCCGCGCCAGGTTTCGGTCAACAGCCTGCCGCGCAGCAGCAGGCGCCGTTGCCGGCGCCGGTAATGCCGGCTTACGTGCCCGCGCAGCCCGATGTGTCCATTAAATATCACGTGCTGCTCGGCCTGCCCCAGGACAGGCCCGGCGACGGCTTCGATGCCGCGGCCACGCAGAAGGCCGATGTCGGGACCAACTCGATCGCGGAGTTTCGGCGCCATCTCAAAACCTGCTCGGTACTGCCCAAGGAGATCGCGCCCACCGACAAGGTCGAAATCAAACTGCGGGTATTCATGACCCCCGAGGGCAGGCTCGCCGCGCCGCCTTCCCTGATCGAGGCGAGTGCGTCGATGAAGGGACCGCTATTGATGCAAAGCGCCATCAGTGCGTTGGACGCCTGCCAGCCTTATGCGATGCTGCCGGCCGATCGCTACAAGGAATGGAAGATCCTTGATCTCACTTTCACGCCACAGGATTTTACCAACGCATCATGACCGCCGCGTATCATCGCGCGGTCCGATAGGAAGCATGGGAACGTACCTGCATGACGCTGAAGCTCGTCATCGGCAACAAGAACTATTCGTCGTGGTCGATGCGGCCATGGCTGGCGTTGCGGGCCAACAACATCGCCTTCGAGGAGATTTTCATTCCGCTTTATACCGGCGACGCCGACAAGCAGCGGATTCTCGACTTCACGAGATCGGGCAAGGTGCCGGCGCTGCTGGATGGCGACGTCACGATCTGGGATTCGCTGGCGATTATCGAATATGCCGCCGAACGGTTTCCGCAGGCACGGCTGTGGCCGGAGGACCGCGCCAGCCGCGCCCATGCGCGTTCGATCTCGGCGGAGATGCATTCGGGCTTTGCGGCGCTGCGCAACGAATGCGGCATGAACCTGCATCGGCCGGTCGGCGCTGATCGCGCTGTCGGCCGATGCGCGCGCCGATATCGCGCGCATTCAGCAGATCTGGATCGAATGCCGCGAGCGTCATGGAAAATCCGGGCCGTTTCTGTTCGGCAGCCTTTGGCGGCGCGGACGCGATGTTCGCGCCGGTGGTGCATCGCTTTCGCACCTATGCCGTCGAGGTGGCGCCTGAGGTGCGCGGACTACATGGAGACGATGATGTCGTTGCCGGCCTTTCAGGAATGGACCCGCGCCGGCCTCGCCGAAACCCTGGTGATCGAGAAATTCGAGACGGCGTGAGCCGTCGATCGTGATACCGCCCGTCATGATGCCTTGACGGGCCGCCGCTAAAGCGTGCCTCTGAACGGACCCGAGCTTCGGTCGAAGCAGAACCGGTCTGGATTTAGTTTTGACGCGTTTTCACGCGAACGTCATGCGCGACTGCTAGCGAACACTCGAACGCAAAAAGGGCTATGACCATGGGAATTCTCAATTCATTGGAAAATTCGCCGGCGTTCAAGGGCGCGCTCGGCCAGCTCGAGGGAGCCGTGCTCCCGGTGGTGCTGAGCGAGGTGCTCGGCAATGGCAGCCAGGGCGGGCTGATCGCGATCGTCGCCAAACTGCAGCAGGCGGGCTTCGGCGATCAGGTCAAATCCTGGATCGGAAACGGCCAGAACCTGCCGATCACGGCCGAGCAATTGCAGCAGGCGCTGGGCAGCGACACCGCCAAGCAACTGGCGGCGCGGTTCAACATCCCGCTCGATCAACTCGCCCAGGTGTTGGCCCAACTGCTTCCCAAGGCCGTGGACAATGCCAGCCCGAACGGCACACCTTCCGGCTTCCTCATAACGCGGCTAAAGCGCTCCGGTTCCGGAACCGGCTGCGAATTCGTTCCGGAACCGGAAAAAATGCGATTATCGCACTGAAAAACCTGCAAAATTTGCGTATTTGCCATGTCCGGATGGACTGGCCAAACAGGCCGCGCGCTGTGCTAATAGTTGCCCGGGGTTTTTCAGTCGGCCATCGCTAGCGGGACCGTGAGCGTGGCCGGCGTTTCTTGCGTGATGGAGAGGGCGTTGAAACACAAATTCACCGTTGGAGAGACTGTCTATTTTACTGCCAGCAACGTTGCGCGTCCGGCCGCCAGCGGCACCTATGAGGTGATCCGGCTGCTTCCGACCGATGGCGACGACTGCCAGTATCGGATCAAAAGCTCGACCGAGGCTTTCGAGCGGGTGGCCAAGGAAAGTCAGCTCGACATTTCCTGAGACGATCGCGCGCTGACCGGGTGAAGCGGTTCCAGTCTCGTCCGCTGTCAAAAGGCCCACGATCGCGGAATCAATCTGCACAAGCTCGGAGATCGGCATTCACTTTGGTGAAAGCGTTTTATGCGGCGTTGAGGGACATCGCGCATGAACTGGGCCTGGGCTACATCGCTCGATCAAGTCTGGCGTTCGCCGGCCTTTCCGATGTGGCTGACATTGGCGGCGGCCGGATTCTTCGGGATCATCGTTCTGATCACGCTGCTGCGCGCCGAGAAATCGGTCGCCAATGGCGCGCTGACGGTGATCACGCTGCTGGCGATCGGTATCGCGGTCGCTGCCACCATTCGCGGGTTCGGCCCGACGGGCGGCGGCGGCGCATCCGCCGAGACCCGATCGCCGCTGCACGGTGAATATCTCGCTGCCGGCGCTGTCATGCATCGACGATCTGGCGGGGGAAACCGTTTTGGCGGCCTGCGAGAAGGCGTTGTTCGGTTCCGCCGAATCGGCCGCCGCGGCGGTGTCCTATGCGGCGTCCCGGATCACGCGGCTGACCGCGCTCGGCGACGTCGCCGCGCCAACCGCAACATGACGCCCGAATTGCAGGCGCTGCGCCGCTCGGTCGAGCGCGACCGCTTCGGGTTGGTGGCGCAAGTGCTGCTGGCGCGCGACCATTGCACGCCGTCGGAATGCGCCGCGTTCCGGGCGCTGACCGACCGCACCAGATCGTGGCCAACATGGACGAGCGCGTCTATGACGGCCTGATCTCGCGTTACGCGCCGTCGTGGAACGCGCCCGCGCCGGCGGCCGCCGCGATCGCAGGGCCGCTCGCGGGTTTCCCGCCGTCGATGGCCACGGGCAGGCCGACCAATGCCGAGTTTCCCACCGCGGCCTCGACGCCGCCAGTCAGCATCATGACCCGGAGCCGACGGGCCGGGAGCCGCGGCGCGTGGCGCCCGCGGCGGCGGCGAACACGTCCGCGCCGCCACCGAAGCCCGCCGCTTCGCCGGCATTGGCCGCAGCCAAGAAACCGCCGCCGAAACCGCGCACCCGCGGCTGCGCCGGTTCAGATCGCGCCGGCCGCGGCGCCGGCGCCCGCCGGCGCCAACGATTGATCCTTTCAAACCGAGGCGCCGGCCGCTAGAGCCTTTTCGGTTCTGATATAATCAGAACCGAAGGTCTAGATTTTTGTTTTGACGTGTTTTCTTTACGCGAACCGGTATCCACTTCGCTCGAAAACACTATAACGTTGCAGGCCCGCGCCCTCGAAAACCTGCGATCGCGAAAGAGCCTCAGAGATCATGCCGCTTCATCTCATCAAGCTTGCCGTCGGTTGCGAGTCCGTCAAGGAACTCAAGAGCTGGGTCGCGGAGCGGATGCGGACGGCCAAGAGCAAGGGCCTGCCGCGCCATCATATCCACATCACCCGCATGACGCCGAAGCGGGTCGACGAGTTGCTGGCAGGCGGCTCGCTGTACTGGGTGATCCGCGGCGAGATCGCGGCGCGCGAAAAGATCATTGCGATCGAACCGTTCCGCGACAAGCGACGGCATCGGGCGATGCCGCCTGGTGATGCAGCCCAAGGTGATCGCGGTGCTGCCGCGGCCGATGCGGGCGTTCCAGGGCTGGCGCTATTTCGCCCAAAACGACGTGCCGCCGGATCTCGGCTCGGCCGGGGCGGGCGTTGCCGCGATGCCCGAGCCGTTGCGCCGCGAGTTGCGCGATCTCGGTTTGCTTTGACGCCGGAGCGCCGTCTCAGGGCACGTCGGCCGTGACAATTCCAAGCCGCTTCCAATCGGACGCGAATATCTCGGTTTCGCGGCGGGCTTCCGAATTCCTGTCGACGATGTCGAGCAGCTCCGTCTCGACGCCCATCTCCCGGAGATAGAGGCGGAACTGTTCGCCGAACAGCGTCGTCAGGCCTTCGCGCCGCTCGTCCGACACGTTCGGCGCCAGCCGGTTGTGGATCGACATCCCGCCGAGCAGCATCCGGGTTCCGGCCGGAAGACTGCGATGGATTCCACCCACCAGCATCAGCACGCAGCCGAGATCGCAACGCTGGTCGGTCACATTGAGCTTGGCCTCGAGCGGGCCGCCGGGCCGCTTGAGCGCGAAACAATCCGTGTCGGTCTTGCCGTCGCAGGCCGCCGCTTCGGTCGTCCCTGCCGTGGTGTCGATGCCGCGGTCGCGCAGGATGCGGCCAAGGCTGACCGCGACATTGAGGTTTGATGCGCCGAAGGCATGGATGACCACCGGGAGCTTGTGCGCGGCATTGCGGTCGAGGATCGCAATCAGCCGCTTGTGGGTGTCCCATTGAACGGTGCCCTCGGCGGCAATCCAGTCCGAGCAGCCCCGACCGCAGGCGTCGGGCGCGCCGTGTGCGACGTAAAAGATCATGGCGTCAGGCGGCGAGCCGAAGCCGCCGACCGGAGGCCGCGGCGGCATCTGCGCCAGCGCCGGACCGGCGGCGGCAAGTCCGATCAACGCGCCGAGGAAGGCGGTAGGTACCGACGTTCTGCCCATGGCTCATCTCCGGCGCCGAATTGGGGCGCGTGAAGGCGCGGCCTACACCGCGAGATTGTCGATCAGTCTTGTATTGCCGAGCTTCGCCGCCACCAATATCCGCACCGGGCCATCCTTCAGCGAACCGACCCTGCGCCAGCGTTTCGGCGTGGCGAAGCTCGAAATAGTCGAGGGCAAAACCCGCCGCCGCGATCATCTCGGCGCCGCCTGCCATGGCGGCCTCGACATCGTCGCCGGCCCGCAGCCGCCGCGCGCTTTCTTTCATGGCGCGGTACAGCGTCGGCGCCTTGAGCCGCTGTTCCGGCGACAGATAGACGTTGCGCGACGACATCGCGAGGCCGTCGCGCTCGCGTACGGTGCGCGACCCCATCACCTTGACACCGAGATCGAGGTCGCCGGCCATCCGCGCCACCACCCGCAATTGCTGAAAGTCCTTTTCCCCGAACATCGCGAAGTCCGGCCGGCACTGCGTGAACAGCTTGCCGACCACGGTGGTGACGCCGCCAAAGAAGTGCGGCCGGAACCGATCCTCGAGATCCGCGGTGGCGGGGCCCTTCGGTCAGGATCCGGGTGGCAAAGCCTTCCGGGTACATCGTCTTGACGTCCGGATTCCAGATCAGGTCGACGTTTTCGGCCGCGAGTTTGGCGACATCGGATTTCCAGGTGCGCGGATAGGAGCCGAAATCCTCCGTCGGCGCGAACTGGGTAGGGTTCACGAAGATCGAGACCACGACCCGGGAGGCGCGCCGGCGGGCCAGCCGAACCAGCGACACATGGCCGTCATGGAGCGCTCCCATGGTTGGCACCAGCGCGATGGTGGCTTTTCTGGCGCGAAGGCGATCGAGCGCGCGGCGCAACGCGGGGATCGTGCGGACGATCATGGGGCTTCGCGGCATCGGGGCTCGATTTCAGGTACGATCTGTCGGGGCAAGAAGGCCGCGGGCGCGGCTTCGCGGCGGGGAGACCAACCCTATCAAGGCCCGACGCGCCGTCGCTAGCCGATGCACCGGCTGCGGCGGCGTTCGCCGCGTGCATATGCGAAGCGGCAGCGGGTTCAGTCGATGCGCGCGTGATTCATGATTAAGGCAGACGATCGATGATTTGAGTTGCAGTCGCGCATTTCACTTGACCGCGGTCGCGCGTAATTTGAAGATATCGGCAGGGGTCGAAGCAATGTTGGTGCAGACTAGTCAGGGGCAATCGGGCTCGGCTCATGTCGTCGTGCTGGGCAATGAGAAGGGCGGTTCGGGCAAATCCACCACCGCCTTGCACATCGCCGTCGCCCTGATGAAAGCCGGCCAGCGCGTCGCCACCATCGATCTCGATTGCCGTCAGCAAAGCTTTACCCGTTACATCGACAACCGGCGCGCCTGGGCGCGCCGCACCGGCCTCGATCTCGAAGTTCCCGTGCATTGCTGCATCAAGCTCGGCGAGACCATGCAGATCGCCGACAATGAATCCTCCGAATTCCAGCAGTTCATGGACGCCGTGAGCGCGGTCGAGCGGACATTCGATTTCATCGTGATCGACACGCCGGGTTCCGATAGCTATCTGATGCGGCTGGCGCACTCGATGGCCGATACGCTGGTGACGCCGATCAACGACAGCTTCCTCGATTTCGACGTGCTGGGCACCGTCGACCCCGCCACCTATTCGGTGACCGGCGAGAGCCATTATGCGGAGATGGTGCGCGATACCAGGCGCAAGCGCCGCCAGCTCGATGGCGCCAGCTGCGACTGGATCGTGGTCCGCAACCGGTTGTCGATGCTGGGATCGCGCAACAAGCAGCTCGTCGCCGACAGCCTCAACGACCTGTCGTTCCGGCTCGGTTTCCGCTCGATCGACGGCTTTGCCGAGCGGGTGGTCTATCGCGAGTTTTTTCCGCGCGGCCTGACCGCGCTCGACGACCTCGACGAGACCACGCTCGGGCACCCGTCCGAGCATGGGCCATGTGACGGCCCGCGAGGAAGTCACCAGCCTGCTGCGCCAGCTGAAACTGCCGCTCGACGAACGCGGCCGCCGCCGCGCCGCCAACCGGGCCGAATGGTTCAACCAGGTCGACAAGCCGCTCGAACTCCACGACATCATCGGCGCCTGACGTCGCCGTTCTGCGGGCCCGTGGTGGGCTGGTACCTGCGACCGGCTCTTGGCGGCCCGTTCGGGACGCATCGCCGGCAGGGCTTCAAATCCAGTTTTTGCTAGGATTTTACCTAAAAGCTGAACCCGCTTTCATTGGCGCCGTCGTACGACATGCGGGTGGGGAAGGCGGTGTTTTCACCTCCGATTGTGCAGCTGCACAATAAGCGGGTGCGCCGCACAACGATCAGGCGGTCAATTCACAACATTTAGTCTTCCTGTCACGTCGCTGTGACGTATATTAACGAAAAGAAAAAGGGGCCGCAGAGTCCCGACATTGGACCTTGGTCCCCCCAGAGGCCGGTACGTCGAGGAAGAAATATGAAACGTGGAATTGCCGTTCTGCTTTCGCTTTGCGTGCTGGTTGCGGCGGCTTATTTCACCGCGAGCAAATGGGCGATCCGGCACGAGACGATCACGTTCTACGACCCGGCGCGCGACAACCGTCCGGTAGCGGTCGATATCGCGGTACGGCGCGACAAGGAAATGCAGGCGAACGCCGGCATGATCAGGCTGCCGGTCGCGATCCTCAGCCACGGCAACACCGTCAAATTCACCGAGTATTCGTTTCTGGCGAACGTTTTTGCCGCGCGTGGCTACATCGCGGTCAGCATCCAGCATGATCTGCCGACCGATCCGCCCATGGTGACGAAGGTCGGCGAGACTCTACGTCGGCCGTCTGCCGCAATATCAGCGCGGCGTCGCCAACATCCGCTTTGCTGTCGAACAGATGAAGAACGTTCAGCCGAACGCGGACTATGACCATCTGACCATTGGTGGGACATTCCACCGGCGCCGACATCTCGATGTACTTCGCCAAGATGTACCCCGATCAAGATCAAGAAGGTCGTGACGCTCGACAATCTGCGCGTGCCTTTCATGACCGACGGCAAATTCAAGATCCTGTCGTTCCGCTCGCAAGGATCCGAGTGTTCAAGACCGATCCCGGCGTCGATTCCCAATGACGAGATTTGCCAGAAGGCCGGCATCACGGTGGTGCGAACCGAGCTTCCAGCATAACGATATGCGCGACACCGGTCCTGATGTGGCCAAGTCGACGATCGAGGCCATGCTGGACAAGTTCCTCGAAAAGACCGACAGCCGATGATCTGGAGCCCGTCGATACCAAGTCGCCGCAGCCTGTCCAGGCCGGCCCGGTCGCGCATGTACGCGCCGGCCAAGAACTGACACCAACTGACACCAACTGACACCAACTGACACGAGCCGGCGGCCATAGCGGTTTGCATCAATCCCGGCGTTTGGCGGCCGGGCAGGGCTGCCGCAGTCGGTGTTATTGACCGCTGCCGTGTCGCACGCCACATAAGACTTGCAGCAATCAGCGAGCGCTTATGCCCGGCGGACCCGTCAAACCCACGTCAGACCAGCGCGGCCTTAGCGGCCGCCGCTGGTAGAAGCGATGCCGAGGTGAGCCGTCGGCCTCGGAGGACATCGCAGCCTTCGTCGCCAAGGCGCGCGCGATGTCGCCCCACGCGGCGGGCGCCAGGGGCCGGCTGGTGTTCGCGCTCGACGCCACCATGAGCCGGCAGCCGACCTGGGACATGGCCTGCGCGCTGCAGGCCGACATGTTTCGCGAGGCGCAGGCGCTCGGCAGCCTCGATATCCGTCTGGTCTATTATCGCGGCCTCAACGAGTGCCGCGCCGCGGGATGGATCTCCGACAGCGCGCAACTGGCCAAGCTGATGGGCAAGATCGATTGCCGGGGCGGCAATACCCAGATCGGCAAGGTGTTGTCGGAAGCGCGGCGCGAGGCGGTGGCCTCCGCCGTGCGCGCGGTGGTGTTCGTCGGCGACGCCATGGAGGAGCCGATCGATGAGCTCTGCGCCAAGGCCGGCGAACTCGGCCTGCTCAAGGTGCCGGTGTTCATGTTCCAGGAGGGCCATGACGAGCGTGGCCGAGCAGGCGTTCCGGGAGATCGCGCGCCTGACCGGCGGCGCGTGGTGCCGGTTCGATCCGGGCGCCGCGGCGCAATTGCGCGAGCTGTTGCGCGCGGCGGCGGCCTATGCCGCGGGCGGACGCGAGGCGCTGCTGCGGCTGTCGAAAGCCGGCAGCGGCGCGGCCAAATTGCTCGGGCAGATGAAGTGATCGCGCCGCCGCCCCGCGAAGGGCGAAACGGGCGCTTGATCGGTTCTGATCAGGACCGACAGGACGCCGGCATGCATTTTGGCGCCGGCCGCGCTATATTGAGTTCATGCCTACCCTGATCGCCGGCGTCGTCGCCGTTTTCCTGCTCTACTCGCTGCTGCAGATGTTTCGCGCGGCCAATCCGGCCGTGCTGGCGCGCGCGGTCAAGATCGGCGGCGGCGTGGTGGCGCTGGCGGTGGCGGCCTTTACCGGTATCAAGGGCGAACTCGCGGTCGCGGTTCCGATCGGGATTTTCGGCGCGGGGCTGCTGGGCTGGTCGCCGTTCGGGCAGTCGGGATTCGGCCATATCGGCGGGATGTTCGGCGGCTCAGGCGCGCAACGTTCGTCGGGACAGACGTCGCGGGTCCGCTCGCAGTTTCTCGATATGCGGCTCGATCACGACAGCGGCGAACTGCAGCGGTCGGATCGTGGCCGGGCCCGCATGCCGGCCACTCGCTCGACGAATTCGACCTGCCGCAGTTGACCGGCGATGATTTCCGGCTTCGACGCCGAAAGCGTGCCGCTACTTGAAAGCTATCTGGACCGCAGGTTTCCCGCCTGGCGTCAGAACGCGCAGGGCAACGCGGCAGGGGGGCAGCGCCGCTCGGCGGCGAGCGGCAAAATGACGGACGAGGAGGCCTATCAGATCCTTGGCCTGCAGCCGGGGGCGGGGCGCGACGAGATCGGCCGGGCGCACCGCGCGCTCATGAAGAAACTGCATCCCGACCAGGGGGGGTCGACGTACCTCGCTGCCCGTGTAAACGAGGCCAAGGATACTTTGCTTCGCACGCATCACAGCTAACTCCGGCAACGCTACCAAACGCTACAAACCGCGAGTTGCTTCTGCTTTCACGCTCCGGTTGACGCCCCGTTGCCGCCCGCCGTTGTCCGGCATGGTCGATCATTCATCCGTTCATTTGTAGCGGCCAAATCTTGACGAGAGGTTTGCGGCGCGGCGATTTGCCGGCGACTGTTGCATCCGTGCCGGAAAGCGAACAGGAAAGCAAAAAGGCCGCCTGCTGAAGCAGACGGCCTCGATGAGTTCGGCTTTGGCTTGATCGGCCGATAGCGGGCCGCGATCAGTTCCGGACGGTGATGCAGGAGATGTCGGAGCGCTTCAGGGTCCGGCAAACCGCTTCGGCCTGATCGCGGTCGAGGCCGGCGAAGCGGGCGCGGAACAGCTTCTTGTCGCCTTTGGCGACGACCGGTTCGGTGAACGGATCGGCCTTGCTGAGCAGGCCGTGGGCCTGGCTGCGCGCCGCTTCGATCCGTTCGCGGGCTTCGCTTTCGCTTTCCAGCGCGCCGACCTGAATGATCCATCCGGTATGGGCTGCGACCGGCTTGATGGCGCCGTTCTGCTGAATGGTCTGCGGCTGCGACGGGGTTGGGCTTGGGATCGGCATAGGCCATCGCCTGCGATGGCGGGGAGGCCGGCGCGCTCGAGGCCGGCAACACGCCGAGCACGCCGTTTCCGGTGCCGTGATTGGCCGGTTGCGGCGGCATCTCGGCCGCTGGCGGCGTCGGCCTGTTGGCCTCCGCCCTTGGCAACCACCGCGCCCGATGTCTCCGGCACTTCGGGGCGCGGCGTCGACGATATCGAATTGGTGATTGGCGTGGGCTGCGGGGCCGACCGGCCGAGGCCAGCTTGATCTGTCCGGCCTTGATCTGGACGGTCTTCACCTTGACCGGCTTCATCGGCTCGGACGAGCCCGGGATCGCCGCGATCGACTGGGTCTGGATCACGCCATTGGTAAACGGCGCAGGCTCGGGCTTCGGCTTGCGGCGGCGGCACGGCCGCGGCCGCCGCTGCGAGTCGACCGGACGGCTTGGTCGAACGGATCGGCGGCGGCGCGGCGGGCTCGGAGGAAGCCGCGGCGACCTGGACCGCGCCCTGCACCTGAACCGCCTGGGTCGGGCGCGACTGCGGCTTCGTCTTCCGCCACATCGGCATTGGCGTCGGCGGGATTGCGCTCGGTGATCGCGGCGACGGTCCGGGTGGTCGCCGCCTTTTCGAGATTTTCGGCGAGCAGGCTGCGCATGATGGCGTCGCGCGAACCGCCGCTGCGGCCGCCCATCACCACGCCGACCAGATGGCGGTTGCCGCGGCGCATGAGGTGACGAGGTTGAAGCCGGAGGCGCGGGTGTAACCGGTCTTGATGCCGTCGACGCCCTCGACGCTGCCGAGCAGATGATTGTGGTTGCGGATGGTGCTGGCCGTGATAGTTGAAGCTTCGGTGGCGAAGTAGCGATAATAGCGCGGGAAGCGGTCCTGGATGGCGCGGCCGAGGGTCGATTGATCGCGCGCCGTGGTCAGTCTGATCGTCGTCGGGCAGGCCGGAAGCGTTGACGATAGACCGTGCGGGTCATGCCGAGCGCGCGGGCCTTGCGGGTCATCAGCTTGGCGAAATCGTCTTCATCGCCGCCGATGGCTTCCGCGATCACGACGGCGGCATCGTTGGCCGAACGCGTCACCAGTCCCTTGATGGCGTCTTCGACGCGCAGGTCTGGCCCGGGCGCAGGCCGAGCTTGGTGGGAGCCTGCTCGGAGGCATGCTCGGACACCGGCATTTCCGTATCGAGCTTCATCTTGCCGGCTTCGAGCCGCTCGAACAGCAGATAGAGCGTCATGATCTTGGTGAGTGACGCGGGATGGCGGCTGCCGTCGGGGTTGTTGAGGCCAGCGTCGCGCCGGAATTGCCGTCGACGATGATGGAGGAGAAGGCCGGGCTGTAGCTCTCGCGCTCTTCCTGGTGGTGGCGCGCGACGGAGTGCCGATGCCGGTAATGGCGCGCTTCGGCGGTGCTGCTGGTGAAGACGACTGCTGCGGTGGTGGTGAGCCAGCCCGAGAGCACACACCCGCAGAACGTGCGAGGAAGCCAAGGTTGTACGAAGCATGAACTTCCCCGTCCCAATTTCTGTCTTGTTCACCGGTTCGTGAGGCTAAATTATGCCCAACGGCCGGCGATGTTGTCCTGTCCGGATTGCCCGATCCGCGCGGGCATTTCCGCCGGAACGGCAATTCGGATCGCTGTTCTAGCTAAGAGACTGCACACAAACGACTATTTGACGGCTTGCCGGGAAAGCGAACAGCGATGGAAACAGGTTAGGGGGCCGGAGTTTCCAAAAGATTAAGCAACCCTTGCGGGTAATTGCGGGATTCGATGACAACCTTAACGATTTGTGCGTCGCACAAAAATCGTTGACTTTATTGTGCGGTGCACTATATTGGGATTGTCAGGGAGCCGGGACCTCCCGGCCGATCTGTCAAACATCAGTCTGGGAAAGGACTCCATGATGATCAAAGTTGAAGACATTCAGCAGTACGGAAAGACATCTTGAGACCGTTGTTGCTTCGGCAGACCCTTCAGAGCGGCGTTCAGGCGATCGCGACCGCCTATGGCGACTACACCAAGAAGTCGTTTGAAGACACCAAATCGTTCGTCGAGAAGCTGTCCGGCGTGAAGTCGATCGACAAGGCGATCGAAGTGCAGACCGAATACGCCAAGTCCGCCTACGAGACCTTCGTGGCCGAGTCGCAGAAGATCGCGGGGCTTTACACCGATCTCGCCAAGCAGACCTTCAAGCCGCTGGAAAGCATCGTCGCCAAGTTCACTCCGGCCGCCGCCAACTGATTTCTCCTGCTTGCAAACAAAAAGCCCGGCCTTACGGCCGGGCTTTTTCGTTTAGGCGGTCGTGGTCGCGATTATCGCGCGACGCGGAGCTGGCCGAGCGCGGTACCGGCCGAGGTGAAATTGAATCGGCGCAAATCAAACCCGATCGGTAGTGGCGGAGCGGCGAATTAGGCCCCGGAACCGGCTGTCATCGGCAACGCGGGCCAAAACGGCCGGTCGCATTTCTTTGTCAAATCGGGCGGGATTGATTAACCTTGGCCGGATCGCCGAGCCGGCTTTTGGGCCTGCCGCAAGTCGCATCTGGCCGAGTATTTGCGCGCTTGCGGCGAGCCTGAAGCCGACCCATATTCCGGTTATCGATCCAGCTGAAGGGTCGGGCCGGCCGGGAGCGGCGATCTGGAAGGCGTGTCTGGGAACTCTCGATGGCTCCGGCAGGAGACCATCCCTGGCCGCTGTCCGGTTTCCCGTGGGGATTTCGAACGCCTGTGCCATGCTGCAATTAACTTCCAGATTTGATCCGTCCGCGCCGCCGCCAGTCGCCGCATCTGCTCCCCGAATGGGCAACGATGAGAATCGTGCCGGCGGCGCGGCGGTCCGGCCACATCCGTCATCGCCAAGGTCAAGCCGAAGACCAAGCGCCCGAACCTCTACCGCGTCCTGATACTGAACGACGATTACACGCCGATGGAATTTGTCGTTCAGGTGCTGGAGAAGTTTTTCCAGAAGGACGTCGAAGCCGCGACCAAGATCATGCTCCACGTCCATCATCATGGCATCGGGGAGTGCGGCGTGTTCACCTACGAGATCGCCGAAACCAAGGTGACGCAGGTGATGGATTTCGCGCGCAAGCACCAGCATCCCCTGCAATGCGTGATGGAAAAGAAGTAGCCGGCCGGGCGAATTGGCCGCCGAAACCGGAACGGGTTTTGCATCGAATTGACGATGCGGTCGGACCGGCGCGTGCCGATTCCCGGCGTGCAACTGCTCGGTTTTGCATGCGGTAGTGGCGCGTATGCGGCCGTCGAGCTTCATGGAACGACGTCGCTGGGAACCGGTCTTTCGCCGTGATCGGTTGTAACCGTATCGATGCAACTATATGACAAAGGTTGTTGTTGCCTGACCGGGCAACGGCGATCATGATGGCCGGGGGCCACAGAGGACGCGAATGCCGACTTTTTCCCAAAGCCTTGAACAATCACTGCATCGCGCGCTGGCGATTGCAAACGAGCGTCATCACCAATATGCGACGCTCGAACACCTTCTGCTGTCGCTGATCGATGATTCCGATGCGGCGGCGGTGATGCGTGCCTGCAGCGTCGATCTCGACAAGCTGCGCACCAGTCTGGTCAACTATCTCGAAACCGAGTTCGAAAACCTGGTGACCGACGGCGCCGATGACGCCAAGCCGACCGCCGGTTTCCAGCGCGTGATCCAGCGCGCGGTGATCCACGTCCAGTCGTCCGGTCGCGAGGAAGTGACCGGCGCCAATGTGCTGATCGCGATCTTCGCCGAGCGCGAGAGCCATGCCGCCTATTTCCTGCAGGAGCAGGACATGACCCGCTACGACGCGGTCAATTACATCAGCCATGGCATCGCCAAGCGGCCCGGGCGTTTCGGAAGCCCGCCCGGTGCGCGGCGTCGACGAGGAAACCGAGACCAAGGGCAACGAGGATTCCAAGAAGAAGGGCGAGGCGCTCGATACCTATTGCGTCAACCTCAACAAGAAGGCGCGCGACGGCAAGATCGATCCGGTGATCGGGCGCAACGCCGAGATCAACCGCGCGATCCAGGTGCTGTGCCGCCGGCAGAAGAACAATCCGCTGTTCGTCGGCGAAGCCGGCGTCGGCAAGACCGCGATCGCCGAAGGCCTCGCCAAGCGCATCGTCGACAGCGAAGTGCCGGAAGTGCTGGCGGCGGCCACGGTGTTCTCGCTGGACATGGGCACGCTGCTGGCGGGCACCCGCTACCGCGGCGATTTCGAGGAGCGGCTGAAGCAGGTGCTCAAGGAACTGGAGGCGCATCCGAACGCCATCCTGTTCATCGACGAAATCCATACCGTGATCGGCGCCGGCGCCACTTCCGGCGGCGCCATGGATGCCTCCAATCTGCTGAAGCCGGCGCTGGCCTCGGGCACGATCCGCTGCATGGGCTCGACCACCTACAAGGAATACCGCCAGCATTTCGAAAAGGACCGCGCGCTGGTGCGCCGGTTCCAGAAGATCGACGTCAACGAACCGACGGTCGAAGACGCGATCGCGATCCTCAAGGGCCTGAAACCCTATTTCGAGGACTATCACCGGCTGAAATACACCAACGAGGCGATCGAGGCCGCGGTACAGCTGTCGTCGCGCTACATCCACGACCGCAAGCTGCCGGACAAGGCGATCGACGTGATCGACGAGTCCGGCGCGGCGCAGATGCTGGTGGCGGAGAACAAGCGCAAGAAGACCATCGGCATCAAGGAAATCGAGACCACGATCGCGACCATGGCGCGGATTCCGCCCAAGAGCGTGTCAAAGGACGATGCCGAGGTGCTCAAGCATCTCGAGCAGACCTTGAAGCGCGTGGTGTTCGGTCAGGACAAGGCGATCGACGCGCTGTCGGCTTCGATCAAGCTGGCGCGGGCCGGCTTGCGCGAGCCGGAAAAGCCGATCGGCTCCTATCTGTTCTCGGGTCCGACCGGCGTCGGCAAGACCGAAGTAGCAAAGCAGCTCGCAGCCTCGCTCGGCGTCGAACTGATCCGGTTCGACATGTCGGAATATATGGAGCGGCACACCGTGTCGCGCCTGATCGGCGCGCCTCCGGGCTATGTCGGCTTCGACCAGGGCGGCCTGCTGACCGATGGCGTGGACCAGCATCCGCATTGCGTCGTGCTGCTCGACGAAATCGAGAAGGCGCATCCGGACCTCTACAATGTGCTGCTGCAGATCATGGATCATGGCCGGCTCACCGACCACAACGGCAAGCAGGTCAACTTCCGCAACGTCATCCTGATCATGACGACCAACGCAGGCGCGGCTGACCTGGCCCGCCAGGCATTCGGCTTCACCCGCAACAAGCGGGAAGGCGACGATCACGAAGCGATCAACCGGCAGTTCGCGCCCGAATTCCGCAACCGGCTCGATGCGATCGTGTCGTTCGCGCATCTCAATGCCGACGTGATCGGCATGGTGGTGGAGAAGTTCGTGCTGCAACTCGAGGCGCAGCTCGCCGACCGCGACGTCACCATCGAGCTGTCGGAGCCCGCCAAGGCCTGGCTGGTCCAGCATGGCTATGACGAGCAGATGGGCGCGCGGCCGATGGCCCGCGTGATCCAGGAGCACATCAAGAAGCCGCTGGCGGACGAGGTGCTGTTCGGCAAGCTCAAGGGCGGCGGCCATGTCCGCGTCGTGCTGGTCAAGGACGAGACGGCCACGGAGGCCGGCACTGAGAAGATCGGTTTCGAGTTCGTCGATGGGCCGGTCACGCCGAAGCCGGAGAAGCTGCCGACGCCGCGCAAGCGCAAGCCGAAGCCGGGCGGCCCCAGCGGCGGCGGCTCCAAGGGGCCGGCCTCGCGGGTTCCGCTGGTGAAGGCCTGATCTGCCCATATTCGAAACAGCTAGCCGGCGTGTCGCAAGACCGCCGGCTTTTTGTTTTCGGCCCTGTCTCCCCCGATGGTCCTTGGCATCGCGGCTCGCATGCGCGATGTTTAGCCATGCTCCCTGATGGAACGATGTGAGTGGCCCTGACCCGACGAGATGCGCTGAAGGGGGCGGGGACGGTCATGATCGCCACGGCCGTTGGCCGGCAGGCCGTCAAGGCCGACACGGCGCCTGAGACGGCCGCTCCCGAAACCATGGGATTTGGTCCCGGGCTGGCCGAGCGATTTGCAGCGCTGCAGGATGCCGGCCGATTGCTCAACGTGCATGGCGTCGTCGCCTTGCGCAGGGGACGTATCGTTTTCGAACGCTACATGGCCGGCACCGACGAAAACTGGGGCCGCCCGCTCGGGTCGGTCGAATTTACTGCGGACACGCTGCACGACGTGCGGTCGGTGACCAAGAGCATCGTCGGACTGCTCTACGGCATCGCGCTCGGTAACAGCCGCGTTCCCGCGCCGGACCAGTCCTTGCTGGCGCAGTTTCCGGAATATCCGGATTTGGCGAAAGACCCCGACAAGGCGCGCCTGACCATCGCGCATGCGTTGACCATGACGATGGCGCTGAAATGGAACGAAGACCTGCCATGGGTTCATTCCGACGAAGTCGAGATGGACAACGCGCCGGATCGCTACCGTTTCGTGCTGGAGCGGGCGATGCTGGGTCCGCCCGGCAAGGGTTTTATCTACAATGGCGGCGCCACCACGCTGCTTGGGCTGTTGATCGAGCGCGGCACCGGCGCCGATCTGCACAGCTTTGCCAGGACGGCGCTGTTCGAGCCGCTCGGCATCACCGCGAGCGAGTGGAGCAAGATCGGCAATTTCGCTTCCGCCGCCTCGGGGCTTCGCCTGACGCCGCGTGATCTCGCGCGCATCGGGCAGATGGTTGTCGCCGGCGGCAAATGGCAAGGCCGCACCGTCGTGCCGGCCGATTGGCTCGAGGCCAGCTTTCGTCCCGCCGCTGTTGTCGACGACGGACGGCGCTATGGCTACCAATGGTTTGTCGGCGAACTCGCGCTGTCGGGAAAGACCGGAACGGTCGGCGCAAAATGGGTCGGCGGCTTTGGCCTCGGCGGACAACGGCTGTTCGTGTTTCCGGAACTGGATTTAGTGCTGGCGGTGACAGCAGGCAATTATGCCACCGAGGATCAGGCGCGGGCGCCGATTGCGATCCTGCGTGAGGTGTTTCTGGCCGGGCTTACGGATTAGGCTCGAAAACGCTGCTACCTTAGGCGGATCGCGGCGGCATTCCCTGGGATTGTTGTTGGTAGCGAGATACGCCGATGCTATCCCGGCTTGACTGCGGCGTTCGCGGTTGCAGAGAAACTGTTGCCAAATTCTTATGTCACGCTCTTCGGTGTGAAGCTGTTCGATGTCAAGTTCCAAAGATCCTTTCGGCGACATCGCGTATCACGCGCCCCCGGATATCCTGGCTCACCGGCACTTCCGGGCCGCGCGCAGCGCGTATGTCGACGCGGTGCTGCAGCTTTACGAAGGCGATACTTTTCTGACCCGGCTGGTGCTGGAGGCGGCGCGGACCGTCATCTTCGCGATCATCATCAGCCTCGATGCCCAGCACAACGAAACCGATCGGACGACCTGGCCGACCATCACTTTGCTGAAGCAGCAGATGACACATTTCGGGCTGGCGAGCCCGCGCCGGATCGAGGATCTGGTGGCCCGCTTGATCCACTCCGGCTTTCTGCAATCGAAACCGGCGGAGCAGGACGGCCGCGTGCGCCTTCTGAAGCCCGGCCACAGGATGCTGGACGCCGATCAGGGCTGGCTCGCCGCGCATTATCTGCCGCTGGACATGCTGTTTCCGGATCCGGGCTATCCGCGGCCGCTGCGCAAGGATCCGTCGTTTCAGCGGGCGCAGCGGCTGCTCGCGATCGGGTTCCTCGGCCACGGCGCCCAGATCATGGCGGGCAATCCCGCCATGATGCTGTTCCTCACCCGCGACGCCGGCGTGACGATCCTGATGAAAATCATCCAGATCGCGGGCAGTGGCGACGGCCCCTGCGAATTGTCGCATGAAGATATCGGCACGTCGTTCGGCGTGTCGCGGACCCATGTGCGGAAGATCCTGCAGGAGGGCGTGAAGCAGGGACTGTTCGCGCTTTCCGGACGCGGCCATCGCCTCGTCGAGATCACGCCGGTGATGTGGCAGGCCTTTGATCGCTTCGTCGCCGAAAGCATGTCGGGACATGACCTGATGTACAAGCTGGCGTTGCGTCAAATGGAGAGGTCGGTCGGCGCCGCGAAATAGCGCGCCGACGTCAACGCTTCGCAAACAGATTGTCGAGCCGCCAGGAATAGCCGACGCCGACGATGTAATCCGGCGAATTGCGGTTGAGGCCGAACGCGATGTGAAAATCCACCTGCTGCGTTCGCGACAGCAGATATTCGCCGCCCATGTTGAACAGTTCGACATTGCTGCCGCGGGAGGGAAAGTCGCCGACATATTCGGCGAACAGCGATACCCGCTCGCTGACCTTCTTCTCGATCACGAAGGTCGCTTCCGTGGTCTCGTGGTTGAGCGGATTGGATGGCAAGAAAAATGTCGTGAACATGCTGCTGGTGCCCCAGCCATTGCCGAGTTCATGCGACCAGGGAAATTGCAGATAGGGCTGCACGCCGGGGCCGGCAATTCGGGTCGCGCCGGTCGGCAATCCCGCCCCCGCGGTCACCGACAGATTCCACGATTCCGGCAGCGAGCTGAGCTGGTACTTCATCGCAGGAGCGACGTTGGTAAAACCGCTGTCGGCCGGACCATGAATTCCCCCGACATAGTTCGGCAGGTCGACCAGGATTTCGAAGCAGGGCGCGACCCCGAGCCTCAGCCGGCTGTTGGTTCCGTCAACCGTCTTTTCCATGCCGTTGCCGGTCGAATTGATGCCGTTTTCGCCTTGGAGGCTGCCGAGTGGCACCACCTGGCTCGAATTGGTGACGTCGGGGCGGTCGGTGGCGATTTCCGAGGATGGCGACGGGCACTCGCCGGCGGTGGCTGGTCGCGACATCAGGACGAGCAACAGCGAAAACGCCGCGAAGCCCGTTTGACCGATCCTGACCGCCATTTCGCCTCGTGCCTTGTTCGAACCCACACTAGATCGCGTCGCGGCGCCATGAAACTCGTTGGCGACGATTGATGGGGGACATCATGCCGCGCTTGTGCCCTCCCGATCGCCTGCGCGGTCGAGCCTTGATCAGGATGAAAAAAGGGCCGACTTTATTCCCGGGTTTCCTCTATCCGAGCCGAAAACATGATCATCGAAAATCAGGCCGGGGTCACCGACGCCGTGATCGAGGCATTTGGCCGCACCGAAAATCCGCGGCTGCGCGAAATCCTGCTGGCGCTGGTCAGGCATTTGCACGGCTTCGTGCGCGAGACCAGACTGACCGAACGCGAATTTCAGGAAGCCACGCGAATCATCGCGGCGCTGGGCCAGAACACGACAGCCTCGCACAACGAAGTGGTGCTGATGGCGGGCTCGCTCGGCGTCTCGGCGCTGGTCTGCCTGCTCAACAACGGCGACAACGGCGCGAGCGAAACCCAGGCCAATATGCTCGGGCCGTTCTGGCGCGACGATCAGCCGCCGAGCAAAAGCGGCGACACGCTCGAGCGTTCGCCGACGCCGGGTCCAAAGCTGCTGGTGCATGCGAGCATTGCTGACCGGGAAGGCCGCCCGGTCGCGGGCGCCGAGGTCGATATCTGGCATTCCTCGCCGCTGGGGCTGTACGAGAACCAGGACCCGTCGCAGGCGGAGATGAACCTGCGCGCACGTTTTGTCACTGACGATGCCGGCCGTTTTCATTTCCGCAGCGTCAAGCCGGCGGGCTATCCGATCCCGATCGATGGTCCGGTAGGCGATCTGGTCAGGGCAACAGGCCGGCATCATTACCGGCCGGCACATTTGCACTTCATGATTTACAAGCCGGGCTTCAAGACCATGATCTCGCAAATCTATGCGCCCGATGACGCGCACATCGATTCCGACGTGCAGTTCGGCGTCACCCGCGCGCTGATCGGCGACTATGTTCGTCACGACGAGCCGTCGGCCGAGCACGGTTTTGCGGCGCCATGGTATTCGCTCGACCAGCAATTTGTCATCGAGCCGGGCGAGGCGCGGCGTCCCATAGCGCCGATCCGATCCAAGGCCGGAGCGGAATAGCCGTTCACACCACCGGCACGCGGCGGGCCGCGACCGCCGCGGGTGAGATGACGTCGATATCCAGCGGCACGCGCCAGCGTTCGGTCAGGCGTACGCGCGGTTCCTCGTTGCCGGCCGTGCCGCCATCGATGACAAAACCCTCGAACCCTCTGGACATCACTTCATTGCACTTTTGCACATAGACCGGAAAGCCGCCGATATAGGGCATGAACACGCGCGGACGGCCCGCGATGTTGGTGCCGACATACCAGGAACTGCAGGTCGATCGCAGCGAGACTTTCGAGACCTCGTTGACGTGCTCGATCCACTCGTCCTCGTAGTTCTGAATCGGCTCGACGGTCGCGGCGCCGACGTCGCGCAGATGCGCCATGCAATCCAGCATCCAGTCGACATGCTGTTCGATCGCCTGGATCATGCTCGCCAGCACCGACGGACTGCCGGGGCCGGTGATCATGAACAGATTGGGAAAGCCGACCGATGCGACGCCGAGATAGGCGCGGGGACCACCGCGCCATTTCTCTGCCAGCGTCAGGCCGTTGCGGCCGGTGATTTTGATGCGGTCGAACGATCCGGTCATCGCCGCAAAGCCGGTCGCGCAGACGATCACGTCGAGCGGGTATTCTTTACCGTCGACTTCGATTCCCTGCGTTGTGAAACGCTGGATCGGCGTCTTGGAGACGTCGACCAGTTTGACATGCGGAAGGTTGTAGGTCTCGAAGTAGCCGGTATCGACGCAGAGCCGCTTGCAGCCGAACACGTTGTCGGGGCACAGCAGATCGGCCGTCACCGGGTCCTTGACGATGCCGCGGATTTTTGCGCGCGCAAAATCGGCAATGGTGTCGTTGGCGACTTTTTCGAACAACAGGTCACCGAACGCGCCGAGGAAGGGCAGGCCGCCGCGCTTCCAGGCCTCCTCATATTGCCGTGTGCGTTCCTCGTCGGTCGCTTCCAGCGCCGGCTTCATGTTGAACGGGAAATAGAAGCCAGTCGGCCGCGCCCGTGCCTTGGCGCGCAACGCCGGATAGTCGGCCTTGACCGTGTTGCGGTATTCCGGCGTCAGCTTCTCGTTCCAGGCCGGCACCGAATAGGTCGCGGTGCGCTGGAACACGGTCAGCTCTGCTGCCTGCTGCGCGATGATCGGAATCGACTGGATCGCGGACGAGCCGGTGCCGATGACGCCTGCGCGCAGTCCGGTGAAGTCGACGCCCTCGTGCGGCCATTCGCCGGTGTGGTGGATCGGGCCGTGGAAATCTTCCATGCCGGCGAAAGGCGGCCGGTTCGCCGCCGATAGACACCCCACCGCCATGATGCAGAATTTCGCCGAGACCCGGTCGCCGCGATCAGTCTCGACATGCCAGCAATTGTTCGCCTCATCGAAGGTTGCAGCCGTCACGCGGGTGTCGAAGCGGATATGCGGGCGCAAGCCAAAGCGATCGGTGACGTGGTTGGCGTAAGCCAGGATCTCGGGCTGCGGCGAATATTTCTCCGACCAGTCCCATTGCTGGTCGAGCTCTTCGGAAAACGAAAAGGAATATTGCATGCTCTCGACGTCGCAGCGTGCGCCGGGGTACCGGTTCCAGTACCAGGTGCCGCCGACCCCGCCGCCGGCTTCATAGACCCGCGCGGTAAAACCGAGCCCGCGCAGCCGGTGCAGCATATAGAGGCCGGCAAAACCAGCGCCGACCACGATGGCGTCGAACGTGCCGACTTCCGGCTGGCGTTCTTCTTGTTTCCTCTTGTCGTCTGCCATGGATCTTTTTGTCCAGGTTGATGGTTGCTGCTTGCGCTGAGGCGCTAGGTTCCGCGCTCCAGCAGGGCTTTGAAGTCGGCGCGTGCCCGTTGCGCTTCCTTGCGCGCCATTTCCGACGCTTCGCCGAGGCCAAAATAGCCGTGAATCAGGCCGGGGCCATCGTAATATTTGGTCGCGACACCTGCGGCGGCCAGCGCATCGGCATAGGCCTTGCCCTCGTCGCGCAGCGGATCGAACCAGGCGGTGGTGACGATTGCCGGGGCGAGGCCGGCAAGGTTTTTTGCCCGTAACGGCGAAACCCGCCAGTCGCTCCCGTGGTTCTTGTCCTCGAGATAATGGCCGGAAAACCATTCCATCACGGCGCGCGACAGGAAATAGCCTTCGGCATTCTCGCTGCGCGAGGGAAAGCGCGCGTTCTCCTTGCTGTCGGCATAATTGCCGGCCACATCGGTGACGGGATAGACCAGCAACTGCGCGGCAAGTTTTATTCCGGCGTCGCGGCAGGCGATCGCCACCGTGGCCGCGAGATTGCCGCCGGCGCTGTCGCCGGCGACGCCGATGCGATTTGCGTCGCCGCCGAACCCGGCAAGGCGGTCAACGATATCCTTGGTGGCCGCGAAGGCGTCCTCGAACGCGCCGGGAAAGCGCGTTTCCGGCGGACGCCGGTAATCGACCGAGATCACCACCGCGCCGGTCTCGATCACCAACAGCCGCGCCTGCCGGTCATGGGTTTCGAGATCGCCGGCGACCCAGCCGCCGCCATGGAAAAACACCACGGTCGGCGATTTTTCGTGGCCGTTGCGATAGACCCGGGCATTGAGCGGACCGGCCGCGCCGTTCACCTGGATGTTTTTCACGTCGGCGACCGGCGGCGGCGGAACGGCGGCACGTGCGTCCGCCAGCGCGCGCAGCGAATCGCGCGCGCTTTGCGGGGTCATCACGGCAGGGTCGCGCAGCGGCAGCAGCGGAATGATCTGGGCAATGACGGGATCGAGCGGCGTGATCATGCGTCTCCTTGCGTTTCCCAACGTTGAATTTTGAGCCAGCATAGGGTCGGCTTACGGCTGCGGCAACCGTCTGGGATGATGCGCGCGCGAAGGGTTGCCATGCCGGTTTGCAAAGGCAAAATTCCGCTTTCAGGAATTCATTCGCCTTTCAGGCGCTGGTCGTCGCGAACCCGTACCCGCTCGGCGCCGCGCGCGCCTGCTGGCGACAGGCGCAGCATGCTGAAGGAAGCGCCGAGCAAGGCAAAGCCAACGCCGACGAACAGCGAGATCTGCGTGCCCTGCGCCGGATAGCGCGCCAGGAACAATGCCACCAGCGCCGCACCGGTGGTTTGGCCAAGCAGCCGCGCGGTGCCCAGCATGCCGCTGGCGCCACCGCTGCGCTCGCGCGGGGCGGCCGCGATCATGGTGCGGTTGTTCGGGGTCTGGAACAGGCCAAAACCCGCGCCCGCCAGCGCCATGCGCCAGATCACGTCGAACGGCGTCGTATTGGCCGGCATCAGCGCCAGCGTACCGAGGCCGCAGGCGAACAACGTCAGGCCAACGCCGCCCAACAATCCAGCCGGGTAGCGTTCGAGCAGCCGTCCGGCCAACGGCGCCGTGAACGCCACCGCGATCGGCCAGGGCGTGATCAGCAGGCCCATCTCGACCGCCGAATAGCCAAAATGGCTTTCGAGATAGAAGGGGATCGCGACAAAGGCCAGCATCTGGCCGCAGAACGAGGCGATTGAGGTCGAGATCGACAGCGCGAAAATCGGAATCCGCAACAGGTCCACCGGCAATAAAGGCGAGGGCATGTGGGTCTGCCGGATCACCAGCAGCGCGCCGGCGCCAATGGCGATGCCGAACTCGCTCAGGCAGAGCGCCAGGCTCTCGCCATGGCCGACGCTGTCGATCGCGGCGATGCCGACGCCGAAGGTGACCGCGCTCAGGCCCGCGCTCTGCCAGTCAAAACTGTGACCGGCGGGTTCGGTGTGCGGCAAGGTGCGCCAGGCCAGCGCCAGGGTCACGATGCCGATCGGGACGTTGATGGCGAACAGATAGGGCCAGGTTCCCACCGCCAGGATCGCTGCGGCGACGGTCGGACCGACCGCGGCGGAGGTCGCGACGACAAGCGCATTGACGCCGATGCCGCGTCCGAGTTGCGCGCGCGGATAGGTATAGCGCACCAGCGCCGCGTTGACGCTGAGGATGCCGGCCGCCCCAAACCCCTGCACGATGCGCGCCACCGTGAGCAGCAGCAGGGTATCGGAAACCGCGCAAAATACCGAGGCCAGCGTGAACAGCACGAGGCCCCCGAGATAGACCCGCCGGTAACCGATGATTTCGCCGAGCGAGGCCAGCGGCAGCAGCGAGATCGTGATCGCGAGCTGGTAGCCGTTGACGATCCAGATCGAGAACGCCGGGCTCGCATGCAGGGCGCCGGCGATGGTGGGCAGCGCGACATTGGCGATCGAGCCGTCGATCACCGACATCACGAGGCCGAGCGCGATGGTCAGGATCGCCCAGTTACGCTGCGGCTGGGGCAGGCCATCGGCGTGCTCGATGCGGAGGGTCGACATGGGATAAAGGGCGCTCTTGAGCCGTCACATTAGCTGGCTAGCGCATTTGGCCAAGGGCCGATAGCTGGGAAATTCCCGGTGGTTCCCCGCCGAATGCGCTATATCGGGTCCGAAGAGACATCCCTGTCCGGATGCCGTATTCTGCGCGTCAGTCAAGGCAACGGAGCGCGTGACGGCAATGTCGGTGGAGAGGACGGTCCTGCTGTTTTCGTACGGAACGCTGCAACAGGACGACGTGCAGCTAAAGTCGTTCGGCCGGTTGCTCGAGGGGCAGGCGGACGCCATGCCTGGATACCGTCAATCCCTGATCGAAATCACCGACCCCGAGGTGATCAAAACAAGCGGCAAGCGGTTCCACCCGATCGTGGAGCCGAGCGACAACCCGGCCGACGAGGTCGAGGGCAGGGTATTTTGGATCACGGATGCCGAACTGAAGGCCGCCGACGAATATGAGGTTGCGGACTACAAGCGGATATTGGTGCCGCTGCGCTCGGGCAATGAAGCGTGGGTTTATGTTCGCGCCTAAACCCTAGCCTTCGCCCAGCAATTGCTTGATGCGGCGCTGCAGCTGGCGCTTTTTGGCTTCGCTCTTGCGCAGCCGCTCGTCGAGATCGGAAACCGGCAGCGTGGGGGCAGCATCCGAGAATGCGACGCCGACGAAATTGTCGCGCCACCAGATGATCTTGGCGAGGAAGGAACGGCCCTTGCGCGCGACGGTCAGCGAGATCTGCTCTTTGGGAAACCGGACGACATTGCTGAATTCGATGCTGGCGCCCTGGTCCGAGATATTGCGGACGACGCATTCCCTGGCCGAACCGGCTTCGCCGGTGTCGGCGACGCCGCCAAAAAGCACCTTGTCACGCGTCGTCTGGCGTCGGTCCTGCATCGGACAATACCTCCCATAAAGGCGGGACCTTACCCGGCTCAGGTTCCAGCGAAAGGGCGCGGGGGGCAAAAAGCGGCGTTAACGTAAACCGATCGCCGCCGCGATCACGCCGAATTCGGCAATTTGTGAGCGGCGGACGGCCCGGAATCCTCCAAATGTCAGCCATCATTGCGGCATAGCCGGATGCGATGCGTCGGCCCCGGGCGGGCGAAAGGGATAAAGGACATGACGCTGCGGACGCAGTCCGGTTGGCGTGTGGCGCTCTGGGTCGCGGCGGTGACGCTGGCCACAAGCGCGACCGCGCAGGATGCGCCCGATGCCCCGAGATACGTGCGGCCAAGCGTCGAGGAATTGGCCATCCCCGACGCCGTGGCCAAAGAGGCTGCGGACGCCGGCACCCGGGAGGCGATGTGCCTGATGATCGAATTGGCGGCAAAATCCCAGGACCTGCCGGTCGAGTTTTTCGCCCGCGTGATCTGGCAGGAGAGCCGCTTTCAGTCCGATGCCATAGGGCCTGTCACCCGCAGCGGCCAGCGCGCCCAGGGCATCGCCCAGTTCATGCCGGGGACCGCGAACGAGCGCCGGCTGCTCGATCCCTTCGATCCCGTGCAGGCGCTGCCGAAATCGGCGGAGTTTTTGAGCGAGCTGCGTCAGCAGTTCGGCAATCTCGGCCTTGCCGCCGCGGCCTATAACGCCGGACCGCACCGGGTGCAGGAATGGCTGGATGGATCAGGCACGATGCCGCAGGAAACCCGCAACTATGTCTCGGCCATCACCGGCGCCACGGTCGACGACTGGGCGGCGATCCAGAAAAGCGGCAAGCCGGCCGCGCGGCCGCCGGCTGCGCCCAAACTCGGCTGTCGCGACCTGATGGCGCTGCTGCGGCGCGCGCCCAATCCGTTCGTCACCCAGCTTGAGGCGCATGTGAAACTGGGCGCCGAGCGGCTGTGGGGCGTGCAGCTCGCGGCGGGTTTTGATCGCGACAAGGCGCTGGCGATGTATGCCCGCGCCATTTCGCGCCTGGGCGCCGTGATCGGCGATCAGGATCCAAGCCTGCTCGGTTCGGTGCTGCGCAACCGCGGCAGCCGCACGTTTTATCAGGTGCGGATCGGCGCCGACACGCGGCCGGCGGCGGACGATCTATGCAACCGCATCCGCCGCGCCGGCGGCGCCTGCTTTGTGCTGCGAAACATGGACTTTCACGGCTGATCGCGCCTGCTGCATGGCGGCCCTGAGCGGCCGTTCGCTTGACGGGGAGCGCTTTCGTCCGCGTTATGCCCGAGCAGGAATCGCCCTTTTCAACCCAACCGGACGCTCGTGTCGCTCCCTCCGCTCGACTCGCCGCAATGGCACAGTTCGCTGGGCAGCTTCGGCTGGGGAATGCGCTCGGCCGGCTCGACCGTTCTGGCGCTGGTGCTGTTTGCGACCTATCTCGGCATCGGCGCACTGGCGCATGACAGTCATTTCAGCCTGGGATGGGCGATCGCCAGCACCGTCTTCGTGTGGGCGGGCCCGGCGCAGATCATCCTGATCTCGACCTTGGGCTCGGGCGCGACCGCCGTGCAGGCGGCGATTGCCGTTACCGTCAGCGCGATCCGGCTGTTTCCGATGGTGGTCTCGGTGATGCCGATGCTGCGCACCCCGAAAACCCGGCGGCGCGAACTGATGCTCGCGGCTCATTTCATCGCGGTTACGATATGGGTCGAATGCTATCGCTTGCTGCCGCAAGTTCCGCGCGAGAAGCGGATCGTGTTCACGCAAGGGCTTGGCTGCGGTCTGCTCGTGGTCTGCCTGACCGCAACGACGCTCGGCTACAGCCTCGCGGCAAACCTGCCGCAGTTGCTGGCAGCCGGGATATTGATGCTGACGCCGCTGGCGTTTCTGCTGTCGACCGCGCGCAATTGCCGGCAACTCGCCGATGTGCTGGCGCTGATATTGGGGTTGGCGCTGTTTCCGCTCGCCGCCAAACTGCACAGCGGCGTCGATATCCTGATCAGCGGCATGTCGGCCGGCACCATCGCCTATGGCGTGCACTGGTGGCGGGCACAGCCATGAGCAATTTCATCGGCGACTGGAATGCCTTGCTGTTGCTGCTGCTCGCGGGTTTCCTGCCCAACGAAATCTGGCGCATGCTCGGCCTGTGGTTCGGTGGCGGTATCGACGAGGGCTCCGAGCTGTTGATCTGGGTCAGGGCGGTGGCGACCGCGATCCTCGCCGGCGTTATCGCGCAAATCGTGGTCCAGCCGCCGGGCGCGCTGGCCAGCGTGCCGGCATCGCTGCGTTACGCCGCCGTGGTGGCGGGATTTCTGGGCTTTGTTGGCGTGCGGAAATCGATCTTCGCCGGCGTGGTGTGCGGCGAGATCGTGCTGATCGGCGGCAAATGGTGGCTCGGCTGAGGCGCCAAGTCATGATAATGGACTAGCCGTCGGTGAGCATTTCATTGGATTGAGACATGGTTCGGGAAAGTGAAGTCCGCGACGGCGAACTCGCCGTCGAGATGCCGGCGGCGCGGGACGCCGGCCTGGTCTTTATCGGCCGCATCCGCACGCCCTGGACCTCGCGGCTGGCGACGCCGCGGCAGGGCAGGCCTGACGGGCCGGTGTGCCGTTTGGAGATCTTTGAGCCATGGGTGGCGGCACTAAAGGGCGTCGACTTCTATTCGAACCTCGAGGTGCTGTATTGGCTGCACCAGTCGCGCCGCGACATCGTGCTGCAATCGCCGAAGAACAACAAGACCACGCGTGGCACCTTCTCGCTGCGCTCGCCGGTGCGGCCGAACCCGATCGGCACCTCGATCGTCAAACTGGTCGGCGTCGAAGGCTCGACATTGCTGGTGCGCGGTCTCGATTGCCTCGATGAAACGCCGCTCCTGGACATCAAGCCGGATCGCTGCGAGTTCACGCCGCTGGCGCCGCCGCAGGCCGGCGATTTCGAGACGGAGTAGGCGGAGGCCAGCCTCGCGCGGCATGTGAAGCGCATCACAGCCGCTGCCAGTCGCGCATGCTATCGATGCATCTCGATCTCAGCCGATCGGGAGTTGAGCAAATGACTGGCAGCAGATTAGCCGTCCTGTTCGCAGCTCTCTGCGCGATGACCGGCCCGGCGCTGGCGCGGCCGTTCAACCAGTTATGGGTGTTCGGCGACAGCACCGTCGACACCGGCTGGTACCGAAAACCGCCCTATAGCGGCGAACCCAATTACGATTTCTACATCAAGCAATCCGCCGCGGCCGTCGGCAGGCCGACCTCCAGCCCCGGCCCGATGTCGGTGGAGGTGCTGGCGACCGCGATCGGCGTTACCGCCAAGCCGGCGAACCAGCCTGGCACCGATTACGCAACCGGCGGCGCCCGCGATGCCCAGGCCAACACGGCAACCTCGGGCGGCTTTCCGAATGCCGTCCCGACCCGTACGCAGCTGATCGAATACATGCGCCTGCACAAGCTCACGCTGGGCCTGGAACTTCAGACCAACCGGAATTTGTACGTCATCAGTTCCGGCGGCAACGACGTTGCCTTTGCGATCAAGAATTTCACCTCGACCACCGATGCGACCAATTACATCACCAACGCGGCCGACACGCTTGCTGCGACCATCAAGCAGCTATCAGGCCCTCCCTTTGGTTTTGCCATCAGGCGGGTTCATATCATCGTCGTCGGCCTTCCGGAATCCTTTGGTACGGCTGAGCAGCAGCAATATCGGCAGCTCCACGACGCAACGCTGCAGGCGCGACTGCATGCGCTGCACGTTCCCTACGTATGGGCGGATCTCGACGGGGTTCGAAAACTGATCGAAAGCTTCGAGAACGGCCCGAGCCCGTTCAATATCAGCCATTACACGACGGCGAACCCGGCCTGTCCAAAGCCCGTGCCCAACTCGAATTCGACCGTGACGACCGATTGGGCCTATGTCTGCAGCCCGTCAAATCTGGCGGCGACGCAGCCGGCGAATGCCGCGGCTTCCGAGTTCGCCGACGATGCGCATTGGGCGACCGGCGCCCAGGCGGTGCTCGGCAGCTATCTGTATTGCCTCGCCCGGAAGACATGGCCGGGGCAGGGCTGGCCGGCCAGCAACGCCAATTTGCCGTTCGCCTGCAGCAACTTTCCGATGCTTTAGAGCCTTTTCGGTTCCGATAGAATCAGAACCGAAGCTCTAGCTTCTTGTTTTGACGCGTTTTCTTCACGCGAACCGGCATCCACCCTCGGATCAAGTTCGAGGGCATGCTTCGCTCGAAAACGCTATGGCGAATCCGGACGCGTTGCCCTCACTCAGCCCTTGAGCGCGGCGATCAGCTTGGCGGCGTGGTCTTCCAGCACCTTGCCGTCTTCCTTGCGGCTCGCCGGCGCCAGTAACGCGACGCCGTCGAAGCGCGGCATCACATGCATGTGCAGATGATAGACCACCTGCCCGGCGGCGGGCTCGCTGAATTGCTGGATGGTGATGCCGTCGGCCTTGAACGCTTTCATCGCCGCGTGCGCGATGGTGTGGGCGGCGCGCGCGACATGGACGAAATCCTCGGCCTTGATGTCGAGGATATTGCGGGCCGGCGCCTTCGGGATCACCAGCGTATGGCCGGGGCAGCGCGGCATGATGTCGAGAAAGGCCAGCACGTGGTCGTTCTCATAGACTTTGTAGCAGGGAAACTCGCCGCGCAGGATCTTTGCGAAAGGGTTGTTGGTGTCGTACGCGGCCATGACGTCTCTCCCGAAGTGTCGGATTCTAGTCTTATAACCCGGTTGCGGACGGTCAAGATGGTTCGTCGCCGGGCTTCTCGTCGCCGCCCTTGCGAAACGGTCCGGCCTCGGTCAGTTCGCGCGCCGGCTTCCGCGACATAGGCGCGCTCGCGCTTGAGATAATCGGCGATCGCGCGGCGCAGGCCGGGATCGGCGATGTAATGCGCGGAATAGGTGGTTTGCGGCAGGTAGCCGCGCGCGATCTTGTGCTCGCCCTGCGCGCCGGCCTCGACGGTTTTCAGGCCGCGCTTAATCGCAAAATCGATCGCCTGATAATAGCAGACCTCGAAATGCAGGAACGGATGATGCTCGATCGCGCCCCAGTTGCGGCCGAACAGGGTGTCGGAGCCAATGAAATTGATCGCGCCGGCGATCCAGCGGCCGTTGCGCCGGGCCATCACCAGCAGCACGTCGTTGGCCATGGTCTCGCCGATCAGCGAGAAGAATGTGCGGGTCAGATAGGGCCGGCCCCATTTGCGCGAGCCGGTCTCCATGTAGAAGTCGAAGAAGGCGTCCCAGGCGTCTTCGGTGATGTCGCTGCCGGTGAGCGCGTGGATCGTGATGCCAGCGGCCAGCGCCTCGCGCCGCTCGCGCTTGATCGCCTTGCGGTGGCGTGAATTCAGCGAACCGCAAGGAAATCGTCGAAACTGCCGTAGCCTTGATTGTGCCAGTGAAACTGCTGGTCGGTGCGCTGCCAGGAATCCGTGCTCGGCGAGGAACTTCCATTCGGCTTCGCGCGCAAAGGTGACGTGAACCGACGAGGCTTCGGTGGCCTCGCACAGCGCGACCAGTCCGCGCGCCAGCGCGTCGCCGACGCAATTCCGCATCGACGCCGCTCGCGGATCAACAGGCGCGGGCCGGTCGCCGGCGTGAAGGGAACCGAGGCCTGCAGCTTCGGATAATAGCGCCCGCCGGCGCGCTCATAGGCATCGGCCCAGCCGCGGTCGAAGACATATTCGCCCTGCGAATGCGACTTCAGATAGCAGGGCACGATGCCGGCGATGCTGCCGTCGAGCCGCGCCAGCAGGTGGCGCGGGCCCCAGCCGGTCCGCGCACAGGCCGATCCGGAAGTCTCCACCGCCGAGAAAAAAGCGTGGGAAACGAAAGGGTTATAGGCGGGTGTTGATGTTGGCGCAGGAGTCTGCTGCAGGCCAGCGTATCGAGGCTTTCCAGGCTTGAGCTGTCAGGCGCCGGGTTGGCGCAGGCATCCCAATCCTGAGCCGCGATCTGGCTGACCGACGACACCGCTTCGAGCGTTATTTCGGAGGAATCCATCGACTGTCAGGACCGGTCTCACATCACGATCGGCCATCGCACATGGTGACCAACAAGCCAAAGATCGTGCATCGCGCGCACGACTTCAAGGGCCGCGCGCGGGCCTCAGGTTCCGGGCACGAAACCTTCAAACGTCATCTGGTCGGCATAGCGCGCGGTACGCTCGCGCTGCTCCGGCGTACGCACCGTCCAGGTCAACAGCGGCAGGCCGAAGATGTGCCGGGCGATCCAGGGTGCCATGGCGGGCAAATCGTTGACGCCGTAGGCCACGAAATGCGGCCGGCTGCGGAAGAAATGCCGCAAGTGAGTCATCTCCGCCCGCTGCGCCGGCGAAGCCTCCGGCCAGTCTTCGGCGGTGTAGTGCCGTTCGGCGACGATGCCGCGCGGCAGTTTTGGCGCCAGTTCGCGCAAGGCGATCACCTGGTCGGGATCGAACGACATGCCGGCCGCCGGGCCGCGATAGGCCGCGAGCACGTCGGCCATTCGCTTGACCAGTTTGCGGTCGCCGTCGAAACGGCTCTTGACCTCGATCACCAGCGGCACGCGGCCGGCGGTCAGGCACAGAGGTCGCCGAGCGACATCATCCGCTCCGGCGTATCCTTGAACGCGACCTGCTTGAGTTCGGCGGCGGTCAGGCTGCGCAGCGCGCCGGTGCCGTCGGTGAGGCGGCCGAGTTCGTCGTCATGATGCACCATGGCCTCGCCGTCGGCGGAGAGCTGGATATCGACCTCGATGGCGAAATTGCCTGAAATCGCGGCGCTCACCGCGCCCGGCATGTTCTCGATGATGCCGCTGTTACGGTCGTGCAGGCCGCGATGGGCCACGGGCCGTGCCGTCAGCCAGTCAGGGGCGCGCATGGGGAGGGTGCTCCGCTCAGGAGACCTCGAACATGCCCTCGACCTCGACCGCCGCGTCGGCGGGAAGGGAGGCGACGCCGACGGTGGTACGGGCGTGGCGGCCCTTGTCGCCGAAGGCTGCGACCATCAGGTCGGAGGCGCCGTTCAGCACCTTCGGGCCGTCGAGGAAATCCGGCGCGGAATTGACAAAACCGCCGAGCCGGACCACGCGGACCACCTTGTCGAGGTCGCCGAGCGCGGCCTTGATCTGGGCCATCAGGTTGATGGCGCAGCCGCGGGCCGCTGCGACGCCTTGCTCGATGGTGACGCCGGCGCCGAGCTTGCCCTTGGCGATCAGCTTGCCGTCGGCGTCGAAGCAGACCTGGCCGGAGACGAACGAGCAGATTGCCGGTGCGGACAAAGCCGACGTAATTCGCCACCGGGGAGGGCGGCGTGTGCAAGACGATGCCCTGTGCCGCAAGTTTCTGTTCGACCGTACCCGTCATGTCTGTCCTCATGTGATGTGACCGTCCCCCGACAAATCCGGCCGGGGCGGGCATTGTTTCGCGCATTGCGCCGGGACATGCAAGGGAAGCGCGATTTCTAAGCTCGTTGCCGTTTTGAGCGGCAACCGTGTCGGCCCCAGGCTGAAAACCGCGTGAGCCGGCTGTAATTGACAGCTTTGCCCTAGTTGCGGCGCAATGCAACGTTCACTAGCAAAGCGAATCCCTTTCGAGGAAAAGAGAAAAGACATGGCCGGCTCGCCCGCTTTGCCCAGTGGTGCCATATACAGGTCGTTGCAGTTCTCGGTATCCCCATCCTTCAAGTCCCTTGCGGTCAAGCCGCTGGCGGTGGCCGCGCTGGTGTTTGGGTCGGGCTTTGCCGGTCCGGCCGGCGCCGAAGCCGCCGCGGCGAGCCCGTTTCTGCCGCATCAGGCGCTGTACGATCTCGACCTCGTCAAGTCGCGCGGTTCGAACATCAACAGCGCGCGCGGACGCATCCTCTATACGTTTTCCGGCAGCGCGTGCGAGGGCTATACCTCGGAATTCCGCCAGGTCTCGGAGCTCGAAAGCGGCGAGGACAAGGTCACGCTGAGCGACCTGCGCTCGACCGCCTGGGAGGACGGCGCCGGCAAAAGCTATCGCTTCAAGATCGACGCGCGGATGAACGACACGGATTCGAGCCCGGTGGACGGCGTCGCCGAGCACACCGGCGACCACGTCACCGTCAAGCTGACGCAGCCGGTCGCCAAGACCTTCACGCTCGACGGCGATACGGTGTTTCCGACCCAGCAGATCCAGCGCATCATCGAGGCCGCCCAGGCCGGCAAAAGCGTGCTCGAACTCACGGTCTATGACGGCTCCGACAATGGCGAAAAGCTCTACAACACGCTTTCGGTGATCGGTAAACCGATCCCGGGCGGCGGCCCCGTCGCCATGCCCGATCCGTCCACCACCAGCGAGGCGATGAAATCGCTGACGCGGTGGCCGGTCACCGTCAGCTATTTCGATCACGACACCAAGCCCTCCGAGGGCGAGCAGAGCCCGATCTATTCGATGTCGTTCGAACTCTACGAAAACGGCGTCTCGCGCGCGCTGGCGCTCGACTACAATGATTTCGTCGTCGCCGGCGCGATGGAAAAATTCGACATCCGGGATTCCAAGCCGTGTAAGTGAGGGGAGGCGAAAGCAATCCCGCGAATGACACAGCCGTCATCCTGAGGTGCGAGCCGAAGGCGAGCCTCGAAGGATGGCCACAAACACCGTGCCAAACAGCATCCTTCGAGGCGCGCCGAAGACGTCGCGCACCTCAGGATGACGCTCCATTTGTGGTACACGCGTGTCCCGGACGCGGTGCAGCGTTCTTACGCTGCTCCGCAGAGCAGGGACCCACCCACGCGGATGGACCCCGGATCAGCAGCGCATCACGTCGCAAGTGCGACGCGCTGCGCTGCATCCGGGGCACGCTCGCTGGCTACCCCGGCTTCTCCGGCCCGTCATAGGCGATGCCGCGGATCACCGCCGCGTCGCCGAATTTTTTGCGCAAATCGTCGATCGCGCGTTCGGCATGGGCCGAGCGGCGGTCGAGCATGTCGGTATCGTCGGCCGCCGAGCCCGCCCGCAGCGCGCTGACGCCGGTGCCCATCAGGCGAAAGGCCGTGCCGTCGATTTCCTTCGCCAGCATTTCCCTGGAGATCGCGAAGATTTTTGCGGCGAGCTGGGTCGGCGCGTGGATCGATTGCGAGCGGGTGCGCTGCCTGAAATCGGCGGTCTTCAGTTTCAGCGTGACTGGTCGACCGCCAGCGAGGTCGCTGCTCTTGAGCCGCGACGAGACTTTTTCCGACAGCCGCCACAGGGTTTTTTCCAGGGTGGCAAAATCGCGGATGTCGGTCTCGAAGGTGGTTTCGTTGGAAATGGTCTTGGCGCCGCGATCGGCGACCACGCGGCGATCGTCGATGCCGCGCGCCAGCCGCCACAGCCTGCGGCCTTCGGCTGGAAAACTGCTTCATCAGTTCGATTTCGTCGGCGCGCTGCAGGTCGGCGATGGTGCGAAAGCCACGCTGCGGCAGCCGTTCCTGGGTCGCCGGACCGACGCCGAAGATGAACCCGACCGGCTTGTCCGCCAGCATCGCGCGGGCCTCGCTGCTGGTCGAGCGCGGCAAAGCCGCGCGGCTTGTCCATGTCGGAGGCGATCTTGGCGAGGAACTTGTTGCAGGACAGCCCGACCGAAACCGTGATGCCGATGTCGCGCTCGACCTCGCGGGCGAACCGCGCCAGCACCTTTGCCGGAATCATGCCGTGGACGCGCTGGGTGCCGGCAAGATCGAGAAACGCCTCGTCGATCGACAGCGGCTCGACCAGCGGCGTCAGCGCCTGCATGGCATGGCGCACCTCGCGGCCGACCCGGACATATTTGGCCATGTCGGGCCGGATCACGGCGGCGGACGGGCACAGCGCCAGCGCCTTGAACATCGGCATCGCCGAGCGCACGCCGAAGGTGCGGGAGATGTAGCAGGCCGCCGATACCACGCCGCGCTTGCCGCCGCCGATGATGACGGGCTTGTCGGCGAGCCCGGGGTTGTCGCGCTTCTCCACGGTGGCGTAGAACGCGTCGCAATCGATGTGGGCGAGCGTCAGCGACGGCAGCGCAGGATGACGAACCAGGCGCGGTGAGCCGCATTCGCCGCAGCGCCTGGCCGCGAAGTCGAGATCGCCGAGGCAGTCCCGGCAGAAGCAGGTTGGCCCGGCGAGTGCCGGCGCGGGCGTGCTCACGGCACGTCGCGCTCCCATTGCGGATCGTTCAGCGCCTGGCGCGCGGCGGCGATGTTGGTGGGGTGAAGCTGGGAGGCCGCCGCGAACGCCTTCACGGTTGCGTCATCGCGCAGCACGAAGTCGAGCACGCTGGCGAGGAAATGCGGATCGGCGGCGGCCGAGCGCAGGGTCTCCGGGCCGATTCCGCTTTCGGCCAGGAACAGGCCCAGCCGCTCGGGGTCGCCGGCGACGAAGGAAAGCGCCTGAACCGCAACGATTTCAGCCACTTCGCGCGGGTTTTGAATGCGACTTCTTCAATCGCGATTATTTGCCTTTCCGTAACTTATGGTCTCTATTTTGCAGGCATCATGCCCGAGTCTCGCGGAACCTGTTCAAGCAAGTGGAAACCGCTAGCGCGGAAAGCTGAGCACCGGGCTTAACGGGATAGAGCGAATTCTGGCGCTAGTTCGAATTCAGCTTTTTAGAGGCATCCTGGCGCGGCGCCTGATGCGCTCGCACCGTGCGGGCTCGTCTGTTGGGATTGGAGGGACGGGATGGCAAAAACCGTCCTGATCGTGGAGGACAACGAGCTCAATATGAAGCTCTTTCGCGATCTGCTGGAGGCGCATGGCTATCAGACATCCGGAACCAGCAACGGTTTCGAGGCGCTCGATCTCGTCCGCAAGCTGCGCCCCGATCTGATCCTGATGGACATCCAGCTGCCGCAGGTGTCCGGCCTCGAAGTGACCGCTGGATCAAGGACGATCCGGAACTGCGCAGCGATTCCGGTGGTCGCGGTCACCGCCTTCGCGATGAAGGGCGACGAGGAGCGCATCCGCGAGGGCGGCTGCGAGGCGTATCTGTCCAAGCCGATTTCGGTCGGCAAGTTTATCGAAACCGTTCGACGGTTTATCGGGTAGGGGAGAGTTTCGATGTCCGCGCGTATTCTGGTCGTCGACGACGTTCCCGCCAACGTCAAGCTGTTGGAAGCACGGCTGTCGGCCGAATATTTCGATGTCCTGACCGCCTCCAACGGCACCGAGGCGCTGGAGATCTGCGCGCGCGCCGAATGCGACATCATCCTGCTCGACGTCATGATGCCCGACATCGACGGCTTCGAAGTCTGCCGCCGGCTGAAATCCAATCCGGCGACCCATTTCATTCCGGTGGTGATGGTCACGGCGCTGGACAGCCCGGCCGACCGGGTGCGCGGCCTCGAGGCCGGCGCCGACGATTTCCTGACCAAGCCGGTATCCGACGTCGTGCTGATCGCGCGGGTGCGTTCGCTGACCCGGCTGAAGATGATGACCGACGAGCTGCGCATGCGCGCCATCACCTCGCTCGAGATCGGCGTGCAGGCGCCGGAGCGCAGCGCGGTCGCCGATACCGGCAAGGGCGGCCGCATCCTCCTGGTCGACGACCGGCCGTCGTCCTATGAGCGGCTGGCGCCGGTGCTGAGCGCCGAGCACACCGTCGACGTCGAAACCAATCCGGCGGAAGCGCTGTTCCATGCCGCCGAAGGCAATTACGATCTGCTGATCGTCTCGCTCGGCCTGGAGAATTTCGACGGCTTGAGGCTATGCAGCCAGGCGCGTTCGCTGGAGCGCACCCGGCAGGTGCCGATCCTGGCGATCGCCGACGCCGACAACAACGCCCGGCTGCTGCGCGGGCTCGAGATCGGCGTCAACGATTATCTGCTGCGCCCGGTCGACAAGAACGAGCTGCTGGCGCGCGCGCGCACCCAGATCCGCAAGCGGCGCTATACCGATCATCTGCGCGACAACGTGCAGAACTCGATCGAAATGGCGATCACCGACGCGCTGACCGGGCTGCATAACCGCCGCTACATGGAAAGCCATCTGGCGACGCTGGCCGAACAGGCCGCCAGCCGCGGCAAGCCGCTGGCGCTGATGATGCTCGACATCGACTTCTTCAAGTCGATCAACGACAATTACGGCCACGATGCCGGTGACGACGTGCTGCGCGAATTCGCGGTGCGGATCCGCAAGTCGATCCGCGGCATCGATCTCGCCTGCCGCTATGGCGGCGAGGAATTCGTCATCGTGATGCCGGAGACCGACATGCATGTCGCGGGCATGGTGGCCGAGCGGCTGCGCCGCTCGATCGCCGGCGAGCCGTTCGCGATCGACAAGGGCACCAAGCGCATCGAGGTCACGATCTCGATCGGGCTGTCGACGCTGGAAGTGAAGGGCGAAGCGGTCGGCCGACGTGCTCAAGCGCGCCGACACCGCGCTCTACCGCGCCAAGCACGACGGCCGCAACCGCGTGGTGGCGACGGCGGCGTAAGTTATGTCGTCCCTGCGAACGCAGGGACCCATAACCCCTGGCCTTCATTGTCTCAACAAAGCTGGCAACGAACGCCATCTGCCATCACGATCCTCACGGCGTATGGGTCCCTGCGTTCGCAGGGACGACGATTTAATTCTATCGCGCCCGCTTCACCGCCTCATACGCCAGCCGTTTGAACTCGAACGCGAACGGGTGGATGAAGGACATCTGGCGCTGCGCCATCATCACGCCCGCGATGTTGTTTTTGGGCGATATCCACCATTGGGTGCCGGCCACGCCGCCCCAATAGAGTTCGCCGGCCGAGTCCGGATGATCGATCGGCGAGGGCTGCATGATCAGCCCGCCCGCCAGGCCGTAGCCCTTGCCAATCTGGTTTCCGGTCATGGCAAAGCGGATCGACACGCCGTCGGCCAGCTGGTTGGTCATCATCGCGGCGATGGTCTCGGGTTTGAGCAGGGTTGGACCATCAGGCAGCAGGCTTCGGATCAGCGCCACCATATCCGGCATGGTCGAGACCAGGCCGCCACCGCCGTTGAAGCGCGGGACAGGGCGTAGATAGGCGCCCGGGTAGGGCGAATTTTCCAGTACCGTCAGTCCAGGCTTCATCGGATTCATCAGGTCGGCGCCGGCGTAATACGCCACCAGCCGGCCGCGGTCCTTCTCCGGCACCACGAAAGCGGTGTCGGCCATGCCGAGCGGGCCGAGAATTCGCGCCTGAATGAACTGCTCAAAGGTCTGACCGCTGATGATCTCGACCAGCCGCGCAACGACATCGGTGGCAACCGAATATTCGAACGACGTTCCCGGCTGATAGAGCAGCGGCAGGTCGGCCAATTGTTCTATCATGTCCGCCAATGGGGTGGCGGGGTTGAGCACCTTGCGCTCGTTATAGGCCTTGAAGATCGGCGTGCCGGGATCGAACAGCCCATAGCTCAGCCCGGCACTGTGGCTCAGCAGATGACGGAGAGTGATCGACCGCTTGGCCGGCTCGGTCTGGTCCAACGAGGTTGCGCCTGAAAGCAGAACCTTGCGGTTGGCAAACTGCGGGATGTGGTTCTCGATCGGATCGTCCAGCCGAAGCTTGCCTTCCTCGAACAACAGCAGCGCGGCGCAGGAGGTAATCAGCTTGGTATTGGAAAACACCCGGAAGATATGGTCGATCCGCAACGGCGTCCGGGCTTCCTTGTCGGCCCATCCGGCACAATTCACATCCACCAGATCCCTGCCGACCAGCACCGCGGAGGAAACGCCCGCCAGAATATCGCCGTCCACGTAACGCTGCATGGCGGCGTGGGCCGGTTTGAAATCGTAGCCGCCAGCCGTCACTTTCATGTTTTCCATGGTCATTCCTCGTGCCGTCAGGCTTTACACTTGTAAGGGTGTTCTCGCGCGCTCCCCGGATGCGGCGCAGCGCGCCGCTCTTGCGGCGTGGTGCGCTGCTGGTCCGGGGTCCATCCGCGTGGGTGGGTCCCGGCTCTGCGAAGCAGCGTTACACGCTGCATCGCGTCCGGGACACGGTTATGGCTCGATCCCCGCATTCTTCAACAGCACCTTTGCGACATCTTTGGCCGCGCGCGCCATCGCGGGGTCGTTGCGCACCAGGTCCTGCGCGATGCAGCCGTCGACCAGCACGGCGAGCTGGGTCGCCAGCGCCTCGGCATCGCGGACCCCAAGCTGGACCAACAGATCGCGAAACCAGATCCGGCGGCTTTCCTTGAATGCGATGGCGATCTCGCGGACGGCATTGATCTTCGGCGCCCATTTCGGCGACCGCATTGACGAACGGACAGCCGCGAAAATCCTTGGCGGCAAAGCGCCGCTCCAGCGCATCGAAGGTAGCCGAGAATTTGTTCGGCCGGTGGCTTGTCGGAAGGACGCGGCTTGACAAAACGGCGCTCCAGATAGGCCGCGATCAGCGCATCCTTGGACGGGAAGTGATTGTACAGCGTGCGTTTGCAGATGCCGATTTCGGCCGCGATGGTGTCGACGCCGATGGCGCGAATGCCCTGCAGATAGAACAACCTGTCCGCGGTTTCGAGGATGCGGTCCTTCATCGAGCGGTTTAGCGGGCAGGGTGGCCATGCGCGAATGCGTATCCGATTTACTTGACAGATTACCATCGCTATAGGCTAATTACACAGGTCTGTGTACCTCAAATCCGACGGGATTCGTGGAACAAGGCCGCTATCGGGCGGCCCCAAGGAAGAACAAAAACCATGCCCCTGCTCAAAATCCTGCGGCCCACGCTTCCCATCCTGATCGGCGCGTCGCTGATGCTGACGCTGAGCATGGGCTTGCGGCAAAGCCTCGGCATCTTCCTGCAGCCGCTGACCCATGACGTCGGCGATATCGGTCTCCGATTTCACCCTGGCGATCGCCGATGCAGAACCTCGCCTGGGGTTTTCTGCAGCCGCTCGCCGGCGCCATGACCGTGCGCTACGGTTTTCGCGCCATCATGGTGGTCGGCGCGCTGTTCTACATCGCGGGCCTGATGCTGATGGCGAGCGCCCATGGCTTCGTCAGCGTCATGATCGGCGCGCGGCGTGCTGATCGGAATGTCGCTGGCCTGCACGGCTGCCGCAATCGCGATGTCGGTGGCGGCGCGCGCGGTGCCGGCGACGGTGCGCAGCACGGTGCTCGGCATGGTGTCGGCGGCGGGATCGCTCGGCGCGCTGTTGTCGGCGCCGCTCGGGCAGATCCTCAATGAGGATTATGGCTGGCGCACCGGCCTGGCCGGTTTTGTCGTCCTGTCGCTGGCGCTGATACCCGCGGCCTGGTTCGCCGGCAAGGTCGACAGGATCCCGTTGCCGAAGCGCGTCGTCCGACGAGATCGGCAATACCTCGGCCGGGCGTCGCGGTGAAAGTCGCGTTCGGCAATGCTTCGTTCGTGGTGATGACGTGCGCCTATTTCGTCTGCGGCATGCAGCTCGTGTTCATCACCACGCATCTGCCGTCCTACCTTGCGATCTGCGGCATGGATCCGATGCTGAGCGCGCAGACGCTGGGCGTGATCGGCGGCTTCAACGTGCTCGGCAGCCTGTTCTTCGGCTGGGCCGGCCAGCGCTGGAACAAGCTGGCGCTGCTCGGCGCGATTTACATCTTCGCGGTCGCTGGTGCTGGCCTGGTACTTCACTTGCCGCCGACGCCGGCGACGCACGCTGGTGTTCGGCGCGATGATGGGGTTCCTGTGGCTCGGCGTCGGGCCGCTGGTCGCGGGCGCGGTCGCCGAAATGTTCGGGCTGCGCTGGCAGGCGATGATCCAGGGCCTCGCCTTCATGAGCCATCAGCTCGGCAGTTTTCTCGGCGCTTACGGCGGCGGGCTGATCTACGACGCGCTCGGCTCCTACACCATGGCCTGGCGGATCGGGGTTGCGCTGGGGCTCGCCGGCGGCATCATCCAGGTCGCGTTCGCGCTGATCCGGCCAAGCGAGCCGCCGCTGGCGCAAGCGCGATCATGATCGCCATAGCGGTTTCAAGCGAAGCGTGCCCTCGAACTTGATCCGTGGGTGGAGCCCGCTTCGCGTCAAGAAAACGCGTCAAAATTCGGCCTGGTTTGTTCAAGCTATCTGACCGGCTATCTCCTGTTTCTCGGGGTTCGTGCCAACGGCATGCTGGTTCCCTCGGCCGTCAGCTTCTCGCACGCGATGGGACTGGTCGCCGATTCGCAAACTTTCTATCTCGGAACCAAAAACGAAATCTGGCGGCTCGAAAACATTCTGAGGCCGGACGAACTGGCCGATGACATGTTCGACCGGTTTTACGCGCCGCGTAGCGCGCACCTGACCGGCGACATCAACATCCATGAAATGGGTGTTGATGCGAACGGAAATGTCCTTTTGGAAGAAGCGGTGCGCGGGGAGGAGTTGGCGTGAAATTGAGAACGCTCCGACGCAAGCAGCACGGCCTTCCCGCCTCGCTTTCGGTTGTCCTGCGGTTGGAACGCGAGATGATCTTCCGCTACCAATTGTGGTTCGGGCTTCTGTTTTTCCTTCATTCATTCGTTCCATGCCCGACATCGGCTCAGGAAGTGCTCCCCGATCCACCGATTGGCAAATACGTGGAAAACAACTTCGAAGATGTTCAAATCGCATTCTTGGGGCGTGTCACCAAGGTGGTTCAATCTGGATCGTTCATGGGGCCGCGCGTCCGCGCCGGCAATCGGTACGGTCAAGCTGAAATTCAATATTCGCTAAGAATCGTTTTCGATCGATGAAGTATTCAAGGGCGCCGGTCTTATCAAGGGCAGGCGTGATCTACTAATCGCGCAAGGCAACCTGTGCTCCGATGGATGCGTCGGGAGCCATATCAATAACGACGAGGCACTCAGAGCCGGCGAAAGATACTGGGCCGGTCAAGGCCAGTCGGTATTTCTTTTCTGTTGGTCTCAGCGAAACGACAAGGATTTTATTTCCGGCTTTTTGCTCCGGTTGAGACGAGAGCTCCGGAAGCGGGGGCATTCCTACGACTTTGCAATTTTTCGAAACTGTCGTTTGGCCGATTCCGAAAAGCCGGAAACGCTTTCGGTTGTTCGCAGCTATTTTGATGCCCGACAGAACATGAAGCCGTAGGTTCAGAGAGCGAGCAGGTTAATCGCAACAGACAAAGGCGACGAAAGAGCTAACCGGCTTGTTCGCCACTGATGGCGCGATCGATCGCATCGATCACGCCCTGGATTTCGACGAATTTGATCCGCGCGCGTTCGGCCTTGTCGCGGTCGAAGGGGGCGGCCAGCACCTTGGCGTGGGCGTCGCGATCCTCGATCATGCGATCGCGGGCCTTCTTCAGCGTCTCCTGTCGCTCGCTCATGTCGGTCTCCAGTGGGTTCGGGACCGCGATTATCTCGAAATGATGGTGACAGCCCATCGCGGCGCCGGGCTGCTTTTCAGTTCCATGACCGTCCGGACCAGGCCGCGGACCGTGACGCCGCCCACGCGCAGGGTGGCCGGCATTCCCCTGAATTGCGCGATGCGACAACGCCGCGCTTCGGTCAGCTCGGCTGTCTCAATCGTCTGCACCGCACACCCGTTGCTTTCCGACGCAAGAAAGCTTGCATCGGGTGTCACGCTAGCGACCGGTGGTTAACAAACGCCACGGGCGCCGAAGCAGCCGTGCTCCTGTCGGCTCCTATCAGGCAACGTCACGCCGCTCCAGTACCTTTAGGACATCCAGCGGATCAGTCCGGCGTCGATAATCGAGGCTGGTATCGGCGAAGCCGATCACACCGTCAGGCGCGATCATATAGGTCGCCGAAATCGGCAGCGACCATTCACCGGGCGCTCCGTTCTTGGATGGGATATCGAGCTTGAAGCCGTCATAGGCCGTGCGCAGCTCGTCGGTGAAGGTGTAGACCAGGCCGAAAGCCTTGCCGACCTGTTGTCCGACGTCGCTCAGGACTGGGAACGTCAGGGCATTCTTTTCGACCGTGCTGAGCGTATCGTCGGGCTTTTCCGGGCTGATGGCAACGAGGCTCGCGCCCGCTGCAGCGATCCGCGGCAACACGTCCTGATAGGCCTTGAGCTCCATGTTGCAGTAAGGGCACCAGCCTCCCCGGTAAAATGTGACGATGACCGGTCCTTTCGCCAGCAGCGCGGCGACGTCGAACGTCTTGCCGAACGCGTCCGGAAGGACAATCGATGGCGCCCGCTCGCCGACCTGCTTGGCCTTTTGCGCGAATCCGGTTGCCTTCAAATGCGCGATATGGCGCTCCATGACGGCTTGCCGCTCCGGAGGCACCCGCTGCTTCCAGCCGGCCAGAAATTCATCGAGCTGTTGCGACAGGGTGGTCATGTGCCGTTCTCCTTCGATTTGCTGTTCGTGGCCGAAGCTTTCAGTGCGTAGAGTGGTCGAGCAACGCAAGCGCCGGCCGCACCATGCCTTCGAGCAGGGCGCGTTCGGGCCGGGAGCGGGCTGCCACGCGGATGCCGAGCACGATGCCAAGCAGATGACGCGCGGTGTCGTCGGGATCTATGTTCGGCCCGATTTCGCCGGCGTACTGTCCGCGCTGCAGGCAGCGCCGGAAAAACATCTCGATCTCGCGTAGATAAGCCGCGATCACGCCGCGCAATTCAACGTCGTGCGGCGAGACTTCGAGCGCCGAGTTGACGATCAGGCAGCCCCGTCTTTCCCGGTCGCTGATCGATCGCTCGATGAGTTCTTGCAGAAAATTGCGGATGGCCGATTTGGGCGAGGCTTCGTTTTCCAGACGCGCGATGCGCTCGCGCATCCAGAGCTCCGCATACCGGCCGAGGGCACGGGTGAAGAGTGCGCGTTTGTCGCCGAAAGAATTGTAGAGGCTTGGGCTATTGATGCCCATTTCCCCGGCCAGATCGCGTACCGACGTGGCTCCGAGCCCGCGCCGCCAAAAACACGCCACGGCAGCATCGAGAACTTTCTCCTCGTCGAAAGTTCGCGGACGCGCCATCGGTCGCTCCTGGCGGACATGATTGGATCGGGCGAGATCACCTTACCGCAGGTATTGTATCGACTGTTACAAAATTACGTGAAGACGATCAAGTCGAACCCGGTGTCATCCTGGCGCTTCGGGTGACGGGCGATGCCGGAATCAAAAACGGGGCCGATAGGCCCCGTTGAAGTCCGCATCGAATGCGCGGGCGATGGTTACTTGATCTTGGACTCGCGGAATTCGACGTGCTTGCGCGCGACCGGATCGTATTTCTTCTTGACCAGCTTGTCGGTCATGGTGCGCGAATTCTTCTTGGCGACGTAGTAGAAGCCGGTATCCGCCGAGGAAACGAGCTTGACCTTGATGGTGACCGCTTTGGCCATGTTCAGACCTCAAAATATCGGGAATCGGGACGCCGGCCAGTCAGGCCCGCATTTGCCGGCAACCTAGCCTCAGATCGCCCAAAGTCAAGGTTTTGCCGGCCAAAACGCGCTCAAATCGACCAGATTAACCCTCAAAGAAGCGGTTTTTCGGCCGCGGCAGCCCCAGATTCTCCCGCAACGTCCGCGCCCTCATATTCGCGTGCGGAAAATCCCGCGCTTCTGCAGTTCCGGCACCACCTTGTCGACGAAATCGTCGAGCCCGGCGGGCAGGAACGGGAACATGATGTTAAAGCCGTCGCAGCCTTCGCCCACCAGCCATTCCTCCATCTGGTCGGCGATGGTCTGGGGCGTGCCGACAAACGACAGCCCGCCATAGCCGCCGACCCGCTGCGCCAGCTGGCGCACCGTGAGCTTGTCGCGCGCGGCGACGTCGACCAGGCGCTGGCGGCCGCTCTTGCTGGCGTTGGTTTCGGGAGATCGGCGGCAACGGGCCGTCGGGATCGAAGCCGGAGGCGTCGGTGCCGAGGATCACCGAGAGCGAGGCGATGGCGCTGTCGTAATGCACCAGGCTGTCGAGCAGCGCGCGCTTCTCTTTGGCCTCCTCGACGCTGTCGCCGACCACGACGAAGGCGCCGGGCAGATATCTTCAGGTGGTCGCGGTCGCGGCCCAGCTTGTCCATGCGGCCCTTGATGTCGGCATAGAGCTTTTGCCCGTCGGCCAGGCTGCCGCCGCCGGTGAACACGGCTTCCGCGGTCTCGGCGGCGAGCTGGCGTGCCGTCGTCCGAAGCGCCGGCCTGCACGATCACCGGCCAGCCCTGCACCGGGCGGGCGATGTTGAGCGGCCCGCGCACCTGACAGATATTTGCCCTTGTGATCGAGCACATGCATCCTGGCCGGATCGAAATAGATCCCGGCTTCGACGTCGCGGACAAAGGCGTCGTCGGCGAAGGAATCCCACAGGCCGGTGACCACGTCGTAGAATTCGCGCGCGCCGCTTGTAGCGCTCGTCGTGCTCCATGTGGTCGTCGAGCCCGAAATTCAGCGCCGCGTCGGGATTGGAGGTGGTGACGATGTTCCAGCCGGCGCGGCCGCCGCTGATGTGGTCGAGCGAGGCAAAGCGGCGCGCGACATGATAGGGCTCGTCGAAGGTGGTCGAGCCGGTGGCGATCAGCCCGATCCGCTCGGTGGCGCCGGCCAGCGCCGACAACAGCGTGAACGGCTCGAACGAGGTCACGGTGTGGCTGCGCTTCAGCGCGTTGACCGGCATGTTGAGCACGGCGAGATGGTCGGCCATGAAGAAGGCGTCGAACTTTCCGCGCCTCCAGCTTCTGGATCAGCCGCTTGATATGCGCGAAGTTGAAATTGGCGTCCGGCCAGGCCCCGGGGTAGCGCCAGGCGCCGGTGTGGATGCTGACCGGCCGCATGAACGCGCCGAGCCTGAGTTGCCGTTTTGCCATCGCCCCATTCCGAAGTGGTTATTGTTGGGGAAGAGATAGGCATGAAGCGGCGAAGCGCTATTGCGCGAGGCAAGGAAGATTATTTCGTTTTTGGGCGTGCTCGCAACACAGCCGTCATTCCGGGGCGCGCGAAGCGCGAGCCCGGAATCCATAACCCCAGCGTTCGTGTTTGTCGTGGCACCGGTTGGTGTTGAACATTGGCACAGGGGCTATGGATTCCGGGCTCAGCCCTGCGGGCTGCCCCGGAATGACAGAGCTGATTACCCCTCGAAAATCAGGCACGTCGTCGTCCCCGTGGCCAGCAGCTTCCCGGCACCATCCGTGATCCGCCCCTCGGCGGTGCCGACTCTGCGGCCCCGCTGCAGCACGACGCCCTCGGCGCGGATCGGACCGGTTTCCGGCGTGATCGCGCGGACCAGCGAGATTTTGAATTCGAGCGTGGTCGACGACACGCCCTTTTCCAGCGTCGACTGGATCGCCAGCCCCATGCAGCTATCGAGCAGGGTGGCGGAAAAGCCGCCATGCACCGTGCCGGCCGGATTGAGCAGGCGGTCATCGGGCTCGGCCGTGATCACCACGCGCCCGGATTCCGCTTCCGCGATGGTATAGCCCAGCGTTCGCGCAATGGTGTTGTGGGGCAGGGTGCCCGCGACCATTCCCTGCACGAATTCGAGGCCGCTCATCTCCTTGCGCTGCTCGGCACTGACGGTGCCGTAGGTTCTGCTCGACATGTCCTGGTGTTTCCCGGCTGAGGTTGCGTTCGAGCGATCGATACCATCGCGCGCAAACGGAGGCTGGCGGAAACCGGACTCGGTTAATCCAGAATCGGAAGGCGGGATATCCGCCGCGATGGCAGCAAAGCCCAAGCTTATTGCGCCTTGCTCTCGCCCAGCACGTCCTTTTGCATCTTGCCGCCGTAGAAGTGAAAAAACGGCACCGCGGCATCATGCTTCAGCGGCCCGGTGGCGAGGCGCTTTTCGAGTTCGTTGAGGACATTCTTGGTCATCGGATGCAGATCGGCGAGCGGTTTTGAGCCGAGTTCGACCCACACCAGCTCCACCAGTTCGGCATCGGGATGGATCACGCCCTCGACCCGGTGGGTGATGGTGGAGGCGTCCGCGGTGAAGAACCGTGTGTCAAAGCGCCTGACCCGGCCGGGCGGCGTGATCGCGCGCGCGATCAGAAAAAGCCCGGAGGGATCGGGCAACAGGCCGGCTTCGGAAAACGGCTTCCACGGGCCTTCCAATGTCGGCGCCTTGCCGTCGCTCTTGCGGCCGAGGCAAAGCCCGGTTTCCTCGCAGGCTTCGCGGATCGCGGCGATCGCGAGTGCCGCGCGCGCGAGGGCGTGATTTTTGGGCTGCCCTTCAGCAGATTGGCTTGCAGCGCCGGTGGAATCGGGGCGGCGACAGGAACGCGGTTGTCCGATTTGTCGACCCGGCCGCCGGGAAACACGAACTTGCCGGGCATGAACACCACCTTGTCGTGGCGCTTGCCGACCAGAACCTTCGGCGTCGCCGTGCTGCGATCGACCAGGATCAGCGTCGCGGCATCCATGGGGCGGAAGTAGGGATGATGATCGGCTTCTTTTTCTTCCTTAACGGCGCTCGCGGCTTCGTTCATTCCACCCCCAACATGTCCTGCGTTTTTTGATTTGATCTACACCGGCGGAATATCGGCCGGCGCGTTCTCGTCAAAGCCGTGCATCCGCAACGCCCATTGCATCCCGACCACCGCGCCCTTTACCGGCTGCAGCAGCGCCAGTGAGGCCAACAACACGAATGGCAGATAGATCGACAGCTGCAGCCACACCGGCGGCGAATAATCGGTCTCGATCCACAGGATCGCGGGCACCGTGATGTGGCCGACAATGACGATCACGAGATAGGCGGGCAGGTCGTCGGCGCGATGCGGCGTGAAATCGAGGTCGCAGACCGAACAATTGTTGTCGACCTTGAGGAAGGCGCGAAACAGTTTGCCTTCGCCGCAGCGCGGGCAGCGGCAGCGAAAGCCGCGCTTCAGCGCGGTCCAGACGTCGCGCTTTTCGCCGACAGCGGTTTGCCGGGTCCAGATTTTGGCGGCGGTGCTCACGGTGTCCATGACTTGCCCTTTCCAGACTTGTTCTTCCCGGACTTGCCGGGCTTCGGCTTGCCCTTGCGCGACGTGTGCTTGGCCGGCTTGCGGTCCTTCTTGCGCGGGCTGCGGCCCGGCTGGGCTTTTGCCGGCGCGCGGGCCTCGGCCCGCGGGCCATCGCGTCGTCGTCCGCGCGGCACCACCTGGCCTTCCGACAGCAGCTCGAAACGCAACGCGCCCGCCACTGGCGCTGCTTCTACCAGACGAACGTCGACCACGTCACCCAGCCGGTGCATGGCACCGCTGCGCGTGCCGACCAGCGCGTGGCGGGTCTCGTCGTAGTTGAAATATTCCGTGCCGAGCGTGCGGATCGGGATCAGGCCGTCGGCGCCGGTATCGCTGAGTTTTACGAACAGCCCGGCGCGGGTGACGCCGGAAATCCGGCCCTGAAACGTGGCGCCGATCCGGTCGGCGAGAAAATGCGCGATCAGGCGGTCGGCGGTTTCGCGCTCGGCCTTCATGGCGCGGCGTTCGGTGACGGAAATCTGCGCCGCGATTTCGCTGAGCGTCTCCGGCGTCTCGGTTTCCGGCAACGCGCCTTCGCCAAGCCCGAGAGCCGCGGATCAGGGCGCGATGCACGATCAGATCGGCGTATCGCCTGATCGGCGACGTGAAATGCGCGTAACGCCGCAGGTTCAGGCCGAAATGGCCGTAATTCTCCGCGGAATATTCCGCCTGGGCTTGCGAGCGCAACACCACTTCATTCACCAGCGGTTCGGAGTCGTGCCCCTTGACCTGGGCCAGCACGCGATTGAACAGCGCGGGACGCAGCGCGCCGCTTTTCGCTAACGGCAGATCGAGCGTCTTCAGAAATTCCTGCAGGTTATGAACCTTCTCCAGCGTCGGTTCATCATGCACCCGATAGATAAGCGGCAAGCTCCTTCTTTTCAAGCATTTCGGCCGCGGCGACATTGGCAAGGATCATGAATTCCTCGATCAATTTGTGCGCGTCGAGCCGCTCCGGCACGACGACGCGATCGACGGTGCCGTCGGGTTTTAAGCAGGATCTTGCGTTCGGGAATGTCGAGGTCGAGCGGGTCGCGCTCGTCGCGCGCGCGCTTGACGGTGGCGTAGGCTTCATAGAGCGGCTTGAGGATCGGATCGAGCAGGGGGCCGGTGGTGTCGTCGGGCCGTCCGTCGATCGCGGCCTGCGCCTGCGCATAGTTCAGTTTCGCGGCCGAGCGCATCAGGATGCGATGAAAGCTGTGCGCGCGCTTGCGGCCGTCATTGGCGATCACCATCCGCACCGCCAGCGCGCCGCGCGGCTCGCCCGGCACCAGCGAGCACAGATCGTTGGAGATCCGCTCCGGCAGCATCGGCACCACGCGGTCGGGAAAATACACCGAATTGCCGCGGGTCAGCGCGTCGCGGTCGAGCGCCGATCCCGGCCGCACATAGAACGCGACGTCGGCGATCGCGACCGTGACGATGTGGCCGCCCTTGTTGTTCGGATCGGGATCGGGCTCGGCATGAACCGCGTCGTCATGGTCCTTGGCGTCGGGCGGATCGATCGTGACCAGCGGCAGCGCGCGCCAGTCCTCGCGGCCCGCCAGCGTCGCGGGTTTTGCCGCTTCGGCCTCGCGCAACGCCGCCGGCGAAAACGCCTGCGGAATTTCGTGGGCATGGATCGCGATCAGGCTGACCGCTTTCTCCGACGACAGCGAGCCCAGCCGCTCCTTGACCTTGCCGGAGGCCAGCCCAAAGCCGCGCGTGCGCACGAGATCGACGCTGACGAGGTCGCCGTCCTCGGCGCCGCCGGTGTCGGCCTTGGCGATGTTCAATTCGCGGCCGGCCTGCTTCTTGTCGACCGGCACCAGCCGTCCGCCGCCGTCGGGCAGTTCTGCGGAAGATGCCGAGCACGCGGGTTTTGGCGTGATCGATCACCTTGATGACGCGCCCGCGATAGACCGCGACGCCGCCTTCGCTGTCCTCGGATTGTTCGATGCGCAGCAGCGCGCGGTCGCCGACGCCGGCCGCGGTGCCCGGCTGCCGGGCGGCGCGGCACGTGAATGCGGATTTTCGGCGGCTCGCCGCTTTCCTCATCCCATTCGGTCGGGCGTCGCGATCAATTCGCCGTCGCTGTCGCGCCCGGTGATGTCGGCCATCACGGTCGGCGGCAGGGCGTTGCGGCTCGCTGGATCTTCTTGCCGCGCTTGGCGATCGTGCCCTGGTCGGCGAGCTCGCGCAGGATACGCTTCAGCTCGACGCGGTCGGCGTTCTTCAGGCCGAACTCGCGCGCGATCTCGCGGGTCCCGATCGTCGCTCGGATTGCGCGCGGATAAAGGCGACGATGGCGTCCCGGCTCGGAAAAACCCTGTCGCGTTGCTTTGCCACTTCCGTCCGCTGGCCTTGCCGGCGCTTGCTTTGCCGGCGCTCTTCTTGGCGACCGGTTTTGCGGCTTTGGCGGCCGAGGTTTTGGCCGTCGCCGTCACCGGCGCACGGGCCTTGCTGGCGGCGTCGGATTTCGGTTTTGCGGCGGACTTTTTCGCAGCCGGCTTCTTGGCCGGCTTGGCGGCTTTCGCGTCCGTGTCGGCCTTGGCCGGCTTTGCCGCGGCTTTCTTCGCCGGCTTTCTGCCGCGCTTCGGCTTGCCGCCGCCCTTGGCGACGCGCTCGTCGATCAAGCGCGATGGCCTCCGGCAGCGTGATGGTGTCCTGGGTCTTGTCGCTGGGGATGGTGGCGTTGACGCCGCCCGCGGTGACATAGGCGCCATAGCGTCCGCTCTTGACCGCGACGCCGCCCAAGGGTCGGATGATCGCCCAGCGGCTTGCCGGGATCGGCGCCGAAACGCCGTCCGCTCGGGCCCTTGGCGATTTTCTCGGCGATCAGCGTCACCGCGCGGTTGAGCCCGATGTCGAACACCTCGTCGCCGGCCTCGAGGCTGGCATAGGTCTTCTCATGGCGCACGAACGGCCCGAAGCGGCCGAGCCCGGCGGTGATCGGCTCGCCGGTCTCCGGATGCTTTCCGATCTCGCGCGGCAGCGACAGCAGTTTCAGCGCCAGATCGAGTTCGATGTCGGCAGGCGACGTGTTCTTGGGAATGCCGGCGCGCTTCGGCTTTTCGCCCTCGGCATAATCCTTCTGCTCGCCGAGCTGGATATAGGGCCCGAACCGGCCGGCCTTCACCACGACGTCGAGGTCGGTGGCCGGATCCTTGCCGAGGATGCGGTCGGCAGCTGGCTTCGCTGTCGGCGGCGAGCGGGCGGGTGTAGCGGCATTCCGGATAGTTGGTGCAGCCGACGAAGGCGCCGAACTTTCCGGCCTTGAGGTTGAGCTTGCCGGTGCCGCAGGTCGGGCACTGCCGGACATCGCCGCCATCCGCGCGCGGCGGATAGATGTGCGGCCCCAGCATGTCGTCGAGCGCGTCGAGCACCTGGGTGACCCGCAGGTCCTTGATCTCGTTGACGGCGCCGATGAAGTCGCCCCAGAAATCCTTCAGCACCTGCTGCCAGGAAATCTCGTTGTTGGAGATGCGGTCGAGCTGCTCTTCCAGCGCCGCGGTGAAATCATACTCGACATAGCGCGCGAAGAAGTTCTCCAGGAACGCGACCACGACGCGGCCCTTGTCCTCGCCATGCAGGCGCTTCTTTTCGAGCCTGACATAGCCGCGGTCCTTCAGCACCTGCAGGATCGAGGCGTAGGTCGAGGGCCGGCCGATGCCGAGCTCTTCCATCCGCTTGACCAGCGAGGCTTCGGAGAAACGCGGCGGCGGTTCGGTGAAATGCTGGGTGACGGCGAGATCCTTGCGCTTGAGCGCCTCGCCCTCGCTCATCGCGGGCAGGCGGCGCTGAATCCTCGTCGTCGCCATCGTCGTCGCGGCCTTCCTGGTAGAGCGCCAGAAAACCGTCGAATTTGACCACTTGCCCGGTGGCGCGCAGTTCCAGCACGGCGCGATCCCGCTTTGGCCGCGATATCGACCGTGGTGCGTTCCAGCTCGGCCGATTCCATCTGGCTGGCGATGGTGCGGATCCAGATCAGCTCGTAGAGCCGGGCCTGATCGACATCGAGCTTGCGGCGCATCTCGGCAGGCCGGCGCGACAGATCGGTCGGGCGGATCGCTTCATGCGCTTCCTGGGCGTTCTTGGCCTTGGTCTGGTACTGGCGCGGCGCCTCCGGCACATAGGCATTGCCGTAGTCCTCGCCGATCACCTTGCGCGCCTGCGTGATCGCCGAGCCGTCGATCTGCACGCCGTCGGTTCGCATATAGGTAATGAGGCCGGTGGTCTCGCCGCCGATATCGATGCCTTCATACAGCCGCTGCGCGATCCGCATGGTATGCGCCGGCGCAAAGCCCATGCTTGCGGCTGGCTTCCTGCTGCAGGTCGAGGTCGTGAAGGGCGGCCTGCGGATTGCGCCGCGCCGGTTTGGCTTCGACGGTGGAGACCGTGAAGTTGGCGGCTCTCGATCGCCTTCTTGAAATCCTCGGCCTCCGCGCCGGTGCCGATGTCGAGCCGCTGGATCTTCTTGCCGTCGGCGCCGACCAGCCGGGCCTCGAACGCGTCGCCGCGCGGCGTCGTCAAGGTCGCGACCAGCGACCAGTATTCGCGCGGCACGAATTTTTCGATCTCGAGTTCGCGGTCGCACACCAGCCGCAGCGCCACCGATTGCACCCGGCCGGCGGAGCGCGCGCCCGGCAATTTGCGCCACAGCACCGGCGAGAGGGTGAAGCCGACCAGATAATCCAGCGCGCGGCGCGCCATATAGGCGTCGACCAGCGCGCCATCGATCTGGCGCGGGTTCTTCATCGCGTCGGTCACCGACTGCTTGGTGATGGCGTTGAACACCACGCGCTCGATCTTGTGGTCCTTGATCGCGCGCTTCTCCTTCAGCATCTCCAGCACGTGCCAGGAGATCGCCTCGCCCTCGCGATCGGGGTCGGTCGCGAGGATCAGTTTGTCGGCGCCCTTCAGCGCCTTGGCGATGTCGTTGAGCCGGCCGGCCGCCTTGGGATCGATCTCCCAGATCATCTGGAAGTTGGCCTCCGGATCGACCGAACCGTTCTTCGCCGGGAGGTCGCGAACATGGCCGAACGAGGCCAGAACCTCGTAGGACGCGCCCAAATATTTGTTGATCGTCTTGGCTTTCGCCGGCGACTCGACAATGACGATATTCATGTCATTCCAATAGCTTACGGGGAAAATAAGGGCCGGTTCCGCGAGATTCGCGCCGGCCGTTTCGAGGCGAACATGGGTGCAGCGGCGCCCTCTGTCAAATCGACAGATGTTGAAGGCGCCGGTTTCGACGCCGACTTAGTATCTAACAGGTTGCAAAATACCTGCCTAGAGTTGCACTCTTAGAAAGGGTATCTACCATCAATACTCGGGATTCGATTTGAGCCAGAGCGACTTGAGTAAAGCCACTTGAGTAAAGCCACTTGAGTAAAGTCGCTTGAGTAAAGTCATTTGAGCAAAGCAAAGACCGGCCGCAAGCGCGCCTCCTCCGGCAAGGGGCGCCGTACCCGCGACGACGAGCCGCGTGGCGAGGGCGGGCCGGACGAGGCCGCGGCCTTCATCGCCGAAACCACCGCCGATCTGGTCCGGCTGGCGCGAAACCACGGGCTCGAGATGCTCGGCCATTTGCTGCGGATGGCCGAACTGGAGGCGGATGAATATTTGCGGCTGCGCGGCAAGCAGAAGCTGTCGTGAGTGCCTGCCTGTTGCCGAAGCGCGTTCCCCGGATGCTGCGCAGCGCCTCTTGGCGGTGCGCTGCTGATCCGGGGTCCACGTTGTGGGGGTGGATCCCGGCTCTGCGAAGCAGCGTTACACGCTGCATCACGTCCGGGACACGGTGTAACCGTGACGCCTCACGCCCGTCGGCGGCGTTTGGTCGCGGGGTTGGGTTTTAGCATGGTGTCGCCGCCGTCGAGCAACCGGCCGTCCTGGGCGCGCAGTTCGAGCTTGCGCACCGGCCGGCCCTTTTCGCGGTCGACCAGCAGCGTGCTGATGGTGTCGGGCGCGTCGGAAAACTCCTCGCTCCATTGCCGCAGCGCCACCAGCACCGGAAACACCCCACGTCCCTTCTCGGTCAGCACATAATCCTGGTAGGCGCTGCCGTCGGAGGCGGGCACCGTGCTCAGGATGCCGTCCTCGACCAGCGTACGGAGTCGTGTCGTCAGAATGTTCTTGGCGACGCCGAGACTTTTCTGGAATTCGCCGAACCGGCGTTTGCCGAGGAAGGCGTCGCGGATGATCAAGAGCGACCACCAGTCGCCGATCGCATCCAGCGAGCGCGCGATCGGGCATTCCGCCGCTTCAAAACTGGTCCGTTTCACCATGGCACTCCTCTCGTCATCCCGCGGCGGTGAACGCCGATCACTCCGTTGTGTAGTTGCATTATGAAACCAGATGCCCTAGATGGCAATATAGTTTAATAATGCAACCACTGGAGACGGCAAATGCGTTTGGCGAACAAGACGGCTTTGATTACCGGCGGCAACAGCGGCATCGGGCTTGCCACCGCGCGGCTGTTCGTGGCGGAGGGCGCGAAAGTGGCGATCACCGGGCGAAATAAGGCGACGCTCGAGGCGGCGGCCAAGGAACTCGGGCCGAACGCGCTGGCGATCGTGGCCGATGCCACCGATATCGCGGCGACCGAGGCCGCGATCAAACAGGCGGCCGAAAAATTCGGCAAGCTCGACATAGTATTCGCCAATGCCGGCATTCCCGGCGGCACGCCGCTCGGCAGCACCACGCTGGAGACTTTTGAAAAGGTGATCCGGACCAATCTCACCGCGGTGTTCTTCACCGTGCAGGCGGCGCTGCCTCATCTCAAGGACGGCGCCTCGATCATCCTGAACGGCTCGGTGATCTCGGTGCTCGGCAATCCCGGCTATGCCGCCTATGCCGCGAGCAAGGCCGGCGTGCGCGCGATGGCGCGGGTGATGGCGTCCGAACTGTCGCCGCGCAACATCCGGGTCAACGTGGTTTCGCCCGGCGCGGTCCGCACGCCGATCTGGAAGGCGCGGCGACCGCGACGCCCGAGGCCGAGAGGGCTTTTGAACAAGCGGATCGGGCGCACGCACGCCGCTCGGGCGGATCGGTGAGCCGGATCACATCGCCAAGACGGTGCTGTTCCTCGCGTCGGACGATGCCGCGCACGTCCAGGGCGCGGAAATGTTCGTCGACGGCGGCTCGACCGGCGTCGCCGGCCGGCGCGCCGATCTATCGCGGATAATTTTGCGTGGAATTCGATTGACTGGCCGGCGACGGCTCGGTTCCAATTTTGGAAAGCGGGTTGCGCCGGCCGATCGTTTCAGCCGATGGACGTATTTTGCGGGAACCGGCGAATTCATTGAACCTTCGCCGCGCTGCGTAGACTCTTTTTCAGGGCCGGGATTTTTCAGACCGAGATTATTGGGAGAGATTGATATGTCGAAAGCCACGCGCGTTTCTGTGTCGATCCCGGTATCCCCGACCAATTCCGACACCTCGAAAGAAAGTCATCCACTGGTGTGGATCGCCTTGTTTTCCGGCATCGGCCTTCTGGCTTCGCTGATCGCGATGCTGACGGGCGTGCAGGGGGTCTGGTGGTAGAATTGATAGCGCCCGCCGCCGCGGGACGACGGCGGGCGATGCACTCACTTTATGATCATGATCATGATCAGGCGGCGCGCAGATTGATCGCCGCCTGCAACGCTTCCGCCAATGCCTTCTCACGATGTTCCGGTCCGACCTGCACGCCGTCGGCCGAAATGAATTCGGGATTGGTGACGCCGATAAAGCCGAACACCCAGCGCAGATAGGTTTCGAGGTGTTCGCCGGCCGCGGCCGGCGTGTCGGCGCCGTAAAATCCGCCGCGCGACATCGCGACAATGACGCGCTTGTCGCCGGCCAGACCCTCGGGGCCGGCGGCGCCATAGTTGAAGGTCTTGCCGGCGACCAGGATGCGGTCGATCCAGGCCTTGAGCTGGCTTGGAATGGTAAAATTGTACATCGGCGCGCCGAGCACGACGATGTCGGCGGCCAGAAACTCGTCCAGCGCCGCGCTGCCCGCGGCGATGTCGTCGCGGCAAGCGCGGCGTCGGGCTCGCGCGCCGCGCGCGGCCGCGAGATGCGAGCCGGACAGATGGGTCAGCGGCTCAGCGCTGAGGTCGCGATAGATGATGTCGAGGCCAGGGGTGGCCTGGCGCAAGCGGTCGACGATGGCGGCGGAGACCTGGCGGCTGACGGAGTGCGGGCCGAGCACGCTGGAGTCGATATGCAGGAGTTTCATGTGAGGTCACCCTTGGTATAAGTTTGTAACTGGGACTATATGAGTGACTGCATGGTAAAACCCCGCAAGAACGCACATTTTTGAAACCCGGGCACACCAGTGAAACCAGAGCACAGCAAGGTTCCTGTCCCGCGCGCTCCCGTCCTGCCGCCGCTGGCCCATGAAGGCGCCGACTGCCGCGGGGTGGCGTCGATCCTGGCGCGGGTCGGCGACAAATGGAGCGTGTTCGTGATCATGCTGCTCGGCAACGGCCCGCGGCGCTTCAACGAGATCAAGCGCATGGTCGGCGGCATCTCGCAGCGGATGCTGACGCTGACCCTGCGCGGGCTGGAGCGCGACGGGCTGGTTACGCGAACCGTGTTCCCGACCATTCCGCCGCGGGTCGATTACGAACTCACCGATCTCGGACGCGGGCTATGGCAGCCGGTGGAAGCGCTGGGCAACTGGGCGTCCGATCATCAAAGCGAGATCGAGGGTGCCCGCGCGCGGTTCGATGGACGCAACTCAGCAGACTAAAACTTTGGCGCGCCCATTATTGCGGGCGCGCCAAAGCTTCCCGGACGTCCGGCTCAGCCGGCTATTTGCACGCGGGATAGTGGAAGCGGCTGATGATTTCGCCGCCCGAAACCGAATGGAATTCGAACGTGTCCATGTAATGGTTGGCCATCACGTACTGGCGCAAGGCCGGTTTGTAATGGCTCGCCATTTCCTGGCTACGGACCGGATTGACGATGCCCTTTTGCATGTTGCCGCCGGCGTGAAACAGCAGTTCCGAATCCGGCGTAACGCAGACATTGCGGATCGACAGGAACATGGTGCAGGCGGATTGGCAGTGGCTGTCGATGCGGAAGCGTTCGCCGGAGGCATTGTACTGCGCGATCACGGCCAGAAACCGCGCAAACGCGGCGGCGTCGCGCGCGCCCATGCCCATGCCCAGCGACGACACCGAGCCGTCGGCGTAAGCCGGCTGTGCCGCGCCATAAAACGACAACAGGAAACCAAGCGCGCCCAACGCGCGCAATATTCGCGATCTATTCAAAAAACTTCTCCATCATTAATCCGCGAAAATGGATTTTCGCGGAAGCGCAACTTAGGGGCATCGGGTCACTTTACAATTTGTTCGGTGCGCGGTCATCCTTCGAACGAACGATGCGGCTCCGCAGGGCGACGTCACAGCAAGGAGCACGGCGACACCGGACGTCTCGAACCATCGCCCGCAACAAAAGCTTCATATCAATGACACCATCCCGCCGCCGTGGCGTTCGAGGCGTCCGGCCAATTCGAGCTCCAGCAACACCACGCGCACGGTCGCAGGTGACGCGCCGGCCATCCGGACCAGATCGTCGAGGCTGACAGGGGCGGGGCCCAAAAGATCGACGATGCGCGCGCGTTCGCTCGTATCAGGTTCGAAATCCAGCGGATCGCTCCCGTCAGGCTCGCGCAACTCGATCGGCCGCTCCATGATCGGCGCGACCGCATTGATGACGTCGGCGGCCTCGGTGATCAGGGTTGCCCCCTGCTTGATCAGATCGTTGGTGCCGGCGGCGCGCGGGTCGAGCGGCGAGCCGGGCACTGAAAACACCTCGCGGCCCTGTTCGGCGGCGATCCGCGCCGTAATCAGCGAGCCCGAGCGGTGCGCCGCCTCGACCACGACGACGCCCAGCGCAGCCCCCGAGATCAGCCGGTTGCGCCGGGAAAATCG
>CAVOTZ010000023.1:0-25887 GCA_963699465.1 uncultured Alphaproteobacteria bacterium
ATCGAGATATCCAACGGGAATTTAACGGCCTGGACGGAACGGACCATTCAGGCACCAAGAGATATCCGGCGCAGTCGCGAGCGCGCTCAAATTGACGACAGTACGGTTTTCAAGGCGACAAGAACAAAGCAGCAGGATTGATATCTGCCTCAAACCCGTTTGCGCCGCCGCGCGATCCGCTGCAATATGCCGCAAATCATGGTTGCAATTGGAGAGACAATGGCTGCTCCCGTTAAATTTGGCGTCGGTCAAAGCGTGCTGCGCAAGGAAGACGACAAGCTGATCCGCGGCAAGGGCAACTACACCGACGACCACGCGCCGCAGGCCTCGCTGCACGCGCTGATGCTGCGCTCGCCGCACGCCCACGCGACCTTCACCATCGACGCCAGCCGCGCCCGCGGCGCTGCCGGGCGTCGGCCTGATCCTGACCGCGGCCGAGGTCGGCGATCTCGGCGGGCTGCCGTGCCTGTTCAACTTCGAGGTCGATCCGTTCACCGGGCCGGCCTATCCGATCCTGGCGGAGCGCGAGGTGCGCCATGTCGGCGACGCCGTCGCCTTTGTGGTGGCCGATACCATCGACCAGGCGCGCGATGCGATCGAGGCCATCGACGTCGAGTGGACGCCGCTGCCTGCCGTGGTCGGCCTCGCCAATGCGGTGAAGCCGGGCGCGCCGCAGGTCTGGCCCGCGCATGCCGGCAATGTGCTGTTCGACGTGCCGATCGGCGACAAGAAGGCGACCGAGGCGGCCTTCGCCAAGGCGCATGCGGTGGCGGAAATCGCCATCGTCAATCCGCGAATTGTCACCAATTTCATGGAGACCCGCGCCGCGGTCGCCGAATACGATGCCGGGCGCGATCATCTGACCCTGACCATCGGCAGCCAGGGCAGTCACCGCCTGCGCGAAATCCTGTGCCAGAACGTGCTGAAAATGCCGCTCGAAAAAATGCGGGTGATTTGCCCGGATGTCGGCGGCGGTTTCGGCACAAAACTGTTTCCCTATCGCGAATACGCCCTGATCGCGGTCGCCGCGAAAAAACTGCGCAAAACCGTAAAATGGACCGCCGATCGCGCCGACCATTTCATGGGCGACGCGCAGGGCCGCGACAACGTTACCACGGCACGGATGGCGCTGGCCCAGGACGGCAAGTTTTTGGGCATGGATGTCGACCTGATGGGCGATATGGGCGCGTATCTGTCGACCTTCGGTCCCTACATTCCGCATGGCGGCGCCGGCATGCTGCCCGGCCTTTACGATATTCAGGCGTTCCATTGCCGGGTGCGGACCGTGTTCACCAACACCGTGCCGGTCGATGCCTATCGCGGCGCCGGCCGCCCCGAGGCGGCTTACGTGGTCGAACGGCTGGTCGACGCCTGCGCGCGAAAACTCGGCATGACGCCGGATGCGATCCGTCGCAAGAATTTCATTGCGCCAAAAGCGATGCCGTACACCACCGCGACCGGCAAGGTCTACGATTCCGGCGACTTCACCGCGCATATGAAACGCGCGATGGAGATCGCCGACTGGAAGGAATTTCCCAAGCGCGCCAGGGCCGCCAAGAAACAGGGATTGGTGCGCGGCATTGGACTCGCAACTTATGTCGAGGTCTGCGGCACCATGGGCGAGGAAACCGCCAATGTCAGGCTCGATCCCAACGGCGATGTCACCGTCCTGATCGGCACGCAGTCGAGCGGGCAGGGCCACCAGACCGCGTATGCGCAGCTGGTCGCCGAGCAGTTCGGGCTTGCGCCCGAACGGGTCCACGTCTTCCAGGGCGACACCGACATGATCGCGACCGGGCTCGGCACCGGCGGATCGGCGTCGATTCCCTCCGGCGGCGTCAGCGTCGAGCGCGCGACCCGCACGCTGGGCGGCAATCTGCGCGAGATCGCCGCCGAAGCGCTGGAGACCGGCGCCGGCGATCTCGAGATCAGCGACGGCACCATCCGCGTCGCCGGTACCGATCGCTCGGTCAGTTTTGCCGATCTCGCCAAAGGCGCGGGCAGCGATCCCTCGAAACTGAACGCCAGCGCCACGTTTGCCAGCGCCGACGGCACCTATCCCAACGGCACCCATGTCGCCGAGGTCGAGATCGATCCCGCCACCGGCATCATCAAAATCGTCAACTACGTCATCGTCGACGATTTCGGGGTGACGCTCAACCCGCTGCTCTTGGCCGGCCAGGTTCATGGCGGCGCCATGCAGGGGATCGGCCAGGCCTTGATGGAGCAGGCGGTCTACGATCCCAAGGACGGCCAGCTCGTCACCGGCACGTTCATGGATTACGCGCTGCCGCGCGCGGCCGACGGGCCGTCTTTCGTGTTCGAGACCCACAACGTGCCCTGCAAGACCAATCCGCTGGGCGTCAAGGGCGCCGGCGAGGCGGGCGCGATCGGCTCCTGTCCGGCCGTCGTCAATGCCATCATCGAGGGGCTGTGGCGCGAGTACAAGATCGATCACATCGACATGCCCGCGACCGCGGAGCGGGTCTGGATCGCGATCCGCGAACACCAACGCCGGCACAGCCTTTAAAAGCAGGGAATGAAGGCTGCCCGGCGGGGTTTAGAATTGCTATAGTCATGGTCCGCGGGTCGATCGGCCACGCGCAACAAAACTGGGGAAACCGAAATGATGATGCGAACGGCCGTGGTTGTCGGAACGTTGCTGCTCGGGGTTGGCGCTGTCGTCGCGCAACAGGACGCACTCAAGGAAGCGCAGACCACGATGAAGGGCAACGGCAAGAATGCCGGCGCGCTCGCCGCGATGGTCAAAGGCGAAAAGCCCTACGACCAGGCCACCGTCGATACCGCACTGGCGCAATTCGCCGAGACCGCCAAGAAGCTTCCGACCCTGTTCCCCGACAGCATCAAGGGCATGCAGCCCGAGGGCGATTACCAGATCTCGCCAAAGGTCTGGGAGGACAAGGCCGGCTTCGCCGAACACGCGGCGAGTTTCGGCAAGGCCGTCAGCGATGCCAAAATCACTAATCTCGATACGCTCAAGGCCACGCTGCCGGTGATCGGCAAGCAGTGCGGCGGCTGCCACGAGACCTTCCGCGTCAAGAAGGGCTGATCGCGTTCAGCAAGGGACCCCATGCTGCGTTCCCCGGATGCAGCGCAGCACGTCGTCTTCGGCGTGATGCGCTGCTGGTCCGCGGTCCATCCGCGTGGGTGGATCCCTAATCTGCGGAGCAGCGTGCCGGACGATGCTGTGCATCGCCGGGAGAACGCTGCACCGCGTCCGGGACACGAATCCGCCTGCAACAATTAGTCCGACGGACAATACCGCTGCGATCAGGCGGCCTGACTGAACTCAGCCCGCGAGCTTCAGCGACGGGTCGCGAAAGCGTTCGCGCAACGGTTCCCATTCGTCGGCGCCGACGCGGGCGAACGCGGCCTTGATCGTCATCTGGTTGTGCGGGGTCGGATGGCGCCCCTGCTCACGCAAGCTTGCCAGCGCCTCGTCGCTGGCGACCATCGTGGCTTTGAACAGCAGGCCCGGGAAGATCATGATCCGAAAACCCATCGCCTGCGCTTCCGCAATCGATACTTCCGGCGTCTTGCCCTTCCAGACCATGTTGAGCAGGCACGGACCTTTTACCAGTTTCGGCACCGCGCGCACCTCGTCGAGGGTTTGCGGCGCTTCGACGAAGGCAACGTCGGCGCCGGCGTCGAGCATCGCGTTGGCGCGGCGCACCGCCTCCTCGAAGCCGAGCATGGCGCGGGCGTCGGTGCGGGCGATGATGGTGAAATTCGGATTGACCCGGGCCGAGGCCGCGGCGCGGATCTTGGGCAGCAATTCGTCGAGCGACACCACCTCCTTGTTGTCGAGGTGGCCGCAGCGTTTTGGAAAGGTCTGATCCTCGATCTGGATCGCCGCGACGCCGCGCTTCTCGTATTCCTTGACGGTGCGGATGGCGTTGAGCTCGTTGCCGTAGCCGGTATCGGCGTCGGCGATCAGCGGAATCTTCAGCACGTTGGTCATCCGGCTGGCGTTGTCGGCCATCTCGGTCATGGTGACAAGGCCATAATCGGGAAATCCGAGCGTCGCCGCGACCCCGGCACCGGTCATGTAGCAGGCGGCATAGCCGCCCTGATCGACCATCCGCGCGGTGATGCAGTCATAGGCGCCGGGCGCGACGATCATCTCGTCGCTGCGCAATAGGCTTGCGAGTTTGTCGGCCTGAGAGGTCATGGTTGTTTCCTTCCCTGTTTTTTCGGGGCGCAGTCTGACCATAATCGGGTTTCTGGGCAACAGGCGAGGGGCATGCGGGCCCTTGGCGGCACGCCACATGTGCAACGTCATCCTGAGGTGCGAGCCGTCTTCGGCGAGCCTCGAAGGATGGCCGCGGGTGCATGCGGTCATCCTTCGAGGCGCGGCAAGAGCGCGCTCCTCAGGATGACGTCGCGTTGTTTGAGGCGCGCAAAAAAAGGGCGGGCGCCTTCCGCGCTCGCCCCTTTTGATCGTTATGCGAAGATGACTTCGCGACCTGCCTGTCAGCTTACTTCGTCACCTGGCCTCGGATTTCGCCGCCCGGATTGGCCGCGGTGTGGACGTTGACGTAATACTTGCCGGCCTCGAGGTCGGCGGCCTGGGCGTCGGTCAGCGTGGCGCTGCCCGTCACCGGGCTGGTGCCGGCGTTCGGAATTGCAACGGCAACGCCGGCGTTCTTGCCGGGCTCGGCGGGGCCGTGAAAATGCGCGGCGGTCGCCGGGCCCGTGAGGCCGGAATAGGTCAGCGTCCAGCTCAGCTTTTTGGTGGCGGCGTCATAGTCGATGTCCGCCTTGCCGGTGGCGGCGCTGGTGTTCGGCGGGGTCTCGGACTTGCCGTCCAGGCTTGCCTTCATCTTTTCGGCGAAGGCGGGGCCGGCGAACAGGATGCCGACGGCGAGCGTGGCGAGCAGGGTCTTGGTCTTCAGCATGTTTCTCTCCCGGTTGACGTCAAGTGATAGTGCGGTCCTGACATGGTGATATGCCTCAAAACAACGTCGGTTCCGCTTTATTCCCGCCTTACTTCCGTTTTGGCGAAAGTTTGGAGCAGTCTATGGCTGGAAGCAGGCCCGTACTAGTCTCTAGACTGTGATCGTGATGGCAGGGATTTCGATGAATGGCGCGAGGAATTGTCCTTACTCTGGTGTTGGTTGGTGCCACAGGCCTCGGGATCTATTGGTGGCTGACCACGCCGTCCATGACGATCGCGATCACCGAGGCGGCTTACACGCCCAATGTTGCCAACGGCGAGACAATCTTCAACGCGGGCGGATGTTCCTCCTGCCATACCGTGCCCGGCCAGCCCGATCGGCTCAAGCTCGGCGGCGGCCTGGCGCTGGGCTCGCCATTCGGCACCTTTTACGTGCCGAATATCTCGCCTGATGCGGCTGACGGCATCGGGCGCTGGACCGAGGCGCAATTCCTCACGGCGGTGACGCGCGGCGTCTCGCCTGATGGCGCGCATTATTTCCCGGCGTTTCCCTACACCACCTATGCCCATGCGCGGGTGAGCGATATCCGCGATCTCTTTGCCTATCTGAAGACGCTGGCAGCAGTTCCGGGCAAGGTGCGCGACCACGATGTGCGGTTTCCGTTCAACATCCGCCGCAATGTCGGGATCTGGAAATGGCTGTTCATGGACGACAGGCCTTTCGCGCCGGACACCGCGCGTTCACCGCAATGGAATCGCGGCGCCTATCTTGTGAACGCGCTCGGTCATTGCGCCGAGTGTCATAGCCCGCGTAATTTCCTTGGCGGCATCGTCGCCGCGCAACGTTTTGCGGGTGGCCCCGATCCGGACGGCAAAGGATGGGTGCCCAACATCACGCAGAAGGGCTTGTCCGACTGGAGTGAAAAAGACATCGCCTACCTGCTCGAGAGCGGGCAGACAAACGATGGCGACAGCGTGGGCGGCTCGATGGTCGCCGTCGTCAAGAATACGTCTCAACTGAACGAAGCCGACCGCGCGGCGATTGCGACCTATATCAAGTCGCTGCCGCCGGTGGACGGCCCGCCAAAGCCGAAGAAGGCCGACCAGGACGGCGACAAATCCTGACCGGGCCAAGGGGAGAAACGGCATGAAGATCACACGACGGGCTTTGCTGGGTGGTGCCGCGGCGGGAATAGCTCGCGCTCCGGCATTCGCTGCGACAGAAGCGTGGCCGGCGCGTCCGGTGCGGTTGATTTCGCCTTACGCGGCCGGCGGCTCCAGCGACATTTCCGCACGTCTGCTGGCGGAGTATTTCGAAACCAGGCTCGGCAAGAAATTCTTCGTCGAAAACAAGCCGGGCGCCGGCTCGACGATTGCCAACCAGACCGTGGCGCGAGCCGACCCGGACGGCTACACCTTCCTGTACGCGGCGGCCCCGTTTGAGACCGCCGAAGCCATGTTCGGCAAGCTCAACTATGACCCGCACAAGGATCTGCGTCCGATTGCGCTGGCGATGCTGGTGCCGCTGTTCCTGATCGTCAAAGCTGACGCGCCCTACAAGACCCTGGCGGAGTTCATCGCGTTCGCGAAGGCAAAGCCTGAGGGCATCACGTTTGCGTCGGTGGCGGCTGGTTCGCAGCCGCATCTGGCAGCCGTGCTGTTGAGCAAGACCGCCGGCTTCAAGAGTGTCTGTGTTCAATTCGGCGGCGATGCGCCATCCTATATCGAGCTTCTGGCCGGACGTGTCGATGCGACCACGACGGCGCTGCCGGCAGCCTTGCCGCACATCAATAGCGGCGCGTTGCGGGTGCTCGGGTGCTTTTCCGAGCAACGAAGCGGCGCGTATCCGGACGCGGCGACGCTGCGCGAGCTGGGTACGGACGTTGTCGCAGCCGCCTGGTTTGGGTTCATGGCGCCGGCGGCAACGCCCGATCCCATTATCGACCAGATGCAATCCCACATCAGCCAGGCGCTTTCGGATCCGACCATCCAGCAGAAGCTGGTGGTCCAGGGCATGGATGCGCACTATCTGCCCGGTCCAGAATTCGGCAGGTTTGTCGATGGCGAGACGGAGAAGTGGGGCAAGATCATTCGCGAGGCCGAGATCAACGAGCAATAGAGACCTGCGACCAAGGTCGCGTCGATCGCGCTCGTCGATTGTTCTTGCCCCGCGCGGCACGGCCATCGATGATGCCGCCAACGAATAAAATCGGGGAGAAGCCCATGCGGACCGCGTTGCGGGTGTTGTGCGCCGTTCTGTTGTCGCTGTCCGGCGTCGCGCCGTCGCTGGCGGCGGGATATCCGACGCGGCCGGTGCGCGTGGTGGTCGGATTTCCCGTGGGCGGGCCGACCGACGTGATCGCGCGGATCGTGGCGCAGAAACTCTCCGAGAGTCTCGGTCAGCAGTTCTACGTAGAGAATATCAGGCGGGGCCGGCGGCAACATCGCCTCCGGCCAGGTCGCGCGCGCGACCGCCGATGGCTACACCATCATGGCGATCTCGACCGGCTTTGTGGTGAACCCCAGTCTCTATGCTAAGGTGCCGTACGACCCGATCAAGGATTTTGCGCCGGTGACGCTGATCGCGGTGTCGCCCAATGTCGTGGTGGTCAACCCGTCGGTGCCGGCCAGGACACTGCCGGAACTGGTGCAGCTGATCCGGGATAATCCCGGCAAATACAGCTATGCCGGGCCCGGCATTGGTTCGACGCCGCATCTGGGCGGCGAACTGTTCCGGCTCACCTTCAATCTCGACCTCGTGCACGTGCCGTTCGCCGGCGCAGGCCCGGCGATCCAGGCCACCATCGGCAACCACACGCCGATCGCGTTCACGGCGTTGCCGCCGGCGTTGGCGGCGGTGCAGGCCGGAGAACTGCGCGCCATCGGTGTCGCGGCGACCCAGCGCGCCGCGGGGATGCCCGATGTGCCGACCTTTGCCGAGCAGGGCATCAAGGATCAGGAAGCCGATACGATCACCGGCCTCGTCGCGCCCGCCGGGACGCCGCAAGAGATCGTCGATCTCTTGTATCGCGAGATCGCCAAGGCCGTCGCCCAGACCGACGTCAAGGAAAACCTCATAAAACTCGGGTTCACCGCGGTGGCGGATACCCCGGACGAGTTCGGCCAGCGCATCAAGGTCGAAATCGACAAATGGGGCAAGGTGGTGCAGGACGCCAAGCTGCGGATCGAGTGAGGTCGTCTTCACCTCTTTCATAGGGAGGGAGAGGTTGGCGCTTCCACCCATCGATAGCGTGTAACCCCTCACCCCAACCCTCTCCCATTGAAGTCGGATATATCCGACTTCAACAACATGGATGCCCAACTCGGGTAAACCCGAGCTGGGTGGGAGAGGGAGCAGGCTCCCGCTTTGGCATATCTTCTAATTACGACCGAGCGTTAATGCGCCGGTTTGGCGCCGGCGCTTCTGTTGACGGTGCGCAATGTCAGTGCAAGCGGCACCATCACCATGGCGATCACGGCCAGCGCCACGAACACATCGATATAGGCGAGAATCGAGACCTGGCTTTGGACCGCCTGGCCGACGATCGCGATGCTGGTGCCTGACGAACTGCCAGTCGCCGCGCGGCCGTTCAGATAGGCCTGAATCTGGCTGAGACTGTTGTTGTAGAACGGATTCCACGAGCCGATATGCTCGACCAGCCGGCTCTGGTGAAATTGCTCGCGTCGGGCCAGCACGGTTTGGCTTAGCGCCACGCCCATCGAGCCGCCGAAATTTCGCGCCAGATTGATCAGCGCCGAGGCCTGATCGGTCTTGTCAGGCGGAATGCCGTCATAGGAGGCTGTGGTGATCGGAATGAAAATCAGGGGCAGGCCGATCCCGAGATAGATGCGCGACCACGCGAAGTACCAGTAGTCGGCGTCGGGCGTCATGGTCAGCAGATAGACCATGGCATAGCAGGCGATCGCGGCGCCGATCGCGATCAAATAGCGCGGCTGCACGAAGGAAAGGCGGCCGACGACCACCATCATCACCATAGTCACCGCGCCGCCGGGCGAGATCGCAAGGCCGGCCAGCGTGGCGGTGTAGCCGAAATCTTCCTGCAGCAGCTGCGGCAGGATCTGCGTGGTCGCGATCAGCAGCGCGCCGGTTACCAGCATGATGACAAAACAGGTGCCGAACTGCCGCCCGGTCAGCATCTTGATGTCGATCAGCGGCTGCGGCCGATTGAGCTCCCACGGGATGAACAACAGCAACGCGGTTGCTGAAATCGCCGCGAAGGTCACGATAAATCCCGATCCGAACCAGTCGTCGATCTGACCGCGGTCGAGCACGACTTCGAGGCCGCCGAGGAAAGTGACGATCAACAGGAAGCCGATGATGTCGAAATTGGGTCCCTTGGCCCAGAGCTTTTCGCGCTCCTTTTGCTTTTCCGGCGAACTCGGAATGATGAAATGGATCAGGATCACCGTGATCAGGCCGACCGGGACGTTGATGAGAAAACACCAGTGCCACGACAGATTGTCGCTGAGCCAGCCGCCGAGCGTCGGCCCGACGGCGGGTGCCACCACAACCGCGATGCCGTAGAGCGCAAATCCCTGGGCCCGTTTGGCGGGCGGGAAGGCGGCCGCCAAAATCGACTGCGCCACCGGCGTCATGCCGCCGCCAGCCAGCCCCTGCAACACCCGGAAGATCAGCAGCGCCTGCAGGTCCCACGCAAAGCCGCATGCCAGCGAGCTCACCGTGAACAAGGCGATGCACACCATGAAGAAATTCTTGCGCCCGAACATCTCCGCGATCCAGCCGCTGGCGCAGAGCACGATCGAATTCGCAACCAAGTAGGTCGTGATCACCCACGAGGCTTCGTCGCTGCTGACGGCAAGCCCGCCCGAGATGTAACGCAGCGCGACATTGGCGATGGTGGTGTCGAGCACCTCCATGAAGGTCGCGACCGCGACCAGCACCGCAATCAGCCATGGATTGACGTTACCGTATTCGCTCGAGGATTTTGGAGTATCTGCGTTGCCCGGCATCGGTCATGTTCACGGGCGAACGGTGACGGTCGGCACCACCGACATTCCCGGTCCGAGTTCGACGTCCGGTCGCTGGTCGAACGTGATCTTGACCGGCACGCGCTGCACCACCTTGACGTAATTGCCGGTGGCGTTCTCCGCCGGCAACAGGCTGAACGCCGTGCCGCTGCCGGCCTGCACGCTGTTGACATGGCCGGGGAACGTCTTGCCGTAGGCGTCGATCTCGATGTCGACCGGTTGCCCGACCCGCATCAGCGCCAGCTGAGATTCCTTGAAATTGGCGGTGACCCAGATATCGATCGGCACCACCACCATGATCGCCTGGCCCGGCGCGGCCAGCGCGCCGACCGCGGCGGTCAGCTTGGTGACGCGCCCGTCCACGGTGGCGCGCAGTTCGGTTCGCGCAAGATCAGCGGCGGCGCGATCCTTTTGCGCCCTGGCCTGCTCGAGTTGCGCCAAGGCGCCGATCCTTTGCGCGTTGAGGACGTCGATCTGCCGCTCGGCCACTATTTTCGCAGCGTTCGCCGCGTCCAGCGCGGCCTGCTTGCCGGTGAAATCGGACGAGGCCTGTTGCGCCCGCTGGACTGTGCCGGCGCCCTTCTGCACCAGATCCTGGTAGCGGATGTTTTCGTCGGTCGAGAACTTCAGCGCGGCCTGCGCTTCCGTCACCTGCTGCGCGGCTTGCTCGACCTGGGCCTTTTGAGCGGCGATCTGAGCATCGATGTTTTTGGCCGTCGCTTCGTTCTGCGCAATCAAGCCGTCGGCCTGATCCAGCGCCGCCTTGTAATTTCTAACGTCGATGGTCGCCAGCAGGTCGCCTTTTTTGACGATCTGGTTGTCGGTGACGTTGACGCTGGTGATGGCGCCGCCGACTTCGGGGCTGACCAGCACCGAACGGCCGTCGATGAAGGCGTCGTCGGTGCTCTCGTAGTGGCGTGCATGCAGATACCACGCGATGCCGGCGATGAGGCCGAGCGCGATCAGTCCGAGGCACACGATCATCGCGATCGGGTGCTTCTGGAACGCACCCTTGATGCCTTTCGGACCCTGATCGTCGGGATGATCCGCCTTCGGTTCGGGGCGATCGGTTTTTTGCCGCTCTTTTTGCTCTTCCGGCCGGGGTTGCTGTCTTTCAACCCTCAAGTCCGCATCATCCTTATTGTCAGGGTCGATGTCGGAGGATTTTTTTGGATTGATCTTGAACGACGCTTCCGTCCGCGCAGGGAGCTTGACCAACGCACGAGGCGAGCTCGGGGCCGGGAGGGCAGAATCTGTCGGATCAGCAGAACTCATGCCGCCTTGCTCCAGTCCGTCGTTACGTTACACTGTCGGGTTTGTGCGTTGCCGAAAGTAAAAACGGAACAGGCGGCCAGTTGTTCCCTCGCCGGGCCTTGCGTCGGCAAGGGAGGTCTGCTTGTGGAACAGGGCTGATGATCGAAAGCCGCCTTGCCCGCCTCTCAGGCACTCCGCGGCGGTAAAGCGCGCCCGCTAGCCGGGGCCGAACGCCTTGAAGGTGATGATGGTATGGGTATCCTGGATGCCCGGAATCACCTGCACCTTTTCGTTGATGAAGTGGCCGATGTCGGTGTCGTTATCGACATAGAATTTAACCAGCAGGTCGTAGTCGCCCGCGGTCGAATAGATTTCGGACGCGATCTCGGCCTCGGCCAGCGCGTTGGCCACCATGTAGGACTGGCCGAGCTTGCATTTGAACTGGACGAAAAAAGGGACCATCTCTGTCGTCTCCGGGGGCGTCGATCATACGTCTTCGAGCGAAGTGGATGCAGGTTCGCGTCAAGAACACGCGTCAAAACAAGATTCTAAGGCTTCGGTTCTGATTGTATCAGAACGATCATGCTCTAGCTCGGCAATAGAGCAAAATTGCAGGCTGTATGGCAAGTCAACTTGCTGCCCGTGATGCGTCGGGTTAGGACAGGATATGGCCTGTAAAGCTCTGCAAAATCGACGCGCAACGCCGTGACTATCCCGGTCGCGCTCACGATTGCCGGTTCGGATTCTTCTGGCGGAGCCGGCATCCAGGCCGACCTCAAGACCTTTGCGGCGCTTGGCGTCTACGGCGCTTCCGTGATCACGGCGCTGACCGCGCAGAACACCACCGGCGTGCGCGGCATCCACGAGGTGCCGGCCGATTTCGTCACCGCGCAGATCGATGCGGTCTTCGCCGATCTCGATATCCGTTCCGTCAAGATCGGGATGGTGGCGCAGCGCAACACTATCGAGGCGATTGTGGCGGCCCTTGCGCGCTGGTCGCCGGAACACGTTGTGCTCGATCCGGTAATGGTGGCAACCTCGGGCGATCGCTTGCTCGCCGCGGATGCCGTCGAAGCGCTGAGATCGAGACTGATACCGCGCTCTTCGATTGTCACGCCGAACCTTCCAGAGGCGGCTGCTTTGCTTGGTGAACCAGTGGCTGAAGGCGAGGCCGCCATCGTCAGCCAAGGCAGACGGCTGATGGCCATGGGTTGCGGGGCGGTCTTGATCAAGGGAGGCCATGGGCAAGGCACCGAAAGCGTGGATCATTTTTTCGACGCTGATCGCTCGATAGCGCTGGCCGGCCCGCGTCTTGCGACCCGCAACACGCACGGTACCGGTTGCTCCCTTTCGGCTGCGATCGCGGCGGGTTTGGCGAAGGGCCAGGACATTGGAACGGCGGTACAGGCGGCGAAGGTCTGGATTAGCGAAGCCATCGCGCAGGCCGACCGCCTTAACGTCGGACAAGGCAACGGCCCCCTGCATCACTTCTACGGATTTTATTGACTTCCAAGTCCGCAACAGGCCCGGCTGTTCGCGAAGGCTGTCCGATTCGCCGAGGGGTATTTAGGTAGTCCTTCCATTCGGTCACTTCGTCAGCAGCCCAACTCCTGTTGCGCGATCGCCATTAGCCCGCCCATCCAGATATCCCTTTCGCGCTCACGCTCAGCATTGCCTCGAGGATCGATTTCCTGCCTAGCTGGCGGGCGTCCTCCTAGTTCCGTCTTCCAATTCCGGCTCACGCAGGCGCATAGCCGGTGAGAGCGGGATATTCGGCGACGATGCTCGCACCTAAAGTGGTCTTTATTCCGGATTTATCATTCCGGGCCCACCTCGGACGTCGCTTCGGTGCCGCTTCTGCCGCCTGATCCGGCTTCCTGCAGGGTATGCGCGTCTGTCCCGAGGCGGCCGGGACGTGGGCCATGCCTGTGGATATTTGCGCCAGCATGCCGCGTTTGCGGCCTGGCCGCCAAGGCAGCCTCCGACGAGTACCTTGGGGGATAGGCCGTGCCCCATTTACAAGTAAAAATCTTGGCATATCTAGTGATTTCACGCTGGCGCAGGGCTGAGATGACCATGAACACGAGACCTTCCGGCGAAGCCTCCCGTCTTGCGGTCGAAGCGCTGTTGGGGACGTTGAGCGAGGCGCTCGGCTCCGCCGCGGCGCAAGGCCGCAAATGGCAGCCGATCTTCGTCGAATTCATCCGCGAAATCGACGATGTCCTCGACCGGGGATACACCTACCGATATTTGGCGAAGCGGCTCACGGATGCCGGTGTCGTCGGCCCGAGGGAAGCCGTCTTGACGCAGCAGTCGCTCTTTAACTACGTCAAACGGGCGAGGAAAGCAGCCGCGAAGGCGATCGGATCGACCGGCGTGCCGGCCGGTGCGCTTCGTAAATCTCCAGACGATGACAGGAGGCCGATCCTGTCATCGTTTCAGCGAAGCGTACCGTCAACGGGCGAGGTGCCCCGGCGTCTCGCCGATTTCGTCAGCAAGATAGGGGAGGCTACCGCCCACGAAGCGGTTACGGACCAAATATTGGGTCGACACAAGCCCAGACGGAGCTAGGTCATGACGGCGCAGGAGCGTGCCGACATCGAGCGTTGCCTACGCCGCCTCAGCTTGTCTCCCCGCGCAATGGATCGCGTCTTCGCCTCCCTTGAGGAAGCCACGCGCATCTATCGAGGCCGTCGCAAGCAGCAGGCCAGATCGCCCCGAATAGCGATGGTCGTCGAGCAGCTCGAGGAACTAAAAAGCGCCGCTGAGCGAGCCGGTTCCGGAGACGACTTCGCGCTTCCCGCGAAAATTCTACCCGAAACGATGGATGCGCTGGTCGGCCGATATCCCTTTTCCAATCTTGATCTGGCGCCGGTTTCGCTCGAGGTCCTGACGGGAAAGTTGAACGGGAGCGGCTCGGCGCGCACCGCCGTTGTGTCCGCTTCGGTGGGCCCCCATGTCCTGGACGCGGCGATGCGTCAGACTGCGGAGCTACCGCATCTGGTCGCCGCCCGCGTCACGCAATTTCCCTCCCGCGAAGCCCTCAGCTATTTCTATGAGGACTGCTCCGGTCCAACCGAGGCAATCCAGCGTCTCGAAGATTTCATCGTCAAGACGCCGGTCCTCGCTTCGAGGTTCATTGCCCTCGTTCACGATAGAGTAAGCCGCGCCACCCGAGACCCGCAGCGTCAAAATCCGGGAACGCGGACGCTCTACCGATGGGCCGAGCCCGTGCCCGACGCCAGTCTGGTTTTCGACGTCTGCGAGATCATCCTCGAGTCCAGGATCGAGCGGCCGCCAGCCTCCGTGCAACTGATTGTGATCGATCTGGTCGATCAACTACGCGCGGTCGGAACGGCGGAGTATCCTTGTGGGGACAGGGACGCGATCCGCCAGGACGTGTTTTCCTCCATGCTGACGATCTGGGTAGGACTCAATCAGCATCGCTTCGTCAGAAGTTTTCTGTCGACGATCATAGACAGTGATCTTGAGACCGCGGGGCTGCGCCGCCGATACCGGCGAGTTCAGATGCTGGCGATCAAATGCGACGGAGCGATCGCTGATTCGGCGGCCGAACTGCTTCGTCGCGCGAAGATGGGCGACGTTCACGGCGCGCGCAATTCGTGGTGTGATAAGTCCGGGCAAACCACGGGAACAGCCGCCTCGGCTCGTGCCACCGGCAGGCCGCCGGCGACAATCGAGCTCTCGAATGTGGTCGGGATGGGTTCGACGTATCGCTGCTTCCGCAGTCTGGCCCGCGCCTGTCATTTCCGCTGAGCCACGCCGAAGGGACCAGCTTAGAGCGGTTCATGGATTGATGAATCGGGAGGGATTCCGTCGGTCGGCGGTTTGTGATTCAAGATGCTGGCTGGATCGGAGGCCAGCATCGGATGGCCCGACCTCTTTCGAATGATCTTCGTGAACGAGCCGTTAAGGCGGTGGAATGCCGGCGAGAGTTGCCATGCTGTGGCGGCGCGGTTCGGTGTTGCGGTGTCGTCGGTCGTGAAGTGGTCGCAGCGCTATCGCGCGACGGGCTCGGTGGCGCCGGGCAAGATGGGCGGTCACCGCAAGCCGGTTCTGGAGCCGCATCGCGCGTTCATCATGGAGCGGATCAGGCAGACGCCGCATCTGACGCTGCACGGGCTGAAGGACGAACTTGCCGCGCGAGGCGTGAAAGTCTCGCACAATGCGGTATGGATGTTCCTGCGACGCGAAGGACTGCGGTTCAAAAAAAACACTGTTCGCCCTTGAGCAGGGCCGCGCCGACGTCGCACGGCGGCGCCAGCGCTGGCGATCTTGGCAGGATCGGCCTCGATCCGAGTCGCCTGGTCTTCATCGACGAGACCTGGATCAAGACCAACATGGCCCCGCTGCGCGGCTGGGGATCCAAGGGCGAGCGGTTGCGCGGCTTTGCGCCGCACGGTCACTGGCGAACCCTGACCTTCCTCGGTGCCCTACGCTCCGACCAGCTCACTGCGCCTTGCGTGTTCGACGGCCCGATCAACGGCGAAAGCTTCCGCGCCTATGTCGAACAGCAACTCGTGCAAAGTGCTCAAACCGGGCGACATCGTCATCATGGACAATCTCGGTAGCCACAAGTCGGCCGACCGTCCGGCAGATGATCCGGAAAGCCGGCGCAAGGCTGTGGTACCTGCCGCCGTACTCACCCGACCTCAACCCGATCGAGCAGGTCTTCGCCAAGATCAAGCACTGGATGCGCATCGCACAGAAACGCACGATCGACGACGCCTGCGACCACATCGGCCACCTCGTCAGAAGCGTTCTGCCCGGCGAATGCAGCAACTACTTCGTCAACGCCGGATACGCTTCCATCAAAAGATGAAACGCTCTAGGACGCCCGTCGCGAAATCTACGACAGATTACGACAGATTACGACAAATTACGACAGATTACGACAGATTACGACAGATTACGACAGATTACGACAGATTGCGACAAAGGTTCTTGGGTGCCTTGCTGCGCGGTCGCGCCTAGTCGTCGGCCCAACATTCATGGGAGACGAACATGGTACGTTGGCTTTTCTTGGCGTTTTTGAGCTCGTGCGGTGGGCAGGGCAAAACCCTTGCCGCCGAACTGTTTACTCTGTTCCTGCAGGCGACGGGGCAGGACGTCCAGGTTTTTTCGGCAGATGTACAGCAAAAACTGTCCAGCAAGGTGGGCGGACAGGTCATCACCATCGACACGGACCTGCTCGATGAAGCAGCGGAGGATCCGCTTGTGACGTTGCGGGCCTTCGCTCCACTCTCGCAAGCCGTCGCCCGTTCCGCGAAGAACGGCAGCTCGATCCTGCTCGATACGGCGGCGACCTGGGACACGGCCACGATCAGGTACCTGCACGACATGCGTTTCGATCGGCTCGTTGCTGATGCGGGCGGCGAACTTGTCCTCGTTCTTGTGACGACGGCGAACCCGGACGCGATCCGGGCGATGGTGTCCTCGACGGAAAAAATCCGCGAAACGCTGCCGTCCGCGCGGGTGGTATGGATCCTCAACGAGCATTTCGGTCCGGTTACCTTCAACGCCGGCCTGCTCGGGCTCCGTCCGGCCCAGCTTGCGGAAATGCGGGCGACCGTCACCGAGGTCGTCTTCCCGCGGATGAACGACCTGCTCTGGCAGCCCGTCGACCGCGCCGGAATGAATATGGTGGACTTCGTGGCGGCGGATCCGGCAACTCTTGCCGGCTTTTGGCTGGATGGCGCGGGCAATTCGCTCGACGATCCGGCCACGCTGCGCGTAGTGCAGCGCCGGATCGCCGCCTGGATCGGCGGGCTGATGGAGGCTGCCGCGCAGGTGGCTCGATTTCCCGCAGCTTAGCATGCCTCTCTCCAGCCTGTTCGAACGGGTCGAAAGGCGGGGCTGTCGCGCCGCCGACGCCTTGGTCAAGCGACTTGCCGGGACCAGCAGCGTATTCCTGGCGACCGAACTGCCGCTTTCGTTGCTGCTACTGCGGCGTTCCGAGCGCATGCGGCTCGCCGAACTCCGCGCGCATATCCTCCGACGGCGCATCGGGCGTTTCGAGCGTGCCTTCCGCCAACTCGGCCGTCGGATCAACTCGATATTCGGAGCTGGCCGGTGACCGCCGCGCATCCAGAGATGGGGTGTACTACACCGGCGAGCCGGCCGTTCTCGTTGCGGCTCTCCGCGGACCTCAGGCATGAAATCGAGGTCCGGGCGACCTCGCTCGAGCTCAGCGTCGGCGAATATCTGCGCCGCCTGATCGAGGCCGATCTCTCCGGCAAACCGGTTCGCCGGGGCCGCGGCGAGAGCCACGCGATCCGGCGGGAACTCGCCAGGATCCACGGCGCGATCATCGAATGCGGCAATTCGGTCGAAGGCGCCCATCGTCGTTGCGCCTCCGAGCTGTCCGGTCATACGGACGTAGCGTGCGGCGTCGATAGCGATGGGATCGTCGCGACGCTACGCGATATCGTTTCGGCCGTATTGGTTTTGGGGGCACGGAAGAACCGTCGCAAATGATCGGGCGCGCCTATAGCTACAAAGGCGTTGGAGCCGACGCGGCCCGTCTACACAGTCACCTCTGGAAGAGCGAAGACCAGCGACCCGTCCTTATCGGGACCCGCAACCTTTTCGCCCGCGACAGCGCCGAAGCGATGTCGGTCATGATCGCGCTGAAAGCGGCGTCGAAGGCGACCATCGCCTTCTGGCACGTCGTCGTATCCCCGCGCAAAACGTTGAGCGATACCGAGGCCGCGACGGTCGTCGACCTGATCGTCACCGAGCTGAACGCGCAATCGCATCCGATGCTGATTTTCGGCCACCAGGACAAGCCACGCGCGCGCCCGGGCGGAGGGGGCAATCACTTCCACATCGTGCTCGGCCATGTTTCGCCGATCACATTCCGCGCGCTCGACATGCGAAACCATGCCCCGCGGCTGCACAAAGTCTGGGCGATCGCTGAATTCAACATCGAAGGCGTCGCTACGGCCAGCCCCTGGCACGCGTCGATCGTCGACGACCTCCGCGCCACCGGAAACGCCGCCGTCGCCGACTGGATGGTCGATCAGCTCGGAGAATCCCCGCGGCTGAAAGCTCCGCGGATGACCGACTCCATGCGCCGGTCGGCCGCCGGCGCGGGATTCGCGCTGCCTTCCTTTCAAGCCGGGCTGGAAAGCCTCTGGAAGAGGGGGGCATCGCAAACGGAGGTCAAGGGTTTCCTGGAAGCGAACGATGTGATCGTCCGTCCCGGTCAGTCGGCGAACGGGCTTGCATTCTATCGGGGTGATCTATTCGTCGGTGCGCTGCATCGAATCCTTCAGCAGGATGTTTCGGGCGTCTATGGGGAGGCGTTGCGCCGATATCCTGAACTTCTCGCCGCGGGCGCCCACGACAGATTTCGCGAGGAGGCGCTGCTTCGGGCGCCGTCGCCCACGCGTGGCCCCACGCCGGAGGTCCGGGCCCTGAATCTTCAAAGGCAGCGCCGGATCGACGAGATCGAGCGTCGTTTGTTTTCCGTGCGATCGGAAAGAATGCACCATACGTACATTGGACCCCACAAGGCGCCCATGGTTCAATCGTCTTCCACTCCACCCTTTTTGCCCTTTTCGCAAGCTGCGGCATCTTCGTCCGAATACGGTCGGGGCGCCGACGACAAGCTGACCATGGAGCGGCGGCAACCGGATTCCGAGACGGGCGCCCGCATCAGGCACCTTCTGCAGGCCGAGGCGGTCCTGGAAGCTGCCCAAGCCGGGGTCTGGCAAGAAGATCGCTGGATATCGGCGCCGCTCGCGGAATTGCTGCGCTGGGCACGCGCGAGCCTGGGAAATTTAGCTGCCGTCGCGCCGACTGCGACCGCCCCTGCGGAAGGCAATCCGGTTCGGGACGACGAAACGCCAACCCCTGCATCTTTCCGGTGACGCCCTGCAGCAGGCGCCGGGCCGCGATGCGCGACTTCGAGCGCGCGGCAGAGCCGGCAGGAGCGGCGAAAGCGCGATGCGGAAGCGATCTCGGGGCGCAGCCGCCTCGGACGTCACGCCGTGAGCAGGATGGGCCGCCTGACCTGCACGGGTTGCCACTTGCTGGAGTCCACGTGGGCGCCGCAGCAAATCTTCGCCGCGATCGCCTTCGACGGGAACGCGATTGCGACCATGAAGCGCCTGCGATCCTCGACGCCGCGGATCGATTTCAATACCCCTTTGTCGAGCAGCGCCCTGCGCCGGATCTTTATGATCTCCCTGACGCTGTTGTTCTCGACATTATGGAAGTCCGAGCCTGCGGCGACGACGAACCGATCGCCGAACTGGTAGCCGCGCGCCCAAAGGTCGAAATAATTGAGTTCGAACTCCTCGACGTCTGGCGGAGCAGTCGTCGCGATCTCCATTGAGCCGTTATCGTCGTTGTCGCCGACCTCCGCGTCGCTGTATGGGCCGGACCCCGGAGCCGCGATCGTCGGCATGATCTGACTGTCGCAATTAGAATCGAAGGCGCGGAGTCCGGCGTCGAACAACAGTCGCGGTACGGCGTCGAACATGCCGTTGTTCGAGCCCGCGAGCCAACGCGGCAGCAACAGATCCTGGGGGTTGGCGCCGAGTTCTCACCTCCATCAGACCCGCCGACTTCGCCGAATGGATCAGGCGATGCTGCAGTTGCACCGCCGAGGTCTTGTCGAACCACTCGGGATCGAAAGCTGAGACGACGTAGACATCGCGCGCAAACTGCTTGTTGGAATCCGCCGCATGTTCGAGCAGCCTGCGGCCGCATTTTCCACTTTCGCCGATATAAACGCTGCGGTGGTCGGCCAGAATGTAAGTTGCCGCCGTCGTCATCAGCCTGGCGGCGACCCGGTTGGTCGCCGCGAACGGGAACGTCCACACCGACAGGCGCGTGGTCCGATCCAGCACTTCCCGCACGCCGGCGATGCCGCCGGCTTCGCGGTTGACGATCGTGGCGGATGTAGACGTGAAAGCGGGACGGTCGGGGTTCGCGGGCATGATGATAAATCCCTCGTGGAGGTCGAACGGTTCTTGATCACGATAGTTTTCGGTGCATGGCGGCGGCAAAGACGCAGGTCGGGCACGGAACGGAAAAAATGCCGAGCGGGCATATGGCCGCGGGCAGCGAGCCGTAGCAGCCGCCGATCGCGGTGCGACGGGCGGAGGTGCCTCGCTCGGCGAGCTCCCAAGGCGATCGCCCGGATGGAAAATCCGTGACGCGACGCGCTGAATCATTACCCTGTGAAGCCGAGCCGATCATCGTGGCGATCCTTGCTCACTCTCCGGAGTGACCGGACGCGTTTCCGGAACCGGGCCCGGGTCGCGCGCCGCGCGCATGATATCCGCGACGACTTCAGCGGCGACGTAGCGCTCGGTTGCCAGCCGCCCGGCCACGGCGAGGATCGCCGTGCGGTTTTCCCTGACCAGTCCATCGGCGCTGCATTCGAGTTCGGGCAAATGCTTCTCGACGCTGGTCCGGAGATCGCGGGTGAGGCGAATATCGTACAGCAACTCTGTGCCAAAACCGAGATAGACCCGGTTGTCGGCGAGGCCGTAGGAGGCATGGATTGCCGCGATCAGCACGGTCGCCGATCCCAGACCGGACTCGATGCTTCCGCCGCCGCCGCGCCGGTGAAGATGCGCTCGGCCATGCGGGCCGCCAGCCCGACGACGACGCGGTCCTCGATGACCTTTCGGGTCGCGATGTCGTCGTGCCTGAAGTCAACGATGGTACTGCCGCCGGAGAAGCCCTTGATGCCGAGAACGACGCGCTTGACGATACCGACCGGAATCGCGATCGCCACCACGGCGTGCGCGGCCTCGTGCACCGCCATGCGAAACAGCTGACCCAACGGAAAATCCTCGATCGGTAGAAGCGCCGTCCTTAGATCGGCAGTCGTCATCGCTCGGCCGAAACGTCGGGCCAGTCTGCGCGCAGCCCTCACGACGTGCACGGTTTTGGCGCCCGTCGCGCCCTCCATCGTTCTGGCCACTCCGGTGAGATCCGCCGCAACTTCCCCGTTCAAGTGATGGCGCAGGATGTTGATCGTCCCTCGCAGATAGGGTCGACTGATCTCGATGCATTTTTCCAGCCTGCCGGGACGTAGCAACCCCGGGTCGACCGCAATGATCTTGTTCGTGGAACCTAACACCACGATGCCTTCCCTCCGTCCGGCGACGGCCGAGTTGAGCAGGACGAGGAAGTCGGTGATGACAGGCGTCCACCAGTCGCGTCCGCGGTCGGACAACGGCCCCTTGTCGTCGGCGTCAACGGGATTAATCATCTGGCGGGAAGCCTTTAATCAATCGGGAGACGATTTCGGGACATGGACGCGAACAGGTCGTCGATTTCCGCAGCGGGACGAGCCCGGCCTTCCGAAATCGGCGGTCTCCGCTTGCCGTCTCCGTCGACATCTCAGACCTGACACCTAATCGTCGTGGCCGGTCCGAGAGGAGCGCCCGACAGGTCGAGTTCGACGAGGTTCGTGCAGGCCAGCGCCATGATCGCGGGGAACTCATCGCGGCCACTGCGGATTGCGGTCATCAGCCCCGAGAGCGCCATCGGCCCAGCGTTCCTCAATATGGAGAGAGCCTTCATCCGGGTCGTGACGCCTACAGGGTGCAGCCGATAGCTCCAGACCCTCCTTGCGTTGGAAAGCAGCGGTTCGCGCCGGATATCCTCAGCGCGGAGATAGAGTGTCGGGAGGTCGAGTTCAGACAAGGCGATCAGAACAAGGCCTTCTTCGTCGAGGTCCCGCACGGGGCGGGCAGGGATCACGTCCAGCAGGACGCGCCCGTCGTCCCGTACGAGTATGATAGCGTCGACATTCACCGGCGCAGAGCGCACCTGCGACCATCGCAGATAATCAATCCGGCGGACCGACGGGTCGAGCGAGGCCTGAACCAGCGCATCCCAAACGAGACAGCATTTGACTGGAACGACGGCGGTCGTTTTGGCGGAGATAAAGGGCCGCCCCGCGAAGGGTGCGCACGGGCTCGTGCAGGAGCCGGGTTGAGGCGGCGCAAGCCGCGAACAAGACGCGCCGGTCCATATCGCCGGTGTTTCCTCGATTCCTTCACCCACGTTCGGTCTCCCCGGTTACTCCACGAAGGAACACAAGCAGAACAAACAGTGGCAGTCAATAGATACATATACAAATATGTAGATAAGCTGCGCGCCCCTTGGGTTTCCTGGCGACTTGCTATTTTCCCGAGCGCCCGGCCTTGTTAGAGCTGGGTCCGACCCGCGCGGGATGACGATGAAAAAGGCTTCTCTAAAAGGCAGGCGGCCGCCGTCCGGCGAAAAGCGCCAGTTCCTGATTTCCATGGATCCGGCCGTCGTCCGCGCCATCAAGGTGGCCGCATTGGAAGACGACATGACGGCTTCGGCCATCATGGAAGAGGCGGCGAAAGCGTGGCTGATGCAGCGGGCGGAGGCTTCCCGAAAACCCTGAGTCGACCGGCGCCTGGGACGCCACGAGCGTTGCGACGCAGCACTCATACTTCCTGCTCGCGCTTCAGACTGAGACTGAACGACTGTCGCAATCGCTCCGGGGCGGCATCCGCCAAGCGAAGCCCGCGGCGTCGGCTCGCCGAAGATGGACCGGATCGAGGTTTCAAACTGAGATCGGTTTCAACCTCAACCATCAAATCCACAGAAACCAGCCGCCGCCGTCGAGCGTCGGGCGACGTCGGGGGCTGTCGCCTCGGTGTCGCACGCCGCTGCTATTTCTTTCTTGGGACAAGCAGACAACCGATTCGCGTCCGGCCCGCTATTAACGGCCGGTTCCGTCCGAAGCGTAAATCGTCATCACGTTGTCACGGGATTGGGCTAGGTGCTCGCGCATGGGAAGTGACGCTATGAGTGAAGAGAGTCCCGAAAGGCGCTTTCGCACTTTGTTTATCTCGGACGTCCACCTCGGCGCTCGCGGCTCGCAGGCCGAACGTTTGCTGGACTTCCTCCGCACCCACGATGCCGATACCATCTATCTCGTCGGCGACATCGTCGACGGCTGGGCGCTGCGATCCAACTGGTACTGGCCGCAATCGCACAACGACTTCGTGCAGAAGATGCTGCGCAAGGCGCGCAAGGGCGCCAAGATCGTTTACGTGCCCGGCAATCACGACGAATTCCTGCGCAACTATTACGGCACCCATTTCGGCGGCATCGACGTCGTCGAGAACACCATTCACACCGGCGTCGACGGCCGCAAATATCTGGTCATTCACGGCGACATCTTCGATCTCGTGGTGCAGAACGCGCGCTGGCTCGCCCATCTCGGCGACAAGGCCTATGATTTCGCGATCCAGATGAACCGGCTGGTCAACTTCTTCCGCCGCGCCTTCGGCGTGCCCTATTGGTCGCTGTCGCAATGGGCCAAGCTGAAGGTGAAGAACGCCGTCAACTATATCGGCGCGTTCGAGCAGACGCTGGCCGCCGAAGCCCGCCGCCATGGCGCCGACGGCGTGATCTGCGGCCACATCCACTACGCCACCATCCGCGACGAGCACGGCATCCGCTACATGAATTGCGGCGACTGGGTGGAAAGCTGCACCGCTTTGGTCGAGCATGAAGACGGCCGGTTCGAGATCATCACCTGGACCGATCCGCTGCGGCGGGTGGCGCCGGTGGCTTCCGTTACCGCGCGCGCGGCCTGATGCGAATCCTGGTCGCAACCGATGCGTGGCACCCGCAAGTCAACGGGGTGGTGCGCACGCTTGCGATGATGGCGGAAGCAGCGAGTGCGTTCGGCGCCGAGATCGAATTTCTGACGCCGCAATCGTTCCGCACCTTTGCGATGCCGAGCTATCCTGATTTGCGGCTGGCGCTGCCGAGCCCGGCGAGGGCCGCGCAACTGATCGAAGCCGCGCGGCCAGACAGCATCCACATCGCGACCGAAGGGCCGATCGGGCTGTTGGTGCGGCGCTACTGCCGCAGGCACCGGCTTGCCGTTCACCACCAGTTTTCATACCCGCTTTCCCGAATATATTTCGGCGCGGCTGCCGATCCCGCGAATCCTGGATCTGGGCCGGCTTGCGCTGGTTCCATGGCGCAAGCCGCGCGGTGATGGCGGCTACGCCGGCGCTCGCCACCGAACTGCGCCAGCGCGGCTTTCGCAACGTGGTGCTGTGGCCGCGCGGCGTCGACGCCAAACTGTTTCATCCGCGCGCCGTTGATCTCGGTCTGCCGCGTCCGATCTTTGTCTGCGTCGGTCGGGTTGCGGTGGAAAAGAATCTCGAGGCGTTTCTCGATCTCGATCTGCCCGGCACCAAGCTGATCGTCGGCGACGGGCCGGCGCGCCCGGCGCTGGCGAGGAAATATCCGCAAGCGGTGTTTTTCGGCGCGCGGCAGGGCGAGCAATTGGCAGAGGCCTATGCCGGCTCCGATGTGTTCGTGTTTCCGAGCCGCACCGACACGTTTGGGCTCGTGTTGCTGGAGGCGCTGGCCAGCGGCCTGCCGGTCGCGGCGTTTCCGGTGACCGGTCCCCGCGACGTGATCGGAGCAGCACCCGTCGGCGTGCTGACCGAGGATTTGCGCGCCGCCTGCCTTGAGGCGCTCAAAATATCGTCGCAGGCCTGCCTGGAGTTCGCGGCCAAACACACCTGGGAAGCCTCGGCGCGGGCTTTTGTGGATCAGATGGCCGATATAAGCGACGTCGGCCCGGACGTTTCACCGGTTCAATTCGAGCCTGAGCACTCGCGTTTCGTCGCCTGATCCGGCCCCTCGCATCTTGCAGGTCGCCCGGATGACGCGATAGAAGGCGGCATGTCCCAGTCGCAAAATCCACCCGTCACTGCCGCCGATATCGATGCCGCCGCCAGGGTGATCGCGCCTTACGCGGTACACACGCCGCTGTTGTCGCCGCCGGTGCTCAGCGAACGCGTCGGCGCCAAAGTGTTCCTCAAGCCGGAACTGCTGCAGCGGACCGGCTCGTTCAAGTTTCGCGGCGCCTTCAACAAGCTGTCGTCGATCCCGCCGGCGGCGCGCGGCGGCGGCGTGGTGGCGTTCTCGTCCGGCAACCACGCCCAGGGCGTGGCGGCGGCGGCGCAGATCCTGAAGATGCAGGCGACCATCGTGATGCCGAAGGACGCGCCAAAGTCCAAGCGCGAGCGCACCAAGGGCTATGGCGCCGAAGTCGTGCTGTACGATCGCGACCGCGAGGACCGCGAAGCTATCGCCCGCGACATCGCGGCTAAGCGCAGTGCGACGCTGGTGCCGCCCTATGACGATCCCATGGTGATCGCGGGGCAGGGCACGGTGGGGCGCGAAATCGCCGAAGACATGGCCGCGCTTAGGGTCGTGCCCGACATCGTGGTCGCGCCGGCCTCGGGCGGCGGCCTGATCGCGGGGATCGCGACCGCGGTCAAGGCGCGCTTTGCGCAGGCCGCAGTGATCGTGGCCGAGCCGGAAGATTACGACGATCACGCGCGCTCGCTGCGATCAGGCAAACGCGAGGCGCATCAGGCCACAGGCCGCACCATTTGCGACGCGCTGATGGCGGAGATGCCGGGCGAGATCACCTTTGCGATCAACAGCCGGTTGCTGGCGCAGGGCGTCACCGCTTCCGATGAAGAAGTGGGTCAGGCGATGGCATTCGCCTTCCGCGAGCTGAAGCTGGTGGTCGAGCCGGCGGCGCGGTCGGGCTCGCCGCGCTGCTCGCGGGCCGCATCGATGTCAGCGGCAAGAACGTCGTGATCGTGTTGTCCGGCGGCAATGTCGATGCGGATTTGTAC
>CAVOTZ010000024.1:0-44570 GCA_963699465.1 uncultured Alphaproteobacteria bacterium
CGGAGGCTTCCTGGGCGGGATCGGTTGCGGCCACCGGCTGGCTCTGAGTCCGGCGCTATCGTCCTGGCGCAGCGCCGCGAGCAACTTGCTGCCGTTGACGTAATTGTCCAGCACGTGCGTCGCCGACAACGCATAGGCCTGCGAAACGAACAGCCGGTTCTTGCCATCGACCAGGAAAATCCGCCGATCGACTTTCACCAGTTTGGGAAGCAGGGCTTTCAGGGTGACGAGGTTACGGGCGACATTGAAGTCCGCGCGGACGATCACGGCATCGGTCGATTTCGGGGCGCTGTCGGTGTCGTTTAGCAGCGAAGAAGTCACATCCTGCGGGCCGAGCAATCCGCGCAGATGCGAGATCTTTTCCTTGACTGTCTGCAACGATGTGGATCGTCATGGCAGGAAAGTTGTCCAAACCCCGTGAAATAAATCCAGTCTTCAGTAACGGGTCGCGTAAAATCCGGGTCGCTTAAATTGACTGCGGGGTTTGGACGGTCGAGGTCGCGAAAAAAGATTCGGCAGCAATCCTTTCCTGCAGCAATCAGTCCGGTATGTGGCACCGGATCGAGCAGGTAGTTGGCTGCCCGACAGATGGTAAGTTCGCAGACACGAATTAGCCGCCGGTTAAACCCCGGGAACAAACGATATCGGATTTCGGCAAGCGGTATCAAATCACCGCCAGGCGCTGATGCGCGCGGGTGAACCGGTCGCCACAACCTCCGTGATTTTACGGGGCCGCAAGGAATTCGGCAGCCGACACGATGCGGGCGAACTCGCCGTTGAGGTTGGAGAGCGTCATGGCGTGGATCTCCTCGGCGCTGTGCGAATCGCCGTCCGGCCCGATCCGGTCGAAGGTCCAGGTCGCATCGCGCACCAGGCAGGCATCGAAGCCGAGATTGCCCGCCATCCGCGTCGTGGTCTCCACGCAATGGTTGGTGGTGGCGCCGCAGATCACCAGCGTCCGGATGTCGGCGGCGCGAAGCCGGCTCTCGAGATCGGTTCCGATGAAAGCGCTGTTGACGCGCTTGACGATCACAGGTTCGCCGGCCTGCTCGCGCGCTTCGTCCTTGACCGGATAGCCCGGGCTGTCCGGCAGGAAGCTGGATTTCGGTTTTGTACCCTCGTGCCGGATGTGGAAGATCGGATCCTTGCGCTTGCGAAACGCCGCCAGCAATTCGGCGATCCGATGGACCGCGTCGGGATTGTTGCGGCGCTTGCCCGCAGCCTCCCATTGATCGAACGCGCGCTGGACGTCGACCACGATCAGGGCGGTTTTGGAAGGCGGAGGACTGGTCATGCCGAGCTTTCCGAAGCGTCAGTCAGGGTCTGGTTCGAAACTGCCATGATGGCGCAATCCGCAACAGGCCGTTTTTCCCTCGGTTACGGACACCGCGCAACCGCGCTTGACTCACGCCGGCCGCCGCTGCGCCCGCAGCCAGACGGCGAAGGCGATCACCACCGCAACGGCCAGCGAAAACCAGGTGATGGCATATTGCATGTGGTCGTCATTGAGATGGACTTCCAGCGCGCCGGGTTTTGGCACGCCGCTGGCTGGCACCGGCGTTTCAAGGTCGATATAGAACGGCGCCACCTTGTTCCAGCCAAGCGCCTGCGCCATCGCGAGGTGATCGCGCGTGAACCACAGCCGTTTGGGCAAATTCTCCGGGGGCGTCAGCATGCCGGCCGCCTCCGGAAAGCGGATGTAGCCGGTCAACGCGACCGGCGCACCGGTGATGAGCTGCGCCACCGCGCGATCCTGCTGGCCACGGTCCTGCATCGTGTTCGGCACGAATCCCGCATTCACCGCGACGGTTTCTCCGTCAACCAGCCGCGCGGGAATGAAAGCCCACGTGCCGGGACCGGAAACATCCGGACGAACGGCGGAACCGGAACTGTAGACCATCGCATCGAGGCGTGACTGATAGGTCGCTGTAAAAGTGACGCGGCGGAATTCATCCTGCGCCGGCGTCAGCGCGTGCCATTGCGACGGCGGCGGCAGCGCGCCGGGCGCCGCCGCCAGCCGCTCGGTCAGCGCCGCGATCAGCGCATGTTTTGCGGTGCGGCGTTGCAATTGCCAGGCGCCGAGCGCGACAAACGCGATCACCATCACCAGGGTAAAGAGGCCAAAGCCCAGGAATGGCTTGGTCCGTGGCTTGACGCGCGGCCCTGTCGTGGCGGTCATTTCGGCTCGCGGTCGATCAGGCGGCCTTCCGCCGCCTTGTGGTGGAACTGCAGCGCGATCAACAGCGCTTTCATCGAGCGCAGCGGCAGCAGCGTGGTCGCCAGAATCAGCGGCAGCCACAGCGCGGCATGCACCCAGAACGGCGGCTGGTATTTTACCTCCACGATCAGCGCGCATCCTACCACGATGGCCCCGGCGATCATGATGATGAAGACCGCCGGCCCGTCGCCGGCATCGATGAAGGCATAGTCGAGCCCGCAGGATTCGCAGCGCGGCCGCAGATCGAGGAAGCCCGCATAGAGCTTGCCCTTGCCGCAGCGCGGGCATCTGCAGGCCAGCCCGCGCAGCGCGACTCGCAACAGAGTGGGGTGGGTCGTGTCGGTCATCATTCTCTCTTCCTGCGATTCAGGAAAGCACGTCGTGTCCCGGACGCGGTGCAGCACTTCTGCAGTGCTGCTCCGCAGAGCCGGGACCCAGCCCCCGGGATGGGCCCCGGATCAGCAGCGCACCACGCCTGAAAGTGCGGCGTGTTGCGCAGCCTCCGGGGCACGATGACGCGAAAACAAAAAGGGCGGCCCTCAGGCCGCCCCTTGTAGCATCAAATGATGAGAGACCCTATTCGGCGCCGACCAACCGGCCACCGCCGGTGCCCCAGACATAAATGCACACGAACAGGAACAGCCAGACCACGTCGACGAAGTGCCAGTACCAGGCCGCGAATTCGAAGCCGAGATGCTGGGTCGGGGTGAAGTGGCCGGCATTGACGCGCAGCAGGCACACGATCAGGAAGATGGTGCCGACCAGCACGTGGAAGCCATGGAAGCCGGTCGCCATGAAGAAGGTGGCGCCGTAGATGTTGCCGGCGAAACCGAACAGCGCGTGGCTGTACTCATAGGCCTGCACGCAGGTGAAGGTCGCGCCCAAGAGGATGGTGAGCACGAGGCCCCATTTCAGGCCCTGGCGGTCGTTCTCGAGCAGCGCGTGATGCGCCCAGGTCACCGTGGTGCCGGAGGTCAAGCAGCAGCAGCGTGTTGAGCAGCGGCAGGTGCCAGGGATCGAACGCCTCGATGCCCTTGGGCGGCCACACCCCGCCGAACAGCGCGTCGCGGGTGGCGTGCACGGGATCGCCGGGGAACAGCGATGAATTGAAGAAGGCCCAGAACCAGGCGACGAAGAACATCACTTCGGAGGCGATGAACAGGATCATGCCGTAGCGATGGCTGATCTGCACCACGCGGGTGTGGTCGCCCTTGTACTGCGCCTCGCGGATCACGTCCGCCCACCAACTCGCCATGGTGTAGAGCACCCCGATCACGCCGAGGCCGAAGATGATCGGCGCCGCCGAGGTCAGATGGTGCATCCAGGTGATCGCGCCGATCGCCATGATCAGCGCCGAGACCGAGCCGACGATCGGCCACGGGCTGGGATCGACGAGGTGGTAGTCGTGGTGCTTGACTTGCGCCGTAGCCATTGCGGTCTCTCCGTTAGCGGTGCCGGCTAACAGCCGGCACGTGTCGTCTCAAAAATCAAAGAGCGCCCTTGCGTTTGTCCGGTTCGACAGCCGCCAAAGGCTTCGGCGCCGGATCGCGCACGGGGTAGAAGGTGTAAGACAGAGTGATGGTGTTGAGCCCGTCATTGTCGCTGTCCTTCACCACCGAAGGATCGACATAGAACACCACCGGCATCTGGCGGGTTTCGCCCGGCGCCATGGTCTGCTCGGTGAAGCAGAAGCAGTTGATCTTCTCGAAATACTTGCCGACCGTCAGCGGCGCCACATTATAGGCGGCCTGCCCGGTGGTGGTCCGCGCCGACTGGTTGGTCACGGTGTAATAGACGGTGACGACCTCGCCGATCTTGATGTTGATCTCGGTCTTTTCCGGCTGGAATTTCCACGGCAACCCGCCGGCGACATTGGAATCGAAGCGCACCGCGATCGTGCGAGTCAGCGGCGCCGTGGTCGGCGTCGATTCCGCAACCTGGGTAGTGCCGTTGAAGCCGGTGGCGCGGCAGAACCAGTTGTAGAACGGCACCGCGGCATAGGACGCGCCGACCATGAACACCACGACGAATCCGCAGATCGACGCCACCATGGCGTCGCGCGTCAAGCCGCGGCGCTGCGCGGCTTTGTGGCCTGCGGTCGGCGGTTGCGGCGTCGTGGCTTTGGTCTCGATATCCATCAGATCAATCCATCACATCGATCGTCACATCGGCCGGACCAGAACGCCTGGCCCCTTGACGATGGTGACCGCGAAAAACAGCACGACCAGCACGCCGAGCGCGAGCGCAATCGCGATCGAGCGTTGACGGCGGCTTTTTTTCTGCGCCTCGGTGAGGACGATTCCATCTGGCTTCCGGTTGTCGTCCATTGCCTCGCCATGCGCCCCCTACCAGATCGACGGTACGAGGGCATGGACCACGACCTCGAGCAGCAAGGTCGCAAACAGCGCGAACAGGTACAGGATCGAGAACGCGAACAGCTTTCGGGTCGCGCGCAGCGCCCGGCTGCCGGTACGATGCCGGTAGACATTGACCGCGAGCGCCAGCATGCCGGCGCCGAGCACCAGCGAGACGATGCCATAGGCGGCGTCGAAATAGCCGAGCGGCCACGGCGCGAAGGCGACCGCGACCAGAACGATGGTGTAGAGCAGGATCTGCAGCCGCGTCGCATCGGGTCCGGCGACGACGGGGAGCATCGGCACGCCGGCGCGGGCGTAATCGTCGTTGCGGAACAGCGCGAGCGCCCAGAAATGCGGCGGGGTCCAGAAGAAGATGATCAGGAACAGCAGCAACGGCTCGATCGACAGCGAGCCGGTCGCCGCGACCCAGGCCACAACCGGCGGCAACGCGCCGGCGGCGCCGCCGATCACGATGTTCTGCGCGGTCCAGCGCTTGAGCCCGATGGTGTAGACCACGACATAGAAGAAGATGGTGAACGCCAGCAGCGCGCCGGCGTACCAGTTGACCAGGATGCCGAGCGTCATCACCGAGAAGAACGCCAGCGTCATGCCGAACACGGTGGCTTCCGGCACCGTGATCCGGCCGCGCGGGATCGGCCGGTTGACGGTGCGCGTCATCAGCGCGTCGATATCGCCTTCATAGGCCATGTTCAGCGCGCCGGAAGCACCGGCGCCGACCGCGATGCACAGGATCGAGGTGAAGGCCAGCACCGGGTGGACATGGCCCGGCGCGATCACGAGACCGACCAGCGCGGTGAAGATCACCAGCGACATCACCCGCGGCTTCAGCAGCGCGATGTAATCGGCGACTTCGGCCTCGGAAATCCGGGGCGCGAGATCGAGAGCGTTGTGATCGACAACCGACAAGACGGGTCTCGTTTTCTATCTGGAACGCGGCGCGCCCGGCGCGCGCCGCGTTAGTCTCACATCACTGCACGCGCGGCAGCACTTCGAACTGGTGGAATGGCGGCGGCGAAGGCAGCGTCCATTCCAGCGTGGTGGCGCCGACGCCCCACGGATTGTCGGCCGCCTTTTCCTTGCGCACGAACGCGTCGATCACGCCGTAGATGAAGATCAGCACGCCGAAGCCGGAGATGAAGGAGCCGATCGACGACACCAGGTTCCAGCCCGCGAACGCATCCGGATAGTCGACATAGCGGCGCGGCATGCCGGCGAGGCCGAGGAAATGCTGCGGGAAGAACACCAGGTTGACGCCGATGAAGGTGAACCAGAAGTGCAGCTTGCCGATCCGTTCGGAATACATGTAGCCGAACATTTTCGGGAACCAGTAGTACCAGCCCGCGAAGATGGCGAACACCGCGCCGAGCGACAGCACGTAGTGGAAATGCGCGACCACGTAATAGGTATCCTGCAGCACGCGATCGACGCCGGCGTTGGCCAGCACCACGCCGGTGACGCCGCCGACCGTGAACAGGAAGATGAAGCCGATCGCCCACAGCATCGGCGTCTTGAACTCGATCGAGCCGCCCCACATCGTGGCGATCCAGGAGAATATCTTCACGCCGGTCGGCACCGCGATCACCATGGTGGCGGCGACGAAATAGGCCTGCGTCGCGCTGGACATGCCGACCGTGTACATGTGGTGCGCCCACACCACGAAGCCGATGACGCCGATCGCGACCATGGCATAGGCCATGCCGAGATAGCCGAACACCGGCTTGCTTGCGAGAAGGTCGAGACGATCTGGCTGATCATGCCGAAGCCGGCAGGATCAGGATGTAGACTTCGGGATGGCCGAAGAACCAGAACAGATGCTGGAACAGCACCGGGTCGCCGCCGCCTTCGGCGTAGAAGAACGTGGTGCCGAAATTGCGGTCGGTCAGCAGCATGGTGATGGCGCCGGCCAGCACCGGCAGCGACAGCAGCAGCAGGAACACCGTCACCAGGATCGACCAGACGAACAGCGGCATCTTGTGCAGGGTCATGCCCGGCGCGCGCATGTTGAAGATCGTGGTGATGAAGTTGATGGCGCCGAGGATCGAGGAGGCGCCGGCGAGGTGCAGCGAGAAGATCGCGAAATCGACCGCGGGTCCCGGATGGCCCGAGGTCGACAGCGGTGCATACATCGTCCAGCCGGTGCCGACGCCGATGGCGCCGGGCTCGCCTTCGACGAAGGTCGAGAGGACCAGCAGCGCGAAGCGAAGCCGGCAGCAGCCAGAACGAGATGTTGTTCATGCGCGGGAACGCCATGTCGGGCGCGCCGATCATCAGCGGCACCAACCAGTTGCCGAAACCGCCGATCATCGCCGGCATCACCATGAAGAACACCATGATCAGGCCGTGCGCCGGTCACGAACACGTTGTAGGTGTGCGGTCTCGTGGAAGATCTGGATGCCGGGATACATCAGCTCGGCGCGCATCATGATCGACACGCCGCCGCCGATCACGCCCGCGATGATCGCGAAGATCAGGTACATCGTGCCGATGTCCTTGTGGTTGGTCGAATAGACGAAGCGCCGCCATCCGGTCGGATGGGCGTGCGCGTGATCGTCATGTCCGTGATCGTCGTGAGCTGTCGCTGCGGTCGTTGCCATTTTCAGATCCTGCCTTCAGTCTTTAAGTCGTCAGACTTTGGTCCCGTCGCCCAATGTTCCGTATCTCGTCCGGTGGCTCGCGCCACAGGCTTGCCTATTGCGCGGTGCCCGAAGCCGAAGCGTAGGTATTGCCAGGCGCGCTGGCGAATTTCTTCTGCGCGTCGGTCAACCCAGGCGGTGAATTCCGGGTCGCTGACCACGCGGATCACGATCGGCATGAAGGCGTGGTCCTTGCCGCACAATTCCGAGCACTGGCCGTGGAAGGTGCCGGTCTTGGTGGCCTTGAACCAGGTCTCGTTGAGCCGGCCCGGGATCGCGTCGATCTTGATGCCGAACGCCGGCATTGCGAAGGAGTGGATCACGTCGGCGCCGGTGGTCTGGACCCGGACGATCTTGTTGACGGGCACCACCATCTCGTTATCGACGCCGAGCAGGCGGGGCATCTTGTCCGGCGCCAAGAGCGAATCGAATTCGAACTTGCCGTTGTCCGGATAGGCGTAGCTCCAGTACCACTGCTTGCCGGTGGCCTTGACGGTCAGATCGGCCTTGGGAACGTCGAGCTCCTGGAACAGCAGCCGGAACGACGGCACCGCGATGCCGACCAGGATCAGCACCGGAATCAGCGTCCAGGCCACTTCGATCAGGGTATTGTGGGTGGTCTTGGAGGGGACCGGGTTGGCCTTGGCGTTGAACTTGATCACGACCGCGGCCAGAAGCCCCAGCACGAACAGCGTGATGATGGTGATCAGCACGGTCAGGAAGTTGTGAAACCAGGTGATGTTGTCCATCACGGGAGAGGCCGATTCCTGCAGCTTGTATTCCCACGGCGCCGGCTGTCCCATTTCCGCGAACGCCGATCCGCAGGCGACCAGCGCCACACCGGCTACAGCAAATCCCAGCAACCGCCGGCCCGTTTGGCCCTTCGACATCTTCATGCCGCTCGCGCTCCCATGATAGTACCCCAAAGCATTCCGCCGGATGGCTGGAGATGCTGCACGAACCGCGCCCCGCCAAACCGCCTGGACAAGGTTCTGAAGTCCACTTCAGAAACACCCGGGCCCGAAAGCTGGAACGCGTCGAAATCCAGCCTCTCAAACCATAATTCGGGGCCTCTCGCAATGCAGTAGTGGGGCGTGTCCCGCTGCATTATCGCTGGACGCGCGGATGTGACATTTTCCCGTGAAATCAGGCCAAACCGCCATCTTGCGCTATCTTGTCGTATCTTTGGGCGCGGCCGCGCGCTTGACAGGCCGCCTGCCCGATGTAGGCACAACGAGGGTGGTCCACAGGAACCTGATTCGCCGCTGTGGAAGCCGCGAGACATAGGCGTTACTCTGGACGTTACCTTCGACGCTACTTGGGAAGTTACCTGGGACTTTAGTCAGGGTCTGGTACGTTCCTGCCGCCCTCAAGGCGCCGTCATTGGCGTATCAGTCCCGAGTTGTACCCAGCACCGAATTTGAGGGATCGAGCCCGATGGGGCCTTCGCAGCACCGGAATCAAGACCAGAACCGGCTCAAACCCGGCCTCGAAACCGATTTGGGCGCGCCGTCGCGCGCCAGCCGGCGACCGATATTGCGCCGCGCGGCATCAGCCTGCCTCGCCATCACGGCCCTGCTTGGCCTGACGGCTGCCGCCCACGCGCAAGGCGCGGTGCGCTCGGTCCATGGCGACTGGCAGATCCGCTGCGATACCCCGCCCGGCGCCCAGGCCGAGCAATGCGCGCTGATCCAGAGCGTGGTGGCCGAAGACCGCTCCAACGCCGGCCTGACCGTCATCGTGCTGAAAACCGCCGACCAGAAGAGCAAGCTGATGCGGGTGGTGGCGCCGCTCGGCGTGCTGCTGCCGTCCGGGCTTGGCTTGAAACTCGACAATGTCGATGTCGGCCGCGCCGGTTTTGTCAGATGCCTGCCCAATGGCTGCGTTGCCGAAGTTGTGATGGACGACAAGCTGCTCGGACAGCTCCGCTCGGCCAAAACCGCGACGTTTATCATTTTCGAGACCCCCGAAGAGGGCATCGGCTTTCCGCTCAGCCTGAACGGGCTGGGCGAGGGGTATGACAAGCTGCCGTGAGACAGTTCGTCACCCGTGAGGCCCACCTTTAAGCCCTCCCCTTTCCACGCAATCGTCACTATCTTCGGACTTGGTGTTTCCGGCCGAATGACGCTTGAGCGGGAAACACAGGTATTTTCGTTGGAGTCGACATGACCAATCCCGCCACAACCTCGCTGCTCGACCGCGCCAATCTCGACCGTGATTCCGTCCGCCATGAAGTGGCGCGAGGGCTACAGGGGGCCGACGACGGCGAGCTGTTCCTCGAATACAGCCAGACCGAAGCGCTGATGTTCGACAATGGGCGGCTGAAGCAGGCGACCTACGACACCTCGCAGGGGTTCGGTCTGCGCGCCGTCAAAGACGACGCGGTCGGCTATGCGCATTCCTCCGACGTCTCGCTGCCGGCGCTGATCCGCGCGGCGGACGCGGTCGCAGCGGTCCGCGGCGGCTATTCCGGCACCTTCGCGGCGCCGCCCGCCCACACCAATGTGCGGCTCTATGGCGACGACAATCCGCTCGATGGCGAGGGCTTTCGAGAGCAAGGTGAAGCTGCTGGCCGAGATCGACGCCTATGTCCGCGACAAGGATCCGCGGGTGCGGCAGGTGACGGTCAGCCTGGGCGCGACCTGGCAGGTGGTGGAAATCGTCCGTCCCGACGGCGAGAGCTATCGCGACATCCGGCCGCTGGTGCGGGTCAACATTTCCGTCGTCGCCGGCCAGGGCGACCGCCAGGAAAGCGGCAGCAAGGGCTATGGCGGCCGCGAGGGCTATGCGCGCTTCATCGAGACCAAAGCCTGGCGCGAGGCCGCCGACGGCGCGATCCGCGAGGCGATGGTCAATCTGGAATCGGTGCCGGCGCCGGCCGGCGAGATGGACGTCGTGCTCGGAGCCGGCTGGCCCGGCGTGATGCTGCACGAGGCGGTCGGCCATGGGCTGGAAGGCGACTTCAACCGCAAGAAGACTTCAGCGTTTGCCGGCCTGATGGGCCAGCAGGTCGCGGCCAAGGGCGTCACCGTGGTCGACGACGGCACCATGGCGTCGCGGCGCGGCTCGCTGTCGATCGACGACGAGGGCACGCCGACCAACCGCACCGTGCTGATCGAGGACGGCGTCCTGGTCGGTTACATGCAGGACCGGCAGAACGCCCGGCTGATGAACATGAAGCCGACCGGCAACGGCCGCCGCCAGGGCTATGCCCATGTGCCGATGCCGCGCATGACCAACACCTACATGCTGGCGGGCCAGCACGATCCGTCCGAGATTCTGGCCTCGGTGAAGAACGGCATCTATGCCGCGAATTTCGGCGGCGGCCAGGTCGACATCACCTCGGGCAAATACGTGTTTCAGTGCACCGAGGCCTACAAGATCGAGAACGGCAAGGTCGGCGCGCCCTTGAAGGGCGCGATGCTGATCGGCAACGGCCCGACCGACCTGCATCGGATCACCATGATCGGCAACGATCTGGCGCTCGATACCGGCATCGGCACCTGCGGCAAGAACGGCCAGGGCGTGCCGGTCGGCGTCGGCCAGCCGACCTTGCGGATGGAGCGCATCACGGTCGGGGGAACCGGCTCGTGAGCGTGGAAAAATTGTCGACCGAAACCAAAGCGAGCGAGAAGCCTGCCACTTCTCAGCAAACGACTTGGCGCGGACAAGCCCTGCAACTGCTCGCGATCGTGCTGGCGGTTTTCCTCGCCAAGGGCGCGATCGCCGAGCCGTTCTACGTGCCGTCGGGGTCGATGGAGCCGACGCTGTTGATCGGCGACGCCCTGCTCGCCTCAAAATACCCTTACGGCTACAGCGCAGCGTCGCTGCCGATCCAGATCACGCTGCCCGAAACCGGGCGCGTGCTCGGCGGCACGCCCAAGCGCGGCGACGTCGTGGTGTTCCGCTGGCCGGGCGACCGCTCGCAGGCCTGGGTCAAGCGCGTGATCGGACTGCCCGGCGACCGCATCCAGATGCGCCAGGGCCAGCTCTTCATCAACGACCGCGCCGCCGAACTTAAGCCCGAGGGCATCGGCGAGGCCGAAGACGACAATGGCGGCTCCGAGCCCGCGCATCGCTACATCGAGACGCTGCCGGGCGGCGTCAGCCACGAGATCTTCAAGCTGTTCGACAACGGCCGGCTCGACAACACGCCGGAGGTCACGGTGCCGCCGGGGCGGCTGTTCGTGATGGGCGACAACCGCGACAACTCGGCCGACAGCCGCGTCCCCGTGCGCGACGGCGGCGTCGGCCTGTTGCCGATGGACGATCTGGTCGGACGCGCCGACGCGGTGGTCGGCTCCTGGGACCTCGGCATCCGCGGCCAGCCGGTCTGGACCTGGCTGAGCGGCTTTCGCTTGGCGCGATTCTTTACGGCGGTGCGTTAACAGGCACAGCCTCATGGTGAGGAGCGCGTCTTCGCGCGTCTCGAACCATGGGCCGCAAGTGCTGTAGCCCATCCTTCGAGACGCGGCGAAGGCGCCGCTCCTCAGGATGAGGAAGAAGTTGGGGGAGAGGCCGTAGCCGTGACCTTCGACGACATCCGAAAACTCGCGCTGGCATGGCCCGAGGTCGAGGACGGCACGTCCTACGGCACGGCGGCGCTAAAAGTGCGCAAGAAATTGCTGGCGCGGCTGAAGGAAGACGGCGACAGCCTGGTCGTGCTTGGCGTCCCCCTCGACGAACGCGACATGTTGGTGGAGAGCCAGCCGAAGCTGTTTTACTTCACCGACCACTACAAGGATTATCCGATCGTGCTGGTCCGGCTGTCGAAGGCCAAACGCGCCAGCGTCGAGCCGCTGCTGCGCCGGCGCTGGCGCGAGCTGGCCTCGAAGGCAGCGGTGCGCGACTTCGATGCCGGCCGGGCGCGATAACGCCGTGGCGCCGCCGGGAATGCGCGATGAACGAAAAGCAATTCCTCGACGCGGTCCTGCAAAATCCGGTTAACCGGCGCCTCGCCGACGAGCTGTTGGCATTGCCGGACGCGTGGATTGTCTCGGGTTGCCTGGTGCAGACGGTATGGAATCTACGGACCGGCCGCGCGGTAGACTACGGCATCGCTGATTACGACGTGTTCTATTTCGATTCCGATGTCTCATGGCAGGCCGAGGATGCGGTGATCCGGCGGCTGCAGGAAACGTTCGCCGCATCCGGCATAACGGTCGAGGCGCGCAACCAGGCGCGGGTCCATCTCTGGTATCCGCACAAGCACGGCCTGCCCTATCCGGCGCTGACCTGTTCGACGGATGGCATCGATCGCTTCCTGACTAAAAATACCCAGGTGGGAATTCGCCGCACGCCCGACGGTTACGAGGTCTATGCGCCGCACGGTTTTGACGACATCGCGGGGATGATCGTGCGGCCCAATCGGGCAGCGAATTTTTCCGCGGCGAATTATGCGGCGAAGACCGCGCGGTGGAAAACCCTGTGGCCGGAAATTACGGTGTTAGTCGCCGACTAAAACGACGTCGTCAACTGCGTCAGCCATTGCGGCGAGGCTTCCACCAGAGCGGCTTCGACGTGCTTGTCAGCGCCGCTGACGATCGCAGCGCCGATCAGGATGAATGCTGCGCCGAGCAGGCCCTTGCCGAACGTTCCCACCGACATCAGCCGTGAACGCACGCCCATCAGGGTGACGCGCGACAGCAGTCCGAGCAGAATCAGCGGCAACGCGGCACCGATGCCGAATAATGCCATGGTAAGCGCGACCTGCGGCAGGTCTTTTCCCTGCGAGGCCAGAAGCGAAGCTGCCCCGAGCGTCGGACCGACGCAGGGCGACCAAACAGCGCCGAGCAACAGTCCGATCGCGAACTGGCCCGCTAGTCCCGAGCCGGCCGCGCCACCGAAACGGCGATCGGCCCAGCCGGAAACCGGGCTGCCGGCCGCGGCCAACCGCGCCTGCCAGGACGGCACCAGCAGGATCGCGCCAAGCGCGATCATGATCGCGGCCGCCACCAGCCGAAACGTGCCGGCGTCGACACCGAGCCCGAAGCCGGCCGCCGCCAGCAACAGGCCGAGCCCGGTAAACGACACCGCAAGCCCCGCGGCCAGCGCAACAGCGCCGAACCGATGCGCCGCCACGGCCGCTCCCAGCACGATCGGCACCAGCGGCAATACGCAAGGCGACAGGATCGACAGCAGTCCGGCCGCGAAGGCCAGCGCGAGCGCGGTCACCTGGAACTCAGAGGCTCTTGTCGAGCAGAGCCGCGATAGATGATTCCCTGGTGTCGCCAACCGAACGGCCCTGCTCGGCCGATCCCTTGAAGACGATCAAGGTCGATTGCATCTGGGCCTTGAACTCTTTGACCACGGCCTTCTGCGCATCGAAATCGACCCGGAAAATCTTCAGGTCCTTGAACTTCGGCGCCGAGGTCAGTTGGTCCAGGATCGGCTTCTGCGCCTTGCAGGTCGGGCACCAGTCGGCGTGGATCTCGATCAGGATCGGACTACCGGAGGTTTGGGCGGCCTTGAAGGCATCTTCCGTAAACGGGACCGTGGCATCGGCCGATGCCGAGGAAGCGGCCCCGGTGGTGGCCAGCGCCGCCGCGATTATCGTGCCGTTGAACATCCTGCGCGACAGAACCATGGTGAACTCCCCGTTTTGAACCCGCGCGTCCGAAATCGGCAAACCGCAGCGCCGCGCACCCCGGAGGTACGGGACAGATCGGGAAACGTTACTTCACAACGTTGCTACTACCGCACCACGCCGGAGGTAAACCCGGCCTTGTGCCGCGGCGGTTTTATTTCCTTTTTCAGGAAGCAGTGCGCTTGGCGCCCGACATAGCCGGCGCGGGCGAACGTCCAGGCCCGGCACTTGTTGTCGCCGGTGCAGGCGCTCCGACAGGCCTCGTCGGATTCACCGCTCTTCATTTCAAAGCTGTGGTAATCGCCGCCGGCCCGGTCGATCGAGGTTTCGACCGCGTTGTTGCGCGGCTCGACCACGCCGGCGCCGCGCACGCCCGACACGCAGCAATTGTCCTGCACCCGCGCCGGCACGCTGTTCTTCAGCCAGCACACCGCGCTGTTGGCGATATCGGTCGGATAGGCAAAGGTCCAGGCGCGGCAGCGCCGGTCGCGCTCGCAGCTCAGCGCGCAATCCGCCGGATCCCCCGAAGTGACCGGCGCGTTCTGGTAGTCGCCGCCGGGACGGTCGAAATTGGTCTGCGCCCGCGCCGGCGCCGCGGCATGGATGGCCAGCAGGAGCGCTGATGTCACCCAACACGCCCTGAGCAGGCGACCCCACATTTCCATGACTTTCGGCCAGATGGCTTTCGGCTGATTGAATCCGGCCCGCGAGGCGCGGGTCTGCCATTTGATCGCCATGAACCTGTACCGCAGATGAACGACCCATAGCGTTTTCGAGCGAAGCATGCCCGCGGACTCGATCCGGGGGTGGGTCCGGTTCGCGTCAAGAAAACGAGTTCAAACCAAAAAAGCTAGCGAGAACTAGAACGCGTAATCGTCATAGGCCGGTTCCACCGATCCCTTCCAGGGGCCGTGGAATTTCTCCAGCATCTCCTCGGCGGGCGACCGGCCGGCCTCGATGGTCCGCTGCAGCGGCTCGAGGTGGCGGGTCTCGTCGCGGCCGAAATGGTCGAGATGGGCGCGCCGGCGCAGGCCCGAATGCGCCAAGGTCACGCACTCCTTGGCAACCTCGAACAGATAGCGGTCCCTGATCCGGGCCTTGAAGCCGAAACGCGGCACGTCGTCACGCAAAGCCTGGCGTTCCTGCGCATTCCAGTGCTTGACGATGTCCCAGGCCGCATCGAGGCTGACGTCGTCATAGAGCAGGCCGACCCAGAACGCCGGCAGCGCCGGCAGCCGGTCCCACGGCACCCCGTCGGCGCCGCGCATTTCCAGATAGCGCTTCAGCCGCACCTCGGGAAAAATCGTCGACAAATGATTGGCCCAGTCCGACAAGGTCGGACGCTCGCCCGGAAACGCCGAATTCTTGCCTTTGAAGAAATCCCGGAACGACGATCCGGCGACGTCGATATAGGCATCGCCGCGCTTGACGAAATACATCGGAACGTCGAGCGCGTAGTCGACCCAGCGCTCGAACCCCATGCCTTCCTCGAACGCCCACGGGATCATGCCGGAACGCGCGTTATCGGTGTCGCGCCAGATCTCGGAGCGGAACGACTGGAAGCCGTTGGGCTTGCCCTCGGTGAACGGCGAATTGGCGAACAGCGCGGTCGCCACCGGCTGCAGCGCCACCGATACCCTGAGTTTCTTGACCATGTCGGCTTCGGAGGAGAAGTCGAGATTGGTCTGCACCGTGCAGGTCCGGTACATCATGTCGAGGCCGTATTGGCCGACCTTCGGCATGTAGTTGGTCATGATGTTGTAGCGGCCCTTGGGCATCACAGGGATCTGCGCCCGCGACCATGATGGCGTCATGCCGAGTCCGAGAAAGCCGATGCCGAGCGGGGTGGCGATCTCGCGCACCTGCGCCAGGTGCGCCATCAGTTCGGACTGGGTCTGGTGCACGGTTTCCACCGGCGCGCCCGACAATTCGAACTGGCCGCCCGGCTCCAGCGAGATCGCGCCGCCGCCGGTGACGTCATAGAGGCCGATGATGTTGCCGCGCTCCATGATCGGCTCCCAGCCGAGCAAGAGCTTCATGCCGTCGAGCAGCGCGCCGATGCCGCGCGCGCCTTCATACGGCACGGGATGGTGACCCTGCAGCGTAAACGGCGTTTTCTCGTGCTCGGTGCCGATCCGGAATTCGGAAACGGGCTTCACGCCGGCCGCCAGCCACGCCACCAATTCGTCGCGCGATTGCAGCGGCGTCATATCGATCTGGTCACGCGCCATACAAATTCCGGAGGTAGGGCGATTCAACCGAACGCGCCGTGTGGCAGAAGGTATCCCGGACCGCAGGGTCCGCGGATGCGAGAGAGGGATATATGATCATCGCGCGGCTACGCCATCTCTGGCGGCCAGCGCCTGCGCCTCGTCACACGAGCAGCCCAGCCGGTCAAGCAGGCCGCACAGCTTGACGGCGTCGGCGTCCGACAGTTTCGAGCCGACATGCTTTTCGATCGCCGCCGAATAGGCGCTCCACATTTTTTTCTGCAATTCGCGGCCGGCCTCGGTGATCTCGACGAACTGGCCGCGCTTGTCGATCTTGCATTCGCGGCGCGCCGCCAGCCCCTCGTCCACCAGCCGGTCGATCAGCCGCGAGGTCGAGTATTGCGGGATCAGCATCTGCTTTTCCAATTCCACCGGCCGCAGTTCGCCGGACGGCGCGCGCGACAATTCGAGCAGCGCGTCGTACCAGGCCAGCGGCGGAAAGCCGGCCTTCTTCAGCTCCTGCTCGACCGTATCGAGCACCCGGCTCTGGATCCGCATCAGGCGAATCCAGGCGGCGGTCGCTTCGGTGGAAGGTTTGCGTTTCATCTGCGTTTCACGGCCCGATCCATGGGTGGTCAGGGCTCACTGTACCGCAATAAATGCAGCTGCATCAATCTTGACTATTCCATGCAGATGCATTTAAACCGGCCGCATCTGGAGCTTCGGTCTGATTGAATCAGAGCCGAAGCTCCAGATTCTGGTTTTGACGCGTTTTCTTCACGCGAACCGGCCTCCACCCCCGGATCAAGTCCGAGGGCATGCTTCGCTCGAAAACGCTATGGTCAGCCCTGCCTTCGATAACAAGTCCGTTCACCCGGAAGGAAACCCCGATGAAGCTGTATTACTCGCCCGGAGCCTGCTCGCTCTCGCCCCATATCGCGCTCTTGGAAGCCGGCCTGCCCTACGATCTGGTCAAGGTCGACCTGCGCGCCAAGAAGCTCGAAAACGGCGACGATTTTCTGCAGATCAATCCGAAGGGCCAGGTGCCCGCGCTCAGCCTCGACAGCGGCGAACTGGTGACCGAAGGCCCCGTCATCGTGCAGATGATCGCCGACAAGGCGCCGGGCAAGAACCTCGCGCCGGCCCGCGACAGCGCCGAGCGCTACAAGCTGCTCGAATGGCTCAACTTCATCACCGGCGAACTGCACAAGAATTTCAGCCCGCTGTTCAATCCGGCGATCCCCGACGAGGTGAAGAATTTTTTCCGCGATCGCATCATGGGCAAGTTCAGATATCTCGACACCCAACTGGCCGGCCGCGATTATCTGATGGGCAAGCAATTCACCGTCGCCGACGGCTATCTCTACACCATGCTGCGCTGGGCCGATGGCCACAAGTTCGATCTCGCCGGGCTGAAAAACCTGATGGCCTTCAAGGCCCGCGTCGACGCCCGCCCGAAGGTGCAGGAAGCCCTGGCCAAGGAAGGCCTGATGAAGGCGGCGTAAGCCTTCGCTCGCTACCAGACATCGACAGGGGCCGGATCCGCGATCCGGCCCCTTGTTGTTTCACGGACCGCTTTACCCAGATCCGGTTGCGAAAGTTCCAATACCTCAACCGAAGCGTGCGACACCAGGGATTTGCAAGTTAAGTTCGGAACATCAGGCGGTTAGCCGTTTCGGTGGTACCCCGCTCTTTATCACTTTTTAGCAATTCACCACTACGTTACCGCTCAATGCAGGTGCTCCACCTGCTGAGCACGAACCGTGCTCGGTTCCCATTTTTCCGAAACAGGTGAATTTTTCGCGGGGATTTGTCGTGTCTATCGAAAGATTTCGCAGGCAGCGAGCCGTCGATATCAAGACGGCCGGCAGCTACGTGCTTCCGAACTGGTACGACCCGCAGGGCAAGCTTCGCACCTTCGCCTGCCGCACCACCCGCGTCTCGCCGTTTCGGATGATCGTCGACGTACCGGTGGTCGGCAAGATTGGCGATACCCTGACGTCCTATTTCCAGGATTTCGGCAATCTGGAGGGCCAGATCAGCGACGTGATGACCGGCGGCTTCCTGCTGGAACTCAAGATGACGCAGGCGATGCGCGCCAGGATGGCGGACAAACTGGTCTGGCTGGAAAAAAAGCACATGAACGCCGCGATCATCGATTCCCGCAAGGACGCGCGTTTCGTTCCGAAATCCCCGCACTCGCGGGTGACGCTGGCCGACGGCAGCGTCTATGCCTGCTTCATCATCGACGTCTCGATGTCCGGCATTGCCGTGTCATCCGAAATCCAGCCACCGATCGCGACCCCGCTCGCCGTCGGCGCCTGCGTCGGCCGCGTGATCCGGCACGTGCCCAACGGCTTCGCGGTCAAGTTCGTCAAGAAGCAAGACCGCGACGAACTCAACGCCCTGCTGGCGAAAGAAGCCCCGTTCTGAGCTACCAACGTCGTCCCTGCGAAACGCAGGGACCCATAACCCCTGGCGTTGCAGATGACAGAAGGGCACTTGCCACACTGCCTAAAAGCAGACGACACGGCGCATAGGTCCCGGCGCGGAGGCCGGGACGACGAATGACTACGCCGCCGCCATCTTCTTCGGCGGGAAGCGCCCGTAGAACGTCTCGCCCTTGGCGGCCATGTCGACCAAAAGTTTCGGCGGCGCGAAGCGCGAGCCGTATTTGGCCTCGAGCTTGTGGCACAACTCGACGAATTTTTTCGTGCCCATGAAATCGATATAGGACAGCGTGCCGCCGGTGAACGGCGCGAAGCCGAAGCCGAGGATCGAGCCGACATCGGCCTCGCGCATGTCGGTGATGACGTGATCCTCCACCGTGCGCGCGGCTTCCACCGCCTGCACCACCAGGAAGCGCTGCTTCATCTCCTCGATATCGAGCGTGTCGGGATCGAGATGTTTCGGCTGCAGGCCGCCGAGTTCCGACCACAGGCTCTTCTGGCCCTTGCCCTTCTCGGGATAGTCGTAAAAGCCCTTGCCGTTCTTGCGGCCGAACCGGCCTTGTTTTTCGACCATTTCCACCAGAAGCTTTTTCTGGGACTGGTCGATCGCATTGGCGCCGAGGTCGGCTTCGGTCGCCTTCATGATCTTGAGCACGAGATCGAGCGCCACTTCATCGGACAGCGACAGCGGCCCGACCGGCATGCCCGCCATCTTCGCGGTGTTCTCGATCATCGCCGGCGGCACGCCTTCCATCAGCATTTCGAGGCCTTCGGCGGTGAAGCGCAGCACGCAGCGGTTGGCGAAGAAGCCCCTGGAATCATTGACCACGATCGGCGTCTTGCCGATGACGCGGACATAATCCAGCGCGGTGGCGAGCGCGACGTCGCCGGTGTTCTTGCCGACGATGATTTCCACCAGCATCATCTTCTCGACCGGCGAGAAGAAATGGATGCCGATGAACTTGCTTTGGTCCTTGAATTCCTCCGCCAGCGAATTGATCGGCAGGGTCGAGGTGTTGGAGGCGAAGATCGCATCCGCCTTCAACAGCGGCTGCGCCTTGGCGTAGGTTTCGGCCTTGACCTTGCGATCCTCGAACACCGCCTCGATGATCAGGTCGCACTCCTTCAGCACGCTGTAGTCGGCTGTGGCCGTGATGCGCGACATGATCGCGTCGCGGTCGCTTTCCTTGGCGCGGCCCTTCTTGATCAGATCGTCGATCACCGATTGGGCGTGGCCCTTGCCCTTGTCGGCGCTGGCCTGGTCGCGGTCGATCAGCACCACGTCGATGCCGGCGCGCGCCGAGACGTAGCCGACGCTGGCGCCCATGAAGCCGGCGCCGATCACGGCGAGCTTCTTCACCTTGGTCGGCGGCACGTTCGGCGGGCGGCGGGCGCCCTTGTTCAGTTCCTGCATCGACAGGAACAGGCTGCGGATCATCGCCGCGGCTTCCTTGCTGCGCAGGATCTGCGTGAAGTAGCGCAACTCGACCCGCAGCGCGGCGTCGATCGGCAGCTGCAATCCCTCGTAGACGCACTGCATGATGGCGCGCGCCGCCGGATAATTGTCGTAGGTCTCGCGGCGGAAGATGGCGTTGCCGGCCGGGAACATCATCATGCCGGCCTTGGAAAACACCGGCCCGCCCGGGAGTTTAAAACCCTTCTCGTCCCAGGGCGCGACGGCCTTGCCGCCGCCCTTGATCCAGTCCTTGGCGCTCTTGATCATGTCGGCGGCGGGCACCACCGCGTCGACCAGCTTCAGCGCCTTGGCCTTGTCGAGATTGAGCGCTTCGCCCTTGAGCAACAATGTCATCGCGTCCTGCGGCGCCACGATGCGCGGCACGCGCTGGGTGCCGCCGGCGCCCGGGAACAGCCCGACCTTCACTTCGGGCAGGCCGAGACGGGTTTTGGGATTTTCCGCGGCGACGCGGTAGTGGCATGACAGCGTCAGTTCGAACGCGCCGCCGAACGCCAGACCGTTGATGGCGGCAGCCCACGGCTTGCCCGAGGTTTCGATCGAACGAAACACCAGCGAGGATTTACGGCTCTCGTCGAACAGCATCTGGTTGGCCGCGACCTCGCCCTTGGCCCGCAGCAACTCCATGTATTTGTGATTCATGCCTTCGAGCATCGAGAGGTCGGCGCCGGCCGAGAACGCCTCCTTGCCCGAGGTGATGACGACGCCCTTGATCGCGGCGTCCGCCGAGGTCTGCTTCACGATCGCCTCGAGTTCGGTGATCGTGGTCTCATCCAGCACGTTCATCGAACGGCCGGGAATGTCCCAGGTCACCAGCGCAATGCCGTCGGCGTCGGTCTCGATCTTGAAGTTCTTGTAGGCCATGTCGTCGCTCCCAATTTTAGCTGACGCGCGCAAGCGCTGCGGGTTGTTCTCGCCCCTCCCCCTTGCGGGGAGGGGTCGGGGGTGGGGTCTCCAAGCACTGAGCCTTACCCACCTTGCGTCCATTAATTCGGCGGCTGGGGCTACCCCCCTCCCCGACCTCCCCCGCATGGGGGGAGGGAGCAGAATATCAAACCCGTTCGATAATCGTCGCGGTGCCCATGCCGCCGCCGATGCACAGCGTGACAAGAGCCGTCGATTTGTTGGTGCGCTCGAGTTCGTCCAGCACGGTGCCCAGGATCATCGCGCCGGTGGCGCCGAGCGGATGGCCGAGCGCGATCGCGCCGCCATTGACGTTGATCTTGGCGTTGTCGATGTCGAAGGCCTGGATGTAGCGCAGCACCACCGAGGCGAACGCCTCGTTGAGTTCGAACAGGTCGATATCCGATTTCTTCATGCCCGAGCGTTCGAACAGTTTTTTGGTAACGTCGACCGGGCCGGTCAGCATCATCGCCGGCTCCGAGCCGATATTGGCGAAGGCGCGGATTTTGGCGCGCGGCCTTCAGGCCGTGCTTGGCGCCTGCTTCCTTGCTGCCGAGCAGCACCGCGCCGGCGCCGTCGACGATGCCGGAAGAATTGCCGGCGTGATGCACGTAATTGACCCGCTCGATTTCCGGATGCGACTGGATCGCCACCGCATCGAAGCCGCCCATCTGGCCGACGGTCGCAAACGCCGGCTGCAACTGGCCGAGCGACTGCATCGTCGTGGTCGGGCGCATGTGCTCGTCCTTGGCCAGGATGGTGAGCCCGTTGACGTCCTTGACCGGCACAACAGAATTCTTGAAGCGGCCCTCGTCCCAGGCCTTGGCGGCGCGCTGCTGGCTCTGCACCGCGTAGGCATCGACGTCGTCGCGCGAAAAGCCGTATTTGGTCGCGATCAGATCCGCGGAGACGCCCTGCGGCATGAAATAGGCGGGCACCGCGATCGAGGGATCCATCGGCCAGGCGCCGCCGGATGCGCCGATGCCGACCCGGCTCATCGATTCGGCGCCGCCGCCGATGGTGAGTTCGTGCTGGCCGCTCATGATCTGGGCGGCGGCGAAATTCACCGCATCGAGGCCGGAAGCGCAGAAGCGGCTGATCTGGATGCCCGGCACGGCTTCGCCGAGCCCGGCCTCGATCGCCGCGAAGCGGGCGATGTCGGAGCCGGCCTCGCCGACCGGATCGACCACGCCGAGCACGACGTCGTCGATGACGTCGGCGGGAATGTTGTTGCGTTCCTTCAGCGCTTTCAGCGGCACCGTGGCCAGCGCCAATGCGGTCACCTCATGCAGCGCGCCATCGGCCTTGCCGCGGCCGCGCGGCGTGCGAACGTGATCGTAGATATATGCCTCAGGCATGACGCCCTCCTGGTATGAGGATCATAATATACAGGCGAATTCTGTAGTGGCGGGACGCGACGATGTCGCGGGTATCTTCTTGTTTGAGCATGATCTTTTCGGAAAACCGGTTCCCACTTTTCCGGATCATGCTGTAGCGGCGACGGAGGAATGCCGGTCAGAACGCTTCCGCCGGCAATTCCATGGTGGTCGCGCTTCCGGTCTGGATGCGCGCAAGATGCACTGATGTCTCCGGCAGCATCCGTTCCATGAAGAAGCGGCCGGTCACGAGCTTGGTGGAGAGATAGGAGGTGGCGCCCGAGCCTGCAATCTTGTCCTGGGCTACTTTCGCCATCCTGGCCCACATATAGCCGAAAGTGACGAGGCCGAACAATTGCATGTAATCGGTGGCGGCGGCGCCGGCGTTGTCGGGTTTGGCCATCGCATTCTGCATCAGCCAGGTGGTGGCCTGCTGCAGATGGCCGAGCGCGGTCGAGAGCGGCGCGACATAGGGCTTCATCGCCTCGTCGGCGCCATGCTCCTTGGCAAAGGCGGCGACCTCGCCGAAGAACGCCATCACCGCGCGACCGCCGCCGCGCGGCAGCTTGCGCCCGACCAGGTCGAGCGCCTGGATGCCGTTGGCGCCCTCGTAGATCATGGCGATGCGCGCGTCGCGCACGAACTGCTCCATGCCGTTTTCGGCGATGTAGCCGTGTCCGCCCCACATCTGCTGCGCCAGTACCGCGTTGGAAAACCCGACATCGGTCATCACGCCCTTCATGACCGGCGTCATCAATCCCATGTGATCGTCGGCGGCTTCGCGGTCCTTCGGATCGCTGGAGCGGTGCGCGACGTCGCTTTTCAGCGCGGTCCACACCACCATGGCGCGCGCCGCCTCGTTGAAGGCGCGGATCGTCAGCAGCGTGCGGCGCACGTCGGGATGCACGATGATCGGGTCGGCCGGCTTGTCCGGCGCCTGCGGCCCCGACAGCGCGCGGCCCTGCAGGCGGTCGCGGGCATAGGCGACCGCGTTCTGGTAGGCGACTTCCGACTGCGCCAATCCCTGAACGGCGACGCCGAGCCGGGCCTCGTTCATCATCACGAACATGCCCTGCATGCCCTTGTTTTCCTCGCCGATCAGCCAGCCGGTGGCGCTGTCATAATTCATCACGCAAGTGGAATTGCCGTGGATGCCCATCTTGTGCTCGATCGAACCGCAGGACACGCCGTTGCGCTGCCCCAGTGAGCCGTCGGCGTTGACCAAAACCTTCGGCACCACGAATAGCGACACGCCCTTGATGCCGCTCGGTGCACCCTCGATCCGGGCCAGCACCAGATGAATGATGTTTTCGGCCAGATCGTGCTCTCCGGCCGAGATGAAGATCTTGGTGCCCGTGATCTTGTAGCTGCCGTCGGCCTGCTTGACGGCCTTGGTGCGCAACAGGCCCAGATCGGTGCCGCATTGCGGCTCGGTCAGGTTCATGGTGCCGGTCCATTCGCCGGCTACCATCTTCGGCACGAACATCTTCTTCTGGTCGGGTTTGCCGTGCACGATCAGGGCCGCGGTCGCGCCCATGGTCAGGCCGCCATACATCGAAAACGCCATATTGGCGGCCGACTGAAACTCGGTGACGACCTGGCTGAGCGTCACCGGCAGCCCCTGCCCGCCATATTCCTCCGGCGCCGACAGCCCGAGCCAGCCGCCCTCGGCGACCTGCTTGAAGGCTTCTTTAAAACCTTTCGGGGTGGTCACGCTGCCGTCGTCATGGCGGACGCAGCCTTCGAGATCGCCCACGCGATTCAGCGGCTGCAAAACCTCTTCACTGAGCTTGGCGGCTTCGCCCAGCACCGCCTCCCGCACGTCGGCGGAGGCATCGGTGAAACCAGGCAGATTGTCGTATTTGTCGATCTGGAACACGTCGTTGAGCAGGAAACTGACGTCTTCGAGGGGGGCCTTGTAGATCGGCATTGTGATTTTCCCGGCGGGCAGCGCAATGGACCTTAACCGTTTCCGGAGGTCCGGGTCAGCATCTATCTCGTTGAGTTAGCGTCACGGCTTGGCCAATTGTTCGCCCATCAACCGATGGAGCAGGTTCATCGCCTTGAGCGGCCGCACCATCACCTTGAAATGCGTGATCCGGCCGTCGTCATCGAAGGTGATGATATCGACGCCGTTGATGGTGATGCCGTCGATGGTCTTTTCGAATTCGAGCACCGCGCCGCGGTCGCTGCGCCATTCGCCGACATAGGCGAATCCCTCGCCGCCCAACACCTGCTCGGCGCTAACAAGATATTTGAAGGTGATGTCGCGCCCGCGCTGCGGGGTGTGCACGACAGGGCTTTCGAACACGGCGTCCGGGTGAAGCAAATCCCACAATGCCGCAGGGTCATGCGACTTGATGAAGCCGTACCATTTGTCGAGCGGGCTGGTGGTCACCATAAGCCTCCTGCGGGCCAAGGGAGCCGGTTCCAAAATCTGATATGCATATTGACGCATATGCACTGATGCGCATAAAGTCAAGGACGGTGAAAAGGACCATTCGACATGGCGCTTGGTGACGCAATTCTCGCATGCCTGACCGAGCATCCGATGACCGGCTATGAGCTGGCCAAGACCTTTGATTCGTCCATCGGTTTTTTCTGGAAGGCCGACCACCAGCAGATCTACCGCGAATTGTCGCGGCTGCGCGACCGCGGTTACATCCAGGGTCGCGAGGTGGTGCAATCCGGCAAACCCAACAAGCTGGTCTACACCCTGACATCCGAGGGCCGCGCCGCGCTGAAGCATTGGGCGGCACGGCCGAGCAGCCCGCCTTCGATCAAGGACGACCTTCTGGTGCGGCTTTACGCGCTGGATAGCGTCGACATCGAGCCGTTGCGGATCGACTTGATGGCGCGGCTGGAACACCATCGCGACCGCGCGCTGCGCTATGAGCGCCTTCTCACCAAGCGTTTCCCCGACGGCACGGCTTCATCAGCGGATACCGGCAAACTGCTGGGCCTTCGCATCGGGCTGCGCCACGAGCGGATGGTGGCGGAATGGTGCGAAGAGGCGATCGATGCCTTGTCCGCCATCTCGCATGGAACCCAGGTGCTGCCGCTGAGCAGCGACCGGCGCGAAACCGGCGGCTAGCCCTGCCGGCCGTCGCGCGCAAACGGATCCGGGATCCGCATGTTTCTGGGCCGCTCGGCAACTTTAAAACCCGGCGGCCGCATTCCTTAACCGGTTATTTACCGTAACGCGAAAAAGTCGGTGTCTGAGGCAGACGACCTGCGCGGAATTCGATTGTCTCTTCAGTGGGACGCGCGGGGAGACTGAAGGCGCAAGGGCAGCGCCGGGGTCGAAACCGGATCAGAGCATGAATTCGCGCGTATCGTGGAGTGTTGACGGCATCGATCCATCCGTGCGCGAGAGGGCCGAGGCCGCCGCGCGCCGCGCCGGCATGTCGCTGAACGACTGGCTCAATTCGACGCTCGGCGATTCCGCCCCGCCGGATTTTCGCAATTCCCCACAACGGCCGGCGCCCTCGACGCCGTCGCAGGAAACCCGCGACGTCGCCGATATCCACCAGCGGCTGGATTCCATCACCCGCCAGATCGACCAGATCTCACGCCCCACCCCGCGCACTGATTCGCCGCGCAGCGGCGCGCAACGAAGCGAACCCGGCGTGGCGCGGCAGTTGAATGACGCGATCTCGCGGCTCGATGCGCGGCTGTCGCAGATCTCCAATCCACAGGCGGCGCGAGGCGGCCAGCAGCAGGACAAGCAGCGCCAGGCCGAGATGGTCGAGCGCGCGGCAACCCAGGTCTACCGCCCGTCGCCGCCGATCAGCCCGGCCTCGTTCGATTCCGCGATCGCCGAAATCGCCGCCCGTCAGAACGAACTCGACAATTCCGTACCGCGGCAAGTCGCACCGCAACAGGCCGCGCCGCGCCGCGCCCCGCCGCTTGCGCCGCAGATGCCGGCGCCTTCGATGTCAGCGCCTGCGATACCCGCGCCTGTCATGCAAGCGGGACCGGATTTTTCCGCGCTCGAGCGCCATCTGTTCAAGATCACCAGCCAGATCGAGGCGCTGCAGCGCCCCGACGGGATCGAGCAATCGATCTCGGCGTTCCGCGGCGAACTGGCCGAAATTCGCGCCGCCATCACCGAAGCGATGCCGCGCCGGGCGATCGAATCGATCGAGGGCGAAATCCGCTCGCTGTCGCGCCGGATCGACGACACCCGCCAGAGCGGCACCGACGGCCAGCAGCTTGCCGGCATCGAGCGGGCTCTAAGCGAAATCCGCGAAGTGCTGCGCTCGCTGACCCCGGCCGAACAGCTCGCCGGCTATGACGATGCGATCCGCAATCTCGGCGCCAAGCTCGATCTGATCCTGCGCGCCAATGACGATCCCTCCACGGTGCATCAGCTCGAAAGCGCGATCGCGGCACTTCGCTCGATCGTTTCCAACGTCGCCTCCAATGATGCGCTGGTGCGGTTGACCGACGACATCCGCATGCTGTCATCCAAGGTCGACCAGCTTTCCCGTGCCGGCGACAGCAGCGATTCGTTTTCGGTTCTCGAACAGCGCATCGCGGCGCTGACCTCGACGCTGGAAAGCCGCGAACGCCCGGCCGCCGCAAGCACCGAACATATCGAAGGCGCGCTGCAGGCCTTGTCCGAGCGCCTCGACCGTATGCCGGTCGGCAATGACAGCGCCGCCGCTTTCGCCCATCTCGAACAACGCGTGTCGTATCTGCTGGAACGTCTCGAGACCTCCAGCGACCATCGCTCCGGCAATCTCGGGCGGGTCGAGGACGGCCTGCAGGACATCCTGCGTCACCTCGAAAACCAGCATGCGAGCTTTGCCGCGCTGGCCGAGAGCACCCGCAACGCCGCGGCGCCGCGGGATTCCGGATTGGCCGACCCCGGCCTTGCCGACATCGTCAAGCGCGAATTGACCGACATCCGTTTCAGCCAGACCGAGCGCGACCGTCACACCCAGGATTCGCTCGAGGCGGTTCACAACACGCTCGGCCATGTGGTCGACCGGCTGGCGATGATCGAAGGCGATCTGCGCGCGGTGCGTTCCACACCGGTGGCGCCGCCGCCCGAAGCCCGGCCCGAGCCCCGGCCGGCGGCACCTCAAGCCGCTCCGCAGTCGTTTACGCCCAGTTCTTTCGCACCTCAGGAATGCCATCGCCTCCGCAGATCAAGCCGGAGCTGCCCAATCCGGCCGCATCGGAGGCGCATTTCGACGCCGCGCCGCGCGAATTCCGTGCCGCGTCCGCGATAGCGCCCGTCGCGCCGCGCGCGATCAGCGAAATCCTCGAGCCGCATGCCGCGCCCGCGCGCGCCGCGATCGAACCCGCTTTGCCGCCGGATCATCCGCTCGAGCCGGGAACGCGGCCGACGGGCCGGCCCGCCTCGCCCTCCGAGCGCATCGCGGCTTCCGAAGACGCCATCAGCGAAATTCCGGCTGCCAAGCCCGAACCCGTCTCTACCTCGAGCTTCATTGCCGCCGCACGCCGCGCCGCCCAGGCTGCCGCGGCAGCGCCGCCCGCCGGCAAAGCCGCCGCGAAGCCCGCCAAGCCCGCCCGCAATTCGGCAAAGGCACCCGCCGCGGCCGCCGCCCCCGGCGACAAGGAGCCGTCGACCATCACCTCGAAGATCCGCTCGCTGCTGGTCGGCGCGAGCGTGGTCGTGATCGTGCTCGGCACCTTCAAGATGGCGATGTCGCTGCTCGACAGCGGTACGGCGCCGAACCTGCCCGCGATCGAGAATTCGGCCACGCCGGCCCCGGCGCAATCGCCCGCCGATTCCGACAGCCAGGCGCCGGCAATGCCTTCGATGACCGCGCCGACGCCGATCGGCAAGCAATCCTACAATTACAATGCTTCGCCGTCCGACGGTTCCGGCGGCGCCTCGGTGACGATCCCGCCGACCGGCTCGCCGATCCCGGCCAACGACATCACCGGCACAATTCCGCCGGCGCCCGGCGGCAGGCTCGGCGCGGTGCAGATACCGCCGACCGAGCGGCTGCCCGATGCGATCGGCGGACCGGTGCTGCGCGCGGCCGCGCTGAAGGGCGATCCGACCGCGGCCTATGAAATCGGCCTGCGCTTCGCCGACGGCAAAGGCGTCGCCGCGAATTTCGACGAAGCCGCGAAATGGTACGACCGCGCGGCGCAAGCCGGCGTGGTGCCGGCGATCTTCCGGCTCGGGACCTTCTACGAAAAAGGCCTGAGCGTGAAAAAAGACACCGATATCGCGCGCCGCTACTATCAGCAGGCCGCCGAGCGCGGCAACGCCAAGGCGATGCATAATCTCGCGGTGCTCGACGCCGACGGTGGCGGCAAGGGCGCGGATTACAAGAGCGCGGCGCAATGGTTCCGCAAGGCCGCCGACCGCGGCGTGGCCGACAGCCAGTTCAATCTCGGCATCCTCTATGCCCGCGGCATCGGCGTCGAACAGAACCTCGCCGAATCCTTCAAATGGTTCAGCCTGGCGGCGGCGCAGGGCGATGCCGACGCGGCCCACAAGCGCGACGATATCGCCAAACGCCTCGACGCCCAGTCGCTGGCGGCGGCCAAGCTCGCGATCCAGACTTTTACGGCCGAACCGCAACCCGACGACGCCGTCAACGTGGCGTCACCCGCCGGCGGATGGGACCAGGCGCCCGCTCAGGCCAATACGCCCAAGCCCGCCGCCAAGCCGGTCGCGACCAAGCGCGCGGCGGCGGCTGTCGCGGCGGCGCATTAATCTGAATTATTCACCACGTCGGAAGACGCGCGGCGGCTGCGGCAAAAAACGCCGCCGGGGGCGTATTCTTTAGTCCCTCAGCGCGGCAATTTCGGTTATGCAGGGGAGCGCGGCCATTGGTCCCGCGCTATCAGAAGAAACCATGCCGTGAGCGGTTTCGGCCAGCCTCAGGGCTCATTCCGAAACAAATCCGCGTGCAGCTTTTCCTCCCGATCGCCGACATTCCGGTCAATATTTTCCTCATCCTGGCGATGGGCGCGGCGGTTGGTTTCGTGTCCGGCATGTTCGGCATCGGCGGCGGCTTCCTGATGACGCCGCTTTTGATCTTCATCGGCATCACGCCCGCGGTCGCGGTCGCCTCGGTGGCGAGCCACATCGCCGCCTCGTCGTTCTCAGGCGCCATCTTCTACTGGCGCCGCCGCGCCATCGATCCGCTGCTGGCGGTGGTGCTGCTGAGCGGCGGCGTGGTCGGCACCGCGCTCGGGGTCTGGACCTTCACGCAGTTGCGCGCGCTCGGCCAGCTCGACCTGATGATCGCGCTGTCCTATGTCGTACTGCTGACCGCGGTCGGCGGCCTGATGTTCTGGGAAGGTTTTCGCGCGATCCTGCGGGCGCGGCGCGGCATACCGGCGACGCGGCGACGCCCCGGCAGCCATGGCTGGATCCACGGCCTGCCGCTGAAGATCCGCTTCAAGCGCTCGAAAATCTACCTGTCTGTCATCCCCGTGGTCGTGGTCGGCATCATCATCGGCTTCATCGGCGCGGTGATGGGCATCGGCGGCGGTTTTATCCTGGTGCCGATCATGATTTACCTGCTGCGGGTACCGACCTCCACCGTGATCGGCACCTCGATGGTGCTGACGCTGGTGACGATGGTGTTCGCCACCCTGCTGCACGCGGTGACCAACCACCTGGTCGACGCCGTGCTGGCGCTGATCCTGATGGTCGGCGGCGTCACCGGCGCACAGTTCGGCGCCCGCGCCGGCCAAAAAATCCGCGGCGAGCATCTGCGGCTGCTGCTCGGATTGCTGATTCTCTCGGTCGGGATCCGCTTCGCGATCGAGCTCGGCATCAAGCCCGACGATCTCTTCACCATCCGCGAAACGGGTGGCGCCGGATGACCGCGCGCGCAGCCCTCGTCATCGTCTGCATCGCGCTGGCGCTCGGCGCGGGCGGCGCGATACGTCCGGCGCAAGCCGAGCGGCTGATCGTGTCGGTCTCCAATCATCGCGTGACGGTGACGCCGAATTATTCCGGCGAGGAGCTCGTGCTGTTCGGCTCGGTCGAAAAGGACTCCTCCACGCCCGCGTCCCGCACCGCGTACGATCTGGTGGTCACCGTCAGCGGCCCTCCGGCCGACATGGTGACCCGGCGCAAGGAACGCAAATTCGGCATCTGGATCAACACCGACTACCGGCAATTCCTCAAGGTGCCGACCTATCTGGCGCTGTTCTCCAACCGGCCGTTCGACGCCATCGCCTCGCCGGAAGTCGAGCGGCGGCAGCAGCTCGGCCTCAACAATGTGCTGCTGACCCAGCGCGTCGGGCCCGACTATGCCGACGTGGTGCCGAACGACGCATTCCGCTCGGCCTTTGTCCGGCTGCGCTCCGAGCGCGGGCTCTACCGCGAGGAGACCTCGGCGGTGACATTCCTGACGCCGACCCTGTTCCGCACCGGCATTCCGCTGCCCGCCGAAGTGCCGATCGGCACTTACGGTGTCGAGATAAAATTGTTTTCCGCGGGCAATCTGGTGACGCAGACCGAGACATCGTTCGAGATCGTCAAGGTCGGTTTCGAACAGTTCGTCGCCACCAGCGCGCGCCAGGACGGCCTTGTCTATGGCCTCGTCACCGCGTTCATGGCCCTGATGACCGGCTGGATGGCGTCGATCGTGTTCAGGAAGGATTAGAGCGTGTTGCGATCAAAGCGGATTGTATCCGCAATGACGGATGTAGTTTTTGCATTCTTCGGGGGTGAAAAGGTTGAGGGTGCGGCCGATGAGTTCCCAGAGAGCGTCGACGGTTCTGGCTTGGGCTTGCCGCAATAGTTCTTTGAATTTGGCGAAGGCCATCTCGATTGGATTGAGATCGGGGCTGTAGGGCGGCAGGAACAGGAGGCGTGCGCCGGCGCCGGTGATGAGGCGCGCCGCTTCGTCGCTCTTATGGCTCGACAAATTGTCGAGGATCACGGTGTCGCCCGGTTGCAGAACGGGGACGAGAATTTGCTCGACGTAGGCTAAGAAGCACTCAGCGTTGATCGGCCCGTCGAGCACAAAGGGTGCAATCAGCCCCTCGCAGGTGAGGCCGGCAAGAAACGTCGTCGTCTTCCAATGACCGTTCGGGGCATAGCCGATGGCGCGTGTGCCGACGTCGGCCCAGGCGTAACGACGCGTCATCGCGGTCGTCGTCCAGGTCTCGTCGAGGAAAATCAGCCGGCCCCCAAGGCTCGTCTGCGTGCTCCGCCACGCTTCCCGGCGCTCAGCGACGTCGGGACGATGCTGTTCGCTGGCGTGCACGGTTTTTTTTGAAGCTGATCCCCTCGGCGGCAAAGAAGCGCGACAGCATCGATTTGTCGGCCTCCACGCCGTGCGCGCGAAGCAGACGCTCGGCGATCGCATCGAGCGTCAGGTCGTTCTCCTTGCGCCGCAATTCCAGGAGCCAGTCCCGATGCGGCCTCAGCACAGAGCGCCGGTCCCCGCCGGTCGGCAAAGCTGTCGTGCGGCGCGTCTCCTCGAATGCGCTCACCCAACGTATCGCGCTCGCGATCCCGACCCGGAAAATCCGCGCCGCCTCGTTCCGCGAAAGACCGTCCTCAACGACGGCCTTGATCACCCGAATCCGAAGAGCCTCTCCATGCGCCATCCTTGCCGGCCTCCTCCCGGCCATAAGGATGAATCACGCTTCGCCCGCTTTGGGAATCCCCCCGATTCAATTCGACCCCAACCTGCTCTAGGGCACGACCTCATGGTGAGGAGGCGCGAAGCGCCGTCTCGAACCAGGAAGCTACACGTGCAGCCATCCTTCGAGACGCGCGCAAAGCGCGCTCCTCAGGATGAGGTCAGTGTCTAGTAGCAGCGCGACGCGGCGATGGTATGCAGGCGGCTGTCGCCGAGCACATGCGCCATGAAGCCGGGCGTGCCGAATATCCGCGCGAACGCGGCATCGCGGATGCTGAGGCCCCCGGTATAGGCGCCGAACGCCGGCATCACCGCGCGCTCGCCGTCGCAGGCAAAGCAGCGCCGCTCCATCGAGCGTCCGCGGGTGGACACCCGCGCTTTGGGATGCAGATGGCCGGCGATCTCGCCGGCCGCGCCGGTCGGCTCATGGCGGAATGCGATCGGCCCGATCGCGAACTTCGCTGGCGACCACGCCGCCGAGATCGGACGGCAGCGCGGGATCGTGATTGCCTGAGATCCAGATCCAGTCGCGCCGCGCCTGCAGCGCCGCGATCGCCTCGCGATCCGGCACCGAGAGCCGCCGATGGGCATTGCGGTCGTGAAAACTGTCGCCGAGCGCGATCACCATGCCGCGGATCGTGCCGCGCGATCACCGCTGCAAGCCGGCTCAGCGTCGCAATGGTATCGTAAGGCGGCAGCAGCACGCCACGTGCCGCAAAGCTGGAGCCCTTTTCCAGATGCAGGTCGGAGACGACCAGCAGGCTCTGCGCTTCCCAGAACAGCGCGCCGGAGAGATCGGCGACGAGGGAGATACCGGAGATCGAAACGTACCTCTTTTCCCCTCCCCCTTGCGGGGTCCGAGGCGAGCGAAGCTCGCTCTCGAGGTCAGGATGAGCGGCAAATGATTGGGTCAGTGTAACTCCCGCGCATCCGAGGCTCAAGGCATCGCCTCCCTGACCAGTTCCTCGGCGGCTTCCGCCAGCAACTCGTCGGATGCTTCGCCATAAACTGACTCGCGGCCGATTTCCAGCATCACCGGCACCGCCAGCGGCGAAACATGGTCGAGTTCCCGGTGGACGATTCGGCCCTTGATGCGCGCCAGCATGTCGCCGAGCCGGCGGATGTCGAGCAGTCCGGTGGCGGCATCGGCCGGGTCGCGCGCAGCAGCACATGATCGGGCTCGTGCTGCGCAGCACGTCGTAGATCAGGTCGGTCGAGAACAGTCACCTGCCGGCGGCGTCTTTTCCTTGCCGGTGAAGCGCCGCTGCGATCAGGCCGGCGATGATCGCGCAGTTGCGGAAGGTGCGCTTATCAGCGCCGGATTCGGCCAGCCACGCCTCGAGATCGTCGCCCAGCATGTCCTGATCGAACAGCGCGTCGATATCGAGCTCGCCGTGCCGGATCATCGCACGACATGTCGCCGAGCGCCCCATACCGCCAGCGCGTATTCATTGGCGACGAAGCCGAGCGGCCGCAGCTTTCACGCGCTCCAGCCGCCGGGTCAGCAGCATGCCGAGCGTCTGGTGCGCCAGCCGTCCCTCGAACGGATAACAGACCAGATAATGCTTGTTGGCGCGCGGAAAGGTCTCGACCAGCAGTTCGCGCACGCCGGGCACGCGTGAAAGATCCCGTTGCAGCGACAGCCATTCGCGCACCTGATCCGGCAGCGCGTTCCAGGCGCGCTTGTCGTCGAGCAATTTGCGCACCCGCTCGGCGAGATAGGTCGAGAGCGGGAACTTGCCGCCCATGTAGGACGGCACCTTGGCGTCCTTGTCGTTGGCGCGCGACACATAGACCTCGATCCTCGGCTATCGCTTCGTAACGCACCACCTCGCCGCCGAATACAAACGTGTCGCCGATCACCAGGCCCTCGATGAAAGGCTTCCTCGATCTCGCCCAGCACCGGCCGCCGCGCCCAGCGCGCCGGTCGAGCCCGATTTGCCGCCGCGGCGAGCGCACCAGCCGCACCTTCATCATGACGTCTTCGACGATGGTGCCGACATTGAGCCGGTAGCTTTGCCGCACCCTGGGATTGGCGACACGCCAGCGCCGGTCTTTGTCCTGCTTGATGCGCGCAAAGCGTTCATAGGTTTTCAGCGCGTAGCCGCCGGTGGCGACGAAATCGACCACGTCGTCGAAATCGCGTCCGGGTGAGGCTCGAATAAGGCGCGGCGGTCAGCACTTCGGCGAACAGTTCGTCCGACAAAAACGGCTCGCCGCAGGCGCAACCGAGCACGTGCTGCGCCAGCACGTCGAGCGCGCCGGTGCGCAGCGGCGGGGTATCCTGCGCGTTGTCGGCGACCGCGTCGATCGCGACGCGGCACTCCAGCACCTCGAAGCGATTGGCCGGCACCAGCACGGCGCGCGAGGGCTCGTCGATGCGGTGATTGGCGCGGCCGATCCGCTGCATCAGCCGCGAGGCGCCCTTGGGCGCGCCGACATTGATCACCAGATCGACATCGCCCCAGTCGACGCCGAGATCGAGTGACGAAGTGCAGACCACGCCGCGCAATTTGCCGGCGGCCATCGCGTCCTCGACCTTGCGGCGCTGGGCGACGTCGAGCGAGCCGTGATGCAGCGCGATCGCAAGGTTGTCGTCGTTCATGCGCCAGAGATCCTGGAACAGCATCTCGGCCTGGCTGCGGGTGTTGACGAACACCAGCGTGGTCTTGTTGCGCTTGATCAGGTCGTAGATTTCGCCGAGCGCATGCCGCGCGGAATGGCCGGCCCAGGGCAGCCGCTCTTTGGTATCAAGCATCTCGACCACCGGCGCCGCCGCGCCGCCGGCCACGACGATGTCGGCGGCTTCGGCCTCGCCATTGCGCTGCGGCACCAGAAACCGGGCCAGCGATTCCGGCTCTGCGACGGTGGCGGACAGGCCGATCGGCGCGCACCCGCGGCGCCAGCTTCCACAGCCGCGCCAGGCCAAGCGACAGCAGATCGCCGCGCTTGGAGGTCACCAGCGCGTGCAGTTCGTCGAGCACGATGCGCTTCAGCGAAGAGAACAGAAACGGCGCATCGTCGGATGACAATAGCAGCGCCAATTGTTCCGGCGTGGTGAGCAGGATATCCGGCGGATAGCGCCGCTGCCGCTGCCGCCGCGACACCGGCGTGTCGCCGGTGCGGGTCTCGACCTTGATCGGCAATCCCATCTCGGCGATCGGCGTTTCCAGGTTGCGCGCGATGTCGACCGCAAGCGCTTTTAGGGGCGAGATATAGAGCGTGTGCAGGCCGCGCGAGCGCTGCACGGCGCGCCCGGTGGAAATGACCTCGCCACGAACGCTGTGCGCTCCCTCTCCCCTTGTGGGAGAGGGCTGGGGAGAGGGGTAAGCCACGGGGTTCAGCGCTAATGGCTCACCCCTCTCCCGCCGCCCTTCGGGCGTCGACCTCTCCCACAAGGGGAGAGGTGACGAAGGAGCGCGGGGAGCCGAGAGCTCAACCAATGTCGGCAAAAAACCCGCCAGCGTCTTGCCGGCGCCGGTCGGCGCGATCAACAGCGCGGAACGATCCTCGCGCGCCTTGGCCAGCAGCGCCAGCTGGTGCTCGCGGGGCGACCACCCGCGCGCTTCGAACCATCTTAAAAAACGGTCCGGCAGCAGCGCATCCGTTTCGGTCGAAAATGCAAGCGATCCCTGGAGCGGTGGCACAGCACAAGAGGTAAGGCGTCCGGGCCGCTTCGTCGAGGGCAGCGGCCGGCCAAATCCGACCGCCGCCGCCATCGAAAGCTCTCTACTCCGAGACCGGCTTTTCGCTAATCTGCCAGTCCTTGCCGTCGAAGGTCGAGATGTGGAGCGTCTTCATCGGCGAGTAGTCGTCGGGCGTATAGCTGTAATTGATGTCGTCGAGGAAGAACGGCGAGTGATAGCCGGCCAGCGTCGTGGCCTGCTTCAGCACGTTGGCGCGGGTCAGCTCGTCGCCGCAGCGGCGCAGGATTTCTCCCATCGAGACCGCCTGGCCATAGCCGGCATAGGCAATGGTGTTGTCGGGATCGACGGTCGGCAGATATTTCTTGCGCAAGGCTTCGAACGCCATGGCATCCTTGTCCTTTTCCCAGCGCCCCGGACCGGCCTCCTTGGAATAGCGGATCGCGACGATACCGGTGGCGTTCTCAAAACCGGCGGCATTGAGGATCGAGCGGCCGGTCGATCCCGCCGACAGCAATTGCAGCGGCTTCCAGCCGAGCTCGACTACCTTGCGGACCGATTGCGACGTCGCCTTGCCGGTGGTGATGTTGTAGAAAACGTCGGCGCCCGATTTCGAAAGGTTGATGAGCTGCGAATCGACCGTCGGATCGGTCAAATCGTAGGTCTGCTCCATGATCACCTTGGCGGTGCCGCCGGCGTCCGCCAGCACCTGCTTGAACGGCCCGAGGAAGTCGCGGCCGAAATCGTCGTTCTGGTAGAGGATACCGATCTTGGCATTCGGATTAACGCTCAGCACGTGCTTGGCGAGGATGCGTGCCTCGGTCGGATACAGCGGCAGCCCCGCCATGGTCCATTTGTTGTTCTTCGGATCGTTCCATTTCGATGCGCCGGTGTTGAGCAGCAGCTGCGGTACGCCTTTCGCGTTGAGATATTTATGCACGGCGGTCTGCGGCGCGGTGCCGAGCGAGCCGAACAGCGCCAGCACTTCCTCCTGTTCGACCAGCCGCCGCGTCGCTTCGACGCATTTCGGCGCGCTGTAGGCGTCATCCAGGGTCATGAAGTTGATCTTGCGGCCGTTGATGCCGCCGCTTTCGTTCAGCATCTGGAAATAGGCTTCGCCGACCCGGCCGAGCACGCCATAGAGCGAACCGGGGCCGCTATGCGGAATGGTTTGTCCGAGCTTGATCTCGGTATCGCTGGCGCCGGGGTCGTATTTCTTCTCGGCCGCCCGGACGTAAGGCGCGGGCAAGGTTACGGCGGCAATCGCGCCAACGGCAGTGGCGCCGAACTGGCGCCGGGTCTGTTTATCGTTCATTGTTTTGTTTCTCCCTAGGGGGCCTATTGACCAACATTCCCCAGGGATCGGCAAGCGAAAATTTGCCGACCGGCACCATGCCGCGGCCATTGCAGGAATAGCATAGCGTCTGGACTCAAGTTTTGGCGGCCACCACCACCAGGCCCGGGGCCGGCACATTGTCCTCATTGCGCGCCGACAGATTGTCGCAGTGCACCAGATTGAGACCGGCCGCTGCGACCTGCGCGCGCACATATGTTGCGGCATGGGCATAGCGCAGTCCCTCGCCGATCAGCACCCCTTCGCCGGCATGGGTCTCGACGGTGAAGGCCACCAGACCACCTGACGCCAGCACCCGCGCCACCTCGCGCAACAGCGGCGCAAGGTCGGAGACGTAGACCATGGCGTCCGCGGCCAGGACCAGATCGGCGCTGGCTCCGGGCTTGCCGCGCAAGCCCTGTGTCATGTCTGCGACTTCGAGTTCCGCATAAAGGCCGGTCAAACGCGCCCGCTCGATCATGCGTGGCGATAGATCAATCCCGATGAAGCGATCGACCTCCTTGGCAAAGGCGGTCGCCGCCAGTCCGGTGCCGCAGCCGAGATCGATGGCGTGCCTGAAGAAGGCGGGCTTTCTTGCCGCCGCGCGCACCGACAGCACCGCCTTGAACAGTAGCGACGGGCCGCGATAGCCGAGATCGTCGACCAGCGCGGTCTCGAATTGCGGCGCATATTGGTCGAACAGCACCTGCACATAGGCCTGCGGCATGTCGGCCAGCGGCTCGGCGCCGAGCCGCATCAGACGCAGGCTGGCGCCGTGGCGATCGTCGGGATCGGCGTCGCGCGCATTCCGGAATGCCGCGATCGCGTCATCGTTTTCCCCGAGCTGCGCGCGGATTTCGCCGAGCGTGAACCAGGCCGAGGCAAAATTCGGCGCCAGTTCCACGGCCTGCAACAACAGGTCGGCCGCGGCGACCAGATCGCCCTTCAATTGCAGGTCGCGGGCAAATTCGAACCGGCGGTCGGCAATCATGTCGCCGGAGGACAGGAACAGGCGCGCGGGCATGGTGTCTGCGTTGGTCTCTAAAAAGCGGCTCGATCCTGCCTATATAGCTGACATGCGTCCGCAAGACATCCTGATGCCGGTGGCCGCCGGCCTGTGCTGCAAGCCCGGCGGGTTTCATATCGATCCGGTGCGCCCGGTCGAGCGCGCGGTCATTACCCACGGCCATTCCGATCACGCCCGACCCGGCCATGGCGCGGTGCTGGCGACCCAAGAGACGCTCGACATGATGCGGCTGCGCTATGGCGACAATTTTGCCGGCAGCACCCAGGCCATCGCCTATGGCGAACAGATCAAGCTCGGCGACGTCACGATAAAGTTCCATCCCGCCGGCCATGTGCTGGGCTCGGCGCAGATCGCGGTCTCCTGCAAGGATACCTGCATCGTCGCCTCAGGCGATTACAAGGATGCGCCCGATCCGACCTGCACGCCGTTCGAGGTGGTGCCGTGCGACGTGTTCATCACCGAGGCGACCTTTGGGTTACCGGTGTTTCGCCATGGCGATGCGGCGAACGAGGTCAACAAGCTGCTGGCTTCGGTCGCGCTGTTTCCGGAGCGCGCCCATCTGGTCGGCGCCTATTCGCTCGGCAAGGCGCAGCGCGTGATCGCGCTGTTGCGCGCCGCCGGCTACGACGCGCCGATCTATCTGCACGGCGCGATGGAGAAGATCACGCATTACTACGAGAGCCGTGGCATCGCGCTCGGCGAACTGCGCGCCGTCAAGGGCGTGAAGAAGGCGGAGCTTGCCGGCACCATCACGCTGGCACCGCCATCGGCCACTTCCGATATCTGGACCGGGCGTTTTCCCGATCCGGTCACGGCGTTCGCGTCGGGCTGGATGCGGGTGCGCGCCCGGGCGCGGCAGCGCGGCGTCGAGTTGCCGCTGGTGATTTCCGATCACGCCGACTGGGACGGCCTAACCGCGACCATCGAGGCGACAGGCGCCGGCGAGATCTGGGTCACCCACGGCCAGGAAGATGCGCTGGTGCACTGGTGCACCGCCAAGGGATTGGCGGCGCGGCCGCTCGACCTGGTGGGCTATGGCGACGAGGACGAAGCCGATGCGCCGGCAGCTGAGGAAGCGGACGCATGAACCGCTTCGCCGAACTGCTCGATCGCCTCGCCTATGAGCCCGGCCGCAACAACAAGCTGCGGCTGCTGTCGAATTATTTTCGCGCCACCGAAGACCCCGATCGCGGCTACGCGCTGGCCGCTCTGACCGGGGCGCTGTCGTTCAAGCACGCCAAACCCGGCCTGATCCGCGACCTGATCGCCGACCGCACCGATCCCGTGCTGTTCGCGCTGTCCTATGATTATGTCGGTGATCTATCCGAGACGGTTGCGCTGATGTGGCCGAAGGCGGGGCTGCCGCCGCACAACAACCCTCCCCCGCCGACGCTGACCGAGGTCGTCACCACGCTGCGCACGCTCGGCAAGACCGAGCTGCCGAAGCAGCTGGCGCGCTGGCTCGACGAACTGGACGAGACCGGCCGCTGGGCGCTGCTGAAACTCGTGACCGGCGCGATGCGGATCGGCATTTCGGCGCGGCTGGCCAAAACCGCCGCTGCCGCGCTCGGCGACAAGGACCCGCATGACATCGAGCTGATGTGGCCGGGGCTTGCGCCGCCCTATCTCGATCTGTTCGCGTGGCTGGAAGGGCGCGCCGACAAGCCGGTCAATCTCGATCCCGCGCCGTTCCGCCCGGTGATGCTGGCGCATGCGATCGAGGACACCGATTTTGCCAATCTCGATGCGTCAGACTATGTCGCGGAATGGAAATGGGACGGCATTCGCGCACAGGCGGTCAGCGGCCGCGATGAGCATGGCAATGTGCAGGTTCGGCTCTATTCACGCAGCGGCGAGGACATCACCAAAAGCTTTCCCGATCTGCTGCCGTCGCTGCATCTGCCCGGCGCGATCGACGGCGAGCTGCTGGTGCTGCGCGATGGCCGGGTGCAAACCTTCAACGTGCTGCAGCAGCGGTTGAACCGGAAAGTGGTCTCGCCAAAGCTGCTGAAGGATTATCCGATCCATCTGCGCGCCTATGATCTCCTAAGCGACGGCGACACCGATCTGCGCGAGCTGCCGTTTGTTGAACGCCGCGCGCGGCTCGAGACCTTCGTTAGCAAATTGAACGACCCTCGCGTTGACCTTTCGCCAACCATCGCGTTCGACAGTTGGGAAGCGCTGCGCGCCGCGCGCGCCGATCCGGCAAAAGCCGGCGCCGGCGAAGATGCCGAGGCGGTCGAAGGCGTGATGCTCAAGCGCCGCGACGCGCTTTATCTGCCGGGCCGGCCAAAAGGCCAATGGTGGAAATGGAAGCGCGACCCGCATATCATCGATGCCGTGCTGATGTACGCCCAGCGCGGCCACGGCAAGCGCTCATCCTATTATTCCGACTATACCTTCGGGGTCTGGACCAAAGGCGACGACGGCGAGCAATTGGTGCCGGTCGGCAAGGCCTATTTCGGCTTTACCGACGAGGAGCTGTTGCAGATCGACCGTTTTGTCAGGCGCAACACCACGGAAAAGTTCGGTCCGGTCCGGCATGTCGTTCATGAACCTGAACAGGGGCTGGTGCTGGAAGTCGCGTTCGAGGGGCTGGCGCGCTCGCCGCGGCACAAATCCGGCGTGGCAATGCGGTTTCCGCGCATCAGCCGGCTGCGCTGGGACAAGCCGCCGCGCGAGGCCGACCGGTTGGAAACGCTGGAGCGGATGCTGAAAGCGGATACGGCCCAGGAGGCGGTCGCGGCTGAAAGCCATTGACGGCATCAATCGGGTTCCCCATCTGCGCTGTGGTAGACTACAATAGCGCTCGAACCCCGCGCAGGAGACATAGATGCCCAACGACACCAGGGAATTGCCGGCCAACCAGGACGGCATGCACCGTTTCCTCGGCGGTTCGCCGCTGGCAGTGGCGTTTCGGCTGATCCTGCTGTCGATCCTGGTCGGCGTGGTGCTGGCGGCGATCGGATTCGACCCCTGGAATATCGTCAACAGCATCCGCCTCCTGTTCCAGCGCATCTGGGACCTCGGCTTCGATGCTATCAACGGTCTGTGGCGCTACTTCCTGCTCGGCGCGGTGATCGTGATTCCGATCTGGCTGCTGTCGCGGCTGTTCGGCGCGCCGCGCCCCCGCTAGTCCGGGCGGCCCCAAACCCATGCGCTTGCAATTTGTCGGCTGCGGCGACGCGCTCGGATCCGGCGGCCGGTACAACACCTGCTTTCATTTGAGCGGCGACGGGGTCAATTGCCTGATCGATTGCGGCGCGTCCTCGCTGCCGGCGCTGAAAAAGCTCGGCATCGCGCGCGAGGACATCGACCTCATCCTGATCACGCATTTCCACGGCGATCATTTTGCCGGTTTGCCGTTCTTCATGCTCGACGCCCAGTTCAGCCGCCGCAGCCGCCCGCTGGTGATCGCGGGCCCCGAAGGCATCGAGATGCGGCTAACGCAAGTGATGGAGGCGCTGTTCGAGCATTCCTCCAGGACAAAACCGAAATTCGATCTCTCGATCGTAGCGCTGAAGCCGGAGGAGACACGTAAATTCGGCGCCGTCACGGTCACGCCCTATCCCGTCGTGCACGGCGAATCCGGCGGCCCGTTCCTGGGATACCGGATCGAGGCGGAGGGGCGCGTGATCGCCTACAGCGCCGACACCGAATGGACGGAGACGCTGATCCCGCTGGCGCGCGAGGCCGATCTGTTCATCGCGGAAGCTTATTATCACGACAAGCTGGTCAAAAATCACCTCAGCCTCGCGACGCTTCAGGCGCGCCTGCCCGAGATCAAGCCGAAGCGGCTGGTGCTGACCCATATGAGCGACGACATGCTGGGCCGGCTCGATACGCTCGAGCACACCACGGCCCATGACGGCATGATCGTCGAGTTCTAAGGTATGGATTCCACCCCATCGACTTCCCAATCGAAGGTCACCACCGCGCGGGTGTTCGCGATCGCGGGCCCCGCGATGATCGCGAACCTGACGACCCCGCTGATCGGCATCGTGTCCACGACCGCGATCGGCCGGCTCGGCGAGCCGGCGCTGCTCGGCGGCGTCGCGATGGCCTCGGTGATCTTCGACTGCGTGTTCTGGCTGTTCGCCTTTGTCCGCATGAGCACGACGGCTTTCGCCGCGCAATCGCTCGGCGCCGGCGAGACCACCGAGTTGCGCGCGATTTTGGTGCGCGGGTTCATCGTTGCCGCGGTTATCGGCGTCGCGCTGATCGTGCTGCAGGTTCCGCTGATCTCGTTGCTGCTCGGCGCGATGGGCGGCAGCGACGCGGTGACCGAGGCGGCAAAGACCTATTTCCGCATCCGAATCTGGTCGGCCCCGCTGGTGCTGATCAACTACGTCGTGCTTGGCTGGTTGATCGGGCTCGCCCATGCACGGCTCGCGCTTGGTTTGCAGATTGCCATCAACATCATCAACGCCGGCGCGACCGTGCTGCTGGTGCTGGTGCTCGACTTCGGCATCGCCGGCGCCGCGATCGCCTCGGTCAGCGCGGAAGCGACTGGCGTGCTGCTTGGCGTGCTGGTGGCGGGGCGTCTGACGCAGTGGAAGCTCGGCACTCGACCCGGCCTCGCTGTTCGAGCGAACAAAACTGCTGCGGATGCTTGCCGTCAACAGAGATATCATGATCCGCACCGCCGCCCTGATCGCGGTGTGGCTGTTCTTCGCCGCGCAAGGCGCGCGGACCGGCGATCTGGCGCTGGCCGCCAATTCGATATTGAACAATTTTCTGCTGATCAGTTCCTTTTTCCTCGACGGGCTCGCCAACGCCGCGCAGCAATTGTGCGGCCAAGCCTATGGCGCGCGCGACCGGAGCGCTTTTTCCGGCGCGGTCAGGCTGGTAATCGCATGGGGCTTTGCCTTTTCGTTTGTCGTGAGCGCGGCATTCCTGCTGTTCGGTCCTTCGCTGATCGACACCATGACCACGAGCCCCGACGTGCGCGCCATCGCGCGGGCTTTTCTGCCGTTTGTGCTGTTCGCGCCGCTGCTCGGCGTGTTCGCCTTTGCCTTCGATGGCGTCTATATCGGCGCGACCTGGGCGCGCGACATGCGCAACCTGATGGTCGTCTCGCTGGCGATGTTCTTTGCGGCCTGGTTTGCGTTGCGCGGCTTCGGCAATGCCGGGCTGTGGGGCGCGCTGCTGTTCCACTACGCCGCCCGCGGCGGATTGCAGGCGTTGCGGTATCCGTCGCTGTTGAAGGCGACGTTTAAGCCAAGCAGCTAGCCGCTCCTGTCCCGGACGCGATGCAGCGTGCAACGCTGCTTCGCGGAGCCGGGACCCGCGACGCGCGGGTGGGCCCCGGATCAGCGGCGCATCACGCCGCAAGAGTGACGTGGTGCACTGCATCCGGGGCACGCCGTCCTGCTTATTTCACCGGCCAGTCTTCGGCGGTGATCGTCGCGGCGTCGGCGCCGACGATCTCCGACAGCAAGTCGCGGCCGGTTCGCAAAAGCGTCGAGGCGAGATCGCGCTTGATGCTTTCGACCAGGCCGAGGCCCTTGTAGATCAGCGAGGAATAAAGCTGGATCAGGCTGGCGCCGGCACGGATCTTGGTCAGCGCGGCGCCGCCGCTGTCGATGCCGCCGACGCCGATCAAGGGAAACGCGCCCTCCGCGCGCACATAGGTCTCCGCCACCATCCGGGTCGACAACCGGAACAGCGGCCGTCCCGACAAGCCGCCCTGCTGCGTCGCCCGGTGCTGTTCGCGCAGGGTCGAAAACCGCGCCAGCGTGGTGTTGGCGACGATCATGCCGTCGACCTTGCGCGAGCGCGCGATATGCACGACGTCGTCGAGTTCGCCGAGGCTCAGATCCGGCGCGATCTTGAGCAGCACCGGCGAATCGCCGGCGTTCTTGCGCACCCGTTCGCGCGCGTCGATCACTTTGGCAAGGAGATCGTCAAGCGCGGATGCCTGCTGCAGATTGCGCAGGCCCGGCGTGTTCGGCGACGAGACGTTGACGGTGAAGTAGCTCGCGACCGGCGCGAAGGTCTCGATCAGCTTGACGTAGTCGGCGGTGCGGTCGTCGCTATCCTTGTTGGCGCCGACATTGACGCCGACGATGCCGCCCTGATGCGCGCGCGCTGCGAGCCGCCGCAGCACGATCTCGGCGCCGTCATTGTTAAAACCCATGCGGTTGATCACGGCCTCGTCGCGCTCCAGCCGGAACAGCCGCGGCCGCGGATTGCCGGCCTGCGGCAGCGGCGTCACCGTGCCGATTTCGACAAAGCCGAAGCCGAGCCGCAACAGCGCATCCGGCGCTTCCGCGCTCTTGTCGAAGCCGGCCGCCATGCCGATCGGATTGGGAAAGTTGAGGCCGAACGCCCGCACCGCGAGTTTCGGATCGTCCGGCTGCAGGCGCATCGGCGGCAATATTTTCAGGCCCTGGATCGCCATGCGATGGGCGTCCTCCGGATCGAACCAGCGCAGCAGCGGCAGCGAGAAGGCGTCGAAGGCGCGGATCACGGCAACAGCTCCGGAAGGTCGTGAGTGCCGTCGGATCGCGCGCGCATGTCGAGCACGCCGGTGACCGCGCCGAGATCAAGCTCGCCATAGAGATGCGGAAACAGCTCGTCGTTGCGCGAGGGCTCCCAGCGCAGCGCCTCGCCAAGCGCATCGGCGTCGACTTCGATCAGGAACAGTCCGGTCTGGCCGAAAAATGCTTCTTGGCGGTCTCCGCCACCTGCGAGGCTGCCGAGAAATGAATAAAGCCGTCGCGCGCATCGTCGG
>CAVOTZ010000025.1:0-197880 GCA_963699465.1 uncultured Alphaproteobacteria bacterium
GCGGTGATCGTCGCGGCGTCGGCGCCGACGATCTCCGACAGCGAGTCGCGGCCGGTTCGCAAAAGCGTCGAGGCGAGATCGCGCTTGATGCTTTCGACCAGGCCGAGGCCCTTGTAGATCAGCGAGGAATAAAGCTGGATCAGGCTGGCGCCGGCACGGATCTTGGTCAGCGCGGCGCCGCCGCTGTCGATGCCGCCGACGCCGATCAGCGGAAACGCGCCCTCCGCGCGCACATAGGTCTCCGCCACCATCCGGGTCGACAGCCGGAACAGCGGCCGTCCCGACAAGCCGCCCTGCTCGTCGGCGCGGTGCTGTTCGCGCAGGGTCGAAGGCCGCGCCAGCGTGGTGTTGGCGACGATCATGCCGTCGACCTGGCGCGAGCGCGCGATGTGCACGACGTCGTCGAGTTCGCCGAGGCTCAGATCCGGCGCGATCTTGAGCAGCACCGGCGAATCGCCGGCGTTCTTGCGCACCCGCTCGCGCGCGTCGATCACTTTGGCAAGGAGATCGTCAAGCGCGGCTGCCTGCTGCAGATTGCGCAGGCCCGGCGTGTTCGGCGACGAGACGTTGACGGTGAAATAGCTCGCGACCGGCGCGAAGGTCTCGATCAGCTTGACGTAGTCGGCGGTGCGGTCGTCGCTATCCTTGTTGGCGCCGACATTGACGCCGACGATGCCGCCCTGATGCGCGCGCGCGGCGAGCCGCCGCAGCACGATCTCGGCGCCGTCATTATTAAAACCCATGCGGTTGATCACGGCCTCGTCGCGCTCCAGCCGGAACAGCCGCGGCCGCGGATTGCCGGCCTGCGGAAGCGGCGTCACCGAGCCGATTTCGACAAAGCCGAAGCCGAGCCGCAACAGCGCATCCGGCGCTTCCGCGCTCTTGTCGAAGCCCGCCGCCATGCCGATCGGATTGGGAAAGTTGAGGCCGAACGCCCGCACCGCGAGTTTCGGATCGTCAGGCTGCAGGCGTATTGGCGGCAGTATTTTCAGGCCCTGGATTGCCATGCGATGGGCGTCCTCCGGATCGAACCAGCGCAGCAGCGGCAGCGAGAAGGCGTCGAAGGCGCGGATCACGGCAACAGCTCCGGGAGGTCGTGAGTGCCGTCGGATCGCGCGCGCATGTCGAGCACGCCGGTGACCGCGCCGAGATCAAGCTCGCCATAGAGATGCGGAAACAGCTCGTCGTTGCGCGAGGGCTCCCAGCGCAGCGCCTCGCCAAGCGCATCGGCGTCGACCTCGATCAGGAACAGTCCGGTCTGGCCGAAGAAATGCTTTTTGGCGGTCTCCGCCACCTGCGAGGCTGCCGAGAAATGAATAAAGCCGTCGCGCGCATCGTCGGCGCTGCCGCGGTACACGCCCTGCCGCTCGGCCTCGCGCCAGGCCGAAGCTGGACAAATCTTGTAGATGCTGCGCACGTCTCGGGCGTCCTGCTTGTCGTTGAGTAGCTTGGGCTTTCCCTTGAAATCCCGAAGCTGGAGGCGACCGTATCGGCGGCCATCGCCCACTTCAAGGGCGATGGGCCGGCGCGGTGCGTCGATTGTGCAAACCCTGCCCTTGGGGTTAATTCCAAATCCCATGGCCACACATCCCAAAGCACCGCGGGCGCCCAGCCACGAGCAAATCTCGACCGCGCCGGAGGTCTTGCCGGATGTATTGCAGGCTTCGCTGCGCGTCGTGCTGTGCGGTACGGCGGTCGGCACCGCATCGGCCAAAGCCGGCGCCTACTACGCACACAAGCAGAACAAGTTCTGGAAAATCCTGCACGACACCGGGCTGACGCCCGCGCTGCTGTCGCCACACCAGTACCGCGAGCTGCTGCGACACGGCATCGGGCTCACCGATTTCGTCAAAACCCATTCCGGGATGGATCACCAGATACCGCTGACAAAACTGGCCGAGGATTCGCGCGCACGCCTGCGCGCCGCGATGCTAAAATTTCGCCCGGCGTTCCTCGCGTTCACCAGCAAGACCGGCGGCCAACAATTTCTCGGCGGCCCGCGCGGCTATGGCGAGCAGACCGAGCGGATCGGTGACACACGAATCTGGATCCTGCCCTCGACCTCGGGCGCGGCCAATGGCAGCTGGCGCCCGGAGGTGTGGCACGGTTTTGCGGATGAGGTGAGAGCGGCAACGAAATAGCCGCACCCTTTTTCCTTCTCCCCTTGCGGGAGAAGGTGGATCGCCAGCGCGAAGCGATGGCGAGCCGGATGAGGGGTCACGGCCTATCGACGGGACACGATCTCATTGCTCGCGGTACCCCCCACCCGCCCTCGCTCTGCTCGGGCACCCTCTCCCACAAGGGGAGAGGGGAAAGCGAATTACGTCGCGTAGTCCGGCTCCTTGCGATCGAGCATGCGCTTGAGCGCATCGAAGTGGCGCTGCGGCGCGCTCGGGCCTTCGAACATGCTGCTGCCGCCGATATCGCGTTTGGTCTTCTCGACCACCGGCTCCGGAAGCTGCTTCAGGCGCTGCCCGGTCCACATCGCGTAGATCTGCACCTGGGCGGCGCGCTCGATGTAATAGAGCCGGTCATAGGCATCGGCGACGGTCTCGCCGACCGTGGAGATGCCGTGATTGGCCATGAACAGCACCGACTTGTCGCCGATCACGCGTGCGAGGCGGGCGCCTTCGGTCGGATCGAGCGCGGGGCCGGTATATTCGTCGTCATAGGCGATCTCGCCCATCAACCCGACCTCGGTCTGGCCGATCTCTTTTATGCGCGGGTCTTCGAGCCGGGTCAGCGCGCTGGCATAGGGCATATGGGTGTGAAACACCGCCTTGGCCTGCGGCAGCGCCTTGTGGATCGGCGCGTGGATGCAATAGCAGGAGCGCTCGACGTCGCCCTCGCCGCGCTTGACCTTGCCGTCGTCGATGCCGACCTCCATGAAGGACGAGGCCGTCACTTCGGACCAGTGCATCCCGAACGGGATCTGGTAGTAGCGATCGCTGCGGCCCGGCACCACGAAGGTCAGGTGATTGAAAATGCCTTCGGAAAAACCCTGGTTGAACGCCAGCCGGTGCGCGGCGGCCAGGTCGACCCGCGCCTGCCATTCCTCGGCGCTGGAGTTATCGAGTGGCTTCGGCGAAACCCTGAACTGCATGGCATCCTCCCTCTCGAAGCTGCGATGGCCACCCCTTGGACCGGGGCTGGGCCGTTTTGATTTCGCGCAGCATAGCGCAATTCACTGCCGACTTGGCTGAAATTGCCGAGGGGCTCCTATCCGGATTTGCCGAGCGCCGTCACGCCGACCGCGCCAGCGCGCCGTCGATCATGGTGACAGCATTCGCCAGGCCATAGACCGCGACGAACGAGCCGAAGCGCGGGCCTTTTTCCTGACCGAGCAGCACCTGGTAGAGCATATTGAACCAGTCGAGCGAGACGCCCGGACGGCCGTCCTTGCCCTTCTTGACCGCGTCGAGGAACGGCTCGCGGCGGCCGATCTCGTAGACCACGTTCTGGATATCCTCGGCCGATGAATCCGCCGGCAGTTGCGACAGCGCATCGCGCAGATCCTGCAGCGCGACCCGTTCGCCCTCGGTGGGTTCGCGGAACTGCTTGGTCGGGGCGACGAAGTCGCGATAATAGTTGATGGCGTAGCCGACCATCGCATCGAGCTTCGGATGGGTCTGCGGCGTGACGCCGGGGCGATAGCGCCCGATAAAGCCCCACAGCGTCGCGGCATTCTCCGCGTTCGACGACGACACCAGCGTCAGCAGCAGCTGGAACGTGACGGGCATATCGGCCACCGGCGGATCGCCGGCATGGATGTGCCAGACCGGATTGGCCAGTTGCTGCCGGCCGTCCTGCCGCGCAAAACCATCGAGGAATTGCTGGTAGTCGTCGACATTGCGCGGGATCACGTCGAAATACAGCCGCTTGGCCGACTTCGGTTCGCGGTACATGAACAGCGACAGCAATTCCGGCGAGGCATAGCGCAGCCATTCGTCGATGGTCAGGCCGTTGCCCTTCGACTTGGAAATCTTCTGGCCCTTGTCGTCGAGGAACAGTTCGTAATTGAAACCTTCCGGCGGCGTGCCGCCGAGCGCCGCGCAGATCTTGCCCGACAGCTTGACGGAATCGATCAGATCCTTGCCGGCCATTTCGTAATCGATGCCGAGCGCGGTCCAGCGCATCGCCCAGTCCGGCTTCCACTGCAGCTTGCAATGGCCGCCGGTGACCGGCAGCGTGACGCGCTCCTTGGTCTCGGGATCGTCGTAGGAAATCGTGCCGGCCTTCACGTCGTGCTCGGTGACCGGCACATACAGCACCATGCCGGTGCGCGGGCAGATCGGCAGGAACGGCGAATAGGTGGTGGCGCGCTCCTCGCGCAGACTGCGGCAGCATGATCGCCATCACCGACTCCAGCCGCTCCAGCACCTTGCAGCAGCGTCGCGTCGAACTTTCCCGACTTGTAGTACTCGGTCGAGCTGACGAACTCATAGTCGAACCCGAAGGTGTCGAGGAACGCGCGCAGCCGCGCATTGTTGTGGGCGCCGAAACTGTCATGGGTGCCGAACGGATCGGGCACCGCGGTCAGCGGCTTGCCGAGATGCTTTTCCAGAAGCTCCTTGTTCGGCACGTTGTCCGGCACCTTGCGCAGGCCGTCCATGTCGTCGGAGAACGCGATCAGCCGGGTCTTGATCTTGTCTTCGGTGAGCACGCGGAAGGCATGGCGCACCATGGTGGTGCGCGCGACCTCGCCGAAGGTGCCGATATGCGGCAGGCCCGACGGGCCGTAGCCGGTCTCGAACAGCACCTCGTCCTTTGGCTTTTTCTTCAGCCGCGCGACGATCGCCTTTGCCTGTTCGAACGGCCAGGCATTGGATTGTTCGGCGAGCGCGCGCAGGTCGTTTGGGGTGGACATTTACGAAGGATCTCCAAGGCCGCGGAACCTAACGCTTCCGCGGCAAAATTCCAGAATAAGGGCTGTATTCAGAACGGGCTGACCGAGAAATAATGCAGCCACAGATCGGTGTAGCGGCCTTTTTCCCAGACCCGGAACATCGCCCAGTTCAGCGCCTGGCGCAGCAAATCATTGCCCTTGCGCACGCCGATGCCGACGCCTTCGCCGAAATAGCGGCTCTCGACGAACGGCCCGCCCGAGAACGCGCAGCAATCGCCGGAGTCGGTGCCGTTGATCCAGAACGCCAGCGAGATCGCGTCGCCGAAAATGAAATCGACCTCGCCACGGCGCAGCGCCAGCCGCAGCGCATCGTCGTTGGGATAAGGATGCAGCTCGGCGTCGGTGAACATCGCCTTCAGGTAGGCTTCATGCGCCGAGCCGGCGATGACGCCGACCTTCTTGCCCTCGAGATATTCCGGGCGCACCTCGGCCATCACAGCATCCTTGCGCGACACGAAGCGCGCCGGCGCCCGGTAATAGGGATCGGTGAAATCGACCTTGGCGCGCAACTGCGGCGTCACCGCCAGCGAGGCGATGATGGCGTCGCCGCGGTTGCTGCCGAGCGCGTCGATCAGGGTCTCGAACCGCCGCATCTGGATGGTGCAGCTGACCTTGATCTCGTCGCACAGCGCACGGGCCAGATCGACGTTGAAGCCGGCCGGGTTGCCGTCGGGGCCGGTAAAATTGAACGGCGGATAATCGGTTTCGGTCAGGAACCGGATCACGGTCAGGCGCGACAGGTCCGGCCGTTCCGGCCGCCGCCTTGGGTCCCAGAAGCCGGGCACCGCCTGCGGCGCCGCCTGGGTGGCGGGTTTTGCCGTGCTTTGCGCCGGAGTCTGTGTCTGGGCATGGGCTTGGATTTGGGTCCCGCCGCACAGGCCGGACGCCAGCAGCAGCCCGGCCGCCGCCAGGACGGTCCGGATAGCGCCATGACGGGACACGATATAGCGGGACAAAATGATGGTGTTTGTGGGCATTGCCGGCGATTTGCTGGGAGTTCGATGGCCTTATAGACCATCCGGCTGATAACGCGAATGCGCCGGACCGCGCCAGCCCTCAAGGCGCCAGGGCCGGAATCCGGACCTCAGAGGTAATGTTTGAGGTCGGCCGCCGCTTCCTCGGGCTTGCGGTTGAGGTTGAACGGCGAGACGAAGTGGCCGTCGCGATCCATCAAATAGATCAGCGCGGTATGGTCCATGGTGTAATCGCCATCCTTCAGCGGCACCTTGCGGGCATAGACCCGGTAATCGGCGATCACCTTGGCCACCTCGTCGGGCGTGCCGGTCAGGCCCTTCAAATGCGGGTCGAAACTTGAAAGATAATCCTTCATCGCCGCGCCGGTGTCGCGCTCGGGGTCGACCGAGACGAAATAGGCGTTGACGCGATCGGCATCCTTGCCCATCGCCCGCAGCACCTCACTCATCTCGAACAGCGAGGTCGGGCAGACGTCGGGACAATGGGTGAAGCCGAAGAAGATCAAGGTCGGGCGGCCCAGCAGGTTCTTGTCGGTCACGGTCTGGCCGCTGGTGTCGGTGAGCTGGAACGGGCCGCCGATGGCGGCCGGCACCGCCACGTTGCGCAAACCGCCGAACGCCCAAAGCATCACGAGCAGGCCGACGACCAGGCTCGCACTGAAAGGCGCCGACAATGACCAGCGGGCGGGTGGTCCGATCCATGCATGAATTCCCTCAAAATCGCGTCAGAAGCAGGCGGAGATGCCGGCCACAATCGTCTCGAAAAACACCGCCGTGCCGTAGTGGAACCAGAGCGCGAGCGCCCCGAGCAGCGCGGCAACGCCAAGCCCGGCGCCGCCCATCACGATCGCCTGCGCCACCCGGCGCGGCGGGATCGTGGCGGGCATTTGCTGCGGCGTGGGATACGGCTGGGCCATGCGCTGACGTCTCGATCAACAGCTGACGGACAACCGGCGCGAGCGCCGGCGGCCAAGATTATCCGTTCAGATAGAGCCAGTTAGCTCTCCGAGCAAGCGCCATGCGGCGGTGCCCGATCACGTCATGCTGATGGCGGCATGCGATCAGGCCTGCTTCGGTGCGAGGGCAACGCCTCAGTGCGTCGAGGCTTAGTGTGTGGAAGCTTAATGTGTAGAGGCTTGGGCGTCGAGATAGCAGGGCTTGTACATGCTCTGGAGCTGTTTGCCGTGCAGGAAGATCATGTGCGGGGTCAGCCCGCCGCGCGCCGCGATCCAGTGTTTTACCGCCGGCGGATACATCGAATAGAGCATCTGGGTCGCTTCGGGATTGGTCACGGCCCGGCCGTTGGCGCCAAAATCCCATGCCGCGTGAAACCCGAGCGTGGCATGCGAGGTGACGCAAATCTTGTCGTGGGCTACCGCGCCGAGAACGATGGTGCAGGCCGAGGCGCACAGGCCGTCGATGATCACGGTCTGGCCCGAGGTGCGCAGGTCCTGGTACTTGTCGACGTAGGTGCCGATCCGGCCGCCGCGGTCCTCACCGATGCGGACCACCGCATGGCTCGCGCCCATTCCCGCCAGCAGCAAGACCGCCGCGAGCAACCCCGTCACCAGCTTCATCTTCCAGCCCCCAGTTGTAAGAACCTGTCGAAACCGAATCTGATCAAACATCAGTGATGCCTCGCCAGCGTCGTGCCAGATCGGCTTTTTGTCCAGATGTCACAGGTCGGTCAAAACAGATTCAATTTAAGTGTTGCAGGCCGGCTGCACCCTGAGGTCGAGAGGTCCCAAACTGGAACAGCCCGGCGCACGGAGCGATTACGGCACCGTCTGCTAGGATCGTCGATCGTTTCCGGATATTCCCGGCACTTTGCGGTTCTTGCCAGCTCTTGGCAGCTCTTGGCGGCGCGCCTCCAACTCTTGGCCACACCCGGAACCGTTTGCCGTTGACCGCGGGCGACATCGCGGCTTCATTCCGTGCAAAGGTCTGGGGGGCGAACGGCGATGGCGGACGATGCGGATGTGATCGTGGTCGGTGGCGGGCTCGCGGGACTGGTCGCCGCGACCGAAATCGCCGATGCCGGCAAACGCGTCATCGTCGTCGATCAGGAAGGCGAACAAAGCCTTGGCGGGCAGGCGTTCTGGTCGCTCGGCGGATTGTTTCTGGTCGATACGCCCGAGCAGCGCCGGCTCGGCATCAAGGACAGTTTTGATCTCGCTTTGCAGGACTGGATCGGCTCGGCCGGCTTCGACCGCGACGAAGACCTCTGGCCGCGGCGCTGGGCGGAAGCCTATGTCGGATTCGCGGCGGGCGAGAAACGCGGCTGGTTGCGCGCGATGGGACACAGGATTTTCCCGGTGGTCGGCTGGGCCGAGCGCGGCGGCTACGACGCGATGGGTCACGGCAATTCGGTGCCGCGGTTTCATGTCAGCTGGGGCACCGGTCCCGGCGTGGTCGAGCCGTTCGAGCGCCGCGCCCGCGAAGCACAGGCCAGCGGCCGACTGACTTTCCGTTTCCGCCACCGTGTCGACGGGCTGATCGTGAATGGCGGCGCGGTTAGCGGCATCACCGGCTCGATCCTCGAGCCTGACAATGTCGAGCGCGGCAAATCGAGCTCGCGGAAAATTGTCGGCGATTTTTCGTTGCGCGCGCAGGCCGTGATCGTCGCCTCCGGCGGCATCGGCGGCAATCACGACCTGGTCCGCCAAAACTGGCCCAAACGATTGGGCGAGCCGCCAAAACACATGATCTCCGGCGTGCCGGAACATGTCGACGGCCGCATGATCGGCATTACGGAAGCGGCCGGCGCGCGGCTGATCAACCGCGACCGGATGTGGCACTATGTCGAGGGCATCCGAAACTGGAATCCGATCTGGCCGCGCCACGGCATCCGCATCCTGCCCGGCCCGTCGTCGATGTGGTTCGACGCCACGGGCACGCGGCTGCCCTCGCCGCTGTTTCCGGGCTCCGATACGCTCGGCCAGCTCGATTACATCATGCGTAGCGGCTACGACTATTCCTGGTTCGTGCTGACCCAGAGCATCATCAAAAAGGAATTTGCCCTCTCGGGCTCGGAGCAGAATCCCGATCTCACCGAAAAAAGCTGGCGGATGACGCTCAAGCGCGCCACCAACAAGGGCGCGCCGGGACCGGTGGAGGCGTTCAAGCAGCACGGCGCCGATTTTATCGTGCGCGACAATCTCGCCGATCTCGTCGCCGGGATGAATGCGCTCGGCGGCGGCGATCTCCTGAAACTCGAACACATCAGGGCCCAGATCGAGGCGCGCGACCGCGAAATAGCCAATCCTTATGTCAAGGATACCCAGGTGATGAACATCCACAACGCGCGCCGCTATATCGGCGACCGCCTGATCCGCACCGCCAAGCCGCATCGCATTCTCGATCCCGCGCACGGGCCGCTGATCGCGGTCAAACTCAACATCGTGACCCGCAAGACGCTGGGCGGTTTCGAGACCGACCTCGACTCCCGGGTGTTCGGCCAGGACGGCAAGGTCATGCCGGGACTTTATGCCGCCGGCGAAGCGGCCGGATTCGGCGGCGGCGGCGTGCACGGCTACCGATCGCTGGAAGGCACATTTCTCGGCGGCTGCCTGTTCTCCGGCCGCAATGCCGGACGCGCCGCGGCGAAGGCGGTGGCTTAGGCGAACGTTGGCAGCCACGCATCAACACGCTAAACAACCGCCGCAACATTTTTGGAGAGAGCACCATGTCCATCCAGCGTTTCGAAACCGGCCCGCGCATGAGCCAGGCCGTCGTCCACGGCGATACCGTTTATCTCGCGGGCATCGTCGCCAACAAGACCGCCGGCGAAAGCGTGACCAGGCAGACCCAGGAGGTGCTCTCGATCATCGACAGCCATCTGGCCAAGGCCGGCACCGACAAGTCGAAGCTGCTGTCGACCACGATCTACATCACCGACATGAAGAATTTCGCCGAGATGAACGCGGTGTGGGACGGCTGGGTGTCGCCCGGCAATACGCCCGCCCGCGCCACCGTCGAGGTCAATCTCGCCGGCCCGAAATACGGCGTCGAGATCATGGTGATCGCGGCGAAGTAGCAAAGCACTTCGCAACGTCGTCCCTGCGAACGCACTAGGGCATGCACACATCTGGTATGTCGGGGATTCCCAAATCGGTATTTTGTGTGATTCATATAGCGGCACTTCGGCTTTGGCAGAGGTGTCGCATGTTGGTGCAAATTGACTGGTCATTGGGTCGGTTCGGGGATCGTCGTCTCGATAAAGGGGGGCGGCGCTCATCGAATGCATGGTCGCGGGCAAGGATGTTTGCCTGCGGCGGCTGGCAAAAGGCGTCGCGCCCGGGAAGTGCGGTTCAACCGGTTTCTCGGCAATGCCAGGGTGACGGTCGCTCGCGTGATCGAAAGCTGGAGCGAGGGCACGGCGGTGGCGGCAGAAGGCCGCCATGTACTGGCGATCCAGGACACCAGCGAAATCAATTTTGCCACCACCGCCAAACGCCGGCGGGGCCTCGGCGAGATCGGCCGCGGCAATGGCCGGGGGGTGTTGCTGCACCCGATGCTGGCGGTGGATGCCGAAAGCGGCAGCTGTCTTGGTTTGTTGAGCGGTCGGGTGTGGACCGCAAGGGCCGCCGCACCGTCTCGCACGACCTGCGCGATCTCTCGGACAAGGAATCTCAGCGCTGGATCGCGACCGCCTTGGCGGCCAAGCCACTGCTGGCCAAAGCCGCCATGGTGACCATGCTGGGCGACCGCGAGAGCGACATCTTCGCTCTCTATGCCAGCGCCGCGGCAGAGCCGTTCCATGTCATTGCTCGCAGCATGCACGACCGCAAGCTGGCCGATGCTTCCGGCCTGTATGCGGCCAGCGAGGCCATGGCCATCATCGAACAGCGAGCTATCGTGCTGCCTGCGCGGGCACCGCGGGCTGAGCGAGCCGCGCTTCTTGGTCTGCGCTTCGGTGCCGTGAAGCTGGCCAGGCCGCAAACCAAGTTCCTGCGCCATTTGCCGAAAAGCCTGTCGCTTAACCTGGTCGATGTGCGTGAGATCGAACCTCAGGCCGGTATCGAGCCACTGCACTGGCGGCTGCTCACGACGCATCCGGTGACGACGGCAGAAGAGGCCTGGCGCATCGTCGAATGGTACAAGCGACGCTGGCTGATCGAGCAGTTCTTCCGCATCCTCAAGACGCAAGGCTTGAAGCTGGAAGACAGCCAGCTTGAGACTGCCGAGCGGCTTCTCAAGCTGGTCGTGATCGCGGCCAAGGCGGCGGTTATCACCCTGCAACTCGTGCAGGCACGCGATGGCCGTGATCACCAGCCCGCCCGGATTGCCTTCGACGCCAAGGAGGTCGTTACGCTCGCGGCCTTCAATCGCAATCTCGAAGCCCAAAGCAAACGGCTCAGAAACCCGCATCCGCCCGACAGCCTTGCATGGGCCGCCTGGATCATCGGCCGGCTGGGCGGCTGGGACAGTTCCATCGTCCAAGCCGCCAGGCCCCATCACCATGAAGCACGGCCTCGAATACTTCCACGCCGCCGCAGCAGGATGGAGCCTCAGAGATGTGTGCATGCCTTAGTGCGAACGCAGGGACCCATACGCCGTTTGGTTGGCTTTTGGGCGATGAGGTCAATTCCTTGCACCAACAACGAGCGCCAGGGGTTATGGGTCCCTGCGTTCGCAGGGACGACGAGATGTGAGTCATTATTCTCGCGACACACTGTGCCCGAGGTTTGCAATCTCGTCCGTGCCCTCAAAATCAAGAGGGCGCACGCGACCCTCAAGAGAGGGCGCGGGGAAGACCGGGTGCGCGCTGCACCCGCGGTCTCGTGTGCATTGATGCACAAAGAAATGCGCACACGAGCATACAGGTTCAGCGGAAACACTCCGGCCTTCCCTGCGCAATGGCTCTACGACTTATACGTGCTCTCCCTGGTGAATCGGAGCCTCTTGCCACCATCGCCCCCGAGAGGCGTTAACTTCCCGGGAACTTGACGCCAGCATTCCGGGCGTCGGGACCACACGCTTTCGCCGTGCGCGCCATATCACTCGCCTCGTGACACGACGCGCCCATCGCTCCCCGCGCCCAACGTTTCGTGACGGTCGACACGCCCCTCTTGCGGGCACGGGATGCACACTAAAAGCCGGTGATTTGCCGCCGCGTTCAACACAAAAAACTGCGACATTTTGGCACGACGGGCAAATCACCAAATCAGTGTCAAGCGCAAACTGGGATGCGAAGCTTCTTCCCTTCTACCCTTCTCCCCTTGCGCGACGTCCGCCCCGGATGTCGCAAGCGCTCATCCGGGTTACGATCACTGCCTCATGGTGAGGAGCGCGTCTTCGCGCGTCTCGAACCATGGGCCACGCATGCGGCCATCCTTCGAGACGCGCGCAAGGGCGCGCTCCTCAGGATGAGGGCAGAGATGGACTACGAATGCCTATTCTACGACGCGGGGGAGTGCACTCCGTCATGCGCGACATGACCCGCGAGGTAATCGATTTGGCCGCGGTCTTCTTCGATAGTCGATCGGCCGATTGATCCGGCGACATCGAAAAAGGAGAACCTGACATGACCGACATCCAGAAAATTGCCACTGATTATATCGAGCTGTGGAACGAGCGCACGGCCGATCGCCGCCGCGCGATGCTGAAACAGAACTGGACCGATGATGCGACCTACATCGATCCCTTGATGAGCGGCGATGGTCGCGACGGCGTCGAGGCATTGATCGCCGGCGTACAGCAGCGCTTTCCGGAATTCAAATTCAGGCTGCTCGGCGAGGCCAACGGCTTTGGCGACCGCCTGCGCTTCTCATGGGGATTGGGTCCGGACGGCGCCGACAGCCCGATCAAGGGCACCGATTTCGCCGTGCTGAGCGACGGGCGAATCCGCAGCATCACCGGGTTTCTGGATCAGGTGCCGCAGCAAGCGTGAGGGGACGCGGATCCGCCGGCGGCTTGCGCATGCAGGCGGTGCGTTCGATCGTAACACCGGGATGGCGCGCCGAAACGGCGCGTCATCCTCGACGCGGAAGATTGGCGCGAAAGATCTGGAGCGGGCGAAGGGAATCGAACCCTTGTATGCAGCTTGGAAAACTGCCGTTCTACCATTGAACTACGCCCGCAACATCGATCCGGATGCTTGGCCGGTTCTAACGCAATGCAGCGTAACATTTGACGCCAATGGATGGAACCGGTGACGCGCATCACCGTTGCCCGGCAAGTGCCGTAATGTTCGCTTTGAATTCTTGACCGGCTCCAGGCTCAGGAAAGATCGCCGATGCGCGCCCTGATCGTCTTGTCACTGATGGCAATCGTTTACAGTTCGAGCGCTTGCGAGGCCGGCATGAGCACCGGTCCGCACAAGGTCGCAGCCAGCGCGCCGGCCGGCCACGCGAGCCATCGCAGCGGCGGACGCGTGCGCCACGCCCGCGCCCGGGGTATCGGCGGCCCGATTGCGGCGGTCGGCCATGTGATCGGCAGTACTGTCGGCGGACTGTTCCGCAGATAGGGCGTGCAGGCTCGACCGCCGGCGGCCACCCTCGACGTCAGGGGTCGAAAGTAAAGCCCCACGACGCTTTAGACAGGAAACGGGTTGCAGGGACGTCGGATCTGCTCGAGCGCGCAGGCGCAAGATTCAACGAAAGCCTCACGGAACCGGTGGCCCGCATGCCCGTTGTCCAGCGTGCCCGGCTGCTTGTTTTGGACCCGCCGGCCCCGAGTTGAGGAAAGATCGCCATGCGCGCCCTGATCGTCTTGTCACTGACGGCAATCATCTTCAGCTCCAACGTTTGCGAGGCGGGTATGAGCACCGGCCCGCACAATGTTTCGGCCCCCACGGCCACCGCGCCGGCGGCGCGCGTCGCCACGGCGTCAGCGCCGCGCACGGCGCCAAAGGCGAGCCGCGTGGCTGTGAGCCATCGCCGGGAAAGCCAGCCCGTTCATTACGCCTCCAGCAACCCGATTGCCGTGGTCGGCGGTGCGATCGGCAACACGCTCGGCGCGATATTCCACAGGTAAACGGTCCGGGCCTCTCACCAGGCGGCGGCGACCCCCACAAATTAAAGCCGCGCCGCCCCGTGAGGGACGACGCGGCGATGGCCGTTCTGTTGCCAGGTGGACCTACCCCGAACAGTTACGCCGCGAGGCGCACGTCGTTCAATGCAACGTTATCGTTTGCATTTAGGTTTTTGACCCGATAACGGCGGTATCATGCCGAGCACAATTCACAGCTTCTTCGCGACCATCGATCCTGGTTCGCCCCCGCCTTAGAAGCCCTGGAATGCTGCCTTCCGACAGAATCAATCTCACCGAAATGAGACCTTTAAGCTCAAGCTTCTAAGGTGGAGGCGCCGGGTACTGCCCCCGGGTCTGCCCGCGGTCCGCTATAAGGTTCAGCGCCATCGTCTTGCGACCGCCGATGTGTACGCGGGATTGGCGGCGAAAGATAGGCCGATGACGGGTCAAACCGCAGCTTCCGAAGCAAATCGGGCCCTGCCGACCCCTTGTCGTTCCTTGCCCCGCAAGTTCCGGGAATAGCGGCGCGGCTTGAGTGAAGCCGCGCCGCCGTTAATCAGGCCGCGCGCACCGAGTTGAGGAACTTTGACACCTCGGACCGGAGCCGGCCGGAATCGGCCGACAGGGTCTGCGCCGCCGAGAGCACCTGCGAGGAGGCGGAGCCGGTTTCGCTGGCGCCGCGCTGCACGTCGGTGATGTTGGACGAGACCTGCTGGGTGCCCTGCGCCGCCTGCTGGACGTTGCGCGAGATTTCCTGCGTCGCCGCGCCCTGCTCTTCGACCGCGGCCGCGATCGTCGAGGAGATTTCCGACAGTCTTTCGATGGTGCCGGAGATTTCCTTGATCGCGGTCACCGATTCCTGGGTGGCCGCCTGAATGCCGGAAATCTGCTGGCCGATCTCGCCGGTCGCCTTCGCGGTCTGCTCGGCCAAAGCCTTCACCTCGGAAGCGACCACGGCAAAGCCGCGGCCGGCTTCTCCCGCGCGCGCCGCCTCGATGGTGGCATTCAGCGCCAGAAGATTGGTCTGGCCGGCGATGGTGTTGATCAGCTCGACCACGTCGCCGATCCGGCTTGCCGCGTTCGACAACGCGCTGACCCGCTCGGTCGTGCCGCGCGCCTGGCCGACGGCCTCGGTCGCCATCCGCGCCGATTCCTGCACCTGGCGGCTGATCTCGTTGACCGAGGACGACAGTTCCTCGGTCGCCGACGCCACCGATTGCACGTTGGTGGAAGCCTCTTCGGAGGCCGCGGCAACCGACGTCGACAATTCCTGCGAACGCGCCGCGTTCGAGGTCAGGGTGCCGGCCGAGGCTTCGAGTTCTCGCGATGCCGACGACACCGTCTCGACGATGCGGCCGACTGCGGATTCGAAATCGTCGGCCATCTTGGTCATCTCGGTCTTGCGCTGGCGCGCCAGCACCTCGTCCTGCCTGATCTTGGTCTCGGCCTCCTCGCGGGCTTTCTCTTCCGCCTTGACCTTGAAGGTCTCGACCGCCTGCGCCATGTCGCCGACCTCGTCCTTGCGGTCGAGGCCCGGCAGGACCACGCCGAAATTGCCGTCGGCGAGTTCCTTCATGCCGCCGGTGAGGCCGGACAGCGGTCCGATGATCCCGCGCGCGATCAGGAACGCGATGGCGAGCCCGAGCAGGACGGCAAGGCCGGCGACCATTTCCTGGGTCGTGATGGCTCCGCCGATGCGGGCGTCGGTTTCCGCGGTGGTCTGCTTGAACGCCGCGCCGATCGAGGTTCTTGCCTTCTCGAGTTCGGCGATGGCGTGAAGCGTGGGCGGGGTAATGGCCTTGTAGTAAAGCTCGTCGCTGAGCAGAAGGTTGGGCGCCGTCTTGTCGAATGCGTCGGCATACTTCGCGACGCCGGCCTTGACCGCGGGCAGCAGCGCGGCAAGGCTCGCCGGCAGGGCGGCCTTTTCCAGCTCCGCGATCTGCTGCTGGGCTTTGCCGACATTGGTCTTGAAGGTGTCGAGGCCCTTGGCTTCGTGGGTCGCCAGCGTCCGCCAGTTGGCCACGCGCACCAGCAGGACCTTGGCCACAAGCGCATCCCCCTCGCGGGCAAACTCGGTTTTGTCGGCAGCGTCGGCGAATTTCTGAACGTCGGCGGCCATCTTGTCGCCTTCCGTGAACAGCAACGCGCGGTTGGCGACCAATTGCTTGACCGCATCGCCGAGCGCGGCGCGCTTCTCGGTCAACACCGCCAGATCCTTTTCAATTTCCTTGTAGGACGCCTTTCGCTCGTCGGATCTTGTGGTCTTGATCAGGTCGGTGGTCAGGGCCGTGGCATTGGCCAGGCGCTTCTCGGATTCCGCGAATGAAGCCTCGTCATGGTCGAAGGCGTAACGCAGAATGGCGCGGCGATTGGCGTGCAATTCGACCGCGATCTCGGTGGCATGGAGATTGTTCCCGGACTGTATTTCCATCGCGGCGACCTGGTCGCGAACCGCGTCGAGCTGCGAGACGCCGAAGGCGGCCAGGCCGGCGCAAAACACCAGCAGGACCGCGAAGCCGCCATAGAGCCGGCCGCGAATGCGAAGATTGAAAAATGACATGACGATTATCCTCTGAACGAATCAAAACCGGGCGGCGCGGCTTTGCCACGCATCCTGTTGTAGACCCGGCTTTGCCAATTGATCGCTAACGGGCCTATCGGAATCGTGCACGTCACGTGATTTTCCGGAGCTCCTCTCCGTAGATTTACGGGCTTCGGCTTCCAGGTCAGGTCCGCTTCGCCCGTACCGCTTAAATCGTTATGGTATGCGGCAGGCCGCGCGATTCGAATTGAACAGAATGCTATTCCGGAATCTCTTTGCTTCGTCCGCGCTCGCACTGGAGCAATACGCGGATATCGACCATTTCCGCGAGAGCGAGCGCTATGTTCAGGCCGAGAGCATTCCGCTGGCGTCGGGCGGCTTTTCGGTGCTGCGCGCCAAGCTCACGCTGCCGTCGTCCGTCGTGTCGCTGGTCCGCACCTTTCCAAGAATCATCAATGGTTACGAGCTGTCGGGACGGCTCGTGATCGTCGTTCCGATGAGCGAGATCTCGTCGGCGCGTGTCAACGGAAACGAGATCGGCCAGTCGCTGCTGCTGCTCAAGGGCAGCGCCAACTGCACGGTCTATGAGCCCGAGGGACGGCTTGTCGCGGTGGTGTCGATCGACCGCAAAGTGCTGGATCGCACATGGGAGGGTTTCGGGGACGGCCACGTGTTGCTTCGGTTGCCTGCCGGGAAGCTGATCGAATTGCATTTGCGGATTCGCGGCATGCTGGAATTTGCCGCGCACGAACCCGAGGCAATGGCTGCACACGGCGTGCTGGACACCATGCAGGGCGAGCTGTTTGCGGCATTGGACGACGCCATGTGTCTTGGCGAAGTTCGCGACGCCGGAAGCCGGAGCTCGCTCGACCGCTACAAGCAAATCGTCGATCACATCGATCGACTGGCCCGCGTGGACCCGGCTGCGAATTTGAACTACGAGGAGCTCGCCGCCGGCATCGGCGTATCGGTCCGAACCCTTCAAGCCGCGGTGCACCGCGTCTGCGGCTCGGGGGTCCATCATTACAGCCGGCTCAGACGGCTGTGGTCGGTACGCCGGCAACTGCGTACGGGAACGCCGGGCTTGACGGTAAAGGCCAGTGCGCTGGCGCACGGCTTCTGGCACATGAGCGAATTCTCAAACGCTTACCGGACGGTGTTCGGCGAACTGCCATCGCACACGCTCGCCGGCGCGAGGCGCAGGCTGGCGTAGCCGAATAAGCCGGCGGGTTAAACGCCGGTGGAACCGGCAGCCTCGGAAGCAAATCCACGCTTGCGCCGCAAGGCCGTCGCCAGCCCGGCCGCGACGCCGCCCTGCCAGACCGGATAGAGCACCGAGGTCAGATCGAGATCGAGCGCGTTGTCGAGCGCCATCAGGCTGCCGGCCAGCGTGCCGGCCAGCAGCATCGGCAGCCACGCCACGCCGTCGCGCGCGCCGGCCGGCAGCCAGTGGATTGCGCCGGCCATCACGCCGGCGCCGACAAAACCGCCGGCCAATCCGGACAGCACATTGCGGATCAGCTTGCTGCCGTCCGCGGCCTGCCCGTCGATCCAGATCGCCGCGTTCACCGCAGCGACGAACGCGATCATGGTGACAACAGCCGCCGCCAGTCCGGCCCACCACGGGTTCGGCCCCGATCGGCGGACCAGCACGGCCACCAGAACGGCGAACGGGATCGCCGCCAGCCCGATCCGCAGATCCGCGGGCAAATGGCTGATCTTGTCGATCAACGGCGGCAACAGCGGCGTCAACACGCCGGTCAGGATTCCGCCGGCCGCCGGCAGCAACAATCCGCTGCGGCACGAAGGAGATGACGCGATCGCCTGGGTCAACGGTCACCTCGGTGGATCGGGCAGCTTGTAGCGACAATGCTGGAGCGGGTGAAGGGAATCGAACCCTCGTCGTGAGCTTGGGAAGCTCCTGCTCTACCATTGAGCTACACCCGCAGTCGCCTCCCTGATTTATCCGAGACTGCAGCGTCCGCCAAGTGGGTTGGCGAGCCTTAAAGCCCTTTCGATAGGGCTTAACCCCTCACCCGGCACTGCGTGCCGACCTCTCCCGATGGGAGAGGTGAGGTTGAAGCCAGCGCCACGCCACTTCAAGCAAGCGCCGCCATGGGGCTACCCGCCATACAACTCATCCATATACCCACTCCCCTCCAGCTCCTCGACAAACGACGCATCCGCCACATCCTCCATCCGCAAGCCCCGTGCCGCCGGATATTGCGCCGCCAGCCCCTCGCACAGGCCCTCCATTTCGGTGAAGAACGTCGGCACCGGCACGGCGCGGTGCAAAGGCGCGTAGAAGGCGTGCAGTCTTTCCATCGGCTCGCGTTCGGCGATCTCCAGAAATTGCTGCAGCAGCGGAATGACGATGTCGGGCCGGGTCTTGAACAGATGGATGGCGTCGACCACGCCTTTGACAAAACCCGCGACCAGCGGACGGTTGGCGGCGATGAAGCGGCGGGTGGTGGCGATGCCGCCTATGATCGGCAGGCCGGTGAGCGCGTTCCAGCCATGTTCGGCTTGCCCGCGAAAGCGCAAATCGATCGGCAGATAGCCGGCGGCGATCTCGCCCTTTGTCAATGCCGCGTCGATCGCCTGGAACGAGCCGAGCGACAGCATTTCGGCGTCGATGCCGGATTGCTCCAGCAGGATTTTCAGCGGGCGGCCGAACTGGCCCGATGCGTCGACCGCGCCGATGCGCTGGCCGGCGAGTTGCGCCAGCGTGGTGAATTCGCGGCGCGCCATCACGAACACGGCCTCGTGCCGCTCGGTCGGCGTGATCAAGAGCACCGGGTCTTCGCCCCGCAGCACGCCCTGCATGATCGGCAGCGCGCCGGTGTGGCAGACATCCCAGTCGCCGCGCAGCGCACCGGCCATCGAAGCCGGACCGCCGGTCGCAATCGCCGGAAAGGTCAGATCGATGCCGAGGCGGGAGAATGTGCCGGCATGGGCGCCGAGCCAGGCCTCGCTCTGGAACACGGCGCGCAGCGCGATGCCCATGCGGAGGTTGGCGGCGGGCGGCTCGTTTGACATGCGGCGTTCTCCCCTGGAACCGTCATGCCCGGCCATAGCCGTCTGAAGGACGGCGTCGCTTCCGCTCGCCTATGTGCCGGGCATCCACGTCTTGCTTGCTGAAATATCTGGAAGACGTGGATGGCCGGGACAAGCCCGGCCATGACGAAAAATACTACCGTCGGGGGCGTCTTCGCTCGAATCCGCTATACCCCGTAAAAGTCCGGTCATACATGCGCATACTTTCCTTGATGCGTCGCGGCATGCGATTGGTGCGGTAACCCCCCGCTTTATCGGCCGGCCGGCCCGCGCCAAAGGATGATGAATGCCAAACGAACTCGCTATCGCCGTCATCGAGGATGATCCCTCGTTCCGGATCGCGCTCGTCAACTCGCTTTGCTCGCTGGGATATGGCGCGCGCGGTTTTGGGTCCGCGGAAGACTTCATCGCGGAGGGCGGCGAGCAGCAGTGCGACCGCATCGTCACCGACATCCACATGCCCGGCATGAGCGGCATAGAGTTGAAGCGCCTGCTCGCGGCGCGTGGTTCCACGCGACCGGTGGTCATGGTCAGCGGCTGTGTCGATGCGGGGTTGCAGGCCACAGCGCGGGCCAGCGGCGCGGTCTGCCTGCTGCAAAAGCCGTTTGCGATGGATGCGCTGATCGACTGCCTGGAACGGCGTTCGAATTTCTAAGCCGGCGGCACTTTGCCGCCCTTAACCCAACCCGCATTTTTATGGATGCGCCCGGCCACGACGGTGCTATGCTCGCCCCGAGGTTGAGGTGTGAGTGATGGCGGGGCGTGGCTATAGCGTATTCGACACCGGCATCGGCCGGTGCGGCATCGTATGGAGCGATGCCGGCGTGGTCGGCGTGCAGCTGCCCGAGGCGCGCGAACTCGAAACCAGGCGGCGGCTGTTCCAGCTTTACCCCGAGGCGCGCGAGATGCGCCCCTGCCTCAATGTCGAGATCGCGATCGAGGGCATGGTGGCGCTATTGCGCGGCCAGCCGGCCGACCTGGCCGAAGTCGTGCTCGACATGACCGGCATCCCGAATTTCAACCGGCGGGTCTACGAACTCACCCGCGGCATTCCCTGGGGCGAAACCCGCACCTATGGCGAGATTGCGGCGCAGATGAGGGCGTCGGGCGCATCGCATTCGGTGGCCCAGGCGATCGGCAAAAATCCCTTCATGCTGATCGTACCGTGCCATCGCGTGCTGGAAGCCGGCTACTACGCCGACAAGATTTCCTCCCATGGCGGCAGCATCTCGAAACGGCGGTTGCTGTCGATCGAGGGCGCGATATCGCCCGGCAGCAAAACCCTGTTCGACGTGCTGCTGCCGGTTGCGCCGACGCGGCCGCAGACCTAACTCTATACTGTCATTGCGAGGAGCGCAGCGACGAAGCAATCCGTCTTTCGTTGCGGTTCTGGATTGCTTCGCTTCGCTCGAAAGACGGATTGTCTTGCCGCTGGTTGCATCTGACCGCCCGCGGAATTAGGTCTATCGCATGCCCTCAACCACGCTGCTGCAGCGCCCGACGATTTCGGTGTCCGACTTCCGTTGCGACGCCGCGCCCGGCGACGCGCCGTTCGCGGAATGCCACCACAGCCATTCGATCTCCTATGTGCGCAAGGGCAGCTTTGGCTACCAGAGCCGCGGGCGCTCGTATGAACTGGTCGCGGGATCGGTGCTGGTCGGCCATCCCGGCAGCGAATTCGTCTGCCACCACGACCATGTCTGCGGCGACGAATGCCTGTCGTTTTTCCTGGAACCGGAACTGGCGGAGACGATCGGCGATCGCGCGGAACTCTGGCAGGTCGGCTGCGTGCCGCCGCTGCCGGAACTGATGGTTTTTGGCGAGCTGGCGCAGGCCGCAGCCGATGGCGGTAGCGATATCGCGCTCGACGAGATCGGGCAGTTGTTCGCGGGGCGCTTTGTCGAGGTCGCGTCGGGCAAACCGGCAAAGCCGGTGACGGCGTCTGCCCAGGATCGCCGCCGCGCGGTCGAGGCCGCGCTGTGGATCGATGCGCATTCGCACCGAGAGATCGGCCTCGAAGCTGCGGCCGATCAAGCCGGCCTCAGCCCGTTTCATTTCCTGCGGCTGTTTTCCGCCGTGCTCGGCGTCACCCCGCACCAATATCTGGTGCGCTCGCGGCTGCGCCATGGCGCGCGGCTGCTGACCGAGGAGGAGCGCACCATTACCGACGTCGCCTATGATATCGGCTTTAACGACCTCTCCAATTTCGTGCGTACCTTTCATCGCGCCGCCGGCGTCTCGCCGCTGAAATTCCGCAAGGCGTCGCGCGGCGACCGCAAGATTTTCCAAGAACGACTGGGCCTGCACTGACAGGGTGATCTCCATGCGGCGCGTGATGTTCCGCGCCTTCAACGGAGATCCCGATGTACGACCATCTCGGACTGAAAGTGAAAAATCTCGACGCTAGCGTAAAATTCTATACCGAAGCGCTGGCGCCGCTTGGCTATCTGCTGTGCTCGCGCGACGATTCCGGCGCGGGCTTTGGGCCGAAGGATGCGCCTGCGCTGTGGCTCTATCCGCACAAGGGCGCAACGGGTCCCGGCACCCATATCGCGTTTAAAGCGCCCGACCATACCGCGATCCAGAAATTCCATGCCGCGGGCCTGAAAGCCGGCGGCAAGGACAACGGCGCGGCGGGGCCGCGGGCCGATTACAGCCCGACCTATTACGCGGCGTTCCTGATCGATCCCGATGGCAATAATGTCGAGGCGGTTTGCGGGTGAGGGTAAATCCATGCGCCACAACGATCGCCGTCATCCTGAGGAGCGCGCTCTTTGTGCGCGCGTCTCGAAGGATGGCCGCAAGTACGAGGCGTGCACCGCGGCCATCCTTCGAGGCTCGCAAGAGCTCGCACCTCAGGATGACGGCAGCATTCGTTGCACAAGGAATTCCCCCATGGCCTCCCTGCACCGCGACATTCCCATCAACGCCTCGCGCAACTCGGTCTGGGCCATTGTCCGCGATTTCGGCGCCGTGCAAAGGCTGGCGCCGGGCTTCGTGATCGAAGCGCGGCTCGACGGCGACGCGCGGATCGTGACGTTTGCCAACGGCAACGTCGCGCGCGAAAGGCTGGTGGATTGCGACGAGGCGCGGCGGCGGCTGGTCTATGCCATCTCCAATGAACGGGTGCAGCACTACAACGCGTCGGTCGAGGTGATCGCCGACGGCGCGGCGAACAGCCGGCTGATCTGGACCGTCGATGTGCTGCCGCACGAGATCGCGCCGTACATCGGCGGCCAGATGGATCAGGCCGCGGCCGCCATGCAGCAGGCGTTGGACCGCGCCCGAGACGGCGCGCGGCCGTCAACGTGATTCAGATCACAGAAACTGATATCCGCGCTCTTTAGTCTCACTGCCATACGTCCGGTTGCGCCGCTTCCGCTGGCGCCAGGCGTATCAGGAGGACGATCATGACGGGAGCCGACAAGGTCGTGTGCCAGGCGGCCACGCTATTGCTGCTGTTCACCCTCACCTCGGCGCCGGCGCGGGCCCAGTTCGCAGGGCTGGGCGGCGGTGGGGGCGGCAGCGATATGATGACGCAGATGGCGCCGATGCTGGAAATGATGAAGGCCAAGATGGGCAAGCGCCGCTTCGCCATGATGATGCAGACCATGGGCCCGATGATGAGCCAGATGATGGATGGCGGTGGCTTCGGCGGCATGGGCGGCGGCGGAATGGGCAATGTAATTCCCGGCGGCCTCCAGGGCATGATCGGGGGCGGCGGAATCGGGATTCCCGGCGGTTATGTTGGCGGCGGCATCCCGGCGGGCGTGCCGATGGGCGGCGGCGGCGACATCATGGGAATGCTCGGCGGCGGCGGTGGCGGCGGCGAACTGATGGGCATGATTCCGCAGCTGATGCGGATGGCCAATTTCGGCGGCGGCCACCGGCGTCACCGGCGGCGGTAAATTTATTTATTCGTCATTGCGAGGAGCCAACGGGTCGCAATGACGGCTACGACAACGCCGGGCGCACCGCCGGCACTGGACCGCTGCTCGAGCCCCATCGCGTCAGCACCACGCTGAGCGAAGACAGCGTGCCGAGCACGATCATCGACAGCGATGCCAGCGTGAAGAAATTGCCGGCGGAGGCGTCATGGGTCGAAAGCCAAAAGCCGCCGCCCGCGATGAACAACAGCCGCGCGGTTTGCGCCAGCACCGGCCCCAACACTTTTGCCGCGCCCTGCGACGAAAAATACATCGACGACGCCAGCCCAATGAAGGCGTACATCGGCGCCGCGGTCGACAGATATTGATGGCTCGCCGCGCGCACGCCCGCGTCCGTGGTGAACAAATTGACCCACAGATCGGGGAATAGCGCGATGATGCTGCCGATCAGCCCGACCGAGCCGAACGAGATCACGCCCGCGATCCAGGCGATCCGCCGCGCGCGCGCGATGCGGCCAGCGCCGATCGACATGCCGATCATCGGCACCGAGGCGATGCCGACCGCGAACGCGACCGAGGTCAGCATGAATTCGAGCCGGGCGCCGATGCCATAACCGGCGAGGATCGCGGTGCCGAAGCCGGCCAGCAAATGGGTGAAGATCGAGATCGTCAGCACCGACTGCAGCGGCGAAAAGCAGGATACCAGTCCGACCTTCAGGATATCGAAAAACATCGCGCGCTGGATCTTGAGCCCACGGATCTTCGGCACGATGCGGGCGCGGCCGGAAAACAGATACCACCACAGGATCGACAGACTGATGGTGTAGGCGGTCAGCGAGCCCGCGGCGACGCCGCGCATGCCGAATTGTGGAATCGGCCCGAGGCCGAGACCGAGCGTGCCGCCGAGGATGATCTGGCAGACGGCCGAATTGAGGATCACCAGCGACGGCAGTTTCATGTTGCCGGTGCCGCGCAGGATTCCGGCCGTGGTGTTCATCAGCCATGGCAGCACCGCGCCGCCGAAGAAGATATGCGCATAGGCCACCGCGTTGGCCAGCACCTGGCCGCGGCCGCCGAGCAATTCCAGCAGTTTTGGTCCGAAGATCCCCATGCCGACCACGAAGGCGAGCCCAAAACCGAGGCCGATCAAGAGCGCATGGCTCGCGAGCGCCGAGGCGCGTTCGATGTCGCCGGCGCCGAGCGCGCGCGCAATCGACGACGCCACGCCGCCGCCCATCGCGCCGCCGGACATCGTCATGGTCAGGATCACGCAGGGAAACAGCAGCGCCATCGCGGCCAGCGATTCGACGCCAAGCCGGCCGATATAGGAGGTTTCGGCAATCACCACGCAGGTGCCGGCGGAAAGCGCAATGACGTTGGGCCAGGCCAGCCGCAGCAAGGTGCGCAGGATCGGCCCTTCGACCAGCACATTCCTCGCCGGCGCCGTGAGGACCGGAAGCGCTTGTTCGCCGTCGTCAACGGGAATTTCGGCGACGGCGATATCGGACATTTCCACTCCGCGAGAGGCGGCAATGGCCGCGATTCCCCGCTTCCTAGCACGGCGCGGCCGGCCGCCATGTGCGCCCCACGCATGGGCCGCCTGCGCGATTGGGCTTTTGTGCGGGACCGTCACACTTCGCGGGTCGTCGTGCGGGCCGAGGTGAAGGCAATCCGTAGGATGGGTCGAGCCAACGCTCTTGCGCGGCGGGTGCGGGGCCGATGGCACGGCATCCGGCCGATACTCATCATCCGCGGATAGGCCGAAGCGATGGTTATCGCCGGAGCCTATCATCGGGCCGGAAGAAGGCGGAGTGGCGAGAAGCGCGTGACAAATGCCTCGTTCAGCCGATCGACCAGATCAGCGGCGGGAGGCCGCACGGGCTCGGCCGCAGATCGACGGCGATGCGGCGGCCGCAGCCGGCGGCGAGGCCCTCGAACAATCCTTCCAGCACCTTGGTGCAGGCCGGGTGATAATCCGCGACATCGGTCATCAGTTTCCAGCTCTGCTGGCGGATTTCGAACGCGCCGCTGTTTCCCGTGACCTCTATCGCATCGTCCTGGGCCTCGAACAGCGCGCGCAGCAGCGCCACAAAATCCGTCGCATTGCCGCGGCCGGCGGCGAGGCCGGTCGCGAGACCGCTCGCGATCTCATCAAAGTACTGCATGCCGATCAGCTTTCCCGTGAGGTGCAGCAGATAGCCGGCATCTTCCGGGCCGAACAATTGCACCATCGCGGGCGCCGCCGTGCGAACATATTCCATGGCGTAGTTGCGGTAGGCCCGCTCCAGCCGCGGTTTAGGCCAGCTTGCGACCGGCAGCGCCGGCGCCTTGGCCGGATCGAACAGCGGCGCTTCGAGATGCCGCGCGAACACCAGCCGCTGGTCGGGTTCGAGCGCGTGATCGTGTTCGTAATAATAGCCTTCGAGGCCATCCTGGCCATCGACGCTCTGCTTGGTGCAGACAAAACCGAGTTTTGGGTTGCCGAGCGTGACGCCGTTATTGGCGTGCCAGCCGCGCAGCATGGCGCGGGAAACTTCGCCGGGCACGCCGCAGATCGCGGTCCCCCGCCAGATCCAGCGCGGCGGCGGATAGCGGATCCAGGCCTTGCGGTCGGATTCGTACATGTATTCGACGTGGACGCCGCCGATCCAGTTGGAGAGATAATGATATTGCGCGGCCGCCACCGCTGAAGGCAAGTGCTTGAGGCCGAGCTTGTCCAGGCCCGGCAGGAAGCGCTCCTGCTGCTGGCGGCGAAACACCCGGAACATGAATTCGGCGGCATCCGCCGTGCCGCGCCGGGTCACGACGGTCAGGATCAGGCCGGTGAAATAGCCATGGTAGAGGTCGGCGACGCTGCGCCATTTCCGCCATTGCGCTTCTTGTGCACCTTGTAAATCGCTTTGGCTGCCGCTCATGTTCGCTCCCACATTCTCTTTTCTTTACGGGCGGCATAGAGCGCGACGGATCTATTCCACCACGTCGTCGGCGATGGCGAGCAGCGTCGACGGCACGACGATGCCGAGCGCCTTGGCCGCCCGAAGATTGATCACGAGCTCGAATTTTTCCGGCTGCACCACCGGCAGGTCGGCCGGCTTTTCACCCTTGAGGATACGGGCGGAGTAGTCGCCGGCCAATCGCATCACGTTGGAATAATCCGCCCCGTAACTGACCAGCGCACCGGCGTCGACATAATCGCGGACATCGAAGATCGCGGGTACGGCTTGGCTTGCCACCAACGCCGCGATCCGTTTGCGGTGACCATAGAGGAACGCATCCGGGCTCGACACCAGCACGGAGCCGCCATCGCGCGGCAGGCCGGCGAAGGCCGCATCGATTTCATCTTCGTTGCTGGCGTGAAGGATATCGATTGCGACGCCGATGCTCGCCGCACCGGCCTTGAGCTGCCGGGTGACCGGACCCGCGAGCGGCGAACCGGGATTGACCAGCCCGAAATAATGCGCGGCCTGCGGCACCATCTGGTGCAGCACGCCGAACCGCTTGGCCGAAACATCCGCGTTGATGGAGGTGATGCCGGTGAGATTGCCGCCCGGCCGGTTGAGGCTGGCGACAAGGCCGAGTTCGACCGGATCGCTGCCGCTGGTGAACACGATCGGGATGGTCGAGGTGGCATGCTTGGCCACGATCGAAGCCGCCGTGCTGCCGGGCGTCACGATCACCGCGACCTGACGGCGAACCAGATCGGCCGCCATCGCCGGCAGATCGTCATCATGACCTTGCGCCCAGCGATATTCGATCGCGACGTTCTTGCCCTCGATGAAGCCGGCGTCGTGCAAACCCCTCAGATAGGCGGCCGTGCGCCTGGCGTTGGATTCCGGCGAGCCGGAATGCAGAAAACCGATCACCGGCAGCGCGGTCTGTTGCGCGACAGCCCGCGGCGGGCGGGCGATCGAAACCGCCGCCGCGCCGCCAAAAAGCCCGATGAACTGCCGCCGCCTCATATCCGCTCCGGGCTGCGGTGCATGCGACACACCTGCCAAGCCCGGTTATCGGCCCCGGGGCACCCCTGTTCAAGCCTCAAACGTCAGCGCATTTCGGCGGGCTCACCGCCGACCACGGCCGATCCGGTCCCGCTGCAGCCGTTTTCGCCATAGCGGACGAACTTCTGGATGCGCTTTCCGGTGTCGACCTCGCCGGTGTAGATATTGCCCTGGCTGTCGACGCTGACCTGATGCAGCCAGTGGAAATTGCCGGCCATGCGGCCAGCGCGGCCGAGCCGGCCCAACTCCTGCAGATTGCTGCGGTTCAGGATGTAGATGGTCATGTTGGCGTTGTCGCCGACATAGAGGCAGCTCTGCGCCTTGTCCTTGGAGAAGTTCATCGACACCGCGGTGCCCGACATGACAGGTGGGTATAGCTGTTGCCGCTGATGAAGTGCTCGGCGACAAAACCGCATTTGCCGGCGTCGCCGTTCGGATTGCTGCACGGCTTGCCCAGCGCGGGATCGTTGCTGTCGAACACCTGGATGCGGTCGTTGCCGCGATCGCAGACATAAATCTTGCCGTCGTCGGCGATCTTCACGCAATGCACGGGATTGCGGAAGAAGGCCGGCTTCTTGTTGCCCTTGGTCGAGGCCTCGATCCAGGGGCCGGCGGCGGCGGCCGCCTTGTCGTCGACCGGATTATTTCCGTAGGCGCCGAAATGGCCGATATATTTGCCGGTGTCGGCATCGACGATCAGCACGCGGCGATTGCCATAGCCGTCGGCGATATAGAGGCGGTTGGTCTTGGGATCGACCACCATGTCGGCCGGCTGGTAAAGCAGCGGCGTGCCGTTGATGCCGCCGTCCTTGTCGTTGCTGTCGGGACCGGAGGGCGTGCCGCCGATCCGCATCTTGAAATTGCCGTCCATGTCGAACTTCATGACAAAGCCGTCGCCGCCGCTCTTGTTGGTGGTCCACGGGATTTCCTTGGCGCCGGGCTGGGGCGCCGCGGAATTGCCCGCGATCCAGACGTTGTCGTTTTGGTCGACATAGATGCCGTGCTCGCTGTTCGGCCAGATGCAGCCGTCCTCGGCCTTGCATTTGCTGCCGAGGAAACCGGGATCGGACGGGCCGCCCCAGGCCCGCAGCAGCTTGCCGTCGGTATCGAACTCCAGCACCGAGGGCGCGGCATTGCAGCAATCGGCGCCAAAACCGTTGACCCGTGCAAAGCCGAGCCCATTGACCGGCTGTCCTTTGGCGTCGGTCACGCCGGGAAGCGGCTTCTCCAGCCCGACCTCATCATTGGTCAGGGTGCGCGGCCGGTTGTAGACCCAGATATGGTCGTGGCTGTCGACATAGAGCCCGCCGATCTGGCCGAGCAGCCAGTTGTGCGGCAGCGGATGCGGCCAGGTGGGATCGACGACGAAGTCCGGCGTCTTGCCCGACTTGGAGCGATTATAGACGCCGGTCTGCTTGAGCAGCAGATCCAGCATGCCGTTCTTCTTGAGGCCACCATGGTCGCTGGCGATCACCGGCGCGGCAAGTGCCACGACCAACAGGCAGGACAATGATGCTGCGATTTTAAAGCTGTTTCTCATCCCGAGGCTCTTTTCTTGTTTTGCGGGACAAAACTGTCGTTCGATTTTGGCGGGCTGTCAATTCGCCGGCCTTCACGATCCATCATGATCGGCCGATCAGCGACGACCGCGCCTACGCGCCCAGGCGCACGTGCTATTCGATCACTTCGTCGGCCAGCGCCAACAGCGTCGGCGGAATCTCGATGCCGGCGCCTTTCGCGGCCTTCAGGTTGATCGCGAACGGATACTTCGTCGGTTGCTCGAACGGGAGATCGGCCGGCTTGGCGCCCGCGAAGACGCGGGCGGCCAGCGCCGTCGCCCGCTCGAACGATTCCGTCATATCCGGGCCGTAGGACATCAGCCCGCCGTCCTGCACGATGAAATCATATTCATAGATCGCGGGGAGCTTTCGGGCAGCGGCGAATTCGAACACGCGCTTGCGATTGAGGTTGGTCAGCGCATCCGCGACCATGAGAATGCCGTCCGGCATATCGTGGTCCATGATCTCGAAGGCCTCCTTGAAATCATCGGGCTCGCGCACGCCGACAGCCTGGACCTGGATGCCGATCGATTCGGCGACGTCCGCTGATGCCTGATAGCGCATCGACATGCCGAGATCGTCCTTGTTCCAGATCATCGCGACCTTGCGCAGGTTCGGAGCCAACTGCTTCAACAACGAAAGCCGCTTGGTCGAAAGTGTCGCAGCAACATCGGAAATGCCGGTGATATTGCCGCCGGGATGCGCCTCGCTCGCAATCAGATGGGTGGCGACGGGATCGCCCAGGCCGACCGCGCCGACCGCCGGCACGCCGATCGATTTCGCGGCCTCCGCCGCCGGATAGCCGATGAGTATGATCGCATCGACATTGGCGGCTTTCAGGTCCTGCATCAAAGCCGGAATTTTTGCGTTGTCCCCCATCGAACTGCGGGCAACCAGGGTCAGATTCCGGCCGAGGACATAACCGTGCTGCGCCAGCACCCCGACGATGATCTTGCCGAACGGGGTCGTCTCGGTCATTGGCGCCACCGGATGGAACGTTCCCAGGCGATACATGCGACCGGGGGTTTGTGCCCGTGCCACCGGCGCGCCGAGCAGCACGGCGCCAGAGAGCAGACCGAGGACATCGCGACGTCGCGGATGATTTTGCTGGATAGACGTACGCCGTTTCATGACAACCTTTAAACCCGAGGCCAGCCGGTTTGCCAGCCTGAAAATGACATCGCGGACGCTATTCCAGTTTCATGCTGACGCCCTTGGCGCCGTTCAGCAACCGCCGCAGATGAAAACCCGCCAGCGCATCGTCGGCATGCGACCCGACCAGGGCGGCAAAGGCCGGCATCGCGGCCGCGTCCCCTGCCTCGAGCTTGGCGAAGGCTTCGGAATATTGCGTCGTCGCCGCGCCGCTAAAACGCTCGGGCGGCAACGGCTCCCAGGCGCGCAGCGGTTCGCTGCGGCCGCGCAGCACCAGGTCGCCGACCGGCCGGCCCTGAAACCGCTCGACAGCATTGGCAATCGCGGCGCTGACGCAAATCCTTGTGCCGAGAAACTTGTTGGCCGCCTCGAGCCGCGCCGCGGTGTTGATGGTGTCGCCGTAAGCGGTGTAGTCGAAGAACCGGCTGCCGCCGAAATTGCCGACCAGCGCCGGCCCCGCGTGAACGCCGATCCTTGTGGCACCGAAATTGACGCCCTTTTCCTTCCAGCGCTCGCGGAATTGCTCCGCCCAGATATCGAGGTCGTGCGCGCAGGCGACCGCGCGGGTGGCGTAGTCGGGCTGCTCGCCGGGCGCGTTGAACAGCACCTGGATGGCGTCGCCGATGATTTTTGCGACCGTGCCCTCATGCGCGAACACGATGTCGGTCATGCCGCCGACATATTCGTTGAGCAATGCGCCCAACACTTCCGGCGTCGCGCTTTCGACCAGGGTCGTAAAACTGGTGATGTCGGTGAAGATGGTGGCGATCTCGCGCCAATGCACCGCCATGCCGTCGGCTTCGCCGTCGCAGGCCAGCCGGCTGGCGATCTGCGGCGAGAAATAACGCGACAATGAGGCGTGCGCCCGCTCGGCCTCGGCCTGCCGGCGGCGCGCCTCGCGCATCATCTCGACATGGCGGATGGTCTTGTCGATGGTCAGTTCGAGGTCGCCGAAATCGATCGGCTTGGTCAGGAAGTCGAAGGCGCCGCGATTCATCGCGGTGCGGATGTTGCTCATGTCGCCATAGGCCGAGACGATGACGGTGGATTTCTTGTCCTCGGCTTCCTGCAGCCTTTGCAGCAGCGACAGCCCGTCCATCCGGGGCATGTTGATATCGGACAGCACCATATCGACGGCCGGATTCTGCTCGATCGACTGCAGCGCCTCGAGACCGTCATGGGCGAAAATGAAACTGACGACGCCGTCGCGGATCTGCTTGCGGAATTTCTGCAGCACCAGAGCCTCGAGATCCGGCTCGTCATCGACGACAAGGATGATTGCGGTCATGCGGCCTGCCCGACCCTGCTGTCGATGCGGTGCCTGAGATCGACGACGCGAATGTAAACGCTCAAGTCGCGTCTCCCGTGTGTGCTTGAGGATTGGCTTTATTGGCTTGCGCCGCTGCCGCGCGCGGCAACGTAATGACGAATTCGGTAAATACGCCCGGCTCGGTCGCAACGTCGATCTTGCCGCCATGTTGTTTCACGATGATGTCGTGGCTCATCGACAGGCCAAGCCCGGTGCCTTCGCCCGCCGGCTTGGTGGTGAAGAAGGGATTGAACATTTTCTCCTTCACCTCATTGGGGATGCCGGTGCCATTGTCGCGAATCCGGATTTCGACCTTGTTGCCGAGGCTTTTGGTGGCCGCGCTCAGGGTCGGCTCGAAGTCCGGCTCGCCGGCTTCCTTGCCCGTTTCCTTGCGCTTGTTGGCCGCATAGAAGCCGTTCGAGATCAGATTGAGGAATACCCGCGTGATCTCCTGCGGATACAGATCGATCATGCCGGCCGCCGGATCGAAATCGCGCCGCAGCGTGATGTTGAAGCCGGATTTTTCGGCGCGCGCGCCGTGATAGGCGAGATTGAGGCTCTCCTCGACGATGGCATTGATGTCGGCGGGGCGATGGTCGCCGGAGCCTTCGCGCGAATGCAGCAGCATGTTCTTGACGATGGAATCGGCGCGCTTGCCGTGCTGCACCACTTTTTCGAGGTTGCTCTTCAGCATCTGCGTCAGTTCATCGATTTCTTCCCGCGTCTTGTCGTCGAGCGCGGCGGGCTTCAGCACGTCGTTGAGTTCGTCGATCAGTTCCGCCGAGAGCGCGGAGAAATTATTGACGAAATTGAGCGGGTTCTTGATCTCGTGGGCGATGCCGGCGGTGAGCTGGCCGAGCGAGGCGAGCTTTTCGGTCTGCACCAGGCGGTCCTGCGCGGTGCGCAACTCGTCGAGCGACAGCGACAGCTCCTTGGTTCGCTCCTGCACCTGTTCGAACAAACGTACGTTCTCGATGGCGATAACGGCCTGGTCGGCGAAGGTCTGGACCAGATCGATCTGGCGTTGGCTGAAGGGGCCGGGATCCGGTCGTCCCAGCAGCAATGTGCCTTCGACCGTGCCGTCGCGCATCAGGGGCACCGCGAGCACCGCCCTGTAAAGGCCGATCGCAGGAGCCTGGCCAAAATTGTATTCGGGGTCGGCCTGCACATCCGGCACGTGGACAGGCTTGCCGTCCATGAAGACCCGGCCGGTGATGGTGTCGCGGTTGGCCCGGATAGGATTGGCCTGCATGAAATCGATGAAGGCCTGCGGGCAGCCGGATTCGGCCTGCAACCGCATGACCTCGCCCTCGCGCAGGGAAATGATGCCGAGCGATGCACCGCATAGCGCCTTGGCCGATTCCGTCAGCGTCGTCAGAACCGATTTCAGGTCGAATGCCGATCGGCTGATGACCTTGAGCACGTCGGCGGTCGCGGTCTGCTGCTGCAGCGATTCGCTCAGTTCGGCGGTTCGCCGTTCGACCTTTTGCTCGAGGTCGGCATAGGATTCCTGCAGCCGGCCGCCCATGTCGTTGAACTGGTTGGCGAGGCCTTCGAGTTCGTCGCCGGTCTTGATCGAAATGCGCTGGCTGAAATCGCCGCCACCGATCCGCTCGGCGCCCTCGCGCAGCGCCTGGATCGGGCCGACCATGCGGCGCGCCAAAAACATTCCGGCCAGCACCGCGAAGATCGACGCCGCCGCCAGCACGATCGCGAGACGCTGCAGCGCCAGATACAGCGAGGCATAGGCCTCCTCGACCGGAAGCTCGACGAACATGGTCCAGCCCAGCGGCGCGATCGGCGCCGACGCGGTCAGCACCTCCTGGCCCTGGATATTCTTCGCCTCCGAGGTCGGGTCCGCGCCGCCGGTCCGCGCCGCCTGGACCTGCGCCAGCTTCGACATGTCGGTGTTGCGCAGCACCAGGCTGATATCGGGATGCGCGATCAGGCGGCCCTGCTCGCCGACCACATAGGCGTGGCCATGCTCGCCGACCTTGATTTGCGACACCACGTCCCAGATCAACTTCAAATTGACCTCGGCGATGCTGACGCCGGCATCCTTGCGGGTGCCGGCCAGCGACAGCGTCATGTAGGGCTCGGACTCCCGGCGGAAATACACCGGGCCGTAATAGACCTTGTTGGCGACGGCTTCGGTGAATTTGGGATCCTTGGAAAGATCGAGCCCGCTGTCGAGCACGTCCATCGCCAGACGCGACACCCGCAGCCGCTCCTTGCCGGTGGAATCGACCTGCGCCAGTTCGGTGATCGCCGGCACCTGCCGCAGCAACCGCAGGGCGTCGAACCGGCGCTGCTCGATCGATCCGGCCGACCACGGCAGTTGCGTGGTCCAGCCGAGCTGGCTTTCGATCTCCTTGATGAACTGGCCGATTTTCGCCGCCGCCGCCTCGGCCTGCTCGTGCTGGATGCGGATCAGCGCGGCCTTGTGTTCGCGGTAGTAGAAGAAAACCTCGAAAATGCCGTTCGACAGCAGCGCGACGCCGACCACAGCGACAAACAGCGCGACGTATTTGGTGAACAGCCGGCTGCGGATTTTGGTCGGCGACGGCTCCGCCACCGGCGCGGGCGCGGCCTCGCGCGAAGCGTCCAGCGACCGGCCCTGCGGCGCGTCGGGGTGCAGCGAAATGCTCATCCCGGCCAAACTAGCAAGAAGGAACCGGCTTGTCTCTTGCCGCCGTGCGAAAAGGCTTAACGAGAGGGACTTGAGATTGCCGACGGTTACGCCGCCTTTCGCTCCAGATCAGCCTGCCATTGACCCCGGGCGGCCAGCGAATTCATCAGAGCGCGATGGTTAAAGGCCTGCTGCCCAGCGGCGACATTTTCTGCCTTGCCGGACCACGCGTGCTGCGGCGCCTCCTGCAGCGCGCGGCCATAGGAGAAGGTCAGCGGCCACGGCAGACCGCCGATCCGGTTCATGGCGTCGAGATGGGCGGTCGCCTCCTCATCGGATTGGCCGCCGGACAGGAACGCGATGCCCGGCACCGCCGCCGGCACGCAATGTTTTAGCATCCGCACCGTCTTTTCCGCGACCTCCCCAACTGAGGCCTGTTTTGGGCATTTCTTGCCCGAGATCGCCATGTTGGGTTTCAGGATCATGCCTTCGAGCGCGACGCGCTGGATCCGCAATTCCTGGAACACCTTGTTGAGCACGCGGGTGGTGACCTCGTAACAGCGGTCGATGTCGTGATCGCCGTCCATCAGCACTTCGGGCTCGACGATCGGCACGATCTGCGCCTCCTGGCACAGCGCCGCGTAGCGCGCCAGCGCGTGCGCGTTGACGTGGATCGCCGTCATGCTCGGAATGTCCTTGCCGATGTCGATCACCGCGCGCCATTTCGCGAACCGCGCCCCCTGCTGGTAATAGGCCGCCAGGCGCTCGGCGAGTTTGTCGAGGCCGACGGTGACGAGTTCGCCGGGACAAGCCGGCAGGGCTTGCGTACCCTCGTCGACCTTGATGCCGGGGATGGAGCCCGCCTGCTCGATCAGTTTTACGAAAGGCGTGCCGTCTTTTGCCTTTTGCCAGATGGTCTCGTCATAGAGAATCACGCCCGAAATGTATTTCGACATCGCTTCCTTCGAGCGGAACAGCATCTCGCGATAGTCGCGCCGCGTCTCCTCGGTCGACTCGACCTTGATCGCGTCGAACCGCCTCTTGATGGTGCCGGTGGATTCATCCGCCGCCAGCAGCCCCTTGCCCGGCGCCATCATCGCAACCGCTACCTTGTTGAGATCTAAAAGATTCATCGCGGCTCTCCCAAAAACTCTCTTTCCGCAACGCCAAAAACCGCTTCTAGTTTCTCTGGGCGGTCCAGTAGCCAAGGCAACGCGTCGTGCCGGAGCGGCCGGTCCAGGTGCCCTTGCCGGAGGAGCCGAACAATCGGCCGGAGCCGGATGCATATTTGTCCTGCACCGTGACCGACGCGTGAACGCGGCCCGACCTTTGCACGTAACCCCTGAACCTGACGAGGTTCGGGTGGGTGACCTGCCCATTGGATACGTCGACGGTGAAATTGTAGGTCGGGTCACAGGTCCCCGACTGGGTGACAAATGCGAGATTCCACGAGCCGTCGTATGGCGATGATGCGGCGGCGTGACCCGATGCCATGCAGCCAACCACAACCAACGCCGCCAAAAAAGCCCTCTTCATGATCTCTGCTCCGGTGAAACAATTTCCTGCATTCGCTCTTGTCAAGCTGGCGTCACTGTCATCCGCGATGCTTCCAGCTGCCATTCAACCTTCGGAACCAGCCGTCATATCAAGGTATGAGCGATCTCTCCCAACGTTGGATGGCTCGGCCAAGAACGACTGAACACTATCTGTTGAATCGGAGTTGCCCCGAGCGTGCGCTACTCAAGGCGCTGCATAGGTCATCGGGCGCTAGCCACGGAAGGAAGCATCCAATGATGTTGAACAGGCCGTCGACCGAGGTTGAAAGCTCGCAGGCCGAGAGTGCCGTGGTGGCCCCGCCCTGTGCCATGGTGATCTTCGGCGCCGCCGGCGACCTGACCAAACGCCTGGTCGTGCCGGCGTTGTACAATCTGGTCGCGGCCGGCCGGCTGCCTGACGGTTTTCGGCTTGTCGGCGTCGACCTCGCCGATCAAACCGTCGAAGCGTGGCGCAAAGCGCTCACCGATCAGATCGGGGAATTTGTCGGCAAGGATGGCGAGTTCGAACTCAGCCGCCTCGATCAGGACACCTGGGCGTGGCTGACCGCGCGCATGAGCTATGTGCAGGGCGATCTCAACGATCCCGCGGCCTATGAGCGGCTGGGGACGCATCTGACCGGGCTCGACAAGACGAGCGGCACTGCGGGCAACCATCTGTTCTATCTCGCGGTCGCGGACCGTTTCTTCGGCCCGGCCATCACCAGGCTCGCGGCGGCCGGCCTCACCAAGGAAAGCGAAGGGCAATGGCGCCGCGTGGTGGTCGAAAAACCGTTCGGCCATGACCTCGCCTCGGCCAAGGCACTCAATGCCCAGATCCTGAACGCTCTGGAAGAGCACCAGATTTACCGGATCGACCATTTCCTCGGCAAGGAAACGGTGCAGAACATCATGGCGCTGCGCTTTGCCAACGGCCTGTTCGAGCCGCTGTGGAACAGGCAGCACATCGACCACGTCCAGATCACCGCGGCGGAAACCGTCGGTGTCGAGCGCCGCGGCCGATTCTACGAAAAGACCGGGGCGCTGCGCGACATGGTGCCGAACCACGTGTTCCAGCTGCTGGCGATGACCGCGATGGAGCCGCCGATCTCGTTCGATGCCGACGCGGTCAGGGCCAAGAAGGCGGAGGTGATCCAGGCGATCCATCCGTTCGCGCCGGCGCAGGCGCTGAGCGATGTCGTGCGCGGCCAGTACGGCGCCGGCACGGTCGCCGATCGCGCGGCGCAGGCCTATCGCAGCGAGCCCGATGTCGCCGCGGATTCGAGTACCGAGACATATGTCGCCTGCAAGCTGAAGATCGACAATTGGCGCTGGGCCGGCGTTCCGTTCTACCTGCGCACCGGTAAATATCTGAAGCGCCGGGTGACGGAGATCGCGATCCGATTTCATCAGGCGCCCTACACCCTGTTCCGCGGCACCGACGTCGAGCACATGAATCCGAACTGGATGATCCTGCGCATCCAGCCCGACGAGGGCATCGCGCTCGAATTCGCGGCCAAGCGCCCGGGTCCCAGCATGAAGCTGAGTACGGTCAGCATGGATTTTGCTTACAAGAATTACTTCAAGACCGAACCCGCGACCGGCTACGAGACTTTGATCTTCGACTGCATGAGCGGCGATGCCACCCTGTTCCAGCGCGCCGACAATATCGAGGCCGGCTGGCAAGCCGTTCAACCGATCCTCGACGCCTGGGCAGCCAACCCACCCAAAGACTTTCCCAATTATGCCGCCGGTGGCAGCGGCCCCGCCGCGGCCGACGAGTTGCTGGCGCGCGACGGGCGTGCCTGGCGGCCGCTGGGCTAAACGACGCAACGGAATCGATGCCGCGAGTTCCGTGCTCAAACGTCAGGCATCGTTACCGATTACGACGCAAATGTGATGCAGGCGAAACCACAATCAACTGGCCGCTCATACATTGATATGAGACGCTTCTTCCGAAGGTCGAATGGAAGCGGTCAAATAACAGCGGCAACGTAGTGATCAGGTTGGCTCTGTGAAGGTCGAAGCGGGCGCATCCTTCAAATTGGCGTGATGATCGTTGGGAAACGTGATGGGACAATCGCTTTCAGTCGATCCAGACCCGCCACGCGGCAAAAGCTCCGGAAAGACGGACGCGACCCACCGGATCGTGTTCCTGGTCGATGTCGACAACACGCTGCTCGACAACGACCGGATTCAGCAAGACATCAAGACCCATCTGGCGCAGGAGTACGGCGCGGCGTGCCGGGATCGCTACTGGACCATTCTCGAGGATTTGTTTACCGAGCTCGGCTATCGCGATTATCTCGGCGCGCTGCAGCGCTACCGCGTCGAGCACCCGCAAGACATGCACCTGTTGTCGATGTCGTCGTTCCTGGTGGACTACCCTTTTGCCGATCGCCTCTACCCAGGCGCGCTGGACGTGCTGGCGCTGCTCCGTGCATGGGGTCCGACCGTGCTCCTCACCGACGGCGATGTGGTGTTTCAGCCGCGCAAGGTCGAACAGTCGGGTCTTTCCGCAGCCGTCAACTCGCAGGTGCTGATCTATATCCACAAGGAGCTGGCGCTCGACGACGTCGCGGCGCGCTATCCGGCGCAGCATTACGTTCTGGTGGACGACAAGCCGCGGATTCTCGCCGCGGTGAAAGACGCCTGGGGCGATCGCGTCACCACGGTGCTTCCCCGGCAAGGACAATACGCGCACGATGCCAAAACTCTCGCCTCCTCCGGTGTGCCCGACATTACCGTGGAGCGCATCGGAGATCTGCTCACCTGCGATCTGGCCAGCCTTGTCGCGGGAGACGGCTGGGCGCAATGTCATGTGGAGATGCCGCAATGAAAGCCACGCAAAAGCTTCATGAACTCGGCCAGAGCATCTGGCTCGACAACATCACCCGCGACCTGCTGACATCAGGCACGCTGAAGCGGTACATCGGCGAGCTGTCGGTGACCGGCCTGACGTCGAACCCGACGATTTTCGACCAGGCCATCAGCCGCAGCGCCGCCTACGACGCGGCGATCCGCGCCAAGATGGGCGAAGGAAAGTCCGGCGAGAAGCTGTTCTTCGAGCTCGCGATCGAGGATCTCTCGCAGGCCGCCGACATGTTTCGGCCGGTGTGGGATCGAACCAAAGGCGTCGATGGCTGGGTATCGCTCGAGGTATCGCCGTTGCTGGCTTACGACTCCGCCGGCACCAGCGCGGCGGCAAAGGAACTGCACGCGAGAGCACAGCGGCAAAATCTTTTCATCAAGATACCCGGGACCAAAGAGGGTTTGCCGGCAATCGAGGAGGCCATCTTCGCCGGTGTACCCATCAACGTGACGCTGCTATTCAGCCGCGAGCACTATGTCGCCGCCGCCGAAGCGTATCTGCGCGGCATCGAACGGCGGATCGCTGCCGGTCTCAGCCCCGATGTTGCGTCCGTCGCTTCCCTGTTCATCAGCCGCTGGGATGCCGCCGTCGCAAGCCAGGTGCCCGCGCCGCTGCGCAACCGGCTCGGCATCGCCATCGCGCAGCGGGCCTACAAGGCCTACCGCGAACTGCTCGGCTCGGCGCGTTCGCAGCGGATTTATAATGAAGGCGGCCGGCCGCAACGGCTGTTGTGGGCCAGCACCGGCACCAAGGACCCCGCCGCTTCCGACATTCTCTACATCAAGGCATTGGCGGCGCCGTTCACGGTCAACACCATGCCCGAAGGCACCGTCAAGGCATTCGCCGATCACGGCGAGGTCGGAGATATCATTCCCCCCGATGGCGGCGACTGCGAGGAAGTGTTGGCGCAATTCGCGAAAGCCGGCGTCGACGTCGATGCGCTGGCGGCAAAGCTGCAGGACGATGGCGCCAAATCGTTCGTCAAATCCTGGGACGAACTGATGAAGGTGATTTCCGCCAAAAGCGACGTACTGGCCAAAGCCAGCTAGAACCCGATCGAGCAACAGGCGCTGCCATGAATATCCTGGCCATCGACGTCGGCGGCACCCACGTCAAGATCCTCGCCAGCGGCGAGAGCGAAAGGCGGGAAATCGATTCCGGACCGGCGATGACGGCACGACAGATGGTGTGGGACGTCGAGAAGCTGGCGCAGGACTGGACATACGATGTGGTGTCGATCGGCTATCCGGGCCCGGTGGTGGACAATCACCCGACCGCCGAACCGCACAATCTGGGCCGCGGCTGGGTGGGATTCGACTTCGCCGCGGCGTTCAAGCGGCCGGTGAAGGTGATCAACGATGCCGCGATGCAGGCGCTCGGCGACTATCACGGCGGCCGGATGTTGTTTCTGGGACTCGGGACCGGGCTCGGTTCGAGCATGATCGTGGACGGCATCGTGCAGCCGATGGAGTTGGCGCATCTTCCTTACAAGAAGCGAACCTACGAGGACTATGTCGGGCTCCGCGGACTGGAGGAGTTCGGCAAGAAGGACTGGCGAAAGCACGTCGAAGAGGTCGTCGAAGTTCTGGTGGCGGCGCTCCAACCCGACGACGTCGTGCTTGGCGGCGGCAACGCCAAGAAGCTGAAGGACATACCGCCGCTGTGCCGGCTCGGCGATAACGCCAATGCATTCAAGGGCGGCTTTCGGTTGTGGCAAAGCGCGCCGCCGGCGCACAAGCCTCACCCCGGCAAACAGGCTCAGCCGGCTCCGATCAAGCTTTAGCAAGCGTTCAGACATTAGAAGAAGGCGTTCAGACATTAGAAGGCGTTCAGACATGGCGATATCCACCGCGCCCCTTTCCGAACCATCCGCCTGGAATGCGCTGGCCGCGCACCACCGCCAGATCAAGGGGGTGCACATGCGCGAGCTGTTCGCGAAAGACCCCAAGCGAGGCGAGCGCTTCGCGGTCGAGGCGGCGGGGATCTACCTCGATTATTCGAAAAACCGCATCACCGACGAGACGCTCGATCTGCTGTTGCGCCTCGCCGAAGAAGCCGGCCTCCGCGCCCGGACCGACGCGATGTTCGGTGGCGAGAAGATCAACACGTCGGAAAAACGCGCCGTTCTGCACGTCGCGCTGCGGGCGCCGAAAGGACAATCGATCCTGGTCGATGGCGAGAACGTGGTGCCCGGCGTCCATGCCGTGCTTGACCGGATGACCGACTTTTCCAATCGCGTCCGTGGCGGCACATGGCTAGGCCACACGGGAAAAAGAATCCGCAACGTGATCAACATCGGCATCGGCGGCTCCGATCTTGGCCCGGTCATGGCCTATGAGGCGCTCAAGCACTACAGCGACCGCGCGATCACCTTCCGCTTCGTCTCGAATGTCGATGGCACCGATTTTATGGAGGCAGTCCACGGTCTCGATCCGGCGGAAACGCTGTTTATCGTGTCATCGAAAACCTTCACGACGCTGGAAACCATGACCAACGCGCGAAGCGCCCGCCAATGGTCGCTCGCCGGACTTGGCGGCGACGAGAAGTCGGTGGCAAAGCATTTCGTCGCGGTATCGACCAACGCCAAGGAAGTGACGAAATTCGGCATCGACACCGCCAACATGTTCGGCTTCTGGGACTGGGTCGGCGGCCGTTATTCCATGGATTCGGCGATCGGGCTTTCGACGATGCTGGCGATCGGCCCGGATCATTTCCGCGCCATGCTCGGCGGTTTCCACGAGATGGACGAGCATTTCCGCACCGCGCCGTATGCGCAGAACCTGCCGGTGCTGATGGGGCTGCTGGCGGTCTGGTACAATAATTTCTTCGACGCGCAGACCGTCGCGGTGCTGCCCTACGAGCAATATCTGAAGCGGTTTCCGGCCTATCTGCAGCAACTGACGATGGAGAGCAACGGCAAGCACGTCACGCTTGATGGCAAGCCGGTGACGCAACAGACCAGCCCGATTTACTGGGGCGAGCCCGGCACCAACGGTCAGCATTCGTTCTATCAACTGATCCATCAGGGCACCCGGCTGATTCCCTGCGACTTCATCGGCTTTTGCAAGACCCTCAACCGGCTCGGCGAGCAGCACGACATGTTGCTCGCCAATGTCGTGGCGCAGGGTCGAGGCGCTGGCGTTCGGCAAGACCGCCGACGAGGTCAAGGCGGAAGGATCGCCCGACTGGCTGGTGCCGCACCGGGTGTTCGAGGGCAACCGTCCCTCGAATACGATCCTGTTGCCGAGAGCTGACGCCCGCCGCGCTCGGCAAGCTGGTCGCGCTGTACGAACACAGCGTATTCACCCAGGGCGCGATCTGGGACATCGATTCCTTCGATCAGTGGGGCGTCGAACTCGGCAAGGTGCTGGCGCAACGCATCATCCCGGAACTGACCAGTGCAAGCGAACCCGCGCTGCGCCACGACAGTTCGACCAATGCGCTGATCCGCCGATATCGCGAATTCAGGGACAAGTAGTCGCGAAGGCTGATTGCGCGCCTTTTCGACAAGAGCATGCCGCCAGGCCAATGATTTCGCCTGGCAATCAAACATTTCTCGGAGAAGCGACAATGCAACTCGGAATGATCGGCCTCGGCAGAATGGGCGCCAACATGGTGCGACGATTGGTCAAGGCAGGGCCACCAATGCGTGGTGTTCGACATGTCGGCGAATGCGGTGGCGGAGCTGGTCAAGGATAAGGCGACCGGAAGTGTCCTCGCTGGCGGATATGGTCAAGAAGCTGGAAAAGCCGCGGGCGATCTGGCTGATGGTGCCGGCGGCCGTGGTGGACAAGTCGATCGCCGATTTGTTGCCGCTGCTGGAAGCCGGCGACATCCTGATCGATGGCGGCAATTCCTATTACATCGACGACATCCGGCGCGCCAAGGAAATCGCGCCAAAGGGAATTCACTATGTCGATGTCGGCACCAGCGGCGGCGTCTGGGGGCTCGAGCGCGGCTACTGCATGATGATCGGCGGACCGGACCAGGCGGTGCAGCGCCTCGATCCGATCTTCAAGACCCTCGCGCCGGGGATCGGCGACATCCCGCGCACGCCGGGCGCGAGAAGGCCGCCGCCGGCACCGCGGAGCTCGGCTATCTGCATTGCGGACCGAGCGGCGCCGGTCATTTCGTCAAGATGGTCCATAACGGCATCGAGTACGGGCTGATGGCCGCCTATGCCGAGGGGCTCGGGATTTTGCGCGCCGCCAATATCGGAAAGAAGCAACACACCGTCGATGCCGAAACCACGCCGCTGCGCGATCCCGAACATTACCAATACGATCTCAATCTGCCCGACATCACCGAAGTATGGCGGCGCGGCAGCGTGATCGCCTCCTGGCTTCTGGATCTCACCGCCGCCGCGCTGCAGGAGGATTCCGGACTGACCAAATTCGCCGGGCGGGTTTCCGATTCCGGCGAAGGACGCTGGACCATCGAGGCGGCGATCGACGAGGCGGTCCCGGCCCCGGTGCTGACCACGGCCCTCTACGAGCGGTTCAGCTCGCGCGGCGAAGCCGATTTCCAGAACAAGCTGCTGTCGGCGATGCGTTACGAGTTCGGCGGACATCTCGAAAAGACCGCCGGCGGCAAGGGAGGATCGACATGAGCCTCGCAACGAACACGGTCGAGAGCAAGCCAGTGACGACCGACGCCGAACTGGATCAGCTCGCGATCAACACCATCCGCACGCTGTCGATCGACGCGGTGCAGGCGGCGAATTCCGGCCATCCGGGCGCGCCGATGGCGCTCGCGCCGCTGGTCTATACGCTCTGGAACAAGGTAATGCGGTTCGATCCAAAGGATCCGATCTGGCCCGGCCGCGACCGCTTCATCCTGTCGAACGGCCATGCGTCGATGCTGCAGTGGTCGGTGCTTTTCCTGACGCAAACCTGCGCCGTGAACGCGGACTATGAAAGGCTCGGCCAGCCGGCGGTCACGCTCGACGACATCAAGCATTTTCGCCAGCTCGGCAGCCACGCGCCGGGGCATCCCGAATATCACATGGTGTCCGGCGTCGAGACCACGACCGGGCCGCTCGGACAAGGCATCGCGAACAGCGTCGGGATGGCGATGGCGCAGCGCTGGCTGGCGGCGCGTTACAACAAGCCGGACTTTCCGATTTTCGATTACAACATCTACGCGATTTGCGGCGACGGCTGCCTGATGGAAGGCGTCGGCTCCGAGGCGGCCTCGCTCGCCGCCCATCTTGGGCTCGATAATCTGTGCTGGATGTACGACAACAACCACATCACGATCGAAGGCAGCACCAAGCTCGCCTTCACCGAGGATGTCGCCGCCCGCTTCGCCGCCTATGGCTGGAACGTGCTTCACGTCACCGACGCCAACGATACCGCCGCCATCGAACGCGCCCTGACGGATTTTCGCGAGACCAAAGGGCGGCCGACGCTGGTGATCGTCAACAGTCATATCGGTTACGGTTCGCCGCACCGCCAGGATAACGCCGATGCGCATGGCGAGCCGCTCGGTGTCGAGGAAGTCAAGCTCACCAAACGCGCCTATGGCTGGCCGGAGGACGCGCATTTCCTCGTGCCCGACGGCGTTCTCGAGCGCTTCGCCGCGGGTGTTGGAAAACGCGGCGGCGAAGCGCGTCGCGCCTGGCAGGATTTGTTTGCCGCCTATCACAGAAAGTATCCCGAGCTGGCAACCGAGATCGACCAGATGGAGCGGCGCGACTTGCCCGCGGGTTGGGATCGCAACCTGCCGGTGTTTGCCGCGGACGCAAAAGGCATGGCGGGCCGCGATGCCTCGGGCAAGGCCTTGAACGTGCTGGCGCAGAACATTCCCTGGCTGATCGGCGGCTCGGCCGACCTCGGCCCGTCGACCCGGACGCTGCTGACCTATCCGGGGGCGGGCGATTTCGAGGCTGCGACGCCTGGCGGCAAGAATCTGCACTTCGGCGTTCGCGAGCATGCGATGGCCGCGATCCTCAATGGCCTGGCGCTATCCAAACTGCGGCCGTATGGCTCGACCTTCATGATCTTCAGCGACTATGCGCGGCCGTCGATCAGGCTGGCCGCGATCATGGAACTGCCGACGATCTACGCTTTCACCCATGATGCGATGGGTGACGGCGAGGACGGCCCCACGCACCAGCCGATCGAGCATCTGGCGTCGCTGCGGGCGGTTCCGGGATTGACGCTGCTGCGGCCGGGCGACGCCAATGAGGTCGTCGAGGCCTATCGCTATGTCATGCAGCTTCGCCATCGGCCGGCATTGCTGGTGCTGTCGCGTCAGGCGCTGCCGATACTCGACCGAACCAAATACGCCGCCGCCTCCGGCGTCGCGCGCGGCGCTTACGTGCTCGCCGACCCGCCCAGTGGCGATCCGGAAATCATCCTGATTGCGACCGGGAGCGAACTCAGTCTCGCGATCGACGCCCACGAAAAGCTCGTCGCCGACGGTATCGGTTCGCGCGTCGTGTCGATGCCGTCCTGGGACATCTTCGAGCACCAGAGCCGGGAATACCGCGATTCGGTTCTGCCGCCTCACATCACGGCCCGCGTCGCCATCGAGCAGGCCTCGACGTTCGGCTGGGAGCGTTACGTCGGCGCCACCGGCCGCGTCATCGGCATGCATACGTTCGGAGCGTCGGCGCCGCTGAAAGCCCTGCAACAGGAGTTTGGATTTACCGTCGAGAATGTCATGGCGACCGTGAGGTCGGTGCTGCAACGGAAAGCCGCATAGCATGCATGATACGGCGCAGCGAAGACCACCGCTTTCCGCCGAACACGCCCGGCTCGCCGATTCGACTCCCGATGCGCCGGGCGAGTGGAAGGAGATAGGGCCCTATGTCAGCGAACGCGCCTGGGGCACCGTACGCGAAGACTACAGCGCCGACGGCGATGCATGGGCATACTTTCCCTATGAGCACGCGCGGTCGCGCGCCTATCGGTGGAATGAAGATGGCCTTGCCGGTTTGAGCGACCGGTCACAGCGCCTGTGTTTCGCGCTGACGTTCTGGAACGGACGCGACCCGTTCCTGAAGGAGCGCATCTTCGGCCTCAGCGGGCCGGAGGGAAATCACGGCGAGGATGTCAAGGAGTATTGGTGGTACAGCGACGCGACACCGTCAGCCTCGTGGCTGCGCTGGCGCTATCACTACCCGCAGGCCGAGTTTCCCTATGCGCTGCTTCGGCAGGAGAATGCCAGGCGCAGCAAGGAAGAGCCGGAATTCGAGCTCGTCGATACCGGCGTCTTCGAGCAGGACCGGTACTGGCAAATCACGGCGGACTACGCCAAAGCCTCGCCAAAGGATATCTGCATACGGATCAGGGTACGCAATGCGGGCCCCGACCCGGCCGAGCTTCACGTGCTGCCGACGCTGTGGTTCCGTAACCGCTGGTCGTGGGAGACCCGCATCGACCGGCCGTCGATCCGGGCCGACCGCCGAAAGCGAAGGCAATGCTGTCAACGCCGTCGCGGAAGACGAATCGTTCGGCCGCTTGCGGCTCACCGCCGGTCCGGATCCCACGGGAAAGCCGCCCACGCTGCTGTTTTGCGAGAACGAAACCAATGGCCGCTACCTCTATGGCGATACGGCCGAACACACGCCCTATCCGAAAGACGGCATCAACGACCACGTCGTCCACGGCCGTGCTACGGTCAATCCGGCGGGGCACGGCACCAAGATGGCGTGCTGGTATCGCCTCACGGTTGCGCCGGGCGACACGGCCGAACTCAGGCTTCGCATCACGCGCCATCCGACGGAAGATCAAGCCGACCTCGGCGCGGGTTTCGAGCAAATGCTCGCCGTTCGCAGCCGCGAAGCCGACGAGTATTATGCGACGCTGGTGCCCGCCGGCGCCGGTGACGACGAAGCCGCGGTGATGCGGCAGGCGTTCGCGGGAATCGATCTGGAGCCAGCAGTTCTATCACTACGACGTCGAACGCTGGCTCAACGGCGATACGGTGCCGCCGCCGGCCGCTCGCCTGTCAGGCCGTAATGCAGGCTGGCGGCATCTCAGCAATCACGACATCATCGTGATGCCCGACAAGTGGGAGTATCCCTGGTATCGCCTCCTGGGATCTCGCCTTCCATTGCGTGGTGCTGGCCTACGTCGATCCGGCGGCGGCGAAGCATCAGATGTTGCTGCTCGAGCGCGAGTGGTACATGCACCCGAACGGCCAGTTGCCGGCCTACGAATGGAATTTCAGCGACGTCAATCCGCCGGTGCAGGCATGGGCGGCGCTGGCGGTGTTCCGGATCGACGGCGGCACCGATTTCGATTTCCTGGCGCGGGCCTTCCACAAGCTCCTGATCAACTTCACCTGGTGGGTCAATCGCAAGGATGCCTACGGCGACAATCTGTTCGAGGGCGGCTTTCTCGGGCTCGACAATATCGGCCCGTTCGACCGCTCCACCATGCATCCCGGCGGCGACGTGCTGGAGCAGTCCGACGGCACCGCATGGATGGCGAAGACCTGCCTCAACATGCTGGAAATGGCGCTGCGGCTGGCCAATCACGATCCCACCTATGAAGACGTCGCCGTCAAGTTCATCGACCACTTCGCCCTGATCGCTGCCGCGATGGATAAGCTGTGGGACGAGCAAGACGGCTTTTTCTACGATCGCTTGCGCAAGCGAGATGGCTCGTCGTTGACGGTGCGGGCGCGTTCGATGGTGGGATTGCTGCCGGCGTTCGCCGCGGTCGAGCTCGACGCGTCGCTCTGGGAGCGGCTGCCAATGTTCCGCAAGCGCGTGGGCTGGCATCTCAGGGAAAAGGCGCCCGTTGCCGACCTTCTGCACTTCGTGCCCGGCGGCAAGCGTCCCTGGCTGGTCTCGCTGGTCAACAGGCCGCGCATGCGGCGGTTGCTGAAGCGTATGCTCGACGAGACCGAGTTTCTGTCGCCGCATGGGCTGCGCTCGCTTTCGCGCTATCACCTGGAAAACCCGCTGCTTATCGACCTGGACGGCTACACCGCCCGCCTCGACTACGAGCCCGGCGAGTCCCGCACCGGGCTGTTCGGAGGCAATTCGAACTGGCGCGGTCCGGTCTGGCTTCCACTTAATTTTCTGGCCATCGAGTCGCTGCGGCATCTGTATGCCTGCTTTGGCGGAGACGTCACCATCGAAATGCCGACCGGATCCGGCAATCAGGCCAATCTGGAGCAAGTGGCCGAAGAGCTCGAGCGCCGGCTGCTCAAACTGTTCCTGCGCGACACCGACGGCCGGCGTCCCACGCTGGGATCAAATCCCCACTTCCCGCGCGATGCAGCGTGGTCCGAATCGCTGTTCTTCCATGAGTATTTTCACGGCGATACCGGAGAAGGCCTCGGCGCCTCGCACCAGACCGGCTGGACCGCTTTGGTCGGCGCGTTGGTCGCGGACCGGCGTTTGCGCGACGCCGATCCCGCCAGGAGAGAAACGGGTTCGCCGACTTACGCGCCACCTATCTCCGCGGCGGTAGAACCTGCGTGCCTGACGGTGGAGACCTAGAGCCTTTTCGGTTCTGATAGAATCAGAACCGAAGGTCTAGATTCTTGTTTTGACGCGTTTTCTTCACGCGAACCGGTATCCACTTCGCTCGAAAACGCTCTAATCCGGATGCTTGCGCCTCATACGTTGGTATGAGCTGCCCTTCCCAAAGGTTGTATGGCGACGCGTGAAACGACTCCCCGATAAAGGTCGAACTATCGCCCTTCGGCAGGAGAACGAGCATCGCGAATTCCTACACCAGCGACGACGGCGCGTTCCTGTCGAGAGCCGAAGTCGGATCGCGCGAGTTGCATCTCTGCGTTGCGCTGATTGCGATTTCGGCGCTGGTCTTTATCGCCTGCGTTCCCTATGTGCGCGTGCAGCTGCCGGCTTCGCCGGCTTTCGTCGCGATTTACAACGCCGTCTCGATCCTCAACGATCTCACCACCGCCGTGATACTTTTCGGCCAGTTCAACATCCTGCGCTCCCGTGCATTGTTGCTGCTCGCGAGCGGATATCTTTTTGCCTCGCTGATCAGCGTCGTTCAGCTTCTGACGTTTCCCGGCATGTTCGCCGCCGGCGGCCTGCTCGGCGCGGGACCCCAGACGGCTCTGTGGCTCTGCATATTCTGGCACGGCGGCTTTCCGCTGGTCGTGATCCTCTATGCGTTGTCCCATGACGAACGACGCGAGATCGCGTCGCCGCCGCGCATCGCGATTGCATCGGCCCTGGCCGCTGTCGTCGGCGCGGTCTTCGTATTTTGGTTCGCCGCGACCTGGGGAACCGAGAATGCGCGCGTGCTGCCGCCGCTGCTGGACGAGGCCGGCTTTACCCCCGTGCAACGGATCGTCAACCTGACCGACATCGTGCTGGCTTTGGCGGCGTTCGTCCTGCTGACGCGCTCCCGGCGCAGATTGCTGAACCTGTGGCTGATGGTGGTGATGGGCTACTGGCTCTGCGACGTCATCTTGAGTTCCTACCTGAACGGCGGCCGTTACGATCTCGGTTTTTATGCGGGACGAATTTATGGCGTGTTAGCGGCGAGCGTCGTGCTCGCGGTGCTGGTACTGGAAAACTCGCGCCTGTACCGCCGCCTTGCCACCGCGGCGAGCCGCCTGAAGGAACGGGCCGCCGAGCTATTGCGGGCCAACGAAACGCTGCAGAGCGAGATCGCACACCGCAAGCTGGCCGAGGAAGGGCTGCGCCAGGCGCAGGCGGAACTGGCGCGGGTCAGCCGGATGAGCGCCATGGGCGAGCTGACGGCCTCTCTGGCCCATGAAGTGAATCACCCGATCGGCGCCATCATGATGAATGCCGATACCTGCTTGCGCTGGCTTTCCCATGAGGTGCCGGATGTCGAGCGGGCGCGCACGATCGCGGGCATGATTGTCAAGGACGGCGCGCGCGCTTCAGAGACGGTCGCCCGGATGCAGCACCGCTTCGACAAGGGCGCCCTGCTGCGCGAGCCGGTCGACGTCAATGATGTCATTCGCGAGATGATCGTTCTGCTGCGCGGCGAGGCCGCGCGGTATGACGTGTCGATCCGCACGGAACTGGAGGAAAATCTTCCCCTGATCGCGGGAGATCGCGTGCAATTGAAGCAGGCTCTGATGAACCTGATGATCAACGGCATCGAGGCCATGAACGACGGGGACGGAACGCAAGAGCTCACCATCATTTCGCAGCACGCGGAAAATGGCGAGATCTCGGTTTCCGTCAGCGATACCGGCGTCGGGTTGCCGCCGCTGCCGGTGAACCAGATTTTCAATGCGTTCTTCACCACAAAACCTCGCAGTGTCGGCATCGGCCTGTCGATCAGCCGCTCCATCGTCGAGGGGCATGGCGGCCGTTTGTGGGCGGCCAATAATTCATCGCGCGGCGCAAACTTTCACCTCACGCTCCCGATTGGCGGCGAGTTGCAGCACTGAGCCGCTGCTGAAAGCGATGCTAGCCGGGTTAAAGCAGCCAACGCGGACCGTGGTGTAACTTTCCCGCCAGATGGGACGAACTCATACAAAGATATGACCGGCTTCTTCCCAAGGTCGCATGGAAAGGCACGCCTGACGCCGGTAATGCCTTGAAGCAAGAGGCCTGTTCTCTCCTAGCTGCGGTGGCTCTCGTTGGGCAATGTAGGACGCTTGCTTTCCGTCAATGTAGGCCTGCCGCGCGACATCGTCTGGCAAGGCAGGACGGTCCATACCGGCATCTGGAAGGATCCGGTCAAGGGTCCGCGCATGGTGCGCCGGCTCAACATCGACGGCGACGGACAGGGCGACCTCGCCGGCCATGGCGGCGAACGCCGCGCGGTATTCGTCTATCAGATGGATTCCTATCGCTATTGGCAGGACTATCTGAAGCGAAACGATTTTATCTACGGACAGTTCGGCGAGAATTTCACCGTCGACGGCCTGCCGGATGCGCAAGTGTGCATCGGAGACCGTTACCGGATCGGTGGCGCCTTGTTCGAGGTCACGCAGCCGCGTGTCACCTGTTACCGGCTCGGCATTCGCCTCAACGAGCCGGAAATGGCCGCGCTGGTGGTCAAGCACGGCAGGCCCGGCTTCTATTTTCGCGTGATCGAGGAAGGCAACGTCGAGGCCGGCGACGAGATCATCCAGGTCGGCGTCCGGACCCGAGCAGATGAGCGTCTCCGAGATCGATGCGCTGCTATACAAGCCGGGTCATCCCCGCGATCAGCTCGAGCGCGCGCTGCGGATCCCTACTCTTAGCGCCGGCTGGCATCACTCGCTTGAGGCGCTGCTGAACCAGGAACGCGACGGCAACGGGGCCGCGGGAAACGCCGGGCTCAACAAGGCGCCCAGCCCGGCTCCGGCGTGGACGGGATTCCGTCCGCTTCGCGTCGCGCGCAAGGTGCGCGAGAGCGGCACCGTGACCTCGCTGCTGCTCGAGCCCACGGATGGACAAACGGTCGCCGCGGTTCTTCCCGGGCAATTCATCGTGCTGCGGCTCGGAGAGGCATCCACGCCCGCCCTGATGCGCAGCTATTCATTGTCGGGGGAGCCTGGCGACTTCCCACTATCGCGTCAGCATCAAGCGGGAAGCCCGCGGTGCGGCCAGCAGCTACATCCACGACAAAGTCGGGGTTGGCGACACCGTGCATGCCAGCGCGGCACGCGGCAGTTTTACATTGAAGCCGGGCGAAACGCCCGTTGTGTTGCTGAGTGCCGGGATCGGCGTAACGCCGGTGCTCGCGATGCTGCATGCGCTGGCGGCGGAGGCCTCGACGCGGGATATCTGGTGGCTCTACGGCGCCCGCAACGGTCGCGAACATCCGTTTGCCGAAGAGGTGCGTGAGTTGCTGAAAGGACTGCCCCACCATCACAGTCACGTTTGCTACAGCACGCCCGATCCGCAGGACCGGCCGGATGTGGATTTCAACTCGGCCGGACATTTGGATACGCGGGTGCTGCAGCAGCTCGATCTGCCCCGCAACGGTGATTTTTATATTTGCGGACCGTCGACCTTCATGAGCGATCTGACCGCCGGTCTCACTGCCTTGGGCATCGCGCCGGATCGCATCCACACCGAAATGTTCGGCGCCGGCCCATCCAATACGCCGGGCATTGCGGTTTCGCCGCGCCAAGCCCCGCATCTGCCGGCGGGTGCTGCCGGCTCGGGACCGATGGTATCGTTTGCCCGCAGCGGCCTCAATGTCCGCTGGGGATCGTCGTTCCAGAACCTGCTCGAGCTGGCCGAGGCGTGCGACGTGCCAGTGCGGTGGGCCTGTCGAACCGGGGTTTGCCACACCTGTGAAACCGGGCTGGTCGCGGGCAAGGTCGGCTACCGTCCGGACCCGATCGATGCACCGGCGGACGGCAACATGCTGATCTGCTGCGCGCGTCCCGAGGGCGACGTCGTCGTCGATCTGTGACGGCGTACCTCCCGTCCGGTCGAATCCCGTTCAACTGGCCCGGGGGATAAATCCCGGTACGCCCGTCTTCACCACCGTGTTGAACCTGATGCGGGTGGTGATGCGCTGGCGAATCTCCTGCATCGCGTCTTCAGGCAGCGGCGAAAGATCAAAGCTCTCCTGGATGCGCTGAGGCTTGGTCGACGTGGTCAGGAAAGCGGTGCCGCGCTGGATGGCCCAGGCCAAGGCGATTTGAGCCGGCGTCTTGTGCAGGCGCTGTGCGATGGCGGTAATCACGGGGTCGTCCAACACGCTTGGCTCCATCGCATGTCCCAACGCTGCGAACGCCTGGATCACGATGCCATGCTCGCGGCAGAAATCGAGCAGCTCCCATTCGGGAAGATATGGATGCGATTCGATCTGTATGACGGCGGGTTTGATCCGCGCGGCGGCAACGACCTCGCGCAGCTTCTCGAGCGTTATGTCCGACAGGCCGATCGCCTTGCAGTGGCCGTCATCCACCAGGCGCTCCATCGCCTGCCATGTCTCCACCAAGCGTGACGCCGGAATCATAGATCACCCGGCCCTGCTCATCCCGCGGGTCCTGCTCGTCGCCGGGTTGAAAGGCAAACGGCGTATGCGCGAGATAGCAATCGACGTAGTCGAGCCGCAGCCGCTGGCGGCTGGCGTCGAACGCGGGTTTTACGCGCTCCGGGCGATGATTGCTGTTCCATAGTTTTGTCGTGACGAACAGCTCCTTGCGTTGCAGCGTCCCCGCTTCGAACGCTTGCGCGATCGCCTCACCGACCGCGGCTTCATTGCGGTAGCGTTCCGCGCAATCGAGGTGGCGGAATCCCGCCTCCAACGCAGCCCTGGTCGCCTGTTTGGTCGCCACAGGATCGGGGATCAGCGTGCCGAACCCGGCCGCGGGAAGTTCGCCAGAGCCGTGGGCAAGATGAATCCGGGTGTGGCGAAACGCCTCGGGTGTGGTCATGCAGATGGTCCCTTGTTCAAACCGAGCTACGATTTGGCCGGCTGTGGCTTGCGGAGGAAAAACACCAGCGGGCTCACGATCAGCATCGCGAGCATCAGGATCTTGAACTGGTCGATGATGGCGACGACGGCCGCTTGCTGGGTGACCAAATCATTGAGCATGGCGAGGTTCGGCTTGGCGATCGACGCCGTGACATGCGCCGCGGCGCGGTAAGGCGCGAGGTCCTTGGCGAGCGCGAGGTGCATCGCCTGGGTATTGTTGTAGAAGGAGACCTGGACCACCGCGATGCCGATCGCGCTTCCGGAGGCGCGCGACAGGTTGAAGAAGGCGGTGCCCTCGGGACGGAATCTCGGATCCAGCGTGCTGAACGCCGACTTGGCCAGTGCCGGAAGCAGCATCCCGAGCCCGGCGCCCTGGAGCAGCGTCGCCACGATCACCAGCCGCCAATCCATCTGGGGCGAATAGCCGAGCATCAGCGAATTGCCGTAGATCACCACGGCCGTGCCGGCGAACACGAACAGCCGGTTGTCGATCCACGCTGGAGCCAGGCTCATCAATGCGACGACGCCGACCAGCGTGACCCCGCGTCCGAGCGTCATGTAGCCGGTGGTATCGACCGGATAATTGAGCAGGTTCTCCAGCATCGGCGCGGTCAAGGCCAGGGTCGGCAACAGCACGAACCCCGCCGCGAACAGCATGATCGTCGAGATGATAAAATTGCGGTCCCTGAACAGCGCCTTGTGCAGGAAATGGCAATCCGCCGTCAGGACGTGGACGAAGAAAAGATAAAATCCCAGCGCCGAGGCGGCCGCTTCGGCCCAGATTTCCGTCGAGAGAAACCATTCCAGGCGCTCGCCGCGGTTGAGCAGCATCTGCAGGCCGATCATGCCGAGGGAAAAAGTCCCCAGACCGAAGAAGTCGAAAGCTGGGCTTTGCTCCGCGCGCTTCTCGGGCAGGAACAGTGCCATCACCAGGAAGATGAAGCCGGTCAGCGGCAGGCTGAAATAGAAAATCGAGCGCCAGCCGTGATATTCACTGAGCCAGCCACCGATGCTTGCGCCGGTGCTGATGCCGAGCAGGATGCTCAGCGTCCATAAGAGGCTGATCCGGGGATGGCGCGCCGGCGGCAGCACGTCAATCAGGATCGCAAGCGACACCGGACCGAGTACGCCGCTCGCCGCCCCCTGGACGGCCCGGGCAAGCACCATCTGGATGGAAGTCGTCGCCAGCGTGTCCAGCACCAGGCCGAGCGCGAAGATCGCAAGCGCCACCTGATAGACCGTCTTGCGGCCGTACCGCCCCGCAAGCCAGCGCGCCATCGGCATCACGGTAACGCCCGCCGCGATATAGGCGGTAAAGACCCAGCCGGCCTCGTCGTCAGCCATCGACAAGGTACCCTGGATATACACCAGCGCCGCATTCGGCAGCGAGATGTTGACCGCCTCCATATAGGTCGCTAGCAGCGCCGCCACGGTGATGGCGCGATGGCCGTCAATTGCGGCGCTCGGCGCGAGGGCGACACTCGCGTTAATACTCACTTGGGCGCTTCCGTGGACGTTTCCTTGGACGTTTCCTTGGCCTCCGCCGCGGGCACGGGCCACAGCGGATGGCGCCAGCTGCGGCGACGGCCGGTGTCGACCTGCGCTGCGACACTGATGCCGGAGAACAGCGGCCGGTTCGGGTCGATCTCATCGAGCTCGAGGCGAACCGGCAGCCGCTGGACAACCTTGACCCAATTGCCGGTCGCGTTTTCGGGCGGCAGGACCGCGAAATCGGATCCAGTGCCCGGACTCATGCTGACGACGTGCGCCTTGAACTTGCTACCCGGATAAGCGTCGACTGCTATCGTCGCCGCCTGACCCGGACGCATGTAGGTCAGGCCGGTTTCACGGAAATTCGCCTCGATCCAGATGCGCCGGCTCGACAGCAGCGAGAACACGGCGGTGCCCGGATTGACGAAATTGCCGACCTGGAGGTCGTCGACCCTGGTCACGACGCCATCGTCGGGCGCCGTCACCGACGCATAGGACAGATCAAGCCGGGCCCGGTCGAGCAGGGCCTTGGCGGCGCGAACCGTTGGATGGCGATCGACCGCGATATCCGGATCGCCATTCAGCGCAACGACCGTGTTGGCGATCTGCTGTTCGATCGAGGCGACGTTCTGCCGGGCGACCTTCAGGGTGGTCTCGGTCTGGTCGTAGACCTCACGCGGGGTGAAATCGTTGGCGACCAGCGCCTTCTTGCGCTGATACTCGCGCTCGGCATAGCCGGTTAAATCCACGGCCGACTGCAGTTCGGCCTGTTGTTGGCGGTAGGTCGCCTTGAGGCCGTCGATCTGGAGGCGCGCGCTGGCAAGCCGCGCCTCCGCCTGATCGACCGCAATCTGATAGGGTTCCGGATCGATTTGAAACAGCACCTGCCCTTGCTTGACACGCTGGTTGTCGTGCACGGCAATTTCGACTGCCTGGCCGGCCACCCGTGCATTCACGGTAATCTTCGCGGCGCGTACGAACGCGTCGTCGGTCCAGACATAAGGCTCCTCGACGAGGTAATAGGCCGCGCCCAACACCGCCAGCACGATCGGCAGTCCAAGCATCAGGGGCCGGCGCAACCGCTCCCCGAGTGTCTTTGTCGGCGTCGCAGCGGGTGGGCGATCGGCAACCCGTTCGAATTGCGTCTCCACCGGCGAATTTTCCGATCTGGCAGCAATGAATTCGTTGGTCGCAGGTTTCGGCTCCTGCTCGGGAGCCTGTGATCGAAGGGCAAGGATTGCTTCCGCCGTCCCGCCGTCATTTTCAGGACTGACCGCTCCTGCCTTCGCGCTCACCGCTTGCGTCGGGGCAGCGCCCACGCGGAACTCGTTGCGTTCGCCTATCCAGCCGGCGAATGGCGAAAAAATCGAATCCATCGATAACCCCTCGCCATTCTTCCCCTGTGTAAAGCCGGTGTTACTGTGCCGGGCCACCGGCATGCCCGACCATCCAACACTAGGTGGGACCCGATCATATCAAGGTGTGAGTGGACATTGCGGGGCCGCGACCGGCACGGCGTCTCCAGCCGGCTTTCGCGCTATTCGGCGCCGATATGGGCGCCCTTTTGCGCCACCGAACGCTTCATCAGCAGCACCGTGAGCAGCGGCACCGCCATCACCACGGCCAGGACGAAAAAGACGTCAAAATAAGCAAGCGACGATGCCTGCTGCTGCCGCAGATTCTCGAGTGCCTGCCAGGCTTGCTGCTGTGCCGCGGATGGATCTCCGCTCTGCTGCAGGAAAAACGCCTGCGTCTGGTTCAGGAAGGAGCTCACGCTGGCATTGAAGGAATCGAGGTATTCGCCGAGGCGCAGGATGTGAAACTGATCACGGCGCTCCTGAATGGTCTGCGCCATCGAGGTCCCGACGCTGCCTCCCTCGTTACGCAACAGGCTGAGCAAGCCGACGGCTGCTCCGCGTAGCGCAGGGGGTATATAGAGGTAGGCCGCGACATTCGCCGGCGCAAAGCACATCGAAAGTCCAAACACCAGCATCACCCGGGGCCAGACCACCTGGCCCGGACTGATGTCCAAATTCATTTGCGACATCCAGTAGTTTGCCGCCGCCATGACCAGCAGACCCGCGGCGAGCAGCCAGCGGGCATCGGCCCCCTTGCCGAGCGCCAGGCCGATAAATGGCATTGCCACAAGCGCGCCGAATCCCGCCGGCGACATCACCAGCCCCGCGCTGAGGGCATTGTAGCCGAACAGGGATTGCAGCAGGACCGGCAATGAAGTGCTGGCGGCGTAGAGCACCGCGAAAGCGCAAAAAATGATCACGCAGCACGCGGCGAAATTTCGCTCCCGCAGCGGGCGGAAATTGACCACCGGGCTGGGGTGGCGCAGCTCCCAGAAAATCAGTGCGATGAGGCCGACGACAAAGAGGAACGCCAGCGTTTGCACGCGCCATGATGGATCGCCGAACCAGTCCCACTCCTGTCCCTTGCTGAGTACCACTTCCCAGGAAACCATCGTGATCACCAATAGCGAAAGGCCGATCGAATCAAAGCGCAACGGCTGTTTGTTCAACTCCTCGCGTTGCTTGGTGAGATAGTCGGGATCGCGCAGCAGCGCATAACACGCGGCAAGCGCTGCCAGGCCGACCGGTACGTTGATATAAAACACCCATCGCCAGGAATAATTGTCCGTGATCCAGCCGCCGAGGGTCGGACCCACGACCGGCGCCAACAGGGCGGCGAGGCCAAACAGCGTCATCGCAATGCCTTGCTTCTGCACCGGAAAGGCGTCCAGCAGCACGCCTTGGCTGGAAGGCTGCAGGCCGCCGCCGGCCAGACCCTGCAAGACGCGGAAGAAGATCAACTGGCCGAGACTTGTCGCCATCCCGCAAAGCCCCGACGAGAGGGTAAAGACGGCGATCGACAGCAGGAAGTAATTGCGGCGTCCGAGACGCGCGGAAAGCCAGCCGCTGATCGGCAGGATGATGGCGTTGGCGGCAAGGTAGCTGGTGATCACCCATTCGCCGTCGTCGACCGTGGCCGAGAGGCCGCCGGCAATGTAGCGCAACGCGACCACGGCGATGGTGGTGTCGAGCACCTCCATGAAGGTCGGTATGATGACGACGGCCGCGATAAGCCACGGGTTGACGTCCGCCCGGGGTCTCGCATGTGAAAGCGCCAGGTCGGTCACTTGTCGGCGCCCGGCGGGTTCGCAGCCGGAACAGTTGCCGGCGAGCGTGGCTCGGCCTGAAGATACGCTCCGGCATTGGGTCCGCTCAGCGGTTTGTCGAGATAGATGGTGGGGACAACCGATGTGCCGATGAACAGCGGCTGCTTGTCCGGATCATAATCCTGAAGTTCGATCCTCACCGGCACCCGCTGGACAATCTTGATGAAGTTGCCGGTGGCATTCTGCGCCGGCAGCAGGGCCAGCGTCGATCCGGTCCCATTCGTGAAGCCGGTGATCCGTCCCTTGAACACCTGCTTGTCGCCGTACATGTCGACATAGAGATCGGCGGCCTGGCCGATCCGCAACTCGCGCAGCTGCGTCTCCTTGAAATTGGCGTCGATCCAGATCTCGCTGAGCGAGCGGACCGCCATCAGGCCCTGGCCCACCTGAACATCGTTGCCGGGGTTGACGTTCCGCCGCGTAACGATGCCGTCGATCTCGGCCACGACGTCGCAATAGCGAAGATCGAGTTCGGCGACGGCGAGGTCGCGCTTGGCAGCCTCGAGTTTGGCTTCAGCCTGCTTGACGGCCGGCGCATCGGCAGCCAGTCGATCGAACGTACGATCGACGTCCCCTTGCGGATCGAGCTTTTCGAATTGTTCGAGCATCTGCTTTGGAGACTGATTGTACGAATGCACAACACCGAGTTCGGCCGCACTCTCGATCAGATCTGCTTGCGCCTGCAGCACCGAAGAGAACGTCTGATCGAGATCGGGCGGCACCCCGGCGAGGTCCGCACTGTTTTCGGGCAGCGCTTCCAGTCCCAGCGAGACACGGATCTGATTCACATCCGCCAACGCCTGGACGACACCTGCCTTGGCAATCAGCAGCGCCGCCTGACGTTGATCATAGAGCTCGTGGCTCGCCGTGTCCGACACGACCAGCTTCGACGTCCGGTCGAACTCCTGCTGCGCGAGTACAACCGTGGCCTGCGCTTTCTTGAGCGCGGCAATCCGGGCGTTCAGCTGGGCGATCTGGTTTTCGACATTCTCCACGGCCAGCTGCAATTGCCAGCGCCGGCTCCAGGCCTGCGCCTCGATGCCGCGCACCGTGGCCTGGGCGGCCTGGAGATCCGCCTGCGCGGTGCCGACGGCCGCCTTCTTTACCGCGACTGCGTCGCGAAATGGCTCCTTGTCCAGTTCGACGAGGAGATCGCCCTTGTGCACGCGATTGTTGTCATCGACCAGCACCCGCGAGACCTGGCCGCGGACGCGGGGCGCGACGAATGTCACGTGGCCGTTCACGTACGCGTCGTCGGTCGAAACCGTGCTGAGCACCGACCGGATCCAGGGAATGCCGAACACCAGGGCCGCGATCACCGCAGCGCCGAGCACGCCGAACAGCAATTTTCGCCGTCGCGTGATGCCCTGCTTCGGGGCAAGCTTCACGTCGGAAACTGCTTCCGTTGCCGCAGCGCGATCAACAGCACCGGGCGCAGCACCTGTTCCACGCGCCTCGATCGAAGCGACGCCGCTATCGTGCTCCATGGTCTCGGCAGGCATCAGAAATCTCCCCTCAAGGCAGACCGTTTGCCGCTCCAACTATTCGTGCTTGTCGACTACGCCCGTTTCAGCCGGCGTCGAGGGCGCCGACTCCGCCTTCGCCGCATTGGCGTCCTCCTTGTCGACATCCCTTGCCATTTCCAGACAGATCAGCAGCTCGACATAGCTCGCGGAATCGCCGATCGTTACCTCGGCCAGGCAGCTACTCCTGTGGGCGCCGATAAACTCCGGCCACTCGGTTTCGAGCTTCTGGCGCGCATCGGCTTCGTCCTGCGAGCACCGCGCGTAAACCGCGGATGAATTCGCTTTCCAAATGGCACTCCCTCGCGATATCGAATTTGGGTACGCTATCCGAGATGGCGATCGGTGAGAGCGACGTCAGGATCACAATTGGCAGGTGGAGAAACATTTTCGGTCTCCTCGAGTTCGAGACAGCGGTATCGCGAAAGGTCACGACCGAGCCATAGAACGGTCGGCTGACACCGATCACATCAAGGTATGAGCGGTCATCACGGGTCGACGGCTGGCGCTACGGGTACGTTGAATGATCGAACCGTTCGGCTTGCGGCGAAGCCGGACGGTTCGTCGTTCACCGACGATAGTCTGGACGTGTTAGAGGACAAAACCTCAGGTCTGATATCTTTTCCGTCCTCCCCCGTTAGCGTTCACTGATCCGAACGGAGGATGGGTGATGATCAGGCCTGCACGAGATGCGATCCTGTCGATTATGCTCGCGTCCTTGCTGTCGATCGGCGGCACGCGGACTGCAGCCGGTGGCTCGAATTTGCCGGATCCGGCGACCGCCGGCTTCGCCGAACAATTGTACCGGCTGGATTGCGGGCACTCTCTCGCCAACGACAAATCGGTGTGGACCCCCGGCGAAAACGTCGGACGCAGCATCGAATTCTCGTCGACCTGCTGGCTGATCAAGGCGGGAAACAAATGGGTGCTCTGGGACACCGGTGTTCCCCAGGCGACGTTGAACGACCCCAAGGGATGGTCGACCTTGCCGAAATTGATCGTCTACCATTTGGACAAAACGATCACAGGCCAACTGGCGCAGATCGGATTGAAAACAGGCGACATCACTTATGTCGCGCTGTCCCATACCCACGGCGACCACATCGGGAACGTCAACCTGTTCCCGGAATCAACGATTCTGATGCAGCAAGTCGAATATAGCTGGATCAAATCTCCCGACGGGCCGAACGACAACGTCAACCAGTTGAAGGCTCTCGCCCGCGAGCTTCTGGGCACGCCGAAGCATTTGCAACTGATCGACGGCGACATGGATCTGTTCGGCGACGGCAGCGTCACGTTGATCTCGACTCCCGGACACACACCCGGCAGCCAGTCCCTGCTGGTCCATCTCAAGAATTCGGGATTCGTCATTCTTTCCGGCGACGTCGTCCATCTCGAGGACAATTTTAAAAGGGATATCGTGCCGTCGCTGAATACAGACAGAGCGGCGTCGATCGCCTCCATGGAAAAAATCAAGCGGGTGATCGGAACATACCACGCCAAGCTGTTCATCAATCACGACAAGGCGCAAGCCGATACGCTGAAACTGCTGCCGGCGTTCTACGATTGACGGAGATGATGGAACACCATCAATTCGCGATCCTGCTTCCCCTGGCGGTCGGCGTCGGCGCGGTCGAATGCACGATTTTCATCCATGCGCTCGCCGTAGCGACGACGGTAAATGTGTTTCGCTACGAGAAACGGCGCGGACATTTGGGCGCACACGCCCTGAAGAATTTCGCAATCCTGGCGCTGGTCATATCGGTTGCATTCACGGCGCATCTGGTTGAGATCGGCTTGTGGGCGGTCGTGCTGGTGCTCTGCGGGGAATTTCACGAGTTCACGAACGCCTACTACCACTCCGCGGTCAACTACGCGACCTTGGGCTACGGCGATCTGCTTCTGACCCCGGGGTGGCGTTTGCTGGGGCCACTGGAGGCGACCAACGGAGCCCTGATGTTCGGCGTTTCCGCCGCAATGGTCTTTGCCGTCATACAGCGGGTGCTTCAGGCGAGGTTCGAGGATCTTCGAAACTGAATGCCCGCCGGAACATTGGTCAAACCGGCAGCGACGGGGTCACAGGTCGTCTCGGGATCGCAAAGGTCCTTCATTGACCGAAAGTATCGTTCGATTGCGCGCCGGCTTCACATCGAACTCGGTTTCATGACCAGGCGGCCGGGAAATGGCAGGTTGCCTGAGAGGCCGCGCCGGCCTCCGGCTCGATAGTTGTTCGAACGCGTCTCGCGCTACGGTCCGTAAACCTTCCAGGGTCAGATTGCCTTTTCCCGCGCTTTGAATGAGTTTTTTTGCGACATATTTGCGGCTCTCATGGTCTCCGCCGTGCAGTACCCCTGCGAAAGCCTCTTCGAGCGCCACGTCCATGTTGGCGGCGGTGCGTTCGTCGAACTTCGTCATCCCACGTCTTCCCTCACTGCCGAAATCGATCGGTGCCGACTGCGATCCGGAGTTGCCGGGATGTGGCTGAAAATGTTGCTCGGCCGCATTTCCATCGCTCCGACGAGCTGACCTAAACCGCATGCGATTCATTCCTGGCTTCGGGCCCAGAGGCTAATTCATTGCCGGTGCCGCCTGGCAAAATCAGCACCGGCGGCTCGTCATACCCTTTCCGGCTACTGTAAAAAATCAAAGCCATCAGGCCGAACCCGACACCGAGCGAAACGATGATGCCGAGCGCCATGGCGGCATACCCTGACGCCGGCACATCGGTGCCGCTTGCCAGCCTCCAGCCAACATAAATGGTTGCAACCGTGGCAGCCAGAAGCAGCAGGAGCACGATAAGAATCGCCCACGACCCAATGCCCAGACGGGTCACCAAGCCGTCCGCCTCGATCCCATTTTTCTGAACTTCCGGTTTGATGTTGAATTTCGCTGAAAGCCAACCAATGTCCTTCACCGGGTACCCTCCTTTTGAGTATCGGGCTTTCGGAACAGGTATCTAAAGATCCTGGCAGCGGCGTCGGGTGAAGTTTTGAACTTCCCGGCCCGCGCCGCGCCGCATGAGAGACTTTCCAGTCGCTTCTCATCCGAAACCAAAGCAGGTTCAGATTTCCCTTTATCGGCCTTCATCTCGAAGCCCTCGTTTCTCGACGGCAGAAAACATAGGCCGAAGACCACGTCGATCCTATCAGACTGACGCATCGATTACCCAAGCCAAGGTATGGTCGTTCTCCAACTCAACGCACACATGCGCGCGCTCGATCTCCGATCCAAATTCGGTTGCGAGGGGTGCGCCGTCGATGGTTCGCAAAAGCGGAGATAATCGCGAGGCTGAAGACGTCCGCCTCTTGCCGGGCCGGGTTATGGCCCGGTGGACATGTCCCACGAGCGCCTCGACGATCGACTGAACGATCCGCAGGTTACGCTTTCAAGGCCCCTTCGATGCACTGGACCAGGTGATTTATCTCAAATGGTTTCCTGAGCAGATACGCCGCACCCGCGGCCGCCGCTTTGGCCTCCAGATTGGAGTCGGACCGAGCCGTGATCAAAACGACGGGCGTGGTCGAACCCTGAGCAGCGAGGCGCTTCATCAGGTCGATCCCGCTCATCCCGGGCATGTGAATGTCCGTAACAACGCAATTGAATGATGTGTCCGCGCTGCCACCGACATAATCCTCCGCGGAGGCGTAGCCGCTGCATTCGTATCCCAGCGAAGACAGCGATTCCACGAGCGCTACTCGGAATGAATCGTCATCGTCGATGACCGCGATCTCGAGATTTCCTGGCACGCCGCATCCATTTCCCCGAATTGAATAAAAACATGGGGACCCTCAACCCTCACATGCGTCCGGGCTGCTCAGTAATTATACACGAGTATTATAGCCTGCGACGGAGTGATGCAGGCCCGGCCATCGACTCGGATGTTGGCCGCGGTTTTCAGACCGGGTGCGGACGCACGGCTGGTCTGGCAGGTCCCGGGCGCCGGCCACGTCCATTCCCGGGCGCTGACGTTGGACGTAATGCTTCAGACGTAACGCCTCAGACGTAACACCCCCAATTGACGGCGAACCCGCCGCCTCAACGCCAGCAGCCGTCATCATACCATAGACCGATCGGCGGCACCAAAATGGAGGATGGCAAGCGGCTTCGGCATGAAAACGAAGACGCCGCCGTTCAAAGCGGCATCGATATCAGGGCAATTTCGACCAATGCCCATGTCGTGAGCAATCACGTGCTGCTCGGATGCATTCTCCGCAATCTGTTGACCAATGCCGTAAGGTACACGCCGCCCGGTGGGCGCATCTTGATCGGTTGCCGCCGCAAAGGCCGCGAAATCAGGATCGATGTTTGTGACACCGGCATCGGCATCCCGGAAGACCAACTGCTGCGCATCTTCGAATCCTTCACCCGCCTTGCACCGGAACGCAGCGACGGCCTGGGCATCGGGCTCGCTATCGTTCGTCGCGCGTTCGAAATGCTCGGTCACCGGATCGAGGTTCGATCCGTGGTGGGCAAAGGGTCGCTTTTTTCGATCTACGCTCCCGCCGCGGCGGCAAGCGCAAGCTAAGCTGCCTCCACCATTCAACTTTTTGTTGTGATCGATAGGCTGTTTCGCGCGACCTATACGTAGGTGTGATGCCCGGGAGGTTCCCGTTTGTGCTAACAACGCCGTAACAATGCGGGTATAAAGTGGGCGGTATGCAGCAAGCTCCCAACGATAAGGCACTTGTGCACATCGTGGACGACGACGCCTCGATGCGCGCCGCGTTGGAAGGCCTGTTCGACTCGGTCGGACTTCAGGCCAAGACCTACGGCACCGCCAGGGACTTCTTTTCGGCAAATCTGTCGGACCGTCCTGGCTGCATCGTGCTCGATGTCAGGCTCCCCGACATGAACGGCCTCGAGTTTCAAACCCGATTGATCCAGTCCGGCGTTGGTGTTCCCGTCGTGATGATGACCGGACACGGAGACATCCCGATGTCGGTTCACGCCATGAAGCAGGGCGCCGTGGACTTCCTCGCAAAACCGTTTCGCGACCAGGACATGCTCGATGCGGTGCTGGCCGCGATCGAGCGCGACCGGGGCCGGCGGGTCGTGGAGCACGACGTTTCGCAATTGAAAGAGCGCTTCCAGACGCTTTCGCCGCGCGAACAGGAAGTGATGTTGCTCGTCACCGCCGGCAAAATGAACAAGCAGGTCGCCGGAGATCTCGGGATCAGCGAAATCACCGTCAAAATCCATCGCGGCGCCGCCACGCACAAGATGGGCGCCCGAACCTACGCCGAACTGGTTCGGATGGCGGACGCGCTGCAGCCCAGCCGCCGCAAGCTTGGCAAGTAGCCGCTCTGCGGACGTATCGTTCGGTTCGCGGTGATCGGCTAAGCCTCGTCCTCAGCCGCCGAACTGGCCAACGTGAAACCCAAGCCGGTTTTCGACATCGCCGGCGCGGTGAAAACCGCGCGCCATCAGCGCCTTGATCCGCTTCTGGCTCGCCGGACGTCCGAGTGCGGCGATGAAGGCATCCCATTCCGGCGCGATTTCCGCATCCGCCGGCAGGCTCGCGACGTTGACGAGGCGCTTGGTCTCCGCGATCGCCTGCTTGTCGAACGACGCAATCCGCATCGCAAGCGCATCCACAAAGCCGTCAAGCTCGGAAGTCCGGGAACGATCGGTTAACGTAGCCGTAGCGTTCGGCGAGATCGCCGCTGATGTCGTCGGCGCCGAGCAGGACTTCCAGCGCACGGCCTCTCCCGATCAGCCGCGGCAATCGCGCCATCGGTCCGCCGCCGGGCACCAGACCCGCGCCCACTTCCCACTGCGACAGAACGGCCTTCTCGCGGCTCGCGAACCGCATGTCGCTGGCCAGCGCAAGTTCGCTTCCAACTCCCGTCGCGCGTCCCCTGATCGAGGCGATCGACACAACCGGCGCCCGGCTGAGCCGCACCAGCATATCCGGCAAAGCCTGCAGCCCGGTCGGCCCCGGAGGGATCTTTGCCGAATTCCTCAAGCGGCGTAATGAAGTCGTAGTGGGTGATGAAGAAGCCGTCGACCGCGCTGTCGAACACGACGACTTTCAACTCCTCGTCGTTCTCGATCGCCGTGATGATTTCATTCAGTTCCGGAAGCTGCTTCGGGCCGAAAATGTTGACCGGCGGAATGTCGAATGTGACTCGCCAGAATGTCGGAAGATGCTGCTGGAGCCGGATGGTTTGGGTCGCAATTTTTTCGGGACGGTTCACGACGGACTCCTTGGTCTCTGGAAAAACGAGCGCCTCGATCGGCGGATGTGGCAGCTGGCGGCGGCCCCGGTGACTGGTGAAATCGGCCATCATTCGAAGCGGCGGACGGGGGAGATGGATCAAGTCACGCGCTCCTGATCTGGACTGCAGAACCAGCTGTCGCCGATGTTGTCCGCCCTCGCTCACCGGACCATTCAACGTTCGGAAATTGCGCTCATATCAATGTATAAGCGATGGCGCTGATTGTATGAGTGAACGCCGTGCTGTCAGCCGCCTGACAGCACCGTCACTCGCGCTTCGCAATCAGACCTTGAAATGCTTGCTCAGCTTCAGGCCCTGGGCCTGGTAGTTCGAGCCGATGCGCTGGCCGTACATCGCGTCCGGCCGCGCCAGCATCTTCTCATAGACCAGCCGGCCGACGATCTGGCCGTGTTCGAGGATGAACGGCACCTCGCGCGAACGCACTTCGAGCACGGCGCGTGAACCCTGCCCGCCGGCGCCGGCATAGCCGAAGCCGGGATCGAAGAAGCCGGCATAGTGCACCCGGAATTCGCCGACCAGGGGATCGAACGGCACCATCTCGGCGGCGTAATCCGGCGGCACCTGCACGGCCTCCTTGGAGGCCAGGATGTAGAACTCGCCGGGATCGAGGATCAGGCTGCCGTCGGGCCTTGCTGCGATCGGCTCCCAGAACTCGCCGGCCGCATAACCGGCGCGGCGGTCGACATCGACCACCCCGGTGTGGCGCTTGGCGCGGTAGCCGACAAAACCGTTGGAATTTTCGCCGGAGAGATCGACGCTCAGCGCCACCCCGTTGGCGAGGTCGGCGTCGTCGACATCGACCAGCCGCTCCCGTGCATGCAGCGCATCGAGCTCATCGGCCGTGAGGATGGCGTCGCCGGTGCGAAAGCGCACCTGCGACAGCCGCGAGCCCTCGCGCAGCAGCACCGGAAAGGTCTTCGGGCTGATCTCGGCATAGAGCGGACCATGATAGCCGGCGCCGATCATGTCGAACCGCCTTGTGCCATCGGCGATCACGCGGGTGAACACGTCGAGCCGGCCGGTCGAGCTTTTCGGGTTGGCGGCGGCAAGCGATTTCCGGCGGCAGCGCCAGGCTTTCCAAGCAGCGGCACGATGTAGACGCAGTTGGTCTCCAGCACCGCGCCGTCGGAAAGATCGATTTCATGCAGCTTCAGCTCGTCGATCCGCTCGGCCACCGTCGCACCCGGTCCGGGCAGGAAGCTGGCGCGCACCCGATAGGCGATATCGCCCAGCCGCAAATCGAGGCTGGCCGGCTGGATCTGGCTTTCGACGAACGGATAGGCCGGCAAGATCAGCCCGGCGTCGGCCATCGCCGCGATCATGCGGTCGGGAAGAATGCCATTGGCATCGGGTTGAAGCGCGAACGACAATTTCCTGAACTCACGGTACCGGACGCTGGAAACAGTGCTTTTTATCCGGTTATCCGATGGCCGTCTTGACGGAAAGGGCGCGACGGAATAAGAGCATGACTTATCCCGTGGTGATTTGAGCCGGCCGGCTTGCAGCCACGTTAAATAAGTCGCTAAACAGGCCGGGGACACGTGTGATCCCGGCCTGTGGAATTTTTCCAGGCCGGTTTTTTTGTGACCATTTCTGGTGGTCACGATGGAGGTCACATGCCTGAGACTAAAGCAGCCGTATCGCCGACAGCCAATTACCGCCCGGAAACCCGGCTGGTGCATTCCGGAACCCTGCGCTCCGAATTCGGCGAGACATCCGAGGCGATGTTCCTCACCCAGGGCTATGTCTATGACAGCGCGGAACAATGCGAGGCCCGGTTCAAGGGCGAGGACCCCGGCTACATCTATTCGCGCTACTCCAACCCGACCATCGGGATGTTCGAGCGCCGCATGATCGAAATGGAAGGCGCCGAAGCCGGCCGCTCGACCGCGACCGGCATGGCCGCGGTCACCACCGCGGTGCTGGCGCCGCTGAAGGCCGGCGACCATGTGGTGGCGGCGAAAGCGATGTTCGGCTCGTGCCGCTACGTGATCGAGGATTTGCTGCCGCGCTATGGCATTGAATCGACCCTGGTCGATGGCCTCGATCTCGACCAATGGCGGAACGCAATGCGGCCGAACACCCGGAGCTGCTTCCTCGAAAGCCCGACCAACCCGACGCTCGACGTGCTCGACATCGGCGCGATTGCCGAGATCGCGCATCAGGCCGGCGCCCGGCTGATCGTCGACAATGTGTTCGCGACCCCGATCTGGCAAAGCCCGCTGGCGCTCGGCGCCGACGTCGTGGTGTATTCCGCCACCAAACATATCGACGGCCAGGGCCGCTGCCTCGGCGGCATGATCCTGGGCACCGAAGCCTTCATCGCCGAGCATCTGCACAACTTCATGCGCCAGACCGGACCCTCGCTGTCGCCGTTCAACGCCTGGGTGCTGCTGAAGGGGCTCGAGACGCTGGCGGTTCGGGTCCGCGCCCAGAGCGACAGCGCGGCCATCATCGCGGATGCGCTGGCGACGCACCCGAAGATCTCGCGGCTGGTCTATCCGGGCCGCGCCGACCATCCGCAGGCGGCGACGGTGAAAAAGCAGATGCGCGGCGGTTCGACCCTGATCGGCTTCGAGATCAAGGGCGGCAAGGCGGGCGCGTTCCGCGCGCTCAACGCGCTGAAGATCGCGCGGATTTCCAACAATCTCGGCGATGCCAAGAGCCTCGTCACCCATCCCGCGACCACCACGCATCAACGGCTGAAGCCCGAGGCGCGTGCCGAGCTCGGCATCAGCGAAGGTTTTGTCCGGCTGTCAGTCGGGCTCGAGCACCACGACGATCTGATCGAGGATTTGGTGGCGGCGTTGGAGAAGGCGTGAAGAGGGCGAATGGCGAGTAGCGAATGGGGAAGGAAGATTGGCGAATGAATTTTTCCCTACTCGCTATTCGCTACTCCCTATTCGCCCCTTCTCACATCGGCCGATACGTCTGCACCGCGGCCGGCACATTGACGCCGAGTTTGATCTGTCCGACCGACTTGATGATGTCGTCGCCGAGCAGTTGCGCGAAGCAGGCATAGCCCCAATCGTTCATGTGCAGGCCGTCGGCGATTGTAAACGTGTCGACCGGCAAATCCTGCTGGTCATGCCATTGCCGCATCACCTCGAAGCGCGGGAAGATGCCGACGTGGCGGAGGTGGGCGACCCTGCCGAGCAGTCGCACCATCTGGCTGGCGTTCTCGGCATGCTCGATCACGCGCGGGGAATATTGCGGATCGACCAGAACGAGATCGGCGTCCGCCTCCTGGATCCGCGCGGCCCCGTCCGAGACCATCTTGGCGGTTTCCACGGGATCGAGGTTGCGCAGCACCGCATTGGTGCCGACCTGCCAGATCACGAGGTCCGGCTTGGCATCGATCACGGCGGTCTGCAGCCGCTTCATCATTTCCGGCGCGTCCTCGCCGCCGACGCCGCGGTTGAGCACGGTAATCTCGGCGCCGGGATACTGCCGGTGCAACTGCGCCGCCAGCCGGTTCGGATAGTTGAATTCAGGCGACGACGAGCCCCAGCCCTGGGTCGACGACGACCCGAACGCGACGATGGTGACAGGCTGGCCGGCCGCGAGTTTGCCCGCGACATGCGGCAGCGATCCCATCGATTGCGCGCCGCCCTTCGGCGGCAAACAAGGCACCCGGCTGAAGATATCGTTGGCCGATTTCGCCACTTGCTTGACCTTCTCGATCGCGCGGGTGGCGAGGCTCTTTTGCTGCGACGGATTGGCCGGATCGACGGCGGCGACGGGACCCGCGATGCCGGGCTGCGGGGCAGTTCCCGTTGGTGCATTGGGATTTGCCGCGTCGGATTTCGCCGCTTCTGATTTAGCGCCGTCGGACAACGCCGCATGCTGCGTCGCTTTCAGCGGCCTGGGCGCGCGCGGGCAGCATCAACGCCGGCGTCAGCAGCACCAGCGCGGCTGTGGCAGAAGCGGCGAAAAATCTCGTTCCGGAAAAAGGGCGGTGGAAACTCATTAACGCGTCAGTCCTAATTCTGCTGGGCCGCATCGAGATGCGCCGCGTCGATCACGAATTTCGACAGCGCGCGGCCAAGGCAATCGTGGACGCGCTTGACAAGGTCGAGACCGTGCGCGGCGCTGAAAAAATCAAACTCTCCGGAGTCATTCCATTGCTGCATGATCGCAAACCGGTCGAACAAGGGAACGTCGTGCTGCTGCGCCACCACACGCATGTTATCCAGGTAAGGCGGCGCCGAAACCATCGAATCCGTGCGCGGGCTGTATTGCAGATTCATCAAGATCACATCGGCTCCTGCCGTTTGCAGCGCAGCAACGCCATCGTCGACCGCGCCACGAAAATCGTCAGGATCGACGGATCGCATAGCATCGACGGTGCCGGTCTGCCAGACAACCAAAGTAGCCTTTTTATCTTCCATCAGCTTAACGAGGTCGGTGGCGGCTTCCTCGGCGGTTTTCTTGGCCAGTAATTCTACGGAGACGTTAACCGTGACCGCCGGCAGTTTTTCCTTCAAAAAGGCCTGCAGCCGCGCCGGGTAAGCGCTCGCTTCCTGCATCGGAATGGTCGAGGAACGGCTGCCCACCACCAGGATGTTCAGCACATGGGCGTCCTTGACGGCATCCGCAACCTTCGGAAGCGGGCTGTCGCTGGTCAGCAGATAGGCCGGAACTTCGCAACCTGGGGCGGCATCCGGCGCCGTATCCGGCGCAGCATTTTGCGGAGCACTTGGAGCCGCAGTTGCAGGAGCATTTGGGGACGCATCCTTGCCGGCATCTTGCGCACGCGCCGCGTCTGCCGCGCCAGACATGGCCAGCAGCAGCAGTCCCAGGATGATTCCCGAGCAGGATCTCATAAGCTACCCCCAGCCAGATCCGCGTTGCCGATGGTGCTTCTTGATCGCGCACTTTTGTCGGCGGAGTGCTTGTACCATGAAAACAGCCATGCGGCTGCGCACATGATGACAATTCCGGACATGGTGACCACCGCGTGCAGCACGGCATGCAGCGCCGGGCCGCCGGAGACCTCGGCGAGGACAAAATGCCCGGCAAAGGCGAGGAACACGCCGAGACAGAAGATCTCCAGGGAATGCTGCCCGCACAGGATCAGCGGCCGCAGCCATGGCGATTTCAGCCCCGCCCAATCCTTCGGCAGGAAGCGCACGGTCAATGCCGCCAGCGCCAGGAAATGCGCGAACCGCAACACGTCAAGGTCGGTCTTGTCGATCGGATACATCCACTGATCGAGCCAGCGCGGCAGCATCCCGTACATCTGCGGAATGTACCAGGTCAGCGTGATGTAGAACGCCGCGACGACATAGGCGATCGAGATCCACATCGTGATCTTCGACGACAGGATGCGCGACATCCTGACGGCGCCGCCCTGCGCGCACCAGGCGCCGAACACGAACAGCAATTGCCAGGCGAACGGGTTGAAGGCCCAGACCCCGTTCGGATAGGCCGACAGATACAGATCGAATTGCCAGGTCGCGGCGTAGAGCAGCGCCGACAGCGCCAGCGTGACGTCGGGCCGCCATTTCATCAGCCACAGGATCAGCGGCAGGAACAGCATCAGCACGATGTAGAGCGGCAGCACGTCCATGTTGACCGGGCGGAAGCGCAGCATCAGCGCCTGGACGATGGTGATGTCGGGCTGCTTGAGGAAATCCAGAATGCCCATCTCTTCGCTGTAGAGCGGGTTTTCGAAGCTGGTGGCGACGTAGGAAATCTCGGCCAGGAAGATCGTGAACAGGAACACATGCGCGACATAGATCTGCCAGACCCGGCGCAGGATCCGCGCGGTCGCGACCACGAAGCCGACGTCGCGCATGGCGCGGCCATAGACGAACGCCGCGGTGTAGCCGGAGATGAAGATGAAGATCTCGGTGGCGTCGGAAAAACCGTAATTGCGGATCGTCAGCCAGGTCAGAAAGCTCGGCGGCAGATGATCGATGAAGATCAGCCACAGCGCCATGCCGCGAAACAAATCGAGCCGCAATTCGCGCTCGCTGACCGGCGGCGCCGAAATGGTCGGGGCGAGCCCGATCGGCAACGGCGCGGTTCGCGCAGCCGTGTCCGCATCGCCCGCAAGCGCTGGTTCGGCAATTCGATCGGCAATCGACGTCATCTGGAACCGTCTGTCACTGGGTGGCCGCGCGTTTGCTTGCTGCGAAAATACGGGGCCGAATGTACCGGTCTCGCCATCACAAGCCAAGTTACGAGGGTTTTGGACGCGAGGTTTCGCAGGCCCCGCGCCGCGTTTTTCAAGCCGCGCGCCGTGCGATTTACGCGGGAACTATGGTCAAACCACGGTAAATTGCGCCGCCGCGCCCGCGGGCCGGCGATTGGTTCTGTCCGATCTTTTGGATATGATGGCGGCGGATTTTTCGATAGCCAATTTCTCGAGAGCCCGTTTTTCGAAAATACACCAGAAGGCCTGCCCGCATGTACCGCGCCGTGACCCGCCAGATCGAAGTAACCGTCGAGCCGCGCTTCATGCCGGAACGCTCCTCGGTGGACCGGTCGCAGTATTTCTGGTCCTACAGCATCGTCATCACCAATTCGGGACCGGAAACCGTGCAGCTGCGGACCCGGTACTGGATCGTCACCGACGCCACCGGGCGCAAGCAGGAAACCCGCGGCGAGGGCGTGGTCGGCGAGCAGCCGGTGCTCGCGCCCGGCGAGAGTTTTGAGTACACCTCCGGCGTGCCGCTGCCGACCGCCTCGGGCTTCATGACCGGGCGTTATCAAATGGTCACCGCCGATGGCGAACGTTTTGAAATCGACGTGCCGACCTTTTCGCTCGACAGCCCGGATAGCAAGCGGGTGTTGAATTGAGCGGGCACCGAGCGGCAACACGGTAAGCCGTCGTCCTCGCGCACGCGGGGACCCACAACCCCTGGCGTTGCGACTAACAAAAGACGTCCGCTCCAACTCACCCTCCAGGGGAGGGTGACGAAAAACATGCGTTCGCGATCTCGCCACACGGTTTTGTGCGAGTTTTCCAAATCGTTTGCGCCTCCTCAAACAGAGGGCGCAGGGAAGACCGGGTGCGCGCTGCACCCGCGGTCTCGTGTGCATTGATGCACAAAGAAATGCGCACACGAGCATACAGGTGAAGCGGAAACACTCCGGCCTTCCCTGCGCAATGGCTTTACGGCTTATACGTGCTCTCCCTGGTGAATCGGAGCCTCTTGCCACCATCGCCCCCGGGAGACGCTAGCCTCCCAGGGACTTGACGCCAGCATTCCGGGCGTCAGGACCACACGACTTCCGCCGTCCGCGAATGCTCCATACGTCGCGCTTTCGCGCCTGAAGCTCTCGCGGCCACCGCAGCCTGTCCCAACGTCCGTGACGTTCGCGAAACGCCCCTCTTGCGGGACAGGATGGCCCTATAAGCAGGTGATTTGCCTCGGGGGTCAAGCGCTAATTCTGTAAATCGGAAGCGGCCATTTTGTCGTAGGCGGCGCGGTCCCGGACGCGGTGCGGCGCGAAGTGCCGCTCCGCAGAGCCGGGATCCACTCCAACAACGTGGACCCCGGATCAGCAGCGCACCACGTCGCAAGTGCGACGCGCTGCGCTGCATCCGGGGAACGCGGTGGCCCTTAGGGTGGGTGGAGCGAAGCGATACCCACCGATTTCAACCGAAATGCCGCGAGGGGTTTCGCTGCGCTCTACCCATCCTACCGGCTAAACGCTAGCGTCACTCCACCCCCGCCTCATCAGGCGTGAACTCATACACCGAGCTGCAAAACTCGCAGGTCACGACGACCTTGCCGTCTTTGACCATGTCGGCGCGGTCGCCGGGGGCAAAGCTTTTCAGCATCGAGGACACCGCGTCGCGCGAGCAGGAGCATTGCGCGCGCAGCGGCAGCGGCGCGAAGACGCGGACGCCGCGTTCGTGGAACAGGCGGTACAATAGCCGCTCGCCGGAGAGATCGGGATCGATCAGTTCGACATCCTCGACGGTCGCGATCAGCGACTGGCCTTCGACCCAGGCGTCGTCCTCGGCGACCGCGGGGGTGATCACGCCCTCGGGCGCATCGCCGGGATCGAGATCGGGCTGCCGCGCGCGCTCCGGCGCCTTCGGCAAGAATTGCAGCAGCATGCCGCCGGCGCGCCAGCGATGCTTTGGGCCGTCGCCGCCGCCGCGCCATTCCTCGCCGACCGCGATGCGCACCCTGGTCGGAATTTGCTCGGAGCGCAGGAAATATTCATGCGCGGCGTCTTCGAGATTGCCGCCGTCGAGCGCCACCAGCCCCTGATAGCGGCTCATGTCGGGGCCCTGGTCGACGGTCATCGCCAGATGGCCCTTGCCGAGCAGCGCGCCTGAATCCTGGCCCGCCGCGAGGCGCGTGGCATCGTAGCGCGCATAGGCGCGCAGCCGGTCCGGCGCCTGGAAGTCGACGATCAGGAACGACACCGGGCCGTCGGTCTGGGTCTGCAGGATAAAACGACCGTCGAATTTCAGCGACGAGCCGAGCAGCGTGGTCAGCACGATGGCCTCGCCGAGCAACTTGCCGACCGGCGCCGGATAATCGTGCTTGGTCAGGATGTCGTCGAGCGCGGGGCCGAGCCGGGTCAGCCGGCCGCGCAAATCGAGACTGCCGACCTCGAACGGCAGCGCGGCGTCGTCGACCGGCACGGCGGACGGCGCGCGGACCGGTGGCTCGGTGGAGATTTTGATATCGGATTGTGGGGTCATGGCGCTTTATCTGGGGTCGAAGGGAGGGAAACGAAAGGGGGGATTGAAACGCGGAAAACCCAACTAAGTCGTCCCCGCGCACGCGGGGACCCATAACCCCTGGCGTTGATTGTTTCAGAAGGCGTCAACCGCCTCGTTTTAACATGCGAGTCCGCGCCGTATGGGTCCCCGCGTGCAAGCCTGTGAACCAATCTAAATCAGCGCTTGTGACGACGGTAGAGGTTGGTTTGGCTGTCAATTTCATGCTGCGGTGACCGTGGTAGCCTTCAATCGCAGGGCAATCGCGAGGTTGTGGGCAAGCGCGTGCCACAGTGCGATCACTTGCACTTTGGCAAGTCCTCGCAGCAGGAGTGTGCCGAATCCCCTGTTCTTGAAGTTTGCGTTGACCCGTTCGATCCGCCCTCTTTTTTTCATGACCGCCTCCGCCTCGTCGGTTGCCATGCGCTGCCGCCAGTCTTTGAGAGCCTGCGGTTCTCTTGCTCGTTGTTTTTGCCGCTTCAGCAGCGTCGTCGGCTTGACGTCCTTGCGATCCTTGACCGGATGAATGTAGACGCCGACTGGCGTTTCGGGTCGGCTGGTGAGGGCTGAAATATCGTCAGCCTGCGCGAAGCCGCTGTCCGCCAGCACCCGTTTGATCGGTCGACCGAGCCGTCGCTCGCTTGCCTCAAACATCGGCCGCACCAGACCGCTGTCGTTACGGCGGTCCGTCGCCATGATCGCAGTGACAAAGCCATGATCCGTCGTGGCTGCGATCTGCACATTGTAGCTTGCGCGCACCGCGCCGTCCGCGCACCGCATCTGCCGTGCTTCCGGATCGGTGAGCGACGCCCGCGCTTGTTTTTTCTCGGCGACCTCTTTCGGACTGCGCTTGGAGCGCTTGGCCTTCTCCGCTTCGATCTCGGCCAGTTTGGCGCGTGCCTTTTCGATCCGCTGCTGGGTCTCGCGCAGACCACGTGCCCGCGCCGCCTGGGTGCGCTTGGAACTCGCCGCCGGGTCCGCATCGACCTCGGCTTTCAAGGCGACCACACGCCCCTTGGCTGCAACCTCCGCCTCATCCAGCCGAAGCGCGCGCTTGTACGAACTCTTGCCCGCCGAAGCCTTGATCTTGGTGCCATCGACCACGATCTCCTCGGCCTCAAACAGTCCCTCCGCCATGAACGCTGCCAGCGTTTCGGTGAGCAGGCGGTCCAGTACATCGGCATGCGCCACGCGGAAGTCCGACAGCCCGTGGTAATTGACCGGCACACCGCACGCGACCCAACGATAGGCCAGATCCTGGCTGGTCAACCGGTCCAGTTCCCGCGCCGACCCCACCCCGTCCATCGTCGCCAAAAGCCACAACGCAAACAGCACAGCCGGGTCGGCGGCTGGCCGGCCCGCCATGCCCTCGCGCGCTTCGATCTTGTCGTACAGCATCGTCAAATCGAGCGTCTCGACGAACCCAACCACCAATCGCGCACGGTGGTCGGGCGCCAACCACCCATCCGGATTGATCAGGTCCCAGGACAGTTGCGCCCGGTTCGCAACCACAACTCTAGCTTCACCACGCCCTGCCATATTTACGACCCCGCAAATCACCGTCCACAGCTCCAGTGAATCACGGTTTGCCGGAAATTGAGAGGATTTCCTCACAGGCTCGTGCGCGGGGACGACGAGAGGTTTTGTTCGCGGGGACGACGAGAGCTACGCCACCGTCTCCAGACACCACGCCAGGATGCCCTTTTGCGCATGCAGGCGGTTTTCGGCTTCGTCGAACACCACCGATTGCGGGCCGTCGATCACCTCGTCGGTGACTTCCTCGCCGCGATGGGCGGGCAGGCAGTGCATGAAGATCGCGTCGGGCTTTGCCAGCGACATCAGTTTTGCATTCACCTGATACGGCTTCAAGAGATTATGGCGATGCTCGCCGTCCTTGTCGCCCATCGAGACCCAGGTGTCGGTCACCACGCAATCGGCGCCGCGGACCGCGGCTTCCGGATCGTTGCCGAGCATCACGGACGCGCCAGTCGCCTTGATCCAGTCCTTCATGCCCTTGTTAGGCGCGAGCTGCGGCGGGGTCGCGACATTGAGCTTGAACTTGAATCGCTCCGCCGCATGCGCCCACGACGCCAGCACGTTGTTGTCGTCGCCGCTCCAGGCAATGGTGCGGCCCTCGATCGGGCCGCGATGCTCCTCGAAGGTCATCAGGTCGGCCATCACCTGGCAGGGATGCGAGCGCCGCGTCAGCCCGTTGATGACGGGCACGGTGGCGTAGGCGGCGAGCTCCAGCAGTGCCTCGTGGCTGAGGATCCGGATCATGATCGCATCGACATAACGCGACAGCACCCGCGCGGTGTCAGCGATGGTCTCGCCGCGGCCGAGCTGCATTTCCGCGCCCGTCAGCATGATGGCTTCGCCGCCGAGCTGGCGCATGCCGACGTCGAACGACACCCTGGTGCGGGTCGACGGCTTTTCGAAAATCATCGCCAGCGTCTTGCCGTCGAGCGGCTTTGTCAGCGGGCCGCCCTGCTTCTTTTTCGCCTTCATCGCGGCGCCGGCGGCGAGCATGTTGCGCAACTCTTTAGTCGGCAGTTCGCTGATGTCGAGGAAGTGACGCAGTGACTTGCTCATTGGCTTGCTCATCAGCTTGCCGCCCGCTTCAACTTCTCGCCTGATAACGCCACGCAGGCGCGCTCGAGCCGCTGCACCAATTCCTCGATCTCACTCTCGGTCACGATCAAAGGCGGCAGGAACCGGACCACATTGTCGCCGGCGCCGACCGTGAGCAGCTTCTGGTCGCGCAGCGCGTTGACCAGATCGCCCGACGGCACCACTGCTTTCAGCCCGATCAGCAAACCCTCGCCGCGCACTTCCGCGAGCACCTCGGGATGGCGGTCGACCACGGAGGCGAGTTTTTGCTTGAGCAGCAGCGACATTTTTTGCGCGTGCTCGAAGAAGCCGGGTTTTAACATGACGTCGAGCACCGCGTTGGCGGCGGCGATCGCCAGCGGATTGCCGCCGAACGTCGAGCCGTGCGAGCCCGGCGTCATGCCGGAGGCGGCTTCCGCGGTCGCGAGGCACGCACCGATCGGAAAACCGCCGCCGAGCGCTTTGGCGAGCGGCATGATGTCGGGGGTGACGCCGAGGCGCTTGTAGGCAAACAGATCGCCGGTGCGGCCCATGCCGGTCTGCACCTCGTCGAAGATCAACAGCAGGCCATTGTCGTCGCAGAGCTGGCGCAACGCGCGGAAGAAGGCGTGCGGCGCCGAGCGCACGCCGCCCTCGCCCTGGATCGGCTCGATCAGGATGCCGGCGGTATGCCGCCCGATCGCCTTCTTGACCGCGTCGAGATCGCCATGGGCGACCTGGTCAAAACCGTCGAGCGGCGGCCCAAAGCCTTCGAGATATTTTGCCGAGCCGGTGGCGGCGAGCGTACCCAGCGTGCGGCCGTGAAACGCGCCTTCGAAGGTGACCAGACGATAGCGCTCGGGATGGCCCTTGGAGGCGTGATAGCGCCGCGCGATCTTGATCGCGCATTCCATCGCCTCGGCGCCGGAATTACAGAAGAACACGAAATCGGCAAAGCTCTGCTCGCACAGCCGGGCCGCGAGCCGCTCGCCGTCCGGGCTCTTGAACAGGTTCGACATGTGCCAGAGTTTTGTCGCCTGCTCCTGCAGTGCTGCGACCAGATGCGGGTGGGCGTGGCCGAGCGCGTTGACGGCGACGCCGGAGGTGAAATCCAGGTAGCGCTCGCCATTGGTTGATATCAGCCATGCCCCTTCGCCGCGCTCGAAACCGAGATCGACCCTGGCGAAGACGGGGAGCAAATGCGACGCGGCGCTGTTGGTCATGTGAGCCACTAATGGTTGGACTTTGGGGACGTTTGCGGATTGGCGCGATGCAGCAAAAACCAGCCCGAAAACAAAACGTGCCGCCTTTTAGGGGCGGCACGTGACAGGCATTCTATGCGGACAATGACCGCTGTCAACATGCCACGGGGACTCAGAAGCGTCGGTTTTGGGTCCTTCAATGGCGTTTTCGGGCGAAGCGGGGCCCCTCGCGTGAAGGAGGCGCGTCACAATCAAAACGGGAACCCCTGCAAATCCCCGTAGGACTCCGGTGCAGTGGAAATCAGAAAAGCAATACATAAATGACGGAACATGTGGACGTAGGCGTTCGAACTCTTGCGCCGGAGTCACGCCATATTGTAGCGTTTCGGCTGTCGGGTACGACATCTCGTGCGGCGGTTCTGATCCTCTGAAGTCCTGGTGTCTTTGCGTACACGTTCGGGCGCGTTTTTCGCGCCCGGCGAGGGCTAAGGGATTCTGGGTATTGAGGATTTGCCGCAGGGTTTTTGAGCTTGAGGTCGCAGCGCCTGTCCCCGGTTGGCCCGGCGCGACGCGAAAGGGATAATGCGATGACGGTATTGACCTGGTCCGACGATCGCGTCGAGCTACTGAAGAAACTCTGGGAAGGCGGCCTTTCCGCCAGCCAGATCGCCGCGGAACTCGGAAACGTGACGCGTAATGCCGTGATCGGCAAAGTCCACCGGCTCGGCCTGTCCGGCCGCGCCAAGACGCCCTCTTCGGCCGCACCCCGGCAGCGCAAGGCGCGGCCGGCGGCGCAGATGATGCGGGTGTCGCGCCCGGTGTCGCGCGGCAACACCGCGCTGGCGCATGCGTTCGACCTCGAGATGGAGCCGGATCCGATTGCGTTCGACAACGTGGTGCCGATGAGCCAGCGGCTGTCGCTGCTGGAGCTCAACGAGGCCACCTGTCACTGGCCGATCGGCGATCCCGCCAGTTCGGAATTCTACTTCTGCGGCGGCAAGGCGCTGAACAGCCTGCCCTATTGCGCCCATCACTCGCGCATCGCCTACCAGCCCGCGAGCGACCGCCGCCGCCAGCCGCCGAAGCCGACAAGGTAGTTTGTAGGGCGGATTAGGCGCAGCCGTAATCCGCCGCAACGCCGACTTCGCGAATGGTGGGTTACGGCTAACGCCTAACCCACCCTACGAAGCAAGCCTCACTCCACTTTCATGAAGCGATCGTCGAGCGCGTAGCCGGCGCCGCGCACGGTGCGGATCGGGTCCTGCTCGCGGCCCGGGTTGAGCAGCTTGCGCAGGCGGCCGATATGCACGTCGACGGTGCGCTCGTCGATATAGATGTCGCGGCCCCAGACGCTGTCGAGCAATTGCTCGCGGGAAAACACCCGGCCGGGATGCTCGAGGAAGAATTCCAACAGCCGGTATTCGGTCGGGCCGAGATCCACCGGGCGTCCGGAGCGCGCGACGCGGCGTTTTTCGCGATCGAGTTCGATGTCGCCATAGGTCAGGATGGTGGCGAGCCGCTCCGGGCTGGCCCGCCGCAGCAAGCCCTTCACGCGCGCCAAAAGTTCCGGCACCGAGAACGGTTTGACGATGTAGTCGTCGGCGCCGGTCGCCAGGCCCCGCACCCGCTCGCTCTCCTCGCCGCGCGCGGTCAGCATGATGATCGGCAACTGCCGCGTCTCCGGCCGTGCCCGCAAGCGCCGGCACAGTTCGATGCCGGACAGGCCCGGCAGCATCCAGTCGAGCACGATCAGGTCGGGAACGCGTTCCTTCAGCCTTGTGTCGGCGTCATCGCCGCGCCCGACGGTTTCGACGTCATAGCCCTCGGCATCAAGGTTGTAACGCAAGAGCGTGGTCAACGCCTCTTCGTCTTCAACCACCAGAATGCGCGCGCTCATCTCTCAGCTTCCCTTCGTTGGGGGATGGATCAACGTGATTGTCAGTTACCGGGTACGGTGGTGGCAAAGGTCGTCATGTCGCCCTTCGGGCGCTTGTCGAGAATCTGCTGGCCTTCGATCATGTAGAACACGGTTTCCGCGATGTTGGTGGCATGATCGCCGATCCGCTCGATGTTCTTGGCGCAGAACATCAAATGGATACAGAAGCTGATGTTGCGCGGATCCTCCATCATGTAGGTCAGGAGTTCCCGGAACAGCGAGGTGCAGATGGCGTCGACCTCCTCGTCGCCCTTCCACACCGCCATCGCCGCCGGCAGATCGTGCGCGGCATAGGCATCCAGCACCGACTTGACCTGCGACTGCACCAGGTCGGTCATGTGCTCGAGGCCGCGGATCAGTTTCAGCGGCTGGAAATCGCTCTCCAGCGCGGCGACCCGCTTGCCCATGTTCTTGGCGAGGTCGCCGATCCGCTCCAGATCGGTCGCCACCCGCATCGCGCCGACGATCTCGCGCAGATCGATCGCCATCGGCTGGCGGCGGGCGATGGTCAAAACCGCGCGTTCCTCGATCAGGTGCTGCAGGCTGTCGATCTCGGCATCGGCCGCCACCACGCGCTTGCCAAGCGCGACGTCGCGGCGGATCAGCGCGTCGACGGATTCGACGATCATGCGCTCGGCAAGACCGCCCATCTCGGCGACCAGCCGGGTCAATTCCTGCAGGTCGCTGTCGAACGCCTTGGCGGTATGTTCAGTTGCCATGTTTCTCTCCGTATCGATCGCTGGTTCGAAGGTCGCCCGCGGTTGGAGCGCTGCGCTAGCCGAACCGGCCCGTGATGTAGTCCTGGGTACGCCGATCGCTCGGCGAGGTGAATATCTTGTTGGTGTCGTCGAATTCGATCAGCTCGCCGAGATACATGAAGGCGGTCTTGTCGGAGACGCGCGCGGCCTGCTGCATGTTGTGGGTGACGATGGCGATGGTGTAGTCCTCGGCCAGCTCCTGGATCAGTTCCTCGACCTTGGCGGTCGAGATCGGATCGAGCGCCGAGCACGGCTCGTCGAACAGGATCACCTCGGGCCGCACCGCGACGGTGCGCGCGATGCAAAGCCGCTGCTGCTGGCCGCCGGACAGGCTGAGGCCGGAGGCGTTGAGCTTGTCCTTGACCTCGTTCCACAGCGCGCCGCCGCGCAACGCCTTCTCGACCCGCCCGTCCATCTCGGACTTGGAGATCTTCTCGTACAGCCGGATGCCGAAGGCGATGTTCTCGTAGATCGTCATCGGAAACGGTGTCGGCTTCTGGAACACCATGCCGACCCGGGCGCGCAGCAGATTGAGGTCGAGCCTGGGATCGAGGATGTTGGTCTGGTCGAGCATCAATTGCCCGGTGGCGCGCTGGCCGGGATAGAGGTCGTACATCCGGTTGAAGATCCGCAGCAGGGTCGACTTGCCGCAGCCGGACGGCCCGATGAAGGCGGTGACGCGGTTGGTGCCGAGCGTGATGTTGATGTTCTTCAGCGCATGGTTCTCGCCATAATAGAAGTTGAGGTTGCGCACGCTGACCTTGGGCGGAGCCTCCGGCAGGATCGCCGCCGGCGCCGGGCCGCCGGCATTGCTCATGGAAACAGTAGCCTTGGAAACAGACAGGTCGTTCATTTTGCGGTCCTCTCGGCGCCGATGATACGCGCGCCAATATTCAAGGCGAGCACTGTAAGTGTGATGATCAGCGCCCCGCTCCAGGCGAGTTCCTTCCAGTAGGCGTAGGGGCTCTGCACGAAGTTGTTGATGGTCACCGGCAGGTTGGCCATGGTTTTGGTCAGATCGAGGCTGAAGAACTGGTTGGACAGCGCGGTGAACAGCAGCGGCGCGGTTTCGCCGGCGACCCGCGCGGTGGCCAGCAGCACGCCGGTGATCAGGCCGCTTCGCGCGGCGCGGTAGGCGATCCGCTTGATCACCAGCGAACGCGGCAGGCCGAGCGCGGAGGCCGCCTCGCGCAGCGGATTGGGCACCAGGCCCAGCATGTCCTCGGTCGTGCGCAGCACCACCGGAATCACGATCACGGCGAGCGCCAGCGAGCCGGCGATGGCCGAGAAGCCGCCCATCGGCACCACCACCGCGCCGTAGATGAACAGGCCGATGATGATCGAGGGCGCGCTGAGCAGGATATCGTTGATGAAGCGGATCACCGAGGTCAGCTTGTCGTGCTTGCCGTATTCGGCCAGATAGGTGCCGGCGAACAGCCCGAGCGGCGCGCCGATACCGACGCCGATCACGGTCATGATCACCGAGCCGACGATGGCGTTGAGCAGCCCGCCTTCGGTCGAACCCGGCGGCGGGGTGTTCTGCGTGAACAGCTGCACGCTCAAGCCCTGCACCCCGTTGACCAGCAGCGTGAACAGGATCAGCGCCAGCCAGGTGACGCCGAACAAAGCGGCACCGAAGCAAAGCGCGCGGATGATGATGTCCTTGCGGCGGCGGCGTGAATAGATCGGGTTCATGGCTATTTCCCCGCCTTCTGTTCCAGCCGCAGCAGCATCAACCGGGCGGCGGACAGCACGAAGAACGTCAGCACGAACAGCAGCAGACCGAGCAGGATCAGGCCGGATTGATGCAGGCCGTCGCTTTCGGCGAATTCGGAGGCGATCGCCGCCGAGATCGTGGTGCCCGGCCCGAAGATCGACGACGAGATCCGGAACGAATTGCCGATGATGAAGGTGACCGCCATGGTCTCGCCGAGCGCCCGGCCGAGCGCCAGCATGATGCCGCCGATCACGCCGACCCGCGTGTAGGGGATCACCACATTGCGAACCACTTCCCAGGTGGTGCAGCCGACGCCGTAGGCGGCTTCCTTCAGCACCGGCGGCACGGTCTTGAACACGTCGACCGAGATCGCGGTGATGAACGGCAGCACCATGATGGCGAGGATCAGCGCCGCGTTGAACAGGCTGAGATAGGAGGGCGGGCCGCCGAAGATCGAGCCCAGCACCGGAACGCCGTCGAACAGCGAGATCATGAACGGCTGGAACGTGTAGGCCAGGAACGGGCCGAGCACGAAGAAGCCCCACATGCCGTAAATGATCGAGGGAATGCCGGCGAGCAGCTCGATGGCGATACCGATCGGACGCCGCGCCCATTGCGGGCACAGTTCGGTGAGGAAGATCGCGATGCCGAGGCCGACCGGAATCGCGATCAGCATCGCGATGAACGAGGTCACCAGCGTGCCGTAGATCGGGCCGAGCGCGCCGAGCACCGGCGGATCGGCCGACGGCGCCCAACGCTGCGTCCACAGGAACGCAAAGCCGTATTCCTTCATCGCCGGCCAGGCGCCCGCGATCAGGGACAGGATGATGCCGCCGAGGATCAGCAGCACCGAGATCGCGCAGATCCGCGTGATCCAGTAAAATGTGACGTCGCCGAACTTGAACGCGTTGAGCGCCTTGGCGCGATCGTAAGGTCCGGCGGCTTCCATTACATCGCTCTGAACGGCCATGTCTGCCACGCCAATCCCCTGTACTGTATCACCCAATGGCCCGGAAATCCGCTTCCCCTGATGATCAGGGGTTGGCGCGGCCTGCCGTCATGGTGATCGAAACTTGAAACGTCCGGCCTCGACGATCCGGCAAGACCGGCCCGGAAAGTCCAGCCCGGGTTTGGCCCGGGCTGGTTGATGGAGAGCAGCGAAGTCGGTTTAGCTCTTGATCTCGGCCGACCAGGTCTTCTCGATCAGCTTGATCACCGATTCCGGCATCGGGATGTAGTCGAGGTCTTCGGCCATCTTGGTGCCCTTCTCGAAAGCGAACTTGAAGAACTTGATCGCTTCCTGCGAGGACGCCTTGTCGGTCGCATCCTTGTGCATCAGGATGAAGGTGGAGGCGACGATCGGCCACGACTTGTCGCCGGGCTGGTCGGTCAGGATCAGGTAATAGCCGGGAGCGTTGGCCCAGTCGGCATTGGAAGCCGCCGCCTGGAAAGCCGCGGTTTCCGGCTGCACGGTCTTGCCGGCTTTGTTGACCAGCGCGGTGTAGGCCAGCTTGTTCTGCTTGGCATAGGCATATTCGACATAGCCGATGGTGTTCTTGGCCTGGCCGATATTGCCGGAAACGCCTTCATTGCCCTTGGCGCCGACGCCAACCGGCCATTCCACCGCGGTGCCGGAGCCGACCTTGGACTTCCAGTCGGCGCTGACCTTGGAGAGATAGTCGGTGAAGTTGAAGGTGGTGCCCGAACCGTCCGCGCGGTGAACCACTGATATCGCGGCCGACGGCAGCGTCAGTTTCGGATTGAGCTTCTTGATCGCCGGATCATCCCATTTGGTGATGGTGCCGAGATAGATCTTGGCCAGCGTGTCGCCGTCCAGAACCATATCGCCGGCCTTGACGCCGTCGACGTTCACGACCGGAACGATCGCGCCCATGATCATCGGCCACTGCGCAAAGCCGTCCTTTTCGAGCTGGTCGGCCTTCAGCGGCGCGTCGGTGGCGCCGAAGGTCACGGTCTTGGCCTGGATCTGCTTGATCCCGGCGCCCGAACCGATCGACTGGTAGTTCACGCCGGCGCCGTTGTCCTTCTTGTAGGCGTCGGCCCACTTCGACAGCACGGGGAAGATGAAGGTCGAACCCGCGCCGGTGATGTCGGCAGCGAATGCCGACGTCGAGACGGCGACGAGGCCGGCCGCGACGATAGCTTTCATGAATTTCATTGCTGGTCTCCATTGGTGAGCGAAGCGTCTGATACGCCCGACAGCGCTCACGCCGGTCCGTTTAGGAGCGGTCGATGCCGCTTTTACGAAGGTTTGATGACGACTGGATGACAGTCACAAGCAATTGAAATCGCTAGGATTTATGATCCCGACGGGGTCCGCGCCTGGGGAAAACAGGCGGTAAAGGTGGCGCCCTTTTTCGGCACGCTTTCGATCAAAAGCCGGCCGCGATGGCGGTTAACAATATGTTTCACCAGCGATAATCCAAGGCCCGTGCCGCCCTGCGCGCGGCTGTCGCCGACGTCGACCCGATAGAACCGCTCGGTCAGCCGGGGCAGATGTTCCGGCGCAATGCCGGGCCCGTAATCGCGCACGATGACGCGCACTTCGGGGGTTCCATCGGTCGACAGCGCCTGATGCAGGGAGACCTCGACCTTGCCGCCGGAGGCGCCGTATTTCAGCGCGTTCTCGACCAGGTTTTCGAACAGCCGCAGCAGTTCCTCGCGGTCGCCGGCGATCGCCACCGGCGTCTCCGGCAGGTCGATATCGATCGTGACCTGGCGCTCGCGGGCCAGCGGCTCCAGCCCGTCGGCGACCTGGCGGATAATGGGAACGATATCCACCAACGTGTCGGGGCGGACATGGGCCGACAACTCGACCCGCGACAGCGACAGCAAATCGTCGATCAGCCGCGCCATCCGGGTGGCCTGGGTATGCATGATGCCGAGAAAGCGTTCGCGCGCCTTGGCGTCTTCCTTGGCCGGCCCCTGCAGCGTGTCGATGAAGCCCGACAGCGCGGCCAGCGGGGTGCGCAGCTCATGGCTGGCATTGGCGACGAAGTCGGCGCGCATTTCCTCGACCCGGCGCAGCGGGGTCTGGTCGTGGAAGGTCATCAGCATGCATTTGTCGGTGCCGCCAAACAGGGTCGGCACCGGCACCGGCGTGACGATCAGTTCCATCCAGCGATCGACCGGGACGTGATCGAGATAGGTCGCACGCCGGGTCTCCGAGCTTGCGATCGCCTCGCGTAACGCGGTGATGATTTCCGGCGAGCGCAGCGCGAACTGCGCCAGTTCGTTCTTGCGCAGCGCCGGCGCCAGCTGGGCCGCGGCGGCGTTGAGATGCAGCACGCGCCCGGCCCGGTCGAGCAGCACCGCCGGATCGGGCATCCCGGCAACCACGGCGCTGACCGCCGCGGTCTCGACCGGGTTGACGCCGCGGACGTCCTCGCGCGACGTCACCGCGTTGTGCAGCCGCCACGGCACCAGCGCCGCGGCGGCGATGCTGGCAAACACCGCCGAGGCGTGCAGCGGCGACAATTCGCCGAGCACGACCAGAACCGCGAGCGCGAAAGCGGCGACCAGCAGGATAATGGCGGAGTGCCGCAGCCGGTCAGGCCACGGCGAGTAGAATGAAGGGGCGATCGGAGCTTCCAGTGCCATCAGGCCGGCTCTCGGTTCAGGTCCGCGTGGTCGGTTGCGAATCGTCAGGTACCCGTATCGCCGCGTTTTCGCACATAAGCGGCTTCCCGGCGCGGCTCAACTTCGAGCCCCTGCGCCACCTGACGCAGGCGCTTGTTGCGCGCCCCGAGGATAACCTCCCGAAACGTCAGCAAGATTACAGATATGACGAAGGGCGCGATATAATACAGCAGGCGGAACAGCAGCATCCCCGCCAGCAGATCCTCGCGGTCCATCTGCCACAGGCCGACCAGCATGGCGGCGTCGAATACGCCGAGCCCGCCCGGGGAATGGCTGGCAAAGCCCAACAAGGTCGCCGACACGAAGATCACCGCGACCACGACAAAGCCGAGATTGGGTTCGTCGGGAACCAGCACGTACATCGCCAGCGCGCAAAAGCCGAGATCGACGATGCCGATCGCGATCTGCAGCAAGGTCAGCGAGCCGCCCGGCAGGATCACCGTCCAGGGCCCGCGCCCGACCCCGCGCGGCTTGATCGAGACCCACGCCACATAGGCGACCAGCGCGATGATGATCGCAAAGGCGGCCAGCCGGTTCAGCCAGGGCGGCAGTTGATCGATCGCTGTCGCCGCCTCCGGATGATAGGCGATGCCGAGGCCAAGCACCGCGGCATTGCCGAGCCAGAAAGTGAGGCCGGCCAAAAAGCAGATCTTGGCGACGTCGATCGCGTTCAATCCCCACGCCGAATAGATCCGATAGCGCACCGCGCCGCCGGTGAAGACGCTGGCGCCGACATTGTGCCCGATCGAGTAGCTGGCGAAGGCCGCGACCGCATTGATGCGGTAGGGGATATCGGGGCGCCCGATGGCGCGGACCGCGAACAAATCATAGAAGGTCAGGGTGAAATAGCCCGCCGCCACGAACAGGCCGGCCAGCACGATCTGATGCGGCTCGGTATCCTTGATCGCCTCGATCACCTCCGCGGTGTCGATGTGGCTCAGCATGTGGTAAAGCACGTAGCATGCGGTCCCGATGACGGTGACGCTGACCGCGACGCCCACTTTATGCAGGATTTGCCTCTGGCGCAGAAACGACATCGCCCTGCGTATTGCTTCCGGCATCTAGACCTCGAACTGCGATCTCAAGCTTGATCTCTTCTGCAAACTTGCGGCGGCCGCGGCCGGGCGACCTTGGCCACGGGCGCCACACCCGCCCCCAGTCCCAAGTGGTAGCGCGTTTTGGGCCGCAGTGGAATTCGCTTTGGCCGGAATAAAACACGATCCGTCAATATATTAGGGGGGATATATTGCGGGCGATTAATGACGCCGAAAGCACAGTTTTGTTGCATTGGCGCCGTTCCGGCCGATGTCCCGTCGCAATCGCACCCGCGGGACAGCGATACCACACCCATTTCAGGCCGCGGACGTGGGGCGCGAAACCGCCCAGTGGCGTAGCCAGGAACCGATGGTACAGCCGACCAGATACAGCGCGAACAGCATCAGGCCGAGGTCGAGCCAATAGCCGGGACGACCCGGAATCACGCGTGCCAGCGCGGCTGCGAGCAACGCCGCCACCAGCAGCGCAAGCCAGCGCGCCGTTACTTTCGAAACGCTCCGGCCGCGCTGGACCACGGAAATCCAGCCCGCCACAAAACCCAGCAGCAGCGCGCCCAATAACCAGCCCCAGTGAAACATCGCCAGATAGCTCATGCCCATCACCTCACCACGAATTCGATGCGGCGGTTGTGCGCCTTGCCTTCGTCGGTCTCGTTGGAAGCGATCGGCTGCGTGCTGCCATAGCCCACCGCTGTGAAACGATCGGCGGGAAGTCCCGCCTTGACCAGATAATCCATCACCGCCTGGGCGCGCTTTTCCGATAGCGCCTGGTTGAAACCATCCTCACCGTCGGCGTCGGTGTGTCCTGATATTTCGATATTGGCGCTCGGGCAGCGCAGCGCCGTCTCGATCAGCCGGTCGAGCAGGCCGGCAGAATCCGGATCGATCGCGGCCTGGCCGGGCAGGAAGCGGATGTTGCCCCTGCCCAGCAGGTCCGAAAACAGCTGCTGGCAGACCGTGGCATCGACCGGCGCCGCCGCCGGCTTGACCGATATGTCGGCCTTGAACTGCCAGCCTTGCGGAAAATCCTTGCCGAGGCCGGCGCGGATCTGCACCGCCGCCGCGTCATAGAAGGCGTCGCCCGACAGCTTCAACTCGCGGTCCGACACCACCAGCGTGCCGGTCGAAAGCCGCGACAGCGCGCCCAGCGCCGGTCCGACCGCGGCGGCGAATCCGCCCGCCGCGCCGACGCTGGCCTTGAGATTGTCGACCACCTTCTCATTGAAGAACTTGCGTCCCGCGGATGCGACCAGCGCGGCATGGACCTTGTCGTCGGGCACATAGCCGGTCAGCGTCAGCGTCACCGCGACCGGATCCTTGTAGGCCTGGAAGACGTAGGGCGGCGCCTTGATGTCGTCGGCCGCGACCGAAAATCCCTCGGGCAGGTTCTTCAGGCCCGTGGCGATGGCCTCCCGGCCGCCGAGCTCGCGCGCCATGCCGGAGAGGCTGACCTTGTTGTCGGAAATGGTGATCTTGCCGTCCTTCAGCTTTGCGATCTGCTCGATCAGCAGCAGCGCCGCGGCATCGAAACGCGGCGGCGCGCCGCGCGACAGATTCATCTGATCGGCGACCTCGACATTGCCGAGCGCGGCGTGAGCGGCCTCCACGAGCTTGCTCTTGCTGGCCGGCAACGGCGCGCTGCCACCCAGGGTGACGCGGACCACGTCGCGCTCAGCCGACCAGACGAACGGCTTGGCCTCGGGGACGAGGCGGGTTTCGTCGTTGACCAGCCGCACGCCGGGCACGGCTTCCACCGCCGCCACCGCGTTGCGACGGCCGTCTTCCGAGAACGCGTCGGCGGCAAAGTTGACATCGCGGCCATCGACCGTGATCTGCGTCTTGTCCAGCACGGTGTCCTTGAGCGCCGTGGTGCTGCGCGCGGCCAGATCGGTTTCCAGCGGGACGGTGTTCGACCAGGCGGCAATCCCCCAAAGGATGGCCAGAGGAATCGTCCCCGGCCACCATTTGCTGCTCCACCTGAAAAGTCCGTGCATTCGATGTCCTGCGGTCTCGGAAACGAGAGAAAACAAACCCTTGCGAGGCTGTCAAACTGGAAATAACAGGGAATGGCGGCCGCCGATCACCGTCCGGCTAACCGATTCTTCAGGACCAGCCCGCTAGCTTCGCAACCGATGCCAGCCTGAACGACAGGGCTGAACGACAAGGCTGAACCAGCCCCGATGAAGCAGTTTCGCCACAACGTCATCCGCGCCGGGCTGGAAGCGCTTTATTTGACCCGCGCGCACCATTTGCTGCGGCCGGTTTTCGGCGGCGTCGGCGCCATTTTCATGCTGCACCAGGTGCGCCCGCGGCGCGACGCCGAGTTCCAGCCCAACCATCACCTTGAAATCACGCCCGACTTCCTGCGCGCCACGCTTTCGTACCTGCGCGGCCAGAACATCGATATCGTCACTTTGGATGAGATGCATCGGCGGCTGGTGCAGCTCGATTTTGCGCGGCGCTTCGCCTGCCTGACGCTCGACGACGGCTACCGCGACAACCGGGACCACGCGCTGCCGGTGCTGCGTGAATTCGACGCACCCGCCACCGTGTTCGTGACCAGCGATTTCGCCGACGGCTTCGGCCGGATGTGGTGGGTCGCGCTGGAGCGGGCGGTTGCGCAGGCATCGCGGATCGAAGCCGAGATCGGCGGCGCCGCCGTCCACTTCGTTACCGATACGCCGGCGGCCAAGCAGGCGGCGTTCGACCGGCTGCACGACTGGCTGCGCGGTTTGCCCTCCGAGGCCGACCTGCGGCGCGAGATCAGCGCGCTCTGCCGGCGCTGCGGTGTCGACGAGACGTCGATCTGCGGCGAGCTTTGCATGTCGTGGCAGGAACTGCAGCCGTTCGCGGCCGATCCGCTGATCTCGATCGGCGCGCATACCGTCACGCATTGCAACCTCGCCCGCGAGGTCGAACAGGACGCGCATCACGAGATGGCCACCAGCCGCGCCCGGATCGAGGACGTGCTGCAGCGTCCGGCCGTGCATCTTGCCTATCCCTATGGCGACAAGGCCGCCGCCGGCTCCCGCGAGTTCGCGCTGGCCGCGGCCTGCGGCTTCAAGACCGGAGTGACGACACGGCCCGGCATGATATTTCCCGAAAACGCGCAGCATTTCACCGCGCTGCCGCGGGTCTCGCTCAACGGCAATTACCAGGACGCCCGCTTCCTGCCGGTGCTGACCTCCGGCGCCGCCACCGCGATGTATAATGGTTTTCGCCGCGTCGACGCGGCGTGAGCCGTCGTCCCTGGGAACGTGTGCAGGGACCATTTTTCGTCATTGCGAGCGAAGCGAAGCAATCCAGAGCCGCACATGGGGCTCTGGATTGCTTCGTCGCTTCGCTCCTCGCAATGACGGAACGGCGGTCAGGGTTATGGGTCCTGCGTTCGCAGGGACGACAAAAAGCCTCCCTTCCTTGACTTCGCTGATCCCGCCGCCGCAAAACCATCGCCAAACCGATGGGAGGAACGCATGAAGGATCTATTCTCGCTCAAGGGCCGTATCGCATTGGTGACGGGCGGATCGCGCGGCATCGGCAAGATGATCGCGCGCGGCTTCCTCAGCCAGGGCGCGGCGAGGGTCTATATCACCGCGCGCAAGGCCGGACCCTGCGAGGCCACCGCCAAAGAGCTCACCGCCGAATATGACGGCGAATGCATCGCGCTGCCGATCGACATTTCGACGGTCGAGGGCTGCGACAAGCTCGCCGCCGAAATGATCAAGCGCGAACCAAAACTCGACATCCTGGTCAACAATGCCGGTGCTGCGTGGGGCGCGGAGTTCGACGAATTCCCGGAAAGCGGCTGGGACAAGGTAATGGACCTCAACGTCAAGTCGCTGTTCTTCCTGACCAAGGCACTGGCCAAACCGCTGCGCGCGGCGGCGTCCGCCGAACGTCCCGCCAAGGTCATCAATATCGCCTCGGTCGACGGCATTTTCGTCAACCCGGGCGAGACCTATTCCTATGCCGCGAGCAAGGCCGCGGTGATCCATTTGACCCGGCGGATGGCCACAAAACTGATCAAGGACCACATCAATGTCACCGCGATCGCGCCGGGCGCCTTCAAGTCGGACATGAACCGCGCCGCGCGCGACCACTCTGACGAAGTCGCCCTGCGCATTCCATCGCGGCGCATCGGCACCCACGAGGACATGGCAGGGATCGCGATCTATCTTGCCTCGCGCGCCGGCGACTACGTGGTCGGCAACACCATCGCGGTCGATGGCGGCGTGGTGTACGCGAATGCGGGACTGGAGATCGCGGGCTGAGAGGGCGAATGGCGAATGGCGAATGGAAGCTAACCCTATTCGCTATTCGCCACTCCCTATTCGCCCCCTTTTCACGTCTCGATCTTCACATACTCGAAATCGCCGGGCTTGTTGTCGATGCCGACCTTGGGCGGCGAGATCCAGGAGGCGTAGACGCCGGTCTCGGTCACCGGGGTCATCAGCGAAGCGATAAAATCGCCGTCGTCGGTTGACGGCAGCCATTCGCCCTTGCGCTTGTTCCAGGTGGCATCGTCGATCAGCACGCCGTCGGGCGTGGCGTGGACATCCTTGAACTCGCCGATCTGGCGGTGGAACGCGACGTTCGGCAATTCGAGCCTGGTGTCGTAGCCGGCCAGCGCGATGATCTTGTTCCAGCGCAGCAGGCCCTTGACGCAATCCTGCGAGTAATCGTCGCGCAGCCGCATGTTGAGCGCGGTCAGCGCCGGCTCGTCGACCCGCTTGATCTTGCCGTCGATCAGCTTGAGCACGGGATAGGTGGCGTTCTGCAAGCGGTGATCGTCGTCGATCGCGGTTTCCTTGTAGCGGCCCTTGATGCCGGCATTGAAGGCGTTGGCCGCGTTGGTCGAGACCTCCGAGCCGAACAGATCGAGCGACAGCGAATAATGCAGATTGAGCTTCTTCTGGATGGTCGGCAGATCGATCACGCCGAGCGCGCGCACTTTGGCAACGTCGTCGGGGTCGCTGATGCCGGCCGCCTTCATCGCCTCGCAGGTGCGCTGCACCACGCGGCTGATGCCGGTCTCGCCGACGAACATGTGATGCGCCTCCTCGGTCAGCATGAAGCGGCAGGTGCGCGACAGCGGATCGAAGCCGGACTGCGCCAGCGAGTGCAGCTGCATCTTGCCGTCGCGGTCGGTGAAATAGGTGAACATGAAGAACGACAGCCAGTCCGGCGTCGCCTCGTTGAAGGCGCCGAGCATGCGCGGGACTGTCGGCATCGCCGGAGCGGCGGCGCAACAATTCGTCGGCCTCCTCGCGGCCGTCGCGGCCGAAATATTTCTGCAAGAGATAGACCATCGCCCAGAGATGGCGGCCTTCCTCGACATTGACCTGGAACAGATTGCGCAAATCGTACAGCGACGGCGCGGTCTTGCCGAGATGGCGCTGCTGCTCGACCGAGGCAGGTTCGGTATCGCCCTGGATCACGATCAGGCGGCGCAAGGTGGCGCGATGCTCGCCGGGGACTTCCTGCCAGGCCGGCTGGCCAAAATTCTCGCCGAACGGAATCACGCGGTTTTCTTCCTGCGGCGCCAGCAGAATGCCCCAGCGATAGTCCGGCATTTTCACGTAATCGAACTTGGCCCAGCCGCGCGGATCGACCGAATAGGCGGTGCGCAAGTAAACCAGCGACTGCTGAAAGCCGTCGGGGCCCATGTCGTTCCACCAGTCGATGTAACCGGGATGCCAGCCTTCCAGCGCTTTCAGCACCTGCCGATCCTCGCTGAGATTCACGTTGTTGGGAATCTTGGTGGAGTAATCGACGTTCATGATGTTCATGGCGTGCTCCTTTGTCGGTCTCGTGTCCCGGACGCGGTGCAGCGTGGAACGCTGCTCCGCAGAGCCGGGACCATCTAAGTGGGTGCCTGTGGGTCTCCGGTTCTGCAGCGCGTCACTTCGTGCCGCGCAGCGCCCGGGACGAGAACTCAAACCCGCGTCATATCGAACTGCGCCTTCTGGCCGGTGCCGTAGCGGCGCAGCGCGCCGTCTTCGCCGACCGCGTTGGGGCGCTGGAAAATCCAGTTCTGCCACGCCGTCAGGCGCGAGAAGATTTTTGACTCCATGGTCTCCGGCCCGACGAAGCGCAGATTGGCTTCCATGCCGGTCAGACTGTCCGGTGAAAAGCTGGTGCGCTCCTCGAGGAACACGCGCACCTCGTCGTCCCAGTCGATGTCGTCGAGCGCAAACGTGACGAGGCCGAGCGCTTCGGCCTCTTCGGCATCGAGCGCCGTGCCGATCTTTTCACGCGCACGATCGAGATCGGCCGGATCGGCCTGGAAGCGCGATTGCAGCCGGGTCAGGCCATGGCTCATCGGATAGGGGCCGAAATTCATTTCGGACAATTCAATGGTCGGCGGCGCGCGGTTGTCGCCCTGCTTCTGGCCGATCAGCATGTAGGAACGGTCGGCGGCGAACACCAGCTCAGCCAGCGTGCCGACAAAACACGAGCCGGGCTCGACCAAGGTCACCAGCGTGCGCGAGGTGACGTCGATGCGTTTCAACACCCGCTTCCAGTATTGCCTGATCTCGTTGACCAGCCAGTGCGCTTTATTCGCTTCGAGCAGGGCGTCGCAGGCCAGCACATTGGCGCGCTCGCCATGCGACTTGAACAGCAGCATCGCGGTTTCGAGCTCGTTGATGCGCAAATGCAGAATCGCGTCATCGAGTTCGCGCGCGACCTGCAGCGGCCAGAACGCGGCGCCTTGCGCCAGCATGCCGCCGATATCGGCCGGCGGTGCGGATTTCCGGCGCCTTGATCGAAATGGTCGCGATGCGATCGGCGCGGTTGATGTCGACATTGACAAAGCCGTAGCGGATGCCGTCCGCGTCGATGCTGCGGTCGAGCTTCGTCAGCGCGATGCCTTTGCCGTCGCCGTTGCGCTTGGAGCCGGCGGCGAATTCCTTGGCCCGTTCGGCGACCTTGGCCTCCAGCTTGCTGTTGGGCACGATCTCGTCGACCAGCCGCCACGCCACCGCGCGCTTGCCCTTGATGCCTTCCTCGATGGTGCAGAAGAAGTCGGCATGGTCGCGGCGCACCTTGCGCTTGTCGACGACGCGTGTGAGCCCGCCGGTGCCCGGCAACACCGCCAGCAGCGGCACTTCCGGCAACGCCACTGACGCGGCGCCATCGTCGGCCAGGATGATGTGATCGGTCGCCAGCGCCAGTTCATAGCCGCCGCCGGCCGCGGTGCCGTTGACCACGGTGATAAAACGCTGCCCGGAATTTTCGCTGGAATCTTCCAGCCCGTTGCGGGTCTCGTTGGTGAACTTGCAGAAATTGACCTTGTGGGCGTGGGTGGCGCCGGCCAGCATGCGGATGTTGGCGCCGGCGCAGAACACGCGATTTTTGCCCGAGCGCATCAACACCACTTTGACGCCGGGATGTTCGAACCGCAGCCGCTGCACCGCATCCGCGAGCTCGATGTCGACGCCGAGATCGTAGGAATTCAGCTTGAGCTGATAGCCCTCGAACAGCCCGCCATTCTCGTCGACATCCATGGTCAAGGTCGCGACCTCGCCGTCGACGGCAAGCTTCCAGTGCTTGTAGCGCGACGGCTCGGTCTGGAAGTCGATATAGCCAGCGCCACCCGCGAGGATGCGATCTTCAGCGGCCATGATGTTCACCAACCATGGGACCCGTCCCTTGAGCTTATTGATTAACGTGACATGCACAATAATGCATGTTCTGGGGCGGGTCCAGCCCTAATCCATCAAAATATGGAATTTTGTTTCATGTCCGGCCGGTCGCGCCGATCTGGACCCAATCGGCTTTGGACAGCACCGGCAGCGCCAGTCTGGCCCGCAGCAGCGCCGCCAGCTGAGCGGTGGCAAACCCGTCGGCAAAGCCGTGGCCGGCGGCATTGGCCTTGCGGATTCCGAGCGCGTCGAGTTCGCGCAGCGCCTCGCCGAACAGCCGCGTCGCCGCGGTCAGCTTGCCGATCCGCAGGCGGAGGTTGGCGTTGGCGATCTGGATGCAGGCCCGCAGCAGGATACGCTCGCGGCCGCCTTGCGGCGCCGCGGCCCACACCGCCTCCAAAATCTCCTGGGCTTCCCAGAAATAGCCGCGGTCGTTGAGCGCGAGGCCGTAGCGCAGCGCCGGATGGCGCGCCGGCACGTAGTCGCGAAACCGCGCCGGCACCAGCACCTTGGCCTGCCACAGCGTGTCGTGATCGGCGTCGGCCTCGTCCATCTCGCCGGGCACATAGGCCCATTGCGGCAGCGGGAGTTGGGATGCGGGCAGCGGCGGCGGCAGGTTCATCGCGGCACCGCGCCGGCCAATAGATTACGCGGCGCGAATTTGATGGTCGCGCAAAACCGCCTTGGCAAAATCCGAAATCGCATCGAGCGTCACCTTTGGCGCTTCACGATGCGGCGAATGCCCCGCCCCCGGGATAACCACCACGTCGACAGGACAGTAGCACTCTTCTTTGACGATCTCGATCTGGCGCATTGTCCCATACTGGTCATCCACACCCTGCACGACGACAAGGGGTATGCGGATATAGGCGAGGTATTCCGAGATGTCCCAGTCGCGAAATTCCGGATCAAGCCAGGCGCCGTTCCAGCCGTAAAACGCGTTGTCGACATCGCGGTGCCAGCGCGCCAGTTTTGCCTTCAGGGGGGTGGTCTCATAGGCCTGCTTGATCGCGGCGATCGAGGTGACGGAAACATCCTCGACGATGAAATGCGGCGCGATCAATGCGAGGCCCTGCACGCGATGATCCTGATGCGAGCCGGCATAGATCGCCGCGATCGAGGCGCCGTCGGAATGGCCGAGCAGCATGCCGCGCTGAAAGCCGATCGCCTCGAGCAGCTTTGGCAGCACGTCGAGCGCCTCGATGTGCATGTAATCGAGCGGCCGCGGCAGTTTTGCGGGCGTTGACGCGCCATAGCCGGCGCGGGAATAGGCGAACACGCAAGCACCCGTCGCGGCCTGCAGTTTTTCGGGAAAATCGCCCCACAGCCCGGCGGATCCGAGGCCCTCATGCAGCATCACGATAACAGGCGCCTGATCCGGCGTGGGACCGACCATGCGGTATTCGAGATCGGATGCGCCGATGCGAAGCAAGCCGGTGGGGGAGAGAGGAGTCATGATGCGCGCTCGCGTCGCGGCATCGGAAGACTGTTCCCTCCCCCCTTGTGGGGGAGGGTTAGGGAGAGGGGTAAGCCACAGAGTTTGTGCTCGCGGCTACCCCTCTCTCCACCTCTCTCCCACAAGGGGAGAGAGAGCATGCAGTCCAGCTTGGCATCCATTGAGAATCCAATCAGCGCGTACATCAGGCCTTGGCGGTCTCTCCATCCCGCAACTTGAATCGCTGTATCTTCCCGGTCGCCGTCTTCGGCAGCGCGTCGACCACGTCGATCCAGCGCGGATATTTCCACGGGCCGATCTTCTGCTTGACGTGTTCCTTGAGCGCCTCATGCAGGCCGTCGATTTTTGCTTCGGCCCGCAGCACCACAAACGCTTTCGGTTTCAGCAGCCCTTCCGGATCGGCCTCGGGCACCACGGCGGCTTCCAGTACCGCGGGGTGGGTGATCAGCGCGCTCTCGACCTCGAACGGCGACACCCAGATGCCCGACACCTTGAACATGTCGTCGCTGCGGCCGCAGAAGGTGTAGCGGCCATCGGAATCGCGAATGTATTTGTCGCCGGTGCGGGTCCAGTGGCCTTCAAAGGTGCGGCGGCTCTTGCTGCGCTGGTTCCAGTAGCCCTCGCCGGCGGAGGGCGCATCGACCAAGAGCTCGCCGACCTCGCCATCGGGCACGTCGGCGCCCGCTTCATTGACCAGCCGCACCTTGTAGCCGGGCACCGGGCGGCCGGCGGCGCCGTATTTGATATCGCCCGGCGCATTCGACAGAAAAATGTGCAGCAGTTCGGTCGAGCCGACGCCGTCGAGGATGTCGACGCCGAAGCGGGATTTCCAGCTGTTGCCGACCGACTCCGGCAGCGCCTCGCCGGCCGAGGTGCAGATGCGCAATTTGTCGCCGCCGCGCTCGTGCTTCAGCGTCTCGTCGTTGAGCATCGCCGCGAACAGCGTCGGCACGCCGAAGAAGATGCTCGGATTGTATTTGTTCATCAGCGCGAACATCGTCGCCGGCGTCGGCCGCTCCGAATTGAGCACCGTGGTGGCGCCGACCGACATCGGGAAGGTCAGCGCGTTGCCGAGGCCATAGGCGAAGAACAGTTTTGCCGCCGACAATCCGACATCATCCTCGCGGATGCCGAGCACCTGCTTGGCATAGGTGTCGGCGGTCGCCGCGAGACTGGCATGAAGATGCCGCACGCCCTTCGGCATGCCGGTCGAGCCCGACGAATACAGCCAGAACGCCGGCTCGTCGGCGTGGGTCGCGGCGGTCGCAAACACATCGCTCTCGCCGGCGAGTTCGTCGGTCAACCGCTTGTAGCCATGGGCGTTGGCGCCGGACACCACGACATGCTCGAGATCCGGCATCCGGCCCAGCATGTCCTTGACGACCGGCAGCAGCGCCTCCGAGATGAACAGCACCCGCGCGCGGCAATCCGCCAGCACATAGGCGTATTGATCCGAGGTCAGCAGCGTGTTGAGCGGCACCGGCACCACGCCGGCGCGGATCGCGCCCAAAAACACGATCGGAAAATCTGTGGTGTCGAGCATGATCATGGCGACCCGCTCTTCGCGGCGAACGCCGAGACGGCGCAGCATGTTGCCGACGCGGCGGGTCTGCTTTTGCAGATCGCCATAGCTCAGCTCGCGCACGGTGTCGGTGAAGGCGAGTTTTGTGCCGCGCCCCTCCTCGACATTGCGGTCGAGCAGCCAAGTCACCGCGTTGTAGGAATCCGATGTGCTCATGCCGCGCTCCCAGAGCCCAGGCGTGCCAAGACACTTGCCAAGACGTTCTCCCCATCTTTAAGAATTATAATTCATAGAAAGCCACTCCATCAGCTTGCTGTCAATCCTCGTCGGCACTATCCTGCCGAATATGACCGACCCACGCGACCCCGAAGCGAGCTTTCTCGAACAACTCGGCCAGCGTGTCCGCACCATGCGGGCGCTGCGCGGCATGTCGCGCAAGGTGCTGGCAAAAGTTTCCGGCATTTCCGAGCGCTACATCGCGCAGCTCGAAAGCGGCAAGGGCAATGTCTCGATCGTGCTGCTGCGCCGGGTGTCGAACGCGATGGCGCGCGCATCTGGAGGATTTGATTCCTTCGACCGAGCCTGCGCCGGACTGGGCCGTGCTGCGCGATCTCGTGCGCAAGGCGACGCCGCAACAGATCGCACAGGCCAAGGAAATTCTCGCCGGCGGCAACGCGTCGGCGCAGCGGCAGATGTCGTTTGCCGGCATCGCGCTGATCGGGCTTGCGCGGCGCCGGCAAATCCACGCTCGGCAAGATGCTGGCAAAGCAGATCGGCTGGAGCTTTGTCGAACTGAACAAGGAGATCGAGCAGCAGAACGGACTGTCGGTCGCCGAGATCATCGCGCTCTACGGCCAGGAAGGGTTTCGGCGCATGGAGCAGGCCGCGCTCGGGCAATTGCTGGCGCGGAGGGAATTGATGGTGCTGGCGACCGGCGGCGGCATCGTCTCCGAGCCGTTGACCTTCGATTTGATCCTGTCGTCGTTCTACACCATCTGGCTGAAGGCCAAGCCGGAAGAACACATGGCGCGGGTGCGCCGTCAGGGCGATTTGCGCCCGATGGCCGACGATCGCTCGGCGATGGCGGAATTGCGCAACATTTTGGTCAGCCGCGAGCCGCTCTATGCCCGCGCCTCCGCCGTGGTCGACACCGCGGGACTGAGCATCGACAGCGCCGCCGCGCGGCTGGTCGATGCGGTGGCGCCGGTGCTGCGCAACGACGCGCATACTTTCGGCTTGCGCAGCGCGGCGTCCTGAACGCTGCGCTTCTTACCAGCGTTAACCACCGCGCCGCGGCGCTGAAGAACTGGCAGCGCCGGTTGCCCACCGAATCCGCTTGCCTGCGACCACAGGCCTAGTAATTTGATTCCAAAGAATTTTCAGCGCGCCTCCCCTGCCCTGAAAGGACCATTGCCATGATGAGCCAGGAACAGAACGACCTGATCACCCGCACCGGGCCGAGGGATCCTTGCGGCAAGCTGATGCGGATGTACTGGCAGCCGGCGGCGCTGGTCGACGAGTTGCAGGGGCCGCGCCCGGTCAAGCCGGTAAAACTGCTCGGCGAGGATCTGGTGCTGTTTCGCGACGAACAGGGCGGCTACGGGCTGATCGATCGGCATTGCGCCCATCGCGGCGCCGACCTCGCGTTCGGCCGGCTGGAAAATGGCGGCCTGCGCTGCGCGTTCCATGGCTGGCTGTTCGACGCGTCAGGCCAGTGCATCGAGACGCCGGCCGAGCCGAAGAACTCCGCGCTGTGCCAGGGCATCAAACAGCGCGCCTATCCCGTGGTCGAGAAGGCCGGCATCCTCTGGGCTTATCTGGGCGAAGGCGAGCCGCCGGCGTTTCCGGAAATCGACTGTTTTGTCGCTCCCGACAGCCACACCTTCGCGTTCAAGGGCCACATCAACTGCAACTGGCTGCAGGCGCTGGAAGTCGGCATCGATCCGGCGCACGCCTCGTTCCTGCATCGCTTCTTCGAGGACGAGGACACGTCGGGCGCCTATGGAAGGCAGTTTCGCGGCGCGTCCGCCGGCACCGACATGCCGATGACGAAAATCCTGCGCGAATACGACAGCCCGATCATCAATGTCGAGCACACCGAATACGGTTTACGCCTGATCGCGCTGCGCGAGATCGACGACGAGCGCACCCATGTGCGCGTCACCAACCAGCTTTTCCCGCACGGCTTTGTGATTCCGATGAGCACCGAGATGACGATCACGCAATGGCACGTGCCGGTCGATGACGAGAACTGCTACTGGTACGCGATCTTCACCAGCTATGCGGCGCCGGTCGACAAGAAGAAAATGCGCGACCAGCGCCTCGAACTGTACGAGCTGCCGGACTACCGCTCGCGCAAGAACAAGTCGAACGATTACGGTTTCGATCCGCACGAGCAGGCGACCGCGACCTATACCGGCATGGGCGCCGACATCAACGTGCACGACCAATGGGCGGTGGAATCGATGGGCGCGATCCAGGATCGCACCAACGAACATCTCGGCACCTCCGACAAGGCGATCGTGCAATTTCGACGACTGCTGCGGCAGGAAATCGAGAAGGTCGCCGGCGGCGCAAAACCGTTCATGTTCCTCGATGCCGCGCATGCCCGCAGCATCCAGGGTCCCGCCACCATGGACGGCATCGGGCCGACGCGGGGCTGGGAAACCTACTGGATGGAAGTCGACGTCAAGCGCCGCCGCGGCGCGCCATGGGCAGCCCCGGTGCCGCAGGACATCGCGAGCAAGGTGCGGCATCTGTCGGCGGCGGAGTGATGTTATTTTTCGTCATTGCGAGCGAAGCGAAGCAATCCAGAGCCACAAGAAAAGGCTGGATTGCTTCGTCGCTTCGCTCCTCGCAATGACGAAAGTTGAAGGGAGTCACGCGTTGAGTTTTGTCGAGCGTCACGGCCTGTGGTCGGACGAGCAGAAGGACGCCGTTACGCGGCTGCGCCGCATCGTCGAGGAACAAAAGCTCGAAGTGATCCGGCTGTCGTTTCCGGACCAGCACGGCATTCTCCGCGGCAAGACCCTGGTCGCGAGCGAAGCGCTGGCGACGCTGGAGAGCGGCTGCTCGATCACCACCACCATGCTGGCCAAGGACACCTCGCACCGCACGGTGTTTCCGGTGTTCACCTCGGGCGGCGGCTTTGGGATGCGCGAGATGGAAGGCGCCGCCGATTTCCTGATGGTGGCCGATCCCACCACGTTCCGCGTGCTGCCATGGGCGCCGGAAACCGGCTGGCTATTGTGCGACATCTATTTTGCCGACGGAAAGCCGGTGCCGTTTTCGACCCGGCAGCTCTATCGCTCGGCGCTCGAGAAGCTCGGCGCGCGCGGCTACGATTTCGTCGCCGGGCTCGAAGTCGAATTCCATATCTTCAGGCTCGACGACGCCAAAATGTCGCCGGAGCATGCCGGGCAGCCGGGAGAGCCGCCTTCCGTCAGCCTGCTGTCGCATGGCTATCAATATCTCACCGAGCAGCGTTACGACCAGATGGAGCCGGTGCTGGAAATCATCCGGCGCGACGTGCTGGCGCTCGGCCTGCCCTTGCGCTCGATCGAGGTCGAGTTCGGCCCGAGCCAGTGCGAGTTCACCTTCAAGCCGGCAACCGGCCTCGTGCCCGCCGACAACATGGTGCTGTTTCGCAGCGCCGTGAAGCAGATCGCCCGGCGCCACGGTTATCATGCCACCTTCATGTGCCGCCCAAAGCTGCCGAACGTGTTCGCCTCCGGCTGGCATTTGCACCAGTCGATCGTGTCGCGCCAAACCGGCGAAAACGCCTTCATGACCGGCGACGAAAGCGAGGTGCTCTCGGCATTCGGCAAGCATTACCTCGGCGGCCTGTTGAAGCATGCGCGCGCCTCGGCGGTGTTCACGACGCCGACCATCAACGGCTACAAGCGCTATCGCTCCTATTCGCTGGCGCCGGACCGCGCGATCTGGGGCCGCGACAACCGCGGCGTGATGATCCGCATGCTCGGCGGCCGCGGTGATCCCGCGACAAGGCTGGAAAACCGGATCGGCGAACCCGCCGCCAATCCCTATCTCTACATGGCCTCGCAAATCCTCTCCGGCCTCGACGGCGTCGACCGCAAGCTCGATCCCGGCCCATCCGCCGACACGCCGTACGAGACGCAGGCCGCGCTGCTGCCCAAGACGTTGCGCGAGGCGGTGGTGGCGCTAAAGGACGATCCGTTCTTCCGCGAAGCGCTGGGCGCTGCGTTCGTCGACTACTACGTCCACATCAAGAACGCCGAGATCGAACGCTTCCAGGCCGAGGTGTCGGAATGGGAGCACCGCGAATATTTCGAGATGTTTTGACTTCGCTCGGGACGGTTCCCCTACCCCTTAGGCGAGGCTTGGGGCAGGTCGACAAGCACTGAACTCCTGGCTACACCCGTCCCTGCCCTCGCCCGCCTCCGCACGAAGGTGGGCTTCACCGGGCAAGAACGGGTCGGGGGAAGGAAGCGGAGCGCCAACCACGGAGTTTACTTCGGGATGGCCGAGATCAGGACCCGATGCCGTTCGACCGAAACCAGCTGCGACCTTACGTTTGGGAACGACCGTAATCAGCCAGCGACTTGGCTTGCGTTCCTTGACCGACAGGACAGGACCGGCCACGGTCGAGCCTTCGGACCTCAATGTTACAAATCTGCCGTTGAATTGCGCGAGACGGCATCGTTGGGCTTCTTTCCTGTCGGTCGTTTCGTAAGTCAACATAACTCGCTCCTTGATTCCGGCAGCCGCCGTTGTCCTGGATTGCCCGCGGCCGCCCCTGGATGGTTAGCCTGCGATCGCCCTTGCCTCGTCGGCGGCGCGCTGCATGCTGGAGGACATCTCGCTGGTTACCGTGCTCTGCTCTTCCACCGCCGCTGCGGTCGAGGTGACATACTCGCTGACGCTTTCGATCGCCTTCTTGATCGATTCCAGCGCAGTCACGACGTCGCCGGAAATCCCGTTCAGGCTCTCGATTTCCGCGCTTATCTTGTCGGTGGCCTGTTTGGCCTGATTGGCCAGGCTCTTGACCTCGGACGCAACCACCGCGAATCCGCGGCCGGCTTCGCCGGCCCGGGCCGACTCGATCGTGGCGTTGAGGGCAAGCAGGTTGATCTGGCCGGTGATGTTGCCGATCAGCTCAACGATCCCGCTCATGGCCTGCGCGGCATCGCTCAGCCGCTTGGCCTGTCCATCCGCCTCGGCGACGCGTCCGACCGCGGTCATCGCGGTCTCCCTGGACTTGGTCATGGCCTCGGAGATTTCGCGCACCGAGGCATTGAGTTCCTCCGAACCGGCCGCGACCAACTCCATCATGGCGCGAACACGCTCGTTGCCCATCCGCGTCAGGACCTGCTTGGTGACGTCGCTGGCATATTTCACGACCTTGAACGGCTTGCCATTGAGATCGAGGATCGGGTTGTAGGACGCCTGGATCCAGACCTCCCGGCCGCCCTGGCCGATCCGCTTGAATTCACCGGCCTGGAACTCGCCGCGGTTGAGGGCGGCCCAGAATTCGCGATAAGCGGCGCCGTCGCGCTCTGCCGGGTCGACGAACATGCTGTGATGCCGGCCCCTGATTTCGGCGAGGCTGTAACCCAGCGTGTGCAGGAAATTTTCGTTGGCGCTGATGATGCTGCCGTCGAGATTGAATTCGATCACCGCCTGCGACTTGCCGATCGCCGCGATCTGGCCGGCCAGATCGGCGGTCTGCAGCTTCTGCTGGGTCACATCGGTGGCGAATTTGACGACGGCGAACGGCTTGCCCTGTTCGTCGAGAATTGGATTGTAGGAGGCCAAAATCCAGACTTCCTTGCCGCCCTTGCCGATGCGCTTGTATTCCGCAGACTGATATTGGCCGCGCCTCAGGGTCTCCCAAAACTCACGGTATGCCGCGCTGTCGCGCTCGGCCGGCGCGACGAACATGCTGTGATGCTTGCCCTCGATCTCGCTCAAGCCGTAACCGAGCGTCTTCAGGAAGTTCTCGTTGGCGGTGACGATGGTACCGTCGAGGTTGAACTCGATCACAGCCTGCGCCCGTTCGATGGCCGCGATCTTCCCGGCGTCTTTCAGGCTCTGGAGCTTCCGCGTGGTGATATCGGTGGCGAACTTGACGACCTTGACCGGCTTGTTGGCGCTGTCCAGAATTGGATTGTAGGACGCCTGAATCCAGACCTGCTTGCCGTCCTTGCCGATCCGCTTGTACTCCGCCGCCTGGAATTCACCGCGGTTGAGACCGGCCCAGAAATTCCTGTAATCCGCGCCGTCGCGCTGGTCTGCGGGCACGAACATCGAGTGATGCTTGCCCTGGATTTCCTCAAGGCGATAGCCTAGCGTGTTCAGGAAATTCTGGTTGGCCGTGAGGATCGTGCCATCCATCTTGAACTCGATGACGGCTTGCGACTTGCTCATCGCTTCGAGAACCTGGGCTTCGGAATTGGGCTTACGGCCGAACATTTTGTGATCCTGCTTTTCGGTGGAAATAAACGATGGAAGATGGACGCGCGTCGTCGACGAAATGTCTGAACGGGAACCTAGAACTTTGAAATAAATTGAGCGTTGGTCCGCTCAGTGCCACGCTGGACGCTCAGCGCCCTGGAAAGCCGGTCGGCCGGTAATCGCTTATGGGTCGTCCGTCGGCACCAAATGCAAAATCTAGGTTCACGTTCGCCGAAAACGCCGAAGCAATCGTCACTGGCGCGATATCGCCAGTCGTGGCGGGAATCGGATATCCAGCCAGGATTTCAGTTATCGATTGCCGTGATAGGTTTGGTGCGAATCATCCAAGACCATGCCGCACACCAAACACGCTTTTCTCAGCAACTACCCCGCGGTGCACTCATACGACAGTGAGTTTGCACGCGATCGGCTGTTTGCCGTCTATGGCGCCAATGGATTCGAAAGCACGACAAGCAATTTCGGCTTGCACGCTAATTTCGTGCAGCTGTCCGGCATCGGGCTTTCCTATTGCTGTTACGATCAGCCCACCGCGTTGACTTTTCCGGAGGCCGGCTTCATTCGGCAGTTCTTCTCGATCGCCGGATCGGCCAGGTTTACCTGCGGCAACGCCGCCACGGCGGCGATCGGTCCGTGGACCCGCGCGATACCGGGCACGGCCGCTCTCAAGCTGAATTTTGGCGAAAGCTACAGCCAGCTGGTGCTGCGCATCGAGACTGCCAGTCTGGAGCGCACCGTCAAGGCGCTGATTGGAGAGGACTCCGACCGCAGGCTGGAATTTATCGACGGCAAGGAGGACGCGGTCAGCCAGTTACTGATCAGGAAAAGCGTTTTCGAGCTGGTCGCGGAGCTCGATGCGTTCGGAACCAGGTACTCGCCGCTTGCGATGGCCGAGCTGGAGCGAATGATTATCGCTCAATTCCTGTTTGCTCACCAGCACAGTTACTCGCACCTGTTATGGCGCCAACCGCGGGAAGCCAACCGATCCGTGGTCGACAGGGTGGAGGCTTTCATCGAGGCCAATTGGGACAAGCCGCTCGACGTCAGCGAACTGGCGGCCGTCGCGAACGTGAGCATCCGAACACTGTTCCGCGAGTTCCTGCGCGCGGGAAAGCGCTCGCCGGCCGAATTTGCCAAGGGCATAAGGCTTCGGCACGCCAACAGCATGCTCAAGGCAAAGTCCGAGACGACAACCGTAACCGGCGTTGCGCTGCGGTGCGGTTTTCAGAACGTCGGCCGCTTTGCACGCGATTACTCGCTTCTGTTCGGCGAACTTCCGTCGGAGACCCTGAAGCGCGGCGGTTAGGGCTACTTCCTCGCCCGAATAAAAATATAATTCGGAATCAGCGCCAGCGCGGTCACGCCGGCCATGATCCACCAGCCGCGATGGAAGGCGGCGACGCGTTCGAGCGGGGAGGCCGGTGAGCCGATGATCGCGACAAACATCGCGACCCCGACCGCGAGCGCCGCCTGCCGGACCATGTTGATGACGCCGGAGCCGGTCGCGAAAGCAGACGACGGCAATCCACCGGCGCCGACGCCCATCAGGGTCGGGAAAGTCAGGCCGACGCCGATGCCGGTCGGGACCATGCCCATGATCACAAACCATACGTTGGGCTGTTGCCCGATCAGGACTGCCCAGGCGACCAGCCCCGCGATGAAGAACAGCACGCCCGCCGTCACCACCGCCGCCGCGCCGAACCGCGCGATCAGCCGGCCCGCCAGCAATAACGAAGTGATCGGCACCAGCAGCGGTCCGGGCGCGATCGCAAGCCCGGTTTGCAGCGCCGACCAGCCCCAGGCCGACTGTTCCCACAGCGCGACCGACAGCAGCATGGCGCCGAAGGCCGCCGAATACGGCGCCATCGTCAACGCCGCGCCGGCGAACGGCTTGATGCGAAACAAAGCGGGATCGACAAACGGGTTCGGCGAACGCAGACAGCGCCAGACGAACAGCGCCAGCAGGACAGCCGCCACGACGACGCTGCCGGCAATGCCGGGCGAGCCCCAGCCCCAATCGTTCACCTTGACGATCGCAAAGGTCAGCGCGCCGATGCCGCCGGTCACCAGCGCCGCGTCGCCGGGATTCGGCCGCGGCGCGGCGTGGCCGGGAATTTCCGGCAGCTTCCACCAGCCGACCAGCATCGCGATGATCCCGACGGGCACGTTGACCAGGAAGATCCAGCGCCAGTTCGCCGTCACCAGCACGCCGCCGATCACAGGTCCAAGCGCCGCGGCGACGCCGCCGATCGCGGTCCAGGTCCGCACCGCGTAACTACGGCGCTCCGGCGGGAACGCCGCCATCAACAGCCCGAGCGATGTCGGCGTCATCAGCGCCGCGCCGGCCGCCTGCAAGACGCGAAACGCGATCAGCGTCTCGACATTGCCGGCGACCGCGCAGGCCGCCGAGGCCGCCGTGAACAGCCCGACGCCGAGCAGAAAGCTCATATTGCGGCGATAGCGCTCGGCGAGGCGTCCGAAAAACACCAGCAACGACGCGTAGGCGATCGCATAGCCGTTGAGAACCCAGGACAGATCCTCCAGCGAGGCGCCCTTGAAGTCGCGGCCGATATTGGGCAGCGCGACATTGACGATGAACAGATCGAGATTGGCGAGGCAGATGCCGACGCAGACGATCGCCAGCACCAGCGGCGGCGAAGCGTTGCCGCGCTTCGGTTTGTGCGGCTTGCGCGCTTTCGGCGCGTGGACGACCCCGACGGGATGAAATTCTTCGCCGCGATTGATCTTGTTCATGGCTTAGCGCCTTTCGGATCGATTGGTATCGCGGCTGTCGCGCGCGCCTGGATGAAGAGTTCGGTTGCTCAGTGATGTGATTTCAACGGCGCCGACCAGCGACGGATCGCGCGCGATGCCCGCCAGCAACTCACGCAGTTCGGCCGCGGCGCGAACCCCAAAACCCTTTTCGAAATGGGCCTGCGCCTCGCTCCACAGCGGGCGCGCCTGCGCGTAGCGCGCGCGGCCGGCCTTGGTCAGCACGATGCGGCGGCTGCGGCGATCCTCGGGATCCCGCACCAGCTCGATCAGCCCTTCCCGCTCCAGCGGGCGTAAATTCTGGCCGATGGTCGACTGGTCCAGCACCATCGCCTCCGACAACTCGCGAATGGTCGGCGGCGCGTCGCCGCGACGAACGAGGTCGACAAGAATGGAATATTGCGTGCCGCGCAGCCCGCTCGGCGCCAGCGCGGAATCATAGAACTGCGACATCCGCCGCGTGGCCTTGCGCAGGGCCAGGCAATTGCAGCGGTTTGGCTCGATCGGAGGCAAGTCTTCGGGCATGGCGACCCCTCATTATCGGGATATCCCGATTTATATACAGGGATATCCCGATATTTGGAGGAAGTCAACCGGACCAGTCATGGCCGGGCTCGTCCCGGCCATCCACGTCTTGGCTCGCGGCACGGTCGAGAAAGGCGTGGATGCCCGGGACAAGCCCGGGCATGACGGTTCTTCCGTCATTGCGAGGAGCGAAGCGACGAAGCAATCCAGCTCTTTCTTCGTGGCTCTGGATTGCTTCGCTTCGCTCGCAATGACGGCAAGTCGCGCTCCGAAGGATTCAAATCCCCAGATATTTGTGCTGCAAATCCGGCTCGGCGATCAGCGCTTCCGAGCTGCCGCTCCAGACCGCGCGGCCGCGCTCGATGATGGTGTGGCGGTCGGCGATGCGCACCAGATTGCCGACATTCTTGTCGATCACCAGCACCGACTGGCCGCGCGCTTTCAGCATCGAGAGGCAATTCCAGATTTCCTCTCGGATCAAGGGCGCGAGGCCTTCGGTGGCCTCGTCCAGGATCAACAGTTTCGGATTGGTCATCAGCGCGCGACCGATCGCCAGCATCTGCTGCTCGCCGCCGGACAGCGTGACGCCCATATTGTCGGTGCGCTCGGCGAGCCGCGGAAACAGCGCGTGGATTTTTTCCAGGGTCCAGGGATCGCTTGCACCGAGCCGATTGTGTGACGCGGCAATCAGATTTTCGCGCACCGTCAGATTGGGAAAGATCTGGCGTCCCTCGGGCACCAGGCCGATGCCGAGCTGCGCGATCCGGAACGACGGGCAGTTTTGCGACGTCGCGGCCGGCGAATTCGATCGTGCCGGCGCGCGACGGCGTCAGCCCCATGATGGAGCGGATGGTGGTGGTCTTGCCCATGCCGTTGCGGCCCATCAGCGCCACCATCTCGCCCGGCCGAACCTTTAGCGACATGCCGAACAGCACCTGGCTGAGGCCGTAGCAGGTCTCGATGCCGTCGACTTCGAGCAGCGCTGCCTCAGCTCATGACGGGTCACCGCATGCTGCTCGCCGAGATAGGCGCGCTTGACTTCGTCATTGCTTCTGATCTCGGCGGGCAGCCCCGATGCAATGACGCGGCCGTAGACCAGCACCGTGATGCGGTCGGCCAGCGCGAACACCGCCTCCATGTCGTGCTCGACCAGCACGATGGTGACTTCGCGCCGTCAACGCTCTCAGCAATTCCACCATCCGCGCGGATTCGGAAACGCCGAGCCCGGCCATCGGCTCGTCGAGCAGCAGCAATTGCGGTTTGGTCGCGAGCGCGACCGCCAGCTCGAGCTCGCGCTGTTCGCCATGGCTGAGATTGGCGACGACGACATCGGCGCGATGCTCGAGTCCAACCCGCGCCAGCGCCGCGCGCGCCGTCTCGCGCAAATTCTTTTCCCTGCGCGCATTGGCCCAGAAATAAAACGAGTGGCCGTCATGGGCCTGCGCCGCCAGCGCGACATTGTCGGCCGCGGTGAAATCCGGCAGCAACGAGGTGATCTGGAACGAACGCGCCAGCCCGAGCCGGCTGCGGCGCCAGGCCGGTAGCCGCGTCACGTCGCGGCCGGCAAAATGGATAGAGCCGGAATTCGGCGGGAGTTGTCCGGTGAGCTGGCTGATCAGCGTGGTCTTGCCGGCGCCGTTGGGACCGATGATGGCATGCAATTCGCCATCAGCCACGTCGAGCGACAAATTGTCGGTCGCGGTGATGCCGCCGAATTTTCTGACCAGATTGTCGACGCGCAACAGGGGTTCAGCCAAGGAATCAACCATGGCGCGGCCTCCCCAGCATGCCCATGATGCCGCCGCGCCCGAACAGCACGATCAAGAGCAACAGCGGCCCCATGATCAGCGCCCAGTATTCGGTGAGCTGCGACAAAAATTCTTCCAGCACCAGATAGACGATGGCGCCGATCACCGGGCCGAACAGCGAACCCATGCCGCCCAGGATCACCATCACCATCAAATCGCCGGAGCGGGTCCAGTACATCACCGCCGGGCTGACGAAATCGGTGTTGTTGGCGAGCAGCGCGCCTGCATAGCCCGCAGATCGTGCCGGCGATCGACGAAACAGACCAGCCGGTAGCGCGTCGCGGGAAATCCGATCGCCTGCATCCGGGCTTCATTCGAGCGAAGCCCCTGCACCACGAGACCAAAGCGCGAATTGACGATGCGCCAGACCAGATAGATGCCGCCGAACAGGCAGGCGAGGCAGAGATAATAGAACTGCACCTTGCTCGACAGATTGATCAGGCCGGCAAAATCGCTGCGCTTGTAGATGGTCAGGCCGTCGTCGCCGCCGTAGCGCGCCAGCCCCGAGGCGACGTAATAGGCCATCTGCGCGAACGCCAGCGTGATCATGATGAAATAGACGCCGCGGGTGCGCAGCGACAACGCGCCGATCACCAGCGCGAACAGCGCCGAGGCCGCCAGCGCCACCGGCCACTGGATGAAGCCGGAGCCGACGCCCTCGAAGGCCAGGATGCCGACCGCATAGCCGCCGATGCCGAGATAGGCGGCATGCCCAAAACTCATCATGCCGCCATAGCCCATGATCAGATTGAGGCTGACGGCGGCGAGCGCGAAGATCACGATGCGGGTAAACAGCGTCAGCGCGAACACGTTGCCGCTTGTTTGCGAATACAGCGGCAGCAGCAACAGGAAGGCCGCGACCAGCACGGCGACGATGGCGCGGGCGTTGAGGGAGGCGGTCATCGCTTGCTGGCCGGAAACAGCCCCTCCGGCCGCACCACCAGCACGATCGCCATCAGGAGATAGATCAGCATCGAGGACAGCGCCGGTGCCGCGGTGGCGGCCGCGGCCGAACTCAGCACCTTGCGCAACAAATCGGGCAGGAAGGCGCGGCCGAGCGTATCGATCATGCCGACAAAGATCGCGGCCAGGAACGCGCCGCGGATCGAACCGATGCCGCCGATCACGATGATGACGAAGGCGAGAATCAGGATGTTTTCGCCCATGCCGATCTGCACGGTGAGGATCGGCGCCTGCATCATGCCGGCAAGTCCCGCCAGCGCGGCGCCGAGCCCGAACACCAGGGTGTAGAGCAGTTTGATGTTGATGCCGAGGGCGCCGATCATTTCGCGGTTGGAGGCGCCGGCGCGGATCAGCATGCCCACGCGGGTTCGCATCACCACGAGATAAAGTCCGAGGGCGACCGCGAGCGCGACCACGATGATCGCCAGCCGATAGGCCGGATAGAATATGCCGGGGACGATCTGCACCGGCACCGTCAGCCAGGCCGGCAGCGGCAGCGCCAGCCCGGCCGGGCCCCAGATCAGCCGCACCGCGTCATTGAAAAACAGGATCAGCCCGAAAGTCGCCAGCACGTGATCGAGATGATCGCGGCCGTAGAGATGCCGAAGTGCTACGAATTCCAGCACGATGCCCAGCAAGGAGCGTCGCGCCGAGCGCCAGCAGAATGCCGAACACGAAACTGCCGGTCCACGCCACAAACGTCGCGGCGAAATAGGCGCCCATCATGTAGAGCGAGCCGTGCGCCAGATTGACCAGGTCCATGATGCCGAACACCAGCGTCAATCCCGCCGCCAGCAGGAAAAGCAGCAGCCCGAACTGCAACCCATTCAAAAATTGTTCGACGACGAGCAGCATGGACCTTTACATCGTGCAAAAACAAACGGGCGCTGAAACAAAACAGCGGCAGCGCCGAGGCGCCGCCGCCGGTTCTAGCCGAAAGCCCTGACTACTTCATGCTGCATTTGTCGTGGAACGTGTCCTGGGAATCCTTGACGATGGTGGCGACGGTTTTCAGCGACAGCGCGCCGTCGGCGTCCTTGACCACGTCCTGCAGGTAGAAATTCTGGATCGGAATGTGGTTGGCGCCGTATTTGAACGGGCCGCGCAGCGACTTGAAGTCGGCCTTTTGCATTTCGGCCTTCATCTCGTCCTTCTTGCTGGTGTCGCCCTTGACCGCGACCACCGCGCTGTTGATCAATTGCGCCGCGTCATAGGCCTGCGCGCCGTAATAGGTCGGGCGCAGGTTCGGATATTTCTTGCGGTAGTCGGCGACGAAGGTCTTGTTCTGCTCGTTCGGCAGGTCGTTGACCCATTCCTGCGCGCCGGGAACGCCGATCGCATTGTCCTTTTGCAGCGGCAGCGACAATTCGTCGATGGTGAACGCCGTATAGAGCGGCATCTGCGCCTTCAGACCGGCCTGGGCATATTGATTGAGGAACTGGACGCCGGCAGCACCGGGATAAAACACGAAGATCGATTCCGCGCCCGACGCCTTGGCCTTGGAGAGCTCGGCGGAGAAGTCGAGCTGGCTTGGCCACACCGTATATTCCTCGCCCTTGACCTCGCCCTTGAACGTGCTCTTGACGCCGGCCAGCATGTCCTTGCCGGCGGCGTAGTTCGGGCCGATCAGGAACACCGACTTGACGCCCTTCTGGTTCATGTAGAGGCCCATCGCGGCGGGGGTCTGGTCGTTCTGCCAGGAGGTCGAGAACACGTAAGGCGAGCACAATTCGCCCGCGAGCTGCGAGGGTCCGGCGTTGGCCGAGATCAGGAAGGTCTGCGAATCGACCGCGGTCTTTAACGAGGCCAGCAGCACGTTCGACCAGATATAGCCGGCGATGAAGTCGACATGATCGGACTGCACCAGTTTTTCGGTCTTCTGCTTGCCGACGTCGGGCTTTTGCCCATCGTCCTCGTAGATCACCTCGACCGGCTTGCCGGCCATCTTGCGGCCCATGTGATCGAGCGCCAGCTCGAACGAGTTGCGCATGTCGTTGCCGATCACGGCGGTCGGACCGCTGAAGGTCGAGACAAAGCCGATCTTGATGGTATCGCCCGCGACCGCGGGGCTTGCCAGCGCAAGCGCCATGACGCCCGCCAGCCAGAAACCCGTTTTCATCATCTGATCCCTCCTCAACTGTGACCCCGTACACCGGTCGAACGACCTGCCCGGCCTGAAAAACTTTTGCGCGCCCGTGCGGGGCTGCTTTCTTGGTGTTGAAGCGTTTTGTGCGCGAAATCGTGCGCGGGCGGCAAGCGTGAACCGCCCATCCCCCCATAAAACCTTCGGCCCATACCCCAGCAGCCCTAACCCAGCGCCATGCACCATAGTTCGCGGCCGGCGCGGATGGCAAGAATTATAGTGCGTGTTGGGCCCGCCAGCGTTGTCGCAGCCGCCAAGCCATCCGCCTCCTTTCGTCAAAACATCGGAAACCATGTCCCGGTTTGGCCGGGATCGCTTCACGGAGCGGAAAGCAAAGCTGTGGCCTATTGCTGGCCCAAAAGGGATCGGCACATGCTGGGTTTCATCTTTGGCCTCAACGCGCGGCTCGGCCGGCTGCATTATTTCCTGGCCACCATCGTCCTCGCCGTTGTCATGACGCTGATGTGCGTCCTCCTCGCGTTCTCGCTTGTTCAAGCGGGCTTGCAAGGCGCGCAGATGTCGCACGCGGCAATTTACGAGGCGATGAAAGGGCCGGTGATCGCGTTGGGAGTTCTGTTCGCCCTGATCACTCTCACGCTGCAATCGATGCGGATTCGCGATATCGGCTGGGATCCGGTCTGCGTGATCCCGACCTGGATCGCCATCCTGGTGGTCGACTTCGCGGTGGCGCGCAAATTTCCGGGATTGTCGCTCGGTCCTGAGCACTACGGCACCGTGGTCGGCGGCCTGGTCAATCTCGTAATGTCGCTGGCGGTGCTATTTTGGCCGAGCGGCGACTTCGATGGTTCCGCGCCTGATACCGGTTGGACTGAGCCGACGCCGCGCGCCAGCCGTGCGACTCCGGCAACCGTCGAGCGCATCGCGCGCGTAACCAACGGCGATTTCGGACGCCGCACCTTCTGAGCGCGAGCTTCAGATGCGATAGTCGGCGCCGTCGATCACGTAGGCCGCGTGGCGGAAATCGCGAATGGTGGCGACCTTATCGGCGGACCATTGCAGCAGCATGAAATATTTCGGCCCGGCGCCGGGCTCGTTGGGGTCGAACACCAGGATCGCCGGGCGGCCTTCCAGCAGCCCGGGCACCAGACGCCAATCCATGACCTTGTCGTAATTGCCGAAATAGCGCGACACTTCCGCCTTGCCGTTCATACGCGTCTTGCTGACCAGCTCGAGACGCACGTCGTCGGCGATCATGGCGCGGATCGCGTCGAAATCGCGGGCGTTGAAATGCGCGACATAGGCGCCGAGGCGGTCGCGGTCGGCATCCGACAGTTTTGCCAGCGGCAGATCGTCCGGCTCGTCGGCCAATTCGCGCAGCCGGGCACGTCCGCGATGCAGCGCCGCCTTGACCGCCGGCAGGCTGAAATCCATCACCTCGCAGACTTCGCTCAGCGAGCAACCGAGCACATCCATCAGGATGACGCTCGAACGTTGGGCAACCGGCAGCCGCATGAAGGTGCGAAGGCTGGCGCCCGCAATCTGGCGGCTGATAACGGCATCCATCGGGTCGGCGATCATGTCTATCTCCTCAGCCGAGCGCAGCGTGTCCTGCCGATGGCGGCGGCGCAGGAAATCCAGCGCCGTATTGTGCGCGATCCGGAACAGCCAGCCTTCCGGATTGCCGATCGGGCCGGCGGCGGCAAACGATTCCACCGCCTTGATCAGCGCATCCTGCAGCACGTCTTCGCCGTCGATCACCGAGCCGGTCATGCGCGCGCAATAGCGATGCAGTTTTGGGCGCATGCGGGCGAACAGGCCGTCGAGATCGGCGGCCGAGCCCCGAGAGTCCGGCACCATCGTCATTGCATCACCCTCGAACGGCTTACGGCTCATTGAGCATGCGATAATTGCCGACGATGATAGCACTTCCCGGCTGCGGCGGCTCGATGCAACGCTCGCGAATACCACTCTGAAATGCCTTGAAGGCTGCGAGATTCGTCAGCACGCCCGCGGCGTCGGCCTCGGTTGCGACGAAATGAACGAAAGTGCCGTCTTCGACGCGCAGCGAAAGATAGCGGACGCCCTCGGGCTTTGCCGCCTTCAGTTCGGCAAACACCGCCGCGATCAAGGCCGCGTTCTGGTCGGCCAGTTCCGGCTTCGTCCTGTAGCTGATCAAGGTCCGTTTCATCATCGATACTCCCTGCTGGTTCCGCGCGACGCAAAGGTCGTCATCGCGTTCTGCAGCAGTGACGTTCGCTACCTGCCAAAGGATGCGGCCGAAAAGAAAATATTTGGGGCCGCATCCTGGGCCGGTTCCCGTTCGTCCCGTGGATGAAGCGCCGCACCAGGCGGGCGTCAGGCAGACGGAGAACGACAATGCAGCAAGCTTACGATCGACGGGACAAAAACTGGACGCTCGGCGTCACCGCGCTGGCATCCTTCATGATGGCGCTGGACGCGTTGATCGTGACCACCGCCTTTGCCACCATTCGCACTGACTTCAACGCAACGGTCGAGACCCTGCAATGGGCGGTCAACGCCTATAATCTTAGTTTCGCGGTCCTGCTGCTGACCGGCGCGGCGCTTGGCGACCGTTTCGGGCGACAGCGGCTGTTCGCCGCCGGGATCGCCTTGTTTACGCTCGCCTCCATGGCTTGTGCGCTGTCCGGCGGCGCCGTCTGGTTGATCGCGGCGCGGTTCGTGCAAGGCGCGGGCGCCGCGTTGGTGATGCCGATCGGGATGGCGATGCTTTCGGCCGCCTTTGCCAGGGAAGAGCGCGCCCGGGCGCTCGGCATCTTCAGCGGCGTGACCGGATTTGCCCTGATCGTCGGCCCGGCCATTGGCGGCTTGATCTGCCAGACCCTCGGATGGCGCTTTGTGTTCTGGATCAATCTTCCGATCGGAATGGTGGCGATTGCGCTGACCTTTGCGCGGCTGCGCGAGAGTTTTGGGCCCAGGGCGGCACTTGATATTCCTGGCCTGACGACGGTTGCCGGCGCAGCGCTGGCCATCATGTGGGGCCTGCTGCGGGGCAATATTTCGGGATGGACCAGCAGCGAAGTGCTGGGCGCCTTTGTCGCGGGCGTGCTGTTTGCGGCCATGTTCGTGATCCGCGAATGGCGGGCCGATGCGCCGATGGTGCCGATGCGGCTGTTCGGCACGCCGGCATTTTCCGGCGGGCGTTGCCGCAAGCTTCCTGTTTTATGCGGCGATGTATGGCGTGCTGTTCCTGCTGCCGCAATTCCTGCAGACCGTGCTGGGATTTGGACCGCTCGATGCGGGACTTCGGCTGCTGCCATGGACCGCGACGCTGTTCGTCACCGCGCCGGTCGCGGGTGCCCTCGTCAACCGGTTCGGCGAACGGTCGCTGGTCGCGACAGGATTATTGATGCAGACGATCGGCCTCGGCTGGATCGCGACCATCGCCGCGCCCGGCATCGGTTATTCGGCGCTGGTGGCGCCATTGGTGCTGGCCGGGACCGGCGTATCGATGGCGATGCCGGCCACGCAAAATGCGATCCTGAGTTCGGTCGCGGTGACCGAAATGGGCAAAGCGTCCGGCATTTTCAACATGGCGCGCTTTCTTGGCGGCATGTTTGGCATCGCCGTGATGGTGGCGGCATTCTCGGCGAACGGCGCGGCACATTCGGCGGCCGGTTTCGGCCGCGGCTTTACCGCTGCAATCACGGTCGCCGCGGCGCTTTCGCTGCTCGGCGCATTCGCGGGCCTCGCACTGCCGGCGCGCCATCGCCTGGCATCCGCGCCGAAACCGCAGAACGTCTGAGCGCGATAGGGGTTCGCTATCGGCCGATTGGAAATACGCCCTTGGTTCGGGTGTCCCGATGCCTACATACTGGATGCACGGAGACACTCGAACCAGGGGCCTCACGCATGACGACAGCCGCACTCCATCGCGTGGTGATCGTCGGCGCCGGTTTCGGCGGGCTGGAAGCAACCTTTGGACTAAAGGGCGCGCCGGTCAGCATCGCGCTGGTCGACCGGCGCAACCATCATCTGTTCCAGCCGCTGCTCTACCAGGTCGCGACCGCCTCGCTGGCGACCTCGGAAATCGCCTGGCCGATCCGTTATCTCTTGCGCGACCGGCCCGACGTGACGACCCTGTTCGCCACCGTCACCGGCGTCGATAGCAGCGGCAAGCGCGTGCTGCTCGAGGACGGCGATGCGCTGCCCTATGACACGCTGGTGCTCGCCACCGGCGCGCGGCATGCCTATTTCGGCCATGACGAATGGGAGCCGTTCGCGCCCGGCCTCAAGACGCTGGAAGACGCCACCACATTGCGGCGCCGTATCCTGGTGGCGTTCGAACGCGCCGAGCGCGAGACCGATCCGGAACGGCGCGCGGCGCTGCTGACCTTTGTCATTGTCGGCGCCGGACCGACCGGTGTCGAACTCGCCGGCACCATCGCCGAGCTTGCGCACCACACGCTGGCGCCGGACTTCCGCAACATCGACACCCACAAGGCCCGCGTCGTGCTGATCGAAGCGGGTCCGCGCGTGCTCGCGGGTTTCGCCGACGAGCTCTCAAGCCTATGCCCAGGCTTCGCTTGAAAAAATCGGCGTCGAGGTGATGCTGGGACAGGCCGTCACCGAATGCTCGGCCGACGGCGTGGTCTATGGCGGTCAGCGGCTGCAGGCGAAAACCCTGATCTGGGCCGCCGGCGTCCGCGCCTCGCCGGCCGCCGAATGGCTCGGCGTCGCGGCCGATCGGGCCGGCCGCCTGCAGGTCGAGCCCGATCTCACGGTATCCGGTCATCCCGATATCTTCGCCGTCGGCGACACGGTCACGGTCGCCGGCCCCGACGGCAATCCGGTGCCCGGGCATCGCGCCGGCGGCGAAGCAGCAGGGACGCTATGTCGCCGCCAGCATCAAGGCGCGGCTGCAAGGCCGCACGCCGCCGCCGTTCCGCTACAAGCATGCCGGCAGCCTGGCGCAGATCGGCAAGAAGCAGGCGGTGATCGATTTCGGCCGTATCAAACTGAAGGGCACGCTGGCGTGGTGGATCTGGGGAATCGCCCACATCTATTTCCTGATCGGCCTGCGCAACCGCTTGAGCGTGGCGATGACCTGGCTCTGGATCCACGCCCGCGACCAGCGCGCTGCACGGCTGATCACGCAGGGCAGCAGCAAGGTGGTGCGCTGAGGCCTTGAACGCCCGCGCGCCCAACGAATAAGCAAAGGCCCGGCTTCGAGGCTGCGAACAAACCATCAGCCGCCCCGCGGCGTTCAAACCAACCATTTGAATCTGATCGATCATTTGACGCGCCGCGGTCGCCGGCCGGCGTTGTACACAATGGCACGCCGCTTGCTTCACCTCAGTCAGGCATTTGTTCGGCTCGGGAGTTATCGATGGCGAGCTCCAACTATCCAGCCAGCAGCACCGTCGTCGCGGAGCCCGGACCGATCGATCTCGACTGGTCAAAGACCGCGCTTGTCATCATCGACATGCAGCGCGACTTCATGGAGCCTGGCGGCTTCGGCGAAACGCTGGGCAACGACGTTTCGCAACTGGCGCGGGCGGTGAAGCCGATCGCCGCGGTGCTCAAGCTGGCGCGCGAGGCACGGCGTTCTGGTGGTGCACACCCGCGAGGGGCACTTGCCCGATCTGTCCGACGCGCCGCCGGCCAAGGTCGAACGCGGCGCGCCGAGCTTGCGCATCGGCGATCCCGGTCCGATGGGCAGAATCCTGATCCGCGGCGAGGCCGGCCATGACATCATCCCGGCGCTCTATCCGCTCGACAGCGAGATCGTGATCGACAAGCCCGGCAAGGGCGCGTTCTACGCCACCGAACTCGGCGACCTCCTGCAGAAATACGGCATCGAGAATTTGCTGGTGTGCGGTGTCACCACCGAGGTCTGCGTCAACACCACCGTGCGCGAGGCCAACGACCGCGGCTACCGCTGCGTGGTGCTGGCGGATTGCTGCGCGTCCTATTTCCCCGAATTCCACGAGATGGGCCTGAAGATGATCAAGGCCCAGGGCGGCATCTTCGGTTGGGTCAGCGACTCCAGCGCGATTCTGGAGGCAATGCAGACGGAGACTTCGGACAAACTGGTAGCGGGAGCATCGCGATGAGCACGACCATGACAGGGACTGCCGGAAAGCATGACTTCAAACCCGTATTGTGGACGCCGGGCGACTGGAACGCGTTTTTCGGCTTCGGCACCAACATCCTCGTCAACATGCTGGTGCTGACCGGGCTGTTGCGCTTCGTGCTGAAGATGCCCGACTCCCTGGTGTTCGGCCGCATCCTGCCGGCGCTCGGGCTGATGATGTGCCTGTCCACCTTCTACTACGCGTTCCTCGCCTATCGGCTGGCGCAAAAGACCGGCCGCAGCGATGTCTGCGCGCTGCCCTCGGGCGTCAGCGTGCCGCACATGTTCATCGTCACCTTCGTGATCATGCTGCCGGTGACCCTGAAGACCGGCGATCCGATGAAGGGCTGGTCCGCCGGCCTCGTCTGGGTGTTCTTCCAGAGCTTCATTCTGATGATCGGCGGCTTCATCGCGCCCTACATCCGCAAGATCACGCCGCGCGCCGCGCTGCTCGGCACGCTGGCCGGCGTATCCGTGACCTTCATCTCGATGCGCCCGGCGCTGGAAATGTACATGACACCGCAGATCGGGCTGGTGTGTTTTGCGATCATCCTGGTCAGCTGGTTCGGCGGGGTGAAATACCCGAAAGGCATTCCCGCCGGCCTCGTCGCCATCGCCGCCGGCATGATCATCGCGTGGGGCTCGAACCTGTTCGGCCTCAACCTTGGCGGATTGAGCGTCAAGGGCGTCGGAGACGCTTTTGCGAGCTTCGGCTTCTCGGTACCGATCCCGGCGGTCGGCCAGGTGTTCTCCGGCTTTGAATTCCTCGGCGTCATCCTGGTGACGGCGATCCCGTTCGGCATCTACGATCTGGTCGAGGCGATGGACAATGTCGAAAGCGCGGAGGCCGCCGGCGACGAATATCCGACCACGCGGGTCTTGACCGCCGACGGAATCGTCAGCCTGATCGGCTGCCTGATGGGCAATCCCTTCATCAACGCGGTCTATATCGGCCATCCCGGCTGGAAGGCGATGGGCGGCCGGATCGGTTATTCGGCGGCGACCGGCATCATGGTCGTGTTGCTCAGCTGGTTCGGCATCATCTCGGTGCTGCTGGCGCTGGTGCCGGTGGTCGCGATCTCACCGATCCTGCTCTATATCGGCATGCTGATCGGCGCGCAGGCGTTCCAGACCACGCCGCTCAAGCATGCGCCCGCGATCGTGCTGGCACTGACGCCGCATCTGGCCGCCTGGGCCAAGCTGCAGGTCGACACCATGCTGGGATCGACGCTCGAGGCCGCCGAGAAGGTCGGCGCGATGGCCCCCGACAAGGCGGCGGCGGTCAAGCAGGCGGCTTTGGCCTCCTTGCCGCAGCAGGGCGTGCTCTACCACGGGCTTGAAGTCATGGGCGGCGGCTCGATCCTGGCGGGTCTTGTGCTCGGCGCGATCGGCGTGTTCGTGATCGAGCGGGAATTCAGCAAGGCCGCGGCCTTTGCTTTTGCCGGCGCGGTGCTGACCTATTTCGGCTTCATGCATGGCGAAGCGGTCGGATTTGGCGGCGGATTGGGCGTGACGCCCGGCGTCGCTCTGGCATATGCTGTGGTTGCGGCCGGATTTCTCGCGGTGGAGAAGTTCGGCGCCAGCACCAACACCGTTTCGCATCCGGAGATGCCGCTTGCCGCCCCTGCCGAATAATTACCGAATGCCGGATCAGACAGGGGCGCGGCCGGTCCGGCTCAGGACGGCGGCGTGACGGAAACCATTGCTGCGATTGTCGGCGCGCACCGCGCGGGTAGCGTTTCGCCCGCGCAAACCATCGCGCGCAGTTACCGGCGCATCCGCGATCATAACGACCCCGCCATCTTCATCAGCCTGCGCGATGAGAAGGAAGCGATGGCGGAAGCCGAAGCGCTGGGCGCCAGGGATCCCGCGCAGCTTCCGCTCTACGGCGTCCCGGTCGCGGTCAAGGACAATATCGACGTCGCGGGACTGCCGACCACCGCCGCCTGCCCCGCCTTTGCCTATTCGCCCGCGCAGGACTCGACCGCGGTGGCGCGGCTGCGTGCGGCCGGCGCCATCATCATCGGCAAGACCAACCTCGACCAGTTCGCGACGGGTCTCGTCGGCGTGCGCTCACCCTACGGCATTCCCAACAACCCAATCCGCGGCGACCTGATCCCCGGCGGGTCGAGTTCCGGCTCGGCGGTCGCGGTATCGGCCGGCCTGGTGCCGATGGCGCTCGGCACTGACACCGCTGGCTCCGGCCGGGTGCCCGCGATGCTCAACAACATTGTCGGGCTGAAGCCGAGCCTCGGACTGATCTCGGCCGCGGGCCTGGTGCCGGCGTGCCGGACGCTGGACTGCATTTCGGTGTTCTCGCTCACGGTCGACGACGCCATGACGGCACTGCAGGCGATGGCCGGCCCCGACGGCGCCGATCCGTTTTCGCGCGATCGCCCGCTGGCGGCGATGACCGCATTTCCCGCCGGGCTCAGGCTGGGCGTGCCGCGCAATGGCCAGTTGATTTTTTTCGGCGACAAGGCCTCGGAGCAGGCCTATGGCAACGCGCTGCAGCGCTGGACCGCGCTCGGCGCCACCCTGGTCGAGTTCGACCTCGAACCGTTCTATGAAACCGCGCGGCTGCTCTACGAAGGACCTTGGGTCGCCGAACGTTATCTGGTGATCCGCAACCTGCTGGCGTCGTCGCCGGATTCGATCCATCCGGTGACCCGCGAAATCACCGCGGCCGGCGCGCGGCTGACCGCCGCCGATACCTTCGCGGCGCTGTATCGGTTGCAGGCGCTGCGGCGCATCACCGAACGCGCCTTTGCCCACCTCGACGCGATCGTGCTGCCCACCGCGCCGACCGTCTATTCGACGGCGCAGGTGCTGGCCAATCCGATCGAACTCAACAGCCGGCTCGGCACCTACACCAATTTCGTCAATTTGCTCGACCTCTGCGGCCTTGCGCTCCCGGCCGCGATGCGGTCCGACGATATTCCCTTCGGCATCACGCTGCTGGCGCCCGGCGGACAGGACGCGCTGCTGGCCAGCATCGGCCGCGTCTTCCATGCCGATACCGGGCTGAGACTGGGCGCCGGATGTACGCCAATGCCGGCGCTGGCGCCGCTGCCGGCTGCGACGGCGAACGATGAAATCGCAATCGCCGTGGTCGGCGCGCATCTGTCGGGCATGGCGCTGAACGGCGAATTGCTCGCGCTCGGCGGCCGCCTGCTCAAGACCGCCGCGACCGCACCGGACTACCAGCTCTATGCGCTCGACAGCACGCCGGCCAAACCCGGCATGCTGCGCGTTGCCGCGGGCAAGGGATCATCAATTGAAATCGAGGTCTGGGCGCTGCCGGCGGCGGCGTTCGGAAATTTCGTCGCCGCGATTCCGCCGCCTTTGTCGATCGGCACCGTGCGCCTCGCCGACGGCAGCGGCGTCAAGGGTTTTATCGTCGAGCCCGCCGACGTCAACGGCGCCCGCGACATTTCGTCGTTCGGCGGCTGGCGCGCGTACGTGGCGGAGAAGAAATAGCCGGCACTCCGTCATTCCGGGATGCGCCACTTCTTTTTTCTTCTCCCCTTGCGGGAGAAGGAGGCGTGGACGAAGTCCGCGCCGGATGAGGGGTAGCCACAAACACTGGCGCCGCACCCCTCACCCGTCTCGCATCTTCGATGCGAGCCACCCTCTCCCGCAAGGGGAGAGGGAAACAGCGGCGCGGCCCGGAATGACGACGCGAGGTTAAACTACACCGACACCGCGTAGACCTCGTACTCGCCGCGCACCAGTTCGATGTGGGCGCGCATCGCGGCGGCGGCGCCGGCCTTGTCGCCGCGCAGGATCGCGACCACGACGCGGTCGTGCTCGGCATGCGATTTCGCCAGCCGGCCGAGATTGCGGAACTGGGCGCGACGGAACGGCTGCACCCGCACCCGCGTCGCCAGCGTGATCTCGGCGATATAGCCGTTCTGCGAGCCGGCATAGATCGCGTTGTGAAAGCGCTCATTGACCTCGTGAAACCGCTCGGGATTGCCGGCATAGCTCAACACCCGCAATTCCTCGTGCACCGTTTCGAGCGCATGACGCTCGGCGGGCAGCATCCGCTCCGCGGCCAACCCGGCGCACAGCGCTTCCAGTTCCGCCATCGCCTCGAACATGCCGACCAGGCGGTCGATCGAGGGCCGCGCCACCACCGCGCCGCGATGCGCCCGCGCGTCGATCAGGCCGCTGGCCGCGAGCTGGCGCAACGCTTCGCGAACCGGTGTGCGCGACACCTTGAAGCGCCGCGCGATATCGGTCTCGTCGAGCGGCGATCCCGGCGCCAGCGCGCCGCGCACGATTTCATCGGCCAGTTGCAGCCGCAATTCCTCCGCGCGCGTCACCTTGTACGGATTGGGCGCGGCGCGGTCGACGCGCGGCACCACCGGCTCGGCCGGCGGCGCACGCTCACTGCCCGGGAGATCGTCGAGGCTCATGCCGGATCCCGCGGTTGATCGATGACGCTGACATGGGCGGCGACGATCCGCCAGCCTTCGGCAAATCGCACCCAGGTCTGCATCTGGCGCCCGACCTTGCCGGGCATCGCGTCGCGATAGAACAGGGTCGAGGCGACAGCGATATCGCGGCCATAGGTGGTGATGACGGTCTTCGCGATCCGGCGCATCAGTCCCACCGGTGAACGTCGCGGCGCGAAACGCCATGATCGCATCATAGCCGTAGAGATTCTCGGCGATGCCGTAGCGCAGCGTGCGCGGATCGGCGCGGAACAGCGCGTCGAGCACCGCGACGTCGTTCGACACCAGCGCCTTCTCGTAAGCCGCGAATTGCTCGGTCACCTCGGCGACGACTTCGGGCATATCGACTTGCCATCCTGAAAGTCCTCTTGGCGCCGGCGCGGCGACGCACGCCGGCTGCGTTCCAGCGCGTGCGCGACCCGCAGCGCGATATCCTCGCGCCAGGGCGCGGCGATGATCTGCACGCCGATCGGCATCGGCTCGAGCGGCACCGGGACCGCGACCACCGGAAGGCCGATGAAGGAAATCGGCTGGGTGTGGATGCCGATATTGGCGCGCACCGGCAGTTCGACGCCATCGAGCACGAAGGTCGCCTGCCCGAGTTTCGGCGCGGTGCAGGGCGTCGCCGGCGCCAGGATCACGTCGACCGATTTGAACAGCTCCAGCACCTGGGCGCGGTACCAGCGGCGGAATTTCTGGGCGCGGTCGACCAGCGGCGCCGGGATCATCGCGCCTGCGATCAGCCGGTCGCGCACCGCCGGATCGAAATCGTTCGGCCGTCTGCGCAAGCGATCGAGATGCAGCGAGGCGCCCTCCGTGGTGGAGATCACATAGGCCGCGGCGCGGGCGCGCGCGGCTTCCGGAATTTCGACCGTTCGCGTTGCGCCCAAGCGCCTTGGCGACGCGCGCGACGGCCTCCACCGCTTCAGGGAAAACATTCTTCTGGAAATATCCGCCGGCGACGCGCGATCCGCAGCCCGCCGATATCCTGCGCCAGCAGCGGCATGACCGGCTCGGCGGCGCGAGTCGTGCACGCCGGCATCGTCGGCATCCGGCCCCTGCATCGCATCATAGGCCAGCGCGAGATCGCCGACGCTGCGCGCGAACGGGCCGAGATGATCGAAGCTCGCGACAAACGGAAACGATCGCGCGCGCGACAGCCGGCCATAGGTCGGCTTCAGCCCAAAGATGCCGCAGAACGACGACGGCACCCGGATCGAGCCGTTGGTGTCGGAGCCCAGCGCCAGCGGCACCAGGCCGCCGCCGACCGCGCTGCCGGAGCCGCCCGACGAACCGCCGGTCATCCGCGTCGACATCGTGCGGATTGCGCGACGGGCCGTCATGGACGTTCTCGCCGGTGAAGTCATAGGCGTATTCGCCCATGTTGAGCGCGCCGACCAGCACCGCGCCGGCGGCTTCCATCCGCTCGATCAGGGTGGCATCGCGCGTCGACGGTTTTAGATCGCGATTGATCTTCGATCCGGCCCGCGTTGCGAGACCCTGCACGTCGAACAGATTTTTGACCGCGAACGGCACGCCGGCGAGCGGACCAACTTTCTGCCCGTTGGCGATCGCGGCATCGACCGCGCGCGCCTTGGCGCGGGCGCGTTCGGCGGTGACATCGGTAAAGGAATTCAGGATGCGATCATGCCTGGCGATGCGCGCCAGCGCCGCCTCGGTGACGCCGAGCGCCGACAGTCTGCCATCAGCCACGGCCTGCGCGATTTCGGCGGCCGACAACCTGTCGGTACTCGCTGCCGTTGCGGTGTCAGGCTGCAAAGACACTGGCCGGCTCGGTTTCGTCGGGCAGCGAGAATTCATCGACCAGCCGCGCCAGCCGCAGCGATACCTCGAGGTTGGCGCGCACCGCCGGCCGCCAGCCGTCTTCGATCGGCAACGCCAGTGCTTTGGCGACGGCGTCGATATAGTCGTCGAGCGGATCGGAACTCGCGGTCGTCAAACTTCTCTCCTGGCTTCACTACAACGGCGGATGCGGAATCGCCGTCAGCAATTCTTTGGTGTAGGCGTTCTGGGGATCGCCAAGCACGCGTTCAGACGGGCCTTGCTCGACGATTTGCCCCGAGCGCATCACGATGACACGATCGCACAGCAAACGCACCACATTCAAATCGTGCGAGACGAACAAATAGCTCATGCCCATCGACTGCTTGAGATCGTGCAGCAGATTGAGCACCACCGCCTGCACCGAGACATCGAGCGCCGCGGTCGGCTCGTCGAGAATCACGAGTTTTGGATGCAGCGCGATGGCGCGGGCGATGCCGACGCGCGCCTTCTGTCCGCCGGACAATTGATGCGGAAAGCGATCGAGCAGATTGATCGGCAGGCCGACCAGGCCGGCGAGCTCCTCGCAACGATCACGCAACGCGTCGCGTCCCCTGATATCGCCGAGCTGCAGGATCGGATCGACAATGGCGCGCGCCGCGGTGAAGCGCGGATTGAGGCTGTCGGTCGGATCCTGGAACACCATCTGGATGCTCTTGCGCTGCGGCAGCCGCGCAAACGCGCTGGGCAGCATGCCGCCGATCTCGTCGCCGTCGAACATGATGCGGCCCGAGGTCTGGTCGAACAGCCGCATCACCATCATCGAGGTGGTCGACTTGCCGCAGCCGGATTCGCCGACCAGACCGACGCTCTCGCCATGGCCCACGGAAAAGCTGATGCCGTCGACCGCGCGGAATTGCTCGAGCTCGATCGGCGGCTTGCGCGAAAAGATTTTTGACAGCGTCGCGGTCGCGCCCTGGCGCGGATATTCCTTGACCAGCTTTTCGACCAGCAGCAGGGGTTTTGCGAAGCGTCGCCGTTCGAGATACGTCACCCCCGGGCTTGACCCGGTCCATCCCCTTGGACAAAGACGCTTGCGAAGATGATGGATGGCCGGGTCAAGCCCGGCCATGACGGGAACGTTTTCCTCCTCCGGCAGCAGATCGCGCAGGGAAACGCCGAGCCGCGGCGTCGCGCGCATCAGCTTTCTGGTATAGGCATGCTGCGGGTTGGCAAAGATGTCCGCTGACTTCGCGGTCTCCACCACCCTTCCCTTCTCCATCACGATCACGCGGTCGCAATAGGCGGCGGCAAGGCCAAGGTCATGGGTGATCAGGATGGTCGACATGCCCCGGCGTTTCGTAAGCTCGACGATCAGGTCCATCACCGCTTTCTGCGTGGTGACGTCGAGCCCGGTGGTCGGCTCGTCCGCGATCAGGAGCTGCGGATTGCAGGCCAGCGCCAGCGCGATCACCACGCGCTGGCACATGCCGCCGGACAATTCGAACGGATAGGCGTGATAGCGCTCGCGCGGCCGCGCGATCCTGACCTGCTCCAGCGCCTCGATCGCCTTTTCACCGCGATCGTTCACGGTGTCGGTCTGCACATGCTGGCGCAGCACGTCCTCGATCTGGTCGCCCACTTTACGGATCGGGTTGAGCGCCGCGCGCGGGTTCTGGAAGATCATCGAGATTTCACGGCCGCGCAGGTCGCGCATCTCGGCCTCGGACGCCGACTTGACGTCGATCCCGGAAAACGTCACCGAGCCCTCGGCAATCCTGCCGGCGCGGTCGAGAATCCGCATCACCGCGTAGGAGGTCACGGATTTGCCGGAACCGGACTCGCCGACGATGCCGAGGGTCTCGCCCTTGGCCACGGCAATATCGACGTGCTGCACCGCCTTGACGATGCCGCGCCGGGTGGCGAATTCCACCGTGAGGTCGTTGACGTCGAGCAGCGGCTGCGCGGTCATGGCGTGATCACGTCCTTCGCTGGGGATCGACGATGTCGCGCAGGCCGTCGCCGAGCAGATTGAAGCAGAACACCGCGACCATCAGCGCCAGGCCCGGAAACAGCGCGATCCACCATTCACCCGACACCATGAAGCCGGCGCCTTCGGCGACCATGATGCCCCATTCCGCGGTCGGCGGCCGCACCCCGAGGCCGATGAACGACAGGCCGGCGGCGTTGAGGATCGCATAGCCCATGGTCAGCGACATCTGCACGATCATGATCGGCATGATGTTAGGCAGGATATGCACCAGCAGGATGCGGAATTCGCCGTTGCCGGACAGCCGGGCCGCCTGCACGAAGCCGGCGTCGCGGCGCACATTGGCTTCCGCGCGGGCGACGCGGGCATAGAGCGGGAAATTCACGATCGCGGTCGCGATGATGATGTTCTGCACGGTGTTGCCGAGGGCTGCGACGATGCCCATCGCCAGCACGAACAATGGAAACGCCATGATGGTGTCGGCGATGCGGCCGACAATGCGGTCGGTCCAGCCGCCAAAGTAGCCGGCGGCGATCCCGGCCAGCCCGCCCATCAGGAACACCAGCACCACGGAGGCGACCGCGATGAAGGTGTCGAGCCTCGTTGCAACCACGACGCGGCTGAAAATATCGCGGCCCAATTGGTCGGTGCCGAACCAGTGCGCGGCCGATGGCGGCTTCAGCGCCGCCGCGGTATCGGACGCGAGCGGATCATAGGGCACGACATAGGGACCGAACAGCGCCGCGATCACGATCACGACCAGCAGGCCGAACGCGAACGCCGTGACGCGGTTTTCGCCGAGCACATAGCGGGTGTGCTCGAGGATCGCGGCCAGGCCCGAGGTTCGCGCGGGCGCGGCGGGTTCGACAGCGGGGGCAACGCTGCTCATGCTTCCCTCCTCATCCTTCCAGCCGCACGCGCGGGTCGATCACGCCGTAGAGAATATCGATCATCAGATTGAGCAGCACGTACATCACCGCCATGGTGAGCACAAAGCCCTGCACCGGCGCGAAGTCGGACGAGATCAGGGCTTCGACCGCGTAGGAGCCGATGCCGGGCCAGGCGAACACCTTTTCCACCAGCACGTTGGCGCCGAGCAGGAACGAAAACACCATGGAGAGCGTGGTGATGACAGGCAGCATCGCGTTGCGGAACGCGTAGGTGACGATCACGGTCGAGGGCGCAAGCCCGCTGGCGCGCGCGGTGCGGACGAAATCCGACGACAGCACCGCGAGCATCGAGGCCCGCGTCATCCGCGCGATCGGCGCCAGCGAGAAGATCGCCAGGGTCAACGCCGGCAGGATCAACTGGCTGAGCGCGGAGCGGAAGGTCTCGAAATCGCGCGCGATCAGGGCGTCGATCAGATAGAAGCCGGTGACGGCCGGCGGCGCGCTGTAGAACACGTCGAGCCGCCCCAGCGGCGCCGGCGACCAGCCCAGCTGGAAATAGAAGATGTAGACCAGCACCAGCCCCGTGAAAAACACCGGCAGCGAGACACCCGCCGTCGTGGTGATGCGACAGAGATGATCGATCCACGAGCCCGGACGCGTGGCGGCTAATACGCCGAGCGGCAGCGCGACCGCTACCGCGAGCACGAGGCCGAGCAAGGTCAGTTCGGCGGAAGCCGGCAGGCGATTGCGGATTTCGGTCGCGACCGGCTGGCCGGTGGTCAGCGACGTCCCGAAATCGCCATGCGCGAGATCACTGGTGTAGTGGAAGAACTGCTCGATCAGCGGTTTGTCGAAGCCGAGCTTCTTGCGGATCTGCTCGACCGCCTCTTTGGTCGCCGCCGGCCCGGCAAAGTAAGCGGCGGGATCGCCCGGCAGCGCCCGCGTCAGCAGGAACGTGACGATCACCACCCCGATCAGCGACGGAATCGCGAACAACAACCGCTTGCCGATCATGGTCAGCATGATGCGCGCCTCCGGCGCGAGGCGAATGGCGAGTGGCGAGTAGCGAATGGAAGATCGCTGCGCTCTCTCACTTCTTGCTACCCCCTATTCGCCATTCGCCACTCGCTATTCGCCCTCTGCACCTTCTCACCCCTTCACCAGCGCGCGATAATCCAGCCGGCGGTGGAACCAGTATTGATAGCCCGAGATGTTCTTCTGCATCGCGACGTTGACGAACGGCTGGTACAGCGGCACGCGCGGGATGTCGGTGAAGGCGAGATCGACGAATCCCTTGACGTCGTTGTCGTAAGTCCCCATGTCGCCGATCGCGGCCGCGTTGCGCGCGCCGTCGATCAGCTTGTCCATCTCCGGCGACTTGTAGCTCATGGTGTTGAAGATCGAATTGTTGCCGTGGTAGCACCAGTAGAAGAAGTATTCGGGGTAATCGAGCCAGCCCGAGAACACGTTGGTGTAGAGCGGCATCTCCTTCTTGGTCAGCTCGGTGCGCCAGTTGGCGCCGGGCACCTTGTTGATGGTGGTCTTGATGCCGATCTGCGCCAGGCTTTCCTGGGTCAGAACGCAGAGCGGCTCGTTGATGCCCGCGAAGTTGAGGTCGAACGACAGCGTGGTCTCGAAGCCGTTGGGGTAACCGGCCTCGACCATCAATGCCTTGGCCTTTTCGATATCGGTGGAATATTTGGTGGGCTGCGGCCACGACACATCCGTCGCACGGCTGGCCGCCGCGCCGAACATCGGGTTGGCGAGGCCGTACAGCACCACGTCCATGATCTTCTGGTACGGGATCGCGTAGGCCACCGCCTGCCGCACCTTCAGATTATCGAACGGCGGCTTGGTCACGTTCATGCCGATATACTGGATGCCGTTGGAGAACGGTATCGACACGATATTGACCTTGCCGGCCGCCTTCAGTTCCTGGAAATCCTTGTTGGGCAATTCGTAGGAAATATCGGCGTCGCCGCGCTCCAATAGCGCGCGGCGATTGCCGGCCTGCGGCACCATGCGCCAGATCACGCGCTTGACCTTCGGCATCGGGCCGCCGACCCAGTCGTCGTTGCGCTCCATGATCACTTCGGTGCCGGCGGTCCATTTCGTCACCTTGTAGGCGCCGGAGCCCGCGGTCTGCTGCTTGGTGTATTCGAGGCCCCAGGGATCCTTTTCGCTGGCGTTCTTCTTCACCAGTTCGGAATTGATCACGCAGGGCACGATGACCGCGAGATCCGGAATCGTCAGGCGATCCTTTTTGGCGAAATCGACCCGCACGGTGTTGTCGTCGACGACCACGAACTGCTCGGGTTTTGTCAGCGAGCCCGCGCTCATCTGGAAGGTCGGAAAGCCGCCGACGCTGACCGCGCGGTCGAGCGACCATTTGACGTCCTTGGCCGCAACGGGCGTGCCGTCGTGGAATTTGGCGTTCTTCTTCAGCTTGAAGGTCACCGACATGTCGCCGACATTCATGTCTTCGGCGAGTTCCGGCTTGAACTTGTCGCGGTCGTAATACGGCACCCCGCCGGGACCGCTTTTCATCTCGTGGCTGATCAGCCGGTCGTAGCAATTCCACGACACTTCATAGCCGGGCACGTTGGTGCCGACGCCATGGATGTCGAGATTGTTGGGACCGCCTTCAGACACGATCAGCAGGGTTTCCGAGCGGGCATCGGCTTTGGCCGGCGACCAGATCGCGGGCGCGGACACCATGGCCCCCGCGGCCAGCCCGGAGGCGGATTTCAGGAAATCGCGACGCTTCATGGGGTGCTCCAAACGCCGAGTGAGGCGGCTTTGGAACTGGCTTCGCAAGGTTTGTGCCAAACCTTAACGGAGGCCTAATTTCAATCTAACTAACTGATATTGTTAATGTTATAGACCAACCGGCGGCTATGTTGGAGGCACGCGAGGCGGCTTGCCATTGCATACAAAGAGATATCTTTGCCGATCGAATGAGCAGATTTCTGAAACGCCGCATTCTTGGGCGCTGATCTCCGTGCGCCGTCAAACCGGCCAGAGCAAGTCCGCGAGTTCGAACAGGTCGCCCGCTTGGTCCTGCCAGCGATCGATGCGGATGTGGCCGACCAGATCGCTGGCCCGATGCAGCAACATCAGCGCCAGCAGCCGCCGCTTCAGCTCCGGCCCGAACTCCGCGGGCGAAATGCCAAAACCCGCGAACAGGCTGCGCACGCGCGGCGCGATGCCGGCAGTCATAAACGCGCTCGGACCGAGCAAATCGTATTCGCCCCATCCGGTCAGCACGTCGCCAAAATCGAACAGCCCTGAGAGCCGCCAACCGCCGGCGTCCTGGCCGAGCAAAAAATTCTCCGGAATGTATTCGCCGACCAGGATCACCGGCGGCGCGGTCATCGGGATCAAGGGCGCGGCGGCGGCGAGAAATTCGTCGAGGCCATCGAGGAATTTTCGCGGCAATCCAAGCCGGGTATGCCGCGCGCGGCAACCCTCAATCTGCCCGCGGATAAATTTGTCCCAGCGCGGTTCGATCGAGGCGAGATCGCCGAGCGGGGCGCGCTGCACTTCGGCGATGGTTTCGCCGATCTGGCGCAACACCCGCTCCTTGTCGGGCTCCGGCATGCCGGGCCACGCCTCCGAACCCAGCACACCCGGCAGGCGGGTGATCACCAGATACGGCCAACCCTCGCGCTCGCCCTCGGTCACGATTTCCGGCACCGCGATGCCGAGACGCCCGCGCAACTGCGCCAGCGAGGCCCGTTCCGAGACAAACTGCGCGCGCAGCAGCGGCGGAAAGATCTTCAGGATCAGTTTGTCGTCGAGCGCGACCACCAGATTGGTGCCGGTCCGGAATGGATGCGGCTCGGCGTGCGGCAATCCGTGACCGCGGGCGATGTCGAGCGCGGCCGGCAACCAGCGCGACGGCTCGGCGCGCCAGGCATGGTAGGCGGCGATATCGGAAAATGTCGGCAGCGCATGCATGGCGCGCGGTATAGCCCGATTACAGGGGCCGACAACAGCCTTCAGGGATTGGCGCGCTCGAACTGGCGCAGCAGCTTGTTGCCGCGCGCGACCGCGGAATCCAGCGCCGCCTGCGCGGATTTCTTGCCGCTAAAAGCCTGCTCCAGCTCATCGTCGATCACGTCACGGATCAGCACGAATGAGCCGAGCCGGACGCCCCGCGAGTTTTCGGTCGGCACATTCAGGGTGATCTGCTCGATCGAGATCGCCGAACCGGGATTGCGATCGTAAAAGCCCTGGGCGCGGCTCAATTCGAACGCCGCGCGGGTCACCGGCAAATAACCCGTGTTCTGGTGCCATCTGGCCTGCACTTCCGGCTTGGATAGGAAAGCGAAGAATTTGGCGACACCGCGATACTCGGCCTGCGGCCGGCCGCGCAGCACCCACAGCGTGGCGCCGCCAATGGTGGAGTTTTGCGGCGCGCCTGTTACGTCGGGCCAATAGGGCAGCATGCCGTAGCCGACTTCGAATTTCGAATTGGCCTGGATGTCGGCGCGCGTCGCCGACGAGCCGATGAAGATGCCGCATTCGCCGTTCTGGAATCGCGGCTCCGCCGTGGTCGCCCGGCCGCTATAGTTGAACACCTTGTCGGTCTGCCATTCCGCGAGCTGCGCGATGTGGCGCGCCATCACCGGGTTATTGAAATTGAGCTCGGCGTCGAGGCCGTCAAAACCGTTGGCCCGGGTCGAGACCGGCAGATTATGGAACGCGGAAAAGTTCTCGACATTGACCCATGAGGGCCACGAGGTGGTGAACCCGCAGACCGCGCCGGCCGCGCGCAGCCGCTTGGCCGCGGCGCCGAGCTCGGGCCAGGTTTTTGGCGCGATGTCGGGATCGAGGCCGGCGGCGCGGAACATCTCCTTGTTGTAATACAGGATCGGGGTCGAGCTGTTGAACGGAAACGACAGCATGTTGCCGGCCACGTCGGTGTAATAGCCGCTGACGGCGGGAAGATAGGCCGCCGGCGAAAACGCTTCCTTCTCGTCGCGCATCAGTTCGAATACCGGATAGGTCGCGCCCTTGGCGGCCATCATGGTCGCGGTCCCGATCTCGTTGACCTGGACGATGGCGGGCTGACCATGCGAACGAAACGCGAAGATCGCCGCGGTCACGGTCTCGGTGTAATTGCCCTTGTAGCTCGCAACGATCCGGTATTCCGACTGCGAGGCGTTGAAATCGGAGGCCAGCTTCTCCAGTTGCCTGCCCAATTCGCCGGACATGGCATGCCACCAGGCGATGTCGGTGACGGCCTGGGCCGGAGCAGCGAACGTGATCGCTGCCAGAGCGGCAGCTAGCTGCAAAAATCTCAAAACCGGCTTCACGGGTAAACCATTCTATCTGGCGCGGTCTGGCACACGTCTCCTGACATATCCCGGCCGGCGGCACCGCGCGTGCCCTGATAAAACCCGACAGCCAAGGACGCAATCCGCCAAAGTGTCGCTCGCAGCGCACAATTGCGCCGATCCGGCGGCTCCGGCAAGATGGCATTCTTGTACCTTTCTCGCACCCGCTTCGGCCAATTTCGTTGAACCTTTTTTCCCACCCATCGACACCATAACAAGAGGTTGAAGTTTGCCTGTGTACGACCGGCGCGACGAAACAGCGGAACGACCGGCGGGCCTCGCCGCGGGTGTCCGCGGCCGTATCGTCGGGCTGCTCCGCGCGGTACCGATCCGCTGGCGAATCCTGTCGATCGCCGCGCTGAACTCGGCGGTCGTCATTGCGCTGGTGGCGATGATCTGGAACGGCGCGCAGGTGCTGGGCTCCGCCTGGGACGACGTTCGCCAGGTCCGCGAGTCCGACAAGATCCTCGCACTGCTGGAGAGTGAGACCAGCCGGCTGCAAAACCTGATCCACCGCTATATCAACCAGCCCAGCCCGGAATTCTTCGCCGAGATCCTGTTGCTGCGCGAGGCGATCCTGGGCACGCTGACGACGCGCGCCTCCACCGACCCGATGCTGTCGGGTTCGGTCGAGGAGCTCGAGCGCGTCACCGAGCGTTTCCTCAACGGCTTTGGTGAATTGCGCACGGTGCAGGCCACCATCTCAAAAACCTATGAGGACGAGGTCCTCACCCCGGCGCGCGACATGGCGACGCTCTATTCGGTGATTGAGGGCGCCACCGGACACCGCGACGCGCCGATCTGGCCGTCGCTCGGAAAATCCCGCGAGGCCTTTACCGCGCTGCTGGTCGCGGCGAATTCGTATTATTTGTCGCTGGCGACAGCCTCTGCCGAGGAAGCCCGTCGCAATACCGATATCATCGAGAAGACGATTCCGGCGATGTCCGAACTCGCCGATAATGATTTGCAACGCGAGGCGCTGCAGAAGCTCGGCGAACAGACCGCGGCGCTGCGCGAGGGACTGACGAAACTGTCAGAGCAACTCGCCAGCCGGACCGAGCTGTTGCGCAACTCGATCGACGCCAGCCAGGCCGAGACCATCGGCGCGATCGACGATTTGTCGACCAAGATGCGCGGGCGCGAACAGAAGGCGCAAGAGACCTTCGACCGCACGCTGGCGGACATTTCGCGCAAGGTGCTGTCGATCGCGGTGATTTTTCTCGGCATCATCCTGACCGCCGGGGTGCTGATCGGGCTCAGCATCCGTCAGCCCCTGCAGCAGATCATGGCGGCGATGCAGGCGATCACCTCAGGCGATTACGGGCGCCGGGTGCAGGGCACCGCGGCCCGCGACGAGGTCGGCGCGATGGCGCGCGCGGTCGAGGTGTTCCGTGAAAACGCCATCGCCAAGCGCGAGACCGAGGATGCGCTGCGCTCGTCGAAGGAGAAGGCGGAAGGCGCGCTGCTCGAACTGCGCGCCGCCCAGCAGAACCTGATCGACGCCGAACGGCTCGCCGCGCTCGGCGGCCTGGTCGCCGGCGTCGCCCACGAAGTCAACAATCCGATCGGCATCAGCCTGACGGTGGCCTCGAGTTTCGCCCGCCGCAGCGAAATGTTCGAGGCCGAGCTGAACTCCAACGGCCAGTTGCGGCGATCGCAGCTCGATGAATTCGTCCGCTCCTCGCGCGACGCCGCGCAGCAGCTGGTGGCGAACCTGCACCGCGCCGGCGAACTGATCCAGTCCTTCAAGCAGGTCGCGGTCGACCGCTCGCATGCGGAGCGGCGGCAATTCGACTTGAGCGAATCGACCGACCAGATCATCGCGAGCCTGCGGCCAGTGTTGAAGAAGGCCGCCATCGCGGTCGAGGTCGAGGTGCCGGAGGGGCTTCTGATCGACGGCTATCCGGGCTCGTATGGCCAGATCCTGACCAATCTGTTCCTCAATGCCGCCACCCACGCCTTTGCCGGCGGACGCTCCGGCACCATCTCGATCTCGGCGAAGCCGCGCGGCCCCGAGGACGTCGAGATCATTTTTGCCGATAACGGGGCCGGAATGACGCCCGAGGTGCAGCGGCAGGCGTTCGACCCGTTCTTTACCACCCGCCGCAACGACGGCGGCACCGGGCTCGGCCTGCATATCGTCTATAATCTGGTTACCCAGCAGCTCGGCGGCCGCATGATGCTGAACTCAAGGCTGGGACAAGGCACTACATTTCGCATTATGATGCCGAAGACCGCCAAGGGCGGCTCCGGAACGCAAGGTTCGACATCGGACAAGACCGCCACACCTGACACTGAAAGCGACGGAACCCCTCAATGGCCGAACAGGACGATGTCCTCCATTTGATCGACGACTCCGGAACGGTTCCGGAAGTCTCGACCGCGCGGAAATGGAAGGTCGCGGTCATCGACGACGATCAGGCCGTGCACGAAGGCACGCGTTTTGCGCTGAGCGACTACAGCCTCAACGGCCAGACGCTGGAAATCCTGTCGGCGTATTCGGCGGCCGAGGGCCGCACCCTGATGCGCCAGCATCCGGATATCGCGGCGGTGCTGCTCGACGTCATCATGGAGACCGATGCCGCCGGCCTCGATCTGGTCGAATACATCCGCAACGAGCTCAAGAACGAGACCGTCCGCATCATCCTGCGCACCGGGCAGCCCGGCCAGGCGCCCGAGCGCCGCGTCATCGTCCAGTATGACATCAACGACTACAAGGCCAAGACCGAGCTCACGGCCGACAAGCTGTTCACCTCGCTGACCGCGGCCTTGCGCAGCTACCAGCAGCTCGAGCGCATGGTGCAGACCCGTCGTGGCCTCGAAATCATCATCGACGCCGCCTCGACGCTGTATGATTTCAAATCGATGCAGCGTCTGGCCGAAGGCGTGCTGACGCAGATCGCCTCGCTGCTCAATGTCGACTGCGCCGGCATATTGGTGCTGCGCGACGGCGGCATGGTGGGCGATGATTTTTCCGTGCTGGCGGGCTCCGGCTGCTACAGCCGCTTCATCGGCAGCGCCGGATCGAGATCGCTCGATCCGGATTTGCGCGCGATGGTGGAAGCCGCCTTCAGGCGGCGCAAGCACGAATTCAGCGATCACCGCTCGGTGCTCTATGTCCGCACCGGCAGCGGCCGCGAGGTCGTGGTGCTGCTGCAGTCGGAAAGCGATTTGTCCGAGACCGACCGTTCGCTGGTGGAGATTTTCGGCAGCCGGCTGTCGATCGCGTTCGATAACGTCATCCTGTACCAGCAGCTGCACGAGGCCAACACCCAGCTCGAGGACCGCGTCGCCCAGCGCACCCGTGCGCTGATGCAGGCCAATCGCCGGCTGTCGGCGCAATGGCTGCGGCTGCAACGCGCCAACGGCTTCAAGAACGAGATTTTGGGCACCGTCGCCCACGATTTGAAGAACCCGCTTGGCGTCATCCTCGGCCGCACCGAAATGCTGACCGAGCTGATCGGTGCCGGCTCGTCCAAGGAGAGCGTCACCGCGCAGGTCGATCACATCCGCGACGCCACCAGGCGGCTGACCCTGATGGTTGACCATCTGATCTCGGATGCGATGGCGGATGCCTTCGACATCACGATCCGCCGCGAGCCGGTCGATGTCGCGGCTTTGGTCAGCGAGGTTGCCGACGCCAATTTGCCCTCCGCCGCCAACAAGCAGCAGACCATCGCGGTGTCGGCGCCGCCGAATTTCGTCACCATGTGCGATGCCGACCGGATGCGCGAAGCGATCGACAATCTGATGAGCAATGCCATCAAATATTCGCCGATCGGCGGCAAGATCACCGTGGTGGTGAGCCATGAGCAGAACAACACCGTGATCCGCATCGCCGACCAGGGCGCCGGCCTGTCGCCGGAGGATCTCGGACGGCTGTTCGGCCGCTTCCAGCGGCTCTCGGCCAAACCCACCGCCGGGGAAAGCTCGACGGGCCTTGGCCTGTCGATCGTCAAGCGCATCATCGACATGCATGGCGGCCAGGTCACCGCCGACAGCGCCGGCCCCGGACAGGGATCGACCTTCACCGTCATGCTGCCCGTAGCCGAGGCGCCCTGACATGACCCAGAGCCAGCAGCACATCTACATTGTCGACGACGAGGCGCCGGCGCGCGAGATGGTCGGCGATTATCTCAAGATGCATGGCTTCGCGGTGACGCTGTGCGACGGCGGCAGGAGCCTGCGCGCCGCGATCGAAACCAGCGTGCCCGACCTCGTGGTGCTCGACCTCAACATGCCCGAGGAAGACGGGCTTTCGATCATCCGCGACCTCAAGGGCCGCATCAATGTCCCGGTCATCATGCTGACCGCGACCGCAAGCCCGATCGACCGGGTGGTCGGGCTCGAGCTTGGCGCCGACGATTACATCGCAAAGCCCTGCGAGCTGCGCGAATTGATGGCCCGGATCCGCTCGGTGTTGCGACGGAGCACCCCGGCCAAGGCCGCGCCCGCCGCGGAGGCCGCCGGCGCCAAGGCGGCCAAGGATCAACTGGTGCGGTTCGGCACCAAATGGCTCGACCTCGAGGCCCAGGCGCTGCGCGACGACGAGGGCAATGAGCATCCGCTGACGGCCTCCGAATTCGGGCTGCTGAAAGTGTTCGCGGCCAATCCGAAGCGGGTGCTGTCGCGCGAGCGGCTGCTGGAACTCGCCAACGCCCGCGATAGCGAGGCTTTTGACCGCGCCGTTGACCTCCGGATCATGCGAATCCGGCGCAAAATCGAACCCGATCCGACCAAACCGGCCGTGATCCGCACCATCCGCGGCGGCGGCTATCTGTTTTCGCCGACCGGCGACAAGGCATAGCCAGGCCTCCGAATTCTTCAGCCACGAGATAAAGCGCTCGCGTTCAGCCAACCTCGCCCCGCTTTTGCGGGGAGAGGTCGAAATTCGCGGAAAGCGAATTTCGGGTGAGGGGCAAGGCAGTGCGGTTGCCCCGCGCGCAGCATTCGCAGGAAGATCCCTCATCCCGACCTTCTCAGAGCGAGCTCTGCTCGTCTCGGCCCCGTGAAGTACGGGGAGAAGGAGAAGAAAGAGCGCAATTACGCGGCCGGGCGAGATTCGTTCCATAACGCCAACCCTGCCTCACGATTTGGCGATCGTTGAAATCACTCGCATTTCCACCTCGATTGTTTCGTCGCCAACGCCGCGACGAAACAATTCTCCTGTCCACGAAACCATTTTCCGCTTTTGGCGCAGACGTCCCGAAACGTTCGGTAACTATCAACTTCCCAACGAGGCGCCGCCTAGCGGCGATTACTGGGAGCTTGTCATGCAGAACGTTATTGCCATCAACGCCGCAGCCCACCAGGGCATCATCGCCGCCCAGGCGACCTCGGACGAGATGTTGCTCGAGGGCATTTCCGAAGGCGGCCGCAATGCGATGCACATCCTGTATTGCCGGCACAATGTGCGGGTCTATCGCTTCATCCTGCGCATCGTGCGCGACGCCACGATGGCGGAAGACCTCGTCAGCCAGGTGTTCCTCGACGTCTGGCGCACCGCGCGGCAGTTCGAGGGCCGGTCGCAGGTCTCGACCTGGCTGCTGTCGATCGCCCGTTTCAAGGCGCTGACCGCGCTGCGCCAGCGCCGCCACGAGGACATCGATCAGGACGACGTGCTGGAAATCGCCGATCAGGCCGATACGCCGGAAGCCTCGCTGGACCGCAGCAATACCAGCGCCATCCTGCGCGCCTGCGTGGCAAAACTGTCGCCGGCGCATCGCGAGATCATCAACCTGGTCTATTACCACGAGAAGTCGGTCGAAGAGGCCGGCGCCATCATCGGCATCCCCCAGAGCACGGTCAAAACCCGGATGTTCTATGCCCGCAAGCAGCTCGCCGAGCTGTTGAAGTGCGCCGGCGTCGACAGCCTGGCGGCGTGAAGCCAATTAGGCAGGCCCGCGAAACAATTGAAACAGTAGACGACATCACGGCGAAAAATACCTCGTCTAGAACTGTCTCCATCGAATTCGCTTCTTCCTCCCTAAACCTCCAACGACCCGGACGGGATGCCCCCCTCCGGGTCGCTCTGTATTTGGGGCTCGGTGTTTGCGGCTGACACCGTTTGTTGGCGCAAATCCGTGCCCGTTGACCCCCACCCCCGACCCCTCCCCGCATCCGCCTTCGCCCGAAGGCGGGCTTCGTCGGACGAGAGGGGGAGGGGAGCAGGCAGCGCTGAAGTTGGCGATCTTACAAATCGCAACTCGGATCGAAGAGCGTCCCGTGAGAAGTGCCGAGCGATCCTTTCTTCTCCCCTCCCCCTTGCGGGGAGGGGTCGGGGGTGGGGGTGCCGCAAGCGATGCATCAATGAGGAGACCTACCCCTCAACAATTCACAAAACCTGAGATATTCCAGTAACCTACCCGCTCCTCGGCCCGCATCGCTTGCCATCCCGCAAACGCCCGGATTTGATGGTTTCAGTGATTTGGCAAACGATGATACATACGCGTCTCGCGCCAACCGGAGAGCATCACATGACCAAGTTTCGGCACCTGATCGTAACGGCCATCGCAGCCGCAGGCCTGATGCTTTCGGTCTCGCACAGCTTCGCCCAGCAACCGGTAGACCGTGGCGACCAGCCAGGCGTGATTCCGGACGATTCCATGGAGCTCGATCCGGAATTCCGCAAGCAGATGGTGCTGTACCGCACCAACGAGCCGCCCGGCACCATCATCGTCTCGACCGCGGAGCGGCATCTCTATCTGATCCAGGGTGGCGGCCGCGCGCTGCGCTATGGCATCGGCGTCGGCCGCGACGGCTTCCAGTGGCAGGGCATGGTGAGCATCACCAAGAAGGCGGAATGGCCGGACTGGACGCCGCCGCCGGAGATGATCGCGCGCCAGCCTTATCTGCCGCGCTTCATGGCGGGCGGTCCCGGCAATCCGCTGGGCGCGCGTGCGATGTATCTCGGCGCCACCGTCTATCGCATCCACGGCACCAACCAGCCGGATACGATCGGCACCGCGATCTCGTCGGGCTGCTTCCGGCTGGTTAACGCCGACGTCGCCGATCTCTACGATCGCGTCCCGGTGGGTACCCGCGTGATCATCCGGCAGAAGCCGGAGCTCTGATCGAAGCGACTATTTTCCGTTTCCGAATCATTTTCCAGCATTCATTGGCGAGAGAAAAATCATGCGGACATTTCGAGGCGGCCTGCTGATCGGACTGATCGTCGCAGCCGCGGTCGCGGCGACCGCGATCACCTACGAACGCTACGACACCAAAACGCTGAAGCGCACGATCCGGCGCGGCGAGGTGCTGTGCGGCGTCAACACCGGCCTGCCCGGCTTCTCGATTCCCGATGACAAGGGCAACTGGTCCGGCTTCGACGTCGATTTCTGCCGCGCGGTGGCGGCTGCGATCTTCGACGATCCGACAAAAGCAAAATTCATCCCGCTCGACGCCAATGAGCGCTTCAAGGAGCTGCAGAACCGCAAGGTCGACATCCTCTCCCGCAACTCGACCTGGAGCATGTCGCGCGAGACCAATTACGACCTGTATTTCCCGGCGGTGGCCTATTACGACGGCGAAGGTTTTATGTTGCCGCGCGCGAAAAAGATCGATTCCGCGCTGGGGCTCGACGGCAGCAAGGTCTGCGTGCAGGACAACACCACGACCAAGCTCAACCTCGCGGATTATTTTCACGCCAACAACATGAAATACGAGGAGATGAAGTTCGAAAAGCTGGACGATGTCGTCAAGGCCTATGACAGCGGCAAATGCGACGTGCTGACCGCCGACGCCTCCCAGCTCTACGCACTGCGCCTCAATCTCAGCAAGCCGGGCGATCACGATATCCTGCCGGACATCATCTCCAAGGAGCCGCTGGCGCCGGTCGTGCGCGAGCGTGACGACGACTGGATGCTGATCGTGAAGTGGACGCTGTATGCGATGATCAATGCCGAGGAGCTCGGCATCACCTCGAAGAACATCGACGAGGCGCTGAAGTCGAAGAAGCCCGACGTGATGCGGCTGGTCGGCACCGAAGGCAGCTACGGCGAGGACCTCGGCCTAACCAAGGATTGGGCCGCCCGCATCATCCGCCATGTCGGCAATTACGGCGAGGTCTACGACCGCAATGTCGGCAGCGCCTCGAAGCTGCAGATTCCGCGCGGCCTCAACCAGCTCTGGAGCGCCGGCGGCATCCAGTACGCCCCGCCGATCCGGTAGGCACTCTCCGCATCGCGATGCGCGCTCCCCTCCCCCTTGCGGGGAGGGGTCGGGGGCGGGGGTCGACAAGGACAGCGCTTGTGGCTACCCCCACCCCTGACCCCTCCCCGCAAGGGGGAGGGGAAAAGAGAGCGCTTCTCTCGCCTCGTTAGCTCACCGCCATACGGCACAAGTTTTCTCAATAATTCTTCATCCGCGCCAATTGATCGGCGTGGAAGTTGCTGTCGCCGAACAATTCCTGGCAGACCCTCGCGCGCTTCATGAAGAAGCCGATGTCGAACTGGTCGGTCATGCCCATGCCGCCATGCATCTGCACGCCTTCCTGCACCGCCAGCGTCGCGGTCGAGCCGGCGCGCGCCTTGGCCACCGCGACCGCGCTGCCCGCTTTGTCAAAATTGCCGTCGAGCGTCTGCAGCGCCTTCAGCACGGCGGCGCGGGTGATTTCGATTTCGATGTAGAGCTGGGCGGCGCGGTGCTGCAGCGCCTGGAACTCGCCGATCAATTTGCCGAATTGCTTGCGCTCCTTCAGATAGCCGACGGTGCGGCCGAATACTTCCTCTGACAGCCCGACCATTTCGGCCGCCACCGCGCCGCGGCCGATATTGAGCACGCCCTCGAGCAGCGCCGCGCCCTGATCGACCTCGCCGAGCACGCTGTCGGCATCGACCTCGGCGTTGTCGAACGCGATCCGCGCCGCATTATGCGCATCGACCATCGCGGTGCGCTCGGTCGCGACGCCTTTTGCCTTGGGATCGACCAGAAACAGCGTCAGCCCCTTGCTCTCTCCCGCCGCTCCCGCCGTGCGCGCCGCCACGATCAGGAGATCGGCGGTATGGCCATCCACCACGAGGGCCTTTTCGCCCTTGAGCTTAAATCCATTGCCGGAGCGCACCGCCTGCATGGCGGTGTGTAGCGGACGGTGTTTTGCACCTTCGTCGATGGCAAGTGCGGCCGAACAGCGAGCCGTCGGAAATCTTCGGCAGATACTGCGACTTCTGCGCCTCGCTGCCGCCGCGCGTGAGCGCAGAGGCCGCCAGCACGGCGGTGGCCAGAAACGGCGACGGCATCAGGGTGCGGCCGATCTCCTCCATGACAACGCCGGCCTCGACGCAGCCCAGCCCGCTGCCGCCAAAAGCTTCCGGCACCAGCAGCCCGGAAAAACCCATCTCCGCAAAAGCCTTCCAGAGATCGCGGGAAAACCCCGTGGCGTCCTTGCTGTCGCGCAACTGCCGCAGATGCGACACCGGCGCCTTGTCGCTGATCAGGCCGCGCGCACTGTCGCGCAGCATCGATTGTTCTTCGGTGAGGACGAGGGCCATGAGGTTTTCCGGTTACGCTGTGTTGAAACGAACGATGAGTTGGTCAGGCTACACGATGCCCTCATGGTGAGGAGGCGCTTTTGCGCCGTCTCGAACCATGAGATGTGGAGCCCATCCTTCGAGACGCGCGTAGGCGCGCTCCTCGGATGAGGTGTGCTCTAAGCCCCCGGCAAATCGAGAATCCGTTTGGCGACGATGCCGAGCATTACCTCGGAAGTGCCGCCTTCGATCGAATTGGCCTTGGTGCGCAGCCAGGCGCGCGGACGGGCGCCGCCTTTGGAGCGTTCGCTTTCCCATTCCAGCGCGTCGATGCCGCCCGCCGACATCAGGATCTCGTAGCGGCGCTTGTTCAGTTCGGTGCCGTAATATTTCATCGCCGAGGAAAACGCCGGATGCGACTGGCCGGCTTTTGCCAGATCGACCGCGCGTTCGGCGGCAGCGGCCAGCGCGGCCTCGTCAATTTCAAAACTCGCGATCTGGCCGCGCAGCATCGGATCCTCCAGCCGGCCCTGTTCGTCGGTGCCGACGGAATCGGCCGCGACCTGGCCGAGCGGCCGGCCGACGCCGCGCTCGCCCATGCCCGAGATCATCGCGCGCTCATGCTGCAGCAGATATTTGGCGACGTCCCAGCCGCGGTTGACGGTGCCGACCACATGCGATTTCGGCACCCGGACGTTGTCGAAGAAGGTCTCGCAGAACGGCGAGCGGCCGGAGATCAAGAGGATCGGCTTTGTGGAAACACCCTTCGAGGCCATGTCGAACAGGATAAAGCTGATGCCGTCGTGCTTCTTGGCGCTGGCATCGGTCCGCACCAGACAAAAAATCCAGTCGGCGAAGTTGGCATAGGAGGTCCAGATCTTCTGGCCGTTGATGATAAAGTCGTCGCCGTCGCTTTCGGCGCGGGTCTGCAGCGAGGCCAGATCGGATCCGGCGTTGGGCTCGGAATAGCCCTGGCACCAGCGGATCAGACCGGCCGCGATCTTCGGCAGATGCTCCTTCTTCTGGGCATCGGTGCCGTATTTCAACAGCGCCGGCCCGAGCATGGAAATGCCGAACGAGGTCAGCGGCTGGCGTGCGCCGATCGCCGCCATTTCCTGGCGCACGATTTTTGTCTGTTCGCCATCGAGGCCGCCACCGCCATATTCCCTGGGCCAATGCGGCACGGTCCAGCCCTTGTCGCGCATCCGCTCGAACCAGACGCGCTGCGGCTCGGACGAGAATTTGGTGTTGCGGCCGCCCCAAAACGTGTCTTCGTCCGACGACATCGGACGCCGCATCTCCGGCGGACAATTGGCCTCGAGCCAGGCGCGGGTTTCGCTGCGGAATTGATCAGGATCGGTCATATCGGCGTTTCCATCCAGAAATGTTGCACTGACCTTAGCCGCCGGCTCGCGGAATTCAATAAATCTCTGCTCGGCCATGCGGCGGCGGATGTGGTCACAGGCTTCGATCCGGTATATTCGCGTAAGGCATAAGGCTTGAAAAACAAGAGGAAACCGACATGCGCCTGAAACTGCTTTCGCCTGGCGAAATGAGCGAGGACCAGAAACAAACCTACGATGAATCGATCGCCGGCAAGCGCGGCAAACCGCCGCCGCCGATGATGGCCTGGCTCAACAGCCCGGAAATGGCCCGGCACGCCACCCGGCTCGGCGGCTTCCTGCGCTTCGACACGGTGTTTTCCCCCGCCATCACCGAGATCGCGATCCTGGTCACCGCGCGGCACTGGACCTCGCATTACGAATGGTATGCCCACCGGCTGCTGGCGCTGAAGGGCGGGCTCGACCCGAAGATCATCGACGACATCCGCGATCGCCGTACGCCGCAGTTTGACGATCCCAAGGCCAAGATCGTCTACGACGTCGCCAAGTCGCTGCATGAGGGCCATGGCGTCGCCAAGTCGCTGTATGACGAGGCGGTCAAGGTGGTCGGCGAGCGCGGCGTGGTCGAGATCATCGGGCTATGCGGCTACTACACCATGGTGTCGATGACGCTGAACACGTTTGAATTCCCATTGCCCGAAGGACAGGTCTCGGAACTGGTGTAAGCAAACTTGTGTCCCGGACGCGGTGCAGCGTGAAACGCTGCTCCGCAGAGCCGACCCACCAACGCGACGTGGTGCCACAAACGTGGGCCCCGGATCAGCAGCGCACCACGCCGCAAGCGCGGCGCGCTGCGCAGCATCCGGGGCACGTATCCGAGACGCCAGGAGATTCATCCGATGCCCGAGCCTACTACACCCATCATCGCGGGAACGCGGATCGGGCATGTTCATCTCAAGGTGGCCGACCTCGAACGCGCGCTCGGCTTTTATTGCGGCGTGCTCGGGTTCGAACTGATGCAGCAACGGGCTGGTGCTGCGTTCATATCGGCCGGCGGCTATCATCACCATATCGGCCTGAACACCTGGGAGAGCAAAGGCGGCAGCCCGCCCGCGGTCGGAACGACCGGCCTGTATCATACCGCGATCCTTTATCCGACCCGGCCGGCGTTGGCGGATGCGCTGCACCGCCTGATCGAGGCCGGCATCCGGCTCGACGGCGCCAGCGATCACGGCGTCAGCGAGGCGCTTTATTTGCGCGATCCCGACCAGAACGGCGTGGAATTGTATTGGGACCGGCCCAAGGAACAATGGCCGCGCACGCCGGATGGCGCGTTGGCGATGTTCACGCACCGGCTCGACCTCGAGGATCTGCTCAGGCAGCGCGAGGTGTAAGCGAGAACAATTGAAGCCGCGTTATCTCAGCTTGGCGCCGCGCTCTTCGACGACCGCCGCGATCTCTTCTCCCGCCTCACCCGCTTCGCGGAAACCGGCGATCACGCCGGTGCGGTCGGCTTCGGGGCGGTTCTGGCTCATCTTCCATTTGCCTTCGATCCGCGCGACCGGAATTTCCACACCGACGATGGCGCGCATCTGCATCGCGATGAAATCCGCCGGCGCGTCATCCACTTGCCAGGGCATCGCGCGCAGATTTTCGCGGCTGGCGGTCAAATCCTCGATCTGGCGGCGCAGCCATGCGTCGTCATTCATCACGCGCGGTTTGCCCCAGACGTGCACCGTGGCGTAATTCCAGGTCGGCACCACCTTGCCGGTCTCCTGCTTGGTCGCGTACCAGGACGGCGTCACGTAATCCTGCGGTCCCTGGAACACGACCAGGCATTCCTCGATCGTCTCCAGTTCACGCCATTGCGGATTGGCGCGCGCGATGTGCAGCCGCAGCGTGCCTTTTTCGGACCTGTCCTGATCCAGCAAAAACGGAAACAAATTGGCGAGCAATCCGCTGGGTCCGGCCGTGATCAACAGACCGAGCGGATGGGCGCGGATCAATTGATGCTGGACCTCGATGCGGTCCTCGCGAAAGGCGGGCGGCTGATACATGGGATGGCCTTCTGTTACCTCCGTGGGCCCGTTAGCTATAATCAAATTGGCGCCGCGGCGCACCCAATATGGCCCCCGGGCGGCGCCCATCCGTGCTAATCTGACCCTGTTTCCGAGGGGGCGTCAGCCGCCCAGGCCCAACATGACGTTTTCAGACGCGTCGACCGGCGCGGGAGAGCTGGCTCTCCAAAGCCGTAAAATAAAGCGATCCCCGTTTCTGGTGCTGGCCGCCGGACTGCTGTTGTTCGCCGCTGTTGTCGGCGGCTTCCTGCTGGCGTTGAGGCCGGCCACCCTGCGCATCGCGGTCGGGCCCGCGGGCAGCAACGACCAGATCCTGATCCAGGCGCTCGCCGAGAAATTCGCCCGCGACAGTAGTTCGGTCCGGCTGGTGGTGATCCCGACCGCCGGCCCTGTCGAGAGCATCGCCGCGCTCAGGGCCCACAAGGCGGAGCTCGCGGTCGCGCGCGACGACGAGGAAATGCCCGACGGCGCCGAATCGGTCGCGATCCTGCGCAAGAACGTCGTGGTGCTGTGGGCGCCGCCACGCAAGGGATCGAAAAAGGACAAGGCGCAAATCAAGACCATCGACGGTCTCACCGGCCGCAGGGTCGGCGTGATCGGCAGGACCGAGATCAATGTCAAGCTGCTGCGCGTCATCCTCAAGGAATCCGGCGTCGATCCCGACAAGGTCACGGTCACGCAATTCGGCATCGACCAGACCACCGAGATGGTGCGCGATCCCACCATCGACGCGTTCATGACGGTGGGACCGGTCGACAGCAAGATCACCGCGGACGCTATCGCCGCCACGGCGCGTCTGCGCGGCGAGCCGGTGTTCTTGCCGATCGACGTTTCGGAAGCGCTCGCGGCGCGGCACCCGCTGTATGAGTCCGAGGAAATTCCCGGCAGCTCCTTCAGCACGTCGCCGGCGCGGCCGGACGACAAGGTCGAGACCGTCGGCGTCAATCATCTGATCGTGGCGCCGAAGACGCTGTCGGAGACGACGGTCGCGAACTTCACCCGGCAGCTTTTCGCGGCAAAGCCCTCGCTGGCGCGCGACGTGCCGAGCGCCGCCAGGATCACCAAGCCGGATACCGACAAGGATGCGGCGCTGCCCGCGCATCCCGGCGCTGCCGCCTATATCGATGGCACCGAACGCACCTTCATGGACAATTACAGCGACTATATCTGGGGCGCGGTATTGCTGTTCTCCATACTCGGCTCAGGCGTCGCCGGGCTGCGTCACTATGTGAAGCGCGACGAGCGACGGTTGAACATCCTGCATCGCGAAAAAATGTTGGCGGCGATCTCGCTGGTGCGGCAGATCGATTCGATCGAGGAGCTCGACGCGCTGCAATGCGAGGCCGACGAATTCCTGCGCGAGACGCTGGAATGCTATGACGACGGCGCGATCGAGCCATCCGACCTCGCTGCCTACGGCCTGGTGCTCGACCAGTTTCACAATGCCGTGGTCGACCGCCGCGCCGTGCTCGGCGCCGGCGCCGGCAGTCTTCCGCTAAGCGGGACTCGCAGGGTGGGTTAGTTAGGCGGTCTTCCGCCGTAGCCCACCCTTACGAGATCCGCGCCGCGGCGGCTCGCCTCATGGATGCGATCAACACCGGCATATCCGTTGACCTTGCGCGACCTCTGTGATAGTTCCGTCTCATGATCAACGTCGTGCGCATCGTGAACCGTAAACACATGACCCGCTCTCGCTGGGCCGTGGAAGGAGTCATGCGCTAGGAATTCGACGACGCACCTTTTTTCACCAAGCCCCGCCGGCATCGGACGGGGCTTTTTGTTTGGTCCTGCTCCCTGCCCGCACAACCGCAGGAGCATCCGATGCCACCCCAGCAGACAAACCGGACATCCGAGCCCGACCGCGGTGCCGCGAGGCTCCGTTTCGACTTCACCAACGCTTCGGTGAAAGACGCTCTATCGGAAAAGCAAGCGGCCGGACCACCGGCCGCATCGACGCGCAACGTCCTGAGATCGCTCAGGGGATATTGGCGTACGTTCAGGGAAAGGCGCCGACGCAACAGGTTGCGCGTAAGCGTGAACGACCTGAGTGACAGACAGCTGATGGATATCGGCCTGGCGACCGGTGACATCGAGCGCATTGTCGCGCACCGGGCTTTTGAGAGACTCAGGGACGGCACGACGTATCCGTGGCTGTCTCGTGGTGTGATATGATCGACAGTGCTTCGTAGTACCTCGTGGGGTGGGTTAGGCGAAGCCGTAACCCACCATCGCGAAGTTGCCGTCGCGGCGGATTACGCCTTCGGCCAATCCGCCCTACGGACTACCCTTTCACTCCGCCTTGTCGATATTCCAGAACACCGGCGTTGCCGGTCCGCCGAGCACGCCGGTCAGCGATTTCCGCCAGGCGCTCGGCAACAGAAATTGTCCAAGCGGGATCACGATCACCTGGTCATAGGCTTCCTGCTGGATATCGGCCGCGATCTTCTTCTGCTCCTCGGGCGAAGAGGAACGCGCGAAGGCGTCCTTCAGCTGTTCGATCCTGGCGTCCTCCGACCAGCCGAACCAGCCGCCGTTCTTGCCCCTGCCGTTGATCGTGGTGCTGGCGACGGGGTTCGACGCATCGGAACTGTTGAAGTTGGTGAAGAACAGGTTCCAGCCGCCTTCCTTTGGCGGCTTCTGGCTGGCGCGGCGCGAAACCACCGATTGCCAATCGGTGGCCTGCAAATCCACCTTGAAGCCGGCTTCGCGCAACAACTGCGCCGCGACGATCGGCTGGGCCTTCAGCGACCCGACGTCGCCGGGCGCCATGATCACGACCGGCGTGCCGTCATAGCCGGATTCGGCGAGCGCCTTCTTCGCCGCCGCCATGCCGTCGCCCTTCACCAGGGTCTCCGAACCGATGTCGCTGGCCAGCGGCGTGCCGCAAATAAACAGCGCGCCGCAAATCTTGTAGTATTCGGGATTGCCGACCAGCGCATCCAGAACGTCTTTCTGGTTCATGGCCATGAAGGCGGCGCGGCGCACCTTGGCGTTATCGAACGGCGGATAGAGAAAATTCATCCGCCCGCCGGTCTGGAAGCCGGCCTTGTTCAGCGTTTCGACCTTGATGTCGGGATTGGCCGCCAGCACCGGCAGAATGTCGAACGACGGCGCTTCGAAGAAATCGATATCGCCCGACTGCAGCGCGTTGGCCGCGGTCTGCGCGTCGGCCATGGTGACCCATTCGACCCGGTCGACCTTCACCACCTTGGCGCCGGCGGTCCAGCTCGGCGGCTCCTTGCGCGGCACATAGTCCTTGTTCTTTTCGTAGACCGCCTTCACGCCGGGCTGGAATTCGGCCTGCACGAATTTGAACGGACCCGAGCCGATCTGTTCCTTGATTTGCTGGCCGGGCGGCGTTTCCGCCAGCCGCTTCGGCATCATGAACGGCGTATAGGACGACGGTTTCGCAATCGACTCCAGCACCAGGCCGTAGGGCTCCTTCAGCTTCAGCGTGATGGTTTTTGGATCGGTGGCCTCCAGGCCGGCGGTAAAATCCATCAGCTTCTGGCCCATGCTGTCGTTGCGGGCCCAGCGCCGCAGCGACGCCACGCAATCCTCCGCCGTGACCGGCGCGCCATCGTGCCACTTCAGCCCATCCCGCAGCGTGAAGGTATAGGTGAGCTTGTCGTCGGAAACCTTCCAGTCCGCCATCTGCGGCTGGACTTTAAAATTCTCGTCCAGCGCCAACAGCGTGTCGTAGACCATGTAGCCGTGGTCGCGCGTGATGTAGGCGGTGGTGAACAGCGGATCGATGATCCGCAGGTCGGAATGCATCACCGCGACGATGGTCTTGGCGTCCGCCGGCGAGATGGCCAAAGACGAGATGGCCAAAGACATGGCAGCGGCGAATGCCGCGGCGGCAAAACCCAGAAAACGCTGAACAGAAATTTTCATGACGCCCCCACTGACGCCAGAAGGCTAATGCAATTCCCGTGCCCGGGAAAGGGCTTCGGCGGACAAGAGTGCGGGGCGAGGGAGAAGAGCGTTCGCCTTACCGCGGCGCCTTCAGCGCGTCGGCCAGCCCTTGCGGATCGTCGGTGCCGATGCGGCGGATGTCGTGGGACTTCAGGCGCAGCTCGACGGCATCAAGGCCCGACACGTTGTAGAGCCGGAAGCCGGAACCTCTGCGGATGCCAAAACCGTTCCACCAATGATTGCGCACGATCGCGACCGTTTCGATCTCGTCGAGCGGCAAGCGGTAGGTCCACAATCCCGGCCCAAAACTCCATCGCAATTCGTTCGCGTTCACCTCGACGGTGAGGGACGAGAACACGATCGCGGCGGCGACGAGAACGATCAGCGTGATGCAAGCGGGAATCCATTGGCCGCTCCGCCAGATCAGGAAGGCGTTGAGCGCGGCCGCCGCGAGACAGACCGAGACGACCAGGACACCGCGTTGGGTATGACGATACAGCATGGCCAGAACCTCCGTGCGAAGTCTTTCGCGCAAAATCTTGCGCGGGGTCTTGCTTGAATCCCGACGTCACGGGCGCATCATCGTCGTCGTGCGCGACATCGTGGCTTCATTGTGACTTGTTCAAAGCTTGGACGCCGATGCCGGCCTCCGGGTTCATTCACGCCCTTGTCGTTGCACGTTGCATCGGATACGGATGTGCCGCCGGTCACAGACTCAAAAAATCCCTGCAACCCACGCGCGAAGCATGGTTTTTTTCGGGGGTGACAATCAAGTCGATAATGGCGACAATCGACGCAAATCATGTCGCATGAAGCTGGTTCGAAATCGCGTTGGGAAAATCGTCCGTGTTCGCATCACGTTGCTCCGTTCTGCTGATCGCCGCGTTCGCCGGCTGCCTTGCGTTGCAGCCGTCCCGCGCGCTCGCGCAATGGTGGCCGCACGCGCCCGCCGATTTCGAGGAATGCGCCGACACCGCCGAGAAGGCCTCGACCAAGGATACCAAGGCGCAGGCACTGGCCGAATGCAACGCCAAGTTCGCCGGACGCCGCAAGCCCGGCGGCGGCTACACCTATTACGATTTCATGCAGAACCGCAGCTTCGACATCGCCGGGCCGAATCCGACGCCGGAGGAGCAGCGCATGATCGATCAGCAATATACCGAATTCCTCGATCAGGAACGGCGCAACAGCGTCGCGGCGGCGGCCGCGGCAAAACAGCAGCAACAAGAACAGCAACAGCAGCAGCAACAACAACAACAGGTGCAGCCGGTCACCTATCGTCCGGAGACCGAGAAAGTACCGCTGCCGGTGGAAGCCCCCAACAAGCCGCAAGCCGCCGGCAGCGATATCAGGGCCCATGCCAGTTGCCGCCGGCACTCCTTCTCCTGCGAATGGCCGCGGCTTTCCGAAGGCATCAAGGACCTCAAGAAGATGCTGTTCGGCTCTTCCGGCAACAAGGCCAAGCGCGGCTGACACGCGGCACAATTAGGGGCTTCTCGGCTCTGACCTGGTCGGAACACGGGATCAATCCGGGCGCTCCCCTCGCTGGAAATGCACACTTCCTCGGCCAGGCGAGGGCGGCGCGCAGCTGAGGCGATCGCTTCAACTTGCACGGGCCGGCCAGGATGAGATCGTCCCGCAGGCAAACTAATCCGAGCCAGGAGGAGCGGCGGAGTCGCCGGTGCTTGCCGACTTCTTGAGGGCTTCATCGATTGCGGCCTTGGCTCGACGAATTGCGAAGTCTCTGGACAGCGCCTTGCCAACCTTGGGCGTTTTCCGGTCTGGCAAATGTGCTGTCCATTGCCACTCGCGCGAGCTAATCAACTTCACTGCCGAATATTCGATGCCGCGGTATTCCACGTCTTCGATCCACGTTTTCAGAGAACAAGTGTGACGCAGAGGCAGATTGGAAAATTGACGCAGATCAAACTAGGCCGACCGGCAAATCTTGCGTCGATTTGCAGATCGGCCGGGGATGCTATGCCCGAACCGTGTTCAGGAACTTCGCCACTTCCAGTTTGAGCCGATTGCTATCGTTCGAGAGCGAACGCGCCGCCGACAGGACCTGGGACGACGCGGATCCGGTTTCGCTCGCGCCGCGTTGCACGTCGGTGATGTTCGAACTGACCTCGACGGTACCTTGCGCGGCCTGCTGAACGTTACGGGCGATTTCCTGGGTCGCGGCGCCCTGCTCTTCAACGGCCGCCGCGATAATCGACGCAATTTCCGACATCTTCGCGATGGTGGTGCCGATCTCCTTGATGGCATCAACCGATTCGCCGGTCGCCGCCTGTATGCTGCCTATCTGCTGGCTGATTTCGCCGGTCGCTTTGGCGGTCTGTTCGGCGAGCGCCTTCACTTCGGAGGCGACGACGGCGAAGCCACGCCCGGCATCACCTGCCCGCGCGGCTTCGATGGTCGCATTCAGCGCCAGCAGATTGGTCTGTCCGGCGATCGTGTTGATGAGCTCAACGACGTCGCCAATCCGGTTTGCGGCCTTTGACAACTCGCCGACGCGGTCATTGGTCCTTTGGGCCTGTCCCACCGCCTCGCCGGCGATCCGCGCGGATTCCTGAACCTGACGACTGATCTCCCTGATCGAGGAAGCCATTTCCTCCGTCGCGGCGGCGACAGACTGCACATTGGTCGCCGCTTCCTCGCTGGCAGCCGCGACAACAATGGTCTGCTGCTGCGAGCGCTCCGCCGTTGACGTCAACGTGCCGGCAGATGCCTCAAGCTCGGTCGAAGCGGACGACACCGTTTCAATGATTTCACCAACCGCGCCTTCAAAGGCATTGGCCAGCCCATGCATGTCGGCCTTGCGCTGCACGGTATTGCGATGCTCGACATCCTTCTGCTCCTCGCGATCGAAGCCGAGCTTGGCCTGCATCGCCTGCACATTCCTGAGTGCGACTTCGATCTCGTCATCGCGCTCAACAATCACGCGGCTTGTAAACACACCTTGTGCGATCTTTTCCATCACCCCGTTGAGGCGACCGAGCGGCCGTCCGATTGCCCGGATCGTCAGCAGGCCGAGCCATGTACACAGCAGCAGGCCAGCGCAAAGTGTTCCGATCGACAACCACAGAGCAACGACATACTGCCGCTCGGCGCCGGCATAGAGTGTTTTGGCTTCGCCGACCTGGATCGCGACCAGTCTATCCAGATCCTGCTTGGCCAGGTTGAAGAGCTCGGCTCCCTTGCCGGCCAAAAGGCCATCCAGCTCGGCATATTTTCGATCGGCGATCAACGTGAGGGCCGGTTTGACCGCATCTTCAACATAATTACTGCGCTTTGACGCAAATCCATCGGCTATGAGCTTTTCCTCGGGGGTGAGGTGAGTGCTCATGTAGCCTGCCCAAACCGTGGAAATCTTTTCGATGTTCGTTGCCACCCGCGCCGCCACGTCTCCCAACGGCTTGCCGGCGCGTCCATTGGCGGCGGCATCATACTGGGCGATGGTATTGTCCTTCATGCGGTCATTGATCTCGAACAGTTGCGCGAGCGGTACCGCGCGGTCCTCGTAGATCGATTTCATCTGCGTATTGCTGTCACGCGCCGACAGGATGCCGATGACGCCGATCATCACCATGAAAACAGCCTGCGCCGCCGCCAGCGTCTTCAGACGCGCATTCAGCGTACGCGTGAAAACCACGAAACGGTCGGCCACGCTGCGGCGGCGAACGACGCCCAAATCGACGCGGTAACCGTGCGCCTTCTTGTCTCGCAGCAGCGCATAGACATGTTCGGCTTCCGTGCGCTGATCTGCCGGTAGTTTTGAGCAAATCGACATGTAGCCGGTGATCTGACCACTTTCCCAGATCGGGGTGGCGCTCGCCAGCACCCAATAATAGTCGCCGTTCTTTCGACGATTCTTGACCGCACCGACCCAGGGCTTGCCGGCCTTGAGGGTGGTCCAAAGATCCTCGAACGCCTCCGCCGGCATATCGGGATGACGAATGATATTGTGCGGCTGCCCCATCAGCTCTGCGTCGGCAAAACCCGACGCAGCCACGAACTGCTCATTGAAATACGTCAGCCTTCCCTTGGTATCGGTTTTCGAGACGATCAGCACGTCGTCGCCGATCGGATATTCGATTTGGGTGACAGGCAGGTTCGTGCGCATCGTGCTCTCCATGATCAAGCAAATGACGATCCCCATCGATCGTGTCGCTTGTTTCCGCTGGCGATGCTTATCCCGCTTTGTGATTGACGCCGCCCTAGTCCCCGCGGCGACAGGTTGCTCAATATCCGCCAACGCGCCCCCCCGGCCGCATCCGGTGCAGCGACAGCCGCCCAGGTACGATCACGACACGGAACAGTAGTCCCACGGATGGCACACTCGCGGCAACTCAACTAAAAGATGGCGACCGGCGGAGTCCTGCGGAGATGGTTGCGATGAAGAAAGCGACGATCGGCACATTGGGCAACGCTGAATGTCTGGTGGACCGCATATCCGACATGGGCGCGAGAATTCATTTCGCCACGCCGTGCGAGCCTCCGCTTGAATTCTACATCAAGATCGAGGGCGATGACGCACCGCGATATTGCGCTGTCGTCCGGCGCGGACGTGGCCAGATAGAGGTCTACTTCGTATAGGCATCAGAACGGCGCGATCACAACTCACAGGCTTCGGGCCGCGTTGCGTGCTTGGTCCATCATTCGCTCGATCGAGCTGAGCCGGTCTTCAAGGTCTCGCCTCGCTGAACCGTCGCGCTCGGGAATGGCGGATATCGTTTTTCGGCATCTGTCGAGAGCCAGCTGCAGCTCGTAAATCACGATCACAATTTCCCGCTTGGCGACATCTTGCGCGCATAGTGTCTCCTCAATCAACCCGAACACGCGCGGATTGATTGCGGCTTGGGGCATGCGTGACCCCCGGTCAGGCATTGCCGGATCGGCTCTTTTTACAAATCTGACGATATTGCTCATTTGCTTGCTTCCCCGACACTCCCCCAAACGATCGCACGCTCCTGCTAACCTTGCGCCGCGATTTACGGCACTCGGAATACCGGCGTCGAACATGGCGGTATTTGAGCAACCACGGCGCAATCCGGATGGTAGCGCGCCATTGCTGGCGGTCCGACTAACGCAGCAGCCCGTCCGTTGTCGAAGTTACTTTTCGTGTTACAATATTGTGTGTGTCATATAACCGACACGCCCACCGGATTGCGACGTTCCGGCGAGTCCAGCCCTGATCGGAATTTTTGGATGCCAACCGGCGACGAACATCGGTCTACACCGGCGCGGTGATGAAACAGCCACGAATGCTCGAACATTATCCGGCCATCGACCAGGCCGATTCGGAGATGGCTCGTGCGGAGCTGATGAGGATATACGGTGCCGACAGAGCCGATATCAAACGCGGCTCCGGCGGCGTTGTTTTACACGCCAATCATCTGCAGATGAGCGACATCGCCGTCAGCTATTGCGAATATGGCACGGATGCGCACGTCGAGTTTCCCGAAGCGAGTTTCATTCGCCAGATCTTCAAGATCAGCGGAACGGCGCGCGTCTCGGCGGATAACAAGGTGTTCGATATTTCTCGTCGCGAATGGACGACGTTAATTCCGGCTCAGCGACAAGTCGGCTTGACGGCTACTCCGGGTTATCAGCAACTGGTCCTCAGGCTGGAGATTGCCGCATTGCAACGGGCCGCTCATGCGCTAATCGGAGACTGCCTGGATCGCCAGCTTGCTTTCGAAGAAAAGATCGATTTCGAATCTCCGGCGGCACGCAGCCTCCGTCGTCGGGTCTTCTTCTTCGCCAACGAATTCGATGTGATGGGCGGTCACTTCTCGGACCTTGCTGCCGCCGAGATCGAGAAGACCTTGATCGTCAATTTTCTGTTTTGTCACCGGCACACCTACACAAACCATTTTCTGCGCGAAGCCGCCGACGCACCCAGTTCGAGCGTCCGAAGCGTTGAAGAATATATCGAAGCGAACTGGAATCGCCCGCTCGACATCGAAACATTGGCTTCGATCGCCAATGTAAGCGCCAGGAGCATCTTTCGTCAGTTCAAGAAGAACCGCGGCTACTCGCCCTTGACCTTCATCAAGAAGGTTCGACTGCAGAAAGCCCGCGCGTTGCTACTGGGCGCAAATCAGCAGACGACGGTTACTTCGATCTCACTCAAATGCGGCTTTCAGAACGTCGGGCACTTCGCCAACGACTATCGGCTCGAGTTCCGGGAACTTCCCTCGGAAACCTTGACGCGAGCCCGCAAATCCTGAAAGCATCACGCCGGGACGGCCCCCTCGATGCGATGAACTTCCCGGACAGCGTCGCGATCGGCGATCCGGGCGTGGTGCGCGATCAGGTTCGGGTAGGCGCGGATGTCAAATCCGACACGAGGCGTCCAGCCGGTCATCGCATACAGGCCGACGTCGGCGATCGAGCAGTCCTTGCCCAGCAGATACTCCCGCGTCGACAAATGCTGGTCGACAAGGGCGAAACGCGCCCGCAACCGTTCGCGAAACACATCCTTCGCGCGCTCGTCCAGCGCCGCATAAAACAGCGGAGCAAGACCACCCTTGTGCAGCTCGCTGGAGAGAAAGTTCAGCCAGGCCTGAAGCCTCGCCCGCTCGATGGTTCCGTGTGGTGGAGCGAGCTTTCCCGCCGGAGCGCGGTCCGCGACGTACTGGGCGATCGCGGCCGCCTCAAGCAACACGCTGCCATCGTCGAGCAGCAAAGCCGGCAGGTAGCCGAGCGGATTGATGGCGCTGTAGTCCCCACCATCCGCCATCTTCTTGCTGGCTTCATCAACCCTTATGGCGACAAAGCCAAGACCGCTCTCGAGCAGGGCGACGTGGGGCATCAGCGATATCGTGCCCGGCGCGTAGTACAGCTTCATGTCGCGAACTTTCCGCTCCTCCGGCCCCACGGGCGGCCTTCGGCACGTCGGGTCTGCGCCCCTGGAAAGTTAAGAAAGCACTGCCAAATAGTCCATGGTTTCTTGGATCCGGGTAGGAGGTGGTTGATGGCGGCAAAGGTTTTGGCTGGAACACGAGCCCGAAGCGTCGCATGATTGCGCGATGGGAAACAGCATCTGGTCGATTGAATATTTTACCTGCCCTAATTGCGGTATGGATTACACCGCGACCAAGGAGCAGGATCAGCACAAGCATTCCGGCAGGTTTGAATGCAGGGTTTGCATGAGCGAGGTCCATGCATGGTCCGGCCCTTATCAATTCTACGGATGGAAGGCGGAAAATACCAACTCGCCCGAGTTCGGCAGACGGTGGCAGACAAGTCCCTGACGCCCCATACGGACCGGCATTGGTCCAACGGGCATACCGGACACGACCGCTGAGATCGTCCCGAGGCGACCGCCGCCGACCGTCTTAGCTGACTGGCGCCATTACCCATTTGATCAGCGCATCTGTCCGCGCCTGATAATTCTCGGGCCGAGCCGGCAGTCTCAGCATCGGGAACCGCCAGCAATCCGCCAACCGATCGATCAGGTCCGCATACGCGACGATCATCTGATTGGCGCCTTCGATGCCGGAAAGCGCGCGCCCCCGGATCCATGGCGATTGCTCGAATGCTTCGACCAGGTATTTCTCCCAGCCCGGTCCTCGCTTTCGATTGATCTCCTCGAAGGCTTGCAGAGGATCGCGCTCATGGAAGTAGATCAACCGAGGTTGCACCAAAGCCAACCGATCCTGCAAATTCGACCAAAATTGCAATATCGTCGTCTGAGGCGCGTCCAACTGAAAAAGCACCCGAACGGTGCTCTGGATGGGATGACTCTCGAAAACGTACAGCACATCGGATTCGGCGCTTTTCAGGAACGACTCCAGCCTCCCGAGCGCCGCGGCGGCAAACAAATCCGCAGTGTGCATCTCGTGGATGTCCGCAAAAGCGGCTCCCATCTGGTCGGGCACGGCGACCAGCAAGGGGTGATCTGGAGCGGTCTCGGCAAAAATCCGGCTATTGGCGAGATAACCGCCGACGGCCTCCGCGGCCGTGCTCTTGCCCGAACCTGGAATGCCATCGATGAACAAGACACGCGGGCGCGGGACGGCCGTCGGCATGTAAGCGCTCCCTGCGATCAGGATGCGGAAAGTGTAGCTTTGTAAGCTCCGCGCCAGGAAGGCTTGCTGGCCGGTCGAGCGAAATATCTTTTGCGGATTGCCGACGACCGCTACCGGCTCAAACGGCGATATTCCGCGGTGAGGCCGAAGCCCCCTGCACGCGCGGCCGCCCGATTTCGAGTGGCGAGCGGAACCTAAATCCGATAGGGTGCATTCCGTCGAAAAGGCGCTCGAAGATCCTGACCCGCCGTTGCTGGCGGCTTGCAGGGTGCCCTGATGCTGCGAGCGCCGGCCGCAGCGGGTGGTCATTTGATGCCAGCTTGCGGAGGGACCAGCCCAAATCTCTACCAGCTCAAGTCTCTACCAGCTCAAGTCTTTATCAACCCAAGCCGTTACGAACCAAGTCGTTACGAACCAAGTCTGAGTGAGGCGTAGCCTGGCCTACTGGAACCCAGAATTTCAGAGAATCCACTCACCGATCCTGCGCTACGGCTTTGCAGTCGTTTCCGTAGCCGTCGCGCTCGGGGTGTCATTCGCATTTCAGCATTACCAGTTCCGGGACGTCGAACTTCCGGTTCTGACCGTGGCCATCGCCTTCACCACCTGGTATGCGGGAACCGGCCCTTCCGTGGTCGCTGTTCTACTGTCTTCGGCCTCCTTCGACTACTTCTTTACGGAGCCGCTTTACTCCTTCAAGATTTCCACCAGGAGACCTGCCTTACTTCTTCATTTTCGTGGTATGGGCGGCAATCGTCGCCTCTTTCAGCGCGGTTCGACGCCGGATCGAGGACAACCTTCGTCAGGCCACCGACAACCTTCAGGTCGAGGTCGAGCAGCGCAGGCGCCGAGAGGACGAAATTCGCAAACTCAATCAGGAGCTCGGCAAACGGGCTGCGGAACTCGAAGCGACCAACAAGGAATTGGAATCTTTTGCCTATTCCGTCTCCCATGACCTCCGGGCGCCGCTTCGCCACATGGTCGGATACTCGGAGCTGTTGCAAAGACAGGCGTCGTCTTCTGCTCGACGAAAAGAGCCAGCGGTTCATACGAACGATTCTCAATTCGGCAAAAAGAATGGGCAACCTGATCGACGACCTGCTGGCGTTTTCCAGAATCGGGCGGGCCGAGACCAAAAAGGCGAAGGTGGACCTCGAAGCAGCTCGTCAAGGAGGTCGTCGCGGAAATCGGGCAGGACACAAAGGGCCGGGACATTGCCTGGAAGATCGGCGCGCTTCCGGTCTGTTAGCGGAGACCGATCCATGCTGAGGCTGGTCGTTGTCAACCTTGTCTCCAACGCGGTCAAATTCACAAGCGATGCGAACGCCGGCCGAAATCGAGATCGGCTGTGTGGACCGCCAGACAAAGAGAAGTCGAAGTGTTCGTGAGGGACAACGGCGCCGGCTTCGACATGCAATACGTAAACAAGCTGTTCGGCGTCTTTCAGCGTCTGCATCTGCCTGAACAGTTCGAAGGCACCGGAATAGGACTGGCCACCGTTCAGCGCATCATCCACCGCCACGGCGGGAAGGTCCGGGGCGAGGGAGCGGTGGATCAAGGCGCGACCTTCTACTTCTCGCTTCCGAAAGCTCAAGATGCCGCAGAAAGGACGGCGAACGCGCCATGACCCCACTGGCACGCATTTTGATCGTCGAGGACGACCCGAACGACGTGGAGCTGACCCTGACGGCGCTGGCGGACTACAACCTCGCAAATGAGGTCGTGGTTACCCGCGACGGACAACAAGCTCTGGATTACCTCTACTGCCGGGGAGAGTTCAGCACGCGCTCCGCCGGCAATCCCGCGGTCATGCTGCTCGATCTAAAATTGCCGAAGATCGGCGGATTGGAGGTCTTGCAGCAGGTCAAGTCCGACGAACGCCTGAAGATGATACCCGTGGTGGTGCTGACCTCATCCCACGAGGAAAAAGACATGATGAGAAGCTACAGCCTCGGGGTGAACGCCTATGTCGTAAAGCCGGTCGATTTTCACGAATTTGTCAACGCGGTGAAGGAACTCGGCGTCTTCTGGGCGGTCATCAACGAGCCGCCGCCGGGCAGCGTGAAGAAGTGAAATCTCCGCTTCGGATTCTGTTGCTGGAGGATAGCGACTCATGACGCGGAGCTCATTCAGGAACTCCTCGAGGCCGATCATTTCGTCTGTGAAATAACCCGCGCTCAAACCCGCGCCGAGTTCGTCGCCGGTCTCGAGGACGACCGGAATTGACCTCATTCTCGCGGATTACAAACTTCCTTCCTTCGACGGCCTTTCCGCATTGAAGCTTGCGCTCGAAGCCCGCGCCGATCTGCCTTTCATCTTCGTTTCCGGCTCGCTCGGCGAAGAAGTGGCGATCGAGGCGGTCAAAATCGGGGCCACGGATTATGTTGTGAAGTCGCGACTGTCGAGGCTCGTGCCCGCCGTGCAACGCGCGCTGCGCGAAGCCCGAGAACGCGCCGAACGCAAGAGGGCCGAGGAGGCGCTTCGCCGCAGTGAGATGTATCTGGCGGAGGCGCAGCGATTGAGCCACACCGGGAGCTTCGGCTGGGACCCGGCGAGCGGGAAAATCTACTGGTCCGATGAGACTTATCGGATATTCGGATGCGATCCCACGATACGAGCCGACCATTCAGATGGCGCTCGACCGGACTCATCCGGACGACCGGATGCGTCTGCGGCAAATCCTCGACCGCGCCTCGATCGAGAGGAGCGAGTTTATCGCCGAGCATCGCCTGCTGATGGCCGATGGTTCGGTCAAATACGTTCGGGCCGTGGCTCATCCTTCAACCGGCGAAGATCCGGAGAGTTTCGTCTTCGTCGGGGCGGTCATGGATATCACCGAGCGTAAACGCGCCGAGGAAGAGCGCGAGAGATTGAGCCAGCTCGAGGCCGATTCTCGCGTACATGAACCGCGTCAGCATGATGGGGGAACTGGCGGCCTCGCTGGCTCACGAAATCAAGCAGCCGATTGCGTGCTGCGGCCATCAACGGCCAGGCCTGCAGCAGATTGGCTGCAAAATGCCGAGCGCCCAACGTGACGGAGGCATCGAAGGCTGCCTCGGCAATGGTCGCGGACGTGATGCGCGCCAGCGCGCATCATCGACCGCGTCAGCTCACTTTACAGGCGAGGCGCGTCGGAGCGGGAATCGGTCGACCTCAATGAAATCGTTCGAGAGATGAGCGTGCTGCTGGGCGACAAGGCGAATCGGAACGCCGTTTCAATCCGCACCGATCTCGATCCGGGGCTTCCCAAGCCGACAGCGGATCGCGTGCAGCTTCAGCAGGTTTTGATGAACCTGATGCTCAACGGCATCGAGGCGATGCAGGACCTGGGCGGTGAACTGATGCGTCGCATCGAAGAGAACCGAGGATGGTCAACTGCTGGTTTCGGTGAGTGATACGGGCGTCGGGCTTTCGGTCGATGACGCCGAGCGCATTTTCGAGGCGTTCTTCACGACGAAACCGCAAGGCACCGGCATGGGACTGTCGATCAGCCGGCGGATCATCGCGTCTCATGGCGGCCGTTTGTGGGCGGGCCCCAACACGCAAGGGGGTGCGACATTTCAGTTCACGCTGCCTGTTGATGAGGCGACGGCACCTTAAGCTGATTGCGCGCGCCGGTGGCGGTGCCAAATATTTGGGATCGATCAATGCTCGTCGTGGTGGATTCGCCGGCCGCGATGCCGCCGAGCCGGTGCGGGCACTGACGGCTGCTGCACCGTCGATGCGGCATGTTGCTCCTGCAGCCGCGCATCATAGCCGGGCGATGGCGTCACCGTCGGCGGTGCGGCATGGGCCGGCACCCCGCCGCCCAGCATCATCACGGCCGCGGCGATCGCGAGATTTCGTTTCATATCGTTCAATCCGGCCAGCATTTTGCGAGCGCAAACTCACTTCTGATCGTCGCCATTTTAAGGCAGGGCTCTACGACCTGATCTGTTCCGGCGTCAGCCCGGGCGAACCCTGGCCCGCGGCCTCCGCGCGCTTGATCAACGCCACGATGCGGCGCGACAGCGGCACCTCGAGCCCGTGCCGCCCGGCGATCTCGACCACGATACCCTGAAGATAGTCGATTTCGGTGCGGCGGCCGCGCTGCAGATCTTCCGACATCGACGAGCGCGCTTCGGGATCGATCTTCATGGTCCGCCCCAGCAACATCTGAAAGATCGGATCGGGCAGCCGCAGCAACGATGGCGTCCAGCCCGAGGGCAGCGGCGTCGGCGACACCGGCGCGATGCCCTCGGCGCGGATCGCGGCCAGCCCCTCGGCGACCTGGTCGGCCATCAGCCGGCGCCACCTCCGATCCGCCAATTGCTGGCGCAGCGGCAGGCCGGACAGCGCGTTGAGCGCGTTGTTGAGATTGACCAGCAGCTTGCCCCATTGCACGCCGTCGATGTTGCCGGTCGCACGCAGCTTCAGCCCCGGCACCGAAAGCCGCTCGGCGGTCTCGGCGTCGTCCTGCTCGACCACGATGTCGCCCGAGGTGGCGCGGTGGAATTGCCCCTCGCCCGGCGCCACCACATTGAACGGCACCATCGCCGCCAGCACGCGCCGGTCCGGCAAGCGCTGGCGCAACACGCCGACATTGCCGACGCCGTTCTGCAGGCTGACGATGACGGCATCCTCAGGCGCGTGTTGTGCGATGAGGTCGGCGATTTCAGCGGTATCGGCGCTCTTGACCGTCACCAGCACCGCACTCACATCGGCGAAGATCGCGGGATCTTGCGACAGCGTCAGTTCGCTTGCGGCGATGGTGCGATCAAAGCCCTCAAAGCTGGTCAGCCGCAGGCCGTTGGCCTCGATTTCTCCGATCACCCGCGGCCGCGCCAGCAGCGCAACCTTGCGGCCGGAGGCAGCGAGCATGCCGCCGACAAAGCAGCCGATGCTGCCGGCACCCGCCACGCCGATCGGTTTGTCCGGGGTCATTTTGCAATTCCATTCAACGACTAACGATGTCGTTAGCAGACTTTTGCAGCCCGTGCTCGTGGGGAAGCCTCAGGCCGCCCGCGCCTTGTAACCGTCATGGCGCGCCGGTATGTTTTGCGATGGCGGGGCTTGCAAGCGGCAGGAGAGAACCATGGGTTTACTTGACGTCCTCAACGGCATGCAGAACGGCCCGCGCGGCCCCAGCAATCCCGGTGCGCAATCAAGCGGAATGTCGCCGATGACCATGGCGATCCTCGGCCTGCTGGCCTGGAAGGCCGTCAAGCATCTCACCGCCAGCCAGCCGGGCGCTGCGCCAGCCCCCGCGCCCTCGCCGGCCGGTGGCGCAACCAGCGGCGGCGGACTCGGTGACATCCTGAAAGGTAATCTGGGCGGGCTGCTCGCCGGCGGCGCCGCGGGCAGCGTGATCAGCGGCGGGCTCGGCGATCTCCTGAAGCAATTGCAGCAGAGCGGCCAAGGCGAGACCGCCAATTCATGGGTCGGCCCCGGCCAGAACAAGCCGATTGCGCCGGGCGATCTCGCCAAGGCGCTCGGCGCCGACCAGATCAGCGGCCTGATGTCGCAAACCGGCCTGTCGCGCGAAGACCTGCTGTCGGGCCTCAGCCAGCAATTGCCCGAGGCGATCAACCATCTGACGCCCAACGGGCGGCTGCCGACCGACGACGAAGTGTCGGGCCGGCTGTGATCGCTGCGATACGCCGTCGAATTTGAGAGACTGTTTTTTCAGGGAAGGACGACAGCCATGTTATGGATTTTGATCGTAGGTGCCGTTGCCGGAATTCTTGCCCGCATCCTGTCGCCGGGCCCGAATAATCCGAGCGGATTCATCCTGACCGTCGTGCTCGGCATCGCCGGCGCGTTTCTCGCCACCTTCGTCGGCCAGGCGATCGGCCATTACGGCCCGGACCAGGGCGCCGGTTTTATTACCGCGACGATCGGCGCGCTGGTGGTGCTGTTCATCTGGAACCGGCTGGTCGCGAGCCGCGTGATTCCGGACATGAATAAATAGACACCCTATTTTTCGTCATGGCCGGGCTTGTCCCGGCCATCTACGTCTTGTTTTTCGGCATACGCCTTAAAGGCGTGGATGCCCGGGCATGACGGTTGATGAACGGGCGCGCCCTACGAAATCAAATGCGCGCCGGCGTCCATCCGCACCACTTCACCAGTCATGTTGCCCGACTGCGGCGTGGCGAGGAAGCACACCAAAGCCGCGACGTCTTCCGCCGTGGAGGCGCGCTTGAGCGGCACTTTCGCGATCACGGAATCGCGCACCTTGGCGGCGCCCTCGACGCCACGTCCCTTGGTGAACCAGGGCGTGTCGATATAGCCGGGGCATACGGTGTTGACGCGGATCAGCGGCGCCAGCGCACGCCCCAGCGACAGCGTCATGGTGTTCAGCGCGCCCTTGCTCGCGGCATACGCAATCGACGAACCGGTGCCGTGGATGCCCGCGACCGACGATATGTTGACGACCGCGGCGGTATTGCCCGACGCCTTGGCGCCGGCTTCCAGCAGCGCGCGCGCCGCCCGCACCATCTGGAACGGCCCGATGGTGTTGACGCCGTAGAGCCGCTGGAAATCCTCCGCCGACAGGCCGTCGAGATTTTCATGCGCGACATGTTTTGTCGTGCCGGCATTGTTGACCAGCGCATCGAGCCGGCCCCAGGAGGCAGCCGCGGCGACGATCTTCTTGCAATCCTCGTCGCGCGACACGTCGCCCTGCACGACAACCACCTCGGCGCCGGCCTTGCGGCAGAGATCGGCGGTCTGTTCGGCTTCCTTGGCGCTCGAGGAATAATTGACCACGATGCGGCCGCCACCCTTCGCCAGTATCGCCGCGGTGGCAGAGCCAAGGCCGGAAGCCGAACCCGTTACAATTGCGTAGAATCCGTCCTTCGACATCCCGTTTCCTCTTCTTGCTCTTGACCGGCCATTGGCCGCGCTGGCGCGGGTACTACCATATCGTGCGGGGCGTTGCCTGCAAATCCGCCAAACTCCGCTGCGTGGAATTATTCGAGCACCCACCGATACTTATGCCGGCGTCCATGTCTCCTTGGCAGGCCGCCCTGCGGACATCGGCTCTTGTCATGGCACTGGCTTTTGCCCATCATCGGGCGCAAGAAAAGGCCGAGAAAAGGCCGCATCCGATTGCCAGCAGCAAACGCCCGGCAGGATGTGTCCAGATTGAAAAACGGGGAACGCTGTGGCGGAGAGTGAGAACATCGTTGCCGAGACCGCGGAGAAGATTTTTGCGGATCTCGCCGACACCCAAACCATCAACCGCGACAAGCAAGGCACCTGGAAAGCGCCGCTCTGGCAGGCGCTGACCGAGGCCGGCCTGCCGCTGTCCTGGGTGCCGGAGGAATTTGGCGGCTCGGGCACCAGCATGGCCGAAGGTTTTTCCGTGCTGAGCGCGGCGGGGCGTTTCGCCATTGCCGTGCCGCTCGCCGAAACCATGCTGGCCGGATGGCTGCTGGCACAGGCCAAGATTTCCTCGCCGGAGGGCGAGATGACGGTCGCGCCGGCGAGCCCGCGTGACCGCATCACGCTCAACGCCGACGGCACCCTTTCGGGGCGCACCCGCGGCGTGCCGTTCGCGAAAGCCGCAAAACACATCGCGGTGCTGGCGACCGGTTCGAACGGGTTGTCGATCGCGCTGGTCGAGGCGGCAAAATGCCGGATCGAGGCCGGCCTCAACCTCGGCGGCGACAACAGCGACACCGTGACTTTCGACAAGGTCGCGCCCGTCACGACAAAACCGGCGCCGAAGGGTTTTGACCACACCGCGCTGCTCTTGATGGGCGGGGTGGCGCGCAGCCTGCAGATCGCCGGCGCGCTGGAATCGCTGCTCGACATCAGCGTGCGCTATTCCAACGAGCGCGTCGCCTTCGAGAAGAAAATCTCGAAATTCCAGGCGGTGCAGCACAATCTGGCGCGGCTCGCCGGCGAAGTCCGCCGCGGCGCTGGCCGCGGCGACCTCGGCCGCGGACGCGATCTCGAATGCGACTGGCTTCAACGACGAGGTGTTCCTCGAAGCGGCCGCGGCAAAAATCCGCTGTTCGGAAGCGGCCGAAAAAGGCGGCGGCATTGCGCATCAGGTGCACGGCGCGATCGGCTTCACCAGCGAACACATCCTGCACCGTTACTCGCTGCGCGCGCTGGCCTGGCGCGACGATTTCGGTTCCGAAAGCTACTGGGCCGTCGAACTCGGCAGACTGGTCGCTGCCCGCGGCGCCGACGAGTTGTGGCCGCTGGTCGCCTCGCGCTGAGATTATTCAAATTCGCCTGCACGAAAGTCGAGACTTCACATGACCGCAGCCCTTCGTTTCGATCCGATCCGCCTGCCGCCCGAATGCGAGCAATTGCGCAAGGAAGTACGCGCGTTCCTTGCCGAGGAGATCGCGGCCGGCACCTTCGATCCGCACAAGCCCAATCGCGAGGACGCCGACGCGCCGGGATTTTCCCGAAAAGTCGGCGCCAAGGGCTGGCTCGGCATGACCTGGCCGAAAAAATATGGCGGCCATGAACGCTCCTTCCTCGAGCGCTATGTGGTGACCGAGGAGATGCGGGTGGCCAACGCGCCGACCCGGCGCTTTTTCGTCGCCGACCGCCAGAGCGGCCCGGTGCTGTTGAAATACGCCAACGAGCGCATCAAGATGGACATCCTGCCGCGGATCTGCCGCGGCGAAGTCTGCTTCGGGATCGGCATGAGCGAGCCGAATTCCGGCTCCGATCTGTTCGCCGCCCAGACCAAGGCGACCAAGACCGACGGCGGCTATCTGATCAACGGCACCAAGATCTGGACCTCCTCGGCCCACATCGCCGACTATTTGATCGCGATCTTCCGCACCTCGCCGAACACCAAGGAAAACCGCCGCCATGGCCTGACCCAATTTCTGGTCGACATGAAGACGCCGGGCATCAAGGTCAACCCGATCAACCAGATCACCGGCCAGTCCGAATTCAACGAGGTGGTGTTCACCGACGCCTTCATGCCCGACGATCACGTGCTCGGCGAAATCGACGGCGCCTGGAAACAGGCCACTTCAGAGCTCGCTTACGAGCGCTCCGGTCCCGAACGGTTTTTGGAAACCTATTACGTGCTGACCGAACTGGTGCGCGCGGTGGGCAACAAGCCGGACACCCGCAGCGCCGAAGGCATCGGCCGGCTGGTCGCGCAGCTGCACACCATGCGGCGGATGTCGGTGTCGGTCGCCGGCATGCTGCAGGCCGGCAAGGAGCCGGTGGTGGAAGCTTCCATCGTCAAGGACATCGGCACGGTCTGGGAGCAGCAGCTGCCGCACCGGGTGCGCGATCTCGCGGCCTTTGTCGAGGAAACCGCCACCAACCGCGAGACCTTGGAGAACCAGCTCTCGTTCGCCATCAAGACCGCGCCCAAGCTGACCATCCAGGGCGGCACCACCGAAGTGCTGCGCGGCATCATCGCCCGCGGGCTTGGTTTGCGCTAACCCGAGACGCGCTTTCTTTTCACCTCTCCCTTTGGGAGAGGTCGGAGCGCGAAGCGATCCGGGTGAGGGGTTACGGCTTAACGATAGACCGTACCCCCTCACCCCAACCCTCTCCCCATGGGAGAGGGAGCAGGTTTTCGCCGCGGCAAACGCAGCGGCTAACTATCGGAGACCACTCATGAGCACCTACACGGACATCGGCGTCGAGAAGCACGGGCATGTCGGCCTGATCGAAATCCGCAGGCCGCCGCTGAATTTCTTCAACGTCGCGCTGATCAACCAGATCGCGGACGCGCTGGAGGAATTCGACAAGGACGTCGAAATCCGCGCCTCGGTGCTGGCCGCGCAGGGCAAGGCGTTCTGCGCCGGCGCCGATTTCAGCGACCCGGACCGGCAGAAACAGGAAGAGCAGTCCAAGAGCGATCCGGCCTCCAACCTGCCGATCAATCACCTCTATGTGCAGGCGGTCCGCATCTTCCGCGCCAAAAAACCGTTCGTCGCCGCCGTGCATGGCGCCGCGATCGGTGGCGGGTTTGGGCTGGCGGTCGCGGCGGATTTCCGCGTCACCTGCCCCGAGGCGCGCTTTGCGGCGAATTTTACCAAATTGGGTTTCCATCCGGGCTTTGGACTGACCGCGACGCTGCCGGAGCTGGTCGGCCGGAACAACGCCGAACTGATCTTCTACACCAGCCGCCGCATCAACGGCGAGGACGCCACGAAAATGGGCCTCGCCAATGTCTGTGTGCCGCAGGACCAGGTGCGGGCTGAAGCGATGAAGCTCGCCGCCGAGATCGCGGAATGCTCGCCGCTCGGCCTGCTCGCCACCCGCGCCACCATGCGCGGCAACCTCGCCGACCGCGTGCTGGCCGCGACCAACCATGAACTGGTCGAACAAAACAAGCTGCGCGCCACCGAAGATTTCAAGGAAGGCGTCAAAGCCACCGCCGAACGGCGTGTCGCGAATTTCAAGGGGCGGTAGGCGCCTGCGCTTCGCACTTTCTTTTCCCTTCTCCCTTGTGGGAGAAGGTGGCGCGAAGCGCCGGAAGAGGGGTGGCCACATCGGGAGATTCAGCGCCCCCTCTCCCGTCTCGCCGTCGCTTTGCGACGTCGATCCACCCTCTCCCGCGAGGGGAGAGGGGAGAGGGGAAAGAGCCCGCCACGGGGACGACGGCGCTACTTATTCTTCCTCACCACCAGCGCATCGACGATCGTGACGCCCTGCCCTGCCGGATGCACCAGCACCGGGTTGAGCTCGATCTCGGCGATCTCATCGCGCGCGTCGGCGGCCAACGTCGAGACCTGCACGATCAGCTGCGACAGCGCCGCGACATCGGCCTTCGCCGCGCCCCTGAAACCATTGAGCAGCGGCGCGGCCTTTAATTCTCCAAGCATCGCGGTCGCTTCCGCTGAACTCACCGGCGCGGGGCGGTAAATCACGTCGCGAAACAATTCGGTGGTGATGCCGCCGAGGCCGACCATGATCATCGGCCCGAAGGTGGCGTCGAGCAGCGTGCCGACAATGATCTCGACGCCCTTTTTTGCCATCGGCCCGACCAGCACGCCCTGGATCGCGGCATTGGGCCGGTGTTTTTGCGCATTGTCCAACAGCGCGAGGTAAGTCGAGAACGCCTCGCCCTTGGTGGTGATGTTGACCTTGACGCCGCCGACCTCGCTCTTGTGCGGAATATCAGGCGACTGGATCTTCATCACCATCGGAAAATCGATTTTCGCGATCGCGGCGTCGAGCCCGTTGCGCGATGTCACCAGCACCTCGTCCGGCAAGGCGATGCCGGCGGCCCTCAGCAGCGCCTTGCTGTCGGACTCCGACAGCGTCGGCGAGGTCAGATGCGCTGAAATATCCGGCCGCTTTGACACCGAAGTCGCCGCGGCCTCGAACCTGAATCGCGCGCGCGCCAAGGCCTGCCGCAGCGCGACGGCAGCGTGGGTCAGCCCCGACAGCAGCACGACACCCGACTTGGCCAGTTCGCGGCGCGCGAAATCCGACGGCAGCGTGTAGGAATAAAACACAATTGGCTTGTTCTGCGCCGATATCACAGGCTCAAGCTCGGCCTGCTTGAACGACATCCGCGTTTCGCTCGACGTCGACAGCACCACCAGGATGGCGTCGACTTCGTCGGACGCATTCAACAGCTCGATGCTCTTTTGCAGGCCGCCGGTGTTGACGCCCTGGGCCGTGACATCGATCGGGTTACGCGCCGCGCCATAGGACGGAATCATGGCGCGGATTTCGGCCTGGATTTTCTCGGACAACTCCGGCACCTGCATGCCCTGCATCGACACGGTGTCGGCGCCCCAGATGCCGGCGCCGCCGGACACGGTGAGCACCGCGACCCGATCGCCCTTCGGCGGCGGCGACGTGGTCAGCACCGCGGCGATGGCAACCGCCTCGTCGAGATCGTTGGAAACGATAAAGCCGTATTTGGCGAAGATCGCGTCATAGGCCGCCGACCAGCCGGCCATGCTCGCGGTGTGCGAGGCCGCGGCGCGCTCGCCGGCATTGGAGCGGCCGACTTTGGTCACGATCACCGGTTTTCCCATCTCCGTGGCCCGCTGCGCCGCAGCCAGGAATTTTTCCACGTCCCGGATGCCCTCGATGAACAGCAGGACAACGTCGGTCGAGGCGTCCTGCACCATGTAGTCGAGGAACTCGCCGGCGCCGAGATCCGCCTCGTTGCCGGCGCTGACGCAATAACTGATCGCCACGCCAATCGCCTTGGCGCGATGCTTGATGGCGAATCCAATGCCGCCGGATTGCGCGACGATAGCGACGCGGCGCCTGGTCGCCACCAGCGGCACGTGGCCGGGCTTGACGTCGACGGTCGGGCTGAAGGTCGCCGCGACCTTCTGCACCTCGCTGACAAAACCTTCGGCGTTGGGCCCGGAAATCCGCATGCCGGATTTTTTCGCCAGCGCCACGATGGCGTCCTGCATCGCGGCGCTGTCGCCGCCCTCCTCGGCAAAGCCCGAGGAGATGATCACCGCGTTCTTGACGCCGACATCGGCGCATTGCTGCAGCGCGCCGAGCACGCTCTTGGCAGGAATGATGATGATCGCGAGATCGATCGGCTGGCCGATCTCGGTGATCGACTTGTAGCATTTCAGCCCATCGATATCGCCGTAGTTCGGATTGATCGGATATATCTTGCCGGGAAACTCGTTCTTGCGCAGATAGGCGAGCAGCCGCCCCGGGATCTTCTCATGATCGCGCGACGCCCCGATCAGCGCGATGCTCTCGGGCGCAAAGAATGTATCGAGCGGGTGCGGCATTACGTTGTGGTCCTTATTGTTCTTGTGGAGCTGTCGTGTCCCGGACGCGATGCGGCGCGAAGTGCCGCTTCGCAGAGCCGGGACCCACCTCCACATCGTCGACCCCGGATCAGCGGCGCAGCACGTCGCAAGCGCGACGTGCTGCGCCGCATCCGGGGAACGCGGGAAACACTCACGCGACGAGATGGAACGTGACGCCGCCGATATCGAACGCGTCGCCGGAAACCTTGTAACCACTCGCCTTCGCGGCATCGCGCACCTTCGCGACATCACCGACCCGAAACGTCAACCCGCTCATGATCTCGCTATCGCTCTTGATAAAGCGAAAACTGCAATTCGGCAGTTTCAATTCAGGCTCGCCGCGCTGGTTCTTGCCCGCGGCAACGCCGATGATCCCGCCCCAATGTTCGGCAAGCGCTTGCGGCTCGGGGCTCTGCATCTCGACGCCGACCAGCGCCTGCGTCACGTCCTTGCGGATCGATTTCTGCCAGTCGGGTCCGGCCGGCGGATACGGCCCGAGCACATCGTCGCTGCCGTCGGTGTGGTTGAATTCGATGAAAGCGGCGCGGCAGTCGCGCGGATGCAGCTGCACGCCATGATAGGGCGCGTGGTCGATCACGTTGGCGGTGCGCACGCCCACCGCCTTGGCATGCGCGCCGCGTTCGTCGGGATCGTCGCAGCAGAAGATCGCCATATAGCCGCCGCGGCCGCCGGTCTTGTCGATGAAACGCCCCGCCGCGGTGCCGGGCTGGAACGGCGCCACGACTTCGAGAAGGATGGTGTCGACCGGCAGCAGCGCGTTCTCCAGGCCGTATTTGGCGACGTTGTCGTCACGATAACAGACGCTGAGGCCCATGATGGCGGCGATGTCGCCGATCAACGGCTCGAGCTTCGGCGCGACCAGGCAGATTTGGCGGAGTCGGATGTAGTGAGAGGATGGCGTCTTAGTTGCGTCGGTCATTGTGATAGCCCTCGACGATGGCAACAGCGGCAGCGCGCCCCCTCTCCCCTTTGGGGGAGAGGGTTGGGGTGAGGGGTAGCCACAGGCTCAATGCTCTTGGTTACCCCTCATCCGCCTTCGCTTCGCGAAGGCACCTTCTCCCGCAAGGGTAGAAGGGAAGAACGAGCTAATGCCCGTGGAACACGGGCTTGCGCTTCTCGACAAAGGCCTTCGCGGCTTCCTTGTGGTCGGCGGTTTCGCCGGCGCGCGAGTGATGGATCGCCTCGGCATCGAAACAGGCTTCCAGCGACATGTGTTCGGCGTTGTTGATGTTGCGCTTGATGTAGCCGAGCGTCACCGACGGGCCCTGCGCCAGCGACATCGCCAGCTCATGCGCCGCCGCATCGATCTCGGCATCGGGCACCACTTTTGTGACCATGCCGAGCGCCAGCGCTTCCTGCGCCGTCAATACCGGCGAGGTCAGATAGAGCTCGCGCGCTTTGGCGCTGCCAAGCAGATGGGTGAGAAAATAGGTGCCGCCGTAATCGCCGGACAGACCGACCTTGGCGAACGCGGTGGTGATCTTGGCCGAGGCGCTGGCGACGCGCAGGTCGCAGGACAGCGCGATCGACAAGCCGGCGCCCGCGGCCGCGCCGTCGACCTGTGCCACCACCGGCTTCGGCAATTCATGCAGCAGCCGCGAGACTTCCATGCCGCGCCGCAGATTAGCAGTCTTGGCCTCGAACGTCATCGGCGCGCGGCCCGCCGCCATCGACTTGACGTCGCCGCCGACGCAGAACGTGCCGCCGGCGCCCTTCAGCAGCACGGCGCGCACCTCCGGGTCATCGGTGGCGCGGCGGGCGGCTGCGACCAGCCCTGCCGTCATTTCCGGATTGAGCGCGTTGCGCCGGTCGGGCCGGTTCATGGTGATGGTGAGCAACCCCTGATCGAGGTTTTCGAGGACCATGTCTGTCATGCGTTTTCGCTTTCGTTGTTATTGGTTGTGATGGATTTCGTCATTGCGAGCGAAGCGAAGCAATCCAGGGCCGCAAAGAAAGACTGGATTGCTTCGTCGCTGCGCTCCTCGCAATGACGGCGTGACCTGATCTTACTTCTTCACCAGCGGGCAGCGCGACAGTTCAAGCGACTGGAACGCCTCGTTGCCGGGCACGGTGGCGAGCAGTTTGTAGTCGTCCCAGCGCCCCTTGGATTCCGACGGCTTCTTGACCTCGAACAGATACATGTCGTGCACCATACGGCCGTCCTCGCGGATATGGCCGTTCTTGGCGAACATGTCGTTGATCGGGGTGTCCTTCATGATCTTCATGACGGCGGCCGGATCGGTGGTGCCGGCGGCCTTCACCGCCTGCAGATAATGCGTCACCGACGAATAGACGCCGGCCTGCGCCGAGGTCGGCGGCCGTTTCATCCGCGCTATGAAGCGCTTAGAAAATGCGCGGGTGTCGTCGTTGAGGTCCCAGTAGAACGCTTCGGCGAGCAGCAGGCCCTGCGCGGTCTCGAGGCCGACGCTGTCGATATCGGTGACGAAGGCGAGTAGCGGCGACATCTTCTGGCCGGACTTCATGATGCCGAATTCGGCGCCCTGCTTGATCGCGTTGATGGTGTCGCCGCCGGCATTGGCCAGCCCGATCACCTTGGCTTTCGACGCCTGCGCCTGCAGCAGAAAGGAGGAGAAATCCGAGGTGTTGAGCGGATGCCGGACGCTGCCCAAGACCTTGCCGCCGGATTTCAGCACCACATTGGTGGTGTCCTTTTCCAGGTCCTGGCCGAAGGCGTAATCCGCGGTCAGGAAGAACCAGCTGTCGAGGCCCGACTTGACCGCCGCAAGCCCGGTGACGTTGGCCTGCGCGAAGGTATCGAACACGTAGTGCACGGTATACGGGCCGCAGGCCTCGTTGCTCAGCCGGATCGAGCCCGGGCCGGAGAACATGATGATCTTGTTGTGCGCCTTGGCGACCTCGCCGGCCGCAAGGGCCGTGGCGGAAGCCGCGACGTCGTAGATCATCTCGACGCCCTGGTTGTCGAACATGTCGCGGGCGAGACTGGCGGCAAGGTCGGCCTTGTTGAGATGGTCGGCGGCGATGATCTCGATCTTGCGCCCGAGCACCTCGCCACCAAAGTCCTCCGCCGCCATCTTGGCGGCCATCTCGGAGCCGGGCCCGGTGATGTCGGCGTACAGCCCGGACATATCGAGCAGGCCGCCGAGTTTGAGCGGCGGCTTGTCCTGCGCCAGCGCCGTAGACGCGAGCGCCAGCATCGATGCCAGCACCCCGGAAAATACGCGCTTCATTTTGTCTCTCCCCTTAACAACGTGCCGCGTCGGGCGCGGCCTTCATCTTGCGTTACCGCGATCATGCCGCATGCGCCTTGTAGCGGCAAGCCGCGCCAAACACGGCGTGACGCGCGTTTTTCCGCTAAGCGGAATGCGTTGCTTTGTGCAAAAATACCGCATGCTTTCACACCTTCCATGGCTTGAGCGATGGCTCGAACCCCGGCGCCTGGCGCTTGCCGCCATCGCGTGGTGCGGCCTGCTGCCGGTACCAGCGATCACGGCTGGATGCTTGCTGGCGCCACAGGGCGAGGGCCGCGTCACGCAAGTGATCGATGCCCGCACGTTGCGGCTCGACGACGGCCGCGACGTCATCCTCGCCGGCATCGAACCGGTCGCGCCCGATGACGGCAGCGATGCCGGCAAGGCCAAAGCGAACGGCATCGCGGCGCTGTCGGCGATCGTCGCCGGCCGCGACATCACGCTGCATGGCGAAGACGACACGCCGGACCGCTACGGCCGCCAGCCCGCTTTGGTGTTTGTCGCGGGTTCCGATATCTCGGTGCAAGCCACGCTACTGACACAGGGCGATGCGCTGGTCGCCGCCACCGTGACCGACAAAGACTGCGCTGCCGAGCTGGCCGCGGCCGAAGCGGCGGCGCGGGCGGGCAAAAAGGGAATCTGGGGCAATGCCTCGGCCATAAAAAACGCGGAAAGTCCCGGCGATATCTTGTCCGGGATCGGGCGGTTTATGGTGGTCGAGGGCAGGGTTCTGTCCGTACGGCAAGCCGGGGCAATGACTTATCTGAATTTCGGCCGGAACTGGACACGGGGCTTTGCCGTGACTATTCCAAAGCGCATGATGGGCACAATCGAGGCGGCTGGGATTTTACTTAAGTCTCTCGAAAATAAGAAGATTCGGGTGCGTGGCTGGGTCGAGGCGCGGGGCGGCCCGATGGGTGGACCGCGAATCGAAGTACGACGGGTGGGGCAGATCGAGCGGCTGGGCGAGAACTAGCTCGCCGCAGACCGGGTGATGCAGGCGGGATAATTCGGGTGTCGCAGGGTGCGGGACAGCGCGATGACAGAATGAGCCGCCGCCTTTGGGCGGCGCCCGTCGTGTTGTGCGCCCTTTTCACACTGGCCGGCTGCGGCGACCTGGGCACCCGGTTCCAGACCGCGTCGCCGGGCACGCCGACCGTCCCGGCCAAACCGCCGAAACCCGCCGTTGCGCAGACGCCCGCCGCCGAGCGCGAGCATGAACGCATTCTGTCGGCCTATGGCGGCGCCTATGACGATCCGCAGCTCGAGGCCCTGATCAGCAAGACCGTGGACCGCCTGGTGGCGGCGTCCGATCGTCCCGACCAGGCCTACAAGGTGACGATTCTCAATTCCGGCGCGGTCAACGCCTTCGCGCTGCCGACCGGCCAGCTCTATGTGACGCGCGGCCTGATTGCGCTGGCCTGCGACACCTCGGAATTGTCGTCGGTGCTGAGCCACGAGATGGCCCATGTGCTGGCCAAGCATGCCGCGATCCGCGAGGACCAGGCGCGCCAGGCCGCCGTGGTCACCCGCGTGGTCACCGACATGGGCAACGACCCTGATATGACCGCGCTGGCGCTGGCCAAGAACAAGCTGACGATGGCGAGCTTCTCGCGGCAGCAGGAATTCGAGGCCGACAGCATCGGCGTCGGGATTTCGGCGCGGGCGCATTTCGATCCCTATGGCGCCTCGCGCTTCCTGACCGCGATGGAGCGCAATGCCGACCTCAAGGCCGGCAAGACAACAGGCGATCCGCGCGCGCAGGACTTCCTGTCCTCGCATCCGGCGACGCCCGAGCGGGTGCAGAGCGCGCAGGCCTCGGCCCGGCAATATTCCTCGCCCGAAGGCGGCGAGCGCGACCGCGAAACCTATCTGGCCGCGATCGACAACATCGTCTATGGCGAGGACCCGAGCGAAGGCTTTGTGCGCGGCCATCGTTTCCTGCATCCGAAGCTCGGCTTCACCTTCAGCGCGCCGGATACGTTCACGCTCGACAATACCGCGCAGGCGGTGATCGGCGTGCGCGATGGCGGCACGCAGGCGATGCGCTTCGACGTGGTGCGGGTGCCGGCCGAGCAGTCGCTCGGCGACTATCTCAATTCCGGCTGGATGGAGAATGTCGACAAGGCCTCCACCGAAAACCTCACCATCAACGGTTTTCCGGCCGCCGCCGTCGCCGCCCATGGCGATCAGTGGGAGTTCAAGGTCTACGCGCTGCGCTTCGGCAGCGACGTCTACCGCTTCATCTTCGCCGCCAAGCAGAAGACCACCGAGAGCGAGCGCAACGCGCGCGAGACCGTCAACTCGTTCCGCCGTCTCACGTTGGAAGAAATCCAGGCCGCGCGCCCGCTGCGCATCAAGGTGATCACCGCGCAACCCGGCGACACCGTGGAACTCGCTGTCGCACCGCATGGCCAATATCGATCACCCGATGGAACGCTTTCGCGTCCTCAACGGCCTCGACGCCCACGCCCAGATCAAGGCGAGGGACCGCGTGAAGATCGTGGTGGATTGAGGCGACCGGTAGACTTCCGTGTCCCGGACGCGATGCAGCGTGTAACGCTGCTTCGCAGAGCCGGGACCCAGCGCCACAGTGTGGGCCCCGGATCAGCAGCGCACCACGCCGCAAGGGCGGCGCGCTGCGCAGCATCCGGGGAACGCAACAGAACCTAATTCGTTTCCAGCGGCGGCCTTTGGTGTCGCGGCAACGCATAGTGGATGGTCAGCAGGCTCGTCTTGCTGTCATCGAAAATCAGGCGATCCGCCATGGCCATTTCGGCGCGCATCGCGTTGCAGCAGAAGATCATCCATGGATCAAACACAGGAAGCTTGCTCAACGACCGGTAAAGCTCGCCGCACTCGATGGTCAGGTCTTGCCGGCCCTGCGCGCTCGCCAATTCGAGCCGGGACCTGATCTCTTGCCGGAAATGATCGGTTGAAACCATGCGACATCCAATCGCCGAAAACCCTTCCGAAAAGGGACCGGCCGGCCAAGGTTGAACATGAGAGAATGTCCCCCTCAATTCGGACGCGGGGATTTTCGACCATAGTGAGCCGCCGGCGGAAAGATACAGCGATTAAGTCCGATTTGGTCGCATGCCGCCTCGCTATTGGACGCCGGAGTTCCTATATTGGTGACATCACCGCCCGCCCTTGGCTGTTATCGGTGACTGAGAGCGTTGCGCTCCCGCCCCAACCCAGGAGGCGGTCGAATGAACCGTACCCCAGAATTGGATTTTCGTGAGTGGCTGGTGCCGCCGGTGCTGATGCCGATCTTGTTCGGCCTGCCGATCGCCGCGGCCGTCGTCCTTCAACGATAGTTCCCTTTCATCGGCCCGCCGCAGCGATATCTGTGCGCGTGGCGTACGGGAAAACGACACGAGAGAAGACTTGAGAGAAGACTTGAGAGAACACTTGGGAGACGACATGGCGAACACAGCAACCGTCAGGAATGCAAACGGACTTCCCGCCACATTCGCCGGATCAAAGACCGGTCAGGATGACGCCCCCTTCGTTTTCGTCAAAGTCGGCAACGAAGAGCGCCGGATGCGCTGGGCCGAATGGGACGCGCTTCCCGCCTGGACCGGTCCCCGTCCGGCGCGAACCGCCAAGGACTAGAGCGTTTTCGAGCGAAGTGGAAACCGGTTCGCGTGAAGAAAACGCGTCAAAACAAGAAGCTAGAGCTTCGGTTCTGATTCTATCAGAACCGATAATGCTCTAGGGCTTACCGGTTTCCCGCCGGCCCTGTTTGCCTGCTGTTGATCGACCAATGTCGAGAAGGAGTTGAGAGTGCCAGTCGAAACAGAATTCAACCGCCGTGCCCTACGTTCTCGTCGTCGAGGACGAAATGGTGCTGCGGATGCGCGCCGTCGACATCGTGGAAGACGCCGGATTTACGCCGGTTGAAGCCGTCAACGCCGACGAGGCAATCGCCATTCTGGAATCCCGCTCGGATATCGATCTGTTGTTCACGGATATTCAGATGCCGGGCAGCATGGACGGCCTGAAACTGGCTCACGCCGTGCACGACCGTTGGCCAGCCATCAAGATCATTCTTGTTTCCGGCCAGGTAAAACCGTCCGATGCGGAAAGGCCGGCCGACAGCCGCTTCTTCGGCAAGCCGCTCGGTGTCGGGCAAATGATCCATGAATTGCAGACGATGGTGGGCGAAGGGGCGTTGAAGATCCTTCATGCCCCTGTCGCTCAACCGGGCGCATCGACTGATCCGTTGCCGCGCTCGGCCCATGAGGTCGAGCTATCAGCCGAAAACGACAGCCTCCGTGTCCTGCTGGAACAAGCCGGCATCGACGCCAAGGTGCTGCTCGAGCAAGCCGGCATCGACGCCAAGGAGCGCGAGGCCGCCGACAAGCTGCAAAAACTGATCCTTGGCGAACTGCATCATCGCATCAAGAATACGCTCGCCACGGTCAGCGCGATCGCCACCCAAAGTTTCCGCACGTCGCCCAGTATCGAACATGGCCAGCAGGCGATGGAAGGGCGTCTGGTGGCGCTCAGTCGCGCCCACGATCTGCTGATGCAGATCAGCTGGTCCAATGCCAGTCTCTCCCATACGCTTGCCGGCGCCACAGAGCCGTATGACAGCTCGGGAGCCAGGCGATTTCATTTCAACGGTCCGGATATCCGGATTACCTCCGGCGCCGTCATCGCGCTCGCGATGACGCTCAATGAGCTGTGCACCAACACCACCAAATTCGGTGCGCTTTCGACCGCCGCCGGGCGCGTCGAGATCTCCTGGACCATCGATGATCTGAAGCAGCGGCTGCGCCTGACCTGGACCGAACGCGGCGGTCCGCCGGTTCAGCATCCGACACGGCGCAGCTTCGGCACCCGCATGATGGAATCGCTCGGTCAGCAATTGAACGGCCACGTGCGGCTTAGCTACGACCCGTCCGGGTTTGTGTATTTCCTGGATGTACCGCTGGGCTCGATCATCGCGGCACCGTAAGGGCCGCGCGCGCTTTTCCGGCGATGGCTGCCGGGAAACCTGTCGTTTGACGACCCTTCCTCCGATCGACGCCTGTCCACAACCTTGCTTCTATTTATAGGCGTTTTGAACGCCAATATTTCTCGGATCCGGATGGACCTCGGCGTGGACACATTCGAAGCTCGAAGGATCCGATATCTGGCCGTAGCCATTGTAGCTGGAAATCCGGGGATAAGGACAAAGCGGCCGCTGGAATGCGACGCCTTTGGCGGGATTATCGTCGAAATACTTGGTTGCGATAATCTTGTCCGGAGCAGTTCCGCGCTCGACCCACGCCTCCAGCGCTTTTAGCAGATCATGTTTCGCGTCGATGACAGGCCCATGATTGTTTCCGTTGCCAAATGAGTTGGGACCGGGCCCCCCGTAACAATGTGCCATGCCCGGGGCCATGAAGACGCGGTAGAAATCGTGCACATCTCCCATCACGCTGGTGACCTTCCGATAGTAGTTGAGGCCGTTCTCGGGCGCGATGGCGCTGTCCGCCCACCCGGCGTATTGGATCAATTTACCGCCGTGAGCCTTGAATCGAGTGAGGTCTGGATCGGTTGAGTTCGCCATCAGGGCGATAGATCGAGTGGCGACCTCGAATTGACCGTGGAGATCAAGGAACGGACAAGTGGGCTTGCCAAGCACCGCATCGCACCAGAATTCCGCGGTCAGCGCGTATTCGTTGCCTGGCGAAGTCGGCGAAGTACCGATCAGCCATTCAGGCCAATCCGTCGCGTTCGATCCGGTGCCCGGTTCGAAACCCGGGAAGAGTAAATCGCCCGCTGAATTGTGGGGGCCATTGTAAAGCCTTTCGACGGCTCCGACCTGTGCCGGTGTCACGCAGGCAGCCGGATCCTGGCCAGCCGCACACTGCGCGACGGCTGCGTCGAAATGGCAATTGGTTGGGTCGTTGAGGAACGCGTCGGTCGAAGCGCCGCCATCCTTTCCAACACATTTGGAAATCGCCAGCTTGCTAATCAAGGCTATCTTGTTCGCCGGAAGGTAGGCGTCTGGAACGCTGTCTGTCTGCGGGCCAGCCAGCAAAGCCTGCATGTTCCAGAGGAATGAAGCGCCGAGTCCCACCAGATCGTTGGCAGGCGATCCGACGATAATGCCGTCGAAATCGCCGGGATATCGCTGCGCTTCCATCAAGGCTTCCCGGCCGCCATCGGAGCACCCGCTGAAGTATGAATAGCCGGGCTTTTTGCCGGTCAGGCGCTTGATGATCGCCTTGGAATTGTCGGTGGTGACCTTGATGGCTCGGTACCCGAAATCCTTCAGAACGTCCGGATGTCCGATGAACGTGGCGGCGCCTGAAGGCGGTCCGGATGTGCCATCGTCCGTCGCGGCAGCCGCGTATCCCCGAGAGACCGCATCGGCGATGTAGGATAGCCAGATCGTGCCGGCAAAGCCGCCATTGCCGATCTGCTCATATTTGCCGTTCCAGCGTCCGTTGGTCGGTATCCAGACCTCGAACTTGATATTCGAGTCACGGCTGGGCTTCGAGGTGCCCGCCACACGGCAAAGGCCGATTGGCGCTTTGGTTACGCCGGACACCACCTCACCCGCCTGATATGATCGGGCCAAGGTGACCTTCGTCCGCGGCAGCGACAGACCAGCAAGGTTCGCGCATATCGGGGCGGCGGCTGAAGGATCGCTGTGCAAAGCGAGGGAAGTCACGGCAGCCAAACTCACAACTCGGAATACAAATCCGGCCTGGCTGGGCTTTCGTGCGAGCCCGTCAACGATCGCGGGTTCTGCATAACGCCGGCGCTGCATCATTGCAGCACAATGGTTTTCCTGGAGTCCTGATCGCGGTCCGCGGTGAAGTTTCCGTGCAATAGGTCCATATTCTTCTTTCCAACCGTTCATAGACGTAAGCTTTTTGACGTGAAGAACGTCAAGACGACAGCGCGTCAACCTGACGCCGGGCCGCCGCGAAAGCATCCTTGATCGCGACCTCGACGTGTTCGTGTCTGGCGTCGTCGACCGGCGAATGGTTGGCCACGATATTTTCGTGAGGTGGAATGGTCAGCCAAATATGAATCTGAAAACCGGTGCCGTGGCGGTGCTTGTGGCCTGGCGCGATCACGGTTACGCGACATGCCGTGATGTGCTTATTGTGGATTTCCAGCCGTTCGATTTCTTTTAATATCGCGTCGCGCGCCGCAGCTGATGGGTCACAGCCCTCGAAAGTAATCTCTGGTGCTATTTGCATTTTGTTCCCTGAAGACGAAGCAATTGTCTGCGGACGCTAATCCGCTTCCGGTTCAATGGTTGCAAGCCGCCATGATTTAAGTCGCTTCGGAAATGTATTTCGAGGCTGAGCAATATTGGCCATGGGCCGGGAGTTCAGGCATCGGCAATGCTCGTTGCGCTCGAAATTCACAAAGCGGCAGCCTGGACTTGCACCGGGCTGTCGTAGCACCGCCTCGACGCCTATCTAGGGCTCGGACAAGATCGGCAGCTCGAGCAGAAACCGCGCGCCGTTCGGCTCATTTCTGCTAATCGCGATGTGTCCATGAAGTTGCCGCACAAGACCCATGATGACCTTGAATCCGAGACTGGTTCTTGGCTTGTTGATATCGAATCCCTGCGGCAGGCCGACGCCCTGGTCGGAAATCTCGACGTGAAGGATGTCGTCGATTTCGTGAGCGGAGACGTCGACTACCCCAGCCCCACCTGGATACGCATACTTCACCGCGTTGGTGACGAGTTCGTTGATCAAAAGGCCGAGCGGAATGGCGTGGTCGGCCGAAACCAGCATCGGATCGGCATGGCAATTCAGAATCTGACCCCCGGTGTTATTGCCCAACTGCCTGCACAGCTGGTTCATGAAGTCCGCGAGGTCGATGAAGCCGATCCGCGAACCGCGCCACAATTGATCATGCACCTGCGCGATGGCCGCGACGCGAGAGCTGGCATCCTCCAGCGCATTTCGAATTTCGGGCGAATGTGTGCCACGTGCCTGAACCTGGAGCAGGCCGACAACGGAGGCGAGGCTGTTCTTGACGCGATGGCTCATTTCCCGGGCAAGCAGGTCCTGATATTCGACCGCCTCGGCCAGCTTCGCGTCTGCCTGCTGGCGTTCAATGGCGATACCCAACAGTCCCGCGAATCCGGTCAGGAAATCGGCATCGGCGGGATCGAACTGGCCGGGATCGGGGCTGTCGACCTCCAGAATGCCGAACGGTCCGTTTCCTTCGCCACCCATCTCGATCAGGACGTTGATGACGCGCCGCACCCCATAATCCCTGAGAAGTTCGGGAACTTCAAATCTGAGCTCCTGCTCAAGATCATTCGAAATGATGCCTTGGCCGATATGGTAACCGTATCCGGCGGGAGATTCGCGGTTGGCGCCTTGCGAGATGTTGTCGATCGCCGCAGAGTCCCAGCCGAAACCAGCCCGCATCAGAAGCCGATTATCTTCCGGAATGTACTCGAGGACTTTTGCAAACGGGCTTTCCAGGCCCTCCGCGCAAAGTGCCGTGGCGCGCTGCAGAATTTGCTTGAGATCTCGTGTCTGCAGGGCCGAGCGGCCAAACTCGCCAAGCAGGGATTGCTGCCGGAGGCGGTAAGGGAGTTCGTCCCGAACCGCCGGAAACATTATAACATCGGGCGACTTCTCGCGGGCTTCATAAGGCTCGAACATGACAAATCCTGCGATAACACGGCCGCGTTCCATCCCGATCGCCTGTTTTATCGAGTTTGGACTACTTTCTGAGGTGAGTCTGAGCAAAATTGCTCAGACTCTGCCCGCGACATCTGTCAGCTTGGCCGCGTCGGACGGTGGGGCGGGCGATGCTGTTTGGCCCGAGGCAAGCCGTGCTCGTTACATGCATATTCCGTCAATTTTCCATCAACCGGCGTTTGACCTCGCGGCTTTCGTTCTGACAGGCGCTGTCAGAATGGCTAAGGTCGCGACGTCACCGCGGACCCTCACCACATGACAGCCAAGACTAATCAGGGTGCATTCGACCCCAGGGCATTTCTGGCCAAGGTGGGGGAAGGCAAGACGATCGTCGAGTATCTCAAGGATCAGGTCGTATTTGCCCAGGGAGATGTGGCCGACACGATTTATTACATCCAGAAGGGCCGGCTAAAGGTCGTCGTCATCTCCGAACAGGGCAAGGAAGCCGTCGTCGGAATTCTGGAGCCCGGGCAGTTTTTTGGCGAGGGGTGCATGAACGGCCATGCGCTCCGCATTGCGACGACAACGGCGATGGAAGCGTGCCTGGTCACGGTCATCACCAAGACCGCGATGCTCGCGGCTATCCACAGTGAGCCGAAATTCTCCGAGATGTTCATGGCGTATCTGTTGACCAGAAACAGTCGAATTGAAGAGGATTTGATCGATCAGCTGTTCAACTCGAGCGAAAAACGGTTGGCGCGTCTGCTGCTTTTGCTGGCGAATTTCGGCAAGGAGGGCAGCCCGCAACCGATCAGCCCGAACATAAGCCAGGAAACCCTGGCGGAGATGATCGGAACGACCCGCTCACGCGTCAGCTTCTTCATGAACAAGTTTCGCAAGCTCGGTTTCATCAGCTACAACGGGAAAATCGAAGTCCATAATTCGCTGCTCAACGCCGTGCTGTACGACAAGCCCGAGATAAAGCGGGAACCGTAGCAAGAAAGCCGGAGCTGTTGCTCGATTCCGCCGGAACGGGCAGCGTTCCGATCAACAAGGTCCGAAGCGATGAAGAACAATTCAACTCACGAGTTCGAGCGTTTGTTGGGCAAGTCCGCGCTTGCGCTGTGGCCCGAGTTGCCCCGGGGGGTGCAGGAGAACCTGTTCGAGACGGCCGTAGGCGACGACGATATCGTTCGCAGCCACCTCGCGTCCTATCTGCACGACCATCATCCAAGAACAGCACATCCGGCGAAGCCTACCCGGCTGGCCTGAAACCCGTGAATGTTGATTGTTGGGCGCTCCGCGGCAGGTCGGCGGCGACGATGCCACGTCCGGATGTCGCGAATTAAAATAATCGAAAACTGAGCAAAATTGATCGGTCGCTGGTTGCAACTCGCAATAGTTTGTTCGGGTCATTCCTTCGCGGCTTCCGACAAGATCCAGCTTCGCGCTATGCGGTAAACCGGAGAGATCTCGCAGCAAGGGACTCGGCTCAACTGAAATCCGCCGGAGCATTGGCGATGAACCATCATGCCTCACTCGAAAACGCCAACAATGAGATTGAGGGCCGGCGCTGTGCGAGATGCGAGGCCGAGTTGGTGCTGGTCCGGATAACGCCGGCTCGCCTGGGGTTCAATTCGCAGGCATTCGAATGCGTCCGGTGCGGTCATCTTGAAAAAGTTCTGGTTGCGGCCGATCCGATCCAGTCCGATGTGCTCGGCTGGCTATTGGGTAAACTCGGACCACCAGGTTGAGAGCTTTGGCAATGAAGCAAGAAGCGCGGCTTTGCCAGGACGATCGCGACGCCATTGCAAAGGCCCTGGACGCACTCGAAGCCGCACGCGCGACGCCTCGCGGCCCCGAAAGAGCCCTGGCCCTCAAGGAAGCCGGGCGCCTGCGCTGGATCGCAGATCTCCAGGGGGTGGTCGTCGCGCGCAGGGGGCGACCGCCGAAAACAGTCCGGAATTCTGAATAGAACTTCCGAGATCGCGGATCCACGCGAACTCAGCTGAAAGAAACCTTCGAGATGGTCTGTTTTGACCAGACTCCCGACATGGTCCGGCAGACTGTCCGGCCGAACAAGCGCGCGATCTCAAACGCCGCTTTTGCAAATCGCAGTCCGACGCGGTTGAACAGCTGCCCTGCGAATCCTCAGATTCGCTTCGACACGACATCGATCACGATCCGAAAATCGTGATGTCTTCACACAGGAAACCATCAAATGCCGGAACTGAATGCCGTAGTCGCCGTTTTCGACGATCATCAGGCGGCGGAAGCCGCCGTCAAGAAGCTGGCCGACGCCGGGATCGATATCAAGAAGCTGAGTGTCGTCGGCAAGGGTTTCCACACCGACGAGCATGTCGTCGGGTTCTACAACGCCGGCGACAGAATAAAATTCTGGGGCAAGCGCGGCGCCTTCTGGGGCGGTCTTTGGGGCTGGCTGTTCGGCGGGATTTTCATGTTTATCCCGGTCGTCGGCCACGTCGTGATGATCGGCTATTTCGCCGCGGCCGCGCTGGCCGCGATCGAAGGTGCCGTTGTCGTGGGTGGCGCCAGCGCGTTGGTGGCGGCGCTGTACAGCATCGGAATCCCGAAGGACAGCGCGATTGCCTACGAGAGCGTCGTCAAGGCCGACGGCTTTCTGGTCATGGCGCATGGCTCTGCCGAGGAAGTCGACCGCGCCAAGAAGGTGCTCGAGCCACTCCAGCCATCCCGTCTCGACGTTCATGAAAGCCCGGCCGCGGTGAAATCAACCGAGCATGTGGCGTGATGCCGGCGACATCGACTTGAGGAGCTCTCATCGGCTTCGGTTCACCGGAATCATTCGCAGAAAAGTCAGGAAAAAACATGCCGCTTCACGATCGTAACGAAACAGGACGTTCGCCAGACGCGGATATTTTCGGTACCGAGGCTGCCGACGTCGCGGTTCCGAAATATCGGCTGCCCGAACACGGGATGCGGCCCGATGTGGCCCATGCGCTGGTTCGGGACGAGCTTTTTCTGGACGGCAACGCGCGGCAGAATTTGGCGACGTTCTGCCAGACCTGGCTCGATCCCGAGGTCCATCAATTGATGGATCTGTCGATCGACAAGAACATGATCGACAAGGACGAATACCCCGCCACGGCGGAGCTGGAGAATCGCTGCGTCCATATCCTTGCCGATCTCTGGAACTCTCCCAAAGCGGCTGACACGATCGGTTGCTCGACCACGGGTTCGAGCGAGGCCAGCATGCTTGGCGGTCTGGCGCTGAAGTGGAAGTGGCGCGAGCGCATGCGCGCGCTTGGCAAGCCGACTGACCAGCCGAATATCGTCACCGGCCCCGTTCAGGTCTGCTGGCACAAATTCGCCCGATACTTCGACGTCGAGCTGCGCGAGATTCCGCTCGAGCGCGGAAGGCTTGGCATGACGCCGGACGAGGTCATCAAGCGCGTCGACGAGAACACCATCGGCGGTCATGCCCACCTTCGGCGTTACCTTCACCTGCCAATACGAGCCGGTTGCCGAGGTGGCGGCTGCGCTCGATACGCTGGCACGCGACAAGCATCTCGATGTTCCAATGCACGTCGATGCCGCGTCCGGAGGCTTCATGGCGCCATTCATCGAGCCGGATCTGATCTGGGACTTCCGCATCCCGCGGGTCCGGTCGATCAATGCTTCGGGCCATAAATACGGACTGGCGCCGCTCGGCGTGGGCTGGGTGGTGTGGCGTGACCGCACCGACCTGCCGGAAGAATTGATTTTCAATGTGAACTATCTGGGCGGCGACATGCCGACCTTCGCGCTCAACTTCTCGCGTCCCGGCGGCCAGATCATTTCCCAGTACTACCTGTTTCTTCGGCTGGGGCGCGAGGGCTACCAGCGTATTTTGCAGAACAGCTACGACAATGCCAGGTTGATTGGACAGGAAATCTGCAAGCTCGGACCATTCGAGCTTGCTTTCGATGGCGATAGCCGCAAGGGCATTCCCGCGATCTCCTGGATGATCAAGGATGGCGCGAAACCCGGCTATTCGCTTTTCGAACTCTCCGACCGCCTGCGGGTGCGAGGTTGGCAGGTCGCGGCCTACAGCATGCTGCCCAACATCACCGATGTGGTGGTGATGCGCGTCCTGATCCGACACGGCTTTACCCGGGATATGGCTGACATGCTTTTGCAAGATATCGAGCGATCGATCGACTACCTGAAAAAGCATCCCCCGGGAATACCGCAGGTCGCTTCCGAAGGCACCACGTTCACGCATCACGGCTCGCCGAAGGTCCCCTTGCCGGCACGCGTGAAAAATGACCGGCAGTCGTCCGTTTCTGCGCCGGCGCTGGCGCCTCTGGCCTCCCTGGAGAAGATCCGATGGAACCGATCAGTGACCGCAAGACCTATTTGAGCGCAACGTCGATCGGGCTTCTGACCGCCGCCGCCGTGGTAACCAGCCTGCGAGGCTTGCCGCTGCTGGCCAAGGAAGAAATGACGATGTTCGCCTATCTGGTGTTCACCGTCGTCTTCTATCTCGTTCCCGCGTCACTCGTGTCGGCCGAACTCGGCGGTGCGTTTGCCGACAAGAAGGGCGGCATCTATGCATGGGTCGGAGAAGCGTTCGGTATACGCTGGGGATTCCTGGCGATCTGGCTGCAGTGGATCCAGAACGTCGTCTGGTATCCGGTCGCGCTCACCTTCGGCGCGGCGGCGCTGGCCTATACGATCGGCCGTCCCGAACTGGCGAAGAACGGCATCTTTGTCGGCTCGTTCTGTATCATCGTGTACTGGCTGGCGACCTTTGTCGTGCTTCAGGGCGTGGAGGTATTTGCCAAAATCGCCAATTGGACGTTTATCCTTGGAACGATCGTGCCCGGCGTTGGTCTGCTGCTTCTGCTTGCATATTGGGTCGCTTCGGGTCATCCGATTGCGTGGCAACATCTGACCGATGCCGCGGTCGCGGATTCCGGCCAGGCGCGCTACTGGCCGTCGATCCATGGCTTTGGAACGGTCGCTTTTCTGGCCGGAATCGTGCTGCTGTTTGCCGGCGTCGAAGTGCAGGCGGTGCACGTAACCGAGATGAAGCAGCCGAGCCGCGAATATCCGTTCGCGATCGGACTGGGCGCGATCATTTCCCTCGTCATCTTCACATTCGGTGCAATCCCGATCGCGGCGATCCTGCCCTACGAGAAGATCTCGCTGCAATCCGGCCGTCTTTGACACCTTCAATGCCGTGCATCGCCGACGTCTGGCATATCGGATGGCTCGTACCGGTGCTGTCATTTCTGGTCGGGATCGGTGCGATCAGCGGTGTTTTCGCCTGGCTCGGCAGCCCATGTCAGGGGTTGCTCGCCACCGCCGATGACGGCGAGCTGCCTCCGGTATTGCAGCACACCAACAGGCACGGCATGCCAACCACCATACTCCTGGTGCAAGGCGCCGTGGTGACGGTGATGTCCCTGCTCTATTTCGTCATAAAGGACGTCTCGGTGGTGTTCTTCCTGATCTCCGCCATGACGATCGCGCTTTACCTGATCGCCTACATGTTGATGTACGCGGCCGCCATCAAGCTTCGCTACAGCAAGCCGACGCTGGTCCGTCCGTTCAGCGTGCCCGGAGGTCTGCCCGGGATGTGGCTGACCGCGGGCATCGGCTTCGTCGGCGTGGTGTTCAGCTTTCTGGTTGCGTTCTTTCCACCGGATCAGCTGCCGATGGGATCGCCCGGGCTGTATGTCGCCCTCGTGGTGATCGGCACCGTGTTGTTCTGCGGAATACCGCTCGTTATCCACGCCATGCGTCGAACCCAATGGATAAGGCCGCAGCCCAAACTCGTGGCGGCGGAGTAGGGCATCGATGACAACGCCTGATCACAGGAAATACATCGCGGCGCTGTGCCACATGAGAGACGGAGCGCTCCATTCCTACGATTCGGAACATCTGCTTGCGATTGATGACACCGAGGCGATACGCAAAGCCACCGAGTGGCGGGTGACGGCCGCGGCCACAATCGACGAACGGACATGGTTGCAGGTGCTTCTGGATGGCTCGGCAATTCATTCAGAGGAGTTGGGCACCTCCTGAAATGAAGCCGGCGATAAGTGAAGCGCGGTTCGCTCATGACGTACTCTCCTGGCCTGCTCTCATGGCCTGCTCTCCTGGCCTGCTCGAGCGCAGAAAGTTGATGCAGATCATGTCCTTCCGGCTTGGGCGCGGTATGTGAAACAGACAATCGCTTGATGGATCGGCTGCTGATTTCACACGGCCGATCGCTCCCTTTCCCGCGCCAGATGATGGCGTCTCCTCTGAACCAAAGGATTATCGAATGTCTCTCGTTCGAATTGCTGCAACTGCCGGCGCCGGCCTGTTGCTCGGCCTCGTGCCGGCTTCGGCCGCACCGATCAATCCGGTCGGTCTACAGACGATCGGGACCGACGCCTCGGTCGTGCAGATCTACTATCGAAACAGCGCGGCTATCCCCGAAGCGATCGTTGGCGGCATTCTTTCAGGCGTCATCGGCGGCGCGATCGGCGGAAATTGCTATTACAACGACTGCGGCTACGACGGTGGTTACTACGGCGGCGGCGGTGGGTATGTCGGCGGTGGCGGCTATCGCGGCGGCCGCGGCGGTGGTGGTCGCGGTCATGTCGGTGGTGGTCATGCCAGCGCCGGCCACGCCGGCGGCGGTGGACACGGCAGGCGTTAGCGGTTGAAACCCTCCCAATCGAATCCCCATCACCGCTTTGTCCATTCCAGCATTGGAGCTTCACATGCAACACTTCAATATTTCCACTCTCGTCTTCGCATCGGCGATTCTCGCTGCCAGCTTCGGACCGGTACGGTCCGAGGACCAGTCAGGCCGCGGGTCGGTCTATGACCGGGTTTGCGCCGCGCCGACCGAGCACGGCCATCACCACAAGATGGCGAAGCGACTGGCGGAATACCTTGATCTCACCGACGCGCAGAAGGCCGCCTACAAGGAGTTCGTCGATGCGCGCACCAAGGCCGTCGATGACGCGAAGACCACGCTGTGCGCCACAAAGCCGGATCTCTCGACGTTCGAGAGCCGGCTCACGTTCCACCAGAACATGCTGGAGGCACGGGTCGCCGCGCTAAAGGAGGAAAATCCAAAGCTGTTGGCGTTCTACAAAAGCCTCGACGCGGACCAGAAAGAGAAATTCGACCAGTTTCGTAATCGCCGGGACCGCGAATAGCTGATTTGATGCGCGCAAGAACCACGCCGCACGCGGCCTAAAGCAAACAAAAAGCCCGGTCTTGCGACCGGGCTTTTCTCATTCTCAATCCGATAAAATCGCTTACGCGGCCTCGTCGGCCACCGCGGCGTCGTCACCGTCGGTTTCTTCCGCGTCGGCTTCACCTTCGGCGCCGGCTTCGGTCTCGGCCTTGGCGCCGCGGCGCGGGCTCTTGGCGAGCTGGCTTTCGATCTCCTTGACCGCTTCGGTCTCGGTGACGTGCTGCACCACCGCGATCTCGCGCGACAGCCGGTCGAGCGCCGCTTCGTAGAGCTGGCGTTCGCTGTAGGACTGCTCCGGCTGCGACTCCGAGCGATAGAGATCGCGCACCACTTCGGCGATCGCGACAATGTCACCCGAATTGATCTTGGCTTCGTATTCCTGGGCGCGGCGCGACCACATCGTGCGCTTGACGCGGGCGCGGCCCTTCAGGGTTTCCAGCGCCTTCTTGACCAGCACCGGCTCGGACAGTTTGCGCATGCCGACATTGGCGACCTTGGCGGTCGGCACCCGCAGCGTCATCTTGTCCTTCATGAAATTGATCACGAACAGTTCAAGCCTGGCGCCGGCGATCTCCTGCTCCTCGATGGCCAGGATCTGGCCAACGCCGTGCGCGGGATACACCACGAATTCGTTGGTCTTGAAGCCCTGACGCTGGGTCAACGGCTTCTTCGGCTCCTCGATACGGGGCGCCGCGGCGACCGGCTTGGCGGCAAGCGCGACGGGCTTGACGGCAGCGGTCACCGGCTTGACCGGGACAGCAGCCTTCGGAGCGACAACAGCCTTGGGAGCGGTCTTCGGGGCAGCGGCCTTAGGGGCAGTCTTGGGAGCGACCTTCGAAGCAGTGGCCTTCGAACCCGTCGCTTTCGCGGCAGTTTTGGCAGTCTTGTTTGGCATTGCGCTTCTTTTGTTTTTCGAGGATTTTGCAGCCGTCGCCTTGGCGGCTGCCCGGGTGTCCTTGGAAGAAGTCCGGGCACGGCTCTTGGTTGCACCACGGCTGGCCGCGGCGGCTTTTTTCGAACCCTTGGAAACACTCTTTTTACGCGTTTTCTGTGACACAGCCTGCGCGCGGAACTGCCACGCCCCTGTTCGATGTTTTAACGGGAACCTCTGACGCCACAGATACGCGTGGCTGGGTTCGGCTTGTAATGTGCCCAATATAGCACATTTTCCGCAAAAATCAATGATTTAGGGGCTTTGCTCACCGCTTTGGGGCCGAATCGGGCCAACCAACCGGGATTAGGGTTAAGCCAACCGGCGCGCGGCCGGCAAAAGGCCCCTCGGAACCGCGATTATTTATTTATTCGCCCGTGCCGGGCTCCCAAAAATTAGTCGCCCGTACCGGGCTACTCAATAATTAGTCGCCCGTACCGGGCTACTCAATAATTAGTCGCCCGTGCCGGGCTACTCAATAATTAGTCGCCCGTGCCGGGCTCCTTGGAAAAATATTTCTCGAATTTGCCTTCCATGCCCTCAAAGTCCTTGGCGTCCGCCGGGGACTCCTTCTTCTGGGTGATGTTGGGCCAGCTTTTGGCGTATTCGGTGTTGACCTCGAGCCACTTCTCCAGGCCCGGCTCGGTGTCCGGCTTGATGGCGTCGGCCGGGCATTCGGGCTCGCACACGCCGCAATCGATGCATTCGTCCGGGTGGATGACCAGCATGTTCTCACCCTCGTAGAAGCAGTCCACGGGGCAGACTTCAACGCAATCGGTATATTTGCATTTAATGCAGGCCTCAGTGACGACGTAAGTCATCCAGAACTCCGAAACGGATCAATTTTGAATGGTTTGCCTAGCGCATGAACCCCGCTGCCGCAAGTGAAGCCGAATGCCGGAAACAGGCGTTTTGCGCGGTTCTGCCGTGCGGGTGCAGATAGTTATTCGGGGCGCTTGTGCAAATCCGGTGCTTGCAAATCCTCATACAGCACGCGCGCCGCCTGGGCGTCGCCGCGCCGCTCGGAAAAGCCGGTCACCTTGAGGATGCGGACGCTGTGATCGAGCCCGATGGTCAAGACATCGCCGGCCTTGACGGCGTGGCCGGGCGCCCTTTCGCGCACCCCGTTGATGCGGACGTGGCCGGCCTCGACCAAAGCAGCGGCGCTGGTGCGGGCCTTTACCACCCGCGCATGCCACAGCCATTTATCGAGACGCTGGCGCTCCAATCAGCACCCTTGTTTTGTTAGTCCTTGCGGCCGGCGGTGAGCTGCTCTTTCAGCGCGGCCAGTTTTGCAAATGGCGAGTTCGGATCGGCCGGACGATCGCGCTCGCGCGGCGCGGCACTGGTCGCCCATTGCCGATGCGACGGGCCGCTGTCGCGCTTGTCGCGGCCGCCGCCCTTGTCGCCACGCCCGCCGCGATCGCGATCCTTGTTGCGATCGCCCTTGTTGCGGTCGCCGCCGAACTTTTCGGGACGGCCGGCCTTCTCGCCAGCCTTATCGCGCTCCTTGCCTTCAAAGCGCTCGCGCGGCGGACGGTTGCCGCGGCGATCGCCACGCTGATCCGGGCGTTGGCCCTCGCGCGCTTCGGGCGCGGGCGCGCCCTCGGCCGGCGCCGCGGCGACAGCTTCAGCCGGTGCACCCTCGCCCGGCTTGCGGAATTCATTGTTGCGATGACGCCGGCCACGGCGATGCTGCTCGCGCTTCTCGCCGGGGGCCGCTTCGCCGGTAGCGGGCGCGGCGCCGTCGGTGGTTGCGGCCTGCTGGCCGTGACGCTGGTTGCGGTTGCGATCGTGACGCGGACGGCGATCGTCCGAACGGCCGCCGGGCCGCCAGACTTCGACCATTGCGGGCTCGGCGGGTGTTTCGGGCGCGGCGGCGTCCGGCGCGGCGGCGGCTTCGACAGCGGCCGTGACGTCGGCAGACGCGGCTTCGTGCGGTGCTTCCGGTGCGGCGGCCTCAGGTACGGCGGCGGCTTCCTGCGGCGCTTCGGCGGATGCGGTTTCGGCGATCGCGACGTCGGGTAGCAGCGACACCGATGGTGCATCGGCCGCTTCGCTGGCGGGCGGCGCATCACCGGTCGCTTCAGCAGCGGCGGGCTCCGCGGCCACAGCTTCCTGCGGCGTGTTGTCCTGCGAGATCGCGGGCGACGAAATGGCTTCGGAAGCAGCCTCGGACGGTGCGGCTTCCGCCGTAGCCGCTTCAGCGGCCGTTGCCTCAGCAGGCGCGGCCTCCACCACCACCGGCTTCGGCGGCAATGGCGGGCGGCGGTCCATGCGATAGCCGAGCGCGCGCAGCACCGAGGCAAAGTCTTCGCCGGCCGATCCCGTCAGCGAGGTCATCGCCTGCGTCACGACAAAGCCGCGGCCGTCGAACGCGCCGGCGGGCTTTTCGCCGGGCGAAGACTCGCGCCACGACAGCGCGGGGCGGATCAGGTCGGCGAGCCGCTCCAGAATGTCCACGCGCACCGCGCGTTCGCCGCATTGCTTGTAGCCGAGCACGCGATAGGCATCGCGCGGCAGCGTTTTGTCGACCGGGAACGAGGTGCGGCCAGAACCCGCCAGATGCTGCGCGCCCGACAGCGCCGAGAGGTCGACATTGTCCTGCTTCTGCGCCCACAGCAGCGAGGCCAGCGCGCGCGCCGCGGGTTTTAACAGCGGCGGCACATAGATGTGATAGGCGCCGAACCGCACGCCGTATTTGCGCAAGCTCGCGCGCGACGGCTGGTCGAGATCCTTCATCTCGGCGGAAATTTTGGCGCGCTCCAGCACGCCGAGCGCCTCGATCAGCTGGAACGCGATGCCGCGTGCGATCCCGGTGATGTCCTCGGCCTTGGTGAGGTCGAACAGCGGCCCCAGCAGTTTTTCGATATGCGTCTTCAGCCACAGATCGAGCCGGGTCTGCACCGCCTCGCGCGGCGCGCCGCTTAGGCGATCATCGGCGATGATGCGGATGCGCGGATGCAGCGCGTCGTCGGCGGCGACCAGCTTTGCCACCGCGTCGCCGGTCCAGCGGATCACGCCGTCGGAGGCCAGCACGAACTGGTCGTCGGGGGCTGCGCCAAGCTTTTCGGCGCGGGCGTCGATCTCGCCGGCCAGCGCCTTGAGCGCGGTCGCCTGCAACGCCTTGGCGTCGGAGCCGGCTTCCGCCGCATCGGGCGCGAAGGTGAATCCGTCGAGCCGGCCAATCACATGGCCTTCCACGATCACTTCGCCAGTCTTGCCGATTTCCGTATTCAATACCGTGTTCTCCCGCAGGCGGCGCATCAATACACTGGTACGGCGATCAACGAAACGCTCCGTGAGCCGTTCATGCAGCGCATCGGACAATTTATTTTCAACTTCCCGCGCGATCCCCTGCCAATGTTCGGGGTCGGAGAGCCAATCCGGCCGGTTGGCGACAAAGGTCCAGGTCCGGATCTGCGCGATCCGGCCCGATAGCGTGTCGATATCGCCAGAGATATTGTTGGCCTGGTCGACCTGGGCGGCGAACCAGGCATCGGGGATTCTCCCCCTTTTCATCAGGAATCCGAACAGCGTAGTCACCAGTTCGGCATGCGCGGCGGGCGCGATCTTGCGGTAATCCGGAATCTGGCAGGCATCCCAGAGCCGTTCGATCGCGGCGGCGCCCACCGCCATCTCGCGCACATCGGCGTCGCGCGCGGCGTGATCGAGCACGCGCAAATCTTCGGCAATCGGCGCGCGGGTCAGCGCCTCGTGGGTCGGCGACAGCGCCAATGACACCTGCAGGGCGCCGAGCGAGGAAAAATCCAGCCTGGAATTGCGCCATTGCAGCATTTTCACACTCTCGAACGTGTGGTTCTGCAGCGCATTGACCAGTTCCGGCTCGAACGGCGCACAGCGCCCGGTGGTGCCGAACGTGCCGTTTCGCGTGGCGCGACCGGCGCGTCCGGCGATCTGCGCGAATTCCGACGGGATTCAGCCTGCGAAACTGGTAGCCGTCATATTTGCGGTCGGAGGCGAATGCGACATGGTCGACGTCGAGGTTCAGCCCCATGCCGACCGCGTCGGTGGCGACGAGATAATCGACGTCGCCGCTCTGGAACATCGCCACCTGCGCATTTCGTGTGCGGGGCGACAGCGAGCCCAGCACCACGGCCGCGCCGCCATGCTGGCGTTTTATCAACTCGGCGATGGCATAAACTTCATCGGCCGAGAACGCCACGATCGCGGTGCGGCGCGGCTGCCGGGTGATCTTGCGGTCGCCGGCGAACTCGAGCTGCGACAGCCGCGGCCGGGTCACGATATTGGCGCCGGGCAATAGCCGTTCGATCACCGGGCGCATGGTGGCCGCGCCCAGCAGCAGCGTCTCGTCCCGGCCGCGCCGGTGCAGCAGGCGGTCGGTGAAGACATGCCCGCGCTCGAGATCGGCCGCGATCTGGATCTCGTCGACCGCGAGGAACGAGACGTCGAGATCCCTGGGCATCGCCTCCACGGTGGAAACCCAGTAGCGCGCCTTGGGCGGTTTTATCTTTTCCTCGCCGGTGATCAGCGCGACGTTATCGACGCCGACCTTGTCGACGATCTTGTTGTAGACCTCGCGCGCGAGTAGCCGCAGCGGCAGGCCGATTACGCCTGAGGAATGCGCCACCATCCGCTCGATCGCCAGATGCGTCTTGCCGGTATTGGTCGGCCCCAGCACGGCGGTGACGCCGGCGCCGGGCGCGCGGTCACTGGAAAACAACGGCGATGAGGACGGGAAGGCCATGATTGCTGGGAGTTTTTCTGCGCGGTCTTGCGCGCGGCGTTCGCAGACGGGAGAGGCGTTGCGAACCGGGGAGTGCGATCTGTCGCACGATATGGGGATGCTGTCGTGGGCTACTAACTGTCTCACAATGCGACGCTTTTGCGCGCGCTATTTAGCTCTGGAACAAGTTCCGGAACAAATCGCGCCCGAATCGGTGACTCCACCCCACTGCCGGTTCGTTCACCGCAACATCCAGCGTTAAGCTAACTGTTGGCGCACTAGATCAAGTTTGGCGGGCCCCGACAAGCCAGGCTTTTTCGGCGGAATCGTTAAAGTTGCTGATGGTGCGGAGTTGAATCAGAAGTCGAGCAGAAGTCAAGCGGAGTCATTGGTCATTCTCAGGTGTAAGCGCGGCGCTTGTTCTCCCCTCCCCCTTGCGGGGAGGGGTCGGGGGTGGGGGTTCTCCAAGCACTGAGCTTACGAGTAACGCTCAAAGAGAAGAAAGAAGCAGCGGCTTCGAAGATACTCACGGGCACGGTGCCCGTGGACCCCCACCCCCGACCCCTCCCCGCAGGGGGGAGGGGAGAAGGGAGCACCGCTCTAATTCAGCAGCTCAATTCGTCTTCGCCGGGTGCGGCGGCGCGGCGGAGGTGTGGAACTCGGTGGCTTCCAGCACCGCGGTGCCGAGCGGGGTCGGCACGCTCATGCGGAACGGCACCAGGATGCGGGTTCCCGCGATCGGCACGAAGGCGATCTCCATGTTGCGCTGGGCGGTGAGATATTTGATCACCGGCCGGTCCGGGATATAGCCCGACACCGCGGAAAAATAGACCGCGCACACCACCGCCGGGCCGGAATAGCCCTTGTCGGCGCGGACGTTCTCCAGCCGCTTGAAATCCAGTTTCAGATCGTAGCGCATCCGGCCGTCGAACACCGCCTGGCCGGCGTGGCAGGAATCCGGGCTCATCAGTTCGGCCGTGCCCGGCACCCGCAGCATCGAGCCGGTCATCGGATCGAACACGTTATGGCGATGCGCGTCCGTCACCGGAATGCGGTCGGGATCGACCGGCGGCTCCGGATCGATGGCGAATTCCTTCACATAGCCGTTGATCTCGGCCATCCGCACCGTTTCGGATTTTTTCGACGTCGTGGTGGTCGCGACATAGGCCTGCGGCACCAGGGCGCCATTGACGATGCGGCCCTGCGAGGCGCTGGTGCCGCTGCCGCCGGAAAACGCCTTCAATAGCCCCGCGGTGCCGCCGGAGGCCGCGGCGGAAAACTGGTCGTCGGAGATTTCGATGGTCCAGGCGCCCTTGCCGACGGGAATGCCGGCCAGCGTCGCCTCATAGCGCGCATCGAGCCGGCCTTGCGCGGAAGCCTGCCGCGGCACGACCAGACAGACCAGCGCGAGCGCACACAAGCCCACCAAAACCCGCAGCGAAAGCCGGGCGGGCTGGGGCAAAATCCTGCGAAACCGGGTCACTGGAGGGTCCTTGCGCACGCGCGATCGATTATTCATTTAGGCGATAATGGACGCCGGACAACAACTTAAGCCCGCGACTGCGGCGCTTTTGAATAATTCCGCCAGCCATCGGCGATATGACCCGCGTGGGCAAAAGATTTCGCCGCCGAATACGCCCTTTATATGATGGCTGACGGGCCGATAAGCCTCTGATAAGCCCTGCGGAACCGGCACCGGCCCGGCCCGGCCCAGGCGCCCGCGCGCGGCTGAAAACCTTGACGCGTAGCTGGCCCTCCCCTATACGTCCCCGGTTCCCGAAACGGACATGATTTTGGACCCCCGCGCCCGCACTGCCGGAGAGACGGGGATGGCAGAGGATTTTGCACGATGTCGCGGCGCTGTGAACTGACGGCCAAGGGCCCGCAGGTGGGCCACAAGGTGAGCCACTCGAATATCAAGACCAAGCGCCGGTTCCTGCCGAACCTGTGCAACGTCACCTTCATCTCGGACGCGCTCGGCCGCAACGTGCGCCTGCGCGTCTCGACCAACGCGATCAAGAGCGTCGACCACCGCGGCGGCCTCGATGCCTTCCTGCTCAAGCAGAAAGCCGACCTGCTCTCGCCCCGCGCGCTCGACCTGAAGCGCGCGATCGAGAAGAAGAAGGCGGCTGAGGCGCCGGTGGCGAAGGCGAGCTGAATTTAGCTGCACTGCGGTTGAGAGTTTGGAGCGGCCGGGTCGAAAGACCTGGCCGTTTTTGTTTTGCTATTGTCCGCTGCTATCCATTTCTGAATTCTCGCCAACCCTTCGCTCGAAGTTGGCACGCGGGACACGACCCACACCCATAACCCCAGTCGTATTGGGTGTCGCGCGAACCTTGATAGCAAGTATGCGTTCCTTCTCGGATAATCTCGACCAATGCTGAGCCGCCGAGACTCTCGGCTAGCTGCCATACGCCCCTCTTGTCGAGCGGCATTAAAGGGCACTCGACCTTGAACTGTTTCCCGCTCGACATGTTGATCGCGGCTTCGATGCTTTTCATGGATGAACCGCGGCAGTCTGGATATCCCGAGTATTCTGTCTCACTCGCTCCCGATACTAGGGTAAGCGCGTGGCAATGCACGGGGTTCAGCGCTTCGATCTCAGCTATCGCACGCGTAGCGCGCCGAGCAATTATCGAAGTTGGACCTAACACTCTCTCCATCCGTCTCAAGCCACCAGGGGTTGTCCAAATTTAACGTCAACCACTTATAGCATTTTCCGCCAAAGACGCATCACCTACCGTGGTGAAGCGGCCCAATATTGGGGACAATCCCTCAGTCGTGACAGTCCGTAAGGCGCAACGCGCAGCTTGTTCCGCCGATCTTGCGCGCGGCGATGATCACGCTCGCCGGCGGCAATCCGGGTTCGCTCTCCCCTCCCGCACCGCACTGCGCCTCCTTCTCCCTTGCCACCCCCTCCCCGCGCTGATTTGCTTGGCCCCGTCGAAGCCTCCGCCGCTCGCGGCC
>CAVOTZ010000026.1:0-9941 GCA_963699465.1 uncultured Alphaproteobacteria bacterium
GCCTCGAGGCGCGTCTGGACGAGTTGATAGAAAGCGTGACCCTTCGGTTTCGGCGCAGGGAGGATCGAGTTCGTGCGCACGATTACGGCGGCCGAGGCTGGCGACTTCGTCGGCGAGGTCGGGAAGTGTCATGACAACGTGAATCGTTGGTGTTTCGCGCACTACGACCACACCGCTGCGCGTGGGTGGCTGATTTCGGGCGACTGCATCCTTGACAAGCATTCTCTCGTCAACACCGGCGACAGCGAGCTCGTCGAGATCACGCCAATGCCGGACGAGGCACACCGGACATTCCTTCCGCACGACGGGACCGAGGACGAGTTCATCAGGTTGCCGAACCAGATCGTCTCCGCGCGCTGAAAGGGAACGACCTGCCCCTCTCGCAAGGGGGCGCCCTCGTGTCTATCGGGACTCGCGCCGCGGCGGCGCTACCAACGAACGCTGATTGGTGGCACCGCCTTGAACGCGCCGACGAAGTCGCGGGTTCGAGCGCCGACGTCGTCACGACGGGGAGCTGCCACCCGAGCGACTGCGCGACACCAAGGAAATAGCGAAGGTCCGGCTCCTGGATACTCGGCACGCCAGCCTATGGCCATGTCGGGTCGAGAGCAGTGGTAGGCAGCAAACGGCGCTCACGCGCCGCCGCTCCCGAATTTCCAAACCGGGATGCCAAGCTTCTTCGCCTTATCGGCGAGGTTATCCTGAATGCCGGTGCCGGGGAACACCCTGACCCCGATCGGCAGCACCTCCAGCATCGCGTCGTTGCGTTTGAACGGCGCGGTCTTGGCGTGTTTGGTCCAGTCCGGCTTAAGGGCGATCTGCGGCACCTTGCGGTGGTTGGCCCATTTGGCGGCGATGCGTTCGGCGCCTTTCGGTGATCCGCCGTGCAGCAGCACCATGTCGGGATGCTTGGCATGGACCCGGTCGAGCTTGTCCCAGATCAGGCGATGATCGTTGAAGTCGAGGCCGCCGGTGACGGCGATCTTCGGGCCGGCGGGCACCAGCACCTCGGTCTCGGCCCGGCGCTTGGCGGCGAGGAAGTCGCGGCTGTCGATCATCGCCGAGGTCAGGGTGCGGTGGTTCACCATCGATCCTGCGCGCGGCCGCCAGGCGGAGGTGTGTGGCGCTCGAACTGGTCGGCGGCCTGGTCGCGGAAGAATTCCATGCTGTCGCGGCGTTCGATCAGCGTCTGCCCTTCGGATGTCAGGCGTTCCAGTTTGACTGAGTGGAATTCTGAGCCATCCTATTCGCGCAAGCTGCGCTTCTGCCTCCTGTCTTCGAGGCGCGGACGATCCCCGCGCGACCGGCGCCCGATGTCTCCGGCCCAGGGCCGCAATCGCCGCGCAGGCGAAGCCGGAGAGGCCGCACGCGCGCGTAGCGGAACCTTCACGGGTTGATGGCGTCAGGCCTTGGGCCGGACCAGGGATCTGCGCCAATGTGAGCGGGGTGGTATACGGATTCGATTCAGGATAGCTCGTCCTGAACGCTGCGCCCTGGGGTCAAGCTGCGGTCACACCATAGGGTCACTGAATTTCCTGGAGGAAGTAATGGAGGTTTACTGCAAGGGAACAGCTCGAATCAGGCACAGCGCGACCGGCCACATATATGAGATCAGAAGCGATGAGCTGGATTGGGATGCGGTTGGCGGTGACGAACGCCAGATGGGACCGGAAACCCATTACGAAGCCGTCCTGGAGCATCCTGAGCTGGGGTCGCTGAGCTGGGGTCTTTGGGAATATCCCATTGGCGCTGAAAACCATCATGACACGGACGTGGGTTCTCATGAGGTGATCGTGGATTTTGACTACGGTCTCGAGCATGAGCGGCCAGAGGCTGACGAGTGGCTCGACTACAGTATTCCCGACAACCCCTTTACGATCTTCATGAACTCCTATCGTCAAACCAGTAAACTACTCGCAGACCATGGAAAAGATGATGGCAGCCATCTGATCAATCGGCTGGTCTTTTCGCACCAAGTTACGGCGTTGGAAGCATATCTCGGCGACACCTTAATGAACGCCGTCGCGGCAGATATGGACGCCATGCAGCGCCTGATCGACAAAGATGAGGACTTAGCAAAGGAGAAATTTACACTAGCAGAGTTCTCGAAAGACCCAGATCTAATTAAGCGTAAAGTTCGAGAGCATCTTCGGTCGATCCTGTATCACAATATAGCGAAGGTCGATGCATTATACAACATTGCCTTGGAAATCCGCATTCTGAGTCTTACGACCGACAAGGCTAGCATCTTCAAGGCAGTGATGCTCCGTCACGACTGCATTCACAGGAACGGATTCGACAAAGAGGGAAATGAGATCAAGGTCTTCACTAAGGCTTTCGTCCAGGAAACAGCCGATTTGATTAAGAGTTTTGTCGATAGAATAGACAATGCTCTTGAAGGAGAATCCTAAAACTTATTGCGCGATCCTATCGAATCGGCCAGTTTCAATTCTTCCGAGTAATTCGATGCTTACGGTATTGGGCCGAGCGGCGCTCACGCGCCGCCGCTGCCGAATTTCCAGACCGGGATGCCGAGCTTCTTGGCCTTGTCGGCGAGGTTGTCCTGAATGCCGGTGCCCGGGAAGACCATGACCCCGATCGGCAGCACCTCCAGCATCGCGTCGTTGCGCTTGAACGGTGCTGCCTTGGCGTGCCTGGTCCAGTCGGGCTTGAAGGCGATCTGCGGCACCTTGCGGTGATCGGCCCATTTGGCGGCGATGCGCTCGGCGCCCTTCGGTGATCCGCCGTGCAGCAGCACCATGTCGGGGTGCTTGGCGTGGACCCGGTCGAGCTTGTCCCAGATCAGGCGGTGGTCGTTGAAGTCGAGGCCGCCGGTGACGGCGATCTTCGGGCCGGCGGGCACCAGCACCTCGGTCTCGGCCCGGCGCTTGGCGGCGAGGAAGTCGCGGCTGTCGATCATCGCCGAGGTCAGCGTGCGGTGGTTCACCATCGATCCGGCGCGCGGCCGCCAGGCGGAGTGGGTGTGGCGCTCGAACTGGTCGGCGGCCTGGTCGCGGAAGAATTCCATGCTGTCGCGGCGTTCGATCAGCGTCTGCCCTTCCGATGTCAGGCGTTCCAGTTCGACCGAGCGGATTTCCGAGCCATCCTGTTCCTGCTGGCTGCGCTTCTGCGCCTGCTCATTGTCGTCGAGTTCGCGTTCGATCCGGCCGATGGCGCGGTGGAAGACGTTGACCGTCGACCACAGCAGGTCTTCGAGGTCGGGTTCGAGGCGGGTGTCACCCAGCGCCACCACCAGCGCGTCGAAGATGTCGGCCACTGCGCCGGCGACGATCTGTGCGTCGGGCATCGGCCTCGGGTCGGGTTCGTCCTGGAACGGGCGGTAGCCGTAGAGCTGGAGTTCGGTGAGGACGTGATCGGTCGGGGATGAGGTGTGCGGCGGCTCGAAGCTGGTGTCGTCGTATTCGGTCGTCATGGGGTGCTGCCCTTCGTCGGATCGACCGCGCCCATCGCGGCCTTCATGGCGACGAAAGGCGGCGGGCGGACCGGACCTGCACCCGCAGCGAAGCGGAGGGCCGAAGCGGAGCGGAGGATGGCGGATGCCGGCTATTTTGCTTCGCGATGCAAAGGCGGCCCCTCTTGGGCCGCCGGCGGAAAATAGCCGGCCATCCGCCATTGCTTGTCCGGGCCGCTTGCCGCCCGATCGCCCTCTCAGAAGGCCGTGGGCGCGGTCCTCTCCGACGATTGGCGGGCAGCTACCCCGCGACCGGATGCGACAGGACGCCGGCGCCGCCGCACACCTCCGCCGCCGCCGTGCCGGCCGCCTCCAACGCCATGAAGCGAACGACGTCCTCCGGGGCGATCTGCACCCGGATGGCTGCCCGCAGAGCATCGATGCCGAGCGCGCGGAGATCTTCGTTGAAGTCGCCCAGGCGGGGCGACAGCGTGATCGCCTCGATCCCGGCCTCACGGCTGCGGTCGATCAGGTTCGCCACCGCGCCGTCGCCTGCCGGATCGTTGTCGCGGGCGATGTAGAGGCGGCGCAGCGTCCGGGGGAACAGGATGGCGGCGAGATGCGCGGCCGAGAGTGCCGCCACCATCGGCATGGTGGGCAGGACGCATCGGAGCGACAGCATGGTCTCGATGCCCTCGCCAGCCGCCATGACATCGTGCGCCACACCGAACCGGACGGCATTGCCCAGGAGGTGGCCCATCGCCCGCCTCGGCGTGTCGATCGGCGCCTTGTCCTGCCCCGACGGGTCGAGCCAGGTGCGGTGCGCGCCGGTGATCGTGCCGCCGAGGTCGGTGACGGCGGCGATCATCGCCGGCCAGGTCTCGGTCGGCGAGTCCGGATCGGGCCGGTAGTAGCAGCGTGGATGGAAGCGGAGATTGGCGGTTCCGTGCAAAGCCGTAATGCCGCGTCGGCGCAAATACGTTTCTACGATTGTGCCCGAAATCGGCTGGGACATTGCGAAGAGCCGCCTTGCCGACTCTGGCGATCCTGCCGGCGCTGACGATGACGGTCGCGCATGGTCTGGCGCCGGGTCCGGTCGTGGCAGGCTGAGAAAGCGCCGTGCTTCATCGGCGACGTCGGAGAAATCGGCGAGGCCGCAGCTTTCGCGGATGATGTCGAGCAGATCGCCATGCTCGCCGGTCGCCGCGTCGGTCCATTTGCCAGCGGCGCCCTTGCCGGATTCCGGTCCGTGCAGCCGGACGAAGAGGGAGCGCCCTGGCGTGTTGCGGACATCGCCGACCAGCCAGTAGCGGCCCTCCCGCCGGCCGTTGGAGAGGTAGTGGCGGCACACCGCCTCGGCATCGCGCGCGAGACGGTGCGCCAGATCGGCGGCTTGATGGCCCATGGCTATGCCGCCGCCCGGTCGGCGATGCGCTCCAGCGGATAGCGCTCCAGCAATTTCGCCAGAATGGCCGTGCCGGTGGCGTCGGTCGGCACGAACATGCGTAGCTTCCAGGAGATGATCTCATGGAACAGGCCATAGGCGCGGAGCCGATCGCGCATCTGGTCGGTGAAGCCGGTCAGCTCGATGCGGTTCGCGCCCATGACGCGGACACGGCGAAGCTGAAGCCCCTCGGACAGATCGAGGATCGTTTTTCCGTCCATCAGCGCGGTGAAGGCGTTGTCGGCCGATAAAGTCGGCGTGTCGGCGTCGAGCGCGGTGGCGACCCAGGCGGGTGAGACGCGGCGGCCGATGATCCGCTCGCCGGCGTCGGTCTGGAGCCGATAGACCCGCGAGGATTCATTCGGCAGGCGCTTCCAGATCGGCAGCAGCAAGCCGGCAACGATGTGGATCTCGCTGTCCGTAAATTCCGGCACCTGGGCGAGTTCTGCCTCCCAGGCGCGGGCAAAGGTTTCGCGGTCGGCCTCGCGCCATTGGGTCTGCGGCATCATCGCCAGCGGCAAGGCTGGATGTTCCATCGGCCGGATCAGCCGCACACGGCGTTCGACCTCGCCATCGTCGAGCATCACGCTGGGCGCCGGAACCTGCACGGCGGCGCGGCCCGATTGTGTGTTCACCAGCAGCACGGCGCGCTTGTCGGAAAGCCGATCCAGCGCCTGGTCCAGCGTGACCGGGCGATTGCGCTCCCGCTGCGTGATGGTCAGCAGCCGGGTTTCCGCGGATGTGCCGGGATGGGTGTAGATCGTCCGCCGGCCGGTGACGATGAAGCTCTCGGCGGTCAGGGTTTCCAGCCCGATATCGTAGGTGCCGCTGGCCATCGCGCCTTCGATGCGGGCCGTGAGCAATTGCTCGAAGGCGGTGAACAGGATGTTCTGCAGATCGATGGTCAGTGCCAGCAGCCGGTTGAGGAATGTCGTGATCGGCGGCAGCTCATCGCGGATGCCGTTGCTGTCGGTCAGCTTCAGGCCTGTCGCATCCTCGAAGACTTGCAGCGTGCAGAATTCGACCTTGCCCGCGACCAGCAGCAGATAGAGCTGGCGCAGCGCGTCGCGCGCGTAGGCACTTTCCAGATTGTCCTCGGGCCGGAACAGGCCCTGGCCGCCAGTCTGGCGCTGGCCCTTGGTGATGGCGCCCAGCGTATCGAGCCGGCGGGCGATGGTGCTGAGGAAGCGCTTCTCGGCCTTCACATTGGTGGCGATCGGCCGGAACAGCGGCGGTTGCGCCTGGTTGGTGCGGTTGGTCCGCCCCAGCCCCTGGATGGCGGCGTCCGCCTTCCATCCGGCTTCCAGCAGATAATGCACGCGCAGCCGCCGGTTCTTGGCCGAGAGTTCGGCGTGGTAGCTGCGGCCGGTGCCACCGGCATCGGAGAACACGAGGATGCGCTTGGCGTCGTCCATGAACGCCTGCGTCTCGCCGAGATTGGCGGAGGCGGCGCGGTTTTCGACGACCAGGCGGTCGATGCCGTCCGAGCCGGTCTTGCGGATGATGCGCCGCGAGCGGCCCGTCACCTCGGCCACCATGTCGGTGCCGAAGCGCTGGACGATCTGATCGAGCGCGCCATGCACCGGCGGCAGCGATGCCAGCTTTTCGATCAGCCGATCCCGGCCGTGCGACGGCATCGCGGCTCTGGACCGGCTGGCCGTCGCGATAAACGGGCCGCGAGCAGAGATTGCCCTCGCTGTCGGTGAACGGCTCGAAAAGCTGCGTCGGGAAGGAGTGCGCCAAATAATCCAGAACGTACTCGCGCGGCGTGATGTCGACCTGGACATCGCCCCATTCCTCGGTGGGGATTTCGGCAAGACGGCGCTCCATCAGCGCCTCGCCGGTCGAGACGATCTGGATGACGGCGGCATGGCCGGCCGCCAGATCGCGATCGACCGCTTCGATCAGCGAAGGCGTCTTCATCGCGGTGATCAGGTGATTGAAGAAACGCTGCTTGGCGCTCTCGAAAGCGGAGCGCGCGGCGGATTTGGCCTGGGCGTTCAGCGTGCCGGTTTCGCCGGTGACGTTGGTCGCCTTCAGCGCCGCATCGAGATTGTTGTGAATGATGCCGAACGCGCCGGCATAGGAATCGTAAATGCGGATCTGCTCGTCGGTGAGCTGGTGCTCGACCAGATCATATTCGACGCCCTCGTAGCTGAGCGACCGCGCCGCATAGAGGCCGAGCGCCCGCAGGTCGCGCGCCAGCACCTCCATGGCCGCGACGCCGCCGGCCTCGATCGCCTCGACGAACTCGGCGCGCGTGGCGAACGGGAAATCCTCGCCACCCCACAGGCCGAGCCGCTGCGCATAGGCGAGATTGTGGACCGTGGTGGCGCCGGTCGCGGACACATAGACGATGCGCGCGTTCGGCAGCGCGTGTTGCAGGCGCAGGCCGGCGCGGCCCTGCTGCGAGGCGGCCTGATCGCCGCGTTCGCTTTTGTTGCCAGCGGCGTTCTGCATGGCATGGCTCTCGTCGAAGATGATGACGCCGTCGAAATCGGCGCCCAACCAATCGACGATCTGCCGCACGCGCGAAACCTTCGCGTCGCGCCCATCGGTGCGCAGCGTGGCATAGGTCGTAAATAGGATGCCCTGATCCAGCCGGATCGGCGTGCCCTGGCGGAAGCGCGACAGCGGCGTCACCAGCAGCCGTTCCTGGCCGAGCGCAGACCAGTCGCGCTGCGCGTCCTCGATCAGCTTGTCGGATTTGGAGACCCAGACGGCGCGGCGGCGGCCCTTCAGCCAGTTGTCGAGCAGGATGCCGGCAACCTGGCGGCCCTTGCCGGCGCCGGTGCCGTCGCCGAGAAACCAGCCTCGGCGGAAGCGCACGGCATTCTCCGCGTCGTCGGGGGCGGCCGAAACGATGTCGAAGGTCTCATCGACCTTCCACGATCCGGCCAGATGGCCGGAATGGGCCTCGCCGGCATAGATGACGCTCTCGAGCTGGGCGTCCGACAGCAATCCGCCCGAAATGACTGCGGGCGGCAGATGCGGCCGGTAGGAGGGTTTCGGGGGCGCCACCGACGCCATCGCCACGGACTGCACCAGCTTGGTGGGATGCGCCTGAGAGTCGGGAATACGGATCGTCTGCAATCCGTATTCTTCATAAAGCGCCTCGGTGATGCGGCCGCCTTCGGCCGGCTGCCAATCCAAGGTCTCGTAGGCCAGTTCGATGGAATCCGGCGCGACTGCGATCGGCCGGAACGGAGGAAGGGCGGATGGCGCTGCCGCGCGACGTCCGAGGCATGACTGGGCGGCAAACAGCGGGAGCGCCAGCTGCTTCAGCGATCGGCAGCCTCGCCGGGACATGCGCACCACCCAGTCCAGCAGCGTGGCGGCGTCTGGCGCCATCCCCGGCGACGCTGGGAATTTGCTTGCGATCGTCGGCGGGCTGCTTGTCGATCACGGTCAGGCGCGTGTCGATGGTCGTGCCGTGCTTGGCATAGACCGCGCCATCGATCGCGGCCGAGAACACCACACGGCCGCGCTCCTGAAGCTGGACGAACGCATCCGTCCAGGCCGGATTGTCCGGCGCGAAGTTCGCCCCGGTGATGGCGACCAGGCGGCCACCATCGGCGAGGCGTGCGAGGGCGGAGCTGACATGGCGGAGCGTGGTGTCGGCCATGCGGCGATCGACATGGGCCATCGCCGAGAAGGGCGGGTTCATCAGCACCACGCTGGGGCGTGACGCTGGCGCCGAGATGGTCATCGATCTGCGCCGCGTCGAACCGGGTGACGGGGATGCCCGGAAAGAGGCGGTCCAGCAGACCGGCACGGGTATCCGCCAGCTCGTTGAGCACGAGCGCGCCGCCGGCCAGCTCGGCGAGGATGGCGAGCAGGCCCGTCCCGGCCGATGGCTCCAGCACCAGGTCTGCCGGCGTGATCGCGGCGGCGGTGCTGGCCGCGAGACCGAGCGTGATCGGCGTCGAGAATTGCTGGAGCGCCTGGCTCTCCTCGGAGCGGCGCGTATGCGTCGGGAGAAGCCCGCCGATCTTGGCCAGCATCGGCAGCATGGCGGCAGGTGATGCGGCCTTGGCGCACATAGCCGGGCCGAATTTGCGCAGGAACAGAACCGTCGCCGCCTCGCAGCAATCGTAGGCGGTCTTCCAGTCCCATGCGCCTTCCGCATCGGAGCCGCCGAAGGCGCGCTCCATCGCGGCGCGCAGCATGGCCGCATCGATGCGGCGGCCGCGTTCGAGATCGGGGAGAAGTAGGCGCGCGGCCTGCGGCGATGGCGGCGGCCGGATCAGGATTGGTCGGAGCAGCGGCGATCGGCGTCGCCGCGAGCGCGGTGCTGGCGATACTTGGCATTGGGGAACCTCGGGAGAGCGGGGACGGATCGAACCGAGGGGCGCTCTCTCGACCCCAACCGGCTCAAACCCGTCCCGGCCGTCCTCTCCCTCTCACGGCGCCGGACATGCCGGATCACGTCACGTGCCGGTCCCGCGATCCGGAGCGGTCGAGACCGCGCCACCACGCGATCCGCTCGTCGCGCGTGGCGCCCGCGAGCCACAGCAGCAAATCGCCATGACAGGCGAGCGGCGCGCAGAAGCAGACGAGATCGCAGCCCCGCAACTCGTCGAGCGCCCGCAGCAGATGATGCTGGTCGCGCAGCCAGCTTTCGTGTTTCGCGATGACGGTGGCGCGGTCGCCATCCGCGCCGATGCGGAACGGATTTCCCCATTTGCTGCCGCGGCCGATATAGACGGCCCCAGACGGCACGCCGGTTTTATGCTTGTTGAGAACCCTGCACATCGCTCGTCACCTCCTGATCCGCCCGTCGCGGCGGACTGGCGACCGGGCGCGGCAAGGTTTCGTGGGTCACGCATCGCCAGCCGGACGATGCGGGAACGGCTTGTCCGTTGACCCGCGAAACGCCGCGCCCAGACAGGTCCAGCCGCGACAGGGGATCAGGCTGGCGATTGGGGTGGCAGGGTCTCGGGCGGCGGGAGATAGGCGTCATAGGGGTTCCCGTCGGCGAGATGCCCAAATGGCGTGAACACATAATCGGCGCCGTCTCGGCCGACCGCGCAAATGACGTATCGCGTCTCCCCGGTCTTGGCGTCCGCGCATTCCATGAGCGCG
>CAVOTZ010000027.1:0-32198 GCA_963699465.1 uncultured Alphaproteobacteria bacterium
GAGCACTGGAAAATCCGGGGGAAACGACGCGGCCATTGATGCGCGGCTTACCCGGATTTCACTCGCTCCAATCCGGGCTACCAAGGTTAAGTAGATCGAGCTGATCGCCTCGGAAGTTTTCCTAGCCTGAACCATGGCGCGGACGCGCCGCGACAGATTGCCGAGGTCGAACGGCTTGGTGATCATTTCCATGCCGGGCTGCAGGAAGCCGTCGGCGATGGCGACGCTCTCGGCATAGCCGGTGATGAACAGCACCTTCAGGTCGGGGCGCATTTCGCGGGCCTGATCGGCGAGCTGGCGGCCGTTGATGCCGGGCAGCCCGACATCGGTCACCAGCAGATCGATCCGCCGCGCGCTGCGCAGGACCTGCAGGCCGGTGGTACCGTCGACCGCCTCGAGCGTCCGATAACCCTGCTCGCCGAGCATTTCGAGGATCACCGCGCGCACCACGGGTTCGTCCTCGACCACCAGCACGGTCTCGCCGATGGCGGCGCGCGCGGCGTCCGCGGCGTCCGCCGCCTGCTCGGCCGCGATGCCGCTTGTGATGCCGCGGCAGATAAAGCCGGACCGAGGTGCCCTGCCCCGGCTTGCTGTCGATCGTGGCATGGCCGTTGGATTGCCGGGCAAAGCCGTAGATCATCGACAGCCCGAGCCCGGTGCCCTGCCCGATCGGCTTGGTGGTGAAGAACGGATCGAACGCGCGCGCGGCCACCTCGGCGGTCATGCCGGTGCCGGTGTCGGTGACGTCGATGCAGACATACTCGCCGGGGACGAGCGCCGGCGCATCGGCGCTGACGCCGTCAAAACTGCACATTGGCGGTGGAAATCATAAGCTTTCCGCCATCGGGCATCGCGTCCCGCGCATTGATCGCGAGATTGAGCAGCGCGCTTTCGAGCTGGTTGGGATCGCACAGCGTGTTCCACAGATCGTCCGCCGCGACGATGGCGAGGTCGATGGTTTCGCCGATGGTCCGGCGCAACAAATCCTCCAGCGACACCACGAGCTGGTTGGCATCGACGCTTTTCGGCACCAGCGGCTGGCGCCGCGCAAAGGCCAGCAGCCGATGCGTCAACGCCGCGGCGCGGTTGGCCGACGTCATCGCCGCATCGATATAGCGCGGAATGTTGTCGAGCCGGCCCTGATTGAGCCGGGTCTGCATCAGGTCCAGCGAACCGACGATCCCGGTCAGGAGATTGTTGAAGTCGTGCGCGATGCCGCCGGTCAACTGGCCGACGGCTTCCATCTTCTGCGATTGCCGCAGCGCCTCTTCCGTCGCCCGCAGCCGCTCGGCCGCGGCCTTCTCGGCGGAGACGTCGCGGGCCACCGCATAGATATGATCGCGGTCCGGCACCCCGGTCCATGACAGCCAGCGATAGGAGCCGTCCTTGTGGCGAAGGCGGCTTTCGAACCTCACGGTGGCTTCAGAGCGCCCCAGTTTCTCGACCTGTGCGCGCGTGATGCCGTGGTCATCGGGATGCTCCAGCCATTCCGAGGTGCGGTTGAGCAATTCCGCCTCGCTCCAGCCCAGCGTCCGGGTCCAGGCCGGATTGACGGTTTTCCAGACGCCGCTGCGGTCCGCGACCAGCAACAGATCCTGCGACACGTTCCAGATCCGGTCGCGCTCCCGGGTCTTTTCCTCGACGCGTTGCGCCAGGGTCGCGTTCAATTCGGCGAGCTGGTCGGCCAAGGTGCGATAGCGTTCCTCGCTCTGGCGCAGCGCCTGCTCGGACAGCACCTGCTCGGTGATGTCGCTGTGGGCGCCGACCAGCCGCACGGCGCGCCCATTGGCGTCGCGCTCGATGGTGGAGCGAACCGAAATCCACCTGATCTCGCCGTCGTTCGGACGGATGATGCGGTATTGCACCGTATAGTCGCGCGCCCTGCTCGCGATCGCGTCGCGGAACTTCTTCTCGGTGGCGTCGCGATCGTCCGGATGGATGCGCCGCACCCAGTCCTCGTGCGACTCGTTGACCGCGTCGGGCGACAACCCGTGAATCAGAAGATATTCCGGCGACCGGCGATTGCGGAAGCCGGTGCGCAAATCGACCTCGAGACCGCCGATGCGGCCGACCTGCTGTACGCGCGCGAGTTCGGCCTCGCGCTCGCGCAAGGCAGCGGCGGCGATAAAATCCTCGGTGACGTCGCGACAAACCACCAGCACGCCGCCGATGCCGTCGTCTTCATCGATCGGGCTGAAGCCGTAGGTCCAGTAGACCTGCTGCAGGCCGCCGTGACGCGTTACCGGAACGAGCTGGTTCTCGTGCCAGGTCGCGCCGCCGCCGCTCATCACCTGTTCGATCTGCGGACCGATGATGTGCCAGATCTCGGCCCAGCATTCCCGTCCGCGCTGCCCGAGCGCGCTCGGGTGGCGTTCAGGCCCCATGGTCTGCCGATAGGCGTCGTTGTAAAACTGGATGAGTTGCGGACCCCACCAGATGAACATCGGGTGGTTGGTATTGAGCACCAGCCGCACCGCGGTGCGCAGGCTTTGCGGCCAGCTTTCGGGGCGGCCGAGCGGGCTGGACGACCAGTCATGGGCGCGCGTCAGCGCGCCCATCTCCCCGCCGCCGGCAAGGAAATCCACTGCATCCGCGATGGGTACGCTGACCTTCAACATACGAAATGATCGGAGGCCAAGTCTTCCAACAGGCCCTCCCCCACCAACTTATGCCCTGACAAGTTCTGCCTGCCCAGCCGTGACGGCTTCAGCCGATTATCGGCCGGAACCCAGCCTTCTGCCACAAGCCCTTAAACGCGGCGTTCGGGATTTGGTTCCAATTTATTTTCAGGGTGGGGGAACAAAATGCGGGTTTCGTGTCAGCGGCGTTAACCACGCCGCCCGCCCGGCGAGGCCAAGGCGGTCGATCGATACCGCTGCTGGCTTATTTCATCAGGCCGGCCGCCGTCAGCGCGCGGGTGATGACGGCGCCGACATCGATCGCGCGGCGCCGCGGTTGCGGCTGTGACTGCGGTTGCGGCTTCGGCTTGGCCGCACGCTGCAGCGTCGAAATCGGCTGCAGCACGGCGGCGACCTCCGGTGTCCGCAGCGGCGGCGCGGGCGGCATCGCCGGCTTCGCCGCGGTCGTTTGCGCAGCCGCCTCAACGATGCGGGGCTGGCTGACGCGCTCGGTCAGCCCGAAGAAGCTCGCGATATGATAGGACGACGAAATTCCGGCCTCGATCAGAAAGGCGCCTTCCGCACCGTAGCGCTCGTCATTATCGGCGAGACCGAGCGGCGTGCCGTGCGCCATATTGGTGATGGTGTAGGACTCGATCATGGTTTCGCCGTCGGCGTTCCACCACACCTGATGCGGATAGCCGTCGACCATGCCCGCCGACATCGGCGCGGCCGGCAGATGGTGCACGTCGAGCCATTGCTTGACGATCTCATCGGCATTGGCGGGATTGACGGTGCGATCGGCGCTGCCGTGCCACACCGACAATTTCGGCCACGGTCCCTGATGCGCCGACGCGTTTCGCACGAGATCGCCGAGTTCGCCGGCCGGGCGGGACGGCGACTGCATCATGCCGCTAAGGGCTTCCCGCACATTGCTGGCCACGCCATAGGGCAGGCCGGCGATCACGGCGCCGGCGGAAAACACTTCCGGATAGGTCGCGAGCATCACCGACGTCATCGCGCCGCCGGCCGAGAGGCCGGTGACGAAGATGCGATCCCTTGCGATGCCGTGATCGGCGACCATCCGGGCGATCATCTGCCGGATCGAGCAGGCTTCGCCATGGTCGCGCGTCGTGTCTTCCGGATTGAACCAATTGAAGCAGCCCTGCGCATTGTTGCCGCGCTGCTGCTCCGGCATCAGCAGCGCAAAGCCATAACGCTCCGCCAGCATCGACCACCCGGCGCCGAGATCGTAACCGCTCGCGGTCTGGCCGCAGCCATGCAGCACGACGACCAGCGCGGGCTTCGGCTGCAGTTTGGCCGGGACGAACGACAGCATCCGGAGATCGCCGGGATTGCTGCCAAAGCCGGTGATTTCGACCAGTGGACTACGGGCTTTCGGCTTCAGGCTTCGCGCGAAGTCTCCAAAGCCGTTGAGCTCGTGCAAATTCGACATGCGGCGCAGGAATTCGACATTTTTGACCAAAGACACCGGCAGCTCCTTAGCGAGAGACTAGGCAATTCCAATTCCGCAGAGAACAAATAGTTGCTGCACTGCAAAATGAAAAGGCCGTGTACTGTCATTCCCAAGGAATCTCGCAAACTTGTCCGGCAACCCGAAAAGTTGTGCCGGTTAACCATCCTATTTGCCTGATTGAAAATTCAGGCGGCGGCGCGTCGCATCCAAGTCAGCAATGCCATGCAGGTGGTAATTGACAGCGCGAACAGCGCCAATGCCGTGAACAATGCCAACCGAGTCGATTTTGCCGCCTCGACCGCGAAATAGATCGCGCCGATCGCGGCAACGCCAGTGGCATTGGCGATCTGCGAGGTGGTGCCGTACATCCCGGCCCCGGCGCCGGCGCTGGCCGGGTTCACGCTGGAAAGCACCGCGCTCGACAGCGGCGCCATCACCAGCCCCTGGCCATAACCGAAGGTCGCCAGCATCAACGCCAGCAACGCGGCGCCCGGCGCCTCGATCACCGCGGCTGTCAGCGCAAGCAGCGCGAGAGCGGCGATCTGGAGCACGCAGCCTTCGATCAGCACCCGCGTGCCGCGATGTTTTGCTCGCGCGCCGCTGTGCCGCGAGGCAACGACAAACGTCAGCGCCAGCGGCACGAACACCAGGCCGGCCTGCAGCGGCGCAATATGCAGCGCCTTCTGCAGGTACATGGTCATGACCAGGTAGAACGACAGGTTGGCAAGAAAGAAGAAAAACGCGGCGCAGAGGCCGCGCATAAAAGCGCGATCGGACAATAGCGCCAGATCGATCAGCGGCATGCCGCCACGGTGTGCGACCGCGCGCTCGAACCGCGGGAACGCCGCGATGATGGCAACGCCCGCCGCCGTCACCAGCCAGAGCCACGGCGCCCAGTCGAAATCGTGACCGAACAGCAGCGGGCCGAGCAGGCACAGCAGGCCGATAAACAGCACGATCGCGCCTGGCACATCGAGCCGGGTGCCGATGCGGCGCGGCACCGAAGGCATGATCCGCCATGCCGCGGCGGCGATGATCAGGCCGCAGGGCACGTTGACAAAAAACACCGCGCGCCAGCCGAGCCCCGCGATATCCGACGCCACCACCACGCCGCCGAGCGCGAAGCCCGCCGCGCCCGCAAGCCCCAGCACGACACCATAGATGCCGAAGGCGTAGCTGCGCGCGCTGTCCGAAAACAGCAGATGAAGCGTCGCGAGCACCTGCGGCACCATCATCGCCGCGGTGGCGCCCTGCGCCAGCCGGGCGAGAATCAATTCGGGGCCGGATCGGGCCAGGCCGCACCACAGCGACGTCAGCGTAAATCCGACGACCCCCGCGATGAAGACATTCCTGGTGCCGTGAATATCGCCGAGCCGGCCGCCGCTGACCACTAGCGTGGCGTAGGCGATCAGATAGATCGCGATGACAGCCTCGATCTGCGCCGAGATGGCGTGCAACTCCCGCGCAATGGTCGGGATCGCGACATTGACGATAAAAGCATCGACGCCGAACATGAATTGCGCGGCGACCACGATCGCCAGCACCCACCAGCGGCGTGAGGTGTCGACGGGGGTTGAAACCATCTGATGCATCCGAAAACGGCCCGGTCCGGAGTTTGGGTGCATCGGACCATCACAATTTTCGGCTATAGCCGCGATTACCTCGGGGGTAAGGATTCTGCCGGTATTTTGGCCCGATTGCTGCATGCCGAGGCTATGATGCCGGTTCGGGACACCTCCGATGCAAGCCTCCTCACCCCCTGTCACGTCGATCCCGAGCTCCTCGAAACACGACTATGACATGTTGGTGATCGGCTCCGGCCCGTCCGGCCGCCGCGCCGCCATCCAGTTTGCCAAGCTCAACCGGACCGTCCTCGTGGTGGAAAAAGGCCGGCGGGTGGGCGGCGTTTCCGTTCATACCGGCACCATTCCGTCCAAAACCCTGCGCGAGACCGTGCTCAACCTTTCGGGTTGGCGCGAGCGCGGATTCTACGGCCGCTCCTACCGGGTGAAACAGGATATCGGCGCGGTCGACCTGATCGCGCGCCTGCAAAAGACCCTCGATCACGAGGTCGAGGTGCTGGAGCATCAGTTCAGCCGCAACACCGTGAAAACCGCGTGCGGCGAGGCGCGTTTTGTCGGGCCGAACCTGATCGAAATCACGGCCGACAATGGCGAGGTCAAAACCGTCTCCGCCAGCTACATCCTGATCGCCTGCGGTACCAGGCCGTTCCGGCCGGATTATGTGCCGTTCGATGGCAAGACGGTGTTCGACAGTGACGAGATCATCGACCTGCCGAAACTGCCGCGCAGCCTTGCCGTGATCGGCGCCGGTGTGATCGGCGTCGAATATGCCACCATCTTCAGCGCGCTCGATGTCGCGGTGACCTTGATCGAGCCGCGGCCGACCTTCCTGGATTTCATCGACAAGGAACTGATCGACGAATTCATGCATGAGCTGCGCGACCGCAACGTGTCGCTGCGGCTCGGATCCACCGTCAACGCGATCGAGCGCTCCGAGAGCGGAAGCATCGTGACCAGGTTGTCGGACGGCCGCAACGTGAGCTCGGAAATGCTGCTGTTCGCGGCGGGCCGGGTCGGCGCCACCGACCGGCTCAATCTCGGAATGGCCGGGATCGCGGTGGATCATCGCGGCCGGATCGCGGTCGATCCGCTCACCCTGCAAACCAGCGTGCCGCATATCTATGCCGCCGGCGACGTGATCGGGTTTCCCAGTCTTGCCTCGACCTCGATGGAGCAGGGGCGGCTCGCCGCGTGTCACGCGCTCGGCATGGAGCCGATGGCGCCGCCCGAATTCTTCCCCTACGGCATCTATTCGGTGCCGGAAATTTCCACCACCGGCCTGACCGAGGAGGAGGTGCGGACCCGCGGTATTCCCTATGAGGTCGGCATCGCGCGGTTTCGCGAAACCTCGCGCGGGCACATCATGGGGCTCAACAGCGGCATGATGAAAATGATCTTCTCGACCAAGACACGCCGGCTGCTCGGCGTGCATATTCTCGGTGAAGGCGCCACCGAACTGATCCATATCGGCCAGGCCGTGCTCAATCTCAAAGGCACGATCGATTATTTCATCCAGAACACGTTCAATTATCCGACGCTCGCGGAAGCCTACAAGATCGCGGGCCTGGATGCCTGGAACAGGATGACGCGATAGCCGGACCGGTGATGCGCGCAGGGTAAATCGGTGGGGTTTTGCCCCGAATTTGAATGAGGATCCCGGTTCGACCAGCCACGGAAGAACCGGGATCTTTTGCGTTCTATTCTGGAATGCTGCGCCACACCTGGGAGCAGCTTCCTTGGGTTTCCATGGATCCGGTCCGTCGGCTGTAACCGGCCACCGGAGGCGGTGACAAATTCCGCCCGGCGAACAGTTTTGCGCTGTTCATCGGCGCATTGCCGCTCCGCCGCTCCGTGCATTGAAACATCCGGGAAGCTGGCCTAACAATGCAGCCGGAAACGACAAAAACACCCATAAACTTGAGGAAACCACGATGGCGCGCCTGAAATTCGGAGCCTTCCTCGCCCCGCATCACCCGATCGGCGAGCACCCGCTGCTGCAATTCCGCCGGGATCTCGACCTGGTCGAGCAGCTCGACGCGCTCGGTTACGACGAGTTCTGGTGCGGCGAGCACCACTCCTCGGGCTGGGAAATGATCGCCTCGCCGGAGATGTTTCTGGCCGCCGCCGGCGAGCGCACCAAGCGCATCAAGCTCGGCACCGGCGTGATCTCGCTGCCCTATCACCACCCCTTCAACGTCGCCCAGCGCATGGTGCAGCTCGATTACATGACCGGCGGCCGCGCGATTTTCGGCTCCGGCCCGGGCGCTTTGGCCTCCGACGCGCATACGCTCGGCATCGACCCGATGACGCAGCGCGACCGCCAGGACGAGGCGATCGCGATCATCCGCCGGCTGTTCAAGGGCGAGCGCGTCACCGCCAAGAGCGACTGGTTCACCATGAACGACGCCGCGCTGCAGCTGTTGCCGCTGCAGGAGGACATGCCGTTCGTGGTAGCCTCGCAGATCTCGCCCTCGGGCATGACGCTGGCCGGCAAATACGGCATCGGCATCATTTCGCTCGGCTCGATGTCGACGCAGGGCCTGATGGCGCTGCCGACGCAATGGGGTTTTGCCGAGGACGCCGCCAAGAAGCACGGCACCACCGTCAGCCGCGCCGACTGGCGCGTGCTGCTGAGCTGGCACATCGCCGAGAGCCGCGAGCAGGCGGAGCGCGAGGCCGGCGCCGGACTGATGCGCTGGCACAATGAATATAATGTCGGTACCTTGCAGCGGCCGGGCCTGCAGCCCTTCACCTCGCCCGAGGACGCGGTGGAAAAGACCGCGGGCGGCGAAAGCGCCGCCTCCACCATCGGCACACCCGACGATCTGGTGAAAACCATCAAGAACCTGATCGACGTCTCCGGCGGCGTCGGCACCATCATCGGCTTCGTGCACGATTGGGCCAATCCGGAAAACACCCGCCGCAGCTGGGACATGGTGGCGCGCTATGTGGTGCCTGAGATCAACGGCTATGTCACGGGCCTGCGCAAGTCGCAGGCAATTCCTGGTCGAGAACCGCGCGGTGTTCGAACGCGCCGGCCAGGCCGTGATGGCCAAGATCATGTCCAACGAGAAGGCCGCCGCCGCACTGCCCTTGACCGCGCCCGGACGCGTCGCGATTCCCACCATCAACGCGCCCGACCTGCAGAAGGAAGCGGCGAAGCTCAAGGCGTGAGGGCATAGCCCAAACACTAACGTCGTCCCCGCGCACGCGGGGACCCATAACCCCTGACGTCAGTTGTGAAGCAAGGCGACTGCCTCACTGCGCAAAAGCGAACTCCGCGCCGTATGGGTCCTCGCGTTCGCGGGGACGACAATGATGTATCTTCTTACTTCCCGTAATAATCCTGCACGGTGTCCCACGCGACCTGCTGCAGCAAATGCGCGGTCGGCTCGTCTAGCCCGGCATGATAGCTGTTGCCGACCGGCGAGCGGCCGGTCAGCGCGGCGAACGTCGTGCAGGCGGCGAGATAGGTTCCGGCCAGCGTCGGATGCCGCTTGTCGGCGACATAGAGATTGAGCTCGGGCTGTTTTGCCAGCGCGCGCGCAAAGGCGAGTCCCGCCGGGATTACCAGCGCATTGTTGGCGTTGCCGGCGGCCGTATAGGCCTCGGCCAGTTGCGCCGTCATCTCCGGCTTGTCGGCATAGGCCCATGACATGAAGAACACCGGGATCGCGCCGTGCGCGCGCACGATGTCGCTGTCCTTTTTGGCGTATTCGGTGAAGATCGGTTTCAGCGTCGGATGGATCGGGCATTGGCTGCAATCCATCATCACCGCGGCATCGAACTGCTTGCCTGGCTTGTTGAAGACGACGTTGTTGTGGTCGTCGAACGAGTAGCGGCCGATGGCGTCGGGCCGGAAATAGCTCTCGACGTCGTGCCAGTCGAAGCCGGAGCCGCCGATCGTCACCATGGTGGCGCGATAGTCCTGCTTGTGCTCGGGATCGGCGGCCTTCTCCAGCAGCGAGACATGCCCGGGCAGGCCGTTGTTGTAATAGAAGAAGCTGTTGCCGATGAACATTTCGCTCTTCGGGAAATCCGGACCGAGGGTTTTGACAGTGGGCCTGGTCTGCGCCTGCAGCGGCGTGGCCGAGATCCAGGCCACCGCCAGCACGCCGACAAAGCTTGCGAAAATTCGCGACATATCCATTCTCCCTGACCGCTTTTGCTTGCCGGCCCGGCGTGAACCGAGGCCTTTGTCGTGCCTTATAGATCGGCACAAATCCCGCGAGAAGAGCTTCTGCGCCGTTGCACCGCGGACGCAACGGGTTATTTATGCTTACGGGCTATGCCGTCCAGCGGATCATAGCCGGTTCATCAGGGAGTTACCGCCATGTCGATGCAAACTGTGGCCCCTCCCGCGCTGGGCTTCACGCCGCCGAAGCGCAACACGCTGACCCATATTCCCGGCGACGAAGGCTGGCCGATCATCGGCCAGACGCTGGCGACGCTGGCCGATCCCAAGGGACAGGTGGAGCGGACGGCCGCCAAATACGGGCTGGTCTATCGCAGCCATATTCTCGGCGAGACCAGCCTCGTGCTGCTCGGGCCGGAAGCCAACGAGCTCGTGCTGTTCGACCAGGCCAAGCTGTTCTCCTCGTCGCATGGCTGGGGCCGGATCCTCGGCCGGTTGTTTCCGCGCGGCCTGATGCTGCTCGATTTCGACGAGCACCGCCTGCACCGCCGCGCGCTGTCGGTCGCCTTCAAATCCGGGCCGATGAAATCCTACCTCGCCGCGCTCGACAGCCGGCATCGCCGCGCGGGTGGCGCAATGGAAGGCGCAGCCGGGCCCGATGCTGTTTTATCCGGCGATGAAGCAACTCACGCTCGATCTCGCCGCGACCTCGTTTCTCGGCGCCGGCATCGGTCCCGAAGTCGACGACGATCACGCGCGCCTTCGTCGACATGGTCGCGGCCGCCGTCGCGCCGATCCGCAAGCCGCTGCCCGGCACGCAGATGGCGCGCGGCGTCAAGGGCCGCGAACGCATCGTCGCGTATTTCTCCGAGCAGATTCCGATCCGCCGCGCGCAAGGGCGGCGAAGACCTGTTCTCGCAGCTGTGCCGCGCCACCCATGAGGACGGCGCGCTGCTGTCGACCCAGGATATCGTCGACCACATGAGCTTCCTGATGATGGCCGCGCACGACACGCTGACCTCGTCGCTGACCTCCTTCGTCGCGGCGCTCGCCGCCAATCCGCAGTGGCAGGACGAAGCTGCGCGACGAAGTCAACGCGCTCGGCATCGCGCCGAATGAGCCCGACCACGTTCGACAATCTCGAGGCGATGCCGCTGACGGAGATGGCGTTCAAGGAGGCGATGCGGATGAAGCCGCCGGTGCCGTCGATCCCGCGCCGCGCGATCGCGCGATTTCACCTTCCGGGCTACGCGCATACCGGCCGGCACGCTGGTCGGGATCAATCCGCTGTTCACCCATCACATGCCGGACATCTGGCCCGATCCCGAAACGCTTCGATCCGCTCGCGCTTCACCGACGAGGCGCAGCGCGGCCGGCATCGCTTCGCCTATGTGCCGTTCGGCGGCGGCGCCCATATGTGCCTCGGGCTGCATTTCGCCTATATGCAGGCGAAATGCTTCGCGCGGCATTTCCTGCAGAACCTCAACGTCGCGCTGCAGCCCGGCACCACGCCGGACTGGCAGATGTGGCCGATCCCGAAGCCGAGGGACGGCTTGCGCGTCGTGATCAAGCCGGCGAAGTAGCGCGATCAGGCGATCGCCGCGACCGGCCCATCGATGCCGACCACGTCGATGCCGTCGACGCGGCCGCGAATCGGTAGCCGGCCGAGGTCGCGAACCGGAAACGGCGGCGGCGAGGTGAACCGCGCCATTGCCGCGCGCGAGGCCAAAAAGCCACCATCGACCTTGCGGCTGAGCTCTTCGAGCCTCGCTGCGGTATTCATCACATCGCCATTGAACACGATCGCGCGCTTGACGTCGCCGATCTCGCCGACGATCACCGGGCCGAAATGCAGGCTGCCGCGAATCTGGGCCACGACGCCAAATTCGCGCTGCAACTGGGCGGATGCGTCGGCGAGGTCCTTTCGCATCCCGAGAAAGCAGCGCAGCGGCCGGCAGTCGACCGCGCCGATTGTCTCCGGCCAGGTCACGATCACCTCGTCGCCGACATAATTCAGCACCTCGCCGCGATAATCGACCACCGATAACGTCAACAGGCGAAAGGTCCGATCGAGCAGCCGGTGGATCGCGATGCCGCCAAGTCGTTCGGCGAGCCCGGTCGATCCCGCGATGTCGACGAACAGCACGAAGCGATTTTCCTCGACAGGCGTATGGTAGCGCCCGGTGATGAAGTTCAGGAACGACCGTGCCCCGATCAGATTGGTGATGGCAAAGCCGAGGTTGAACAGAATTGAGACCGCGGCGGAATAGGCGAAGCCGTTCCAGAACGACGCAGTCGTCGTTCCCAGCGGCAGACCTACGACGAGTTCACCCGGTTGAATCCATTGCAAGACCGCGATGCCTACGGCGTAGATCGCGGTGCGGATCGCAAGCGACCCGCTGAAGGGGAAACGAGCGAGCCAATCGCGCAGCGAGCCGCTCAGGACGAATATCTCGACGGCTCCGAGCACGGAGCTCATCGTGATGCCGTAGCTCATTCCGACGATAGCCGAGCGGCCTTGCGGAACGTTGAACACGAGGCCGGCGGTTGCACCGCAAGCCACGATGACGGCGAGCGATTGCAGCTGTTTCTCAAGCCTCGGGTGCATATTGCCTAACCTGTCTTCCGTGCACGCCGGCGCGTTAGTCGATGAAGGTGGTCAGCTGCGCGCCCTCATCCGCGACGAACACCGCGATCAGTTCCGCGGGCTCGGTGTTGCTGGCATTGGCCGACACCAGATGCGTCGCGTCCGGCGGCTCGAAGAACGATTGACCGACCTGAAAAATCTCGACCGGGCCGCCGCCGAGCTGCGAGCGGATTTCGCCCTTGGTGACATAGGCGGTCACCGAACCGGCATGCCGGTGCGCGCGGGTGAAGCCGCCGGGGCCATAAAACACCCGCACGATGGTGACGCGCTTGCCCGGCACGTTCGGCAGCGCATAGGAGGCGATCGGCTCGACTTTATCGAGCGTCGAACCCGCGGATTCGTTCGTCATGCATAACGGCTCGGCCAGCGCCGCGATCGCGCCGACCGCCAGCGGCAATGCCTTGCCGACCGCCAGCGCGCAGGCGAGACCGGCGACGACCGCGAGGTAAAGCGGCCGGGACTGAGCCGTCGATGATGATAGCCCTGATATCGCAGACATGGTTGCCTCCCTCGGTCTAACCGTCATTGCGAGCGAAGCGAAGCAATCCAGTCTTACTTCGTGAGACTGGATTGCTTCGTCGCTTCGCTCCTCGCAATGACGAACTCCTACCCGCCGCTTTGGCCAAATGCCTTGCGCAGCGCGACATAGCCCTGCTGCTGCGCGGTCCAGTTGCGACCGCCGGTGATGGCGCCGTCGACCACCAGATCGTGGCCGTTGATGAAGCTGGATTCGTCGCTGGCGAGAAACACCGCGGCATGAGCGATGTCGTCGGTCAGGCCGGCGCGCTGGATCGGCTGCGCGGTCTTGTAGACTTCCAGCATCGTGCTCGGTGGTCTTCTCGGCCGCATCGGTCGGCAGGCCGAGCGCCTTGCCGATGATCCCGGTGGCGATCGCGCCCGGCGAGATCGAATTGACGCGGACGCCGGATTCGCCGAGCTCCATCGCAACGCATTTGGTGAAATGGATCACGGCAGCCTTGGCCGCGCCATAGACCATCGAGGAGGAGAAGCCGGCGAGCCGGCCGGCGATACTGCCATTGTTGATGATGCTGCCAGAACCCTGGCGGCGCATCTGCGGCGCCGCATGCTTCATGCCGAGCATCACGCTGCGCAGCAGCGTCGCCATCGCGGCATCGAACCGGTCGACTTCCAGCCCTTCGATGCCGCCGGTCTGCGCCGGGCCGCCGGCATTGTTGAACAGGCAATCGATGCGGCCGAATTTTTCGATCGTTAGCGCGATCAGCGCGCGCATCTGGTCTTCGACCGTGACATCGGTCTGACGGAACACGCAGGCCGCGCCGAGCTTTTTGGCCAACGCCTCGCCCTCCGGCGCCCGGCGGCCGGCGATGACGATCTTGGCGCCCTCCGCCACGAATATTTCGGCGGTTCGAAGTCCGATGCCGCTGGTCGCGCCCGTGATCACCGCGACTTTGCCGTCCAGCCGTCCCATCTCGTTCTCCCCGTTTCTGGCAATCCTGCTGCAAATATCCCCAGCCGGCGGGAACAAAGCAAGCAACGCTTTGTTGCGCCGGCCTCATGAGTCTGATGCCCTAGAGCATTATCGGTTCTGATAGAATCAGAACCGAAGCTCTAGCTCCTTGTTTTGACGCGTTTTCTTCACGAACCGGTTTCCACTTCGCTCGAAAACGCTCTAAAAGCGTTTTTGCTCTATGCTCGGCCTTATTTTGGAGCGGGTGATCGGACTCAACTGGCATATGGGGAACTGGATCAACGAATTTCGCCGCGGCTGGCAGGGAATAGCTCAACCGTCGCCGCTCCTGAGCATCGGGTTTGCGGCATGCTGTCTTGCGCTGTCGACGCTTGCCCGGTGGTCGCTTGCGATGATCCGGCCGGACGTGTTCTTCACGCCGTATATTCCAGCCGTGTTCTTTGCGGCGGCGTTCGGCGGCTTGCGGGTCGGAGCCGCAACCGCGCTGATCGGCGGCCTGCTCGGCGTCACCGTAAATTTCAGCGACGCTCCGACCGATTTCGCACGGCTGGCGCTGCTGGTGATCTTCCTCGCAGTGTGCGGCCTCACCATTTGGGGCATCGAGCATTATCGTTCGGTCGCGAACCGGCAGCGCGACATCGCGAGACGGCTGATCAAGGAAGAGGAATACCGCAAGCTGGTGGTCGACGAGCTGCAGCACCGGCTGAAGAACAAAATGTCGACGGTCCACGCCGTGCTGCATCAGGTGCTGCAGGATCAGCCCGAGGTCTGGGCCAATATCGACCATCGGATCCGCGCGTTATCCGCGACCGACGATCTGATCGCCCGGGTCGACGGCAGCGGCTGCGACATCAAGGACTTGCTGCTGTCCGAACTCGGCCCTTACGGCCATGTCCGCTTTACCCTGAACGGCGATCCACTGTTTCTGCCCGACAAGTTGGCGGTCAGCCTTGCCTTGATGTTCCACGAGCTGGCGACCAATGCCGGCAAATATGGCGCGTTCGCCTCCGCGCGCGGGCTGTTGCAGGTGTCGTGGTCGACGTCGGACGATCGTTTGACCATCGTTTGGGACGAAAACGAAGGCCCCGCGGTCGGACCGATCGGCGCGCCCGGCTTTGGCACCAAGCTGTTGAATTCCGCGCTCCGGGCATTCGACGGCAGAACGGAAATCTCCTACCTGAAAACCGGAATTCACTGCACGTTGCAATGCCGGGTACCCAAAAGCTGAGGGATCGCCGGCAAGGCTGCAACGGCGATCGGTATTTGCCTGCGTAAGTGATTTGGCGTGCCGAATAGCGGTCCCAGGCCCTCGTTGACACTCTGTTAATGACAACTCGCCGCGACCGGCCGAATTCGGTAGCCCTGCGCCGCGCCTTGGTGTTTGTCGGCCCCACTTAACCAAAACTAAGAGAGAGTTGGGCAAGCTTTCCGACCATGCAAAGCCGTCATCATTTCGATCTGCCGACGACCGCCGCGGAGAGCGCGGATGAACGCGCCGCCGATGGCGAACTCGGCGTGCTCAGGGATGTCGTCAAATTACTGCCCAGCGGCGTCACGGTGCAGGATGAAGACGGCCGCTTCCTCCTGATCAACGATGCCGCGGCCGCACAACTCGGAATGACCATGCAGGCCCCGGCGGGTTCGACGGAAGTGGAGCGTCGCCGTCAAGCCTGTCTCGAATTGCTGCGTTCGGGCCGTACCGCGGTCACCGAAGAAGCCGTCGCCAATGGCCAGAACCGCCAGGTCCTGCTCACGACCCATCGGCCGGTGCGGGTCGGCGGTCGCAGCCTGCTGCTGTCGACCTCCGCCGACATCACCGAATTGAAGGCGGTCGAGGATCAGCTGTTCCGTTCGGCCTATTATGACGAATTGACCGGCCTGCCATCGCGGCGCGTGATCGAGCACCGCGCCAACAAATTGCTGCAAAGCGACGACCCCTCGGCGCGGTTCGCGCTGGCGTTTCTCGACATCGACAATTTCAAGCACATCAACGACTATTACGGCCATGGCGTCGGCGACCAGCTTCTGGTCGAGGTCTCCAAGCGGCTCGGGCTCGATCTGCGCGAGACCGACATGCTGTCGCGGATCTCCGGCGATGAATTCCTGCTGCTGCTCAATCCGATCCAGAGCGAGCAGGAAGTCGCCGAATACATCGACTTCACCGTGCAGCGGCTGAAGGCGCCGTTCTTCATCGACGGATCGGAGATCTTCGCCTCCACCTCGATCGGCGTCAGCCTCTATCCCGACCACGGCCGCAGCTATGAAGTGCTGCGGCAGAACGCCGACATCGCGATGTACCGCGTCAAGAGCGACGGCAAGGGCGCCGCCGTGTTCTTCGATGCCGGCATGGAGCGCGAGGCGCTGGCGCGGATGAAGGTCGAGCAGTCGCTGCGGCTCGCCATCCTGGAGAAGCGTTTCTGCTGCGCGTTCCAGGCCAAGGTCGACATCCGCACCCAGGCGATCAAGGGCATCGAGGCGCTGGTGCGGCTGCGAGACGACGAGGGCGTGATCCAGGCTCCCGGTACCTTCATCAACCTCGCGGTCGAACTCGGGTTGATCGACGAATTGACCCATCTGGTGCTGGCCGAGATCGTGCGCTCGATCGACCTGATCAACGAGACCTTCGGCCACGACACCACGATCAGCATGAACGTCGCGGCCAAACAGGCCTGCAATCCGGAGTTCATGCGCTCGCTGGCGCAGGCGCTGGAAGCAACCGGCTATCCCGAGCGCTTCATGATCGAGGTGACCGAGGACGCGTTCGTCACCAAGACCCAATTCCAGAACGAGATCCTGCCGATCTTCAGAAAACTCGGCGTCGGCATCTCGATCGACGATTTCGGCGTCGGCTATTCCTCGCTGTCGGCGCTGGCCGACATCACCGCCGACGAAATCAAGATCGACCGTTCCTTCATCACCGACATCCATAAGCGCCCGCGCAGCCAGGGCATTTTGCGCGCGATCGAATCGCTGAGCGAGGCGCTCGGCATGACCGTGATCGCCGAAGGCATCGAAACCTTCGAGGAGCTGGCCTATCTGCAGGGCGCCACCAAGATTCGTTATGCGCAGGGCTATTACTTCGCGCGGCCGATATTCCTGGAAGAGCTCAAGCCGATGACGCAGATCATGAGCGAGACCCGCGTCACCTCGGCGAGCCGCCCGCGCGAGGAAGCGCGCCATGTCGCTTCGCGCGAGCGCTATCGACGCTGAGCTTTTCTTTGACGCGTTTTCTTCACGCGAGCCGGAAGCCCACTTCGCTCGAAAACGCTATGGGCACCTATTTCGACAATGCCGGCAGCGGCGTCACGCTGTCGTCCGGCGCACCCGCCTGCATGGTGATCAGCGTCATCGAGACCAGGCCGTAATAGCCGATGATGCCGATGATATCCATCACGCCGCGCTCGCCGAATTTCGCCACCGCGGCCTTGTAGACGGCATCGGTGACCTTCTTGTCGCGATACAGCGCGGTGGCGAGGTCATACAACGCGGCCTCGTCTTCCCGCATGTTCTCGGGCCGCCGACCGGCGGCGATATCGTCCATGATCTTGACATCAAGGCCCGCCTTCTGCGCCAGCGTGTAATGCGCGTACCATTCATATTGCGCGGTCCATTGCCGGGCGGTGATCAGGATCGCCAGTTCGCTCAGGCGCGGCGGCAGCGTCGTGTTCCAGCGCAGATAATCCGACAGCGCCGACAGTTTTGGCGCAAGTTCGGGATTACGGATATAGGCGCGGTAGGGCGGCGCGCCGAATTTCGCGTTGCGCGGCGGCACCGCGATCACATCCGCCCACGCCTTTTGCGCCGGCGACAGTTCGTCGGCCTTCAGCGGCGCGAAGCGGGTGATGTCCTGAGCCCGGCCTGGCTGCGAGGCCGCAACCAGTGCCGCGATCGCAACGACGGCAAACAATTTTGTCATTTTTCTCTCCCTGAAATCGCGGACTTCGCCGCTTTGGTCTTGTTTGGCGCTGGACCGACATTATTCATATGGCGACCCGATTCAATGGGCTATATTCGCGGCCCATTACCCGCTAACTCAGAGCCCAATCTTCCAAAGGTTTCGGCATGTCCCCTCTCTCGCTGCTGCTCAACGTCCTCTGGATAGTCTTCGGCGGCCTGTGGATGGCGGCCGGCTGGATGATCGCGGCCGTGATCATGGCGATCACCATCATCGGCCTGCCCTGGGCGCGCGCCGCCTTCAATATCGGCGTCTACAGCCTGCTGCCGTTCGGCCAACAGGCCATTAATCGCGATCAAATCACCGGCCAGCATGATTTCGGCACCGGGCCGTTCGGCCTGATCGGCAATCTGATCTGGCTGGTGCTGGCGGGCTGGTGGCTCGCGCTCGGCCATCTCATCACCGCCGTGATGTGGGCCGTCACCATCATCGGCCTCCCCTTTGCCTGGGCCCATCTGAAGCTCGCCGGCATCGCGCTGTGGCCGATCGGCAAGGTCATCGTGCCGGCCTGAGCGTCGCCATCTACCGACCAGTCCCCAGGATTGCCGTGATCGACGGATCGCCTTCGGCTTCCAGCGCGTCGATGGTTTTGCGCGCCCACAGATAGGACGACTGGAAAATCTCGCTATGGCGCTCGAACTCGGTGATGCGAAGGCCCGCCGGCAGCGGCGGCCGCATCACATGATCGAGCGGGGTTGCCGAAAGCGAATCGTAGCGCTGATGCGCGACCAGGCTGCGCCACAGCACATTGACCGCGCTCGGCGCCACCGGCAGCGATTTTCTGCGGAACGGCAGCAGCATGGCGGCAGCCAATTCGAGCCGGCCGGGCAGCGCGGCATAATCGACGTCGAACGTCTCGGTCGCGGGATTGCCGAAATGCACCACCAGATTGGGACCGCGCTTGAGCTGGTGCATCGGCGCCAGCGGCACATTGTCGATCAGGCAGCCGTCGACCAGCATCGCGCCCTCGCGCGTGTAGAACGGCGGCAACAGGCCGGGGATCGCGCTGGAGGCGCGTACGGCCTGCCACAACAGGCCGGTGCGGATCAATTCAAGGCTGTGGCTCGACAAATTGGTCGCGACCGCGGCGAACGGGCGCCAGCAATCCTCGATCCGGCACTGCGCGCCATATTGTTCGGCCAGCGTTCGGTCGAACGCCTTGTGATCCAGCAACGCATAGCGCGGCCAGGTCGGCCGCCGGAAACTGCGGCTCCTGACAAAGATCTCGTGGGCGCCGCGCTCGATATCGTCGGCCTCGTAATTTTTGGCAAAGCCCGCCGCGATCGCCGAGCCGACGCTGGTGCCGACAAAGATATCAAAGGTCACGCCGCGCTCGCGGAACGCCTTGTAGATGCCGGCATGCGCCGCGCCAAAACTGCCGCCGCCGGCGGCGACGAACCCGATCGCGCGGCCCGACAAAAAGCGGACCAGGCTGTCAATATCGAGCCGGTCCTGCAGCGCGACGTGGTGATGCATGAAGCAGGGCAGACGCGCGAGCCATGCCGCGGTGCCCAAGACTTCGCCGCTGCGCCGGTCGTGAATGCGGACCAGCCGCCGCGCGGAGGCGGGGTGAATCTCGCAGGCAAACGCCTCGACCTCGGTCAGGTCGGGCGCCGGCGCCGCGCCGCGGCAAGCGAACACCACCATGTCGGCCTGGCGGATCGCCTTGCGGGTCCAGGCCGAGGCGTCGCGGTCGCCGAGATAGACGACGAGCGGCGCGGTTTGCTCGAGCTCGTTGAGCCAGTCGCTGACTTCGGGATCGTCAAGCGTGCGGCCGGGAAACGTCGCTGCGACGCGCGCGGGATCGACGATCTCGGCATCGGTGTCGGCGAGCGCCTGGCGCATCAGGCGAAGGAAGTCGGCCGGCACGCGCTCGCTTCCCGCCTCAACCAGGGCCACGGTGCGGGCCACCGGCGAAGTGCGAACCACCGGCAGGCGCTCGGTGCGCCGCGCGAAACGCAAGGCGAGTGCCGCCAGCAGCGCTTCGGCGATCGCGGGAGTATCCTGCGCCAGACCCTGATAGGCCGATCGCGTCAGCACCAGCACACTGGTGTCGCGGATCGCGACCACGTTGGCGGTACGCGGGACGTTGGCGAAAAAGCCGATCTCGCCGATCAGTTCGCCGGCGCGCAATTCGGCGAAAGGCTGGGAATTGCCGTCGCGGTGCACGGAAAGCGCGCCATGCAGCACCATGAACAGCGAATCCGAAGGATCGCCCTGTGCCACCAGGGTTTCCCCGCGCACCAGATCGCGGCGGACCATGGCCTCGATGGTCTTCGACCGCTGTTCGGAACTCAGGGTCCGGAACAGCGCAAAATTCCCGGACCCCTCCCCCCAACTGACCGTCAGTTTCGGTCCGTTCATCCGCGCTACCCGTTCGACGGCGGGGGACTGGCGATCGCCCCCGCGATGGCCGCGGACATTATGGGATTTGGCCGCCCCGACCGCAAATCGGGCCACAAATCGGCCCCTGTCTGCCCGTTGCCGTGGCCCGGCCAATCGGCTAAATGGAGCCCAATGCACCCGTAGCTCAGCTGGATAGAGCGTTGCCCTCCGAAGGCACGTGTCAAGCCGGTTCTTTGTGGAAGCAGGAGCGAAAGAGGATTCGAAATACAAGAGACTTGCGAGACTCGACGTTCTCTCGCTTCACTCTTTGGAGAATTCGCGTAAGCACTGCGGAAGCAATAGGCACCCGTAGCTCAGCTGGATAGAGCGTCCCCTCCAAGGCGAAGGCCACACGTTCGAATTGCGTTCGGGTGCGCCAGTTTACGATTCTTGTACGATATTATGGCGGCTGACACGACGCAGGGCCAGCTCCAGCCAAATATGCGTTCCATTACGGGCATCGCGAGGCGATGTTCATGCGGCTCTCGGGCTGAGCGTGGGGATTTCGCTTACATCCTCTTCGCGTTCCGCGTGCCATGTGTCTAGGCTGCCTGCATGCGCACCAGCAGATGGAGAAATTGAACGAGGAAATGATATTGCTAGGTAGAGATTGAGCTTTTCGAGGGCGGCAGCGGAACTCCTCTCCTGTTTCTGCACGGCGCCCTAGGCTTCATGCCATCGAGCCCGACGTCGGCCTCATTGAAGACGCCGCCGGTTGATCGCCCCGTCCCATCCCGGCTTCGGCGCCTCCAGCCTGCCGATATGGCTCGACAGCGTGGAGGACATCGCGCATATCTATCTCGAGCTGATGGATCGTCTCGATTTGGCCCGCGCGACGTCGTCGGCTGCTCGATCGGCGGCTGGATCGCCGCCGAAATCGCCACAAAGTCGCCGGAGCGGATCGGAAAGCTGGTGCTGGTCGGCCCTGTAGGCGTCAAGCTCGGCAGTCCTTATAAGCTCGACATTCCCGATATTTTCGCCATGTCGCCGGAGCAACTCGGGCGGTGGTTTCACGACCCGGCAAAGGCGCATCGATTACGCCAAGCTGGCGAAGAGAGCTCACGATCATCGCACGCAACAACGAGACGCTCGCGCTGCTCATCTGGGAGCCCTACATGCACAATCCAAAGCTCCAGCACCGACTACACCGCGTCGACATGCCGGTGCTGTTCATGCGCGGCGAAAGCGATGGGTTGGTCGGCGGAGTACATTGCCGAGATATGCCAAGCTCATGCCCAACGCGCAGATGACGACCATCGCGGCGGCGGGCCATTTGCCGCAAATGGAGCAGCCCGAGAGTTCGCGCACGTCGCTGATCCCTTCCTCGAGGGCAAGGAGGAACGTCATGCGCGCCTGGCATTTCAGCGAGAACGCCTATCCCTTCCTGCCGCCCGCCGAGGAATACGACTCGATCCGCGTGACCTTGCCCAATCGGCTTTACGACCCGAAAAAGGGCGCAGAGCTCTATGACCGCTTCATCAGCGAATGGCAGATCGCCGAGGAAGAGGGCTTGAACATCATGCTCAACGAGCATCATCAGACCGCGACCTGCGTCGATCCGGCGGCGCCGCTGGTGCTCGCCGCGCTGGCGCGCCTCACCACCAAGGCGCGGCTGTTGATCCTCGGCAACCCGATCGCCAATCGCCGCCAGCCGGTGCGCGTCGCCGAGGAAATGGCGCTGATCGACGTGCTGTCGAAAGGCCGGCTCGAAGCGGGTTTCGTGCGCGGCGTGCCGAACGAGATTTTGCCGGCGAACAGCAACCCGGTGCGCATGAACGAGCGCCATTGGGAAGCGCTCGATCTCATCATCCAGGCCTGGACCAGCCATGACGGCCCGACCAGCTTCGAGGGCCGGTTCTTCCATCACCGCAACATCAATATCTGGCCGCGTCCTTATCAGACAGCCGCATCCGCCGGTGTGGGTCAGCACGACGAGCCCCGGTGGTGCCACCCGCGTCGGCGCGCGCGGCTTCGTGCAGGCGACCTTTCTCACCGGCTTCAAAGGAACGCGGCGGTCTATGACGCCTACCGCAAAGGCTGGCGCGAGGCAGGCAGAGGCGAGGACGTGCCGATCGATCGTCTCGCCTATGCGGCGATGGTCTATGTCGCCGACAGCGAGGCCAAGGCGCGCGCCGGCGCCGAAAAAATCTTGTGGTACATCACCGCCAACAAGGTGTCGCCGTACTTCGCGATCCGCCGGGCTAAGCCCGGTCGCCGCCAATGTGCAGATGCTGCTGGGCGATGGCGGCGACGCATCGGCAATTTCGGCGCCAATGCGACGGTCGACGCCGCGGTCAATGCGGCCCGATGTTCTCCGGCACGCCGGACCAGGTCTTTGCGCAGATCGGAAAATGTTCTATCACCTGTCGGAGGCTTCGGACATCTGCTGATCATGGGCCAGGCCGGCTTTCTTGAGCACGATGAAACCGTCCGCAGCATCCGCAATTTTGCCCGCCACGTGTTTCCGCGGTTGAAAGCTGAAATGCCGGACGACACCATTTCTGGCTTTTCAATCGCTCCGGAAAAAGCCGCCGTCTGACGCCGCTCGAGATGGGATCGCCGCTTCGAGCGCACAATACGGCGGGAAAACTTAACTAATGCAATGCAACTTATCGATGATGGGGAATGAGCAGTTAGTTTGGTGGTCCTTTCAGGGATCCACCTCCCTCAAAGCACTTGCCCTTGGCAATAATCCGATCGCGGTCGCGGAGCATGACGTAGTCCCCGACGAACTGCGCCTGCATTAATTCATAAAGAGTTCGAGCGACATTCAGATGGTCTTCTCGCGCGAGCTCTTGCTGCACGTTTCTGTCTTCGTCGAGAAGAACGATCGAATATCGCTGCTCTTGATATGCAGTCACCGGCGCCCCATTACCAAGATGGACGAGACCAACACGTCGTGCGCACAGGATACTGCACCGCGAGGGTTCGCGTTTCCCTTTTTGCTCTCACGGAAAACTTGTAGAAACCAGAATGCTTGTGATCGACCAATCCCAGAATGGCGCCAACGTGGACGTGCCGGCCGGGGATACATTTCGGATCCAACTTTCCGAGAACCCGACGACCGGGTACCGCTGGTATCAGGCGTCGCCGGCGATGCGGCGTTTCGCGTCGTGGACGACGCATTCGAGGTCGCGCAAGATGAACTCGGCGCAGGCGGGTTGCGGCATTGGACGTTCGTCGCCGATAGTCCCGCTGTCGTGATGTTGCGATTCGATCGCAAGCGCGCCTGGCAAACGCAATCCGTCGAAATCTTCACGGTTACGATCGACGTGAAGGCGCATTGAAAGGTGACGCCCAGTACGTGCTTTTAAACCGGCGCGCGAAGCATAGCGCGGTTCCGCCCATGCACCGACGACGCGAATGGTCCAGAAGTCGTCCGCGAGATTGTCGTCCAGCAGATACGCATATGGCATGTAGAAGTAGCCGCCGAGGCCCCAGTCGGTGCCCCATGAATTGCGGCACGATGAACATGTTCTTGGTGTCGTCGTAGCCGACCGCCAGGACAGCGTGACCGCCGCGATGGCCTTTCGTCCCCACCCGGCATGGGCATCATGCCGCTGCTCGCAACGTGCGGGGATTCGAAGCTCGGATAGACAGTGAAGCCGAAAACAAACGGATAGCCCTCCGCCAGGCAGCCCTTCATGTCGGCGAGATTTTGATCGAGCGATTGGTAGGTCATCGCCTTGTGCTGAATCGCATCGGCGTAGCATTGCGGGCTGGGCGCGATCGCCGCTTTGGCGTCGGGCGGGAAAGCTCCGCCCTGCAAAGCTGGCGTGGCATCGTAAGTCCACTCGCTTTCCGGACAGTCGCCTTGGCTGGCCACGCTTTTGATGCCGTCGCGGATCTGCGCGCCGGCGTCGAAGCCGACCGTCCCTTCCATGCTGCGCTCGTTGTAATAGATGAACAGGCGCGACGGCGTGAACGAGAGGCGGCCCTTGTTTCATCATGTCGAATTCGATGGCGGCCGCGATCGCGTTCGCGGTGCAACTGCCGATGTGGCCTTGGTCGTAGACTGCGGGACATTGCTCGCGCAAATCGATATTGCCCGAAACGGCCTGGACGGCTCTCGCGGGTGCGGCATAGGAATAGTCGCGCTGGTCAGGCAAGTCGGGCTTCCAGCCGTAGCGCGCGATCTTGCGCGGGGTTCCTGTGAAGCCGATCGACCATCCGGGCGCGCCCTTGCGCCACTGCCGCCATCGGGCGATCGCAGGGCTTGCGACCCGCCGCCCCATGCGGCCTTGAGCTGCTTGATGGACATCGGCGGGGCGATCGGTCGAGTTGTCGCAATTCCCGTCGATACCCGGAATGGAGTTCGTGCCCGCCCTTTTGGCCGCCGTTGTTCTGCCACAGCCACGGATGATCCCACAACTCCTGGATGGTGAAAGTGGAGTTGTAGTCGGCGAGCCATAATCGACGCTTTGCAAATCGCTGATCCTTGCCCTTGAGCTGCTCTTTCGCGACGTTGCCCGAATAGACGATGATCGGAAATCCAAGCTCCTTCTCGACGACATTGCAGAAGGCGTCGACGGCATCGGCCGTCGGCACATAGCCGCTGCCGGGCACCGCCTCCCAATCGAGAACCGCATCGTCGCCGGGCTGCAAGCGCGCGGTACTCAGGAAGAACGCTGCCTCGCCTCGGGATCTTCCCCGTGAAAGAAGTGATAGGCGGCAAATTTCGGCGTGATCGGCAAAACTTCGCCGTCGAGATCGGTGACCGGCACTGGAATGCCATTCATCCAAGCTGCGCGGCGCGCCGCGTAGCGAGGATCGGCGAATGTCAATCCTTCGGTCGCTTTGTGAATAAGAAACGCTATTCCGCTCGCTTTGACGCGAGTAAATCCGCCGAGGGGGCCTGGCGTGTCTTGAACGTTGTCGGCGTGATTGATGTCGATGACGAATGGCCGGGTCATGGCACGCGCTCCTGATGGCGTGGGTCAAGAATTAAACAAGACGGGCGGCGGGGAAGGACGGGGCGACGGACGCCGGCTGTGCCGCCGGCCACAATCTGCAGCCGGGGTCCGGCTGTTTGGTCGGATCGATCAGGCTGAGATAGGTCACCAAGGCGTGCCAGCAGGTCGCGAACGGCATGACTTTGCCGGCGGAACTGACGGGCACTTCCGTATTGACGTGGACAAAGCCGAGAATGGCCGGCGGAATCTTCGTGACCAAATCTTGCGCATTGTCGACGCGCCATGACGTCAAGCCGAGCGCCTTGAAGGCGGCGGCGAATGTCGCATCGCCGACCAGCGGCGAAGCGAACGTGCAAAGCGCCGGATTGGCAAGCTGCTCGGTCTTGGCATTCTCCATGACATAAAGTGTCGCGAGCGCGGCGCCGAGGCTGTGGCCGGTAACCTCGACCGAGGCGGCAGCCGGAAAGGCGCCGGGCACGGCGGTCGCCGGCGTGTGACGGCGAACGAGAGCGGAGACTTGCTGGGCGAATGTGCCTGCCGCCTTGAGTGTTTGGCCGGGCGCCGCGCCGGGCATGGGAGGCTGGCAGTCGATGACTTCCAGCGTGTCGTAGATGCGCGCAAAGCCCATGCCGACCGAGCCGCAGCCGAGAGTCTTGAAGGGCGTCTTGGTCGCGGCGTTGGCGTCGTCCCACCATTCGACGCCATTCGACGTGCCGCGGATGGCGACGAGGAATTGGCCGGGGCCCGCATTGCTCTGCGCGATGAAGCCGTAAAATGTCGGCGCCGTGCTTTGCAGGATGAAGTCCTGCATAAGGATCCACGCCACGAGGCGGTAGCCCGGCGGAAAATCCGGAGGCGCCGGCTGCGGCGGCGTCAGTGCGGTCGGCTTGCCAAGATTTTGCGAATACATCGTGTAGGCGGCCTGCACGAATTGGCCGTACAGCGATGCGTCGGCCGGATCGAACGGCCGGGGGGCGGCGGGCGGCGGAACGATCGCGGCGGGTTTTGGCGGCGGCGATTGGCCCTCGCGCCCTTGGCCGCGATGGCCGGCGCCGCGGCGAGCGGCGGAAACGCGGCCTCGGTCAGAAAAGTCTGCACCAGCTGGTCTTCGCCGGCGCGCAGAGGGTAATTATAGGTGCCGTTGCCAGATACGATGATAGTCGCCACCGGCGCGTTGCCGCCGGCACCCTCTTTAAATCGACAGGTCGATGTCATCCGGAAAAAAGGAACACTTGAGCTCGGCACGTCAGTTTCAGCGCCGCGGGATCGGCTTGAACGTTGGTGACGTCGTAGTTCTGATCGCTACCGGGCGCATCCGAGGAGGCTATGGTGATATGGCCGGTGTCGGCGCCGGTCTTGGCCAGCGTGATCGTCTTTGTCACGCCGCCGGCATCGGAGTGGATGGTCACGGTTGGGTTCATGAGGTGCTCCCTCGGCTTTACAGGCGACATCGCGTAATGTGAATGGCGCCTAATCAGCCTCATTTCCCTCGTCGCACAGCTTTCGTCACGGATTCTGATCCCACTTCGTGATCCAAAGAGCTATTGGCCGGCCGCGGCATCGCGAACCGAGCTTCTTTGATAGCGCCGTCCATCTCAGTAAGCGTAAGACAGCTTTAGAACGTACTGATCGGCACGGACTAGCGTATTAATATCCGTTCCCCAATCGTATTCGAAGGACACCGACGACGACCCAGAGACCGCGCATTGCGGCGAACTGGCGACTTCGGGCTTGGAGGTGGTGCCGCTGCTACCATCAGAACTCGGCGGCACAACACATTCGCCAAGCTCTGTAGGACAGACTGGCCGAATAATACTCGTAGCTCTTAGTCCCGGTGATATCGCGAAAATCTTCCATCGTGCCGATAAGCGTGAACCGGCCGACGACCCAGTCGCTCATCCATGGCCCGAAAATTCGTTGGTCGAACCTGGCAAGAGCGCAATATTGGCGCGCAGGATATCGCCGACCAATTCATGGCTACCCGTCGTCAGGTTGGTGTATCCGACCTTGGAGACGTCCGACCATTGAGCCTCCGCCCGAAATTGCCAAAAGAAGTCGATGTAAGGACTTGGTAGCCTTGGTCGCGACGCCGAGCCGCCATGCAAGGACCTGCGGTTCCCAGGCGAGTACAACGCCATTTACATCGGCGACATCGCGAAAATCCGTCTGATGGTAAGGTGACAGATACAGATACTGCTCGCTCGATGTGAATGCGCCCTGCCCGGGAAATCCCAAGCCAGCCACAAAATCGACGCCGGTTTGAAGCGACGACGTGCTCGTTTTTTTCACCGGCTCGTTCCACGTGCCATTGCCATCGACAAAAGGCGCTATGCCAAAGCCGTGAACATAAGGCATGGTCTCGTCGCCGTACGGCGCGCCGCAATATTCGCCGACCGCCAGGTAACTGACACGGCCGTTCACGGCCGCCGTCTGCGTGTCGGCATTGTGGTCGTTTGTATAGGTGATCGATGCTCCCTTGGCGCTCGCCGCCGAACCACCTTTCTGATCGGCGGTCGAAGCGGTGCTGCTGAGGGGCACGATCAAATAATGGAAATTGTCGAGGGGGTCGGCCCGCACGAACAGGGAGTTTTTTAATAAATCGCAATCCTGATGTCCGGCCGTATAGATTGGCGTGGGCGCCACGGACTTGGGGGCGGTGATGAGGCTGGCGGTTTCGGCGGTACCGCCCTCGCGGCTTGGTGTTCGATCTCCGCCGCTGCCTCGGCCCGGGCTGTATCTGCATCGAGCAATTTGCGGCACGCCGGCGTGAGGGTCGAGGTCGAATGGAGCTTGCAGTCGGCAACTTCGGCATCAATCTTTGATTTGCCTTCGGCTGCGCCTGCTTTAGCGCCTGTCGCCGACATCAACCCGGCGGCGACAATAATACATACTGTCCATTCCCCGCGCATGATGATTCCCTCTCTCGTCCTGATCGCCGGATCGCCCTCAGTTACTGTCCAATAGGATGTAGGTAGGATTGTTGGATGCAGACGAAGAAATCCTCGAGCGTGAAGCTCGGTGGATTACCGGCGTTGGACTTGTGCTCGATGTAAACGGAATTGAGCATCAACCCGTCTGCAGCAAATGGCGATGGTTGGTCATGCACCAAGTCGCAAGCCGCTTGGTACCAGTCGGGGTCGGAGCCCTTGAACTGGGCGCTTAGCTGGCCCTGCCAATATTTCGTGCCGGGGGCCGGTAGAGGCTGCGTCGGCTTGTGATAGCCGTTAAGGCAGTACGCTATTCCGCTGCGAATAGCGTCGTCGCCCAGAGGTTTGACGCCGATCTTGACCCAACCGCTGATAATTCCGTCAAGCGGCGCCGTCCGTCGTGGCGCCGCCAAGTCAGCAGCTGCACATTGAATGCGAGGTTCGCGGCTCTGGTGCTGGCGTCGTCCGTCTTTTGTTGCGCCGCCTGTGCACCTGTCTTGCCGACGATATTCGGCGCCACCCAACTCGATAAAGTCGACACCAGCATAACCCGAGGCAGCGATCCCAAACATTGTGTTTGCGTCGGTTGGGATTTGGCCTGCTGCAATAAGCCCAGTCGCAATCCCTGCAAGGACGCCGGCGACAAAGCCGATCAAGAGACTGAATACCAGCCTGCTAGCAACAAAAAGATCGCAGAGCTGACATTGTTGGCGCTCGCATCGACGTAGCATTCTATTCAGGCCGCCAATAGCGCGCACGAACTGTCCTACCGCCCCCAACAATCCGCAGAAAACGAGTACTTCCAGAGGTCGACCAGGGTCAGCCATTACTCCCTCCCTATTTCACACGAAAAATCTCCGTGGACCGCGCGGGTCCGCGCCGCCAAGGCTTACGACAATGGTTGCTACCTCTATGCAGTTGCTCGCTGCGGCGCCGACGCACGGCTGCCGCCGATCGCGACGTTAAAGTCCGGATGCGGTTCGGGTGTTAAAACGCGACGCAGAAAAAAAGTTTCCAGGCGTTGCGGAGACTCGCATCCGTCGGACACGAATGGTCTACGAGCAACGCGCACAGCAATACGACTACGGACGCTAACGCCCGACCGCCCCACACAACAGCCCCCGCCAATCGCCACGCCCCATTCCCGGCGACCAGAAGAGCTGACTTTCGGTTGAACAATCGAGCGTGTCAATAGGGCGATGCGCAACTGGTGATTTTCCGCGGAGCAGCGGCCATGGCTCGTTGTGCGCCGCCTTCTCTGAGAACTGCTGCAGCAACGTCGCAACAAGGAGTAGCCATGAACGACATGAAAATTTTCGTTCCCATCACCAAGATCGATGCGGCGCAACGCCTGGTCTATGGCGTCGTCACCGCCGAGGCGCCGGATGTCTCCGGCGAGGTCTGCGACTACGCCTCGACCAAGCCGCAATATCAGAAATGGTCGAGAAATTTCGCCAGTGCCACCGACGGCAAGAGCTTTGGCAATCTGCGCGCCATGCACGGCAATGTCGCCGCCGGCAAGCTCATTGAGATCTCATTTAGCGAGTCTGCCGAATGCACGCCATCAACGACGCGGTGAAGCGCAGCGCCCATCTCGGATTTCGCACGACCAATCGTTGACGGGTTTGTGCCGCCAATAGGCTGTGTTGATCCCATGGCTGGACGGCAGGCAAATGCCGACATAATGTTCTAGATGGAAAATCTTACTGGAGGCCAGCCATGGCCCGCGGCACCCGGTCGGTTCGGGATGCCAAAAGCCGCTTCAGTGAGGTCGTCGAAGCGGCGCGCCGAAGGCCGCAGACCGTCACCGAGCACGGTAAGCCGGCGGTGGTTGTGGTCGCGGCCGACGAATACGATCGCCTGCGCAAGCTGCAGCAGCTCAAGGCACCGAGTTGCCGAATTGTTGCTCGCGATGCCTCAAGGCGATGTCAATTTGAGCGCCTGAACGCGAGCCGCGTGACGTTGAATTCTGATGTTCCTGATCGACACCGACCCCCTTTCGGCGCTGGCCAAGCGGCGGCGCGACGTCAATGTCGAAGGGTGGATTGGGCGCCAGCGCAACGCCGATCTTTTTGTCAGCGTTATCGGTATGGGCGAGATCTAGCGTGGCATTGTTCTGCAGCGCGGCAAAGACTAACAATTTTCTTTTATGCTGGCGCTGCGGCTCGATCATATTATCAATCTCTATGGCAACCGGGTTCTGCCGTTCGATTTGCAGCTGCTCGTCGTGGGGGGCAGCTCAGCGCGGTGCTCGGTCACAACGGTGTGGATCTGCAGATCGCCGCTACTGCCCTGGAACATGGCCTGACGGTGGTAACGCGTACATCTTACGCTTCGAACCGACAGGCCTCCCTGTGCTCGATCCGTTTGGGCTGCAGTCGCGTCGAAGGTCTTAGGTTGAAACGGGAAGCGCATCGCCAGAGGATCGGTGCATTGCGCCGCAACATCATATTTGCCGAAGATACCAACCGAACCGACTTCGTCAGAATCCGTAAGCCTTGCTCACTGTCCGGAGAATAGCTAATCCGCCCCGCACGGCTTTGGCCGGCGGGGCGTTTCAGTGTTCGTGCACGAATGTCGGTTCCTCTCGGCGTGGGTCCTAGCACTAAGGAAGCGATGTGATACAAACGAATCCGCGCGTGCGGGCCGGGATGGAGCAACTTTTACGTGACTGAGACGGTCGCCGAAATCCTCAAGGCTTATCGAATCCGGCGCGGCGAAGCCCGCCGATATCGTCGCGCGCAGCTTTGCGCGCATTCGTGCTCACGACGATCCGGCGATGTTTATCGCTTGCGCGACGAGAAGACGTCATCGCGGAAGCGCAAGCGCTGAATCGCGACGGCGACAAAACGTTGCCGCTCTACGGCATTCCGGTTGCGGTGAAGGACAATATCGACGTCGCGGGCCTGCCGACCACCGCCGCATGTCCGGCTTTTCTCTATCGCGCCGAGCAGGGACGCCACCGCGGTCGCGCGATTGCGCGCGGCCGGCGCGCTCATTATCGGCAAGACCAATCTCGATCAGTTCGCGACCGGACTGGTCGGCGTGCGCACGCCCTACGGCATCGGCCGCAATCTGTTCGACGCAAAGCTCATTCCGGCGGTTCGAGCACCGGCTCGGCGCTCGCGGTCGGCGCCGGGATTGTGCCGCTGTCGCTCGGCACCGATACCGCGGGTTCGGGCCGCGTACCGGCTGCGTACAGCAATATTGTCGGCCTCAAGCCGAGCCGCGGTTTGGTATCGTGCGCCGGCGTCGTACCGGCCTGCCGCACGCTCGACTGCGTCTCGGTGTTTGCGCTGACGGTCGACGATGCGATGGCGGCGCTGAAGTCGATCGCCGGGCCGGACGAGGCTGATCCGTATTCGCGGCCGCGGGCGGTGCGTGCGGCCGAACCGATGCCGGGCGGCGTGCAGGCTCGGCGTGCCGATGGCCGGCCAGCGGCTGTTTTTCGGCGATAAGAGTTCGCCGCCGCTTACGACGCGGCCTTGCGCAGATTGCCAGAGCTCGGCGCGAAAATTGTCGAGATCGATATCGAGCCGTTCTACGCAGCGGCGCGGCTGCTCTACGAAGGGCCCGTGGGTGGCCGAGCGATACCTCGCCGCCAAAGCGCTGATCGCGCCGCGCCGGAGGCGATCCATCCGGTGACGCGGCAGATCATCCTCGCCGGTGCGCACGGCACGGCGGCCGATGCATTCGAAGCGTTTTATCAGCTCGAAGTGCTCAAGCGCGTGCGCGACCGCGTCTTCCGCGGCATCGATGCGCTGGTGCTGCCGACAGCGCCGACCATCTATACGGTCGAGCAGGTGCTCGCCGATCCGATCGAGCTCAACAGCCGGCTCGGCACCTACACCAATTTCGTCAACTTGCTCGACCTGTGCGGGCTTGCGGTGCCGGCCTCGATCGGCCCGACGGCACGCCGTTCGGCATCACGTTTCTCGCGCCGGCCGGCGAGGATGCCGTGCTTGGCGTCGATGGGGCGGCAATTTCATCGCGCGACGCGTTGCCGCTCGGCGCGCTCAATGTCCAACAGCGGTACGCGAGCGGACAGCGGCCCGGCGCGTTGCCAGTGCATGCGCAATTTTCTCCGCCGCCCGCTCCATGCGGTTTC
>CAVOTZ010000028.1:0-54106 GCA_963699465.1 uncultured Alphaproteobacteria bacterium
GTGCTCGCCAAGTTTCAGGAAGTGGGATTGATCGAGATCGCGGCATAGCCGTTACCGGCGTTTCGTGAATCACGCGATATCCACCTGAAATCATTTCGATCCAAAGAGAGGCCGCCCCGTGACTCCGTCCGATTACGAGTATCTGCGTAAATTTCTCAAGGACAATTCCGGCCTCGATCTGTCCGCGGACAAGCACTATCTGATCGAAAGCCGCCTGTTACCGGTCGCACGGAACGCGAGCTTGCCGGGCATCGCCGAACTCGTGCAGAAAATGAAGGCCGGCGCGCCCTCGATCGCCAACCAGGTGATCGAGGCGATGACCACCAACGAGACGTTCTTCTTCCGCGACAAGGTGCCGTTCGATCACTTCCGCGATACGGTCATGCCGGAGATCCTGCGAGCGCGCGCCGGTCGCCGCAGCGTCCGGATCTGGTGCGCCGCCGGATCGACCGGCCAGGAGCCGTATTCGCTGGCGATGTGCCTGAAGGAAATGGGCGCAGCCCTCGCCGGCTGGCGGGTCGAAATCCTCGCGACCGATTTGTCGCTGGAGGTGATGGAGAAATCCAAGGCGGGGTTGTATAGCCAGTTCGAGGTCCAGCGCGGCCTGCCGATCCAGATGCTAGTCAAATATTTCAAGCAGGTCGGCGAGTTCTGGCAGATCAGTCCCGAAATTCGGGCGATGGTCCAGCATCGGCAGATCAATTTGCTGCACGATTTCTCCCAGCTCGGAATCTTCGACGTGATCTTCTGCCGCAACGTGCTGATCTATTTTGACCAGGATACCAAAATCGATATCTTCCGCCGCCTCGCCAAGTCGACCGAGAGCGACGGCTTTCTGGCGCTCGGCGCCGCGGAGACGGTGGTCGGACTGACCGACGTCTTCAAACCCCATCCGGAACGGCGCGGGCTCTATCGTCCCGGCGGTTTCAATCCAGCGTCGACAAAGACGGCTTCCGGCTTCAATGCGCCGAGGGCCGCGGCAATAGCGGGTATGTAGCCATGTCCGAGGAAAGCAAGGCACCGGAACGGGTAACGTTCAGCCGTGGATACGGCGTCTGCATCATGGGCATCGACGGCACATGGCGGCGCGACTGCATGCTCAATGCGATATCGGATAACGACGCCATCCTGACGGTCGAGGGCTCGATTCAGGGCCTCAACCTCAAGGAATTCTTCCTGCTGCTGTCGTCGACCGGCCTTGCCTATCGCCGCTGCGAACTGGTCCGCGTCAATGGCGCGGAGATCGATGTCCAGTTCCTGCAGGGAAAACACAAGAAAAAGGGTCCTGGCGGCGCAGCCAAGGAAGCCGCGATGAGCGGCTAGAGCCTTATCGGTTCTGACAGAATCAGAATTGCAGGTCTAAATTTCTTGTTTTGGCGCGTTTTCTTCACGCGAACCGGTAGCCACCCACGGATCAAAGTCCGAGGGCATGCTTCGCTCGAAAACGCTTTAGGGCTGCTCCTCAGCAAAGATTTTGTGGACAAGCCGGCCGCCGCCCGATGCTTTTTCAGGCACCGTCAGCCAGAGCCCTATCGGTTCGGATGGCCTCAAGCCGGGGTCCGGCTTTTTGTTTTGATGGATTTTCTTGACGAGAACCGGTTGCTTCGCCCGGAAACGCTATAACCCCTTCAGGCGGCGATCGCTCCCGACAAATTCGATCACGCGCAAATCCGGCGGCTCGGTGCCCGCCAGAGGATTCAGGGCGGCCCCAAGCCCTGCCTTGCAGGCCTGCAAGAGGGCGTTGGCTTTCACATAGCAAGGGGTGATATCATCCAGGACGATGACATTGTCGCCGGCTTCCTGGCCGGCGAGCGGCAATTCCCTGGCGATCGCTGCCTCGAGCATCTTCATGCTGGCTTGCATATGCTCGATCAGGGACACCAGGTCCGAGACGACCGAACTGCAATTGTCACGTGGGTGATCGGGCTGGACGCCGCGGGGTGCGCTGTGCATGGATGGTCTCCTTCGTTGCGTTCTTAGAGCGGCTCGCGCTACTTGTGCGTTAAGCCTGCGTCCCGTACAAATACGGATGGGCACGAATCTTGACCGGGGGCATTTACTCGGTGGACAGAACGTCACTGTCGAAGGACTTCGCTCTTGAAGTCCTTCGCTGTTGAAGGACAAAGGCATATGGCCGAAAATCCTGCCTCACGCGGTGAGATATTCGTCGTCGATGACGATCCGGCCGTTCGCGAAACCCTCTCGCTGGTTTTGTCGGCGGGCGGCTATCAGGTGATCTGCTTTGCGGATGGAGCCGCATTGCTCGCGGTGGCGCGAAGCCGGACTCCCTCGTGCATCCTGCTCGATGTGCATATTCCCGGTAAATCGGGCCTCGATATCCTGAGGGAATTGCGCGGAGAGGATTATCCCGCGCCGATCTTCATGATCTCCGGACAGGGCGACATCAGCATGGCGGTGAGCGCGATCAAGAATGGCGCGCTGGATTTTATCGAGAAGCCGTTCCGGGGCAGCGAGATCGTGGCGCGGCTGGACGAGGCGATCGACGCCTATGCGCGCCGGCAAGCCGAAGGCCAGGCCTCGAAGGTCGCTTCGCTGCATTTCCCCGGGCGCGAGCCGCTGACCCGCAGGGAACGCGAGGTGCTGGAGCAATTCGCATCGGGCGCCTCCAACAAGGAAGCCGGACGTCAGCTCGGAATCAGCCCGCGAACGATCGAAGATCACCGCGCCAACATCATGAAGAAGCTCGGCGCGCGCAACGCCGCCGACCTGATCCGGATCGTGCTGACCGCGCAGCACGCGTCCTGACCTATGGCGTTTTCGAGCGAAGCATGCCCTCGGACTTTGATCCGTGGGTGGATACCGGTTCGCGTGAGGAAAACGCGTCAAAACTAGAATCTGGACTGGCCGGCCAGCGCGGTGCGGATCATCACGGCCATTTCCGACTTGCGATACGGCTTGGCGAGCAGCAGCACGCCGGAATCGAGCCGGCCGTGGTGAATGATCGCATCCTCGGTGTAACCCGAGGTGTAGAGCACCTTCAATCCGGGTTTGATCTTTTGCACTTCGTCGGCAAGCTGCCGGCCGTTCATGGCGCCCGGCATGATCACGTCGGTGAACAGCAGATCGAACGCGTTGCCCGCCTTGACGATATTGAGCGCTTCCGAAGCATTCGCGGCTTCCAGCGTCACGTAACCCAGCGAGCGCAGTTGCGTCAGCACATAACTCCGCACCAACCTGTCGTCCTCGACGACCAGGATGGTTTCGTTGCCGCCCGCCACGGCGGGGACGGCATCGGAATGGTGGGCGAGCGATGCCGCCGCGCCCGGAGGCAAATACATCCGGATCGTGGTGCCGTGACCTTCCTCGCTGTAGATCTTGATGTGGCCGGCGGATTGCTTGATGAATCCGTAGACCATGCTCAGCCCGAGGCCGGTGCCTTTTCCGGGTCCCTTCGAGGTGAAGAACGGGTCGAATACCTTGTCGAGCATCGCCGCGGGGATGCCGCCGCCGGTATCGCTGACGGCGATCAGGGCATAGCGTCCGGGCTGAACCTCGCTGTTGGAGCTCGCATAGTTCTCGTCGAGATGGGCGGAGCCGGTCTCCAGCACCAGCTTGCCGCCATTGGGCATCGCGTCGCGTGCGTTCAGCGCCAGATTGAGAATCGCGGTGGTGAGCTGATTGGGATCGACGGTGGCAAAGCAGGTGTCGTCGTGGATTACGGACTCGATCTCGATCTGCTCGCCAAGCGTCGGCCGCAGCAGCTTGGCGGTATCGATCACCAGCGTGTTAATATCGACCTCGCGCGGCTGCAGCGGCTGCTTGCGCGCGAACGCCAGCAAATGCTGGGTCAGGTCGGCGCCGCGCGAGGCGGCTTCATCGATCATCTTGGTGATGGCGGCGAGTTGCGGTTCGTTCTTGACCGCGTCGGCGACGATCTCGATCGTTCCGGTGATCACGGTCAGGATATTGTTGAAATCGTGCGCGATGCCGCCGGTGAGCTGGCCGAGCGCTTCCATTTTCTCGGCCTGCCGGATGCGGTCCTGCGCCGCGATCCGGTCGGTCAGGTCGCGCGCGAATCCGTTGAACACCACGCCGTCGCGGCGCCTTAGGCCGGTGATCGAGAGTTCGACCTTGATCTCCTTGCCGTCGCGCCTGATCGCATCGAGTTCGAGCCGGCGCCCGAGGATCTTGCGGTGTCCGGTGCGCAGGAAGCGCTGCAGGCCCGCTTTGTGGGCGTCGCGCAGCAGCTCCGGGATGATCAGGTCGGCGAGCGGGCGTCCGATCGCCTCGCTGCGCGACCAGCCGAAGATGGTTTCGGCCTGCGGATTCCAGTCCGAGATGGCGCCGTCTTCTTTCATCTGAATGAAGGCGTCGAGCGCGGTGTCGATGATGCCGCGCGCCAATTGCTCGCTTTCGCGCAGGGTTTCCTGAGCGAGCCTGCTCTCGGTCATGTCGCGGCCGATAAAGAAATGCCGCCGCACCGGCTCCGACCACGCGCCCAGCCAGGACAGGGTGACGATACGGCCGTCCTTGTGGATGAAACGGCTGTCGAAATTACGCGTGTGTTTTCGGCGCCGGGCCGCCCGCATCTCATCGCGGGTGTCGTTGAGATCGTCGCTGTAGATGAATTTGACCGAGTTGAAGCCGATCATTTCCTCAGGCTCGTAGCCGAGGATGACCTTGGCGCTCGGGCTGACCTGAACCAGGTTGCCCTGGGTGTCGGTAACCAGGATCAGGTCCTGCGAGGTCTCGAAGATGCGCCGCCTTTCCTCGATCTGCTGGTTGAGCGCGTCGCGGGTCTTCTTGGTCTCGGTGATGTCGCGGGCGATCTTGGAGGCGCCGACGATCGCGCCGGAAGGGGTCCTGATCGGCGAGATGCTGAGCGAGACCGGCACCGCGCTTCCATCCTTGCGCAGTCGCACGGTCTCGTGATCCTCGACCGACTCGCCGCGGCCGATCCGGCCCAGCACGTCGCGCATCCCGGCCCGCAGTTCGGGCGGAACGATGATATCGATATCCCGACCCACGGCTTCCGCCGCGCTGAACCCGAACAGCCGTTCGGCGGCGGGATTCCAGCCTGTGATCTTGCCTTGCAGCGATTTCGTGACGATGGCGTCGTGGGAGGATTCGACCGCGGCGCTGAACAAATGCTCGCGCTCGGCGAGCCGCTCGCGGGCGGCCTCGGTGCGGCGATGCTCCCTGACTTCGTGCTCGAGCTCGATTGTCTTGGTGTTGGCCTCGCCGATCACGCGGGCGAAGGCGCGCGCCAGCACGCCGGTCTCGCCTGCGGAGTCGAGCGGGATGGCGACCGGGCCATTACGACCGGCGCCTTCGACCGCGGCGGTCAGTTGCACGATCGGACGGGTCAGCGATCTCGCTATCAGCACCGCCAGCGCCGCCGCGCACAACACCGCGATCAGGCCAACCAGCACCGAGGTGTTCTGGATCGAGGAGGCCGTCGCCATGATCACCGCGTTGGGTGCGGTCCTGATCACCGCGACCCATTGATTGCCGGCGAGGATGGCGGGAATCAGCACGATTCCTCCCGGCCGTCCGGCCTGATCCGGCAGGATTCGCGCCACGCCGTCGGTCGAGCCGAGCGATGTGGCGAGGGCCGGAAAGTCGCGTTGCCAGCTGGTCGGCTTGCCGAACAATGAGCCGAATTCGCGCGCGGGGTCGGGATGAACGAGATAGTCGCCGGCTTTCGTCGATCAGGTAGACGTTTTCACCTGCGCGCGTCGACGATCTACGGACGCGGTCGAAAGCCGGCCGCATGTCGACATCGATGATGAAGATTCCGAACAGCTTGCCGCCGGATGTGAAAACCGGCGTTGCCGCCCGCAGCGTCGGCACCGGGGGCATGATGATGGTTTCGCCGCGCCGGTCCAGCGTCAACGGCGAGACGTAGATGTCGCCGGACTTTAGCTTGATGGTCTGCTTGAAATAAGCCCTGTCGCCCTTTGGCGCCAGCCGCTCGTCCGGAACGATCTCGATCGCATTGTTCGGGCCACGACGGTCGACGCGCAAGATCTCGCGCTGGCCGTCGTCGACGCCGATCACGCGGATCTGGGAATAGGCCGGCTTGGCTTGGAGTTCGGCGACAAGGCGCGCAGCGAAACGATCGCGCCAGGTCTTTTCGGAAACCCCATCGACGGGATCGCTGCCGCCGGTCTCGCGGGCGCGCATCAACCCGTCCAGCGCAGCGCCGGACTTCAGGCTTGCGACATCGCCGCGGGCGCCGGCGACATAGGCTTCGAGGTCGGCCGCGACCAGCCGCGACTGGCTCTCGATACGATCGAGCACGCGTGGCAGCAGCGCCTGTTCAAGGCTTCGATAGTTCAGCCAGCCGATCGCCGACACCGTGATCGTGACGAGCGCGATCATTGCAACGGCCAATTTGGTGGTGAGCGTCATCCGTGCATCGCGCCATCCCCGCGGCGTCATGATAACCGGATGGCCGGCATGGGCAACGCGGTTGCGGCCTCAGGGACGCAAAGATGCGCCGGTCGCTGTCGCCTGCGGCGCCCGGTCCCGCGCGGCTTCAAGGCAGTTGGTGACGGCTTCGAGCAGTGCGGCCGGCTTGAACGGCTTTTGCAAGCTAAAAATCGCCCCGAGTTTGGTCGCCATGGTCAGGAAATCCGGCGCGGGACCCGGTTCCGCCAGGATCGGGTTGCCGGAAATCACGATGATGGGAACCAGCGGCCGCTGCGCGTGCACCAGCCGCATGGTCTCGATGCCGTCCATCCCCGGCATGAAAATGTCGAGGAACAGCAGGTCGAACTCCTCGGCTTCGAACAGCGCCAGTCCCTTGCGGCCGTCGCTGGCCCCGACCACGCTGTGGCCGGCCCGTTCGAGCAGAAGCTGGATGGTGGTGCGAACCGCAGCGTCATCGTCAACGATCAGAATTTTGGCCATGCCGGCATTCCCAAATCGCTTCGAGACACCGATCAAGTTACCGATGGTGTCAATGTGTGGTTGTGGAGCGCCCGTTGCTGTCGCGCAAGCACTTCTTCAGGCGGGGGTGGTAGCCGCGGAGGCTGGCGTCAATCTTGGAACCGACCTTTATGCACGCTTCGAGGCACATCTGGTCGGCAGGCTCGGCCTCGGACCGGATGTTGTCAGGATTTTGCAGTGCAATAGAAAACGGATTTTGTCGTCCCGCGCAGCTGGAACTTGCACCCGATGGATGCCCTGTGGGATGACCCGGTAGGGGTTCAAACAGGTGAGGCAATGACCAACAACAAGAAAAGTCCGGAAACGCTCCGCAGCGCGCGCTGGTTCGCGCCCGACGATCTCCGCGCCTTCGGCCACCGTTCGCGCGCGATGCAGATGGGCTATGCGCCGGAGGAGTGGAAGGGCCGCCCGGTGATCGCGATCCTCAACACCTGGTCGGACGCGCAGCCCTGCCACATGCACTTCAAGTCGCGGGTCGACGACGTCAAGCGCGGCATCCTGATGGCCGGCGGTTTTCCGATGGAATTGCCGGCGCTGTCGCTGTCGGAATCCTTCCTCAAGCCGACCACCATGCTGTACCGCAACCTTTTGGCGATGGACGCCGAGGAATTGTTGCGCGGCCATCCCGTGGATGGCGTGGTGCTGATGGGCGGCTGCGACAAGACCACGCCGGCGCTTTTGCTCGGCGCCACCAGCATGAATCTACCGGCGATCTATCTGCCCGCCGGCCCGATGCTGCGCGGCAACTGGAAGGGCAAGACGCTGGGCTCGGGGTCGGATGCCTGGAAATACTGGGACGAGCGCCGCGCCGGAAAGATCTCCGACAAGGACTGGGTCGATGTCGAGGCCGGGATCGCCCGCAGCTACGGCACCTGCATGACCATGGGCACGGCGTCGACCATGACCGCGATCGCGGAATCGATCGGCATGACCCTGCCGGGCGCCTCCTCGATTCCGGCGGCCGATGCCGGCCACATCCGCATGAGTTCGGAAAGTGGCCGCCGCATCGTCGAGATGGTCTGGGAGGATCTGACGCCGAACAAGATCCAGACCCGAAAGGCCTTCGAGAACGCGATCACGGTGGCGATGGCGATGGGCTGTTCGACCAATGCGATCATCCATCTGATCGCGCAGGCGCGCCGCGCCGGCCAGGACATCGGGCTCGACGATTTCGAAATGGCCAGCCGCAAGGTGCCGGTGATCGCCAATGTGCGCCCGAGCGGCGACAAATATCTGATGGAGGATTTCTTCTATGCCGGCGGCCTGCCCGGCCTGATGGGCCGCATCAGGGAGCATCTGCATCTCGATGCGATGACGGTGACCGGCAAGACGCTCGGCGAGAACATCGCGCACGCCGAGGTCTACAATGACGACGTGATCCGCACCGTCGCCAATCCGATCTATGCCGAAGGCGCGCTCGCGGTGCTTGAAGGGCAATCTCGCGCCCGACGGCTGCGTGATAAAGCCTTCCGCCTGCGAGCCGCGCTTCTTAAAGCATACCGGCCCGGCGCTGGTGTTCGACGACTATCCCGCGATGAAAAAGGCGATCGACGATCCCGATCTCGACGTCACCGCCGACCACGTGCTGATCCTGCGCAATGCCGGGCCGCAGGGCGGGCCCGGCATGCCGGAATGGGGCATGCTGCCGATCCCGACAAAACTGGTGAGGCAGGGCGTCCGCGACATGGTGCGGCTGTCGGACGCGCGCATGAGCGGCACCAGCTACGGCGCCTGCATCCTGCATGTGTCGCCGGAATCCTATATCGGCGGGCCGCTGGCGCTGGTGCAAAACGGCGACATGATCACGCTCGACGTCGATGCGCGCAGCATCAACCTCGAGATTTCGGAGGCCGAAATGGCAAAGCGCCGCGCCGCATGGAAGCAGCCGGAGACCCGCTTCGAGCGCGGCTATGGCTGGATGTTCACCCGCCATATCCGGCAGGCCAATGAGGGCTGCGACTTCGATTTCCTCGAGACCGGTTTCGGCGCGCCGGTCGGCGAGCCGTCGATCTACTGACACGGGAGCAAGAGCATGACAAAACTCAGCGACGCCACCCGCGCCAAACTGAAAACCATCTCGACCGCGACGGTCGCCACCGCGCTCTACAAGCGCGGCTTTCGCACCCAGTGCATTCAGGACGTGCATCCGCTGGGTGCGGATCAGCCGACCCTGGTCGGCGAGGCGTTCACGCTGCGCTACATGCCGGCGCGCGAGGACCTCAACAAGCTCGAGGTGTTTCGCGACCGCGCCCATCCGCAGCGCAAGGCGGTGGAAGATTGCCCGCCCGGTGCGGTGCTGGTGATGGACAGCCGCAAGGACGCCCGCGCCGCGTCCGCCGGCGCCATCCTGGTGACGCGGCTGATGCAGCGCGGCGTCGCCGGCGTCGTCACCGATGGCGGTTTTCGCGACGCCGCCGAAATCGCCAAACTCGGTTTTCCCGCCTTTCATCACCGGCCGAGCGCGCCGACCAATTTGACGCTGCATCAGGCGATCGAGATCAACGGCCCGATCGGCTGCGGCGACGCGCCGGTGTTTCCCGGCGACGTTATCCTCGGCGACAGCGACGGCGTGATCGTGATCCCCGCGCATCTGGCCGACGAAATCGCCAACGAAGCCTTCGAGATGACCGCGTTCGAGGATTTCGTCACCGAGCAGGTGCGGGCCGGCCGCGGCATTTTCGGCCTCTATCCCGCCACCGACGAGCAGACGCTGGTCGATTTCGCCGCGTGGCGGAAGGCCAAGGGGCGATAACCGCGCAACGACAGGGCGCCATTCCCCCAATTTGCTGGTAGCGCGAGAATCACGTAACCGTCGCTATTCGCCCGGAATGAACAGATGAACCGCGAAGGCCACGCTGCCGACCCCGATTCCGGGCAGGGCCTGTCCGGTTCTGACGCGCCCACCCCTGCCGTGCTGTATAACCAGGGCCGCGAGTTTATGCTGGCCGGCCGCTACCTCGATGCGCAGGTCTGCTGCCAGCGCGCGCTCGCGCTGCTGCCTGATCATGCGGACTCCCAGCATCTTGCCGGGCACCTGGCGTTCCAGGCGGGCCAGCACGACGATGCGGTGGAATGGTTTTTTCGCGCCATCCGCAACGCGCCGAAGCCGGAATATCTGGCCTCGCTGGGCGAGGCCTTGCAGCGCATGGGACGCCTCGAAGAGGCGTTGCAGGTGTTCGAAAAGGCAGTCCAGCTCCAGCCGGATGCGTCCGGCTGGAAGAACCTCGCCGACCTGCTGTTTGCCTTGCAGCGCGCGGGCCCCGCATTGCACGCCTACGGCAAAGTGCTCGAACTCGATCCGAACGACTGGGATGCGGCGTGCAGGAGCGGATATATTTACTCCCAGGCGGGACAATTGGAGCAGGCGCTGGCCTGTTTCGGCGTTTGCGACCAGCTGAGGCCGAACCACGCACCGACGCTGTACATGCGGTCGGTATTTCTGCGCCGCCTGCGCCGATTCGAACAGGCGATCGCCGAGGGCGAGCGGGCGCATGCGCTCGATCCGGTCGATGCCGACACCTGCAACAATATCGGCAGCGCGCTGCAGGGGCTCAGCCGCTACGAGGAGGCCGTGCCGTGGTTCGAGCGGGCGATCGAACGCCGGCCCGGCTTCGAAGCCGCCCTTTACAACACGGCCGCTTCCCTGGCCAAGCTGCGGCGGACCGCGGAGGCAATCGCGGCCTGCGATCGCCTGACCGCCGTTCGAGGGCCGGGTAGCGCCGTCACGGACTTTCAGCTCGCCGAATTGCTGATCGAACTGGAGCGCTGGCAGGATGCGCTGACCTACCTCGACCGCTGCGATGCCGCGCGGCCGAACGACGTCGCCACGCTGCAGCTTCGCGCCGTTTGTCTTCGCGGCCTCGGGCAACGGGAGGCGAGCCTGGCCGACAGCCAGCGTGCGCATGACCTCGATCCGGCGAATGCCGCCACCTGCAACAATATTGGCGTCATCCTCAACGAGCTCGGCCGTTATCAGGAGGCGTTGCCGTGGTTGGAGAAGTCGAGCGCGCTGCGTCCCGATGACGTGGAAACCCTCAACAATCTCGCCGACACGCAGGCCCAGTCCGGTGATCTGACCAAGGCGGCCGCGACCTATGATCGCGCCAAGGCGATCGATCCCGACGACGCCAACGCCGCGCTCGGCGTCGCGCATCTCGATCTCATCAACGGCAATTTCGCAGCCGGCTGGGCCGCGCGCGAAGCGCGGTGGAAGGTGCCGGGGCTGCCGATCGTCTATCCGACGTTCTCCCAACCGATGTGGCTCGGCCAGAGCAGCATCGCCGGCAAGACGATCCTGATCTATGCGGATGAGGGGATGGGCGACGCGATTCAGCTGGCGCGCTATCTGCCCGAGGTCGCAGCGCTCGGCGCCACCGTCATTCTCGCGGTTCATCCGGCGCTGCAGCCGCTGCTGGCGGGCGTGGCCGGCGTCTCGCAGTGCGTTGCGAGGGGTGCGACTGAAGCGCTGCCATCGTTCGACACTTTTTGCCCGATGCTGAGTCTGCCATTGGCGTTCGGCACCCGGCTTGAAACCATTCCCGCGAAGATACCCTATCTGCCGCTTCCCGCCGCGACAGCGGTAGAGGCGTGGCACCAACGGCTTCCTTCGCACGACCGGCTGCGGGTCGGCCTCGTGTGGTCGGGCAATCCAAAGCACGCCAGGGACATCAAGCGCTCGATCCCGCTGCGTATGCTTGAACGCATCCTCGACGTCGACGTCACCTTCGTCAGCTTGCAGAAGGAACTGCGGCCGGGAGACAAATCGATTCTGGAACGGACCGAGATCGTCGATTCGACCGCCGATCTCAGCGATTTCAGCGACACCGCTGCGCTATTGTGTTGCCTCGATCTGGTGATCACGGTGGACACCAGCGTCGCCCATCTCGCCGGCGCGCTCGGGCGTCCCGCCTGGGTGCTGCTGCCGTTTTCGCCGGACTATCGCTGGCTGCTCGGCCGCGACGACAGCCCGTGGTATCCGACGTTGCGCCTGTTCCGGCAGACCGAGAGCCGCGAATATGGCAGCGTGCTGGACCGGGTGCGCGCGGAGCTGGCCGCGCTGTCGCGCAGCAAGGCGAACTGAACTCTTCGTCCTGCTTCGAATAGCATTGTCCAGGGCGACCGCTTGCTGCGGCGACAGGCTTCCCCGGATGCAGTGCAGCGCGCCGCACTTCGCGGCGTGGTGCGCTGCTGATCCGGGGGCCACCCGCGTGGGTGGGTCCCGGCTCTGCGAAGCGGCACTTCGCGCCGCATCGCGTCCGGGACACGACGCCAACTTACGCCTCGCCCTTGTCCGCCAATCCCACCGCCCACAGCGCGAACGCGTAGCCGATCGCGACTTCGTCCAGACGGTCGAAGCGGCCGGAGGCGCCGCCATGGCCGGCGCCCATGTTGGTGCGCAGCAAGACCGGTCCGCCTGATGTCATGGTGGCGCGCAGCCGCGCGATCCATTTCGCCGGCTCCCAATAGGTGACGCGCGGATCGGTCAGGCCGCCCATCGCGAGGATCGCGGGATACTCCCGCGCCGCGAGGTTGTCGTACGGCGAATAGGACAGGATGGTCTTGAAATCCTCCGCGCTCTCGGTCGGGTTGCCCCATTCCGGCCATTCCGGCGGCGTCAGCGGCAGTGAGTGGTCGAGCATGGTGTTGAGCACGTCGACGAACGGCACCTCGGCAACGATGCCGGCGAACAATTCGCCGGCGCGGTTGGCGACCGCGCCCATCAGCATGCCGCCGGCGCTGGCGCCATGGCCGACGATGCGTTTGGCGCTGGTGTATTTGGCGTCGATCAGCGCGCGCGCGGAAGCCGCGAAATCGTCGAACGTGTTGGTCTTCTTCTTGCGCTTGCCGTCGAGATACCAGTTCCAGCCCTTGTCCGAGCCGCCCCGGACATGCGCGATGGCGTAGACAAAGCCGCGATCGACCAGCGACAGCCGGTTGGCGGCAAACGAGGCCGGCATCGCCATGCCGTAGGAGCCGTAGCCGTACAACAACAGCGGCGCGTTGCCGTCGCGCTTGAGCTCCTTGCGGTGCAGGATCGATACCGGCACCTCGGCGCCGTCATGGGATTTCGCCATGATGCGGGTGGTGACGTAGTCGGCCGGATTGTGGCCCGACGGAATTTCCTGGCGCTTGCGCAAAACGCGGGTCCGGCTCGCCATGTCGTAATCGTAGACTTCCGACGGCGTCGTCATCGACGAATAGGAAAAGCGCAGATTGGTGGTGTCGAATTCGTAACCGCCATGGGTGTCGAGCGAGTACGCCGCCTCGTCGAAGGCGATGGCGTGTTCTTCCGATGTCTTGAGATCGCGGATGATGATCGCGGGCAGTGCATTGGCGCGCTCGAGCCGCACCAGATGGCCGCTATAGAGTTCGATATCCATCAGATAGACGCCGGCGCGATGGGGGATCAGGTCGCGCCAGTTGGCCCGCTCCGGCGAGGCCAGCGGCGCGGTGACGATCTTGAAGTCGATCGCGCCGTCGGCGTTGGTCAGGATGAACAGCTCGTCGCCGCGGTCGGCGATCGAATATTGCACGCCGACCTGCCGCGCCGCGATCAATCGCGGCGGCGCATCGATATTGGAAAGATCGATGATCCGCTGCTCGGACGTATCGTGATCGCCGCCGGCGATCACGCAGAAACGGCCGCTGGTGCTTTCATGGAGATGGGTGAACCAGCCGGAGTCCGGCTCCTCATAGATCAGAACGTCGTCGGCTTGCTTGGTTCCAAGGCGGTGCCGCCAGACCTGCGTCGGCCGGTGGTTTTCGTCGAGCTTGACGTAGAAGAAGTGCGTGGAATCCTCGCTCCACACCACGCCGCCGTCGCTGTCCTCGACCAGGTCGTCAAAATCCTTTCCGGTGGCCCAGTCGCGCACCCGGATCGAAAAATATTCCGAGCCCTTGATGTCGGCGCTCCAGGCTTCGAGCCGGTGGTTGGGCGAATGCCGCGCGCCGCCGAACCTGAAATATTCGTGGTCGGCCGCGAGCGCATCGCCGTCGAGGATGATCTCGGCGTTGCCGCCGTCGCGCGGCATGCGGCTGAACAATTCATGCTGGCCGCCGTCGCGGAATTTGCGGAAATAGGCGAACGGGCCGTCGGGCGAGGGCACCGAGGAATCATCTTCCTTGATCCGCCCGCGCATCTCCTTGATCAGGGTTTTTTGCAGGGGCTTGGTGTGGCCGAGCAGGCTGTCGGTATAGGCGTTCTCTTCCCTGAGATATTTGCCGATATCGGCGTTCAGGATCGACGGGTCGCGCAGCACCTCCTGCCAGTTGTCATCCTTCAGCCAGGCATAGTCGTCTGATACGGTGATGCCGTGCAGGGTAAATGAATGCGGCCGGCGCGGCGCCACCGGCGCCGTGAGAGGTTCTTTGCGCGGGGATTTTGTCAATTGAGTCCTCGTTCGGGGCGTGCGGAGTTTCGCAGGTTTATATCGGGTCGAATGCGCGGAATTGCCAGATGCCTTCTTCCTTCTCCCCTTGCGGGAGAAGGTGCCCTCGGAGCGAGGGCGGATGAGGGGGAGCCACAAACACTGGCGCCGCGACCCCTCACCGTCTCGCATCTACGATGCGAGCCACCCTCTCCCGCAAGGGGAGAGGGGTAAGAGGCGCGGCGGCGGAAACGCAATGTACTCATCCTGAGGAGCGGCCTCTTGGCCGCGTCTCGAAGGATGGGCCGCAAGTACTCGTTGCCATGGTTCGAGACGCGCGAAGACGCGCTCCTCACCATGAGGTCGTCAATTGCGCACGCGATTGCTGGTGGTGGCGCCGAACATCGGGATCTGGTTGACCGCGAGCACCACCGCGAAGGTGATGATCAGCATCGAGATGCCGAGCACCGAAATCGCGGCGAGGTCGCCGCTTTCGTTGAGGTCGTAGATCAATACCGAGATCACCTTGGTCTGCGAGGTGAACAGCACGATCGCGGCCGATAGTTCGCGCATCACGCCGATAAAGATAAAACACCAGGTCGCGATCACGCCGGTGCGCAACAGCGGCGCGGTGATCTGCCACAGCGATTGCAGCCTTGTGGCGCCGAGAATGCGGCTGGCGTCCTCGAGTTCGGGATGGATGGTGGTGAACGCCGCCTGCAATTGCTGATAGGCCGACGGCAGGTTGATGGTCAGGAACGCCAGCAGCAGGATCCACAGCGTGCCGTACAGCACGAAGGGCGGCCGCGTGTAGCTCAGGAACAGGCCGACGCCGAGCACGATGCCGGGCACCGCGACAGGTGCTGTGGCGAGAAAGCCGAGCACGCGCCAGCCGGCGATCACCTTGCGGGTGGTGACATAGGCGATCACCAGCGCCAGCACGGTGCCGATGGTCGCGGTCGCGGTGCCGAGAATCACGGTGTTCTTCAGCGCCAGCTGCGTCGACGACAATTCGGTGAACACGAACACGATATTGTGCAGCGTGAAGGTCGACGGCGTCACCAGCGTGGTCGCGTTCGGCGAGAACGCGGCGTTGAGCAGCGCCAGATAGGGCAGGAACACCGGATTGAGCAGCATCAACAGGCAAAACCCCAGCGCGGCCCAGCGCCATTTGCCCATCTCGACCTTGCGCGGCGCGCCGTATTTGCCGCCGACCACCGAATAGCCGCGGCGGCCGAGAATGAATTTTTGCGCCTGCAGCAGCAGAATGGTCAAGAGCAGCAGCGGCACCGCGGCCGCCGCCGCCAGTTCGAGTTTTGGCGGATACTGGAACAGGCTCCAGATTTTTGTCGTCATGGTGTGGAAGCCGGCCGGCAGCGCCAGGATCGCGGGCGAACCGAACAGGGTCATCGCCTGCAGGAACGCGATCAGGGCGCCGGCGACCAGCGCCGGCAGCGCCAGCGGAATCGTGATCCGGCGCGCCGTGGTCCAGGCCTTGCCGCCGAGGATGGCGGAGGCGTCTTCCAGTTCGCCCGGCATGGTGTCGAGCGAATTCGCAACCAGCACGAACACGAAGGGGAAGGTGTAGCAGGAGATCACGAAGATGATCCCGGTCATCGAATAGATGTTGAACAGATGCTCGTCGGAATCCGCGCCCGTCAGCAGCCGGAACAACTGGTTGAGCAGTCCGCTGTTCGGCGCCGCCAGCAATTCCCAGGCGACCGCGCCGAGGAACGGCGGGGTCACGAACGAAGCCGTCACCAGCGCGCGGATGAACTGCCGCCCGGGCATGTCGGTGCGCGACACCAGCCATCCCATCGGTGCTGCGATCAGGCAGCAGATCGTGGCCGAGGAAGTCGCGATGATCGCGGTGGTCCAGCAGCGGATCGAGGAAATCCGGATCGGTGAACAGCGTGACGAAGTTTTGCAGCGTGACGTGACCGGCCTTGTCGCTGAAGGCATAGATCGCCAGCCACGTCATCGGCAGCACGATCAACGCGATCAGGCAAGCCGCGAACAGCCACAGCACCGGCCTGGTCCAGTCGATCTTCGGCTTTGCAATGTCGGTGGTGGTGATCGTGGTCATTTACAAACTTTCTTCGTCATTCCGGGGCGCGCGAAGCGCGAGCTATGGTGCGCAATTGCGCACCTGAGAATCCATAACCCCTGTGCTCTTGATTTTCGCAGTGACGAAGCCGCGTGTCGAACACGAGCAAAGGGCGTATGGATTCCGGGCCCACGCCAAGTGGCGTGTCCCGGAATGACGAGGTGAGTGGAGCCTGCGCATCTTCACACCCTGAACAGCCGCGCATAGCGGGTCTTGATCTCTTCGGCCATCGCTTCGACGCCGGCGGCGTCTTCCTTCATCAGTTTGAGGTCGGTGATGTTGCGGCGCCCGGGTTTTGTCGCCTGCACCTGTTCGTGCACGGAATATTGCCCGGTAAAATCGATGAAAAATTGCTGGGTCTCGCGGGTGTGCAGCCAGGCCTGGAACAGCCGCGCGGCATTGGGATGCGGCGCGCTGGCGAAGATCCCGGTCGGCCCCGAAATGGTCGGCGTGCCTTCGGTCGGATAGACCGGCTCGACCGGCTGGCCGGCTTCCTTCAAGAGCACCACGCCATATTCATTGCCGTCGGCCATCACGGCGCGTTCGCCGAGCGAGAGTTTTTTCGGCGGATCGGTCGAGGACTGCACCTGCATGACGCGCTGCTTCGACAGCTTTTCCATGTACTCCCAGCCGAGTTCGCGCACCAGCTGGAAGGTCGCGGTCATGATGGTGCCGCTATAGGCCGGATGTCCCTTGACCATTTTGCCGGCCCATTTCGGGTCGAGCAAATCCGCAAAACTCTTCGGTGCGTCCTCGGGTTTTACCAAATTAGTATTGTAGGCGATCGACGACAGCCAGATCCGCGAGGTCGCGAACAGCCCTTCGGGATCGCGGTAAGCGGGGAGGAAATGCCGCGCGATATCCTCGGTGACGAACGGCGCCAGCCAGTTGTTGCGTTTCCAGCTGATGAAATGCGAGGCGTCCGAGCTGTTGACGACGTCGCAGGCGCGGATGTTGCTGGAAAATTCCTGGTTCAGCCGCTGGAACAGCCGCTCCGAGCCGGAACGTTCGATCTGCACTTCGATATCAGGATATTTCGCCTCGAACGCCTTGCCGAGCTTTTCGCCGACCGGCAGGTCCATCGACGAATACAGGATCACCTTGCCTTCTTTTTTCGCGGCGTCGACCAGTTCCGGCGTGATCGCCACCGGCTCGGGGCCAGCGGCGAGCACGCGCGTCGCAAGTGCGGATGTTCCGAGCGCCGATAGCCCCAGCGCCGCCGAGGCCTTTATCATGTCGCGCCGGGTCGGCGTCTTATGCATGGGGTTTTCTCCCCGTCATTGCGAGCGAAGCGAAGCAATCCAGTCTTTTCTTGCCGCTCTGGATTGCTTCGCTTCGCTCGCAATGACGACTTTCTCGCAATGACGGCCTAGACGTGGAACAGCTTGGTGTAACGGGCCTTGATTTCTTCGCTCTGCTTCTCGGCGCCTTCGGCGTCTTCCTTCATCAGCTTGATCTCGGACAGCGGCTTGCGGCCGGGCTTTTCCTTGACCTGCTGATGCAGCGAACGCAGGCCGCCGACCTCGATGATGATGGCCTGCGCTTCCGGCGTGAAGCAATAGTTCTGGAACAGCTTTGCCGCGTTCGGATTCGGCGCGGCTTTGAAGATGCCGTTGGGCCCGACGATGAACGGCGTGCCCTCGGTCGGATAGACCGCTTCGACCGGCTGATTCTTGTCCTTCAGCACGAAGATATTGTATTCGGTGCCGTCGGCCATCACCTCGCGCTCGCCGAGGGCGAGCTTCTTCGGCGGATCGGTCGCCGACTGCACCTGCATGACGTTCTGCTTGGCGAGCTGCTCGTAAAATTCCCAACCGATGTCGCGCACCATCTCGAAGGTCGCGGTCAGGATGGTGCCGCTGTAGCCGGGATGCGCCTTGACGATCTTGCCCTTCCATTTGGGATCGAGCAGATCCTTGAAACTGGTCGGCGCGTCCTCGGCCTTGACCTGCTTGGTATTGTAGGCGATCGGGCTCAGCGTGGCGCGGAAGCCGGCATAGGTGCCGTCGGGGTCGCGATGCTCGGGCTTGTAATATTTGGCGACGTCCTCGGGCACGTAGGGCAGCAGGATGCCCTGCTTCTTCCAGTCCAGCAGGTTGCGAGGCATCGGATGAATTCACCACGTCGACGGCGTGGACGTTGCTGGCATATTCCTGGCCGACGCGCTGGAATACCCGCTCCGCGCCGGTGCGTTCGACCCGCACCTCGATGCCGTCGAATTTCGCCTTGAATGCCGCCGCGATGCCTTCGGCGACCGACAAATCGATCGAGGTGTACCAGACCACCTTGCCTTCTTTTTTCGCGGCCTCGATCAGTTGCGGCGTGATCGCTTCCGCCGGCGGCGCTTCGGCGCGCGCGGGGGCCGCGAACATGGTGCCGAGCGCCAGCGCGGTCGAACCTTTCAGGATGTCGCGCCTTGATGGATTGTTGCTTTTGGTATTCACGGCGTCCTCCCTGTTTCCCGTTATCGTTCCAGCGCCCGGCACCGTTCGGGCGGCAGCGTCAGCCAAACCTCCGTGCCCCTGGCGACCGCGTTGTCGGTTGGCGTCACGATGCGCAACACCGTGCCGTCTGAAGTCTCGACCATGTAGTCGCGGCTGGCGCCGAGAAACACCTGGCGGGTCACGGTGGCCTTGACGATGTTTTGCAAGATCTGGTTTTGCGATTGTTGCGGCGCCTCGGTCGACAGCTCGATGTCGTGCTGGCGGATCGCGACCGCGGCATTTTGCCCGGCGGTCAATTTGGCGCCGACCACCTGCAGCACGGCGCCCGAGAACGCGACATGGTTGGCGTCGCGTGCGGCAACCTTGATGACGTTGCTGGCGCCGATGAAGCGGGCGACGAATTCCGATTGCGGGGTGTCGTAGATTTGTTGCGGCGTGCCGAGCTGGTCGATCCGGCCGGCGTTCATCACCGCGATCAGATCGGCGGTGGTCATCGCCTCGGACTGGTCGTGGGTGACATAAACAGTTGTGTAGCGGTATTCGTCGTGCAGCCGGCGGATTTCGAACCGCATCTCCTCGCGCAGATTGGCGTCGAGGTTCGACAGCGGCTCGTCGAGCAGCAGCGTTTCGGGTTCGACGATCAGCGCGCGCGCCAGCGCCACGCGCTGCTGCTGGCCGCCGGACAATTCGCCGGGATAGCGCTGCGCGAGGATTTCCAGTTTTGTCGTCTCCAGGATCGCCTTGAGTTTTCGCGCGATGGTGTCGCGGTCCATTTTGCGCAGGCGCAGGCCATAGACGATGTTCTCGGCCACCGTCATATGCGGCCACAGCGCGTAGCTCTGGAAGATCATCGACATCTTGCGCTGTTCGGGCGGCAGGGTGCGCGCGCTGGACGATACCAGCCGGTCGCCGACATGGATTTCGCCGGCGGAGGGTTCCAGAAAACCCGCGATCAGCCGCAGCGTCGTGGTCTTGCCGCAGCCCGACGGGCCCAGCAGGCAGACCAACTGGCCGTGGTCGATCCGCAGCGAGACGTTATCGACCACCGCCAGCGAACCAAATCGCTTGGTCAGGTCGCGCAATTCAACCGACGCCAATCGGACCCCCCGTTACTCGCGTAGCTTTTGGCAGCTATTGCTTGGCGTATAAGCACCAAAAACCCGGTTCGGGGAAGGCTTGGGCAGGCCTCAGGCGCTTACACTTTCGGAGAGCCAGTCGATCGCGGCCTTGGTGCCGCCCTGGCCGTGCGGGATGTCGAGCGCGCCGAGGCCGACCTCGATCACGCCGAGCGTGCCCAGGATCATCGGCGCATTGATGTGGCCCATATGGGCGATCCGGAATGCCTCGCCCTGCAACTCGCCGATGCCGACGCCGAGCACCACGCCGCACTTTTCCTTGCAGTATTTGTGCAGTTTTTCCGGATCGTGGCCGTTCTTCATGGTCACGGTCGTCACCGTGTTGGAGCGTTCGGCGGGTTCCGCGATATTGAAGCCGAGCACCTGGCCTTCGGCCCACACCGCGACCGCGCGGCGCACCGCCTCGGCGAGCAGGCGATGGCGCAGGAAGGTGTTTTCCAGCTTCTCGGCGAACAGCATGTCGATGGCCTGGCGCAGCGCGAACAGCAAATGGATCGGCGCGGTGCCGGCATATTTGCGGTAATGCTCGATGCCGTCGCGCTCGGTCCAGTCCCAATAGGGCGTGCGCAGATTGGCCTTCTTGTGGATCTCTTTGGCGCGGTCGTTGGCGGCGACGAAGCCTAGTCCCGGCGGCGTCATCAGGCCCTTTTGCGAGCCGGACATCGCGACATCGATGCCCCATTTATCCATCTCGAACGGCATGCAGCCGAGCGAGGCCACGGTGTCGACCATGAACAGAGCGGGATGGCCTGATGACTTGATCACCTTGCCGATCGCCTCGATGTCGTTATAGACGCCGGACGCGGTATCGACCTGCGCGACCAGGATCGCCTTGATCTCGTGGTTCTTGTCTCGCCGCAGCCGCGCCTCGACCTCGGCGGGCCGCACTGCACGGCGCCAGTCGCCCTTCAGCACTTCGACTTCGGCGCCCATCGCGGCGGCGGTGTTGCCCCAGCCGATCGCGAAGCGGCCGCTTTCCAGCACCAGCACCTTGTCGCCGCGCGACAGCACGTTGCTCAGCGCCGCTTCCCAGGCGCCATGGCCGTTGGCGATGTGGATGTAGGAATGGCCCTTGGTCGCGAACAGTTTTGACAGATCGCGCAGCAGGCTGTCGGTCAATTCCACCATCTGGTCGGAATAGATATCGAGCGCCGGGCGATGCATCGCCCGCAGCACCTCGTCGGGCATGTTGGTGGGCCCGGGGATCGCCAGGAATTCCCGGCCGGCGGCAACCGTCATTATTGCTTTTCCTTGGAGTAGGTCCGGCGGGCTTGGCTATACCGGCCCAAAGGTGGGGTGAGGGGCTGTTTCGGAACCGTTTTACGCGGCCCGGGGGGTTAAGAAAAGCGCCTTGAGCGCAACGCAGCTATCGTCTGGTTTCCCGGCAGCCGGCGCGTTCGGCGTCGTCGGTGGAGCAGAACCAGCGGGTGCCCTTGGCGATGTCCATCTTGATCTGGGCATACCAGCGGCTTTTCGGCGTGTGATAGATGCATTCGCCGGCGCCGTTGACATTGCCCTTGATGGTGCAATCGGGCGAGGGCGCAACCTGGCCTGAGGCGGAAGCGAGCAGGATCGCATGGGCATTCGGCGGCGGTTTGGCCGCGCCCAGGATCGCCGTCTTCTTGTTGCGCACCCGCCAGTCCCACGGCGCGATGAAGGCGCCCTGCCACATTCCGGCCTTGGCCTCGCGCGCGGCCTTCTCGTCGGCATCGTAATCATGCGACTGCCTGGCGTAGGACAAGGCCCAGCCGCTCTTCACCAGCCATTTCTGGATGTCCTCGCCATCGACGGTGCAGCGCCCGACATTGCGGCCGCGGCGATCGACGCGCTCGACATGGCAGGTCCAGGCCTTCTTGTCGGCGTATTTGATCAACTCGTCGCGCGCGGCGACGCCGCAGGTCCAGCGCTCGCCGGTGTTGTTGAGGCACAATTGGTCGACCGACGGCGCATCGATGCCGCTGAGCCTGATGCGGGAGCTGCCGATCGTGATCTGGTCGCCCTCGCGGATTTTCGGCACGCCGGTGATATCGGCGGCTTGCGCGAGTGCCGGCAGCAGCAGCAGCGGGATCGCCAGCAGGAATTTTGTCAGCATGCAAAAACGCCGTCCGCAAAGGGAATCATCAATATGTTGCAAGCATATCACGCGGCCGGAATTGTGGTGCGGATTGGGTCAGCGCGCCAGCGGCGGCGGCAAGGCAGGCTGTCAACTTACCGCGAGAATAGCTTCAGGCGCGGTTCGGGTCGGAGCGTTCCCCGGATGCGGCGCAGCGGGCCGCACTTGCGGCGTGGTGCGCCGCTGATCCGGGGTCCACACCCGGTCGATGGGTCCCGGTTCTGCGGAGCAGCGTCAAGCGACGCTGCACCGCGCCCGGGACACGATCGTCAGCCCCGTCGCATCATCGCCCGCCGCGCCAGCGCCAGTCCCATCAGCACGAAGGCCGAGGTCACCTCGGGGCCGCCGACCAGGATCCGGGTCGGGGTCTTCATCTTGTTCCATTCATAGGCCCTGAACGGGCCATGGCGGCCGCCCTCGCCGAGAGAAACGATGATGCAATGGAGCGCCGGCGCAAAACTCGCGGGCGCCGCTCCAAGATGGCCGAGCGCGATCAGCGCCAGCGCCGCGTCGAACACGTTCATTTCCGCCGCGATCAGCGTGTTCTCGACATAGAACAGCACTTTGGCGCGGATCATCTCGAACGCGCCGTCGGGGTCGATGGCGAGCCGTGCGGCCTGCGGCAATGCGACAAAGGCCGCGTAGCAGCGGCCGAAATAGGCGCAATACAGTTCCGGCAGATAATAGATATGCGAGCGCGGGTTACTGAACGCGCCCGACAGCACCAGCCGTTTCTGGAAGCCGATGATGCGATGCACGGTGGCCAGCCGCTGCGGCGTCTCGATCACCTTCCAGCGCGCCAGATTGCGGAAACTGACTTCGAGCACGTCGAGATTGAGCGTCGGATCGAGGTCGTTGCCATAGGGCCGTTCGCCCGCGAGGTTGTCGATCCAGGTGACGATGCCGCCATCGTAATCGATGTTGTCGTTGAGCGGCACGGTGACGCGCGGCTCATTGCTGCCGCCGCCGACCTGGTAGCCGGCGTAGAAGTCGAGCAGCGGCTGCTCGAGGATCGGGTCGGTCGAGCCGGCCTGGGTCGCGGCCGAGAACGCGCAGGCGGTGGTGTCGCAGTCCGGCACATAGATGCCGAAACCGAGGTCCTGCTTGATCTGGGAGAAGAACCGGCTGAAACGCGGATGCGGCAGCGGCGCCAGCGCGGTGATGACCTCGAAGCGCTTGCCGTCGCAGCAATCGCCATACGCGCCGCCCTGGGCGCGGACCTCCTCCTTGCTGGTGACGAGGCAAAATTCGACCATCTCGGCGATCGCCCGGCGCGAGGCGGTGGCCTGGTCTACCGAGGCCAGCCCGGTCTCGACAAAGCCGAGCAGCGCCTCGGTGAAGAAGGCGTCGTAATAGGCCGAGCGGTGCCGGATCTGCATCGGCTGCCACATCGGCTCGGCGATGCCGCGCCAAGGCGGGTTGATCAGGCCGCGCGCCGGCGAGCGCGCGATGAACACCCGCGCCAGGTTGAACAGCAAGGTCGAGTTCTTGTAGCCGCGCGCGTTCAGGCCGTTCAGCGCCATCAAGAGTTCGCGGCCGCCGCAATCGGGATCGCCGATCAGATTGAAGGCGGCATAGGTCGGAATAAAGCCGTTGCTGCGGAACGAGCGCAGCAGGTGGTCGCCGCAGGTCCGGATCGTGGCCTCGATCTCCGCCAGATCGGGCGCGCGCCCGGTGGCCGGCGGGGGCCCTGGCTTCGGGTGGGCCATCTCGACGGTGTCGAGCAGCGCCGCCACCGGCCGGCCGATCGCCTCCCAGTCCGGCGCGGCATCGTCGCGGGCCCGGATCAGCGCCTGCCGCAGCGCCTCGAGCCTGGTGCCGTCGGTCAGTTCGGCCAGACCGGTCCGCCGCAGCAGCGGCCGCAGCACCGGATTGCCCAGCGCGGTCTTGTAGAACTGGCCGAGGTGGCGGTCGCCGCCCTCATATTTCAACAAGACCGGATCGCACACGTCATATAGCGACGGACCGTCCTTCCGGGCCATCAGCGCGCGGCAGGCGGCACCGGCAATATGGTGAAAATTCATGGATGTGGTTTCCGCAAGCGAGCGCCGGAACGGTCCCGCGAAGTCCCGTCCAGTTCCCGCTCATTTCCTCCCAGCGCCCGCCGCCGGTCCCGAGGGCCGCCCGCAAGTCGTTGAAAAACTATACGAAAGCCAGCGAAATACAAATGTGACGGAAGTCACATATCGAAGCGGCAAATTGAGGCAAAATATTAACCGAACCTGCGTCCTATGCCGGCCGACCGTTAACGCCCGGCGCTGGCTGCAGGGGCCTATTCCCAATGGCTTTGCCGGGTTGCCCGGGAGGCCATGCTGGGTTAAAGGACCGTTTGTTGCAGTGCCGCAAATTTATCGCAATTGGGGGCTTAAACGCGGCCACCCCCTCAAACCTGACTGGCCTTGCGCGCGACCAATCCGCGTGCCCGTGACGACGACCAGGAATGTCTAGTGATGCATGAGACCAAGCTTCGTCCTACCCGCCGTTCGGTGACCATTGCTGTGGCGTTTGCCGGCATGGTGTCGCTGGCGATCGGCGCCCATGCGGCGCTGAACATCCGGGCGCTGGATGCCGCCAAGGCGATTGCCACCGAGCAGGACGGCGGAGGCGCCCGCCACACCTCGCGGATCGCGCTGGTGATCGGCAACGGCCATTACCCCGACGCCACCGCGCCGCTGACCCAGCCGATCAACGACGCCCGCGCGCTGACCGCCTCCTTGCGCCGCGACGGCTTTGACGTCGACGTGGTGGAAGACGCCAGCAAGGACGACATGGTCCGCGCGGTCGGCCGGCTGAAATCGCGGATCCGGCCGGACTCCGTGGTGATGCTGTTCTTCGGCGGCTACGGCGTGCAGGCCGGCCGCGAGAGCTACATGATCCCGGTCGATGCCGCGATCTGGAAGGAAGCCGACGTGCGCCGCCAGGGCGTCAGCATCGAATCCGTGCTCGACGTCATGAAGGAGCGCGGCGCCCGCGCCAAATTCGTGGTGGTCGACGCCTCCCGCCGCAATCCCTATGAGCGCCGCTTCCGCTCGTTCTCCCACGGCCTCGCGCCGATCTCGGCGCCGGACAATGCGCTGATCCTGTCCTCGGCGACGCCGGGCCAGGTCGCCGACGATTCCAGGGGCGACTACAGCGTGCTGATGGCCGAACTGCTCACCAACCTCAACGGCACCAGCGGCATCGAGGCCTCCTTCAACAAGACCCGCGCCGCGATCACCCGCGCCTCCGACGGCGTCCAGGTGCCCTCGGTCTCGTCCTCGCTGCTCGAAGACGTCAATTTCGGCGCAAGCGAAAACGCCGGCGGGTAATACCTCCGTCCTCGTGTCCCGGACGCGGTGCGGCGTATAACGCTGCTCCGCAGAGCCGGGACCCATCCACAATTCACAGACTATCTGGACCCCGGACCAGCGGCGCACCACGCCGAAGGCGGCGTGCTGCACCGCATCCGGGGAACGCCGCCCACGTCTATTTCGTATCCGCGCTCATCGTCACCGGCCGCACCGGATCGCCTTCGCGCAGGATGGCGCCGGCGCGCGCCACCACCATGTCGCCTTCGGCGAGCCCGTCGCGGATTTCGACCTGGCCGCCGGACGTCAGCCCGACCTCGACCTGCTTGGTCTCGACGCGGTCGCGCCGCACCACCTGCACCACGGTGCCGGCGGTGCCGTACAGCACCGCGGTCAGCGGCACCGCGACGCCGCAGCTCTGGCTGGTCTTGATCAGCGCCCGCCCGGATGAATTCGACCAATAGCCGCTGGGTGCCGGTCACGGCGAGGGTGACCTGGCCGAGCTGGCTGTCGGGCTGGATGGTCGGTCGCCACCCGCGTCACCTTGCCGTCGGCCTCGGGCGCGCCGATCACCTTGATCCGCGCGGTCTGGTTGACGCGCAGTTTGCCGATGTCGCGGGTCGGCACGATGCCGATCAGGTCGAACTCGTTGCGGGCGATGATCGAGAACAGCGCCTCGCCGCGCCCCGACGCAATCGCGCCGATCACCGCCGTCGAGCTGCCGACGAGCCCGCCGACCGGCGCCTGCACCACCAGCGTGCCGCCCTCCGGCAGCAATAGCCGCGCCAGCGTCTGCCCCGCGGTGACGGTGTCGCCGGCTTCCGCCAGGATTTCGATCACCTTCAGCCCCTGCCGCTCCGGCCGCACGAAATTCTCGTCCCGCGCCCGCACGATGCCGTACACCTCGACGATCGCCGGAAAGCACGCTTTCGCCGCCTTCAGCACCGTGACGGTGGCGCCTTTGGGGGCGTCGGCCTCCTCGGCGGCGAGGCTGGGCAGGGCGGCGAGGCAAAGGAGGGCCGCGGCGAGGGAGAAAAAGGGACGCGGGGGAAAGGGGGGCATCGGCAATCCGTGGCGGGTTCTAAGGGCATATCGATAGCAGAACGCCACCGACGATGCCAACCGGCCAGCCGAAGGTGATACTCAGGCCGCGTCGGCGACGACGCGGACTTTGAGATGAACGCCTGTCTCGGCCTGCAATACGCCGATCACGCCGAGCAGGTTCTCGGCCGTGGGATTACCTGAGGGGCCGAACATCCGCATCAGGCTCTTTTGCGGCTTGCCAAGTGACCGCGCTCAATTTTTCAAATCCGATCGTCGCGTTGATGTAGTCACGTATGGCGGCGCGGCCGGCGTCGATGTCGCCTCGCAGCAGCAGCACCTGCACGGCTTCCTGGAACAGCGCCTTGCGAAACGCGACATCGCGTGCGGCGCGCGCCCGGATTGTTCGACGAAAATCTCGAGTCAGTGGCATCGGTCGACTTTCGCCTTCCGAAATCCTACGTCAATATCCGTTGGTATCATTTATGTTACCACGTGGGTGCTCTCGGGCAATCTCGTGCCCTCGGCAGGATGGACTTGAAAACAGACACCTCATGATATACATTCATAGAATGTATATCATGAGGTTGTCGTGCAAGTTTCCAAATGGGGTAACAGCCTTGCCGTCCGACTGCCCAAGGCGCTGGTCGATCAGCTCCGATTGCGAGAAGGCGACGAGTTGAATGTGGTCGCCGCCAGGGATGGTGCGATCGAAGTCGAGACTGCGGAGGCCCAGCGGCGACGTGCGCTCGCCAATATGGCCGCGCGGAAGTGGGCGCCGCCCGAAGGCTATCGCTTCGATCGCGACGAAGCCAACGAGCGATGAGAGCGTTCTTCGATACCAACATCGTGATCTATGCCCAGCAAACCGGAGAAAAGGCGGAGCGCGCGCGTGCGCTGTTGGCCGATGGCGGCGTGCTCAGCGTGCAGGTCCTTAACGAATTCGTTGCCGTCGCGCGGCGCAAGCAGAACAAGGCTTGGGGCGAGATTGCGGACGCGATTGCGGATACGCTGGCGCTGGTCGAACCGCCGCTGGTTCTCTCGCTCGAACTGCACATCGCCGCGCGAGCGCTCGCGGAATCGAATCGCTTGTCATTCTATGACGCGTTGATCGTCGCCTCGGCCATCGAAGCGGGCTGCGACGTCCTTTACAGCGAGGACATGCAGCACGGCGGCGTCATCGGCAAATTGACCATCCGGAATCCCTTTGGCGACGGTCTTCGGTAGTGGATGTCTATTCCGATTTACAGAATTTTTCTTGACCCCACCCCAAATCACCTGTATAGTCCCCGCCATCCCGTGCCCCAGAGAGGGGCGTTTCATGACCGTCGCGAAGCGTGGCGCGGGATGCGGTGGACGCGGCGGTGCCGTCATGCGCTTTGGCGCATGGACGAACGGCGCTCAAGCCCTTCGAAGCCTTGGCGGAGAAGGGCGGCTGCGTACGGCCAAGTCGCGTGGTCCTGACGCCCGGAATGCTGGCGTCAAGTCCTTGAGAGGCTAACGCCTCCTGGGGGCGATGGTGTCAAGAGGCTCCGATTCACCAGGGAGAGCGCGGTATACGCCGTAGAGCCATTGCGCGGGGAAGGCCGGAGTGTTTCCGCCGAACCTGTATGCTCGTGTGCGTTTTCTTTTGATGCACATTGCACACGAGACCGCGGGTGCGGCGCGCACCCGGTCTTCCCCGCGCCCTCTCTTTGAGGGGCGCGAGCGCCCTCTGTTTGAGGGAGCGAACGATTTGCAAAACTCGGGCGAATGTCTGTCGCGAGAATGCGAAGGTGTGTTTGGACGCGGCGTGCGCAGCCCATCCTTCGAGACGGCGCTGGCGCGCCTCCTCAGGATGAGGTGTTTTTGCTCTCGGTCCGCCGCACAGGAAGCCTCATGGTGAGGAGGCGCGTTAGCGCCGTCTCGAACCATGGGCCACGTGACGCGACTTCGCTGCTGGACCGCGCTGTTTGAAAACCGAACCCCGAACCCCAGCGTCCGCCGCTCACTGTGGCCGCTTGCGCCGCTTCGCGGCAGGCGCGGCGTCGACGACGTTGTCGACCTCCTCGCGCCAGCTCAGGATCTCCACCGCCAGCACCGGATGATTGAAGCCCTTCAGCACGAGATCGTCGAGCGGTTTGGCCTCCACCCATTGTTCGACCGCGCCATAGACGCGGCGCGCCACCACGATCTGGTTGGCCTTGGCTTCGTCGCACAGCCGCGACGCCAGGTTGGTGACGCTGCCGATCGCGGCGTATTCCAGCCGCTGCTCGAAGCCGATCTGGCCCAGCGTGGCGTAGCCGAGCGCGATGCCCATGCCGAAGCCGAGGCTGTGCCCGCGGTTGCGCCAGCGCTCGGTCAGCGCGCCGATGGTGTCGCGCATCTCCACCGCCATCTTCACCGCGCGCTTGGTGTGGTCGGCGAATTGGATCGGCGCGTTGAACAGGATCATCACGCCGTCGCCGGCATAGCGGTCGAGCGTGCCCTCGTAGCGGAAGATGATCTCGCCCAGCGCGGCATGATATTCGCGCAGCACGCTCATCGCCTCCTCGGGCTCGGTGGTCTCCGTGAACGCCGTAAAGCCGCGCAGATCGCAAAACACCACGGTGACTTCGCGGCGCTGGCTGTCGAGCAGGCCTTCGTCGCCGTCGGAGGAGGCGATCAGTTGCGCCACCTGCGGCGCCAGAAAACGTTCGAGCCGGCGCGAGCGCTCGATCTCGGTGAGCTGGGTCTGGACCCGCTCTTCCAGCGACTTGTTCCAGTCCCGGAGCTGGTCGGTCTGCTCCTGCAGCTTGCCGGCCTGCTCTTGCACGGTGGAATGCGCGGTGGCGAGTTCGCGGCCCTTCTGGTCCACTTCGGTGAACAGCCGCGCGTTGCGCATCGCCAGCACCGATTGATGCGCAAAGGTGCGCATCAGCCCGATCAAATTCGGCGAGAATTCGCCGGCGGCCCGCCGCAGCACCACCAGCGATCCCAAGACGCCCTGCTGGTCGACCAGCGGCACCACCAGCACCGAATGAAAGCCGGCGGCGATCGCGACATCGCGCAGCAGGATATCGCCGGCATCGGCCAGATCAGGGATTGCGATCGGCTCGCCTTTGGTCGCGGCCTCGCCGAGCACGGAGTTCGCCTCGTCGACCGAAAGATGATCGCCCTCGGCGCTGCGGTCGATGCCGATCGCTTCGGTGAGGTTGAACTTGCGGCTATTGGCGTCATAGCCATAGATCAGCACCGCGTCGGCATGGGTGATCTCGAGCGCGCGCGCCGCCACCGTCGGTAGCACCGCGTTGAGATCGAGCGAGGAGGCGACCGCGCGGCCGACCTCCTCGAGCACCTTGAGCTCGTTGACCGATTGCGCGAGGTCGCGGGTGCGCTCCTCGACCTTGGCCTCGAGCACCGAATAGGTCTCGGCGAGCTGCCCGGCCATGCTGTTGAAGGTGTTGGCCAGCTCTTCCAGCTCGTCCGAGGTGTGGACGTCGATGCGTTGCGAAAAATCGCCGGCGCCGAGCCGGTGGGCGCCGGTGCGCAGCGCGGTGATCGGGATCAGCATGCGCCGTGCCAGCACGGTGCCGGCGAGGATCGCGACCGCGAGCCCCAGCGCGATCAACAGCGCGATCCGCAACAGCTGGTCCCAGATCGGCGCCAGCGCCTGCGAGGTCGGCTGCTCGAAAAACACGTACCAGCCGAGCTTGGGCACCGCGCTCGCCGCGGTCAGCACCGAATGGCCGTCGGCGTCGGTGCCGGACGACAGCGCCGCGTTATCGGGTGTCATGACAGCTGCGACCTGCGGCAATGCGGAGAGATCCTTGCCGATCTCCGGCCCCCTGGCCGAACTCGCCAGCACCCGGCCGCGGGAATCCACCACATAGGCAAACGTGGCCTTGCCGACCTCGGCGTCGCCGAGAAATTCGGAGAGGAAACCGAGGTCGATGTCGGCCACCGTGATGCCGGCATTGAAACCGGAATGCGACACCGAGATCGACATCGTCGGCTCGGAGGCGCGGAATTCGGCCGGGGCGTAATTGACGCCCTTGGTCTGGGTCTCGGTAAAACGCAAATCGCGGGAATAATCCGCGCCGCCCGAAACCGTGACCGTGGTGCGCGACAGCCGCAGTAATTCGCGGCCCTGGCTCGAGATCCAGGACAGCTGGCGCACCGCCGGCACGCCGTTGAGCAATTGCGCATAGTCGGCGCGGTGCTGCTCCAGGGTCACGGCATAGGCGCGGGTCACCCAGCTGACCTGGCGTTCGAGGTCGGCGATCGATTGCTCGATGCGCTTGGCGGTCGCCTCTGATTTCTCCGACATCGCGCCGGTCAGCGTGGTCCGGGTGGCGCGGTAGCTGATCCAGGTCTCCATCGCGCCGTTGACCGCGAGCACGAACACCACCAGCCCAACCAGCGCCAGCACGTATTTGGCGAACAGGCCCTGACGCCAACCCTGGCGCCAAAACCGGATTTTGTGCTCGACCCCGATCATCCAGACCCTCGGAAGCAGCAGGCCTCCGCCCGCCGCGTTTCTGGCCCTCCAGGCCGCGACGTATCTAGCATAATTCAGGCCGCCCCGACTGTGAGCCAGCCGGCATGGTTAGCCGGCCGAGGCGCTATTCGCTGGGGCGGCGTCTCTGCTCCCCTCCCCCCTGCGGGGAGGGGTCGGGGGTGGGGGTCTCCGAGCACAGCACCTGGGGCTACCCCCCACGCCGACCCTCCCCCGCAAGGGGGGAGGGAGAAGAAGGCATCCCGTCGCGGCGTGGGGGTGCAGCAACGGAAACCTCAATTAGCCCCCGCGATTGAACAGCTGCCGCAGCACGTCGTTCATTGGCTGACTCTCCGGCTGCGCCGCATCGTTCTGGGCCGGTGCCGAGGGCGCGACCTGGGCCGGCGCCGGCGGGGCCGCCGATCCGGGGCCGGAATCGCGCGGCTCTGTCCCGGGCGGCCTTGGTTCAGGCCTTGGCTCTGGCTCAAGCCCTGCTGGATCAAATTACCCAAGGCTTGGCCGAGATTGCCGCCGAGTTGATCGGACAGGGCGCCGCCCGCAGGCGCCGATCCGGTGCTCCCGCCGGGGGCCGAACCTCCGCCGGGTGCATTGCCGCCCAATCCGCTGAGCGCGCCGTTCGGTCCGAACAGGCCCTTGCCCATCTGCTGCAGCTTGGCATAGGCGGCGTCGGGATTATCCAGCACGCCCGCCATATCAGGGTAGATGCGCGGCTCGGCCCAGGGGCCGTCGATCACCACGGGGATGCCGAGCCCGACCGGATCGGTGGCGCGGCCCTGGCCTTCGGTGGTCATCACCAGCTTCGGTTCGACCCGCAGCGCCAGCGCCTTCTCGGCGAGATCGATGGTGCCGGCGCCGGTGACGCGCACCAGCGGGCCGACCAGATTGATGTCGCCTGTGGTTGCCTTGCCCTGCTCGATGCGGAACGAAGCCGAGAGCTGGGTTAGATCGGTGGCCTGCTGTTTGTCCTCCTGCCAGCCCGACAGCGTGCCTGATGTGAGCGAGCGGATCATCTGCGCGACATTGACGCCGCGGATCGCGCCGTCCTGGAACACGGCGAACACGGTGCCGTCGAGGTTCGACATGATCGCGCGCTGGCTGGCGCCGGACGATCGCACCGACAATTTCGCCTGCAATTTGCCGTCGAGCTTGTCGAAATCGGCGGCACTTCGCAGCAGCGGCAGCGCGCGGACGCCGACCAGGTCGCTCTGCAGCGCGAAGGACGGCACGCCGGCCGAGGCGTCGATCGTCAGATCGCCATTGGCCTGGCCGTCATAGGCGCCGAGATTGGCGAAGCGGCCCTTCAGCACGCCATTCGCAAGCGTCGCATCGATCGCGGCCGGTGCGACATGGGCCTGGCCAAAATTGATTTCGGCCGCGGAGATCTTGGCTTGCAGGTCGACATAATTCAGCCCGGTAAAATCGATCGAGGCGTTGCTCCACGGGGCCGAGGCGGTGGACGCGGCCGCAGCCGGCGCAAGTCGCGATATCGAGCCGCTGGAAATCGAGGTCGAGTTTTACAAGTGGCTTGCTGGAGAGATCGACCGAGGCCCAGCCGTTGAAGGCGCCGTCGCCGAGCGCGCCGGATAGACCATTGATCATCACGACCGCGCCGTTGAGCCGGACTTCGGCCTTGGCCGTCAGCGGGTTCTGCAACAGGCCGGGCGCGTTCAAGGAGAATTCGAGCGGAATGTTCTGGCGCTCGATCGGCGGCGCCGGCACCGCCGCCTTGATGGCGAATTTGAGCGGCCGGGCGCCGGCGCGGGCGTTGCCGCTCACGCTGACGGTGCGATCGGCTGAGATCATCGCGGTGGCGTTGATGCCGTCGATGCGGTTGTCGACGCGGTCGCGCAAATTGGACAACGCGACGGCGCCATCGATGACGGTGACGCGATGGATCGTGGCGCTGCCGTTCCCGGATCTCGCTGGAGGACACCACGCCTTTCGGCGCCGGGTTCGGCGCGGCGATGCGCTCGCGCAGCAGCGGCACCGACAGCACCGGGCGCTCGATCACGAGTTCGGTCACTTCAGGGTGGCCCGACCACAGGCTCGACAGCGTGACGTCGGCCTGCAGGGTGCCGATGGTCAGCCGGTCGCTGCTGTCGCGGTTGCTGGGATCCTGCAGCGTGACGTCGGCCAGGCTGACATTCAGCGATGGCCAGACCCCGATCCGGGTCGCGCCGGCGATGGTCAGGCGGTAGCCGGTCTCGCGTTCGACCCGCGCCTGGATCGCCGAGGTCAGGAAATCGGAGGGAATCCCGATCACCAGCACGAGGCCCGCGACGACGACGATGGCGGCCACAGCGGCGCCGGCGATTTTCAGGGCTCTCATGGCGGCATTTCCAGGTCGGCAAGGCGTCGGCAGGCAGCCCCGCCGTATCGGGACGCGGCCAAGGGTCAGAAAGGGTGAGAGCTTATCCCGAAGGACAATTTGCTCAAAGAAGACCGAAAATAATCCGGGTTTGCCGCGAACTTATGTGACCTATGACACACTTATAGAGACCAATATTTTGCTACGCCTGCTTTGACGATCTGGAAGGTATTGCAATGAGCAAACAAGCCGAATTTGCGGTTATTCTGAAAATGAACCCGATGTTCGCGGACCTGGGCGCCGACGAACTGCAGCGGATATCCAGCCTTTGCCACACCCAGCAGCTCCCGGCCGGCGAGGTTTTGTTCCAAAAAGGCGATGCCGGCGATGCCCTGTTCGGGGTCCGGCGCGGCCAGATCCGGATCGAGACCGGCGCCTCCGACGGTAGCCGGTTGACGCTGAATTTCATGGGGCCGGGCGAGTTATTCGGCGAGGTTGCGGTGCTCGACGGCCAGAGCCGAACCGCCGACGCGATGGCGGGCGAGCCGTCGGAACTGTTCGTGCTGCGGCGGGCCGATTTCCTCGCCTTCCTCGAACGCGAGCCGAAGGTCGCGATCAAGATCATCCAGCTGTTGTGCCAGCGCATCCGCTGGCAGAGCGAGCGGATGGAGGAATCGGTGCTGCAGCCGCTGCCGATCCGGCTGGCGCGGCGGCTCTGCGCGCTGGCCGACGATTTCGGTTCCGAGGTGCACATTTCGCAGGAACAGCTCGGCATCTTCGTCGGCGCCGCCCGCGAAAGCGTCAACCGTCAACTGCAGCTCTGGCGCAAGGACGGCATCCTGGATTTGCAGCGCGGCCGGATTTTATTGCAGAACATGAACAAGCTGACCGCGGTGGCGCGCAACGACTAAAGGCGGCGTCGTCACTCCGCCGCGGGCGAGTGCATGATGGCGGGTGGCGCCGGCGGGTCCTTGTGATCGCCGTGACCTGAGGAAGATGGGGTGGGCGGCGGATTCGTCGTCGCCGTGGTTGGCGACCAGCTTCTTGCCGAAGTGCCAGATCAGGGCGCCCAGATCGTCCATCATCATGAACATCGCCGGTACGAACACCAGCGACAGCATGGTCGAGAACACCAGGCCGCCGATCACGGCGAGCGCCATCGGCGAGCGGAATTCGCCGCCGGCGCCGAACGCCAGCGCCGATGGCATCATGCCGGCGGCCATCGCGATCGTGGTCATCACGATGGGACGCGCGCGCTTGCGGCCGGCATCGATGATCGCCTCGTCGCGCGGCTTGCCTTCGCGGATCGATTCGACCGCGAATTCCACCAGCATGATGGCGTTCTTGGTGACGATGCCCATCAGCATCAGCATGCCGATCCAGACCGGAACCGTGAGCTGCTTGCCGGTCAGCAGCAGCGCAGCGATGGCGCCGCCGATCGAGAGCGGCAGCGAGAACAGGATGGTGATCGGCTGCAGGAAGGTGCCGAACAACAGCACCAGCACGGCATAGACCATCATCAGGCCGGCGGTCATCGCGGTGGCAAAGCCTGCCGACAGATCCTTGAGCGCCTCGGCGTCGCCCGACGGTCCCACCTTCACGCTCTTGGGCAGGCTCTTCATGACCGGCAGTTCGTTGATCCGCTTGGTGACGTCGCCGAGCGCGGCGGTACCGACCAGATCGGCCGCCACGGTCGCCTGGCGTTCCCGGTCGTAGCGGTTGATGCTGGTCGGCCCCTGATCGAGCTTGATGTCGGCGACCACCGACAGCGGAACGCCGCCCTTTTCGCCGTGCTCGCCGAGCGGCACGCGCAACTCCTGCAGCGTCTGCAAATCGCCGCGGGCGGAATCTTCGAGCTGGACCCGGATCGGCACCTGGCGGTCGCCGGCGTCGAACTTGGCGAGCGCAGGGCCGACGTCGCCGATGGTGGCGACGCGGACCGTCTGCGACAGGCTTTCGGTCGACACGCCAAGCCGCGCGGCGAGATCGGCGCGAGGCTGAATGCGCAGCTCGGGCCGGTCGAGCGACGTTTCCGAGATCACGTCGGCAATCTGCGGAATCCGCTTCATCTGGTTCGCCAGTTCGCTGGCGACGTTGGCGACAATATTGCTGTCGGTCCCGGTCACCACCAGCTGCACCGCACGCTGGCCGTTTTCGTCGAGGAACCAGTAGCGGATATCCGGCACGTTTTCGAGATCGTTGGCGATCGCGAGCTCAAGCTGGCGTTGCGTGATACTGCGCTTGTTCTTCGGCGTGTAATTGATGATCAGCGCGGCGCGGCGGACTTCCTGCAAGCCAGGCGGCACCCGGCCGCCATCGACGAATACGCTTTCGACCTCGGGACGCTTGCGCAGCCGGGCGACGATCTCCTCGGTGACCTTCTCGGTGTAAGCGAGCTGCGATCCCGGCGGCAGCTCCATCGCCAGCAGCGATCGTGCGGCGTCCTGGGCCGGCAAATAGCCTTGCGGCAACAGCACGATGCTCCAGATCGAGGCGGCGAAGATGCCGAAGCCGATCAGCACCGTGATGAAATAGTGGTGCACCGACCAGGTGACGAGCCTGGTGTAGAGCGCCAGCGGACGGCCCGGCTTCGGATCGTCATGCTCATGATGCTTGAGGAAGTAGGCCGCCAGCACCGGCGTGACGAACCGCGCCGCCAGCAGCGAGAAGAACACCTGCACCGAAACCGTGATGCCGAACTGCTTGAAGAACTGTCCCGCGATGCCCGACATGAAACTCGCCGGCGCGAAGATCGCGATGATGGTGAGGCTGATCGCGATCACGGCGAGGCCGATTTCGTCGGCGGCTTCCAGCGCCGCGCGGTAGGGCGTCTTGCCCATCCGCATATGGCGCACGATGTTCTCGATCTCGACGATGGCGTCGTCGACCAGGATGCCGGTCGACAGCGTGATCGCGAGGAAGCTGATCATGTTGAGCGAGAAGCCCAACAGGTCCATCGCCCAGAACGCCGGGAAGATCGATAGCGGCAACGAGATCGCCGCGATGATGGTGGCGCGGATGTCGCGCAGGAACAACAGCACGATCACCACGGCGAGGATCGCGCCCTCGAACAGGGTCTCGATCGCGGCGTCGTAGTTGCCCTTGGTGAATTCCACCGAGGTGTCGATCAATTTGAGATCGACATCCGGATAGGCCTCCTTGAGCGCGTCGATCCGCTTCTGCACCAGGCCCGCGACCACCACGTCGCTGGCGCCCTTGGCGCGCTTGATGCCGAGCGCGACCACCGGCTCGCCATTGAAGCGGGCAAAGGTGCGGCGGTCGGCGATGGTATCGGTGACGGTGCCGAGATCGTCGAGCCGCACCTCGCCGCCGGAAAACAGCGGGATCATGGTGCCGGCGAGTTCGTTCAGGGTCTTGGCGCCGGCCAGCGTCCGGATCGCCTGGTCGTTCTTGCCGATTTCGGCGCGGCCGCCCGCCAGATCGACATTGGTGCCGCGCAGGCTCTGGCTGACATTGACGGCGGTGAGACCGGCGGCCTGCAACCGGTCGGGATCGAGCGAGACCAGGATTTCGCGCTCGACACCGCCGATGCGCTCGACCTGGGAGACGCCGCGGACGCCCTGCAACTCGCGTTTGACGACATCGTCGACGAAATAGGACAACTGCTCCGGCGTCTTGCCCGGCGAGATCGCGGCATAGGTGACGATCGGCAGGCCGATGACGTCGACGCGCTGGATCAGGGGCTCGGTGACGTTCTGCGGCAAATTGCTGCGGACGCTGGTAACGGCGTCCTTGACGTCGTTCAGCGCGCGGTCGGTGTTGGTCTCGAGCGCGAATTCGATCGTGGTCACCGACAGGCCGTCGGTGATCGAGGACGAGATGTGACGCACGCCCTCGACGCCCGACACGCCGTCTTCGATGGTCTTGGTGACCTGCGATTCCAGCTCGGCCGGCGCCGCGCCGAATTGCGCGACCGCGATCGAGATCACGGGAATGTCCGCGCTCGGCAGCCGCGTCACCGCGAGCTTGGTGAAGCTGATCCAGCCCAGCGCTAGCAGGACGATCGAAAAAACCACGGATGGAAGCGGATTTCTTATCGACCATGCCGAGATATTCAGAGCCATCAGCGTACCCGCGTTCGATCGAGATCCTCGGCGAACATGGTCTTGACCCGGTCGCCGTCATGGAGAGAGCTGCCCGCGTCGGCCACGACGATTTCGCCGACGTCGAGGCCTTCCAGGATTTCCGTGCTGGTGTCGGACACCAGCCCGACCCGCACGTTGCGCGTTTCGACCGTATCGCCCTTGACCACCTGAATCGTCAAATGGTCGATCGCGGTGCGCGGCACTGCGACGCCGCAACTGCGCTTGGCGTCGATGCTGGCGCGCGCGAACATGCCGACCTTGAGCGCAGGATTGTTGGTCAGCGATATCCTGATATGGCCGAGCTGGTTGGCGCGGTTGATTTCCGGCCCAACCAGCCGGACGCGGCCGGCCAGGTCGGGCGCGTCGTCGCGGCTGATCCGCACCGTGGCGCCCGGATTGAGTTTCAGCATATGGACGGCGGGGACCTGCGCATCCAGTTCGAGCTCGTTGTTGACGGCGATGCGAAACATCGGGCCGGCCTGCGGTGAGGCGGGAGCGCCGACGATGGTCTTGACCTCGGTGACCAGCCCCGCGGCCGGCGAGCGCAGCGAGACCGGTCCTTGATTAGGCCGCGCCGGCGCGCCCGGCTGCTGCGGCGGCGCGCTCAGCCGCGCCAGTTCCTGGTTGTCGCCGACGGTGTCGCCCTCGCGCACGTAGAGGTCGGTGACCTTGGAGCCTTCCTGGTCGGGGCCGACCACGGCTTCCCGGCGCGGCACCACAAAGCCGGTAACCCGCACCAGGTCGGAGAAGCAGGCATTGGTGGACTTCGCGACGATGACCAGCGCCTGGCCCGGCGCCTGTTTGTCTTCCGGACGCGACCGATGCTCAAACCAGTAATAACCGCCGCCGAGTACGCCGATAGCGACCACCGCCAGTGCAGGCTTGAGATATTCGGTGAGCATCATCGCCGGATCAATCCAGACCTGTCTCGTGTCGCGCCGCCGTCAACCCGCATCAAATGTCCGAAACGACGGCGTCCCGCAAGCGGGCGGGACGCATGGGTGCTGCAAAACCTTACTCAGCGCCACGCTTCGTTCATTTGGAGGCGGTTTCCTTGTTCTGCATATTGACGACCTGGACGCGGCGGTTGGCTTCCGCCATCGGCTGGTTGGGATCCTTGAGCTTGGTCTTGCCGTAGCCGACGGTCACAAGGTCGCTGCCGGCGATGCCGTATTTGTCGACCAGATAGCGCTTGATGGCGTCGGCACGGCGCTCGGACAGGTCCTGGTTGTAGGACTCGCCACCGGCGGCGTCGGTATAGCCGGCGACGACGAAGGTCGAGCCCTTCAGGTCGGGATTGGTCAGCGCCTTGCCCAGTGCCTGAACCGACGGCATCGATTTGGCGCTGATGTCAGCCGAATTGTAGTCGAAGTTGATTTCCAGATCGATGTTCGGCTTGTCCTTGGCGATGGTGGCGATTTCCTCGCGCTCGCCGCTTGAGAGCGAACGGGTGGCGCGGTTGCGGATTTTTGCAACGAAGGCGCCTTCCTCGGCGACTTTCGCCGGATCCGCCTGCGGCCCAACCGAAAGACCCCGGGTCAGCGCCTTTGGCGGCGGCGGCGCGAGCGCCTTGAGGATCTGATCCTCGGTCACATTATTGTCGCCGGCGATTGCGGTTCCCGCGCCGATCGAAAGCGTCACGGCAACGGTCGCGAGGATCGCGGCGAGATTGCCCCTTCCAGATATTTTCGACATTGCCAGTCCCTCCTGCGCAATGAGCGCATTTTCAATATGATTGCCAACCAAAAGCCGCTGCTACAACTGATCATAACCCGATCGCGGCTGTTACTACCTCTTTAGTATGTCTTTGGCGCCAGCCCGAGGTTCGAGGAAAGCGCCTGTCCTACCAACTCAAATTTTGGTCAATTTACCCCGTAGCCGGCGAATTCCTTGACGATATTCGGATCCATGGCCTTGGCGTTGGCGATATCCAGATCGCCTTCCGAGGCCGCGCCATTGCGTTGCTTGGCGAGGCCGCGTCCATACAGCGACGAGGTCAATCTGGGATTGATCTTGAGGGCGGCGTCGAAATCGGCGATCGCGTTCTTGGTTTGCCCGCTCTTCAAATTGAGAAGTCCCCGGCTGTCCAGCGCATCGACAAAGCTCGGGCGCAGCCGCAGCGCCTCGTTGCAATCCTTCAGCGCCGCCTGCAGGTCGCCGATCACGGTGCGGGCCCAGCAGCGATTATTGTAGGCTTCGACGTCCTTTGAGTTCAGCCGCAGCGAGTCCGAGAAGTCGTTGATGGCGAGGCTGTAGGCGCCCTTGCTGGCATAGACCTGGCCGCGGCGGTACAGCGCGTTGGCGTCGTCGGGATTGTCGTTGAGCTTCTGCGTCAGGCTCTTGATGGTCGGGTCGTCGGCCATTGCGGACGCGGTCTGGCTGTCACTTTTCGGCTCGGGACTGGCCGGAGCAACGGGAATCTCGACCGGCTTGGTGATCGGCGGCGGCGGTGGCGGCAGCTCGATCCGTGCTGGCGGCGGGGGCGATACGGGTTGGGTGTTGGCGATCACGGGGTTGGACGGCCGCGGCGGCGGGGGTGGATTGGCGCCCGGCACGGTGCCCGGGATAAATGCGAAATCTTCCGCCAAAGACGAAGAGATCCAGGGCACCTGCTCGCTGCGGGAGGCGCGGGTGACCCCGACGCGGGTTCGGTTCAGCGTCTCTTCGGCCATCAGGTCGGGGACGCGGATTTCCTTCAGCAGTTCCTGCACGAACAGGCTGTGGTCGCCGCCATTGTCGGAGACGACGGAACTCAGCGCTGCCGAATACATCACCAGCGTACCGTTCGGCGCGATCACCGGAGCAAGCCCGGCGGAAAAGCTGCGGAACCGGCGCTCGAACGGGTTGCGTCGCGAGGCGTCGATCAAGGCGATCTTGACGCCGGCACCGCGATTGTTGATTTCGCCGAGCACGGATTCGAGGCTGAAGCCGTCGCGGCGCACATCCGGTTCGGTCCAGATCTGGGCGTCGACCGGGATCATGTAGCTCTGCCGGGCGGCCTGCACGCCAAACCCGCTGAAGAACACCAGCACGACCGAGCCGGGCTTGACCTTGTTATAGAGCCGATCGAACGCGCGCCGCATGCCGTCGCCGGTCAGGTTTTCCCCGATATCGACGTTGAAGCCGTCGCGTTTGAGTTCGTCGGCGACGTCGCGGGCGTCGTTGATCGGTTCCTTGAGCGGCGCGTCGGCGTCGGGATATTTGGAATTGCCGATCACCAGCGCAAAACGGTCGGCGCGGCCGTCCGCGGCGAGCGGTCGGTTGACTGGCGCAATTGCCAAAATCGCGGTCACAAGCAATGCGAAGCAAATTCTCATGCGACGGGGGTCCAGCCAACAGGGCGCCGATCCCAGCTCGCGCCGCGGCGACCTTACTCTACGCAACATGCATTATCAAACCGGGGTCGCGACCCGTCAACCGCTTGTGGAGTCGGACTTATCGCGACAATTCACCGCCGCTTCACGCCCGCCTTCGAAGGGAATAAATCGCGTCTCCATAACTGGATTGCAACCTAGAGCGGCCTCCGCGCCGGTAATGTGATAGTCCTCACATTGGGAGGTCGTCATGTCATCCCGATGACATGACAGCCGGCGGCCGGTTCGACTTTCGGGGAGGTTTGACCTTTGCCGGGGACAATGGCTTGCTGACCGTCCGCAACCAAGAAAAGTGAAACCAATGGGAAACGTCTACGAGATTTACGCGCTCCGCTATGCGACGATGTCGCCGCGCACGCCTCATTTGAATTATCTGGTGCCGGACCCGCACGAGACCACTGCCCAGGATCTCGATTATTTCGTCTGGCTGATCCGGGGCGGCGGCCGCGACATCCTGGTCGATACCGGCTTCAACGCCGAGGAAGCAAAGTTGCGCGGGCGCAAGCTCAACCTCAATCCGGTCGACGCGCTGGAGCGTTTCGGGGTCAAGGCCGACAGCATCAAGGACGTGATCGTCACCCATCTGCATTACGACCACGCCGGCAATCTCGACCGCTTTCCGAATGCGCGGTTTCATCTGCAGGAACGCGAGATGAGCTATGCCACCGGCCGCTGCATGTGCAATGGCATGCTGCGGCATCCGTTTTCGGTCGAGCACGTGACCTTGATGGTGCGCCATGTCTATGGCGAGCGCGTCAGCTTCCATTCCGGCGACGGCGAGATCGCGCCGGGCGTGACGGTGCACCGCGTCGGCGGCCATTCCGACGGCCTGCAGGTGGTGAAAGTCGAAACCGCGCGCGGTCCCGTGGTGCTGGCCTCTGATGCCGCGCATTACTACGGCAATCTGCACAAGCGCAGCCCGTTTCCGATCGTCTACAATATCGGCGACATGGCGCAGGGCTGGGAAATCGTCGAGCGTCTGGCCGGTCATCCCGATCGCTTCATTCCCGGTCACGACCCGATCGTGAGCGAGATTTATCCACGCGCCGGCGACAACACCGATGCGTTCGCGCTGCATTTACCGCCATCGCGCTCGTTCGCCAAGTAATTCGGAAGCAGGCCATGATCACGCGCTTTCCAGGGCTCACGCCAACCCGCAGCCGCGCGGTGGTGCACGACGATCTCGTGCTCACGGTCGCGGTCGCGCCGGATCCGGTGACGCCGTCGATGTACGAGCAGACCGTCAAGGCGCTCGCGCGCATCGACGAAAGCCTGGCGATGTGCGGCACCGACAAGAGCAAAATCATGTCGGCGATCGTCTACATCGCCGACATGAAACAGAAGAGCGAGATGAATCGCGCCTGGGACGAATGGGTCGATCGCAAGAATCCGCCGATGCGGGCCTGTCTTGGCGTCGAGCTGGAGGCGCCGCATATCGTCGAGATCGTGGTGACCGCGGCGAAGTAGCGTGACAGGCCGTCATTGCGAGAAGCGAAGCGAAGAAGCAATCCAGGGCTCCCAACGTGTCCTGGATTGCTTCGCTCCGCTCGCAATGACGGTGGAGGCTTATCTTAATACGCTTCTTCCGCCTGCGCCTCGTGGGCGGTCTGCACGAGATCGAGGCTCTGCTCGATCTTGCCCAGCATCACGGCAAAATCCTTCTGCTCGCGTGACGACAGGCACGACAGGATATCGCTTTCCTTGCGCAGCAGGCGCGGGATCAGCTCCTCGTAAAGCAGGCTGCCCTTGCGCGTCATGCGCAGGCGATATTCGCGCCGGTCGTCCTCGTTCTCGACCCGCTCGATCAGTTGCCGCGTCATCAGCGTGGTGACGGCGCGGCTGATGGTGGATTTATGGGTGCGGGTGCAATGGGCGATGTATTGCGCGCTGCAGGCCTCGTTGCGGAAGCCGAGCGTCGCCAGCACCCGCCATTCCGGAATGTCCAGCCCGTAGCGTTCGCGATATTCGCTCGATAGCGCGGCGCTGACCTCGGCGGCCAGCCGGTTCAGGCGAAACGGCACGAAACGAAACAGATCGAGTTTTGCGCCCAGATTGGCTGCCGCGGCTTGCCGGCGCGACGCGGCTTCCGCGCCGGTGCGCGTCCGGGTCATGCGTTGGCTGGACGCCGGTTTTGGCAAAAATCGCTCCAATTTGAGTTGACGGACGAACGCGGCCGGAGTTTAGATAGTTGCAGATGAGACTATCTTAGCGGCAACGACGTTCCTTGGCCAGAGCAGATTGAAGCGCGTGGCGCAGTCTTCCAAAATCCAGTTCGGCTATGTCAGGCATCCCGATCAGGATCGGTCCTGACGGCGATGCGGCGCACCATGCCGTGGTGGTGGTCGGCGCCGGGCCGGTCGGGCTGTCGCTGGCGATCGACCTTGCGCAACGCGGCCAGTCCGTGGTGCTGCTCGACGACGCCGACCGGATCGGCGAGGGGTCACGGGCGATCTGCTTTTCCAAGCGGTCGCTGGAATTCTGGGACCGGCTCGGCATCGGCCAGCGCATGGTCGACAAGGGCGTGGTGTGGAGCGTCGGCAAGATCTTTCACGGCGACAAGCAGCTTTATCAGTTCAATCTGCTGCCGGAGCAGGGCCACAAGCGGCCCGCGTTCATCAACCTGCAGCAATTCTACGCGGAAGCCTATCTGGTCGACCGGGTCGAGACGCTGCCGCAGATCGAGCTGCGCTGGCGCAACAAGGTGACCGGCCTTGAGCGGCGCAACGACCATGTGGTGCTGACGGTGGAGACGCCGGATGGACCTTATCGGCTGCGCGCGAATTATGTCGTGGCCTGCGACGGCGCGCGGTCGTCGTTGCGGCAGATGGTCGGCGCGGAATTCACCGGGCAAGTGTTCGAGGACCAGTTCCTGATCGCCGACGTCAAGATGACCGCGGAATTTCCCACCGAGCGCTGGTTCTGGTTCGATCCGCCGTTCCACGCCGGCCGCTCCGCGCTGCTGCACCGGCAGCCCGACGACATCTGGCGGATCGATCTGCAACTGCATCCGGATGCCGACCCGGTGGTCGAGAAGCGGCCGGACAATGTACGGCCCCGGATCGCGCGCATGCTCGGGCATGACAAGTTCGAGTTCGAATGGATTTCGCTGTACAAATTCCAGTGCCGGCGGATGGAAAGATTTGTGCACGGCCGCGTGCTGTTCGCCGGCGATGCGGCGCATCAGGTGTCGCCGTTCGGCGCGCGCGGCGCCAATTCCGGGCTGGAAGACGCCGAGAACCTGGCGTGGAAACTCGACCGCGTGCTGCGCGGGACTTCGCCGGAAGCCCTGCTCGAAACCTATCACACCGAGCGCAGCGCCGCGGCCGACGAGAACATCCGGGAATCGACCCGCTCGACCGATTTCATGGCGCCGGTTTCCAACCAGGAGGCGCGGCTGCGCAAGGCGGTGCTGTCGCTCGCCAAGGAGACCGAATTCGGCAAGCGCATGATCAATGGCGGCCGGCTCTCGGTGCCCTCGATCTATGAATCGCCGTTGTCGAGCCGCCGATCGCGACGTCTGGCGCGGCGGACCGCGGCCGGGCGCCTCGATGCCGGATGCGCCGGTTGCGCCGCGCGACGGCGAGGCCGGCTTCCTGACCGAAGCTTTTATCAAGGCGGGAACGCGGTTCACGCTGCTCGCGTTCAGCAATGGCAACGCCGATCGATGTGCCCGACGATATCGCGGTGATCCGCGTCGGCGGCGATGGCTCTGCCCGATCCCGAAGGGCTAGCCGGCCAGCGCTACGATGCCGAACCCGGCACCGCCTATCTGCTAAGGCCCGACGGCTATGTCGCCGCCCGGTTCCGCAGTCCGACCCGCGCCGCGCTCGATGCCGCGCTGGCTCGGGCCAGCGGCTGCAATTGAAGGTCTCGATCATGCCGCTCTCGACCGATTCCAATTTCGCCAAGCCCGACGACGCCTTCCGCGCCGTCGTCGAGGCGCATCGTGGCTTGAGTGACGCGCAGAGCGCCGATCTCGATGCCGCGCTGGTCTTGATTCTCGCCAACCATATCGGCGATATCGATGTGCTGCGCGAGGCGATCGCGCTGGCGAAGCGGCGCGTTGTCACGGCCGATCAACAGCAACAGCAGCAACAACAATAAAAAGGGAAATCCAAGCGATGGCCAAAGGCTTTGCATCCACCACGGATATGGCGGAAAAGAAAATCACCTTCTCCGAGATCGGCACCGATCTCTATGCCTTCACGGCCGAGGGCGATCCGAACTCGGCGATCATCGTCGGGGAAGATAGCTGCCTCGTGTTCGACGCGCAGTCGACGCCGGCGATGGCCAACAAGGTGATCGAGCGGGTGCGCAAGGTCACCGACAAGCCGATCAAATATGTCGTGCTGTCGCATTATCACGCGGTGCGCGTGCTCGGCGCCTCCGCCTACAAGGCGCAAGGCATCATCGCGTCGCAGGAAACCCATCGGCTGGTCGCCGAGCGCGGCCAGCAGGATTGGGATTCGGAATACGGCCGCTTCCCGCGCCTGTTCCAGGATGCCGCAAAGCATTCCCGGCCTGACCTGGCCGACGCTGACCTTCGAAGGCCAGATGTCGGTCTATCTCGGCAAGCGCGAAGTGCGGCTGATGCAGCTCGGCGCCGGGCACACGTCGGGCGATATCGTCGCCTGGGTGCCGGATGCCGAGGTGATGTTCTCCGGCGATCTGATCGAATATCATTCGGCCTGCTATTGCGGCGACGCGCATTTGCGCGAGTGGCCGGCGACCTTGAACGAAATCCGCGCCTTCAACCCCAAGGCGATCGCGCCGGGTCGCGGCGACGCGCTGAAAGGCATCGCCACCGGCCGCGACGCCATCGCGATGACGCGGGATTTCGTCACCACGCTCTATGGCGCGGCGGAAAGCGCGGTCGCCAAGGGCCGCAATCTCAAGGACACCATGGCGGCGGCGCGTGAAGTGATGGATCCGAAATTCTCGAAATTCGCGATCTACGAACACTGTCTGCCGTTCAACGTCTCGCGCGCGTTCGACGAAGCCTCCGGGATCGACGATCCCGTGATCTGGACCGACAAGCGCGACCAGGAAATGTGGGCTGCCCTGCAAGGAGGATGACCATGAACATCAACACCTCGCCCGATCTCATCAACCGCAGTTCGGTCAACATCACGCCGGGCTATATGTCGGGCTTCGGCAACAGTTTTGAGACCGAGGCGTTGCCGGGGGCGCTGCCGATCGGCCGCAATTCGCCGCAGCGCTGCGCCTACGGGCTTTACGCCGAGCAACTGTCCGGCTCGCCATTCACCGCCCCGCGCGGCAGCAACGAGCGCTCCTGGCTCTATCGCATCCGGCCGTCCGTAAGGCATTCCGGCCGCTTTGCCAAGGTCGATGCCGGGCTGTGGCGCACCGCGCCGTGCCATGAGGTCGAGATGCCGATCGCGCAATTGCGCTGGGATCCGGCGCCGATTTCCCAAGGGCGACGTGACGTTCCTGCAGGGCGTACAGACCATGACCACGGCGGGCGATGCCAATACCCAGGCCGGCATGGCCGCGCATGTGTTCCTGATCACCAAATCGATGGTCGACCAGAATTTCTACAATGCCGACGGCGAGATGATGTTCGTGCCGCAGCAGGGCAACCTGCGTTTTGTCACCGAGTTCGGCCGCATCGACGTCGAGCCCGGCGAGATCGCGGTGATCCCGCGCGGGGTGAAATTCCGCGTCGAGATTCCGTCCGGTCCCGCGCGCGGCTATCTCTGCGAGAATTACGGCGGCGCCTTCACGCTGCCGGAGCGCGGTCCGATCGGCGCCAATTGCCTTGCCAATGCGCGCGATTTCCTCACGCCTGTCGCCGCCTATGAGGACAAGGAGACGCCGACCGAGCTGTTCGTGAAATGGGGCGGGGTGCTGTGGAAGACGAATTTGCCGCATTCGCCGATCGACGTGGTGGCCTGGCATGGCAATTATGCGCCGTACAAATACGATTTGCGCGCCTTCTCGCCGGTCGGCGCGATCGGGTTCGATCACCCCGATCCCTCGATCTTCACGGTGCTGACCTCGCCGTCCGAAACCGCCGGCACCGCCAACATCGATTTCGTCATTTTCCCGGAGCGCTGGGCGGTGGCGGAAAACACTTTTCGGCCGCCCTGGTATCACATGAACATCATGTCGGAATTCATGGGGCTGATCTACGGCGTCTACGACGCCAAGCCGCAAGGCTTTACCCCCGGCGGCATCTCGCTGCACAATTTGATGCTGCCACACGGCCCCGATCGCGAAGCCTTCGATCACGCCAGCAATTCCGAGCTCAAGCCCGTCAAACTGACCGGCACCATGGCCTTCATGTTCGAGACACGCTATCCGCAGCGCGTCACCGAACATGCGGCAAAATCGTCGACGCTGCAGGACGACTACGCGGATTGCTGGAAGGGACTGGAAAAGCGCTTCGATCCGAACAAGCCGTGATGATTTTCCCCTCTCCCCTTGCGGGAGAGGGTGCCCGAGCGCAGCGAGGGCGGGTGAGGGGTAGCCGCATTACGAGAGGCCAGAGACCCCTCACCCGTCTCGAATTTGCTTCGCTCATTCGATCCACCCTCTCCCGCAAGGGGAGAGGGAAAGAAAAGAGATCTTAACGCATGCCCCATCCCAACGATCCGAAGCTCCGCTCCTTCATCGACGTCGACGCCAGCTCGGATTTCCCGATCCAGAACCTGCCTTACGGCGTGTTCTCGTCCAGGGACGGCCGCGCGCCGCGGATCGGGGTGGCGATCGGTGACTATGTGCTCGATCTCTGGGAGCTCGAGCAGGACAGCCGGCTCGATGTCGGCGACCTCGGGGTGTTCGCGGGGTCTACGCTGAACGCCTTCATGGCGCTGGGGCCGAAGGTATGGTCGCGCACCCGCGCGCGGATCAGCGAATTGCTGCAGCACGATCATCCGGAACTGCGCGACAATGCCGAGCTGCGCGCGTTGGCGCTGGTGCCGATGGCGGACGTCAAGTTGCACATGCCGATAGCAGTCGCGGGCTATACCGATTTCTATTCGTCGAAGGAGCACGCCACCAATGTCGGCGTCATGTTCCGCGGCAAGGACAATGCGCTGCAGCCGAACTGGCTGCATATGCCGATCGGCTATAACGGCCGCGCCTCCACGGTCGTCGTCAGCGGCACCAAGGTTCGCCGCCCACGCGGCCAGCTAAAACCGCCGAGCGCGGAGGTGCCGAGCTTTGGACCGTGCAAGCGGCTCGATTTCGAACTCGAGATGGGATTCGTCGTCGGCCAGCCGTCCTCGATGGGCGAGATGCTGACCGAGAAGCAGGCCGAGCAAATGATCTTTGGCTTCACGATCCTGAACGATTGGAGCGCCCGCGATATCCAGCAATGGGAATACGTGCCGCTCGGTCCGTTCCAGGCCAAGGCCTTTGCCACCTCGATCAGTCCGTGGATCGTCACGCGAGAGGCGCTGGAGCCATTTCGTTTGCATGGCCCGGCGCAGGACCCGGCGCCGCTGCCCTATCTGAAGCAGGAATTGCCGAACAATTACGACCTGCAGCTCGACGTCTCCCTGCGCGCTGGCGGGATGAACGAGGGGAAGCGGATCTGCCGCACCAATTTCAAATACATGTACTGGTCGTCGGTTCAGCAATTGATGCACCACGCCTCGTCCGGCTGCGCGATGAACGTCGGCGATATCCTGGGAAGCGGCACCATTAGCGGCCCCGACAAGGATTTGCGCGGCAGTCTTCTGGAGATCAGCTGGAACGGCACCGAGCCGGTGGAATTGCCCGGCGGCGCCAGGCGCACCTTCCTTGAAGACGGCGATTTGCTTGTCATGCGCGGCTGGTGCCAGGGCGACGGCTATCGCGTCGGTTTTGGTGAGGTCGAGGGCACGATCCTGCCGGCGGATTAGTTTTTTCCGTCATTGCAAGCGCAAGCGAAGCAATCCAGAGCCACAAGCGAGACTGGATTGCTTCGTCGCAAGTGCTTCTCGCAATGACGATGAAATAGCGGCCTTAACGCTGCGCCGCCGGAACGTCCCGTACCTTGGCGCAATGCTGCGCAACGTCCTCGCGGCTGTATTTGAGATGGATGCGTTTGTCCGAAGGCGGTTGCGCCTCCGCGCACACGCCCGGCCGCCATTGTTGCGAGGGACGGATCGGCCGCGGCGCAAAGCCGCCGCCGCAGTTCGGGCAGACGTTGTGGAGTTTGTTCTCGACGCAATCCGCGCAGAACGTGCATTCGTAACTGCAGATGCGCGCATCCGTTGCCGACGGCGGCAGGTCCTTGTCGCAATATTCGCAGTTCGGTCGCAGTTGCAGCGCCATGGTCGATTCCCGGAACGACTCAAATCATCGCAAATCGACCGTCGAATCCAAATGGCGAATTTCCCTCGATTTGGGACATCTAACTCAAAGCCTTCAGCGGCAATTTCATGCTCTCCTTCAGCCGATCGAGCACGATCGACGAGCGCACATGGGCGACGCTCTGGTGCGGCATCAGCACGTTGTTGACGATGTCCGACAGGCTTTTGAGGTCGCGCAGCACCGCCTTCAGCAGATAGTCGGCGTCGCCGGTCAATGAATAGGCCTCCTGGATATCGTCGACCCGGTTGACCAGCGCGCGGAATTTCTTGGCGTTGTCCGGCGAGTGGGTCGCCAGCGTGATGTGGATGAAGGCGATCAGGTTGAAGCCGAGCGCCTCGCTTTGCAGATCGGCGTGGTAGCCCGCGATCACCTTTTCCTGCCTCCAGCCGCATTCGCCGCCGGGAGCATTGCGACGCCGACAGGCCGACCAGGTCGGCCAGTTGCTGATTGGTCAGGCGGCCGTCGTCCTGCAGCGCACCGAGTATTTTGAGGTCGAAACCGTCTACGGATATCATGCGCGTATTGCCAATTTGGTGCACAGATCGTGCATCACGATAGCCGATCGCGGCCTGTTTTGCATGCTCTTTGCAGCCTAAATGACGGAGAATCGACCCATCAAATCAGTTGTTACGGGAGCTTTGCCATGGGTCCATTTCCGCACGACGCGCCGGCCGCGAAGATCAGCGCCGATAACCCGATGGGCACCGACGGTTTTGAGTTCGTCGAATATGCCCACCCGAACCCCGGAGAACTGCACGCGCTGTTCAAACTGATGGGCTATACGCCGGTGGCGCGCCACAAGAGCAAGAAGATCACGGTCTATCGCCAGGGCGACATCAACTATCTCGTCAACGAACAGCCCGGCACCCACGGCTTTTCGTTCGTCGCGGCGCATGGGCCGTGCGCGCCCTCGATGGCGTTCCGGGTGGTCGATGCGAAGCTGGCCTATGAGCGCGCGCTGTCGCTTGGCGCGGAACCGGCGGATGTTTCTTCGGCACAGAAGACGCTTGAGGTGCCCGCCATCAAGGGCATCGGCGGCAGCCTGTTGTATTTTGTCGATCGTTACGGTGCCAAGGGCTCGGCTTATGATTTTGAATTTGAATGGCTCGGCGCAAGGAATCCGCGGCCCGAGGGCGCCGGGCTGTTCTATCTCGATCACCTCACCCACAACGTCCATCGCGGCCGGATGGATGTCTGGACCGGTTTTTACGAGAAGCTGTTCAACTTCCGCCAGATCCGCTTTTTCGACATCGAGGGCCGCGCCTCCGGCCTGTTCTCGCGCGCGCTGACCAGCCCCGACGGCAAGATCCGGATTCCAATCAACGAGGACGCCGGCGATGCCGGTCAGATCGAGGAATATCTCAACGTCTATCGCGGCGAGGGAATCCAGCATATCGCCTGCGGCGCGCTGGATATCTATCGCACCATCGAAACCCTGCGCGCCGACGGCCTGCCGTTCATGCCGGCGCCGCCCGCGACCTATTTCGAGAAGATCGAGGCGCGCCTGCCCGGGCATGGCGAGGACGTCGCTCGCCTGAAGCGCGACGGCATCCTGATCGACGGCGAGGGCGTGGTCGATGGCGGTCACACCAAGGTGCTGCTGCAAATCTTCTCGGCCAATGCGATCGGGCCGATCTTCTTCGAGTTCATCCAGCGCAAGGGCGACGACGGTTTTGGCGAAGGCAATTTCAAGGCGCTGTTCGAATCGATCGAGGAAGACCAGATCAGGCGCGGCGTGCTGAAGGTGAACGACGCGGCGTAACGTTCCGCGTATTTCCGCCGTCATCCTGAGGAGCGCGCTCTTTCTTGCGCGCCTCGAAGGATGGCCAAATAACGTGCGCTTCCTTCTTGGCCATCCTTCGAGGCTCGCCGAAGACGGCTCGCACCTCAGGATGACGCTGCCGCGCCCCACTCGCTGGTGATATCGGCAATATCCGCCTTGGCGGCATCCCTTATCGCCGACGGCGTCCGTGAAAAGCGCGGCGCCGGCGCGGGCTGCGTCACGCCATGGCGGGTGACGAACACCTCGCGCGCGGCCATGTGCGGATGCTGCGGGGCTTCCTTCATGGTCAGGATCGGCGCGAAGCAGATGTCGGTGCCTTCCATGATCTTGCACCATTCGTCGCGGCTCTTGGTCTTGAACACCTCGACCAGCTTTTGCTTCAGCGACGCCCAGGCCTCGCGGTCCATCTGCGCATCAAAACAGGCTTCCGAAAGGCCGGCATGCTGGCGCAACAGCGCGTAGAATTGCGGCTCGATCGAGCCGATCGAGATGAACTGGCCGCAGGAGCATTGATAGACGCCATAGAAATGCGCGCCGCCGTCGAGGAAATTGCTCTCGCGCTGGTCGGTCCAGCGCCCCATGGCGGCCATGTCGAAGAACATCGACATCAGCGAGGCCGCGCCGTCGCACATCGCGGCATCGACCACCTGGCCCTTGCCGGATTTTTTGGCTTCCAGCAGCGCCGCGAGGACGCCGACCACGAGATAAAGCGCGCCGCCGCCGAAATCGCCGACCAGATTGAGCGGCGGCACCGGCTTCTCCCTGGTGCCGATCGCGGCCAGCGCGCCGGTCACCGAGATGTAATTGATGTCGTGGCCGGCGGCCTGCGCCAGCGGACCCTCCTGGCCCCAGCCGGTCATGCGGCCAAAGACGAGGCGCGGATTGCGCGCCAGCACCACGTCAGGACCCAATCCGAGCCGCTCCATCACGCCGGGCCGAAAACCTTCGATCAGTGCGTCGGCATTGGCGAGCAGGTCGAGCACCCGCGCGATCGACGCCTTGTCCTTGAGGTCGAGTTCCACCACCTTGCGGCCGCGCCCCGCGACCGACTTCAAATTCTTCTTGGCGCCGACCCGATCGAGCGTCACCACCTCGGCGCCCATGTCGGCCAGCATCATGCACGCGAACGGGCCCGGGCCGATGCCGGCGAATTCGACGATGCGGTAGCCGGCGAGCGGACCGGAGGTGCGGGTGGCGGATTGGGAAGCAGGTTTATCGAGCACGGCGTTGTTCCAATACACTCAGGAGAATTCAGGAGGCGGCTGGCGTCTTGCCGCCGTGGCGAGTGGGATCGCTGAGCGTCACCTTGGCGGCATCGGCCCATAGTTTGGCGTTCTCTTTCTGGCGTTCGGTGCCGGTGCCCTCCTCGGCGACCTTGCGGCCGAGCGCGATATAGACCGGGATCTCCTCGTCGCGCATCGGCTTGCGGGCCTTTTTGCGCGCCATCGCCTTTTCGATATAGGGCGCCAGTTCTTCCTGCTTTTTCTTCTCGCGCTCGATCTCGCGGGCGCGGAATTCCGGCATCACATCGCTCGCGAACAGTTTTAGCGCCTCGCAGATGTCGCTCGTGCTTGTTGCGGCCGCCCTGCTGGATGAACACAGTCTGGTCGACGCCGACTATCCTCGAAATGGCGCAGATGGGTGCGCAACTGATCGGGCGTGCCGATGCCGTGATCGGCGCCGGCCGGCGGCAGCGCATGGCGGGCCTTCTCGAAATTGCTCCAGATGTCGGTGCGGCCGGGCTTGTGCTCGCCGAAGATATAATGATGCGCCGAGCCCGTAGCGGAAGAAGCGCAAGCCGTCCTCGCCGCGGCGGCGCGCTTCCATCTCGTCGGGATGCACCGAAAAGCCGGTGACCATCGCGATATTGGGATTGACCGCGTGGCCGATCGGCACGCATTCCTCGCGGAAGATGCGGTAGTAGTCGTCGACCCATTGCCGGGCCTCGCGCGGATCGACGAAGGCGAAGGTCAGCGCGCCGATGCCGAGCCGCGCGGCCAGCTTGATGGTCTCGCGGTTGGAGCAGGCGACCCACAGCGGCGGGTGCGGCTTCTGCACCGGTTTCGGCACGCACGTTGCGGCAGGGCATCTCGAAAAATTCGCCCTTGAAGCCGGGATAGGGGTTCATCACCATCATGTTGGCGCATTGCTCGACGGCTTCGCGCCACATCCGCCGCTTCTCGACCGCATCGAAGCCGACATTGAAGCCGCCGAGCTCCATCAGCGAAGCGCTTTCGCCGGTGCCGAACTCGACGCGGCCGTTGGAGACCAGGTCGAGCGTGGCGATGCGCTCGGCGACGCGGGCGGGATGATTGTAGTTCGGCGGCATCAGGCACGATGCCGTGACCGAGCCGGATGCTGCTTGGTGCGCTGCGAGCAGGCGGCGAGGAAAATTTCCGGGCGCCGAGGAGTGCGAATATTCCTCGAGGAAATGGTGCTCGACTTCCCAGGCGTAGTCGATGCCGAGTTGGTCGGCGAGTTCGACCTGGTCGAGCGCCTCCTGGAACAGCCTGTGTTCGTCGCCCTCGTTCCACGGCCGCGGCAGTTGGTGCTCGTAGAAAATGCCGAATTTCATGACCGCTCCCGGGAGGTATTTTTAATTAGCTGATTGACTAAATTGTCTCGCCTTAGGGGGCCCGTGGCAAGCGTCTTTTCAATCAAACAGGCCAAAACGAGAGACGGCGCGCATTGCTGCGCGCCGCTTTGGTTGGAATTTGGACCGGCGATCAGCCGGCTTCAGCGACCGCGCGTTGCGCCATCACCTTGACGAGGTTGGCGCGATATTCCGGCCGAGCCGTGGATGTCCGACAATAGCCCGCTGGCGGAAATCTTGACGCTGTCGAGCGCGGTCGCCGACCAGTTGGCCTTCAGCGCCGCTTCGATGGCCGAAACCCGCATCACGCCGCTTTGCGAAGCGCCGGTCGCGGCCACCCTGACATCGCCGGCCTTGGTCTTGGCGACAAACACGCCGGTCAGCGCGAAGCGCGAGGCCGGATGACGCATTTTGGAATAACCGGCCTTGGCCGGCACCGGGAACGAGACGGCTGTGATGATCTCGCCGTCTTCCAGCGCGGTCGTGAACAGGCCCTTGAAGAAGTCATCGGCCGCGATCGAACGCTTGTTGGTCTTCACGGTGGCGCCGAGCGCGAGCAGGGCGGCGGGATAATCCGCGGCCGGATCGTTATTGGCGATCGAGCCGCCGATGGTGCCGCGATGGCGTACCGCGGGATCGCCGAGGATCGAGGTCAGATGCGCGATCGCCGGAATCGCTTTCTTCACCTCCGCGCTGTGCATGATGTCGAAATAGGTGGTCGCGGCCTTGATGG
>CAVOTZ010000029.1:0-13513 GCA_963699465.1 uncultured Alphaproteobacteria bacterium
CGAAACCGGCAAAACGGGCTGAGAATGAGCGCCAGAATTGAGGGGAGGACCGGCCATGGACGGCACCATTGCGACGGAGGCCACCGGCAGCGCGACCGGCGGCTGCCGCATCCTGCTGCGGCTGGAAGGGCTGACGCTGTTTGTCGGCATGACGCTGTTGTACGCCGTCTGGGGCGGATCGTGGTGGGTCTATCTGATCCTGTTCCTGGTGCCGGATATCAGTATCGCCGCCTATCTCTCCGGCCCCAAATTCGGCGCCATGATCTACAACGCGATGCACAGCTACATGGCGCCGATGACGCTGATGGTCACGGGTTTTGCGACGGCCTCGCCGCTGGTGCTGTCGATCGCAATTATCTGGCTCGCCCATATCGGGATCGATCGGGCGCTCGGTTTTGGGCTGAAATACAGCGCGGGCTTTGGCTTCACCCATCTCGGCCGGATCGGCAAGGCGGCGTAGCACCCGCCGATCGCGCGGCCCCGCTCCTATGCCTCGCCGGTTCATGGTATTCTCCGGGCGTTTCTTGATTGGCTGGGAAAACTACCATGAAGTGCAGGTCAGGCGACAGCCGTGACGGCAGCCGCAATCAGCGGGCGCGCCCGGACAAGCGCAACACGAAGATCAGGACCTCCGCCACCGCCTTGTAGAGCTCGGCCGGAATTTCATCGCCGAGTTCGACATTCGACAGCGCGCCGGCCAGCACCTCGTTCTCCTCGATCGGGATGCCGTGCTCCTTGGCGATCGCGATGATCTTCTCGCCGATGGTGCCCTTGCCCTTGGCAACCACCGTCGGCGCGCCGGTGCGGTCGTAATGAAGTGCTACCGCAAGTTTACGGGGCTCGCTCATAGCGCCCGATCCAAAAAGTGCCCGGCTTTGGCCGAGACCAGTTGCAACGGCGCGCCGTCGCGGATCACGATATCGCCGGGTTGCAGTTCGGCACGCGACAGCGCCTGGCTGAGCTGGGCTACGCCGGCGCGCAATTGATCGGCGGTCGCGGGCCGCTCCGCCCACATCCGCACCGAGGTGCGCTCCCCGCTCAAACTCACCAGCGCATGGACCGGGCCGGCCGGCTCGACGTCGAGCGTAAACCGCGCCCGCCATGCCCGGCTGGCCGAGTCGGCCTCGGAAGCGGTGCCGCCATCGCGCGAAATCTCGAACTGCGCCATCGCCGTGCCCTGCTGGGTCACGAACGGAATTTCAAAATTCCAGCGCGGGGCGACCTGCTCGATCCGGCCCGTGACCGGGTCGACCTGGTCCGGCAGCGAGGCGACCTGCAGCAGCGTCTGACGCGCGATCGCGCCATCGGTATCGGCGAGCAGCTGATGCATGGCGGTATCGAGCGGCGAATTCGACACCAGGGTCGCCGGCATCACCGGCTGCGCCGCCGGCAACGCGCCGCTGATCGGTGGCGGCGGCACGTTGGTGCGGGCGAATTCGTTGCCGTCGACATTGGGGACGCGCGCGCCCGCGACCGATGGCAGCAGCGACAGCATCATGCTGTCGTCGAACACCAGCCGCGAAGCATTTCCTGCTGTCAGCGAGCTCGCCAGCGGGCCCGCCTGCACGCGCTTCCTGCAGCAGATTGAGCGCGGCGCCGCTGGCGGCGGCGCGCGCTGCGGCATCCGCGGGGGTCGTTGCCGGGCCCAGCACGGAAGCCACCGCCGAGCTGAACTCGAGCAGGCTTTGCGGAATCTCCGTCGTGTCGGCCGGCCCCAGCGCATTCGACAGCGCGATATCCGGCGCCAGCAGCGGCGCCAGCGCGGGCGATATCGTGGTGGACGGCTCGGCTTCGGCGGTGATGACGACCGACGAGGACGGCACGGCAATCAGTTGATCGGCGCCCTGCTCCAGCAGGACGGTCGCGGGCGCCGACGGCGGCTGCTCCGCGGGCACCAGGGTCGCGGCCGCCGCGGTGGATGTCGTCGTTACCGCCGCGTTGGTTGCCGGGGCCGTGGCATCGATCGCCGTGGTCAAGACCTGGCGCAGCACGATCAGCGCCGCCTTGAGGTCCGGCGTGCCTGAGGTGACCGACCCCAGCGCCAGCGAGGATTCCAGAAACAGGCCGGAGGTCTGGAACGCCTGCTTGATGTCGCCGCCGGTTAGATTCTGGTCGAGGCTGGTTCGCTGCGCCAGCACCTGGGTTGCTGCCTGCTGCACCAGCCCCGGCAGGTTTCCGGAAGCGGCCGCGACGCTCAGATTGGCGAACAGCGGCGCCAGGCTGGTCTGCTGCGCCGCCGCGGTCTCGGCCGCGACCGACACCGCCAGCGCCTGCAGCGTGGTGAGCTGGTTCTGCGGCGCCGCGGCCGTGGCGGGCGCGGCGACGCCGCCTGCCGCAGCCAGGGTTACGGCATCGGAGGTGGCGTTGATGGTGGCCGGGTTGGCAGTAGCCGAGGCGTTGGCGGGCTGGTTGACCACCGCGAGGTTGATATTGCCGTTGGCGGCCTGCGAGACCGCGAGCTGCAGCGTTTGTCCGGCCTGCAGCGGGACCTGCGACACCACGTCGAGCGGCTGGCCGCCGATCGCGATCCGAACCTGGTCGTTGCCGAGGATTTGCAGCACCTGGGCGTTGATCACGGTTCCCGGCTGCAGCACGATATCGGCGGCAACCCCTTGCGCGGCAACGCTTTGGGCGGCGACCGGGGATGCTGCGGAATTGAGGACGATCGACATGAATCAGGTACGGCCGCGTTTCAGGGCAATGCCGGGCCGACGCTAGCCTGCTGTCGTAAACCTCGCGTTAACCGAGCCTTGAACCTGGCCTTGGATCTAGCGATTTCCCGAATTCACCGATTTGAGCACGGCGGCGGCGGCCCGGAAATCGACCAGCCGGGCGGCGCGGCGCACGGCTACCTCCTCGTCGATGCCCCATTGTTCGCTGTTCCAGTCCTCATCGACATGGGCGGCGGCCCAGACCTGATCGGGATCGAGCAGGCCGTGCGCCAGCGCGAGTGCCAGCAGCGCCGAACCGGTCAATGTCGTGACCACATGCAGGGCCGCGACCGACCACGCGTCCTGCGGCAGCGCCGCGCGCGCGGCTGAAATCGCGGAATCAGGCTGGCGTACGTGAACCACACCTTCGGCCAGGATAAAATGCGCGCCGAGCGCTTCCGCCGCCCAGAACAGCACCGGGTCCCACAGCGCGGCCTCGCGCGCCACCAGCGCCTCCGGATGTGCCGCCCGATAGAACAGCAGGTCGGAGCCGAGATATTTCGCGATGTCCTCGGTGACCGCGTCGACCCGGCCGATTACGCCCTCGCCGACGCTGTTGGCGAACCGGGTCAGCGGCATGGTCAGCGGATTGATCATCTCGACCTGCGCGTTCCATTCCGCGGCCATGCCGTCGGCGATCTCCCGCGTCGGCGCCAGCAACGGCCCACCGGACGGCGTGCGCACCGGCTTGCCGTCGAGCACGATACCAAAGCCGGCTTCGGTCTCGGAGACGCCGGCCTGTGCATAAAAGCGCTTGCGCTGCGGCCCGCGCGTGGTGCGCCTGACCGCCTCCTCCGGATCGAGCCGGGACTGGCCCGCGACTTCGTCGAATAATTCGCGCATGCTGGTGTTGTCAGTCCTGATCGTTTCGCGTGACGATATGATAAGGTCGGATACGAATAAAGCGAGCCGGCGATGGCGAAAACAGGCAAAACGATCGCGTCTTTGGCGGCGCTCAGCCTGCTGACCGGGTTTGTTTCACCGCTGCAGGCCGGCTTTCGCTCCCCGGAATCGCTGGTCCGGAACGTCTACGCCTATTATGGCGACCGCTCGTCGGAACTCTCCAGCGGCTTGCCGCGCGATGAAGCCACCGCGCGGCAGTTCTTCAATTCCAGCCTGCTCGGCAAATGGCTGGCCTCGAAGAGCCAGCCCTATGATTTCTTTGTCCAGAGCAAGACCTGGAAGCTCGGCGGCATCTCGATCTCGATTCTGCGCCGGCAGTTCGACAAGACCTATGTCGCCGCCGCGTTCGACAACCAGGGCCGCGCGGTCACACTGAATTTCATTCTGATCGACGGCCCCGACGGCTGGGTGATCAGCGACGTCGAGAGCCCGCACGATTCGCTGCGGATGTTTCTGGCGCAGTACGGTAACTAGGGTTGCTTCTCCAGCACCGGCAGAGGCGGCGTCTTGCTAGGCGCGCGCCGCCGGTCTCAGGTCGATTGGCGCAACGGCTTGAACGCCGCGCGGAGCTCGCTGCAGAATATCACGGGCTGCTCCCACGCCGCGAAGTGCCCGCCCTTGGGCGTCCGGTTGTAGTAGATCAGTTTGGGATAGGCCTTCTCGGTCCAGCTTCGTGGCGCCTGGTATATCTCGTCCGGATAGGCGCTGACGGCAACCGGGATCGCGACATTTTTCGGCGCGAAAAACGGCAGCTTGCTTTCCCAATACAGCCGCGCCGACGAGACCGCGGTGTTGGTCAACCAGTACAGCGTGACGTTTTCCAGAATGTCGTCCCGCGTCAGGCCTTCGCTTTGGCCAGCGAACACACGCGCGATCATCGCCTCACTGGCCTTGTCGTGGTCGAGCATCCAGGCCGCGAGTCCAATTGGCGAATCCTCGATGGCGTATAGCGTCTGCGGGCGGTTCGCCATCTCCTGGGCGTAGCCGAGGCCGTGCTTGTAGAAAAAGTCGAGCTGGTCGAATGCGTGCTTCTCGTCGTCCGAGAGGCCCGCGGGCGCCGGCTCGCCGAACTGCAGGGCTTTTGCGACATCGGCAGGCACCGTCGCCGGCATGTTGGTGTGGATACCGATCAATTCGGGCGGCGCCTGCAGCGCCATCTGCTCGGTGATCGCATTGCCCCAATCGCCGCCTTGCGCGGCGTACCTGTTGTAGCCGAGCCGCTTCATCAGCACGATCCAGGCGCGCGCGACCCGGATCGGGTCCCAGCCGGTCGTCGTCGGCTTGCCGGAAAAGCCATAGCCCGGCAGCGACGGGATCACGACGTCGAAGGCATCCGACTCGCTGCCGCCATGGGCCGTCGGGTTGGTCAGGGGATCGATAATCTTCAATTGCTCGATCACGGATCCGGGCCAGCCATGGGTGACGATGACCGGCAATGCATTCTTGTGCTTGGAGCGAACGTGGATGAAATGAATGTCGAGCCCGTCGATCTCGGTGACGAACTGCGGCAAGGCGTTCAACCGCGCTTCGACCTTGCGCCAGTCGTAATCGCTCTGCCAATAGCGCGCGAGTTCGCGCATGGTCGACAGCTGCACGCCCTGCGTCGCGTCGGCCACATTTTCCCGCGAAGGCCACATCGTCGCGGCGATCCGCCGCCGCAGATCAGTGAGGTCCTTGTCCGGGAAGCTGACCTTGAAGGGTCGGATGGCTTCAGCGTCAGTGGCGGCGCGCAGCGGCTGAGGCAGCAGGCTATAAGCACCGGCGACGGCGACACCGGCCGCGGCCGTGCCGACAAAGCGCCGCCTGTCATCGTCGATGGTTTCGGATCTTGCGATCATATGCATAGCAAACCTCCAAGGCCTGTTGCTGGCCGTCAGGCGTCAGCGTCAAACCTAGAACGATGATTGCAATGCGATTGTACGATTCTGACTTGAACGCAGATACGCCGGACAGGCCGGCATATCCGCGACACGCCTGCGCTCTGCTCAAGCGTCGAGCACCGCCGATACGCGCGGCGGCGACAGCGGCAGGCTGTAAAAGCGTTTGCCGAGCGCGTTGTACAGGGCATTCGAGACCGCCGCCATCACAGGGATCAGCGGCACTTCGCCGACGCCCTTGACGCCCTGCGGGTGTTTCGGATTCGGCACCTCGACCAGCACGGTGTCGATCATCGGCAGGTCGGAACACACCGGCATGCGATAGTCGAGGAAGCCGGCATTATCGACCTTGCCGTGCTTGTTGTAGATGTACTCCTCGTTCAGCGCCCAGCCGATGCCCTGCGAGACGCCGCCCTGCAATTGGCCCTCGACATAGCTCGGATGAATCGCGCGGCCGACGTCCTGAATCGCCGTGTAGCGGATCACCCTGACGATGCCGAGCTCGACATCGACCTCGACGTCGCAGATGTGGGTGCCAAAGCCGCCGTCGGCGCCTTGCGTGTTGAGCTGCACGCCGGCGCCGATCGGGCCGCCCATCGACGGCGCCTTTTCGGCGAGTTCGGCCAGCGTCAGCGGCTCGAACATGCCGGCGTTGGGGCTGACCGGATGCGCGGCGCCGTTTTCCCATTTCACCGCTTCGGGGTCGATCTCCCAGATCTTTGCCGCGCGCTCGCGCAACGTCTTGATGATCTGCTCGGTCGATTGCGTCACCACGATCGAGGATGCGAACAGCACGCGGCTGCCGCCGGTCAGATTGGAAAAGCCGATGGTCGCGGTGTCGCCGATCAGGACCGAGACGCGGCGGTAGTCGATGCCGAGCAGTTCGGCGCAGATATTGGCGATGCCGGCGCGCGAGCCGCCGATGTCGGGATGGCCGGTCGTGACCACGACATTGCCGTCCTCGGTGATGTTGACCTGGGCGCTGGATTCGCCGCCGGCATTGAACCAGAACCCGGAGGCGACGCCCCTGCCCTGCAATTTGCCGAGCGGCGCGGAGTAATGCGGATGCGCCTTCGCCGCTTCCAGCGTCTCGATATAGCCGATCCGCGGATAGACCGGGCCGTGGGCGGCTTTGGTGCCTTGCTTGGCGGCGTTCTTCAGCCGCAGCTCCAGCGGATCGATCTTCAGCGCGGTGGCGAGTTCGTCGAGCACGCACTCCACCGCATAGGCGCCGATCGGCGCACCCGGGGCGCGATAGGCCGCGACCTTGGAGCGGTTGCAGACCACGTCGAATCCGACCGAGAGCACATGGGGAATGTCATAGGGCGCAAAGCTGCAGCCGACCGCGCCGCGGATCGGCGAGCCCGGAAATGCGCCGGCTTGCAGATAGTAAGTGCCTTGCGCCGCGACGATGCGGCCGTCCTTCATCGCGCCGATCTTGACCGTACTCTTCGAACCGGAGGTCGGCCCGGTCGCCCGCATCACTTCCTCGCGGGTCATCACCATCTTGACCGGGCGGCCGGACTTTTTCGCCAGCAACGCCGCCAGCGGCTCGAGATAGACGATGGTCTTGCCGCCAAAACCGCCGCCGATTTCGGCGGGAATCGCGCGGATGTCGCTTTGCGGGATGCCGGTCAGATACGCCGTCATCGCGCGCACCATGAACTGGCCCTGGCTCGAGCTCCAGATCGTGGTCTTGTTGTCGGCGGCGACGCTGATCAGGCAGGCGTGCGGCTCGATATAGCCCTGATGCACCGGGCGGGTATCGAAGCTGCGCTCGATCACGATCTCGGCCTCGGCAAAGCCCTGCGCGATGTCGCCCTTCTTGACTTCCAGCTTGCCCGCGATATTGGACGGCTTGCCTTCGAACGTCATGAAATCATGCAGGATCGGCGCGCCGGGCTTGAGCGCATCGTCGATCTCGATCGCCCACGGCAGCACCTCGTAATCGACCTCGATCAGCGCGCAGGCCTGCGCCGCGATGGCTTCCGTGGTGGCCGCGACCGCCGCGAGCGGATGGCCGGGGAACAGCACCTTGTCGCGCGCCATCACGTTGCGGCACATCCAGCGCATGTCCTGGATGCCGAGCATGACCGACTTGTCGAGCGGGAAATCGACCACGTCGCGCGCGGTGACCACCGCCTTGACGCCGGGCAAGGCTTCCGCCTTCGAGGTGTCGATCGACTTGATGCGCGCATGCGGATGCGGGCTGCGCAGCACCTTGCCCCAGATCATGCCGGGCATGGTGGTGTCGGCGGCGAACGCCGCGCGGCCGGTGACCTTGTCGACGCCGTCGGGGCGAATGGTGCGCTGGCCGATCCATTTGTTGTCGGTGACGATGTTCATTGCACGGTCTCCCTTCGCAGGTCAGCGGCGGTCTCCAGCACGGCGCGGACAATCTTGTCGTAACCGGTGCAGCGGCACAGATTGCCGGCGAGCCAGAACCGGACCTCTTCCTCGCTCGGATCCGGACTCCTCTTCAGCAGCGCCGCGGACGAGATCAGCATGCCCGAGGTGCAGATGCCGCATTGCAGCGCCGCCGATTCCAGAAACTTCTGCTGCAATGGATGCAGCTTTTCGCCCTGCGCCATGCCCTCGATGGTTTCGATGGCTTGGCCTTCGGCCTCGGCCGCGAGCATCAGGCAGGAACAGACCAGGCGGTCGTCCAGCGTGATGCTGCAGGCGCCGCAATCGCCGGAAGCGCAACCTTCCTTGGAGCCGGTCAGGCCGAGCGGCCCGCGCAGCGCGTCGAGCATGGTGTCGCTGGGCTCGCAGAGAAATTCCATCGGCTCGCCGTTGATGGTGGTGGTGACGTGGACTTTTGCCATTAAAGAATTCCCGCCTTCAGTTGGCTTGCGCGCGTTGCGCGGCGATCACGGCGGTACGCTTCAACAGCACGCCGGCGACCTTGGTGCGATAGACAATGGTGCCGCGCTTGTCGTCGATCGGACGGCAGGCGGCGCTGCAGGCGGCGGCGGCTTTTGCCAGCACCGCGTCATCGAGGCGCGAACCGATCAGCGCGTCGGCGGCCGGCTCGACCAGCAACACCGTCGGCGCCACCGCGCCGAGCCCGACCCGGGCCGCGGTGCAGACGCCGTCTTTCAAAGTGAGGCTGACGCCGCAGCCGACCACCGCGATGTCCATTTCGGTTCGCGGGATCATGCGCAGGTAAGCATCGCTCGAACCCGGTGGCCGCGGCGGCAACGCAAAACCGACCAGGATTTCGCCCGGCTGCAGATGGGTGCGGCCGGGACCGGCTGGAAACTGCTCGACCTTGATCTCGCGGCGGCCGTTCGGCCCCTGTACCGTCACGATGGCGGCGGCAGCGACCATCGCGGGCACGCTGTCGCCGGCCGGCGAGCCGTTGCACAGATTGCCGCCCGCCGAGGCGCGGCCCTGCACCTGCTTGGAGCCGATCAGGTTGATGGCCTCCAGCACGCCCGGCCAGACTTTTCGAAAACGCGGATGTTCTGATAACGCCATGCCCGAGACGGCCGCGCCGATGCGGAAGCCGCCATCGGCGGTTTCCTCGATCGCGGTCAGTTCGGCGATTTTCTTGATGTCGACGATCAGACCCGGCCGGACCATTCCGGCTCGCATCTGCACCAAAAGATCGGTCCCGCCTGCCAGGATACGCGCGGCACTGCCTGCCGCCGCAAATGCACCGATCGCTTCATCAAGCGTATGCGGCGCCAGGTATCGGATTTCGGTCATGGTCGTTCCTGCCGTCTCCCTTTTGTCTTTTTTTGTCAGTGATTTGGCGGTCGCTCACCTTCCAAGGCTTTGAGGCCCTCGGATAGCCGAGCTTACACGGGAAACGCGCTTGGAACACCCCTGCCCGCCGTCGCAACGCAACAGTCCAGCGCCGACCTGCCATGCGGGCAGCGCCGTCCGAGGGGCCGCCGGACCGCACTTGGCTAGTCATTTGGCCGAAATCCGGAAACCAGCACAGCCAGCTCCGCGCGCATGCGATCGATGACGGCGGCGTAGTCGCGCGATTCCTGCTGCCTGAACAGGCGCACCGTCGGATACCAGGGACTGTCGTCGCGATCGAGCAGCCAACGCCAGTCAGGCAGATAGGGCAGCAGAATCCAGGTTGGACAGCCAAGCGAGCCCGCGAGATGGGCGACGCTGGTGTCGACCGTGATCACGAGGTCAAGGCAGGAAATCAGCGCGGCCGTCTCCATGAAATCGGTCAGATCAGCCGTGAGATCGACAACCTCGTGGCGCTCGGCGAGCACCAATTTGTCGTCGGGCCTTGGATCCTTCTGCAAACTGACAAAAGCGGCGTCGAGGTCGAGCATCGCCGAAAACGCGCGCAACGAGCTCGACCGGTTGTGATCGTTCTTGTGTCCGAGGCTGCCCGACCAGACCAGGCCGACCCGCAGCCGGTCGTGAGGACCAAGGCGATCTTCAAGCCGGTCTTGCCAGACCCGCACGCGATCGGAGGCAGGCGCAGGCAGATAGGGTATCTCGGCGGGGATGGTGTCCAGCCGCGTTCCGAATGCCAGCGGCAGCCGCATCATGGGACAGTGCATGTCGAACGGCGGCACATTGTTGGCTGCCGAACGCGGGAAACACGCGGAGACGCCCGGCATCCCCGACAGCAACGAATACAGCGCGTCTTCGACGACCAGCAGGACGCGCGCGCCGCGGGCGGCCAGCATCGGCAAATAGCGTGCGAACTGAATGGTATCGCCAAAACCCTGATCAAACTGGACGAGGATGGTCTTGCCCTCGACGGGCTCATCTCCCCGCCACATCGGCTGCGAAAATTTCGGATAGTGCCCGGTGAACATCGGCATTTTCCAGCGCACCTCGCGCTGGGCCCAGCCGGTCTCGAAATTTCCGGTCAGCAGATGAAGATTGGCGAGGTTCCAGTCGGCGATGACGTTGTCGGGATCGATCGCCTTGACGCGATCATAGCTAGCGAAGCATTCGCGGAACCGATGCAAATGACGCAGCGAAAACGCCCGATTGAGCAGGGCTTCGACGAAATCTTCCCGAAGCGCGAGCGCGCGATCGAACCAGGTCAGCGCCTCCTCGTAGCGCGCGCGCAACTGCATGAAATCGCCGATCCGGTTGCAGACATCGGCATCGCCCGGATCGAGCGCGTGCGCGCGCAAATTATCCGCGAGCGACTCCTCGAACCGTTGCAGGCTGTGGAGGCACAGCGCGCGCAAGATGACCGTTGGAGCGTAGTTCGGATCGCATTTGGCGCTGAGGTCGCATTGGACCAGCGCCTCCTCCGGACGGCCCAACTCGTACAGCAGTCCCGCCCGCATATAGATGGTCCAGCAATCGTTCGGCCGCAGCCTGTCGCACCGTTCGAAAGCGGCGAGCGCTTCCTGCAGACGTCCGGACTGGTAGAGAACAATTCCGCTTTGGCGTGCCGCCTCCCAGTCCCGCGGGTCGCGTTTGGGCGCATGGGCGGCCACCAATGCCGAAAGCTCGCTCCGCACCCGGTCGATGACGGGGGCGTAGTCGAGCGACGGCGGCTGCCGGAACAGGCGCACGGTCGGATACCAGGGGTTGTCGTCGCGATCGAGCAGCCAGCGATAGTCAGGCGTATATGGCAGCAGGATCCAGGTCGGGCAGCCCAATGCGCCCGCGAGATGGGCTACGCTGGTATCGACCGTGATCACGAGGTCGAGGCACGAAATCAGCGCGGCGGTCTCCGCGAAATCCGTCAGATGGGCCGTGAGATCGACGATGTCGGGACGTTCAAGCAGCGTCGCTTTGTCGTCGGGCCTTGGATCCTTTTGCAGGCTGACGAAGGTCGCGTCGAGGTCGAGAAAGGCCGAATAGGCGCGCAGCGAGGTGGAACGGTGATGGTCGCCCTTGTGTTCGGGATTGCCCGACCAGACCAGGCCGACGCGCAATTTGTCATGCGGACCGAGGCGGTCTTCCCAGGCCTTGACGCGGTTTTGCGACGGCGGCGGCAGGTACCGCACAGCCGCCGGAATCGTATCCAGTCGGGTGCCGAACGCCAGCGGCAGGCTGCCGAGCGGGCAATGAAAATCGAACGGCGGCACGCCACTCGCCGCCACCGATTTCGGAATGCACTGCGCGACCCCTGACATCCCCGACAGCAGCTGATGCAGCGCATCCTGCACGACCAGAATGACGCGCGCGCCAAGACCCGCGACGTCAGGCAGATAGCGCGCGAACTGGATCGCATCGCCGAGGCCTTCGTCGGCGGCGATCAGGACGGTCTTGCCATCGATATTTTCCTGACCTAGCCACATCGGCTCGGTGAATTTCGGGTAGCCCGCCGACAGCGACGGGATTTGCCAGCGCGTTTCGCGCCCGGCCCAGCCGGCCTCGAAGTCGCCGGTCAGCATGTGCAGCAGCGCGGCATTCCAGTTCGACACCGTATGGTCCGGATCGAGCGCCTTGACCCCCGCATAAGCCGCAAAGGCCTCGTCGAACCGCCGCAGCTGGCCGAGCGCGATGGCCTTGTTGCTGAGCGCCTGGACGAAATCGGGACGGCGCTGCAGCGCCCGGTCGAGCCATTGCAACGCCTCGGCGCTGCGGCCGAGCGATTGCAGGATATTGCCGATATTGTTGAATGTGGTGGCGTCATCGGCGGCGTGGTTCGGCTTGAGCTCCGCGCACAGCATGAAGTGGGCGAGCGCTTCCTCCCGCCGTCCCATCTGGTTGAGCAGCGTGCCGCTTTCGTGCGCGGCCTCCCACAGATCCGGCTTGAGTTTCAGCGCATGCTGGAAACTCAGCAGCGCCTCGGCCCGGCGCTCCAGATCGACCAGCGCCTTGCCGAGGCCGGTCCACAATTCGGCCTTGTCCGGCTTGAGCTGAACCGCCTTGTCGAAGACGTTGACGGCGTCCTGGTAGCGTTTCAGGTGCCGCAGCGCGGTGCCGAGGCTGTAGAGATATTCGGCCCTCGGATCCCTCGTGATGGCGCGGGATAGCCACTCTACGGCGTGGTCGTATTGGGTCGCATGCAGCGACAACAACCCCATCAAATGCAGGGATTCCGCATGATCGGGATCGATCGCCAGCGCCTGCTCGCAGCAGATTTGGGCGTCGAGATACCGTTCGGCCCGCAGATGGCCAAGGCCAGCCGCATGAAGCGCCGCGGGCGTCTCCGTGCCCGAACGATCCGGACTAGTCCCGGATGGTCCGCCGGCGGCGGTCCGGCGTTCCCTAGGGTTCATCTGCGCTTCCAAATATCGCTTGAACATCGAACCCTAGATGATTTTGGCAAGGTCGGGAACGGTGCGTAGCCTGGATTGAGCAACGCGGTCGCGCGAATGTGCGCCCGATGAGAGGGACGCTACAACACAGGCCGTCATCACCCGCGAAAGCGGGTGATCCAGTATTCCAGAGCGTTCGTGTTCATCATCCACGCTCTGGAATACTGGGTCGCCCGGTCGAGAGCCAGGCGATGACGACAGGGTATGCGCTCTCGTTCTCGCGACATGGTTTTGCCCGAGGTATACAAAATATGCACGCGCCCCTCAAAAGGGCGCAGGGAAGACCGGGTGCGCGCTGCACCCGCGGTCTCGTGTGCATTGATGCACAAAAAGATGCGCACACGAGCATACAGGTGAAGCGGAAACACTCCGGCCTTCCCTGCGCAGTGGCTCTACGACATATATCGTGCTCTCCCTGGTGAATCGGAGCCTCTTGCCACCATCGCCCCCGACAGGCGTTAGCCTCTCGAGGACTTGACGCCAGCATTCCGGGCGTCAGGACCACACGACTTAGCCGTACGCGAATGCTTCATCCGTCCGCGCCGACATGGCGCCTGATGGATCGCGTCCACCGCTCCCCGACTCGCATTTCCTGACGATTGCGCAAACGCCCTCTTGTGAGGCGGGATAGCGCGAATAAGCCGGTGATTTGCCTCGGAAGAAAACGAGAATATTTTTTCAGGCAGGGCTGGACCACGAGGCCAAATCACCGGCGCATTGAAAGATTTTTTGTAGCCCGGATGAGCGAAGCGACATCCGGGAAGCTTCGCTCGCGGATGACGCCGCCCCGGATTTCGCGGAGCTCAAT
>CAVOTZ010000030.1:0-39448 GCA_963699465.1 uncultured Alphaproteobacteria bacterium
CCGATGCGGAAAGAACAATGCCGGTCATTTTGTCACCTTTCTGGTGTGAAACGAGAGTGCGTGCGTGTGGCCCCGACCATTCAAGTCGGGAGACGCCCCACCCTGAGAGCAAGCTTCTAAAAAAACATGAATCGAAGCCGCACAAATCAGCGCTTCAGGCGGCCGCCAAGTCCCCGGCTGGCCGGCCTGGGCGCGGCGATATTGCAGGCATCGCTCTGAAATCGCTTCATATTCGCGATAGGCCGCGAAAACTGGAGCCCCGGCGCGTTTACCCGGCATTAACCATATTCGGAAAGGATTGCGGCCACACCAGTCAAACAAGGCAACAGCGCGTCCACATCCCGGCCACCGCGGACGGCCAGAGCGTTTTCAAGCGAAATGGATCCCGGTTCGCGTGAAGAAAACGCGTCAACACAAGAATCCGGAGCTTCGGTTCTGATTCGATCAGAACCGATCTTGCTCTGATTGCACTCGCTGCAAATATCACCCGCGCAACAAGCGGCAACGGAGAACAGGCATGGCTCTAAAAGTCGAACTCAAGCCGAACGAACGCATCATCATCGGCAGTTGCGTCATCACCAATACGGATCAGCGCGCGCGGCTCCTGATCGACGGCGACAAGATTCCGATCCTGCGCGAAAAGGACATCCTGACCCCCGAAACCGCCGATACCCCGGCCAAGCTGGTTTATCTGGCGGTGCAGCTGATGTATATTTCGCCGAACCCGCAGGTCAATCACGGCACCTACTTCAACCTGGTGCGTGATATCGTCACCGCGGCCCCCAGCACATGGCCGATCATCGAGGCCATCAACAACAACATCCTGAGCGGCGATCTCTATCACGCGCTGAAGGAAGCCAGGAAGCTCGTCGCCTACGAGAGCAAGCTGCTGGACCACAACCAGGCGATCCAGAACAAGCAAAGCGCGGCCTAGAAGCGCTTTCGAACTAAGCATGCCCCCGGACTTGATCCGTGGGTGGACGCCGGTTGGCATGGCAATCAAGTTTATGCAGATTGCGTAGACTTATCTGCGGTAGAAAACGCGTCCTGGCGGATCAGCTACATCGCCAGCGGCGGCGACTGCTCGACATCGAGCACATCGCCTTCCGAACCTGCGCGCTGCGCGCCGAATTCCAGCACCGCCGCGATCAACGCATCGATATCGCAGACGTCGGTGCGGTGATTGACGATCGCAGCCCTGATCGCGAGCCGGCCATCCAGCACCGTCGTCGACGGCGCCGCGATCCCGGACTCGTGAATATCGGCGACGACGTCGCGATTGACCTTGCAGGATTCCTCGGCGCGATAGCGGAAGCAGACGATGTTGAGCTGCACCGGCGCCATCAATTCGAGGCGCGGCTCGGCCAGGATCCGGGCTTCCAGATATCCGGCCAGCGCACAGGTGCGGGCGATCACCGCGCCGAGTTTTTCGGTGCCGTAGGTTTTCAGCGTGAACCAGGTTTTCAGCGCGCGGAAACCGCGCGACAGATCCGGACCGAAATCGCACGGCCAGGACGAGCCGGCGGCAAGGCCCCTGGTTTCCCGGCGCAGATAGGCGGCCGGCGCGGCAAACGCATCGCGGTGCTGGCGGCCGTCGCGCACCAGCAGGAAGCCCGCATCGTAGGGCACCTGGCCCCATTTATGAAAATCGAGCGCGATCGAATCGGCATTTTCGATTCCGGCAAGCCGCGGCGCCAGCGCCGGCGCGAGGATTCCGAGCGCGCCATAGGCGCCATCGACATGAAACCAGAGTTTTTCCTCGCGGCAGAGTTCGCTTAAGCCGGCGAGATCGTCGATCGCGCCGATATCCACGGTGCCGGCGGAGCCGACCACGAGAAACGGCGCGAGCCCGGCCTCGCGGTCCGCGGCGATCTGCCGGCGCAACGCCGCGACGTCGACGCGATGATTTTGATCGACCGCGATGTTGCGCAGCGCATCGCTGCCGAAACCCGCGATATCCATCGCCTTGGTGATGCAGCCATGCGCCGCCTTCGACGTATACGCCGTCAGCAGCGCGCCGTGCTGGCCGATGCCGTGCTGCCTGACCTGCGATCCCAGCGCCGCGGTTCGCGCCACCAGCACCGCCATCAAATTCGCCATCGAGGTGCCGGTGACGAAAATCCCGCTCGCCCCATCCGGCAGAGCCGAACATCGAACGCATCCATTCGACGATCTGGCGTTCGACCTCGATCGGCATGTGATCGCGGCCGCCGAGATTGGCATTGAGGCCGGCCGCCAGCATCTCCGCCAGCATGCCGACGGCGGTGCCGCCGCCATGCACCCACCCCATGAAGCCGGGATGAACATTGCCGGTCGCATAGGGCAAGACGAAGTCGGCGAACTCGCGATAGACTTCGTCGAGCGAAGTCGGCGCCTCAGGAAGCCGAGCGCGAAATCGCGCGCGCACATCGTCCGGTATCGGCGACCACACCGGACGTTCGCGGATATCAGCGGCATAGTCGAACATGTCGTCGAGCATGCGATGACCCTGCGCGCGGATATCGTCCCAATTCCGCGGATCGAGCGTCTCGCTGGATTCCCATTGCAGGATTTGCTGACGCTGGGCGACGGTCATGCGGCACGCTCGTGCTGTTGCGCCGCGCGGCGTTCGAGCATCGCAATGAATGCATCGAACACCTTGCGCATCTGCGTTTGCTTGTAGGGAAACAGTTCGACCGGATCCATGTCGTGGACGATCGCGGTATTGTCGGCTTCGAACACCAGGAGGGAACCCGATCCGGTTTCGGCGCAATCGACCGTGAAATAATCCAGACCGATCCGCGCGGCGATGCCGGCGAGCGCGACCCGGTGACGCCGCGCAAATCCGTCGTCGAATGCGCGCATGAAGTTTTCTTCTTCGAGACGCTTGCCCGCACTCTGCGACATGCCCGCGTTGAGATACCAGATATCCCAGCGATCGGCGATCGCGAGGTGGCAGGCGTAAGGCCGGCCATCGACGAAGACCAGCCGGTATTTGCGAAACAGTCCGTCGTCGCTCGAATAGTCGACAAAGCGTGATATGAAAAACTCCTGCTCCTGCCGCTCGCGAAGATAGCGCGCCAATGCGACAACATCATCGACTTTGGCAAGTCCCGCGCCGGCGTGCGATCCGCGCGGCCGGACAATGATCGGGAAAGCGAGTTCGCTGGCAAATTCGGCCGGCGCACGCGCCGCGCATGACAATGCGAGCAATTGCGCGCGCGACACGCCGACGGTCGACGGAATTTCCAGACCTTCGATTTTCGAGCCTTCATCGCCAAGCAAGCGATGCAGCTTGTCGCGATCGAGATTGCCGACGCGGCCTGGCGGATTGAGCAGCGGCCGCGGCCAGCGCGCGGCGGCGCGATCGATTTTGCGCAACGCATCGCGGCTGTCTTCCGAGTCGGACGCGATCACGATGGCAATGTCGTGATCGGGCAGCGGCGCCGGAAGCTCGACGTCCGGCATGACGTAGAGCGTCATCAATTCGATCGCGGATCCCGCCAGCAGAAACTCGATCGGCGTGTTGCCGCCGATATCGGTTGCCGCGGCGAGCGCGAGCACGCGCAACCGCGGCTGCGCCGGCAAATCCTTCAGGCGGAACAATTGATGCGAGGAGAGGACCTGCTGCTGGATCGCCAGACCCGCCGGCTTGTCGCCGAGCAGTTGCGCGATCAGGCTGAGGTCGAGCGCCTCGCCCGCTTCCACCGTGCCGGCGATCAGTTTGTCGATCAGGCTGAGCCAAAGCGGACGAAGATCGTGACCGCCGACCTGCATCCGGGTCAGCGCGGCAACGCCGAGGCGATCCGCACCCGCCGGCGCCATATCACGCCGCATCGGTCGCCAGCGCGGGCGCGGCAAACTGCGCCGAGATATCGCCATTGAATACCGACGGACCGACATGATCGAGCCGGCTCTCGAGGTCGGCCCAGATTTCGCCGCCGATATCGGTCCAGCGTTTGCAGAACGCGAAATCCTCGCTGAGATAGGTTTTGGTCGCGGGATCGATCATGCATTCGAACAACGCAAACCGGTTCGGGCTGCCGGCCAGCGCGTCGAGCGAGTGCTCGCGGAAGAATTGCAGCGACGGATAGGCCGCGCACATTTTCTCGAAGACGTGCCGCCGGATCATCAGGAATCCGGTGCCGGCATAGCGCACGCGGGTAAAGCCGTCGACCACCTCGACATGGTCAGGATCATCGAGCTCCAGCACGTAGTCGAGCGAACACGCCGGAACATTCGGCTTGTTGCTGGCGATCGCGTGCCACGCCTTTTGCCAATTGACGCGCTTGATCGGGTAAAGGCCCGCGCATACGTCGTGACCGGACTCGATCAGCCGGTACACCTGCTTCGGCGTAAAGCCGATATCCGCATCGACGAACAGGAAGTGTGTCGCGGTCGGATCGTCGAGGAACTGCGTCATCAGATTGGCGCGCGCGCGCGTGATCAGCGCATCGCCGTCGCGCAAATGCACCTTGAATTCCACGTTCGGCTTCGAGCGGATCGCACTCTGCAGCTTGAAGATCGAGCTGGCATAGATGCTGGAAATCTGGCCCCCAAAACAGGGCGTGGCCATTACCAGGTGAATTCGTTCAGTCATGATTGGCTCCGAAAGCGGCTACCCGCCTGCAATCCTCACCAAACAGTAAATAGACGTGGTTAACGAAATCCTAATGGCCGGCGATGGCGGCCAGGATATCCTGCTTGCCGCCCTCGCGCCGGGCCGGGTCTTTCGACATCACCCGGTACAGCATGTGATCGGAACCGACCGGCGGCAAAGCCGCCTCGGGCATCACGCCATGAATAATGAGCAATCCCCGCCCGGCGTGATAGCGCACCAGCGGCTCGGGATCGTCGAGCGTCTCGCGCAGCGCCGTGACGGCGGCGGGGTCACGGATATCGCAAAGCGCCTGGGCGGCGGTCTGCCGCTCGATCGGGTCGCGGGCCGAGGTCAGCACGGCGATGATGGGAGCGGGCCAACGCGGATTGCGGTCGATTTGCCAAAGCGCTCTCGCGAGAGCGATCAGGCCGTAGGGAGACCAACCGCTGCCATGGGCCAATTTCGCGCCTTGTTCGGCTTCGAACAGCGCCAGCAGCGCAGGCGCGGCGCGAGCCGAACGCAACACGCCCAGCCCAATGACGCCGCGCGAATCCGGCAGACAGGCCATCAGCAACGCTTCGGCCCGCGCCCGCTCCTCAGCCGTCAATTCGCCGAGCGCGACGAGGTCGAGCCCCTGGCGCGCCGAGTCCTGGTCCTCGAAGAAGCTGAAATGAAAACGCTCGAACGCGGTCGGCATACAAGCTTAGTCGTGTCCGCCCGCCGTCGGGTTCAGCTTCAGCAATTCGTCGTGCAGGCTTGCGATGACGCTGTCCCAGTCGCCGAACGCCGGTTGCCGCATCAGCCTCGCGGCCGGATACCATGGCGTGTCCTGGCGCTGCCGCATCCAGCGAAAATCCGCCGCATGGGGCAACAGGACGATCACCGGCTTGCCAAGCGAGCCGGCCAGATGCGCCACCGCGGTGTCGACCGTGATCACCACATCAAGCAGCGCGATGATCGCCGCGGTGTCGGCGAAATCGCTTATATCATCGCCGAGATGCGTGAGCTTGGACAGGCCGGCCAGCACCTCGCGATCGGTGGCGCGCATTTCGGTCTGCAGGCTGAAGCATTTCAGCGGCGGATTTTCCAACAAAGCGGCAAAACGCGTCAGCGCGATCGATCGGTTGGCGTCGTTCTTGTGGGTCGCCGAACCGGACCAGACGAAGCCGGCGCGCGACCCATCCGGCGGCATACGCCGCTGCCAATGCGCCACGCGTTCCGCAGGCGCGGAAAGATACGGCACATCGGCCGGGATATTGGCAAGCTCTGTCCCGAACGCCAGCGGAAGGCTGAGCAACGGGCAATGCAGGTCGAATGCCGGCAACGCCTCGCCCGCCGCGATCACCGTGATATCGGGCAATTGCGACAGCAACGGCTTCAGTTCCGGCTGAACTTCGCAGATCACCCAAGCGCCCTGCCCCGCCAGCAACGGCGCATAGCGGATGAACTGGATGGTGTCCCCAAACCCCTGCTCGGCATGCAGCAAGATGGTCTTGCCGGCGACCGGCTCCTGGCCGAGCCATGGCGGCGCAGCGAAGGATCGTCGTTGCCGGGCGAATGCGCCGGTCTTCCAGCGCCACTCATATTGCTTCCAGCCTCGGGCGAAATCGCCAAGGGTCAGCCGCGCCATCGCGGCTTCGAACTGCGCCTCGGCAAATTCGGGGCTTGCCGCCAGCGCAGCCGCAAAATCCGCCAGCGCCTGGTCCGGCCGGTCGAGCCGGCGCAGCGCATGGCCGCGGTTGGTCAGAATCTGCGGATGGCCGGGCAGCGCGAGCAGCGCCGCGTCATAGCTCGCGATCGCCTTGGCGGGCTCATTCAGCCGCAGCAGCGTGTTGCCCCGGTTGACCAGCGCACCGGCGTGCTCCGGCCTGACGGCGAGCGCCGCGTCATAGGCCGCGAGCGCCTCGTCGAGGCGGCCGAGTTCAAGACAGGCGTTGGCGAGGTTATAGAGAATGTCCGGATGATCCGGCGCCAGAAGCAGCGCATTGAGATAGCTTGCAACCGCCTCCTCAGACCGTCCGCTAGCGTGCAGCGCGAGACCCAGATTCGACATCGCCTCGGACGAACCGGCGTTGCTCCGCAGTGCCGCCGACAGCAATCGCAGCGCCTCGGCCATGCTCCGGCGCTGCAAATGCAGCATGCCGAGCAGATGCAGCGCCTCGAAATCATCCGGCCGATGCTGGAGAATGTCCGCGCACAGCCGTTCCGCCGTATCGGAATCGCCCTGTTGAAACGCGTTTTGAGCCTGCCGCTGCAGACGCGACAGGTTCGGCACCCGCCCGGGATTGTTTTTCAACTTTGCCGTCAAAGCAGGACTTTCGAATCAGCCGCCGTCTTTGCAAACTAACATGTCGCCGGCGCGGGCGAATACGGCGCGCGGACGCGAAGTCCGCGGAGCACAAGCTCTCAGATCACGCCGCCTGTTCGCGGCGGGCCTTGGCATGGCGCGACAGCATGGCCGCGAAGGCGTCGAAGATCTTGTTCATCTGCCGCGGCTTGTAGGGAAACACCGCGGGCAAATCCATGTTGTGGACAACGGCGGTGTTGTCGGCCTCGAAGATCAGCAATTCGCCGTTCTTGTTGACGGCGCAATCGACGGTGAAATAATCCAGCCCGACCCGCTCGGCCATCGCGGCCAGCGCACGCCGGTGGCGGACCGCGAAGATCTCGTCGAACCCGCGCATAAAATCGGCTTCCTCGGCGCGCTTGTCGTCGCTGAATGCCATGCCGGCGTTGAGATACCAGATATCCCAACGATCGGCGATCGCCATGTGACAGGCATAGGCCCGGCCGTCGACGAAGACGATTCGGTATTTGCGGAACAAGCCGTCAGCATTGGCGTAATCGACGAAGCGTGAGACGAAGAATTCAACTTCCGGCCGCGCCGCCAGATAGCGGCCGAGCGCGCCATGGTCGTCGATCTTTGCGAGGCCGGTGCCGGCATGCGAGCCGCGCGGCCGGATGATGATCGGAAACGCGAGGCCGTCGGCGATATCGGCGAGTGGAAGCGACGTCTCGGCCACGCCGGACAATTGCGCCCGGCTGGCGGCTTCGGTGGCGGGAATGTCGAGGCCTTCGATGCCGCGCAAGAGACAATGCAGCTTGTCGCGGTCGAGGTTGCCGACCAGATGCGGCGGATTGAGCAGCGGCCGCGGCCAGCGCGAGGCCGCGCTCTCGATCTTGCGCAGCGCCTGGCGGCACTCTTCCGAATCGGATGCGATCACGATCGCGACGTCGTGCTCCGGCAGCGGCGTCGGCAATTCGATGCCGTCCACCACATAAAGCGTCTGTAGCTCGATCCCGGAATGCTCCAGCAAGAACTCGATCGGGGTGTTGCCGCCCATGTCCATCGCCGCCGCCAGCGCCAGCACCTGGAGCTTTGGTTTCTCCAGCGAACAGGGCGAGCGAAACAATTGATGAAACGCCAATACCTCGTCCTGCACCGCGAGCCCCATCTGCTTGTCGCCGAGCAGCTGCGCGATCAGACTGAGGTCGAGCCCCTCGCCGGCGTCGACCGTTCCCAAGGCGATCTTGGCCATGATCTCGTCGCGCATCGGGCGCAAATCGGCGCCGTTGAACGCCATGGTCGTGAGCCTGGCAAAGCCGATCCGATCGGCGCAGGGATAGCAAACCAGCTCGGTGCCGTCGGCGCGCTTGAGCTCCATGGGAAGCCTCCGTTGAATTCAGCTCGTTGTCGCGGATGAACCGGACTAGCCGGTCGGCAGATACTTGGTCAGGCTCAATTGCGACATCATCGAGGTGGTCTGGTAGGACGCCTGCAGGCTGGTCTGCAGCGCCAGGATTTCGCTGGCGACCGTCTGCGTTGAAACGGTTTCGGTACTGTCGACCATGTCCTGCAGCATGGTCTGGCTCTGCGCCTGCCGCGCGCTGGCGTCCTGCATCACGGTTTGCGCGCGGGCGAAGTCCGACTGGATGTCCGATATGGTCTGCTGGCCTGCTTGCGGCGTCAGATTGGTCGCGATGCTTTGGCTCAGCGCGGAAATCTGCGCCTGCGAATTGGTTCCGGTCGGCGAAGCCGTGAACGCGGCGAATACCGCGATCGACTGCAACTGCGAACGGATCGCCGATTCATTGGCTTGGGCGCCGTATTGCACCGTGATCGACAAATCGATCTGAGCGGTCGCCGATGATCGCGCCGAGCCCGGGCCTGAATTGCCGGTGTACCATTGCACGGTGTTGGCCGACGTGCCCGCCACCAGCGACGTCGCCGAGCTCAACGGCGTGCCGCTCACCCGCAACGGCGGCACCGGCGCCGTTATGCTGGCACCGCTGAAGCCGAGGTCTGCGATCGCGCCCGCGGGCGAACTCGATATCGACAGGCTCGCGGCGTCATCGGTGTGAATTTCGAGCACGCCGCCGTCGATGGTCGAAGGGGTCGAGGTGCCGGTGATGGAGTCGATCGTGCTTAGCAGGTCGCCGACCGTGGCGGTCGTGCTGATCTGACCGGATCCGGCCGTGCCGGTAACAAACTGAAGCGTGGTGCCGTTGATCGTAAGGGTGTCGCCGGCGGTGAAGCCGGGCGACAACGAATCCGTTCCCGTCGAACCCGACAGCGTGGTGGCGGCGGTGATCGCGGCCGGCGGCACGGCCTGATTGGTGACCGCGGAATTTCCGGTCGCGACACTCGCCGTATTGAAGAAATCATTGCCGGCTTCGATCGCGGAAGCCGCGACCAGCGTGGTATTGGCCACCGTGCCGACCGCCGTATTCAGGGCGGTGTTGAGGTTGGCGGCCGTCGCGGCCGGCGTGGCGCCGATCAGAAAGCTGCCGGTCGGCGGCGGCGACGTGGTCGTTGCCGTCAGTTGCACCGACGCGGTGGTGCCGTCGGGCTGATTGAAGGTGAAGCTGATCTGGTCGCCCGCATTGGGATTGGTGGCGCCGAGGGCGATCGAGATCGCCGCCGGTGAACCGGCCGGTCCGGTCACGGTGGCGCCGGTCAGCGATGACGTCACCTGGCTCAGCTTCAGTCCGAACGGCGAACCGGCGGCATCTTCCGCCACCGAGACCACCGTCGATGTCGCCGGCGGCGTCGCCGCGGGATTGGTGATCAGCAACCGGCCGGTGCCGCCGGGAACCGCGCCGTCGGCGGTCGCGCGCTCCGCCATCACCGTCTTCAGCCCGGCCTGGGTGGTGGTGCCGTTGAGCATCTCGTCGGCCGGAACCGTGGCCGGCGTATTGATCGCGGTGCCGGAAAACAGATAGCGGTTGCCGGACGGCGTGTTGAGAATACCAACCATCGACTGCAGTTCAGCCGAGGCGTTTTCCTGGGCGATGGTCTGCCCGGTGCTATCGAGCGTCTGCGGCGTGCTGGCTGCGGCGCTCTGCACTTGGCCGCCGAGATTGGAGATCGCCTGCAGCGCGTTGTTCGCGGAATGCGATCGAGGTGTCACATTGCTGATGGTGGTCGGTGAACGCCGGAAATGCTGGCGAGCTGCGACCGCGCGGCAATGGCAAAACCCTCGCCGGCGCCCATGCCGGCATAAGTGGTCGACTTCTCGCCCGTGGCGAGCTGGGTCGAGAGGCTGGTCATCTGATTGTTGAGACTCGTGATCGCCTGACCCAGCGGCGAAGTGGCGTAGCCTATGCTGGTGATCGACATCTAACTCGTCCTAGGTTTGCGCCTGTATCAGCGTGTTCATCATACTCTGCACGACCGACATCACGTGAGCATTGGCGGCGTAGGAATTCTGCAACGCGATCAGGTTCGACATCTCGGTGTCGATGCTGACGCCGGCGACCGAATTGAATTTCTGTTGCAGTGTCGAGACCACGACGTCCTGGCCCTGCTGCAACGACGTTGCCGTGGACGCCGTATTGGCCTGCTGGCTGAGGAACTGCTGAAGGTAAGCCGGAGATGGTTCCGGTGAACGGCGACGCGGTCGAGCCCAATCCGGTCTGCGGCGAATAGTTGAATGAAGCCGTCGTCAGCTGCGAATAAAGAAAGTCCGAACGCGTGGTGTCGCCGGCCGCTGTTGCCGGCGAATTGCTGTAGACGGTGAAGTTCGCGGGATTGGTCACCAGCGCCGGGTTGACGGTAATGCGGCCGGCGTAGCCGGTCATCTGCGAGCCGGCGCCGGTGAACGCGCTGGTATAAAGCGAGGTGCCGTCGGTGAACAGCGGCACCTGCGCGCTGCCGCCGACCAGCGAGGAGGCCGTCGTTGTCGTCGTGGTCGAATTGATGGCGGTAGCGGCCGATCCGGTAACATTCAGCGTCGTGCCCGAGCCGGAGAATGCCAGCCCCGGGCCGAGCTGCGCATTGAGTTGCGCTAGCACATTCGCGTTGACGCCGCCGGACAGGTTGACGCCGATCATTTTCGGATTGGCATTCGGAGCATTCGGCAGCGGCAACGCGGTCGGATCGGTGACGTTGACGATCGATGATCTGCTGCTTGGCGTTGGTCCCGGTATTGGTGAGTGTCAGGTTGATGGTGTTGCCGGGCTGTATGTTCGACGTGTTGACGGCAAAGCCCGCCGGCGATCCTGCGATGGGGGTCGCGGCCGTCGTCGTATCGGACAACGCGCTCGACATCGTCGCCGCGAGCTGGTCGATCTGGGTCTGCGCCTGCACCAGGGTCTGGTCGCGCAGGGTCAGGTCGGCTGCGATCTGGCCTGAAGTGATCGACTTGTTGGCGACCATGTCGTAGCTGCCGCCGTTCGGCAGCGCGATCGTCAGCGAGCCGACGCCGTTCTGGGCGGGATTGGAACTATACAGGTTATTGGCAGTCAGCGTTCCCGGCGAGGTGAACGTCATCTTCGATGCCAGTTCGCCGCCGACCAGTTGCACGCCCGTTGTCGTGAATACGCTGGTCTCGTTGGAGCTGTCGGTGACGGTGCGGACGTCCATCAATTTCGACAGGTCGTTGATCGCGTTGTCGCGCTGGTCCATCAGCGTGGCGGCCGCCGGATCGGTCGGGGCCAGGCCCTGCAACTGGGTGTTGATGGTCGCGATCGTGCTCATGTCGGCGTTGGCCTGGGTCACCGACGAGCCGATGTCCTGGCTGACGTTGGTGCGCAGCGTCTGGATACCCTGCGAGGTCGCGTTCAGCGACTGCGCCAGCGATTGGGCCGCGCCCAGCGCCGCGGTCTGAGCGGATTCGCTGCCCTGGCTGGTCGACAGCGCCTGCAGCGCGCTGGTGAAATTGTTGTAGGTCGTCTCGAGCGTGCCGTCGCCGCCCGGCGTGCCATAGACGCTCTGCAACTGACCGAGAACATTGGACATCTGGTCGGCATAGCCGCTGCCGGACGTCTCGGTGCGCAACTGGCTCTGGATGTAGAGATCGAGCTGGCGGCTGACGCCGGTAACATCGACGCTGGTGCCGCTGGTGCCGGTCGCCACTTCGATCTGGTTGGGGGTTTGGGTGACATAGCCAGGCGTTTGCGCGTTGGCGATATTGCCCGAGACGATCGAAAGCGAGGCCTGGTTGGCGCGCAGACCCGACATCGCAGTTGCTAGGGCAGAACTCAAACCCATCTTATTGCCCGCTTTCGATCACGTTACGCTGGCTTCGACTCGCCGATCAGCGCAGCACGTTCAGGAGGTCCTGAACCATGTCGTTGGCCGTGGTGATAACCTTGGTGTTCGCCGAGTAGGCCTGTTGCGTCACGATCAGCTTGGTGAATTCGTCGGCGATGTCGGTGTTCGACCCTTCGAGCGCCGAACCGCTGATGGTGCCCGACGCGCCCGCGATGGCCGGGCCGGACTGCGAGGTCACGGCATAGGCTTCGCCGCTCAGCGCCTGCAGATAATTGGTGCCGTTGAAGTGCGACAGCGTCACCGAAGCGAGATCGAGATTCTGCCCGTTCGAGAAGGTTCCGACCACGAGCCCGTTGTTGTTGATCGCGACCGATTGCAGCTGGCCGGCGGCATAGCCGTTCTGCTGGATCTGGTTGATGGTCGCAGCACCGGTGGTGCTGGCGAATTGCGTCAGGCCGCCGGAGCCGAGATTCAGCGTGATGTTGCCAAGCGATTGATTGTTCACCGTGACGCCGGGGATGGTGATGGCGGACCCTGCCGGACTCGACAGCGACCCGTCGGAATTGAAGGTGAAGTTGACGCCGACGTTGGTCCAGGCGGGCTGCGTGCTGGTTGCCGTGGAGTCGCTCTGGTAGAACAGGTTCCAGGTGTCCTGATGCGGATTGCCCAGCGCCGAACTGTCGGATTTGACCCAGCGGAATTGCAGGTTCACCGGGGTGCCTGCCGCATTATAGGCCGTGACCGCGCCGCCGCTGACGCTCTGGGCGTCAAAAGTCGTCGAGGTCGGCGCCAAGCACGAAGCCCGTGCCCACCGTACCGCCGCCGGTGCGCGCCGCCGACATGGTGGTGCCGAAGCCGAGCGCCGTGAATCCGGCAGCGCCGCTCGCGACCGAAAGGTCCTGCGCGGTGCCGGTATGCAGCGTGATCGCGCCGGTGCTGGCGTTGATGGTCGACGGATTGCCGGTGCCGGTGATCCCGTCGATCGTGCTGAGCAGCGAGCCGACCGTCGCAGTCGCGAGATTGACAAAAGTCGTGCCGACAACGGGGGCGGGAGCGGTGCCGGTGTAGAACGTGATCGTCGATGCGGGGCTCGAGTCCACGGTGATGGAATTGCCCGCAACGAAGCTACTCTGCAGCGAGTTGGTCGGCGGGGTAACGGTGCCGCTGAAGCCGAGCGCGGCGAAAGCGCTCGCGTTCGAACTCTTCACGGTGAGCGCGCTGGTGTTATCGTTCAACGTGATCTTGCCGGTCGTCCCGCTGATGGTCGATGGATTCATCGTGCCCGAGATCGCGTCGATCTTGCCGAGCAGGGTCGTGATGTTGTCGGTGACATTCACCTGGTTGTTGCCGGCCGCGCCGGAAGCGACGAACGTGATGACCTGGCCGTTGACCGTGATGGTATCACCGGCAGCAAAGCTCGACGTCAGCGCGTTGGCCGGCGAGGTTCCGGACAGCAGCGTCGTGCCCGAACTAACGACCGCGGGCCCGGCGGACGAGTTGGTGACCACGTTACCGGTCGTGGTTCCGATTGCGATGCTGGACAGCGCGGTACTCGCGGTAATGGGACCGGGAGTCCATCCAGCGAACGGCGACGTGTTCAGCGCGGCGGCGCCGGTCACCGTGTTGTCGCCGAACGGCGTGGCCGGCGTGCCCAGGACCAACGGATTTGCGGAGAACGCGGACGGGTCCAGACCGCCGTCGGCGACCAGCGTGCCGGGAGATGCGGTGGTGCTTGCGGTCGTCTGCGGTACGGTGGGCAGGTTAGCAGCGTATTGAATATTGGTGGTCGGCTGCGCCGGCACGAAGTTGTTCTGGAACTGCAGCACCTGCGGCACGTTGCCGAGCGGGTTTCCGGTCTTCGGATCGACCGTGACGCCCATCAAATAGTAACCGGCGCCGTTGACCAAATTGCCGTTGGCGTTGACCTGGAAATCGCCGGCCCGGGTATAATCGGTGACGCCGTTGAACACCGGCTCATTGTCCACGACGCTGGTGGGCTTCTGCACCGAGAAGAAGCCGTCGCCGTTGATCGCCATGTTGGTGGCGACGGTCGAGGAGGAGACGGTGCCCGATGTCGTCAGCGTCTGCTGCGACAGCGCGGTGACGCCGCCTGCGACTTGCGCGGTCGGCGAAGACGCCTGCGCGACGAGATCCTCGAAACTGGTATTGATGCCCTTGTAGCCGATGGTCGAGGCATTCGCGATGTTGCCCGAGATGTTCTGCAGTGCGTAAGATTGAGATTGCAGGCCGGCCACCGCGGTATTCAGCGCATCGAAGATACCCATAACATTGTCTCCAAATTCGATTCGAGGCGGCCTGCCGGCAGAACCGAGCCGTGGCCATCGTCGAAAGGAGACATCGCAAGCCCTGTGCCAAAAACGAAAATCGCGTTATTTCAAACGCTTAAATGAAAATGCCCCGGTCCGAAGACCGGGGCACAATTGCCGGGGTGGAAAATATTGCCGGGCGCTTTCAGGCGAAACGCGTCGATCGACCAAGGCCGATCAGGTGGCCGACGCAGCCGCGGCGTGAAACTGCAGCGCAAAGCCGTCCATGCAGTAGCGCAGGCCGGTCGGCTTCGGGCCGTCGTCGAACACGTGACCGAGATGACCGCCGCAGCGGCGGCAATGAATTTCGGTGCGCAGCATGCCGAGCGTGCGGTCCTTGTGCTCGCCGACGGCGTTGTCGAGCGGCTTCCAAAAGCTCGGCCAGCCGGTGCCGCTTTCGAATTTGGTTTCTGAAGAGAACAGCGGCAGGTCACAGCCGGCGCAGGCAAAGATGCCTTTGCGGTGTTCCCCAAGCAGCGGGCTGGTGTAGGGGCGCTCGGTGCCTTCCTGGCGCAGGATCTCATATTGCTGCGGCGTCAGCTGCGCGCGCCACTCGGCGTCGGTCTTCTCGACCTCGAATTTTTCGGCCGCGCGCGCCGGCGTTCCGCTCAGCCAGCGCAAGGCGGCAAAGCCAAACAGACCGGCAGCGGATGCCAGCAGAATACGGCGGTCAGTCATGATGGTCTCCATGGCGTGAGGCAAAACTTGTGTCTTCGCTGGGAGATACGGCGGTCACCTGAGGAAGTTACACCGGTCCGGGCCGAAATTTCTCACTTTCTTGCGAGATCGGCGGGCAAGGTTTCTGAAAACCCTAGCCATTCTCGCTTTCGCCGGTAGCCGGCGGCCCCGGATCGACGGCCACGGGCGCCATAGGACGCTGCACGGGACGGGGTTGGCCCGGCGGCGGCCGCGGGCGTGGCGGCCGGGTTCCAGCCTGGCGATTGGCCTCGACCAGGCGCGCCTCGCGAATCCGCTCCCGGGCCCGGGCACGTTCCCGATAGCGGGCCAGCGCGCCGGCCGCGGCCGAACTGCCCCTGCCCCACAGACCCACGACATGCCCGGCCACCCGGCCGGTCGGGCCGCCCGCCCATACCAGTTCGAACGGCGAAAACAGCCGCCAGCGTTCGTCGCCCCCAAGAATACTCTGCGCGATCAACTGCCCGGCCATCGCCGACGTATTGAGGCCCTGCCGCCCGAAGCCGCTCGTGACCCACAGACCTCTGCGCAACTGGCCGATCTGCGGCATGCCATGCACGGTCTGGCCGACCGCGCCGCCAAACACGTCCTCGATCTCGACCTTGCCGAGCTGGGGAAAGATGGTGCGGATGCGGCGCGCGATGGCGCCGGCAAAACGCTGCGGCCGCGCCGCCCAGGTGGTCTCCGGCGACGCCCACATCAGCCGGTCGCCGTCCACGATCCGGAAATGATCGACGCCGTCGCTGTCGGTGACCGATCCCTGGAAGGTGATGGCGTCAGCGAGGCGCTCGCCGAGCGGCGCGGTGACGGCGGCATAGCGCCACACCGGCAGCAGCGTCTCCGACAACCGCTTCAGCGGCGCGCCCAGATGGACGTTGCCGGCCAGCACGATGTGCGAGGCGCGCAGCCGCGCCGACGGCGTCACGATGCGCTTGCGAATGCCCGAGGGATCGATGCTGACGACCGGCGTGTCCTCGAAAATCCGCGCCCCGGCTCGCCGCGCCAAAGCCGCCAGCCCATGAACGTATTTGCGGCCGTCAACCTGAAACGCTTTCGGGTAATACACGCCATGGAAGTAATGGCCGGTCTTGAGCTGGTCGCGGACCCGATCGACCTGCCAACCCTCCACTTCAGTCTCAAAATCCTCACCTAACATCTGCAGCCGGCTGATCAATTGATCGCCGACGTCGACGTTGGAAACCTCAAGTGCTCCCTCAGTGAGGCCGATGCCCGGCATCAGTTCTTCCGACGCATTGGCGCGCACGAAATCGGCGCCCTGCTTCGACAGCGACCAGAGTTCGCGGGCGTCCTCGAAGCCGACGCGCGCGATCAATTCTCCGACCGGCAGGCCGTAGCCCGGCATGACAGTACCGAGCTGGTGGCCGGACGCGTTCCAGCCGACATGCCGGCCCTCGAGCACGGCAACGCTGGCGCCGAGCCGCGCCGCCTCCAGTGCCACCGTCAACCCGGCAAGGCCGGCGCCGACCACGCAGATATCGGCATCGAGGTCGAAAGACAGCCGCGAACGCTCGCGCAGCCCTGCGGTGTCGGATAGGCTTGACGCGCCAGTGGATGTCTCATTCATGGCGTTTTCTTACGGACCGATCGGGCGCTTGTCACCTTGCCCTGAGCCACAGTCTGTACATTAATCCGCTGGCCTTTGAACGAATCGAGATCGCGCCATGCGCCGTTTGATGCTGTTGCGTCACGCCAAGACCGAGAACGACGCCCCGAGCGGCCGGGACCAGGACCGCCGCCTCGACGACCGTGGCCGTAAGGATGCCGCCGAGATCGGCGGCTTTGTCGCCAGCCATCCGCCGTTTCCCGATTATGCGCTGGTTTCGCCGGCGGTGCGCGCGCACCAGACCTGGGAGCTGGCCTGGGCGGCCATGAAGGATCGTGTTCCGCCGCCCCATCTGGAACTGGTGCCGGATATTTATGGCGCCGATCCCGCGCAATTGCTGCAATGCATCCGCGACGTTGCCGCTGGCGATCCGCAACGGCTGCTGCTGGTCGGCCACAATCCGGGCATCCATGAACTGGCGCTGGCGCTGACCGATGGCGCCGGCGACGCTGCCGGGCGCAGCGCGCTCGCTGACAATCTGCCGACCTCGGGGCTGGCGATTTTTGATTTCGAAACCGACGATTGGAACGATGTGGCATTCCGCCGCGGACGGCTCGTGCTGTTTGTCAGCCCGAAACTGCTGAAGCAGACTTTGGACGATTGAGCCGGCGGACGATTGAGCGGGCCGCCGCTTGTTCTCGATATATGCTAATGTGATCACCGACAGGGAGGCGCAGATGTTCAAATCCATCCTGGTGCCGATCGATCTCGCCGATACCGATCTGGCGAAGCCCGCGATTGCGACCGCGGCGACGCTGTCGCAGACCTGGAGCGGCGCGGTGCGGCTGTTGAACGTGTTGCCGATGACACCGGTGATGCTGGCGGAATATGTGCCGGCCGATTTCGACACCCAGCAGCGCCAGACCTCCGAGGAAGCGCTCACCATCGTCGCGCGCGAATCCGGCATCGACGCCGCGCGGATTTCCAGCGTGGTGCGCCAGGGCGGCATCTATCACGAGATCCTGGAGGAAGCCGCAGCCGTCAAGGCCGACCTGATCGTGATGACATCGCATCGGCCGGCGATGCGAACCTATTTTCTCGGCTCCAATGCCGGCCATGTCGTGCGCTACGCCAAATGCTCGGTGCTGGTGGTGCGGCACTGAGTTTTTTAGACGTGATGCAAGCGGCGCCGTTATGGCAGCAACGCTTCCGGCAGACGATCAAAACTGTAGGCCTGCGGCCGGTTGCGCCTGACAAAGCCGCCAACCTGCCAGGCGAACAACGCGGCAAAACCGAGCAGGAACGCAATGCCGGCGAGTTCGCCGATCAGGATCGCGCGAATCAATAGGCTGGCCATTGCGGCGGCGACCAGCGCCAGCAACGCCAGCGCGGCGAGATAGATGCGCGGTCTGAGGCCGCCGATCAGCTCGGCGTTGCTGCCCGCAGCCTTCATGCGCCGGTGCAGCTCGACGATGAAGGCGCGATAGTCGCGGTCCTGCGGCGCCATCAGCACCGAGGTCTGCCAGCTGGTCGACAGCAAGGCGATGCGCCCGAGATCGGCGCTTTCGATGTCGGCGCGAAACCGGCGCGCCTGCATCGACACCGGGCGGAACGACAAGCGGATTTTGGTGATGGCGGCGTACGGCCACAGGCCGGTCTTGCCACCGGCGCGCCATGTCAGCCCTTGATCGGTCAGTTCGAACCGATGCGCGGCGCCGACCAGCGATGCCTTGTAGGCGTATTGAACGGCCGGCGCGGCGTCCGCCTGACCTGTCGCCTGGTCCTGTTCGTGATCCTGCAGTGGCGTTGATTCCCGTTGATGTCGGCTTGCGCGGCCCGCCGGCTTCATCTTACAAGCACGGCATGGCCGAGACGATCTATTTTCCGCGCCGCCTGATTCTGGCCGGCGCGATGATTTCGGGTGTGCTGCTGGCGCTGGCCGTGCACATGCTCGGCGCGCGCTTCGGCCTCGACCTTGGCGGCCTCTGGCGGTCCGATGCCCGCGAATTCATGCCGGCCGGTGCCGCGATCGCGTGGTGGCTGATCGCGACGGTGGGTTTTTGCGGCGGCTATTTCACCGCCAATCTGATGCATAGCGCGGTGTCCGGACAGATCCCGCAGCGGATGCGGCAATTCCTGATCGCGGTCGGCGTTCTCCTGCTGGTCGGCGCCGGCGCGGTCGCCTCCGGGCCAAGCGCAATCCCGACCATCTCGGGTGTGCTCGCGGGAATCGCCGCGCTCGTGCTCGGCGCGGCGATGGCGTTTTGTGGCGCCCACTTTGCCTTGCGCAGAAGCTAGAGGGCTACTGCGCAGCCGGACGCGAAGCGCCAAACCAGATCGCAGCGGCCGCGACCAGCAGCAGGCCGGCGGAAATCACCAGCGAGGCGTGTGTGCCAGAGAGCAGCGCGTTGGCCTGACCCGCGAGCGAGCCGAACAGCGCCACGCCCAACACGCTGCCGGTCTGCCGGGTCGCGTTGAGCACGCCGGCGGCAATGCCGGAGCGCTGCTTCTCCACGCTTCCCAGCAGCGTCGACGTCAGCGGCGGCACCAAAAGGCCGAGGCCACCGCCGATCACGATCAGCTGCGCGCAGATCAAGGCGTAGCTGGTGCCCTGCCCGATCCCGAGCAACGCCAGACATCCAACCGCGGACAACACGGCACCGACCGCGATCGTCGCCGGCGCGCCGATCCGCTCCGCCAGTCGCGGCGCCAGCAGGTTGACCGGCAGCACCGCGCCCATCATCGGCACGAAGGCCAACCCGGTCGCGAACGGCGACCATCCGTTGACGCGCTGGAAGTACAGGCTGAAGACAAAGATCAGCCCGTAGAAGGCGATGTTGACCAATAGGCCGACCATCGAGGTCAAGGCGAACATCCGGTGGCGGAACAGCGACAGCGGCAGCATCGGTTGCGACGCGCGCCGCTCCTGCAGCACGAACAGGATCGCCAACACCGCCGCGGCAATAAAGCCCGCGATCACGAACCCGTTGCCCCAGCCGAGCGAGCCGCCTTCGATGATCGCGCCTGCCAGACAGCCAAGCGCCGCGATCGCAGCAAGCTGGCCCGGCAGATCGATCTCACGCTGCGGCGAACGGGTGGTTTCGCTGGCGTAACGCCAGCTCAGCCAAAGACCGGCGAGCCCGATCGGCAGATTGACCAGGAAGATCGAGCGCCAGCCGACCAGCGCGATCAGTCCGCCACCGACCAGCGGACCGGCCGTCAACGCAAGGCTCGCGCCCGCGGCCCAGATGCCGACCGCTCGTCCCCGTGCCTTGTCGTCGGGATAGGCGTGGCTGAGCAATGCCAGCGAGTTCGGCACCAGAATGGCTGCGCCGAACCCCTGCACCGCCCGCGCCGCGATCAGGATCGTCGCATTGGGCGACAGCGCGCAGCCGACCGAGGCCGCCGTGAAGATCGCAAAGCCCGCCATGAACACGCGCTTGGCGCCGATCCGATCGCCGAGCGCGCCGGCGGTGAGAATGAAGGCGGCAAACGCGATGGTGTAGGCGCTGACCACCCATTGCAGTTCCGATACGCCGCCGCCGAGCGCGGAGCCGATGCTGCCAAGCGCCGTGTTGACGATGGTGACGTCGAGCTGGACCACGCCGTAACCGAGGCTCATCGCCGCCAGGGTCAGCGAGGTCGCAAGACCGCTGCGGGCTGGATTCGGCCGCGAAGGGGATTTTGGCACGGCATGCGGCGGAGCGAACTTGAGTGATGTATCCGGCAATGTAACTGTCATCGGTTACCTCCATTTGCGGAGAAGTAACGCCTGATCTAGGCTTCGTTTCCATCAAACGCTTCGCTGCTGGTCGAACTATGCGCGCAACACAGCGCTGGTCGGCCGAATACAGCGATGTTCCCGGGATCGGCGAAAGCATCGCGAAAAACATCATCTTGGAACACGATATAAGCGACGAAACAGCACGCCTTCCCGCCGTCGCGCATGGGATTTCAGGGCCGCATTTCAAGGCTCGAATCCTTCACGCCGCGCGCCTACGTAACGGGATGTGTAGGGCGTATGACAGGCCTCAACGCCGAAGGCCAAAGCTGACCTTGTCAAGGCCTGCCCATGAGGGCGTTTTTGCCTTATGGGTCTACGCCTATGGAGCGATTGACAGCGGCTTGCTATCAATGGTTCCAGAACACCACGGCCAATGCCGCCCCGCCGGGAGGATGAATGCATCGACTGCTGACCACGCTGGGGCGTGGCTTCAAGGAACGGATTGGCTGGAAGCGGCTCGGGATTGCCGCGAGCCTCCTCATTATCGTCCTTGCGATCACGACATTGGTCCGCACCCTCAAGGGCGTCGATACCGGCGTAATCCTGACGGCGCTGACGGACATACCACCGCACCACATCGCGCTCGCCGCGCTGTGCGTGATCGGGGCGTTCTGTACCCTGACATTCTATGATTTCTTCGCGCTGCGGACCATCGGCAAGAACCATGTGCCGTACCGGATCGCCGCGATGTCGAGTTTTGCCAGCTATACGATCGGTCACAACATCGGCGCCACCGTGTTTACCGGCGGCGCGATCCGGTTTCGGATTTATTCCGATTACGGACTGAACGCGATCGACGTCGCCAAGATCTGCTTCCTCTCCGGCCTGACCTTCTGGCTCGGCAATTTGTTCGTGCTCGGCTTCGGCATGGCCTATCACCCATGGGCCGCCAGCGCGATGGATCTGATGCCGCCGGCCATCAACCGGCTGATCGCGCTCGGTTGCCTCGCCGGCATCGCGGCCTATTTCGTCTGGCTGGTGACCGGCACGAGCCGCAGGGAGCTTGGGCAGAACGGCTGGAAAGTGGTGCTGCCCTCGGCGCGGCTGACCTTGCTGCAGATGCTGATCGGCGTGGTCGATCTCGGCTTCTGCGCGCTGGCGATGTACTTGCTGATGCCGGGTGAGCCGCACATCGATTTCATTTCGCTGGCGGTGGTATTCATCCTGGCGACGCTGCTCGGATTTGCCAGCCACGCGCCGGGCAGCCTCGGCGTGTTCGACGCCGCGATGCTGGTGGCGCTGCCGGAATTCGGCCGCGAACAACTGCTCGCCACGCTATTGGTGTTCCGCGTGCTGTATTTCCTGATTCCGTTTGGCCTTGCGATTTCCATCATGGGCACCCGCGAGCTCTGGCTCAACGTCGTGCAGCCCTGGCAGGAACGCCGCCGGCTGAACGAGAATTGCCCGCCTGCCACGGCCGTGCCGCAACCGCTCAAGCGCCTGAAGTCGCGAGGCTAGTGCTACCTGTTCTGGCGGAACCGGGCTTGAGCGGAATGCCGGTCGCTCTTATTTCCGCCCCACCAGTAACGTCAAACGCGTCATGATCACAATTCCGCTTCGTTCGATACTTACGTGCGCTCTGTTTGCCGTCGCGCTCGGCGCGTTGCCGGCGCAATGGGTCATGGCCCAGACCGCGCCGGCGGCAGCGCCAGCTTCGCCGGATGCCGCATCCGATGGCGCGATGCAGATTTCGTGGGAAGTCCGCAACCGCTTCCGGCTGTTCCGCGAAGAACGCGATTTCAAGCTGCATACCGACAGCGCCCGGGCCGGCAACATCCTGGCATCGGAAGACATGCTGGAGCAGCAGAGCGACGGCCGCGGCTGGGCGCGCAATACCGTGAACCGGCTCTGCATCGACCTGACCGGCCGCGTCAGCGAGCCTTGCACGCGCGACAACGTCAAGGAAAGCTATCTGACACCGGCGGATCATCCGGTCACGGTGCGGCTCACCGGCCAGGTTCCGGTCGGCGCGATCTGCGCATGGTCGTTCGACGACGGCGGCCCGCCGCGCACATCGACGCTCGATTGCGCCGAGCCCTTGAATCTCAGGGTCCGCTACGGAGGCCCCACCAACGTCACGGTCGATGTCTCCAGCACCGACGCCCCGCAGCATCTCGCCACCGCGATCCAGGTGCGCGACATCTTTATCGCCGGTCTCGGCGACAGTATCGCCTCCGGCGAAGGCAACCCGGACAAGCCGGTTGCGCTGGCGGATGAAGGCTTCTGCTTCCGCTCCTATCTCGGGACGACGGCGAGTTCGCAATATTACCGTCCGAGCCGCGCCGGCTACAAAGGCGGCCGCGCCTGCGAGGCGCCGGATACGCTGCAGAACTGGCAGCGCTACGGCGCGCTGTGGTTCAATGCGCCCTGCCATCGTTCGCTCTACAGCTACCAGACCCGCACCGCGCTGGCGCTCGCGGTGCATTATCCGCACATCGCGGTGACCTATCTGCCGCTGGCCTGCACCGGCGCCACCATCGCCGACGGCCTGCTCGGCGCGCAACGCGCGCGCGAATGCCCGAGCGCCAAATCCGCCACCTGCCAGGGCACCGTCAGCGCGCAGGTCGGCGAATTGCGCGAGGCGCTCACCGCGGCGCAACGCCGGCAGCCCGACCGCAAGCTCGACCTCGTGCTGCTGTCGATCGGCGCCAACGACATCAATTTTTCCGGCCTGGTCGCCGATACCATCATCGCCCCCACCGAACGCGAGCTGTTGTCGCGCATCGGGGTGATCGGATCGGTCGACGATTCCCGTGCGGAACTGGCGCGCGACCTGCCGCGTGGGTTCGCCAAGCTGCGCGATGCGCTGAAGCCGCTGGTCGGCGACCTCTCCCGCGTGGTCTACGTCTCCTATGCCAATCCGACGCTGGCGGGCGGCGCACCCTGCCCCGGCGGCCGCGCCGGGTTCGATATTCATCCCTCGTTCAACGCCGCGCCGGAGCGGCTCGCCAACGTCTCGGGCTTCGTGCAGAACGAATTCCTGCCGCAACTGAAGGCGCTGGCGCTGTGCCAATCCGGCGTGCTGTGCCGCGATCCCTCAAGCGACCGCATGACCTTCGTCGATGGCCATCAGGCGTCGTTCGCCGATCATGGCTTCTGCGCCCGCGCGGAAAGCGATCCGGAATTCGACCGCGCCTGTTTTTCTGCCAAGGGCGACAGCTTCGATCCCGACATCGTCAACTCGGCCAGCCAGCCGCTGGTCTGCGGCCATAGCGCCGGGGAATATCGCGCCTACCTGCCCCGCGCGCGCTGGATCCGCGATGCCAATGACAGCTACTTCGCGGCGATGACCTATCCGCAGGGGTTGCCGTCGTCGATGCAGCCGGCCGACATCCATGATGCGACCTGGGGAATTTTGTCGGCGGTCTATGGCGGCGCCATCCATCCGAGCGCCGAAGGCCACGCCGCGATGGCGGATGCGGCATTGCCGGCGGTGACATCCGTGCTGCGTCTCGACGACGCCGCGGCCGAGATAACGTCGGAGCCGGTCGCACCGCTGCAGCCGGCACCGGACGCGAAGTAGGTGAAGTAGAGAGCGGCTTTGATCAGGCAAGCAGCGCGCGATCAATGCGCGGGCGCTGCGCCCTTCTTGGCGCTGACCGACGGCTTCATCGCAGCCGCCTGGGTCGGCAGATATTTTGCGATGATGGCGGGGTCGACCTGGGCCATCGCGGTGTCCGGAAGCCGGTGCCATACCTCATCCTTGCCGAGCAGCGAAATCCCCCAATAGCCGCGCATGGTCAGCGTCTGACCGTCGGGGCTGACGGTCATCTTGGCGTGATAGATCTTGCCGTCGCGCGGATCGAGCACGTTGCCGTCCTCGTACTTCAGGCCGTTGCGCTTCATGTCGCGGATGAAGGAAATGCCGAGCACCGGCGCGCCCTTGCGGTCGTCGGTGCATTTTGTGCAGACGTCGTTGGGAAGGGTTGTTTCGCCGGGATCGGGAAACTCTCTGGCGATCACACCCTCGAAGTTGACGCCGTCGTGGTCGACGACGAGAACCCATACCACGGGGTTGCCGTCCTCGATCTTTTGCCACAGCCCCGCGGCCGAAGGCTCGGCGGCCTTTGCCGGCGCCACACAGGCGAGCGCCATCAAAGCAATGGCCGCGGCAAACCCGGCCGCGATCGGCGTTGCCCGTCGAGTTTTGGAAAAACCTGTCCGCATCATCAACCACCTGACCAAGGCATAAAGCAATGAACGCAGACTAAGGCCATTTCGCGGAAGGTTCCAGTAGCTGCAATCCGCTTTATGGCCCCGGACCCGGCCGGATAGCGCCGGAACCCGTCGTAATTACTTACGGCGATTTCTGTGACGGCCATGACGCGCGACGATGCTACGGGATCAATTGACCCCGAGCTTCTTCTGCAGGCTCGACGACGACGTCGTGTACTGGAACACCAGCCGCTTGTCCGGATAGACGTAACGGTGCGCCTTCTGCGCCATCAGCGATCCCTCGTGGAAGCCGCACAGGATCAGCTTCAGCTTGCCGGGATAGGTGTTGATGTCGCCGATCGCGAAAATGCCGGGCACGTTGGTTTCGAACGCGCTGGTCTCGACCGGCACCAGATTGTTTTCCAGCGCAATGCCCCAGTTCGCGACCGGGCCGAGCTTCATGGTCAGGCCGAAGAACGGCAGCATGGTATCGCAGCTGACTTTTGTCATGGCGTTGTCGTTGCCCTTGACGTGGGCGCCGGAGAGTTTGCCACCCTCGCCTTCAAGACCGGTGACCTGGCCGATCTTGAATTCAAGTTTGCCCGAGGCCACCAGCGCGCGCATCTGCTCGACGCTGTGCGGCGCCGCGCGAAAATCGTCGCGCCGGTGCAGCAGCGTCACGCGCCTGGCGATCGGGTGCAGGTTGAGCGTCCAGTCCAGCGCGGAATCGCCGCCGCCGACGATCAGCAATTCCTTGTCGCGAAACTGCTCCATCTTGCGCACGGAGTAGAACACCGACGAGCCTTCATAGGCCTCGATGCCGGGCACCGGCGGACGCTTCGGCTGGAACGAGCCGCCGCCGGCGGCAATCACCACCACCTTGCACTCGAACACGGTGCCGGCGTCGGTAGTGACGCGAAAGCCGGGATCGCCGATCTTCTCGACCTTCTCCACCATCTCGTTGAGATGGAAGGTCGGGTTGAACGGCTTGATCTGTTCCATCAGCGCCTCGGTCAGGCCCTGGCCGGTGACGAAGGGAATGCCGGGAATGTCGTAGATCGGCTTTTCCGGATAGAGCTCGGCGCACTGGCCGCCGATCTTGTCGAGGATGTCGACCAGATGCACCTTCATGTCGAGCAGGCCCAGTTCGAACACGGCAAACAGTCCGCACGGGCCCGCGCCAATAATCAGCACATCGGTTTTGATCGCTTCGCTCATGTCAGCTTCTTTTCGGTTGAACCCTGCAAGCGCAGGCAGGAAGGCATTCCGGTCGCGTCTGTCTAGCCAAGTGGGAGGCTTGAGGAAAGCCATAAATGGCCGCCCAGCAATGCCGCCAAGCCCTTGCCCGCGTTGCCGAACTCGGCTTCAAGGGGCAAGGACTTTCGGAGACCGCCCCGTGAACGCGCAAGCATCCGTCGATTCAACGCCGAAGCTCGAGGATTTTCCGTTTCGGGTTACCGACAATGTGCGGTTTGCCGATCTCGACCCCAATCATCACGTCAACAACGCGGTTTATGCGACCTATTTCGAGACCGGCCGCGTCGCGCTGATGAAGGACAAGAGCTACGGGCTGATGCCGGAGGGGCTGGCCTGGATGATGGTGCGGCTCGACATGCATTTCCGCGCCCAGTTGCGCTGGCCGGGCAGCATCGAAATGGGATTGGGCCTGGTGAAATTCGGCCGCACCTCGGTGACGTTCGATCAGGTGGTATTTTCGGCGGGAAAATGCGTCGCCTCGGCGCAATCGGTATCGGTGCTGATCGACGAGGTCGCCCACAAGCCGCAGCCGCTGACCGCTGAAATCGTCAGGAATTTCCAGCCCTGGCTCCGGCGCGGGGTGAACGTCGCGCAGCCGGTATTTTAAGCCTGCCGTTCCGGCGTCGACACCACGAGGCCATCGAGCGCGTCGCTGACCTTGATCTGGCACGACAGCCGCGAATTCGGCCGCACGTCGAAGCCGAAATCCAGCATGTCCTCTTCCATCGGCGTCGGCGCGCCGACCTTGTCGCGCCAGGCCTCGTCGACATAGACGTGGCAGGTCGCGCAGGCGCAGGCCCCGCCGCATTCCGCCTCGATCCCGGGAATGGCATTGCGGATCGCGGCTTCCATCACGGTCGCGCCGTTTTCGACTTCAATGGTGCGGGATTCGCCGGAATGGTCGACAAAAGTGATCTTGGCCATGATTGCTCGTAACTAGCGGGAAAAGGGGCTCCGGCCAGTCCTATAACGGGTCGATCCGCAGAGCGCTAGTGCGGGGAATTTGACCTAAGCCTGCGATTTTGCAGGAATCAGGATTGATTTCAGGCGCCGATCAGGAGCGGCGCAGCATCGCGTCGATGGTGGCCCTCGCCTCGGTGACGGCATCCTTCAGCCCGGCGAGCGCCTCGGCGGGATCGTCGCCGTTGCGGATCGCGGTCTCCAGCCCTTCGGCGGCGTCGGCGACACGAAACGCGCCGATCGCGCGCGCCGAACCTTTCAGCGTATGCGCCAGCGCCGGCGCGTCCGAAGATTTAGCCTCGGCGGCGTTGCGTTCGAGACCGCCGATCAGGTCGACGGCCTGGGCCGAAAACATCGCCAGCACCTCGCGGGTCAGACCGGCATCGCCGAGCGTCATGCGGTCGAGATGTCCGCTGTCGATCGGACCGTCATCGGGGGCGAGCGGCGGCGATGGCATCCATTCGATCCGTTCGAGGTGAAGCGGCATGGCACTAACCCGGTTCCCGCTGCCTGCCGGTTTCGGCAGCGCGGTTTTCGCCAGCCAATCATGGAATTGGTTAACGAAACGTTGGGCCTGAGTTGGGGGCTGGCGGCCGCAAGTTTGCCTCTTTTTTGGCGAAAAGTTGCCGCGATCCGTCAACACCAACGGAAAATTTTCAGGACTTCTGAAGACCTTACGTCGCCGCGCTGTTAACGATGATTAAGATTGTCTTAATCGCGGCCATTTCATTCGCACCGCTCTGCCAATAGGATGTTGCCGGATGTAGCGGACAAGGCGGCCGATGGTTGCGCTCGCGCCGCTGCAGGGGATGAGACCGGTCTTGCCGTTTTCTTGCCGCTTGCGAGAAACGCGCAATGCGTGCCGGACGCGTACAAAGTAACACGAGGGCTCGGACTGAACATGGCGAATAATCCCAAAAAGGTCAAAGACCCTACCGAAGTCGCGCTTTCTGCCATTCAGGAAGCCTTGAATATCGGCGACGAGTCGAACAGCGACAGCGATCGGGATTCAACGCGCAACGATTCCATGCGCAGCGAGATCAGCTCGCCGATTTCGCCGCCGCCGGTCTACAACGAGCCTTCATTCGACACCCGCGACAGCGTGAGCGTGACACCCGCGACAACAGGCAGAGCGCCGCCGAGCGGCCGGTCTTCGATCCGATCGAAGAGCCGCGCCAGACCCGCCGCGCCGCCAATGACGACCGCGAAACCATCGGACAGATCCTGCAGGCCATCCAGAAGGGCCGCCCTGCCCGCAGCGCCTTCACGCTTGCGGTGTTGTTCACCGTGATCTGGGTGGTCGGCGCGTTGCTGTTGACCGTCAGCTTCCTGCCCTCGCTCAAGGAAGTGATCGGCAGCGGCACCGGCGGCACGCTGGCGCTGGCCGGCCTGCTGGCGCTGTTCGTGGCCCCCGTGCTTTTGATGTTTTTCCTGGCGAGCCTGTCCTGGCGCGGCCAGGAGATGCGGATGATCGCGCAGTCGATGGCCCAGGTCGCGTTGCGGTTTTCCGAGCCCGAGGGCGCGGCCAGCGACTCCATGGTCACCGTCGGCCAGGCGATCCGGCGCGAAGTCGCCGCCATGGGCGACGGCGTCGAGCGCGCGATCGCGCGCGCCGGCGAACTCGAAACCCTGGTCGCCAACGAAGTTTCCGCGCTGGAACGCGCCTACAGCGACAACGAAGTGCGGATTCGCGCGCTGCTGCAGGACATCGCCCACCAGCGCGACAACCTGGTCGGCCAGGCCGAACAGGTTCGCAGCGCGATTTCCGGCGTGCAGATCGACCTGCGCCACGACATCGCGCTGATCTCGGATGCGATCGCCTCGCGGGTCGACGAGGTCGCCAAAAGCATCACCGGCGCGCTCGAGGAGCGCGGCGCCCACATCACCGGCGCGCTGAGCAATGCCGGCGACAACATGATCCTGGCGCTCGGCGAGCGCGGCGGCGACCTGCTCGACCGCCTCGAGGAAGCCAGCGCCGAGACCACGCGCGCGGTGCTCGACGCCAGCGAGCGCCTCACCACCAGCCTCAATTTCAAGACCGGTCACGTGCACGACGAATTCGTCGATCTCGCCGACCGCGTCCACGAGATGCTGAACGAGCGCATCGACCGCATCACCAGCGAGTTCGAGCAGCGCTCCTCGACCATCGTCGACGGCATTTCCGACCGCACCGAACAGGTGCACGAACTCGCTGAAGACTTCCAGCAACTCGCTGCTGCTCGAACTCGAACTGCGCAGCGGCGACCTCGTCAGCAAGATCGACGATGCCGGCAACCGGCTCGCGACCCAGATCATGTCCAGCGGCGACAAGGCCAGCGAAGCGCTCGACGTCACCGTCAACTCGCTGGTGGCCAAGGTCGTCAGCCAGACCGAGACCGCACACAATTCACTGTCGCTGCAGATGAGCGCGTTCGACGAACTGGTGAAGAACCAGGGCGGCGAACTGGCGGAAAAATTCGCCCGCGACAGCGGCACGCTGGGCGCGCTGATCACCCGCCACATCTCGGAATTCGACCGCACCGTCAAAACCTTCGGCGGCGAGATCGTCGAGCGGCTGGGCCAGCGCACGCAGGATATCGGCGAAAGCCTGAAAACCTATGTCGACAATTTCGACACCCGCCTGACCTCCAACGGTGGCGAGATCACCGCCTCGCTCGATCAACGCCTCGTGCAGTTCGAGACCACGCTCGGCGATCGCGTGGCCGCGCTCGATAGCTCGCTCGACAGCCGGATCAAGGGTTTCGACGAATCCGTCGACGGCCGCCTCAAGGCGCTGGAACAGACCTTCGACACCAGGGCCAAATCCGTCACCGAGACCATCGACGGCCGCCTCGGCGCGTTGTCGTCGACGCTGACCGATGGCGCGACCCAGGCCATCCACGCCATCGAACTCCCGCCTCACCCACCTCACGACGTCGCTGACCGATGGCGCCGCGCAAGCGGTCGCCGCCGTCGACCAGCGGATCACCGCCGCCACCGAAACCATCGATGGCCGCAGCGCGCAATTGACCGAGACCATCACGGCGCGGTTCCAGGAAATCCACCAGGGCATCGAAACCCGGGTCGGCGCCGTCGCCAACGATATCGACATCCGGGTCGCGCAGTTCGAGGACCTGCTGGGCTCGCGCGTCGAGGCCGTGGCCGGCCGTATCGAGAGCAGCGGCCGCCAGGCCAGCGAAGGCCTGATGGCCCGCGCCGAGGAATTGTCGGCCGGTATCCGCTCCCATGTCGAGGACGCCGAGCGCTCGCTCACCAACCTCGTGGTCAACACCAGCGAGACCATCCAGACCGGCGCCCGCGCCGCGCAGCAATCGCTGTTGACGGTGTCGTCCGACGTCGGCGCCCAGTTGAAGCTGACCTCGTCGGAAGTCGAGCGCGCCCTCACCGCGGTCGGCACCGGTGCTGCGAATTCGATCCTGACCAGTGCGCGCGACGCCCAGAGCACGCTGGTCGCCTCCTCCGGCGATGCCGCCTCGCAGATCAAGGCGCTGGCCGCCGATGTCGAGCGGACATTGTCTGCCGCCGGCACCGCCACCGCGAGTTCGATCGTCACCGGCGCCCGCGAGGCGCAGAGCACGCTGGTGACCGCTTCGGCGGATGCCGCCAGCCAGGTCAAGTCGCTCGCCGCCGACGTGCAGCGCTCGCTGTCGATGGCCGGCACCGCCACCGCCGAATCGATTACCGCGGGCGCGCGCGACGCCCAGAGCACGCTGGTCGCCGCTTCGGCGGACGCCACCAGCCAGGTCAAGTCGCTCGCCGCCGACATGCAGCGCTCGCTGTCGATGGCCGGCACCGCCACCGCCGAATCGATCACCGCGGGCGCACGCGACGCCCAGAGCACGCTGATGTCGGCGTCATCGGAAGCCGCCAATCACGTCAAATCGCTGGCGATCGACGTCGAACGCACATTGACCGCGGTCGGCGCGGATACCGCCGCATCGATCCTCAACAGCGCGCGCGAGGCGCAGGGTTCGCTGACCGCGACCTCGGCGGACGCCGCCAGCCAGATCAGGACGATTTCCGCCGAGATCGAGCGCTCGCTCGCTGCCGTCACGGCCAACACCACCGACAACATCCAGACCACCGCGCTCAACGCCCAGAGCGCGCTGGTTGCCGCCTCCAACGAGGTCAGCGCCAAGGTCAAGTCGACCTCGGCCGACGTCGAACGCTCGGTGCTCGCCGCCAGCGGCGCGTTCGGTTCCACCATGACCGGCAAGACCGACGAAATCGTCAGCTACGTCCAGCAGCAGACCGACCGGCTGGCGCAGATGATCGACGGCAAGCGCGGCATCCTGGTCGACGCCATCGGCAGCAAGACCAGCCAGCTGACGCTCGATATCGACCGCGTCACCTCGGACGCGCTGAAATCGATCGAAACCCGAAGCCAGACCTTCTCGCAGTCGCTGACCACCAACGGCTCCGACGTCGCGCGGACCATCACCTCGGCCGGCGAACTCGCCACCGGCGCGGTCAACAAGTCGCTCAAGGATCTCGAGCAGTCGTCGCGCGCGGCGATCGAACAGTCGCGCCAGGTATCGATCGCGGCGGTCACCGAAATGCAGGAGACCAGCAAGATCCTGCGCACCGATACGGTCGCCCTGTTCGAGCGGCTGCGCGAAGGCAACATCCTGCTGCAGGAAGTGCTGACCGGCGCTCACGACAATCTCAACTCGCTGGAGCGCGCGCTGGTCACCCGCGTGGCCGACTTCGTGTCCGCCATGAACGACGTCACCTCGCGCAACGGCGTCGCCACCCAGGCGCTGGAAGACCAGCTGAACGTCTTCAACACCAAGACCAACAACGCACTGGAAAATCTCGGCTCGCTGTCCAGCCAGTTCGAGATTCACGGCAAGTCGCTGGTCGAGGCCGCGACCGTGGTCGAGCAGAGCAACCGCTCTACCACGGCCTCCGTCGCCGAACGCAAGGCGACGCTGGAATCGCTGGTCACAACCATCGACCTGCGCACCACCGATCTCGATCAACGGTTGTCGCGCTTCACCAGCCTGCTGGATGAATCGCTGGCCGCGGCCGAAGAGCGCGCCCGCGATATCGCCCGCATCGTGGCGGAAACCGCCGGCGCCGGCTCGGCGGCGATCAGCCACCAGTTCGAGGCGGTGCGGCAGTCCGCCGAAGAGCAACGCCGCATCACCGCCGACACCATGGCCGAGCTCTACAACCAGGGCACCCATGAAGCGGACGCGATGTTCAAGCAGTCGGCCGACAAGTTCGCGGCCATGGTCTCGAGCATGAAGCAGATGGCCGGCGAAATGCAGCAGGAACTGGAAGCCACCCGCAACGAGTTGCGCCGTGGCGTGCTGGAAATGCCGCAGGAAGCCGCCGAAAGCACCTCGCAGATGCGCAAGGTGATCGTCGACCAGATCGAGGCGCTCGCCGAGCTGAACCGCATCGTCGCCCGTCACGGCCGTGGCCTCGACGTGGTCGGCAGCACGAGCCGCTCCAGCGTCCAGCGCGAGGAAGAGCCTGCGCTGGCGACCGTCGGCGGCCGCAACGAGCCGCCACAGCGCTCGGCGCCGCCGCGGATGCGCGACAGCGCCTCCAATCTGCCGCCGCCTGACCTCGGCCTGCCCGCCGCGCGGCGCACCGAAGCCCCGCCGGTCAGCCCGGCCAGTTCCGAAGGCGGCAATGACGGCTGGCTGTCCGGCCTGTTGAACCGCGCCGACAGCGGCAACGAGGCGCCCCCGCGCGGCCGTCCGCCGCAAGCCGCCGGCACCGGCGGCAATCCGCTGGAATCGCTGTCGCTCGACATCGGACGGCTGATGGATCGCAATCTCGCGGTCGAGATGTGGGATCGCTATCAGCGCGGCGAGAGCAAGGCCTTCACCAAGCGGCTGTACACGCCGGCCGGCCAGAAGGCGTTCGATGAAGTCGCCCGCAAATATCGCGCCGACCGCAACTTCAAGCAGACGGTCGACCGCTACATCACCGAGTTCGAGCGGCTGCTCGACGAGGTCGCCCGCGACGACCGCGGCCCCGCGGCGCTGCGCAGCCACCTCACCTCCGAGACCGGGCTGGTCTATACGCTGCTGGCGCATGCGGCGGGACGGTTGGGGTAACGGCGGACATTCCGAATTAAAAAAGCGGAGGCAGCGATGCCTCCGTTTTCGTTTGATCACCTGATGATAAATTCCGCGCACCGGCCATAGATCAGCGATGGTGAAGCTCGCCTTGCAAAGAAGCGTTCTGTGGGGGATCGCCATCGTCGCCGTGATCGGCGGCGGCGTGCTTTCAGTCGACTACACGCTCAACGGTTTCGGCGCATGCACCAACGCCGTGCTCAACACCATTGCATCGCCCGACGGCAGCAAAGTGGTGGTGATTTTCAGGAAAGAGTGCAACGCAACGGTTCCCTACAGCGTGCAAGCCAGTCTTGCACCGGCAAATCTTTCCTCTCCTGCGGAGAAAGTCCCGCCTTTCTTTGTCATTGGCGGTACTCCCGTGGTCTCGGCCGAATGGCGCGGAAATCGCTCGGTCGGCATTGCCGTCATTCCAGCAGGCGGCAAGGTCTTCAGAAGGCAGGAGAGCGTCGGCGAGATCAAGATCGAATACAAATAGACGCGCGATGCCGCGCTGAAAGCGCCGTCGGCGACCTTGTTCGTGAACGCCCTACGGCCTTTTCCTTTCGCCCGCGGGAGCGGCTGCCGCGGGCGCCGCCGGCGCCGCCGCTGAACCGCTGTTGCCCGCGCCGAACAGCAGGCGGGTCGGGTTGCGGTCGAGATTGTTGACCGCGCGGCTGATGTCGCCGAGCGTACGGCGGCCATCTGACATCAACGCGCCCGAGCGCTTGTCGAAGTCCTCGGCCAGTTCGCGGATCGATTTCACGGTCAGGAACAGCTCGCCGCCGTCCTTGCCGCCGGCCAGCGTATCGAGCCCGAGCATCAGGCTGTCGGCCTTGCCCATCACGCCGTCGACCTTTGCCATCAGGTCGTCGATCTTCTGCGAATTGCGCGCCAGCGAGCCCGTGAACGTCTCCAGATTATGCAGCGAGTTCTTCACCGCCTGCTGGTTGTCGGCGACCACCCGGTTGATGTTCTGCAGCGTGCCCCTGATGGCTTCGGTGACGTCCTGCAGCCCGTTCGGATCGGCGGTCAGCACCGGTACGCCGTCTTCGTCGAGCGGCACGGCGGGCGCGGCCTCCTCTCCGCCCTTCAGCGAGATCGCGGCGACGCCGGTCAGGCCCTGGAATTCGAGCCCGACCAGCGTGTCCTTGCGGATCGGGGCGTTGTTCTCGATCATGGCGAGTGCGACGACCCGACGCGGGTTGTCGAGCTTGACGGATATCACTTCGCCTACTCGGATACCGTTGAAATTGACGCTGCCGCCGTTGCGCAGGCCGGACGCCGGGCCCTCGAAGATGATGCGGAGCGGCGTGCGGGCCTTGGTGGTGTGCAGGCTCTGAAACCACATCACAAAGCCGAACGCCGCGGCAATCACCGCCAGCGTGAACGCGCCTATCAGGACGAAATTCGCCCGCGTTTCCATCAAATCAACTCCGGTACGGGTACTGCCGCATCATGAACCCATGACAGCGCGGGCACGCTTGCCGTGGAAATAGGCCCTCAGCCACGGATGCTGCGAGGCCTGCATGTCGGCCATCGATCCTGCGGCAATGATCTTACCGTTCCCTAAAACCGCGATGCGGTCGCAGGCGGTATAAAGGCTGTCCAGATCATGGGTTACCATGAAAACGGTCAGCCCCAAAGTTCGCTGCAAAGTGCGCACCAGCTCGTCGAAGTCGCCGGCGCCGATCGGATCGAGGCCGGAGGTCGGCTCGTCGAGAAACACCAGTTCGGGGTCGAGCGCGAGCGCGCGCGCCAGCGCCACGCGCTTGATCATGCCGCCGGACAGTTCGGAGGGGAAACGGTCGGCGACTTCGGGACGCAGGCCCACCATGCCGAGTTTTGCCACCATGATCTCGTCGAGCAGCCGCTGCGACACCTTGAGATATTCGCGCACCGGGAACTGGATGTTCTGGCGCACCGTCAGCGAGGAAAACAGCGCGCCCTGTTGAAACAGGATGCCCCAGCGCCGCTCGACGCCGCGCCGCTCCCTGGTGCTGGCGGCATCCAGATCGATCCCGAACACCTCGATGCGGCCGGCGACTTTTGGCACCAGGCCGATGATGGTGCGGGTCAAGACCGATTTGCCGGCGCCGGAAGGTCCGACAAATCCCAAAATCTCGCCGCGCTTGACGTCGAGATTGAGCCCGTCGAGCACCCGCGTCGAGCCGAACTGCACGGTGATGTCGCGGACCCGGATGATGGCATCATTGGTTTCAGTCGCCATCATCACATCCCGATCGAGGCGAAGAAGATCGCGAACACGCCATCCATCACGATGACGAAGAAGATGCCCTTCACGACCGATGACGTGGTGTGCTGGCCGAGCGATTCGGCGCTGCCTTCGACCGCCAGTCCCTCGACGCAGGCGACGATGCCGATCACCGCTGCCATCACAGGCGCCTTGACGATGCCGACGATGAAATGATCGATCGAGATGGCGTCGCGCAGCCGCAGCAGGAAGGCCTCGGGATCGACCCCGCCATAGAGCCACGCCACCAGTCCGCCGCCATACAGTGCCGCCATCGCCCCGAGAAACGCCAGGATCGGCAGCGCGATGACCAACGCCAGCATCCGCGGCAGGATCAGGACCTCGATCGGATCGAAGCCCATGGTGCGCAGCGCGTCGATCTCCTCGCGCATCTTCATCGAACCGAGTTCGGCGGTATAGGCGCTGCCGGAACGGCCGGCGACCATGATCGCCACCAGCAGCACGCCGATCTCGCGCAGCACCAGCACGCCCAGCATGTCGACCACGAAGATATCGGCGCCGAACTTGCGGAAATGAAAGATGCCCTGCTGCGAGATGATGCAGCCGATCAGGAAGGTGATGAGGCCGACGATCGGCACCGCGCGCCAGCACACCTGCTCGAGATGATGCACCGTCGAGGTCAGGCGGAAGGTTCTGGGACGGATCAGCACCCGGCCGCTGGCCGCGAGCACGGCGCCGAGCATGTCGATCAGCTGCACGATGGTGGTGCCGAAACCGGCGACGCTGCGGCCGATCTGGTCCAGCATCCCGGTAACGGTCACCGCCGTGGTGTCGGACGCGGGCGCGGCGCTGACCCGGCGCACTTCGTCGACCAGGCTGGAATAGTTGGCGGAAAGCCCTGCGATCTTGGCCTCGGCGCCGCTCTGGCTCAGGCTGCGGCGCAGCCGTTCGATCAGCCAGGCCCCGAAAGTGTCGAGCTTGTCGACCTGCGACACGTCGATGAAAATGTTCGGCCGGGTGCCGCCGAGCTTTTCGGCGTCGGCCACCATGGGTTCCAGCACCGGCGCATGGCGCGCGGTCCACGAACCCGCCGCGCACAGCGCAAGTCCGTTGCCCTGGGCGATCCGTTCCAGTGTCGGATCGCCGGTCAAGGTGCCGGCCTCCAAAGCCAAGCTTGAGCCATTTCCCCGCGCTTCATATCGATGAAAGTTCCCACCACGCCGCCGCCGCCATGTAGAACCGGCCCCACCCAGTCATACTTGGTCACGGCGGGCAAGCATACGGTTCAGAAATTGCCAGACATTAAAGCTACTTCCAGCAAGGTCCTAAAATTGAAGGTCCGTATCGAGCGCTGGCCGATCGCGGGCGCCTTCACCATCAGCCGTGGCGCCAAGACCGAGGCCGTGACGGTGGTGGCCGAGTTAAGCCAGGGCGGCCTGACCGGGCGCGGCGAATGCGTGCCCTATCCGCGCTATGGCGAGACCCCGGAAGCGACGCTAGCCGCGCTAAAATCGATGCGGGAGCCGCTGCGGCGGGGGCTGGAGCGGGAGGCGCTGCAGGCCGCGATGCCCGCCGGCGCCGCCCGAAACGCGCTGGACTGCGCCTGGCTCGATCTCGAGGCCAAGACGAGGGGTGTCCGGGTCTGGAACATGCTCGGACGGCCGGCGCCGCGGGCCTACACCACCGCCTACACCATTTCGCTGGGAACCCCGGAGGCGATGGCGGCGGCGACCGCGAAAGCGGCGCACCGGCCGCTGCTGAAGATCAAACTCGGCGGCGACGGCGATGGCGAACGAATCGTGGCGGTACGCAAGGCCGCCCCCGAATCCGAGTTGATCGTCGATGCCAACGAGGCCTGGACATCAGACAATCTGGAACAAAACCTCGCCGAATGCGCCGAGGTCGGCGTCACCCTGGTGGAGCAGCCGCTTCCCGCCGGCCGTGACGAGGCGCTGGCCCGTATCAAACGGACCGTGGCGGTCTGTGCCGACGAGAGCGTGCACGACCGCGCCACGCTCAAAGGCCTTCGCGAGCGCTACGACGCGGTCAACATCAAGCTCGACAAAACAGGCGGACTGACCGAAGCGCTCGCAATGGCGGATGAAGCGCGTGCGCTCGGCTTCGAAATCATGGTCGGCTGCATGGTCGCGACCTCGCTGGCGATGGCGCCGGCGATGCTGCTGGCCTCCGAAGCGCGATTCGTCGATCTCGATGGCCCCTTGCTGCTCAAGCGCGACCGCGAGGACGGGCTGCGCTACGACGGCAGCCTGGTCTATCCGCCGGAAGCTTCACTCTGGGGATGATCGGCGAGCCGATGCCGCGCCAGCCACATCAGCAGCGCGCCTGATAAAGCCATCGCGACCATCAAATAGTAGACGCCCTGCCCGTATCGGCCATAGACGATGCCTGACAGAATCGATGCACCGACGCTGACGATACCGGAGCACGCCGCGAAATACCCCTGCCCGCGCGCCATCAGGTTCACCGGCAGGCGCCGCACCAGAAGGCTCATGGAGCCGACCTGCGTCAATCCGTAGCTCAGGGAATGCGCAAGCTGGACCACCGCCAGTACCGCGATCGGCGGCTCCTGCGCATAAATCAGCCAGCGCGCCACCGCGCTCAGCGCCCCGATCACGACCAGGTACGCCGGCGCCAGGGTAAAACGCGGCGACAGCGCGAACACCACGATCTCGGCGAGCACACCGAGCACCCAGAGCGTCGCGATGGTCAGCCCGTCCATGCCCCGCGCTTGCCAGTTGATCGAGGCAAAGGTGTAGTAGGCGGCGTGGCTGCCCTGAACCAGCGCCGAAGTCAGGATGATGGCGAGGAAACCCCGGTCACGCAGCAGCGCCTTGGCGCCCTGCGCCGTCGTGGCAGCGACCTTCGGCCGTTCCATCGGCTGCAAGGCGAAGCTGACCGCGGCGCTGAGGGCGGCCACCGCGGCAATCACCCAGATCAAGTGCCGGGCCGCGATGATGTCGACCAGAAGTCCGCAGGCCAGCGCACCCGCCACGAAGGCGGCCGAGCCCCACAGCCGCAGCGGCCCGTAATTGAGGCCGTAGCGTACCACCCCGCGCAGCGCATAGGCGTCGGTCAGAGGCAGGATCGGCGTCCAGACGCAGCAGGTCACGACATAGGCAATGAACACCGTGAAGGCCTGATGCTGCGACCCGGTGATCGCGAATCCGACCGCGGTGAGGCACGCGGTCGCGATCAGCGCGCCGCGCAGCGAATAGCGGCGTTCGGCGGAGCCGGTGACGATCGGAAGCGTGGTAAAGCGCGTCGCGGCGGGAACGGCGGATATGATTCCGATCCAGGACGCGTCGATCCCGATCGCCCTCAGCCACACCGTGAAGAACGGCAGATGGGTGCCGCTCATGCCGAACGAAGCGGCATAGAACAGCGCCAGGCGGCCTGCGAATCGCCCGGACGGCTCCTGAGATGCGATGGGGATTTGTGATTCGCGGGCCATCAATTCAATTGCGATTCGCTCGATATCGTGATGATCGTTAGCGTAACGCGCGGTGATTTGCGCGATGAGTTTTGCATGGCCGACGAAGCATTCGCCCTATCGCCGATCTCCGCCCGCGCGGCACAGCCGAGCGAGGAAGATTACGACGCGATCAGCGAAGCCTTCATGGAGACGTCGCGCGGCCGCTGGTTTCTCGGCGAATACGCCAAGCGCAACCGCAACGCCGACACCCGCATGGTGCTCGATGCGGTGGCGCGCATCGAGCAGTCGCTGGCGGCGCAGAAGCAGCCGGAGCCTGAGCCGGCCCCCGTCGTCGACAGCGCTCTGCCGGAGGCGATCGAAGCCATCAAGGCCGCGCTTGCCGAAGCACGCGCCTTCGCCGCCGCATCCATCGATGGCCTCGCGATCGAGCAGCATTTGGCACCGGTGCGCAAGGGCGCCCGCGTGATCCGGGAAATCTCCTGGCGCTGGCGCGAGATCGGCGCCGACAGCCGGATCTGCGACCTGATCAATTCGCAAGTCACCGCCATCGAGGCAAGTTGCGGAGCGCTTGCGACGGCCAACCCGCATCGCGGCCTGAGCGCCGCGTTCGACCTGATCGGTCGGCAGATCGCGGCCTTTGACGACAATGAGGATGTGACCGAACAGGCCGTAGCCGAGGCCACAGCTACACCCTCTCCCGCTCCATCCGCCGAAATGTCCGCCGCACCCATCGAGCGCGCCGAAGCCCCGGCGCGCGAGGCCGAGGCGAACGCATCTGCGCAGGCGGTGGAAACCGAACACGCCGCCGCGACGGCCGATGCCGCGGCCGATGTGGAAACGGCGCAGCCGAGCGTTGGGCTCTCCGGGCTGGCGTACAGACGCCGAGGG
>CAVOTZ010000031.1:0-14332 GCA_963699465.1 uncultured Alphaproteobacteria bacterium
TCATGTATTGCTAATTTTCTTCAGCGATTCCTTGTAGGCCTTGTCTCTGGCCTCGTCGGCTTCCTTTTCCTCCGGCGTCTTGGAGGCAGCGTCCGGGATCAGGTTGAGATGGGGCGCCTGCGCGTAAGCCGGCCCTGTCAGCAGGGCGAGCAAAGCCGCAGCACGTAAAACTCTCATGGAATCTCTCCCCGACGATTTTGCGGCATTATATCATCGCGCCGGACGCGACGCCAAGCATCCCCGCCAGCCGCTATAGATGATCCGATTTGCATGATTTCGGCAGCCAATCGTCCCAGATCGGGCCGCATTTGGTGCAGCCGTCCAGCAGCAGCCCCATGGCGATCACGCTCAATATCAGTGCCAATCGCCGGTACATTGTCCACCATTTCCCAACCGCGACTATACCGCTCCAAGTCGGGCATTTTCAAGCCACCGCGCGCGCGTCTACAGTAAGGTGCGAGCACCGCGCAAGGGAGATCAGGCGTTCATGCAAGGCGAGCAACAGACTGCAACATTCGACATCGCGGAGGCAAAACGGGTTCTCGGCGATGTGTTTGCGCCGTGGGTGCAGGATCTCAAGCTGTCGCTCGAACGCATCGAATGCGACCCGCCGGCGGGGGCATCGGCGGACTGGCAGCCCGGAGCGATATTGCGGATGCCGTTCTCGGAGCGGCTGTGCCGGCATGGCGGCGTGGTCTGCGGCCAGGCGCTGATGGCGCTGGCCGATACCTCGATGGTGCTCGCCATCCTGACCGCCAACCGCGGCTACCGGCCGATGACGACGGTCGATCAAACCACGCACTTCATGCGCGCCGTCAGTTCGTCGGACGTGCTGGCCGATGCGCGGATCGTCCGCCTCGGGCGCACCATGAGCTTTGGCCGCGTCACGCTGTCGAGCGCCGCCGACAACAAGCCGGTGGCGATCGTCTCCAGCGCGTTCGCGATGCTGTAGCGAATTATTTGCCGAGGATTTTTTCGGCGGCGTTGACGATGCTGATGGTCGGGTTCTTGGCGCAGAACTCGCCGAACTTCTTGGCATTGTCGACGAACACGTCGGTGTCGATGATCGCCTCGTCCTCGTCGCCCTTGTACCAGCCATCCATCCAGGTCAGCACCATCTTGATCTCGTCGTCGCCGCCCTCGATGAACTGCTTGCAGGTCATGGTCGACAGATCGAGCACAACGGCGCGGGCCGGCACCGACGGCAGCAGCAGCGCCGCGGCAAACAGGATCGAAACGGTCGTCTTCATGATGATCTCGATATGATATTCTTGGGCGCAACGGCGGCGCGGATGAACGGATTCGGGCAAAGCAATAGACGCGGCGAGTTCAAACGAACAGGTCCGCCATTCGTAAACGAAACCTGAAGTCGAATGCAAGCAGGGTGGCGGTTGGATTCAATTGTCCGTAATGCCGCAGGCCTAGTCTGTATCGGTAATGTCAAATCGGTTTTTCGGATTTGTGACATGATCGAGAGACGCAAAGCACCACGGCACCGGGTCCTAAAGGGTGCAACGATCGCGTTCGATGGCATCGGCCTCGATTGCACGGTCCGCAATCTGTCGGAGAGCGGCGCCGCGCTCGACTTTGCCAACGCCGTCAGCGTGCCGCCGACCTTCATGCTGACGATCCAATCCGATCACCTCGTCCGTCGCTGCCATCCGGTCTGGAACAACGACAGGCGGATCGGTGTCGCCTTTGATTAGGGCGCGGCCAGCTATCGTCCCATCGCGGCCGACAGCAGCGCCCGCGCCTGCGTGACGGCCTGTGCAAACGACGGCTGCTGCGGCGCACGCCGGGTGAAGCAGCGCCTGAAAGCGTCCTCGCCCTGCTGGCGCAAATTGCCAAGCCTGTCGTAGGTCTTTTTGTCGATCTTCTTGAACCGAAAATCGTCGGCGGCCTGTTCGGACCGCTTGTTGTAGCCGGCCCGGATCGCGATGCATTGATCGATTTTGACTTCGGGATCGATCGACCCGTAGGCGATATAAACCTTGCCGTCGGCAAGCGCCGAGACGAACATCTGGTCTGCCGTATCGGGTATTTCCGATTGGGTTCGGCCGGCCAGCATCGCGTAGGCAAAAACGGCGGAAGCAGGTTTTGCGATCGACAGCGTGTTGAAGTTGATCACCGCCGAGCCGCTCGAAATCGCCTGGGTGTAAAAGCTTTCATCCTTCAACGCCGCCCCGATCTGCTGCGGAACGTTCTTGAGGCCCTTGTCCCACCAATCCTTGTGAACATGCAGCCAACGCTCGAACAGTGACTGCGTCGTGACGATGATATGCGCCCTCGGCGCGACATATCGGCCATTGGCGCCGTTGGCTCCGGCCTGTTCGCCGGTTTTCCCGAGTTCGGCGTCAAAGCGCAGACCATCGAGCATGCCAAAACCTTCGTCGCCGTTGTAGAAGGTCTCGATATTGAGCTTGGCCGCGCCAAAACCCTTGCGCCCCGGCTCCCGCAGGATCGCGCTGATCTGCGCCTGAAGATCGGCGAACGCGGCCGCCTCGGCCTTGTTCGCGGCATCGTCGAGCGCGCCGGCATCATAAAGCGGCGAGAACTTCCTGATCGCCGCGTCGCGCGTCGCGATGTAGCGATCCTCCGGCGCCGGCGCCGATGACGCGATGGCGGTGGTCGCGAGCAATCCGGCAACCGTCATCGCCGCGCAAATCGACCGGCGAACCCGTCGCTTGGGAATTCCGGTCGGCACGTCGATCTCCGCAAAAATCATTTCGGTCATTTGACCGAGACGCCGGCCATCGGGCCTTGCGTCATGCCGATGGCAAAACGTGCGATCTCCCTGGTCTTGTCGGCCTCGGCCGCCTCGACCGTTACCTTCCAGTCGGCAAACACCCGCCAGCCGATGGTGAAGTGTCCGACGCTCGCGAGCCAGACACGGTTGTCGGCCACCATCGGCAACAGCAACGGATTTGTGTCGGTCAGCGTGGCTGCGGTTTTGGACTTTCCGGCAGCGTCGCCGTCGGCCGTTGCGTCCGTCAAATCCGGCCGGTCGGCGGCACGCTTCAATCGCTGGTATTCCTCGCGCTGGGCGGCCGTCATCGCCGCCAGCAGATGATCCTCCACCCCGATACGGTCCTGCTGCGTCTGCTTGACCAGTTCGAGCGCCGCGCGCTGAAATTCGCCGCAACCAGCGCTCCCGCACGCGTTGGCTTCCCAATTGTCGAGAGCCGGCCAGTCGTTCAGGGTTTTCGCCATGTCGAAATGCGGAGCGAAGACAAAACGCGCGGCGCACGGCGTCCGCCATTTGCCGTTGCCCCACGGCGTCAGCGTCAGGGTCGAGGCGAGGCTCGGCCCGGAATCCAGGCTGTCGTCGATGATGACGGGCAGACCGTCGACCGACGCGAATGAGCGGGCAAGGCCACAGGAACCGCCGACATCGTCGAGCCAGCCCCGCGGCGCCGGCACGAGGTTCGCGTGCGCGCCGCGCAGCGAGAAAAACACGGTTGAATTGCAATTCGCGGTGCCACCGATGTTGTTGGCCGCCACCAAATCGGTTCCCGGCAGGTTGAAAAATGTCACTTCGCCCTGCAGTTCGTCGAGCGCCTTCAAGAGTTCACCGGAAGGCGTGAGCGGACGCGGCAGGCGCTTGACGAACTTGGTGAAGGCCGGCCGCGAATATTCCGCAAGCTTGAAGCGCGCCGTGCCAGGGACAAGGCCGGGCGACGATTTACGCGACAGCATGCTGACCATGTCGCCGGCGTTTCCAGGCGTGTTCGGATTCGAAGACGGCCAGGCATTGCTGACCAGGTTCGCGAGATGCCGGGCGGCGGACCGGCAGGCACCGTCAGCCGCCTGCGCGCCACCCGCCAGCGCAACGGTAACGAGGCTTGCGATGGCGGCGGATTTGACCGTGCGGAGAAGCGACATCAGATCGTTGGTCACGGACGGAGGCTGCCGGGTTCAATCGGAACCAACGATGGCGCACATGGAACGGGCGGATCGGGCGTTGCGTCAGGCGTTGCCAGCGCGGGCTTTGATCCTGGCGCGGCGGCGCCGGCGCCAGAGCGCGGCCGTCATCAGCAGCAAAACCAGCACGGCCCCAACCGCCTTGGCAAGGAATCGTCCGCCGGGCCGGTCGATGGTGCGCGACCACAGCGAGGGCGCCTCGCCCTGCCGCGCCAATCGAAACGCCACCACGCTGTCGCCGATCGCGGTGCCGATCTCGGAATGGCCGCCGGCGGCGATGACGACATATTGCTCGCCTTTCCAGAGATAGGTCATGGGATTGGCGATGCCGGGGACCGGCAGCCTGCCCTGCCAGAGCTCGGCGCCGGATTTGGCGTCGAGGGCGCGCAAATAGGAATCCACGGCTCCGGTGAAGACCAGGCCGCCCGCGGTGACGACGACGCCGCTGACCAGCGGCGTGCCCCAGCGAAAGGCGATACCGAGCGGAGCCCTGTCTTCCGCGGTGCCGACCGAGGATTGCCACAGAATCTTGCCCGCCTTGAGGTCGACCGCGACCATCACGCCCCAGGGCGGCTTGTTGCAGGGAATTCCGAGCGGTGACATTGCGAGCTGGCGCGTCATCGCATAGGCCGCGCCGCGCTGCTGGCCGAGTTCGATTCCTTTCGACGGCTGGTATGCGTCCGCTTCCGCGCGCGGTATCAGTCTGACAATGTGAATCGCGCGGCTGGTGTTGACGTAGAGAATCTGGCTGAGCGGATCGAACGCCGCGCTGCCCCAGTTCACCCCGCCGCCGGTCATCGGATAGATCAGCGTCCCCTGGGTCGAGGGCGGCGTGAACAGGCCGTCATTGCGCGTGGCCGCGATCTGCTTTTCGCATGCGGGCGAACCGACGAAGGGAATCGGCTTGAAGATATCGTCGGCCGAAAACTTCTGCGGCAGCAGCACCGGCTCATGGGTTGGAAACGGCTGGGTCGGCGAAAGCTGCTCGCCCTCCACGCCGCCTTGCGGCACCGGCCGTTCCTCGACCGGCCAGACCGGCTGCCCGGTGTCGCGGTCGAGCACGAACAGAAAACCGGACTTGGTCGGCTGGATCACCACGTCGCGCAGACCTGTGCCGGTGTCGATGCGGGTCAGCGTCGGTTGCGCCGGCAGATCGTAGTCCCAGACGTCGTGATGCACGGTCTGGAACGACCAGACCAGTTCGCCGGTCTCGGCCCGCAGCGCCACCACGGAGTTGGCATTCGCATTGTTGCCGGGACGCTTGCCGCCAAAAAAATCCGGACTCGGCGACGACGTCGGCAGGAACACCAGCCCGCGCGCCTCGTCCGTCGACATCGGCGCCCAGACATTGGCAGCGCCGGCCTCGATGCCGTTGCGGACCAGCGGGTCCCAGCTCCAGCGCGGCTTTCCGCTGCGCGCGTCGAAAGCGCGCACCACGCCCGACGGCCCATGGACACGGACATTGTCCGATATCGAGGAGCCGACAATGACGACCCCACGGCTCACCACCGGCGATGACGTGATCTGGAATTCTCCCGGCCATAACAGCGGCATTCCGATGTCGAGCTTGACCTCGCCATGGTCGCCGAAATCGGCGCAGGGGATGCCGGTCCTGGCATCGAGCGCGATGATTCGGGCATCGTTGGTGCCCATCAGGATGCGGGCGCGACAGGCGGCGGTCTCGCTAGCCTGCGTATCGACCCAATGCGCGACGCCGCGGCAATTAAAGCGGTTGGCGGGACGCTGCTCGTTCGAAATCTTCGGATCGTATCGCCACTTCTGCTCGCCGGTGCCGGGATCGAGCGCGATGACCTCGTTGAAGGGCGAACAGAGGATCAGGCTGTCTTCGACGAACAGCGGCGTCGCCTCGAACTTGGTCCGCGCCATCGCCGCCGGCGGACGGCTGTCGAGATCGCCGGTGCGGAATTGCCACGCCCGTACCAGATTGTCGACATTGGCCGGGGTGATCTGGTTGAGCGATGAAAACCGGGTGCCGCCGGCATCGCCGCCCCAATACTCCCAGCCGAACGCGGGCGCGCTCACAAACAGCAGCAGGGCGAACAGGCGAGGCAGCATTCGCATGCGACGGTCATCCCGCAAGGCGTGACAAGCAGATGTCGGTATGATCTGGAGCCCTATCGGTTCTGATTGAAGCAGAACCGGGCTCCAGTTTATTGTTTTGACGCGTTTTCTTCACGCGAACCGGACCCACTTCGCTCGAAAACGCTATAGTGACGGCGTTTTCGATCAGGGCGTTTTCGGTTTCTTGGCCGTATCCTTGCTCGAATCCTTGGCCGCATCCGCCGGCTTGGTCACGGCCCACGGATCGTATTTTCCCGTCGGCTCGGGTATCCGCTCGAGCGCGGCCTTGTAAGCCTTCTCGTCGATCTTCTTGACCGGCTCGGCCTTTTTGCTGTCGTCGCCCGGGGACCTCCGGCCGCCCATCTGGGCAGATGCCGGCACGCCCATCGACGCCAGGACCGCTGCTATCGTCAAGAGCTTCAATGCCGAGCGCTTCATTGCAAAGGTCTCCCTGCCATCCCTTTTGCCGCAATTCTAGCCTGCGTGGCGATGATGGCAAAGAGGTGATCGGCCTGTAACGTTCGATTTCCGTACCCGGCATCAGCAGAAGTTGAAGCGCGTGAACGAAAATTAACCTGCGAATGACGGGCAATTTAACCCTGCGGAAGCTAAAATGACCGGATGGGGCAGGTCGTTCTCAACATCGCAGCAATGATTGCCGCGGCGCTTGCGCTCGCGGGGTGCGGCCTCGCCGACAGTCATGCGGTATGGCCCGACTTCATGCGCACCAAGGTGGCCGAACCGACGCTGGAGGCGCCTCCCGATGTCAAACAGCTGGTCCGCCTGCATCTGGACTCCGTGTTCACCGCGGCATCGGCCCCCCGCGACGTCCAGGTCTCACCGGCGCGCCACGACCTGCGCGGGGTCGGCTGGACCGCTTGCGTCAGGGCGGAACTGACCTCGGCCACCGGCAAGCCGCTGGGTGTCCAGACCTACCGCATCAACATCAGCAGCGGAACGATCTACGATCGGCAGCGGGTCGAACCCGAGGACACCTGCCTGGCCGAAAATTTCGAGCCAATCTAGCCGGAATGTGATCCAGGGTGCGTCGCTTTCCCGCAACGGCGCGCCAATCAAGCGGAAGCTCTGGACAAGGCGTCCACATCAGGCTCAAATTTGATCCGAGCAGACGGTTCGGCCACAGGCCGCAATCGGCTGCGCCAGCGCCCGCACCAATGACGGGCGCGGAAAAGCACGAATCGGGAGGATTTGATGGCCGTTTCACGTCGTGACGTTCTGTTGGGCAGCGCTGGCGCGGTCGGCGCCGCGACCTTTTCGTTTCCGATGCCTGCCCTTGCCCAGACGGAATCGATCAAGATCGGCTGTCTTGCCGCGATCACCGGGCCGAGTTCGGCGCCGACCATCGGCTTCAACCGCGGGGTCAAATTCGCGGTCGAGGCGATCAACGCCGCCGGCGGCGTCAAGGGCCGCAAGATCGAGATCGTGATGCGCGATACCCAGGGCGATCCGACCAAGGCGGTGAACGCCACCCAGGAATTGATCAGCCAGGTCCAAGGTGCACGCGATCTGGGGCCCGCTCAATTCGGGCGAAGCGCTCGCCGTCACGCCGATCATGGCGCGCGCCAAGATGCCGAATTTGCATCCTTGCGTGGTCGAAAGCCTGATCGACCCCGCGAAATTTCCCGAATGCGTTCCGCATCGCGCCTTCCAACAACCAGTGGGACGATGCCGTCCGCAACTACTGCCTGAAAATCCTCAAGGTGAAGAAGATCGCCGTAATCGGCGACACCACCGGCTATGGCGTCACCGCGGTCGGCGCCTCGGTCGCGGCCTTCAAGAAGGACGGCGCCGAAGTGGTCTATCAGGCCAATATCGACGCCACCCAGCCCGACATGACGCCCGACATGCTGCGCGCCAAGAACGCCGGCGCCGAGGTCATCGTGGTCTGGAGCGTCTCGACCGGCATGGAAGCGCGGATGTTCAACACCCGCGCCGCCATGAAATGGGACGTTCCGTTCGTCGGCCATCCCTCGATGGCCTCGGGCGAAATCGCCGGCCTGGTCGACAAGCCCGACAACTGGAAGAAGGTCTACGCCATCGGCTACAAGAGCTGCAGCTACGATGCCTCCGGCAAACTGCCGCCGAAGAGCGAGGATCTGGTCGCCCGCCTGCTCAAGGCCAACATCAGGCTCGACGATACGCTGCTGTGGTGGATCGCCGGCGGCATCGACGCGATCGAGATGGTCGCCAAGGGCGTTGCCGAAAGCGGCTCGACCGACAGCGACGGCATCGTCAAATACTGGAACACGCTGTCGAAATATCCGGGCTATTTCGGCGATTACACGTTCACGCCGACCCAGCACAACGGCTATCCCACCGAAGAGATCGTGATGTCGGAATCCTCGACCGCCAAGAACGGCACCTTCGCGCTGGCGCCGGGATACTCGTAAGCGCGGCAGAGGGCGCAGCCGATGCTCGCCTCGATCCTGGCATCCGGTCTCGCGGCGGGCGCGGTCTACGCGCTGGTCGGCGTCACCTACAACACCATGTTCTCGACCTCGCGGGTGATGAGCTTCACCTCGGGCCAGCTCGCCATGCTCGGCGGCGTGTTCGGCTCGATGTTCATGCTGCAAGCTCGGCCTGCCGGTCATCGTCGGCTTCGTGCTGACGCTTGCTGGCTGCGCCATCATCGGCGTCGTCACCGAATTCGTCGCGGTGCGGCCGGTGCTGAAAAGCCTCGACCAGCATCTCTACGTGCTGTCGACGCTGGCGCTGGCGCTGATGATCCAGCAGGTGGCGGCGATCAAATGGGGCACCGAGCCGCAGCCGTTTCCGCAGCTGATCGGCTGGGGCAGCGGCGTGTTCGATGAAAAATTCTGGCTGCCGGTGGTGGCCTGCGTCGTCACCATCATCGGCCTCGAATATCTGTATCGCCGCACGCTGGTCGGCCGCGCCTTCCTTGCGATCGCGGAGGATAATTTCGCCGCCCGCGCGCTCGGCCTGCCCGAGCGCAATCTGCGCGATCGCGAGCTACGCGCTGGCCGGCGTAATCGGCGGCATCGCCGGATTTTCCGGCGGCGAATTGCTGCTGGCGTTCTTCGCCAACGGCGCGCTGTTGAATTTCTACGGCTTCGTGCCGGTGGCGCTCGGCGGCCTCGGCAACAACCGCGGCGCCATCATCGGCGGCCTGGCGCTCGGCCTGTTCCAGCAGGCCGCCAACTTCCTGGTCGGCGGCGTGTTCTCGTCCGTCGCGGTGTTCACGCTGTTCATCGTCGTGCTGCTGGCGGCGCCGCAGGGCCTGTTCGGCTCGGCCACGGCGCGGAGGGTGTGATGACCGCGGTCACTGCCAGCGCCCGCACGCAAGCGAAGCGCCGCCGCCTCGCGCAGCGTGCTGTCGCAGCGTCGCGCCGTTGCTCGGCATCTTCGCGGTCGCGATGCTGCTGCCGTTCGTCAGCAACGACTACTGGGCGCTGATCGGCACCCGCGCGGCGATCTACTGGGTGCTGGTCTCCGGCCTCAATCTGGTGGTCGGCTTCGCCGGCCATCTGGCGATCGGCTATGTCGCGCTGCTGACGCTCGGCGCCTATGCCACCAGCGTCCTGGTGGCCGGCAACGTGCTGCCGCCGGTGCCGGTGTTCGTCGCGCTTGCCGATCGCCGCCTGCGTCGGCGCGGTGTTCGGCGTGATCGTCGGCCTGCCCGCGCTGCGGCTGCGCACCTTCTATTTCGCGATGTCGACGCTCGGCTTCGCCACCATCGTCACCCAGATCGCGCTGGCCTGGCAGAGCGTCACCGGCGGCGGCATCGGCATCGCCGGGTCCGGAATTGCCGGCGCCCTTCAATACCGCGTGGGGCTTCTACTATCTCTGCCTCGGCTTTGCCGCGCTCGCGCACCTGGATGAGCGCCAATATCGCGCACAGCCGATTCGGCCGCGCCCTGATCGCGCTGCGCGACGCCGAGGTCGCGGCCGAAGCCACCGGCATTTCCAAGCCGCGCATGCTGATCGCGATGTTCCTGTTCGCCGGCGCGCTGGCGGCGATCGCCGGCGGGCTGTTCGCCAGCCTGCAGACCTACATCACGCCGGATGCCTTCACCTTCGACCTCTCGGTGCTGTTCTTCATCGCCATCCTGATCGGCGGCCGCGGCTCGATCCTGGGCCCGCTGCTCGGCACCATCATCCTGACCATCCTGCCGGAGATCGCCGCGCCGCTGGCGGCGTGGTCGACGTTCCTCTACGCCGTACTGCTGCTGGTGATCGTGCTGGCGATGCCCGGCGGCATCGCGGCGCTGCTGGATTTCCGCAACCGCCGCCCGCTTGCCAGCAACCGCGCCATCGTGCCGCGGCCGGCCGCGCTCGGCCGACATCGCAGCGCAAGAGCGCCGGCGGCAGGACGCTCAGCCTGCGCGGCATCGTGCTGAGCTTCGGCAATGTCCGCGCCATCGACGGTCTCGATCTCGACGTGCAGCCCGGGCGCAGGTGCACGGCCTGATCGGCCCCAACGGCAGCGGCAAGACCACCACGCTGAACGTGATCTCCGGCTACTACGCGCTCCAAGGCCGGCACCATGGCGCTCGGCGACGGACGCGCTGCCGCCGGGCATGCCGGCGTTGCGCGCCGCGCGCGGCATCGCCCGCACCTTCCAGACCCCGCGCGTGATCGGCGAAGCCTCGGTGCTGCAGAACGTGATGATCGGCGGCACCATCGAGGGCCAGGCGAGCTTTGTCGAGGCGCTGCTGGCGCTGCCGCGGCAGCCGCCGCGACGAGCGCATGCTGGCGGCCAAGGCGCGCGGCGCTGCTCGGCGTGGTCGGGCTGGAGACGCTGGCCGACGTCCGCGCCGACCGGCTGCAGCACAGCGAACTGCGCTTCATCGAGATCGCGCGGGCGCTGATGCTCGATCCGGATTTCCTGCTGCTCGACGAGCCCGCCGCCGGCCTGTCCGGCGACGAGATCGAACGGCTGGCCGCGCTGATCAAGGCGATCAGCCGGCGCGGCACCGGCGTGCTGCTGGTCGAACATCACGCCGACCTGATCTTCGACATCTGCGACGAGGTCACGGTGCTCAATCTCGGCCGCATCCTCGCGGCCGGCACGCCGGCCGAGATCCGCACCCACAAGGAGGTGGTCAGTGCTTACCTCGGCGCCTGAACCGCTGCTGGCGGTAGCCGCGCTTGAATGCCGGCTACGGCAAGATCCGCGTGCTGCACGGCGTCGACTTCCAGGTCGAGCGCCGGCGAGGTGGTGGCGCTGCTCGGCCCCAACGGCGCCGGCAAGACCACGCTGCTGCGCGCGCTGTCGGGGCTGTTGCCGGTCAATGCCGGCTAGGTCCGCTTCGACGGCCGCGACATCACCAACGCCACGCCGCGCGAGAGCCGCGCGCGCCGGCCTGGTGCATGTGATCGAGGGCCATCGCGTCTTCACCCAGATTTCCGTCACCGACAATCTGCTGCTGGCGGGCTACGATCTGCCGCGCGGCGAGCGCGCCGCACGGATCGAGGAGGCGCTGGCGTTCTTTCCGGAAATCGCCGCCAAGCGCCACGAGCGCGGCGGCGCGCTGAGCGGCGGGCAGCAGCAGATGCTGACGGTGGCGCAGGGACTGGTGCGCCGCCCTCGCCTGTTGATGCTCGACGAGCCGTCGGCCGGGCTGTCGCCGGTGCTGGTCGATCGTGTGCTCGACGTGATCAGGCAATTGCGCAAGCAAGGCATCGCGGTGCTGCTGGTCGAACAGCTGCTGGAAAAGGCGCTGGCGACCGCCGACCGCGTCTACGCGCTGGTGCAGGGACATGTCGTGCTGGAAGCGCCGACCAGCGAGAGCCATCTGCCGGAGCGGCTGGAGCGCGCCTATTTCGGACACCAGGCGCAGCCGGCATCATGAATGACCAAAAGTGGTGAGAAAACACCCGCGGGAGGAAATGCCATGAAGACCAGCTCCGTCAGCCGCCGCCTGCTGCTGAAATCGTCGACGGCGGCGATCGCGTCGCTCGTGGTGTCGCCCGCCTTGATCGGACGCGCGCGGGCCGCGACCACCAAACTCAAATTGTCATCGTCGCTACCCAACGACCCGAAATATGCCAATGGCCGGGTCTACTACGACAATCTGGTCAAGAACCTGAAGGCGCAACGGGCTCGCCGAACAGATCGACGTCGCGTTCTTCCCCGACAACCAGCTCGGCCAGGAAATCGACGTCATCAATTCGGTAAAACTCGGGGTGATCGACCTGATGGTGTCGGGCTCGTCGATCTCGGCCAATCTCGTGCCGCTGGTCGGAACGTTCGACCTCGGCTACCTGTTCACCAGCTATCAGCAGCAGACCAAGGCGTTCGACGCCGGCGCGGCCAAGCCGATCGAGGACGCGCTGCTGAAGGGCGCCAATATCCGGATCATCTCGTGGGCGTATAATTTCGGCGCCCGCAGCGTGCTGTCGAAGAAGCAGGTCAAGACCCCGGAGGACCTCGCCGGCCTCAAGATCAGGACCCTGCCCAATCCCGTCATTACCGAATGCCTGCGCCTGATGGGCGCGGCCGCCACGCCTTTGGCGTTCGGCGAAATCTACACGGCGTTGCAGGCCGGCGTGCTCGACGGGCTGGAGCACGATCCGCCGACCATCCTGGCCAGCAAGTTTTATGAGACCGCTAAATACTACGCGTTGACGCAGCATATCTTCTCGCCGCTCTCGACCTATATGAGCGACGCGACCTTCAACCGCATGGATCCAAAACTGCGCGAGGGTTTCCTCGACGCCGCGCAAAAGGCCGCCGTCGATACCCGCGCCCACGGTCTCGCGGTCGAGCAGGAGGCGCTGGCGGCGATCACCGCCAAGGGCGTCACCGTCGTCGAATGCGACCGGGAGGCGTTCCGCAAACGCGTGCTTCCGCAAACCGATAATTTTGTCAAAGCCCATCCGGACGCCAAGCCGGTCGTGGACGCGATCCGCGCCACGCAGGCTTGAGGCCCAACATGCCGGACGCCGCGCCTGAAGCGAGCGGGCGCACCCGCATCATGGCCGCGTTGCTCAGGCTCAGCGATGCAATCGCGGCAATTTTGCTTGCCGCCGACCTGCTGGTGGTCTGCGGCTCGGTGCTGCTGCGCTATCTCTTCAACGCACCGGTCGAATGGTCCGACGACGTCGCCCGCGGCCTGATGGTCGGATCGAGCTTTTTCGGCGCCGCCAGCGCGGTGGCCCGCGCCGAAAATCTCGGCGTGGCGTTTTTCGTCAACCGGCTGCCCGCAAACGTTCGCCGCGTGGTCGATGCCGTCGGCGGCGTGCTGGTCGTGATCATTGCAGGCTACGTGGCCTTCAATGCCCTCAAGCTGGGCTGGATTACGACCGGGCAAACCTCCGGATCGGGCCTGCCGCTGGAATGGACGTTCTATCCGATGGGCATCGGCGCGCTGTTGATGACGATTTTTGCGCTCGACCTGTTTTGCCAGCGTCCGCTTCCGGACATGATCGCCGGTGTGGTTGCGACGGCACTGATCGCAGGGCTTTATCTCGCGTGGGATTTCATCGCGCCGGACACCGTGCCGCCGTCGGGCACGCTGATGCTGGCCGGATTTTTCATCACGCTGTTCGGCGGCTTGCCGATCGGCTTTGCGCTGGCGCTGGCGGCGCTGACTTTTATTTGGGTCGAAGGCACGCTACCCGGCGTGATCTTCGCCCAGCAGATGGCGCGCGGCATCGACAATTTTGTCTTGTTGGCGATCCCGTTCTTCATCCTGGTCGGCTATCTCATGGAAGCCAACGGCATGTCGGTTCGGCTGATCGAACTGCTGCAGCGCGCGGTCGGGCGCATGCGCGGCGGCCTCAATGTCGTGATGGTGATGTCGATGGTGCTGTTCTCGGGCATCTCCGGCTCCAAGATGGCCGATGTCGCCGCGGTCGGATCGGTGTTGATCCCCGCCGCCCGCCGCTCCCGGCAAAATCCCGGCAGCGCGGTGGCGCTGCTCGCCGCATCCGCCGTGATGGCGGAAACCATTCCGCCCTGCATCAATCTTATCATCCTCGGCTTCGTCGCCAACCTGTCGATCGGCGGCCTGTTCATGGCGGGACTGTTGCCGGCCGCGCTGATGGCATTGGCGCTGATCGCGGTATCGATCGTGTTCGGCAAGCCGCCGCAAGCTCGCGAAGAAATCGCATCGGAAATTCCGACCTCCGGACTGTGGAGCGGCGCGATCGCCTCGTTCGGGCTGATCTTCATGATCTTTGCGGGTTTTAAAAGCGGCTTTGCCACCGCCACCGAAATCTCGGCCTTCGCGGTGGTCTATGCGGTTGTGATCGGCGGCCTGGTGTTTCGCGAACTCGGCGTAAAGTCCGCCGCGCATAGTTTCGTGCAGGCGGCGACGCGGTCCGGGCTGGTGCTGTTCATCGT
>CAVOTZ010000032.1:0-104673 GCA_963699465.1 uncultured Alphaproteobacteria bacterium
TTGCCCTAGACCTGAAAATCGACGAACAAAAGATGAAAGACTGCTTGGAAAGGCTTGACATTCTCGGCTGGATCGGTATAGTTTGTCAGATACAGGAGAATTCTCCTATATTCTAAAGAATAAATGGGAGAAGGCCAAAAGAAATGTGCGAACGATACATTGCAAGAAAGGAACTGGCGAGATCTGTTCACGCGATCATTAATGGAAAGAGAGCAAGGCCGTGGCCCGCACGAGGGGCATTATTTTGGCAAGTGGGAGAAGGTAATTAGGAAACCCCAAGGAGGAAATCGTGGAAAAAGAAATAAATGAACAACATTCTCCCCCGTCCGCTCCCTCCGATTTAAAGGAGCTTGCGGCGCATATTGTGGTCAGATTATCACTTCCGACGATATGCCGCCTAGCGTATCAGATGCTCGGCGAGGCCAGCCAACAGGTGAAAGAGTCAAGGAAAAACTTGAGAAAAAGGCCATAGATATACTTGACAACAACGGAGGTACGGTTATAATAGGAGATATAAGGTACTATATCGGTGAGCCGAAAGATACCGAAATGCAAAGACGCCAAGACCATCGAGGAGGGCGTTGCGGAACGGGATTGGTTGACGACGCTGCATTGGTTCTGGAACGCGATTATACACGGCCTATCGGCGGGTTCACCTCTCCCATAGGGAGAGGTCGGATTGCGAAGCAATCCGGGTGAGGGGTTGTGACTTATCGATAGTCCGTACCCCCTCACCCCAACCCTCTCCCCATGGGAGAGGGAGCGCGCTTCCGCTCGGGTTGACGTCGAGCCTACACATCACCCCACCTTGCAGGTGATGCCGCCGTCGACCACGAGTTCGAGGCCGGTGACGTATTTCGATTCGTCGGAGGCCAGAAACAACGCCGCGTTGGCGACGTCCCAGGCATCGCCCATGTGGCCCATCGGCACCTGGGCATCGCGCGCGCGCCACATCGCCTCGACGTCGCCCGCGGCATAGCTCGCGGCCAGGCCCGCCGAATGCTCGACCATCGGCGTCTTCATCAGGCCCGGCAGAATGGCGTTGACCCGGATATGATCGGGCGCAAATTCGCACCGCCGTGGTGCGCGTCATCTGGTTCATCGCCGCTTTTGACGTGGCATAGGTGACGTAGGAAATACCGAGATGGCGAATCGAGGCGATCGACGAGATGTTGATGATCGAGCCGCCGCCCTGCCGCTGCATCACCGGAATGACGTGCTTCATCGATGAGAAAAGCGCTCTTGAGGTTGACCGCGAACACCCGGTCCCATTCGGCTTCGGTGACCTCGACCACGCTGCCCATCTCGGCAATGCCGACATTGTTGTCGAGCACGTCGATCCGGCCATAGGTTTTCAGGCAGGCCGCAACCATTGCCTCGACATCGGCGGCGCGCGATGCGTCGGCGGTGAACGAAGCCGCCTTGCCGCCTTCCGAGGTGATGATGTTCACGGTCTCTTCCGCCGCGGCGCCGTTGTGGTCGACGCAGAACACCTGCGCGCCCTCGCGCGCAAAGGTCGCGGCGGTCGCCTTGCCGTTGCCCCAGCCCGGCCCGATCGAGCCGGCGCCGACCACCATCGCTGTCTTGCCCTTGAGCCGTTGCATCGACTTCTCCCTTTTTCAATCTTGTTGTAATTCGCAGCCACGTAAGGTCGTGACATTAGCACCGATCGGATGCGCGAAAATCTCCGACAGCGTCCGGCAATTGCCGACACTGCTATCCTGGCAGAGCCGCCATTCGCCGGCGGCGCCGGAATTGCCCAGCACCAGTTCCGGCATCGGCGGGCGCTGAGGCTGCCATTGAAACCAGCCGCCGACCAGCCGCGCCTCGGGCGGCGGCTCCATGCCGGCACCAGAACCCTTGACCCGCGCCTGCACCAGTTCAAGTCCTTGCGGGGTGATGCGCCAGTCTTCCTGCCACTCGATCTTCTCGACCGAATGGGTCCAGGCCAGCGTAAAGGCGGCGAGCGACAGCGTCTTCACCATGCCGGCGGAGGCGAGACAGAGGCTCAAACCGCCGCCACCGCGACGCGCTGGCGCTGCCGCCACTGCCAGACCACGCAGGCGATCGAAAGCGTGAAGCCGGCGACGTCGCTAAAGGCGAAGTCGCCGAGCAGGCACAGCGCGGCGATGAAGGCCGCGATACGCTCGGCCAGGGTCATTCGCGTGAACAAAAAGCCGATCGCGACCATGCCGAACAGGCCGATGGCGACCAGCGCCTTCACGGTCGCAAACACCACCGCGCCGTAGAATCCGAGCCTGGCTTCCATGGGGTCGCCGGCCTGCAGCATCAGCGCGGGCGAATAGACGAACACGAACGGAATGACATAGCCGGCGAGCGCGATGCGCATCGCCTCCCAGCCGATCTTGTCGGGGTTTTCCCGCGCGATTGGGGCTGCCGCCAGCGCGGCCAGCGCCACCGGCGGCGAGAGGTCGGCCATGATGCCGTAATAGAACGCGAACATGTGGCTGACGATCAGGGCGACGCCGAGTTTTGCCAGCGCGGGTGCGGCCAGCGCCGCGGTGATGATGTAGGTCGGAATGGTCGGGATGCCGGTGCCGAGCAGGATCGACAGCAGCATGGTCATGACCAGCGCCAGGAACAGGCTCTTGGCGCCGAGCCCGATGATCCAGCTGCCGAAGATGGTGCCGACGCCGGTCTGCGTCATCATGCCGATGATGGAGCCGACGATGGCGCAGGCCATGCCGACCGTGAGCGCCGTCTTGGCGCTGTCGGCCAGCGAATCGCGGCATGCGGCGAGCGTCGCACGACCGCCGCGCGTGAGTCGCGGCGATCAGCACCAGCACGGCGACCACGCCGGCCACCGGGACGATCTCGACGCCGTTGCGCGACAAATAGGCCGCCAGCAGCGCCAGTCCGAACCAGAACACGGTGCGCACCGCGGTATTGGAGAAGCCGAGCGTGATGCTGGCGCCGAGGATCAGCGCGACGGTGAGCGCCAGCCCGATGCTGCCGGCATAGAGCGGGGTGAACCCCTCGAACAGCATGTAGACCAGCGCCGCCAGCGGCAACGCCAGGTACCAGCGCGCCACCAGCGCCTTCCAGGCGCTCGGTATCTCCGAGCGCTTCATGCCGGTGAGGCCGTGCTTGCCGGCTTCGAGGTGCACCATCCAGAACGCGGAGGCGAAATACAGCGTCGCGGGGATTAAGGCTGCCTTCACGATCACGGAATAATCGACGCCGAGCGTCTCCGCCATGATGAAGGCGACGGCGCCCATCACCGGCGGCATGATCTGCCCGCCCATCGAGGCGGTGGCCTCGACGCCGGCGGCGAAGGCGCGGCGATAGCCGAACCTGATCATCAGCGGAATCGTGAACTGGCCGACGGTGACGACGTTGGCGACGCCGGAACCGGAGATCGTTCCCATCATGCCCGAGGCGAACACCGCGACCTTGGCCGGGCCGCCGCGGGTGCCGCCGAACAGGCCGAGCGACACGTCGGTGAACAGCTGGATCATGCCGGCACGTTCGAGGAACGAGCCGAACAGGATGAACAGGAAGATGTAGGTCGCCGAAACATAGATCGGCACGCCGTAAAAGCCTTCGGTGCCATAGGACAGATGGCTGATGATCTGGTCGAAACCGTAGCCGCGATGGTTGAACGGCGCCGGCAGATATTTGCCGAAGTACCAGTACAGAATGCAGGCGCCGCACATCAGCGGCAGCGCCAGACCCATCAGCCGCCGCGTGCCCTCGAAGATCAGGATCGCGAGCAAGGTGCCGACCGCGAGATCAAGCTGCGTCGGATCGCCGTCGCGCGCGATCAGGTCGGCGTAGAAGATCCACTGATACAATCCGCACAGGAACCCGGCACTCCCGATCAGCCAGCCGGCGGCGCGGCCGGCATTGCTCCTGGCGGTGAAGTTGCCGATCAAACCGAAGCTCAGCAGGATCAGGAAGCCGACATGGACGCCGCGCACCACCTGGCTCGGCAGATAGTTCCACGCCGCGACGTAAAGCTGAAAGGCGGCAAACGCGATGGCCACGACATAAGCGAGGTGTCCCCAACCGCGCGGCCCAAAGCCTTCCGGAAACCCATGTTCGAAATTATCGAATGCGACCCTGACGGGCTGGTCGACGCCCTCCGCCTGTAGCATCGCCTGTTCCCCGCCCGAATCCCCGCGCCGCTTATAGCATCGCGCCCCGCGCGGGCTACGTTGTCCTCTCGATATCGCCAGTCTCGGCTGGTGATGCGTTGCGCGGAATTGGTCACGCGGTGTGCGAGCGCCACTTAAATGCAGCACGCGGCATGACCGGTGCGCGACGCCGGCGCGACCGGAAGCGCTATTTGAGCAAACCTTTTTCCTTGTAATAGCGGATCGCACCGGGATGCAGCGGTATCGGGCTGCCGCTTGCCGCGGTCTCCAGCTTGATATCCTTGCCGGCGACATGCGAATTCGCCAATTCCGGCAATGACTCATAGATCAATTTGGTCATCTGGTAGGCGAGATCGTCGGAAACCGCCGTGCTGGTAACGAGGTAGTTAGTCACCGCCGCGGTCGGCACATCTTTTTCCTGGCCGGTATAGGTGTTGGCGGGAATCAGCACCGACGTGAACGGCGGCCCGATCTTGCCGACCACCTGCTTCGGCACCGCCACCACGACGATATCGATCGAGGTGGAGAGATCCTTCAACGAAGCAACGCCGAGCCCGGCCGATTGCAGCGTCGCATCGAGCTGGCGATTCTTCATCAGGTCGACGGATTCGGCGAATGGCAGATATTCGACCTTGCCGAGATCCTTGTAGCTCAAGCCCGCCGCAGCCAGGATCGCGCGCGAGTTGAGTTCGGTGCCGGATTTCGGCGCGCCGACCGACAGGCTTTTTCCCTTGAGGTCGGCCAGCGTCTTGATGCCGCTGTCGGCGGTGGCGACGATCTGGATGTAGTTCGGATAGATCGCGCCGATGGTGCGTAGTTTATCGAGCTTGGCCTTGAAGCCGGCTTCCTCGTCGCCTTCCCAGGCCGCTTTCAGCGAATCGCCGAGCGCGAAGGCTAGCTCACCCCGGCCCTGCTGCAGCAGGATCAGGTTCTCCACCGAGGCCTTGGTGGCCTGCACCTGGGTTTTCACATCGGGAAGCTTGTCGCTGAAGATTTTTCCGATCGCGACGCCGAGCGGATAATATACTCCGGATGTCCCCCCGGTCAGCACGTTGACGAATTGCTGGCCCGGCCGCAGGCGCCGACAGGGCCGCAGCCGCAGCCGCAACGGCAGCCGCCACCAACCTGAAATGCATGAGTATTATCCCCAAATATTACGACCGGAAATTGAACGGGCGCGCGGGCGGGGTCAACCTATCCGATGGGCCAAGGATGCAGCCGCGACGAATGGCATTTTGCATGCCTGGAACCGCGGGAGCGCGTGGCCAGCCGGGCAGTAGAAGGAAGAGACCAGCCGAGATCTGTCCGAGGCGTCGTCCTTACTCGCGAACGTGTCTCTTCGCAGGGACGACGCCTGGAGTTAGTCCACGGCCATCACTGGAACGTCATGTCCAGGCATTTGGAAATGTCGGAGCCGAGCCCGGAAGAGATGGTGATGCAGCCGCGCACTTTCTGCGCGGACGTGTCGCTGGCCCAGATCGCGTAGCCGCCGGGGCCGAAGAACGAGTTGGTGTTCGGCGCCTCGGTCTCGGTGGCATCGAACGAGTAATGCGAATCGGTTTCGAAGATGCGGGGCTTCTTGACGCAGCCGCCGTCGGTCTGGACGTTGATCACTTCCTTGTTGTCGCGCGTCAGCGCCAGACTGACGCTGCAGCGGAAATATTCCGACGTCTTGGTGTTGAAGATGTAGGCGTAGGACTTGCACGTCGCGGTGTTGAGCTTTCCGGCGCTCAGGCCCCGGCTGCAGGCGATGCGCTGGTTGTGGCTGAGTTCGAACTCATCCGCATGAGCGGCGGGGGCCAGCGCGACCAGCGCCAACGCGGCGCCAAAACAAACTCTCCCGCAAATTTTCATGACAAGGTTCATCCGAATCATCCCTATGAAGTGTTTTTGCAAATATCGCTTCCAGACCGAAACCGGAAGATAGCTGCGAAGTACGAGCCGGGAAATCACAAAGTCGCGGGAAAGCACCGCGCGGCCGGCGCTTGGTCATTCCGCACCTTGGTCATTCAGCACCATGGTCATATTGACGGGCGAATACCGTTCGTGATTTGTTCAAAACGGGACGTTGCCTTTTCAATTCTGACGAGCCGGTTGCCGGAGGATGCAAGGATGGATGATTCAAGGATGGATGCGAAGACGATGAAAACGTCGAAGACCCTTTTGTTGGCCGCAGCCTTCGGCGCGCTGGCGACCGCCGCGTTCGCGCAGGCCGCCGCGCCCGCTCCCTGGGTGCTGAGTCCGGACATGGGTTACGGCTACGACAAGGACGGCAAGACGTTTTCCTACAAGATGGGCACCAACAATGCCGGCATGCTGCTGAAGGGCGCCAAGAAGGTGCCGAAGGGCACCTTGTTCTTCATCGGCCAGAACGGCCAGCTTTACATGCGGACCGGGCCGTTCCTCGAAGGCGACGGCAAGTTCATGTTCGGACCGAATTGAGGGCGCTGCTTTTCCCTCTCCCCTTGCGGGAGAGGGTGGACGCGATGCGCAGCATCGCGGACGGGTGAGGGGTCGCGGCCTCTCGTTATGTTGCCACCCCTCATCCGGCGCTTCGCGCCACCGTTCTCCCACAAGGGGAGAAGGGAAGAAAAACGCCGTAGCCTAAAACGCCGCCGCGAGATCCCTGGCGCCCTGCTGGTTGCTGTTGCTGTCCATCCGCGCGTCGGTCACCGCCAGCAGTTTGGCGACCGTGTTGTGGCGGATCGCGACCGGGTTGCGCTCATAGCCTGAGCGCTGGAAGAAATTCGAGGTCGGCACCTGCTTCACGCAACGCCTGCGGCATCGTCACCATGTCGAGGCCGGTGCCGTCGCCGGTGAGATTCATCATCTCCAGTTCGGCGGCGGTGAGCGGACGGGTGTAGCCCTTTTCGCGCGCGAAGATCACCGAGGTCAGCAGCTTGTGGGTCTGCAGCAGCGGGCCGACATCGATGTCGAGCACCATGGCATGGATCGCCCAGCCCTGCGCGCGTGTCGGCGATCCTGGCATGCGCCGCCCAGTCGTCGGGCACCGAGCTTGCCACCGCGACCATCCGCTTCAGCACCGCGATCTTGTGGTCCATCGCCGGCGCGCGCGGCGCCGGACAGTTGCGCGGCCTTTGCCAGTCAGCGCGCTGACGAAGCCGTGGCCCTGCTCGGCGACCAGCTCGACGCTGTTGGTGGTGAGCAGCTGGTTGTAGCCGATCGCGGTGGAGATGGCGCGCGTGCCGCCGTGCTCGATGCCGGACTGCACGTCGTAATTGCCGGTGCCGCCGGTCTCGAACGAATAGACCCGCACCGCCTGCTCGCGCGTCAGCCCCGCCGCGGCCGCGACGCGGGCATAGGCGCGCTTGAATTCGAGTTCGCTCGCCGGCCGCTGCGGCGTGAACTGGAATTGCTGCTGCGGCGGCCTGCAACAGATCGGCGACCACCGGAATCGCCTTGTGCTCGCGCGGCTTGCGTTCAGGCTCGGGCTCCGGCTGCGGATTGACCGGCCGCTTCGGCCCGGCATAGACCGGCGGCTGGGTCAGCACATAATCATCGAGCCGCGATCGGCTGGTGATCGCGCCGCTTGGCGTTGCGGCCGCGCCGCTTGTCGGCAATCGCCTGCCAATAGGCGCCGGCTTCTTGCTCGAACGCGCCGTGCGCTTCCTGATATTCGGCGAGCTTGCGGCGATATTCCGCGATCGCCTGCGGCGAGACCATCTGGGCCATCGCGCCCGCCGTCGAAGCCGGCATTGCGGCCGCGTCCATTGCGACCGCCTGCGGCCCGCGCCACAGCAGCGCGAGCGCGACCAACCCCAAACCGTTGCGAATCAATTGCGGGCGCATGGCCCGTTGTAGCAAGCAAGTGTGGCAAGTCAGCCCCGTAACGAGGCGGCGGCTCCGTAAGTTCCGCGACACTTTTGCCACTTGCGCGGCGCTTCTTCCCCTCTCCCCTTGCGGGAGAGGGTGGCTCGCATCGTCAGATGCGAGACGGGTGAGGGGTAGCCGCAAGCGCTACGTTCGTGGCTTACCCCTCATCCGGCGCGGAGCCTGTCATCGGGCGCGCATTCGCGCGACCCGTTGGCGCCACCTTCTCCCACTCGAAGTCGGATTTATCCGACTTCGACAATTAAGATGACCAACTCGGGTAAACCCGAGTTGGATGGGAGAAGGGAAGAAGAGCCCGCGTTCACTCCTGCTCGACGCCGCTGGCCTTGACCAGTTCCGACCACTTCTTCTCATCCTTGTCGATGAAGTCGGCGTAGTCCTGCGGCGATGTCGGGGTGATCTCGGTGCCGTCGGCGCCGAGTTGCTTTTTGACCTCGTCGGAGGCGAGCGCGGCGCGCAATTCCTTGTTGAGCCGATCGATCACCGGCTGCGGCGTGCCTGACGGCGCCACCAGGCCGTAATACAGCGAGGCCTCGAAACCGGTCAGCCCGGTCTCGGCGATGGTCGGCACGTCGGGCATCAGGGCGCTGCGGGTCTTGCCGGTCACCGCCAGCGCGCGCAGCAGGCCGGCCTCGACATTGGCATGCACCGGCGGGATCGGCGCCAGCGCCATCGGGATGTGCCCGCCCAACAGATCGGTCAGCGCCGGTCCGGTGCCCTTGTAGGGAATATGCACCAGCGTGATGCCGGCGGAGCGCGCGAAATATTCGCCGGTGATGTGGTTGACCGAGCCGACGCCGGCGGAGCCGAAATTGACCTTGCCGGGATTGGCCTTGGCGAACGCGATCAGCTCGGCGACGTTGGCTGCGGGAAACGACGGATGCACCACCAGCACGCTCGGCGCATTGCCGATCATGCCGATCGGCGCAAAATCCTTGCGCGGATCGTAGCCGACATCCTTGTACAGCGACGGCCCGATCGCCAGCGTGCCGGTGTAACCCAGCAGCAGCGTGTAGCCGTCGGGCTCGCTCTTGGCCACGAACTTGGTGCCGACGGTGCCCCCTGCCCCCGGACGGTGGTCGATCACGATGCTCTGGCCGAGCAACTGGCTCATCCTGTCGGCGATCACCCGCCCGACGATCGAGGTGCTGCCGCCCGGCGCGAACGGAACCACCAGCGTGATCGGCCGGGTCGGATAATCCTGCGCGAGCGCCGGCCCCGCGATGCCCGATAGCAGGATCGCGGCGGCGGCAAGCCAATGTTTTCCAGCGCATTCGAAAACCTTTTTGGATGTCGTTGGTGTTGGCCGCACCGTCGTCGAAACGCCGCGCCGCCGCAAGACGCCGGCACGGACGGCAGGCATGCGTTTAACTATTTCCAGGCGAACACCGGCTGCTCCAGCTCGGCGACGCGGGTGTCGCGGCCGGCGAGCACTTCGCTGAACTGGTAGATCATCGCCGCGGTCGGCGCATGGATCAGCGAGCCGTTGAGCCGAAACCGGATCACGCGCCGCGTGCTTTCGGGGATGACGGTGAAATCGAAGGCGTCGCCGCGCTCGATCTCGGCAAGCGCGATCCGGTGCGCGGAGGCGACCTCGTCCGGGTTCGGCGTGAGCGCCGCGCCGGCGTCCGCCCACACCACGACCGGCGTGATCAGATAGCCCGAGCGGGTCGGGTAATCGTCGAGCAGGCCGAGCACATGATCTTCGCCGAGCGCGAGGCCGAGTTCTTCGTGCAAGTTCGCGCAACGCGGCCACGACCGGCGTTTCGCCCGCGTCGCAGCGGCCGCCCGGCAGCGCCCATTGGCCGCGATGGCTGCGCAGGCTCGAGGCGCGCCGGGTCAGCACGAACGCGGTGCCGTCGGCCGCCGCATCCGCCTCCACCAGCACGATCGCGACCGCGGCCCGCTTCAGCACGAAGCGGTCGGGCGCCGGCTCGCTTTCCGGCAGCCGCGCGAAACCCGCGCAGCAGCTCTGCGATATTCCGCCGGGTGGTATCATCGAAAGGCCTGACCATGCAGCTTGACTACAACACGCCGGCGTTTGATGAAATGACCCGAGCCAGCCCAATTCACCCCAGACAAGGAATACCCGAGATGTCCGACGAAGCCGCGGAACAGCTCAAAGCCGACGGCTGGACCATCGCCGAAACCACCGGTTTCCTCACTCTGGTCGGGCCGCTGTGGCAGCGGATGGTCAACGGCCAGTCCGAACATGCGCTGATCGCCGAGGACAAGCACCACAACCGCCGCGGCATGGTGCAGGGCGGGCTGCTGATGACGTTCGCCGACCGCGCCTGCGGCATGGTCGGCCCGTACCGCCTCGGGCCGGCCGACCATGGCGACCGTGCAGCTCGACGTGCATTTCGTCGACGCCGGCAAGATCGGCGAGGTGCTGATGGCAAAGCCGCGGGTGATCCGGGTCACCCGCAGCCTGGTCTTCGTGACCGCCGAGGTGACGGCGAACGGGCGTACACTGCATCACCGCCAATGGCGTGTTCAAGATATTGAAGAACGGGAGCTAGACGGGCTTTCCGTCATCCGGTTTTTCCGTCATCGCGAGCGAAGCACTGGCGACGACGCAATCCAGTTACACTGTTGCTCTGGATTGCTTCGCGGAGCCTGTCATCGGGCGGGCAATCGCCGACCCGTTGGCTCGCAATGACGATTTTGAGACGCTACCCTGACAACGTTTCCGCGTGTAAAGGACCTGATCCGATGCAATATCGTTCCCTCGGCCGCAGCGGCCTGAAAATTTCGCCGATTTGCCTGGGCACCATGATGTTCGGCGGCCCGGCCGACGAAGCGACCTCGGGGCGCATCGTGGCGAAGGCGCGCGAGGCCGGGGTCAACTTCATCGACACCGCGGATGCCTACAACGGCGGCAATTCCGAACAGGTGGTCGGCCGCGCGATTTCCAACAGCCGGCACAACTGGGTCCTCGCCACAAAGCTCGCCAACCCGATGAGCGATGATCCGAACCAGGGCGGCTTGTCGCGGCGCTGGGTGTTGCAGGCGGCCGAGTGAAAGTTTGAAGCGGCTCGGCACCGACTACATCGACATCTATTATTTGCACAAGGAAGACCATTCGACGCCGCTGGAGGAAACCGTGCGCGCGATGGGCGAACTGATCCGGCAGGGCAAGGTGCGCTATTTCGGGGTCTCGAATTACCGCGCCTGGCGGGTCGCGGAGATCTGCAACATCTGCGACCGGCTCGGCATCGACCGCCCGGTGGTCGAGCCAGCCTTATTACAACGCCATGAACCGGATGCCGGAAGTCGAGCATTTTCCGGCCTGCGGCTATTACGGGCTCGGCATCGTGACCTACAGCCCGCTGGCGCGCGGCGTGCTGACCGGCAAATACGCCCCCGACGCCGCGCCCGGCAAGGAGACGCGGGCGGGACGTAACGACAAGCGCATGATGCAGACCGAGTGGCGGCCGGAATCGCTGCAGCTCGCGCAGCAGATCAAACAGCACGCCGAGAAAAAGGGCATCACCGCCGGGCAATTCGCGGTGGCGTGGGTGTTGAATTCCGGGTTCGTCTCCGGCGTGGTCGCCGGCCCGCGCACCGAAGAGCAATGGGACGATTACGTCCGCGCGCTGGATTATCGCTTCACCAGCGAGGACGAGGCGCTGATCGATCGGCTGGTGGTCAGCGGCCATCCCTCGACGCCGGGGTTCAATGATCCGGCCTATCCGATCGAGGGACGGCGCGCGAAGACGACAGGCTGAGGGCAAAACGCACCCTCAGCCGCCGCCCTCGCCTCACATATTCGAGCAGACCGACATCGCGCCGGTGCGCGTGCAGGGCAGGCCCTGGTCCGGATCGAAATAATGCACCGTGCCCTGCGGCGGATCGCAGACCTCGGCGCCGCCGGTGTTGACGCAATCCATGCCATTGTCGTGATCGATGAAATGGCCGGGCGCGACCTTGGCGTTGCTGCTGAAATAGGGATCGGCCGGCGCCTTGTGCCGCTCGAGATGCGTGAACCGCCAGCCATGCTGCAGCATACAGGCGCGATAACTCGCCGACGGCCCCCCGACCTGCGCGCCGATCGCGCCGTCGCATGCGGCGGTATCGCTCTGCAACTGGGCATCGGTTCGCGCCGCCTTGCCGACGGGCGCATAGGTTTCGGAGTAATTATAATCCGTCGCTTGCGCGGCGGTGCCGGCCATCAGCGCCGCCAGCACGGCAGCGCATTTGAGGGCGGCGTGTCTTGGTACCGGATATTTCATGGCGACCTCCTTCTTGCAATGAAGGTTGGTCGGGGGTCGCCGCGCCCGTGTTCGAGGCGCCAGGATTACAAATTGGCAAAGTTAACGGGCTGGAGCGGTGGTGCGCTGTCTCATCCCGTTACGCCGGACTGTCATAAGCCTCAGGCAACGGCAGTACGATTTGCCTGTGACAGCATCATCCTGATTTCGGCAGCAGGCCGCGGCCGGCTGAACAGATAGCCCTGCATCTCGGTGCAGCCCAGCGCGTGCGAGCAACCCTCTCTGCTGTTCGGTCTCGACGCCTTCCGCGGTGGTCGTCATGTCGCGTTCGGCCGCGATGTTGACCACCGCCCGCACGATCGCCGATGAGCTGTCGATTTCCGTCAAGCCGTTGACGAAACAGCGGTCGATCTTGATCTTGTCGAACGGAAAGCGCTGCAGATAGCTCAACGAGGAATAGCCGGTACCGAAATCGTCGAGCGCGATGCGGACGCCGAGCGCACGGAGCTGGTGCAGGATGGTCAGCGCCGCCTCGTCATCGCGGATCAACACCGCCTCGGTGATCTCGAGCTCCAGCCGGTTCGCCGCAAGACCGGAAGCCGACAACACCGCAGCGACCTTCAGCCCGAAACCCGGGCTCTTGAACTGCACCGGCGAAACATTGACGGCGATTTTGACCTGATCCGGCCAGCTTGCCGCCTCGGCACAGGCGGTGGCGAGCACCCATTCGCCGAGCCGGCCGATCAGGCCGGTGTCTTCCGCAACCGGGATGAATTCGGCGGGCGAAACCATGCCGCGCTCGGGGTGACGCCAGCGCAACAGCGCCTCGCATCCCGTCACCTCATTGCTGCCGAGATTCACAACCGGCTGGTAGTGCAGCTCGAAACCGCCATCCAGCATCGCCTGCCGCAGATCGCGCTCCATGGTGAGCCGGGCCTTGGCCCGGACGTCCATGCTCGGCTCGAAGAAGCGATAGGTCCTGCGGCCGTCGGCCTTGGCGCCATACAGCGCCAGGTCGGCGTTCTTCAGCAACTGATCGAACTCGCTGGCGTCCTGGGGCGCCAGTGCAATGCCGATGCTGGCATCGGTAACGAGCCGATGCCCGAGGCAATCAAAGGAAGTGCGGATTGTTTCGTAGATCCGGGCCACCAGGTCGGTGACATCAGAGGGATTTTCGATGGCAGTCTGAACGATGGCGAATTCGTCACCGCCCAATCTTGCGATCAGATCGGTCTCCCTGATGCAGCTTCTCAACCGCGAAGCCACCGCCTTCAGCAGCTCGTCGCCGACCGGGTGGCCCAGGGAGTCATTGACGCTCTTGAATTCGTCGATGTCGATGTAAAGCAGCGCGATCTGCCCGGACCTGCGAACCCGGTTCAGCTCCTGCTCGAGCCGCTCCTGGAACAAGACGCGGTTCGGCAGGCCGGTCAGAGCATCGTAATGGGCGAGATAGGCGATCCTGTCCTCGGATAGCTTGCGATCCGTGATGTCCTCGTGGGTGGTGACCCACCCGCCGCCTTCAACGCGGCGGTGTGTAATCTGGACCGAGCGTCCGTTCGGCGTCCGTGCGACGACAGCTCTGCCGAGCGCCACACTATCCCGGATACGCGAACACACTTCATCGAGATCTTCGTTTTGACGTGAGCCCGCCTGCATTCGAACCGCCATCACTTCGCGAAGGCTGCAGCCCGGCTTTACCGCCTCGGGCGGCAATCCGTAGATCTCAAGGTATCGCTGATTGCGGATCACCAGCCGCTCGGCCCCATCGAACAGGGTCAGGCCCTGCGTCATATGGTCAACCGCGGTGTCGAGACGCAACTTTTCCAATGCCAGCCGGCGCTCCGACAAGCGGTGTTGCGAGGACAACTTTCGGACGATGAGGAACAGGATGCCGACAATCACCAGCACGATCAGGCCGGCGGTTGCGATAAATGTCCTGGTTTGCTCGCGCCAGTCGTTCAGTGCGGCGGCTACCGTGTGGGTCACGGTCACGTACAAGGGAAAGCGGCTCAGCCTGCGAACAGAAGCCAGACGTTCCTGCCCATCGATCGGGCTGACGATACGCACGGTGTCGTGATCCCTGCCCGACATTCTCTTCGCAAACAGCGAAGCGGTGCTGAGCTTCTTTCCCACCAGGCCGTCGACATGGGGAACGCGCGCCAGCATGTTGCTTTCCTGATCGAACATGGAAATGGCGGCGTCTTTTCCCAGCGCTGCCGAAGCGAACGTATCCTCGAACTTGACCGGATCAAATCCACGGATGATCACCCCGAGAAAGGTGCCGTCGACGCCCACCAGCTTCCGGGCAATCAGAACCGCGGTTCGTCCGGTGACCCGGCTGCGTAACAGCTCGATGGCAACAACTTGCGACGGAGAGGATTTCAGGAGCTGAAAATAGCGCCGGTCCGCGATGTCGACGAGGGGGGCGGGAAACCTTTCCGACGTATTCGTCAAAATGCCGTTCGCGTCGTAAACGTTCACCCCCGTGGCGTCGCTGTCCCCTTCCAGCTTCACTTTCAGTGACAAATAGGTTTCATAGGACGCTATCTGATGCCTGAATTCATCTGAAGATTCGATCCCTTTCACCTTGTCGGCAAAGGCAGATTGAATGGCGGTGAAGGCGCCCAGTTCCTGATCGAAGTGGCGGGCGAGCAACGATACCACGCTCTCGGCTTCCCGCTCGGCGTTCTTGATCGCGCGGTCGCGATAATTGGAAACCATGAACGCGGTTGCGACCACGATCAGCACGATCAGCGCAACGCCGCCACCTATGAGCCATCGGATAGAGTCCAACTGGCTCGGTGTTTCGTCTTCGGCGATGCTATCGACTTCGGTCGTCGACGGCGGACGGCCCAGAATCTGCTTCTGCATATTCCCTTACCCCAAGCGATCATGGATAAGGTCCGACGATGGACGCCCGGTTTATTAAAATAGTTACTTCCTGGTTAAGCGGGCATCGTCGCGTGCGGTTAAGTCGACCCGTTAGCCGCATGGGCCTCGAAAACTTGGCAAACTGGGAGGTGCCAATGCCCCGCCACCTTTTTCGACGTCGAGGACGGCCACCGGCTTTTTGATGCATCGGGCTTTGTCTGCAAGAACGATACCGACGCAATCACCAAGGCGATGGTGCTCGCGATGAGGTTTCAGTCCATAAGCCTGGAGACGATCCCGAGCGCCGCGTCGCCGTCATCAACGATCAGGGACGTGAGATCGGGAACGTGCCGGTATACTCCAGGCTTTCTTACAAAACCCCGCCAAACACGATTAGGTGCCCCGCAATGTTGGCGCGCGGCCGAATGCATCCGGACCGGATGTCCGCAATGCCGCGTTGCAAGCCGGCCGCCAATCGTTGCGTGAGGCAAAAGCCCCAGCGGCGTCGAGGCCGCCGGGGAAGTCAGGGAGGAAACGTCAGGATGCGCAACGGGCGATAAAGGATATCCCGACACGAACCACGACGTTTCGATCTGGCTCCGAAGTCCGGATCGAGTCTGCCTTACACAGTGCTTTGCTGACCTTTCTTTGGAGTTACCCCCTCTCAATGGTGGATACTCCAAACCCTTCCCAGCTGCCCCGCAAATTCGAAACATCGCTCCCGGGACCGTACAATAGTGAGCAGCGCGCTGGTGCACGATGTGCTCAATTCAGGTTGAGGGTGCTGCAGCCGACCTGGGGCATCCTCACCAACGGCGTCCTCACCGGCTTAGCAACCGTTGGGGACGTCCGTTTTAGCGGGAAGGCCCGCATGCTGCGGGAGCGGCGCCGCGTCGCTCAGATGCGGGAGACCGCTTCTGTCGGCGCTTCGCTCGATTTCCAACTTGCAGGTCCGACATTCAAATGTTTGCAGCTCATACGTGTCGCCGTATATCGGATGCGGCGTCCGTCTGGTCACATTCATTGTCCGCGTACAGGCCGGGCAAGTCGGCCCTTCATGTGCGCCACACCTGATCTGGGTAGGCATGATATTTGAACCTCGAGCCCCGATTTCAATTTAGGTGATTCGCCAGTGCGGCCTCTACCGCGCACCACGCTTAGTGAGCAATATTGCTCACTAGAGCCTTTTCGGTTCTGATAAAATCAGAACCGAAGCTCTAGATTCTCGTTTTGACGCGTTTTCTTCACGCGAACCGGCATCCACTTCGCTCGAAAACGCTATAAGCGATCACCGGGGCGACGGCTCAAGGCAGCCCGCCCCCGCCCGGATCGGCTCGTCTTGCTCATATCAAGCTGCCGTTGGGTGCCATGTGAGCAGTTGCGGTTTAATAAAACCGGTCGCTCCGCCGAATTGATACCGGCGCCGCAATTATCGTTGCTGGCTTCTGGGGAAAAGTCGCGCAACTGATCAAAACTGAACACCGTGAAAGTTCCACGCGTGATTTGTTTCATGCCGATGCCGCTGGCCGCACGGCGGCATCCTAACTGAGCGGCTCCAGGCGCTCCCCGCACTGGGGCCGCTCTCTAATTCCACCCCGGATGGGCTTTCGCCAATTCAACATTCGCCGGGGTTACCTATGTCCCGACATGCGCTCTCAAGTCAGAAGGTTCTTGCAGCCAGACCGACCATCGAGAGGAGCCCTAACGTTTCCGTGCCGCGTCCTTCTTCATGATGGTGACGTATCGGTCTGTCTGGTTGGCAATCATTTTCCAGCTTCGAGCAAGGCTCGTCAGAATCGTCGCTTCGGCCCCGCTCTCCGCCAGGAGCATAAGACGGTGACATTCCTCGGCATGAGTCCGGCAACGGCTTGCTTGGTTTGTTTCGCGTCTGGGATCAAAAGGGGCCATTGGAGACCTGCCAGATACGCCAGATCAGCAATAGCCAGAGCAAGAGACCGGTCGCGATCCCGATCAACGATACCGGAGATGGACGCCGGATAACCGGGGCAGGCTGCTTTGATTGAGGCATTATATAGCCCCTCCGATCAAAGGCGGGAGCACAACACTCTCAGTCACCGTACCAGTGCCAATTGTTAGGCGGTGATGACACAAATCAACCACAAATTTCCGAGGTTGTATGTTCAATATTGCACTGCAAGGGAATTTCGACGATGGCCAGAGGCGCGCGGATCCGTCCTGCTCCGCGCATCGACGGCGTTTCGCCCACCGTGGAAACAGTCCTGCTGACCTCACGGCCGCAAGCCGTGGGCGGCCTTCGCCTACGGCTTGATGACGTTTCGTAGCACATCCGAGAGGCGGCCGATAAAGTCCGTCACCCAGGCATTTTCCCGCTCGGGCGTATCCAGCTGGGGCCGATCCATGGCCCTGTCGTCTTCCAACATTTGATGCCGGGGCGAGTCCGGGATAGATTGTCGTTCTTGGGCGTCCAAGCGACGTCCCTCCGGCGTGACGGTGGGCCGCGGGGCATTCGTCGGTCCACCTCCCAGCGGCTTTAAGTGAGCAAAATTGCTCACCCGTCGATATCCTTCGCTGGAATTCGTCGGAGTTCCGTGGCAAAATAATGCAACCTCTGAGGGTGTTGCCAGGGGATACTCGTCACTAAATTAATGCGCCTGCTGCTGATTTGGCAATCATGAGCCACAGGAGGCCCTAATGGGAAAGCCGGCCAAGACTGTATTTGATGCCCAGGACTTTCTGGCCCGGGTGGGCGAAGGCAAAAGCATCGTTCACTTCGAAAAAGGTCAGAACATCTTCGCGCAAGGCGACCGCGCCGACACGGTTTTTTACATCCAGAAAGGCAGGATCAAACTCACGGTGCTGTCCCATCACGGCAAGGAAGCCGTGGTCGGCATCCTGGGACCCGGCCAGTTTTTCGGTGAAGGCTGCATGAACGGCCACAAGGTGCGGATCTCCACGACGACCGCGATGGAAAATTGCGTCATCACGGCGATTACCAAGACGGCGATGATCGCGATGCTCCATGACGAACCGGAATTTTCCGAGATGTTCATGGCGTATCTCCTGACCCGCAACAGCCGGATCGAGGCCGACCTGATCGATCAGCTGTTTAATTCAAGCGAGAGGCGACTGGCGCGTCTACTGCTGCTGCTCGCACATTTCGGCAAGCAAGGCGGCCCCCAGCCGATCAATCCAACCATCAGCCAGGAAACCCTGGCGGAAATGATCGGTACCACCCGGTCCCGAGTCAGCTTTTTCATGAACAAGTTTCGCAAACTTGGGCTGATCGATTACAACGGACATATCGAGGTTCACAATTCGCTGTTGAACGCCGTCTTGCATGACAAGCCACAGCTGCAACTGGATGAGGACGGCGCTTAGCGTGTCGACAAACGCCTCGCAAATTGAGCAAATCTGAACAGCGGCCCTGTGACAAGGGCGGTAAACTGCGGTGGCGTCGCCTGCTTCCCTGCCTGCTTCGACAGGGAGATCTTGCGGTCCCGCGTCGTTGGGAGTGGCAGAATGCCAGCGTTTCAGAGCGTCGCCGAATTTGGCTTGTCTGCGAAATATCACCTGAAGGCAATCGGGTGCGAACAGCAGGCCGAACACGCAACCGACCGTGCGACCGAACAGGCCTGGCGACAACTCTCGGCGCAGTGGCATGCGATGGCAGAGCAAGCCGCCACGATGTCGGACGACACTTTGCCGGACCGTTGAGTCCGGTTCACCAACGACACCCCTTATTTTGAAAGCTGATCAATATTGAGCAGCAAATCACGCGCTTAACGGCTGAGATGATCCGATTGTCGTTCGAATCAGCGTGTCGGTAACTGAAAGTGTCGCGTCCCTCCTAACGCCAAGGGAAGCAATCATGGCACACACTGACTTCTCGCTTGACGACGGTCTTGCCGCCATAGAGCGGCCGCCCTGCCCCAAGTGCGACGGACGAATGCTGTTCACCGGCATGGTACTGGGGCCGCCGGGCTTCGACATACGCTCGTTCGAGTGTATCGCATGCAAATATGCCGAAAAGATCCTGATAGGGACAAACATGATGGGCTGGATCAATTCCAGCGGGTTGCGACCGCCGCGGTAGCGGCCTATCGGTCGACGACACCTGACGCGCAATCGCCCGGGCACATCAGCGTTGGCGATCAGCGTCAATGGGCTTGTGCCACGATACGCAGGCGGCCCTTTGCCAGCATTGCCTCGACATCTTCCGCCGGCCGCGGCGGACTGAACAGGTAGCCCTGCACCTCCGTGCAACCCTCCTGGCGCAGAAGCGCCAACTGCTCCTTGGACTCGACCCCTTCGGCCGTCGTCGAGATGCCCAGGCTTTTTCCAAGACCCGCAACGGCGCGGACGATGGCCATCGCGTTCTGGCGAGTTGCGAGCTCCCGGACAAACGACCCGTCGATCTTGATCTTGTCGAACGAAAAGCAGCGGAGAAAACTCAAAGAGGAATGACCGGTGCCAAAATCATCCATCGAGATTCGGACACCGAGCGCGCGAAGCCTGTGCAAGGTCGCCAATGTCACGTCGCTGCTTTGCAGGAGCACCGACTCGGTGATCTCAAGCTCCAGCCGATTGGCCGCGAGGCCGGAATCTGCCAGTGCAGAAATCACCGAGGATACCAGGTTACGATCCTTGAATTGCGCCGGAGACAGATTTACGGCCACGCAAACGTCCTGCGACCAGCCCGCGGCGTCGTGACATGCCGTCCGCAAGACCCGGTCGCCAAGCTGCGTAATCAGACCCGTCGTTTCAGCGACCTCAATAAAGTTCGGCGGAGCAATCATGCCGCGCAACGGATGGTTCCAGCGCACAAATGCCTCGAAACCGATGATACGGTCGGTTTTCAGATCCTGAATTGGCTGGTAGTGGACGATCGAATTCGTTTCGCGAAAGCGCCGCCCGCAGATCGACCTCCAGCACACGGCGGGCCTGCGCCCGGGCATCCATCGCGGGCTCGAAAAAGCGGAACGTGCCACGCCCATCCGCCTTGGCCCGATACAGGGCCAGATCCGCATTTCTCAGCAGTTGGTCCGGATCGAACCCGTCATTGGGCGTCGCCGATATTCCAGCACTCAAGCCGATGACGATATGGTGACCCTGAATTTCGTATGGCGCCCCGACGACCTCGACGAGACGGCTTGCGAGCGCCGCCGCTGACGTCAATTGGGCTTCGTTACTCAACTGAACAATTGCAAACTCGTCCCCGCCGAACCTTGCAATCGTGTCACCCTTGCGCACACAGCCCGACAGGCGAACGGCCACCTCTTTCAACAATTCGTCGCCGACAGGGTGGCCGAGGGTGTCGTTGACGCTCTTGAAATGATCGAGATCGAGGCAGAGCACCGAGATGTGGTCATCTCGCTTTGCGGACCGCAGTGCCTGCTGAAGCCGTTCCCGGAACAGCGTGCGGTTGGGCAGATCGGTCAACGCATCGTGGTGCGCCATGTGCGAAATCTGTGCTTCCGCCTTCCGCGAATTGGTTATGTCGTCGAAGGTGGCAACCCAGCCGCCACCTTCCATGGGTTGTTGCAGCACGCGCACAACCGTCCTGCCGGCGTACGCAAGTTCATCGTGCCGGGTTTTCCCGAACGGATATCCGCCATGATGGTCGCGACAAATGCTTCGGGATCGCCCTCGAACTCCCCGATCGTCTTTCATCTGTTTGAACAGGTCGAGCAAACTCTGCCCTTTCGACAAGGCCGCGGACGGCCCCACCATCCTGGTATAGCGCTCGTTGAACAACGTCGCGCAGCCCTCGGCGTCGAACATGCAGAGTCCCTGCGACATGTTCTCGAGCGCAGTGTCGAGCAATACCTTCTGTTGGCGCAATTTTTCCTTTGAACGCCGGTCGGTCAAAGACCCAAGCAGACACAGACACAGAATCATTCCGGCGAATCCCGCGACCATCAGGGACAGCGAGGCGGGCGAGAGAGACGCCGCGCCGACATCCCGCATCGGGTCGGGTACGACAGTTACACCCGCCATCGCCGTAAAGTGAAGAGAGAGGATCGCAGCAGCCAGTAGAATCGCTGCTGCCGATGAACGCCTGAGAGTGTCACCGACCGAGGCGATCCGCAGCGCCGCAGCCCCGAACAAACCAGCAAGCGCGAGCGAGGCCCATACAAATTCCGAAGACCATGTGATGTGTCCCGGGAACTCCAGCGCCAGCATTCCCGTGTAATGCATCGCCGCGATACCGATGCCGATGACGGCTCCTCCAACGGTCGCAGCCCGACGTGCGCCGTCGCGCAGTGCAATGCCGAGGCCAAGGCCGGTGACGGTCATGGCGAAGACCAGAGACAAGATCGTCAAACCAGGGTCGTACCCTGCATCGACGTCCGGGTCGTATGCGAGCATCGCGATGAAGTGGGTAGCCCAGATTCCGCAGCCACCCGCCGCCGCGCACAAACCCAGCCAGATCAAGCGATCACGGCTCCCGGTCGCTTGCGCGCGGTGGAACAGACTGATCGTAACACTGCTCGCCAACACGCATATAACCAACGCAAGCGCGAGGAGGCGTCTATCGTGTTCGACCGTCAGGCAGCTGATGACTCGAAACATGGTGGATCACTCGAATGGAATGTCCGCATTTGTGAGCGCAGCAAGCGTTGGTCAGGTTAAACGTCGGGATGAATGCTCCAGACGTGACTAATATTTAGTTCGAATCCCTATCGGAAACGGAAACTGGCGCCACTTGCTCCGTAGGCCTACGGCATCCCTGCCAACAGCGTTACGTGAATGTACGTACTGACGCTCCGCATGACTGCTTCGTCGGCGTAGTCCCGAGTGGGCGTCGCTTCGCCAACATGACGCGTTGGGCCCAGAGCGGACTTACGTGAAATTACTACAACTGGAACAGACGCCGTATTTCTACGGCACCCGAAGTTAACAGTCGGGAGTTCCTGACGCCGTAAGGTTTGCGAGCCGCATTGTTCGAACGCAGGTCGATTCAATCCTGAACGGTTCCCCCACTCCCCACCTGCCGACCGGAGACTTGCGATGACCCGACGCGCCCTCAGATTTTGCGATATCAGCATTCGAACGAAGGTCGCGACCACCCTTGGCATTCTCGTCCTGGTGATATGCGCCAGCGGATGGTTCTCGGCCGATCGTATCATGCGGGTGCACGAAACCACCGAGGACATTAATCGCACCTGGCTGCCGGGAATACGTTACATCGGTGAAATACGCTACAACATGGCGCGCCACCGCGCCATCATCAGCCGCCATCTCATGACGTCGGTGCCGGACCAAAAGCTTCAGATCGAGGACCGGGTCCACGCCGCCGAGAAGAATGTCGAAGACCTTCGCAAGGTGTACGAACCGCTGATCGAATCCACGGCCGAGCGCACGGCCTATGAGGCGTTCGTGCCGGCCTGGCAGGCCTATCTTGCTGCCTGCGCCAAGATGCTTGTGATTTCGAACAACGGAAACAACGCCGAAGCGATGAAGTTCTTCGTCACCGACGTCTCGGCCGTCGGCCTGCAGGCGGAAACAACCATCGACAAGATTGTCTCGATCAATCTCGCCGGCGCGAACGCCGCCGAGCAGTCGGGTACCGCGCTTTATCGGAGTTCGCGCAACTTTCTGATGGCTTCGATCGGATTCTCCGTCCTGTTCGCGCTGGCGGCTGGCTATTTCCTGACCCGCGGCGTCGCGCGTCCGGTCAACGCGATGACCGCGGCCATGACGCGGCTGGCCGACGGAGATATCGATGTTACGATACCAGCGGCCGGACAGCGCGATGAGATTGGCCACATGGCGGACGCCGTAATGGTGTTCAGGCAGCAGGCGATCGAGAATCTGCGGCAGGCCGAGCAGATAAAGACGTCTGAACTGGAAGCGGTCAAATTCCGCACCCAGGCTATCCTGGATATGGCGACAACGGTAGAACGGGAAACCACCGACGCCATTAGCGCGATTGCCATCAACGCGCGTCAGGTCGATCAGGCCGCGCGGGACATGACGCAGTTCGCATCGTCTGTCGCGGTCGATACGCAGTCCGTGGCGAAGGCTTCCGGGCAGGCGCTGGCGAATTCTCAGGCCGTATCGGCGGCAGCGGAGCAACTCTCAAGCTCAATTCACGAGATTGCGGCCCAGATCGTGCGAACTGCGCAAATCACGCAACAGGCCGTTGCGAGCGGCGAAAGCGCCGCCGGAACCATGTCTTCGCTGAAGGACGCGGTCGACAGGATTTCGGAGGTCACCAAATTGATCGGAGAAATCGCCAGCCAAACCAATCTTCTGGCGCTCAACGCCACCATCGAGGCGGCGCGCGCCGGAGAGGCCGGCAGGGGATTTTCCGTCGTTGCCGCCGAAGTGAAGAACCTCGCCACCCAGACAGCGCGTTCGACCGAGGATATCAACCGCCAGATCGCCGAAATCCAGAAAGTTACCAACGCCGCTGTTGGCGCCATGACCGAAGTCGGCGACCGGGTGCAGGAAATCGCCGGCGCCACGACCGCTATCGCCGCGGCGATCGAGCAACAAGGCGCAGCCACCAGCGAGATCGCCAGGAACGTCAGCCAAACGACAACCGCGGCTCTCGAAGTCTCGGAAAAAATTCAAAACGTCAGTACTGGCGCCGAAAACGTCAAAGGTCGTGCCAATGATGTTCGCACCAGTATCGGCGACGTCACGAGCAGTATCGCGGGATTGCGGGAAGTTCTGGTGCGGGTCGTCCGCACCTCGACGGTGGATGCCAACCGACGCATGTCAACGCGTCACGGGATTTCCGCGCGTGGGCAGATTTTCGACAGCGCGGGCACGCAGCATGACGGAGAGTTGCTGGATATTTCCGAGAACGGCATCCATATCCGCTGCAGTCCGCGAATGCGGGTTGGAGAAGCCGGCTCCGTCCGAATCAACGGCTTCGCGACGGCTCTGCCGTTCATCGTCAGGGACGCGAACGACAACAGCTTACACGTTGAATTGCAGCTATCGCAGCCGTCGTCGATCGAGTATCGCCGGTGGATGAACGAACAAGTCGAATCCGAGTTGGTCGAGGCATCCTGAAGCCCTCAAACCCGCGGCCGGCATCGTCGGCGGAGCCGCCGCTGGAACGGTTGGCTACCCGGCTGCATGCGGGCCGTGGAACGCAGCACGCGCGATTGCTGAATTGCCAAACCGGTGAGCCTGCAACAAATGCTGATTGGCGATCGGCACTTGATAGCTGTAGCGTTTTCGAGCGAAGTGGATACCGGTTCGCGTGAAGAAAACGCGTCAAAACAATAAGCTAGAGCCCGGTTCTGATTCAATCAGAACCGACAAGGCTCTAGTTTCGATATCCTTCGATGGTCTGATTGACGGCGGCGCCGCCCCATTCATGGATGACCGGAAGGTCCTTCAAGCCTTTGCCGAGGTCTGCAAGGCAGATTCGGAATGAGGACAGATCAATCGGCTTCGGCAGGCATTGCGTGGCCATTCCTGCCAATCTGGCGAGATAACGTGCCGCCGAGCGGCGTCTCGCATCGGCGCCGCTTACGATCAGGATGGAGCCGGTATATTCCGTTCGAGCGATCTCCTGGCAAAGGTCGATGCCATCGCCGTCCTCCAGATTGAGGTCGAGGACCACGCAGTCGAATGCTTCCGATTTGATGCAGCGGACGGCCTCCTTGAAAGAGCGTGCCGAGATCGTCACGAAACCGGCCCGCGAGGCCGCCCGGCTCAACAATTCCTGCTGAACGGGGTCGTCGTCGATGACAAGCAGGCGCGGCGGTGAAGAATCGCAAACGCTGGTTCCGTCACTGACCTGGCTCGATAGCGAACTCGCGCGCATGAGATGTCTCCCGATTTCTGGGGACAGCTGTACGCAAGATGCGTATCGGCGGCGTAAAACGATCAGGCGAAACAGCGGCGATGCCGTTAGGCTAATCTCAATAATCGCGGTTCCGCCTTTTCACGTATCCCGGACGTCCCGCCCGAAAATGCGTTCACAACCGGCAATCAACGCCGCCAGCACACATCCCGCGACAATGCCTACCGTGAGATCCTCGAGCAAAGTAAGGCCGAAGGTCGCGGCCAGGACGATGGCGCCCCGCCATTCGTGGAGCAGACGGAGGAATTCTTCCTTCTCGGCCATGTTCCAGCAAACCACAATTAGCACGCCGGCAAGCGCCGACAACGGGATGAAGCGCGCCAACGGCGCGGCAATCAGCATGAAAAGCAGGACAAAGACGGCGTGCATCATGCCCGAGAGCGGACTGCAGGCCCCCGCGCGGATATTGGTCGCGGTACGCGCAATGGTACCCGTCACGCTGATGCCGCCGAACAGCGACGAGACGACATTGGCGATGCCCTGGGCGACCAATTCCATATTGTAGCGGTGCTTGCGGCCGGTCATGCCGTCCGCCACTTTGGCCGACAGCAGACTCTCGACCGCGCCGAGCAGCGTAAAGGAAAGCGCAGCCGGCAACACCTGCAGCCACAACGACGCCGAGCCCGAGGGCATCCGAGGCGCGGGTAGTCCGTGCGGCAGTTCGCCAAACCGGCTCCCGATCGTCTGCAGCGGCAAGTCGAGCAACCCGGAGGCCAGCGACGCCAGGACCACCGCGATCAGCATCCCGGGCCAGTTCGGCGCCAGCCGGCGCAGCACAAAGATCAGGGCCGTCGAGCCAACCCCGACGCCGAACGCCGCCGGCGTTAGCGTCGGCAATGACCGGCCCAGCATCGCGAGCTTCTCGAATATCGGACCGGGTTCAGGCGCCGGTAACGTCAGGCCGCCCAATTCCGTGAGCTGGCTTGCGAATATCGTGACGGCAATTCCGCAGGTGAAACCCACCGTCACCGCGTGCGGAATATAGCGAATGAGCGCGCCAAGCCGCAGCGCGCCAATCAAGGTCAGCATGAGTCCGGAAAGAAAAACCGTTAGCACGAGACCGTCGAGGCCGAATTTGGCGACCGTTGTCGAAACAAGCACGATAAAGGCGCCGGCCGGGCCGCCGATCTGATACCGGCTTCCGCCAAGGGCGGACACCAGGAAGCCGCCGATAACCGCGGCGTAAAGCCCCCGGGCCGGCGGAACGCCCGATGCGACCGCGATCGCCATCGACAGGGGAACGGCAACGATCGCAACCGTGAGCGCTGCCGTAACATCGCGGCGAAAGCAGCCGAGATTATATCCTTCGAAAAGCACGGTAACGAGCTTGGGTCGATAGAGATGGGCTGTGGCGGAACCGTCCGGCATTGTCGTCAATCGATCTGGGTCGCGACCTGATGGTGGAAAGACAGGAGGCATATCTCCCGTTTAGCATGCGTTGGGGCGACGATATTCAAATTGATCCAGATCAAGATCGGCAGACCACGGCGACCCAGCCTCAACGCCATTTCGGGTCGGATCGTGTCACCCAGAGTCACCTGAACGTGCCCGCCGAGGAAATCCTCGCGCCGGCCGCATCCCTACGTGTTCATACGGAGACGGAATTGAAGACTCTTTTAGCTGTAAAATTCGATAGTCAACAGAATGAAGCGGAGACCGTAGCCGATCTCGGTCGCTGAATTCAAAACAGGAGTTTAAATTGGACGCCGTGACCGAGAAGCCAAACCCCAGCCGCAAACGATCGATCATTATCAAAAAACGCCGTACCAGCGTTAGCCTGGAAGACATCTTCTGGCGCAGTCTCAACGCCATCGTTCGAGCAAGAAATACCACCATCGGCGATTTCGTCGAGGAAGTATCCCGTCAGCACAACACGCTAAACCTGTCATCCGCTCTGCGGGTCGCGGTGCTGGAATATTACCAGCGGCTGGCGGTCGACGGCGCCGTGATTGGCGGTGTTTTTACCGATCGAAACCGCGTCGAGGATATTTCGAGCGGACGCGACCAGCCTCAGGGCCGCGGCGCTTCAGCCCCTCGAACGCCTTTGGATGACACGTCCTCTCGCACCTTTTCTCCGGCGATTCGGCGTGGCTGGGCGGATTAGCCCCGGTGCCAATCCGTCGAACGATCGATCAGTCGAAATAACCGTCGTGCATTACGCGCCGCAACCGCTCGCGATATTGATTTGGTCGATCCCATAACCCGGTGTTTTTACGGTACGGAACCATCCGGAGTTGTGGTTTTGCGGACTGGACGGCAAGATCAGGGAACTTAACGCCAGGGAGCTTCGCCCATGATCAATGCAATCGAATTACTGCGCAGGACCGCGGACGCATGCGAAAGCAGGGCCCGGGCAACCTCTGATCGGGCGATAAAGGCGGAACTCTACGATATATCGGCACAGTGGCATTGGCTGTCCGGGGAAGCCGCGAAGCTCTATGACCAGGCTAACAAGATCGAGCTCGCGGAAGCCGATACGACTGCCCTGTCCTGAACCAGAGTCGGAAAGCGCCGATATATCAGGCACGACATGTAGGCGTCTCGGTCGGCGTATGCCGGCATCGCTCACGCGGCCTCGAATGCCTCTCTAAATAGCGTCATACCCGTCCGAAACGCATCATCCATCTGGTGCACGACCGACTTGAAGTCCGCTTCCGAGATGTAGGGCGCCTCGGCTTCGATCTGCTTCGCCAGCCCCGAAAGTCGCTGGAATCCAAACGTCGCCGCCGTCGATTTCAGCGAGTGCGCCTGGAGTTTGACATGCTTTCGGTTTTCGCCGAGGGCCAGCTTGGAAAATTCCTCAAGACGGTGACGCGTGTCCTCGACAAATATCCCGAGCGTCTCGGTTGCCCCTTCCATATCCAGCTCCGTCACCAGCGTATCGAATGTGGCGCGATCGAACGATTCGATGTCGTCGCTCGCCGTCGGCAATAACGGCGACGCCCCCTTCGAGTCCGCGTCGTCGGACGAAACGTCACCACGCATGACCGCCGCATCATTTTCCCACAGCGCCCGCAAGGTTGCCTGAAGCAGAAACTTCTTCCGAACCGGTTTCGCGACGAAGTCGTTCATTCCCGCGCGTGCACACGCTTCGCGGTCATCCGCAAAGGCATTTGCGGTAAATGCGATGATCGGCAGATGCGCGGTTTTCTTTCCGAGCGCCCTGATCGCCCGCGTCGCGGATAAGCCATCCATCTCCGGCATATGCATGTCCATGAACACGACGTCAAAGCTGTTGTTCGCCACCGCGGCGACCGCTTCGGCGCCATTCTCCGCTTCCACGAACGCGACGTCAGGCCGCTGAACATCTTCGTTGCGACAAAACGATTGGTCTGATTGTCGTCCACGACCAGGACGCGAAGAGGTCTGCCACTGTCGGCGATCCACTGTTTGAGCAACACGGCCGACGTGTCATCTTCCTGCAGCGCAGCCGGGGCCAGTTTCGCGATCGGCAGCGTCAGCTCGAAATAGAACCGTGATCCCGTTCCCAGCTGAGACTCCACATGGATTTCTCCGCCCATCTGTTCGACCAGCCGCCGGCAAATCGCCAGTCCCAATCCCGATCCGCCAAACTTGCGGCTCACCGAACTGTCGGCCTGGACAAAATCCTTGAAAAGCGCGCCGACCCGATCTTCCGCGATGCCGAGGCCGGTATCTGACACCGACCAGCGGACCCGGGCGGAAATGCCGGATTGCGAGATGCACGACACCTTAATCGCGATTTCTCCGGCCGGGGTGAATTTGATGGCGTTGGATGCCAGGTTCAGCAACACCTGCCGTATTCTCCCGCCATCCCCCAACAAGCCCTCCGGCAGCTCCGGCGCGGTCTCGACCCGGACTTCCAGACCTTTGGCGGCCGCGCTGGCTCCTACCACGCTGAGCGTACTGCCGACCAGGCTGGCCGGCGAGAACGGCAGCGACTCCAGCGTAAGGTTGCCGGCCTCGAGCTTGGAAAAATCCAGGATGTCGTTGAGAATGCCAAGCAAATTGTCGCCCGCGACATGGATCGCGTGAACGGATTCGCGCTGATCCCGCGAAAGATTGGTTTCAAGCAGGGAACTGGTCAGGCCCAACACCGCGTTCATGGGCGTTCGTATCTCGTGACTCATCGTGGCCAGGAAATTCGACTTCGCCTTGTTCGCGGCTTCAGCGGTTCGTTCCTGCTGGCGCAGCAATTCGGTCTCGGCCAGCGCCTTGGCCTTTTCGGCCTCTATTTTTTCCGACTGCACTTTTGCGAGCAACACCTGCTGCTTCCATTTTCGCAGGATTACCGTCGCCGCGAAGATCAGCACGAGCACCATGCTGCCGGTAAAGCCGAGCAGGAGGCCGACCGTACTGCGCCAGCGCCGCAATACGCTGTCCTCGGTCTGTGTCGTCAGGATGGACAGTGGCACGCCGGAGAGCTTGCGGACGGCCTTGATTCTCATAAGACCATCGACCGGGCTTTTATCCCTTATGGTCCCCCCACCCGATTGCAGCAGGCCGCTGGAGCCGCCAATTGCGACTACCTTGCCTATCTCGCTTGTCCTCGGATATCGCGCCAGCAATGTCCCATCGTCGCGCAACAGTGATTCCGCACTGCCTTCGCCGAGTGAAATCGACTTGTAGAAGTCCTCAAAATAGTCGAGCGACATCGCGGCCAGGATCAATCCCGAGAACTGTCCGTGCAGGCCGTTGACGCGCCGTGCGATGTAGATGTTCCAGGTCCCGGTTCCCCGGTTTTGAACCGGACTCCCCACGAAAGTCAGTTGATCGGGACTATCCTTGAGTACCTTGAAGTAGTCGCGGTCGGATATGTTGACGTCGGGAATGGGCCAGTAGCGCGAGAAATTGATCAGCCTCCCGTCGGCGCCGATCATGGTAATGGCCTCGAGCTGCGGCAGGCCCGCGAGCTTTTCCTTGAGATATTTGTGGGTTTCCTGATTGCCCATCGCGGTTTCGTAACTGGGCCCGTCGAAGACGCCCTGGGTTTCCAGGTAGTCGTTGACATTCGATAGAATGAGGTAAACGGATTGAAACGATCGCTCCGCCTGACCGGCCAGCGTCAGGCTGTGGCGCTTGAGGTCCTTCTCCGCGCTCATCAGCGCGTCTTCCCGCAGGTTGACCGCGATCAGCGCGCTCATCGCCAACAGCGTGATCACGAGAAGCCCGGTGGCGCCGACTAATATTCGGACCGGTCGACCGAAAGAGGCTGGTGATCTCATGCTGACGCCCTCGAATAGACCAACGAAATACCCGGGCCCGGCTCTCAAGCCAGCGATCGCACCAACCGCCTCCGACGCGTATCATATCCAACGCGCGCCAGTATTTTCCGAAGCCGTGCGAGATCGAGCGGCTTTCCTACCGGTTCGAGCATGTTCAGCCCAAGCGCCCTTCCAAAATCAAAGGCGCTTTCAGCCGCGATCGAATCGGACCCGCTGACGATGACAATTGGCGCTCGGAAATCGAGATCGAACAAATCCCTGAGAACTTCGGTACCCTGCTGCTCGCCGAGAGAAAGGTCGAGTGTCGCGCACTCGAAGTCGACGGCGGCAACGAGCCTCCTGACGTCCTCCCGGTTCTCGGCTTCCGAAGGTGCGAACGCCGCCTTGATCGCCACTTTACAGATGATCATTCGGTGGATCGGCACGTCATCGACGATCAGGATCGCCGGCGACCCGACATCCCAATTGGGCCCGAATGGAGCCGACGTCGACTTGTCCCGCGGCTCGTGCCGGAAATTCATAACGCCTCGCATCTCGGTTGCTTGGCTCCATGACTAATCGGCCGGCGATAATTGCGCGTTAAGACGACCGGCGGAGGCGCGGTCTAGGTGAACAGGTCGCAAACAGCAGGTCGTAATATTCGGGTGTTGCGCCGGATGCCGTACTATTACGGGGCCAGCGCTTGCCGACTACGTATTTACACGTGGATGCTGCGTCTAAAAACGCCCGCTTAAATTACGACTTTGGTCAGACGTGTCGTCCTACGATGCCGCCGCGCAGGCTGTAGGGTGGTCTACGGGATGAACATGATACCGCACTTGGACAGCATCTCGCCCTCCGTTCTTGTGGTGGATGACGATCGAATACAGCGCGACATTATTGGCAGGATCGCTGCAGGCGCCGGCTGCACCGTGGCCACCGCCTCGTCGTTCGATTCCGCGGCGGAGCAGCTTGCGTTGCGCCGGTTCGATCTGGTCACTGTCGACCTGTCCCTCGGCGACCGCGACGGCGTCGAGTTGCTGCGCCTGCTGGCCACGCTGAGCGTCAGGCCTCGGGTTATCGTCGTCAGCGGATGCGAGGAACGGATACTGAACGCCACCATACGCATGGTGCGGTCGGTTGGAATTCTCGACGTGGTCGGATTTCAAAAACCTCTCAGTCCGGTACGCTTTCGAGAAGCTCTCGCAGCGGGCCCGCAGATCATCCCTGCGGAGGCTCGATGCGAGAGATCCGCGATAACCCCCTCTGATTTACGCGACGGGCTGAGCCGCCTCGAGATCTATCCCGTTTTCCAGCCAAAAGTTGCACTCTCGACGGCCAGGGTGGTCGGCTGCGAGTCGCTCGCGCGCTGGAGCAGTTCCGTCCTGGGCGACGTGCCTGCCTCGGAGTTCATTGCGCTGGCCGAGCAACACGGGCAGATCGGAGCTTTGACCACGACGATACTCGAGCAGTCGATCGAGGCGGCGCGCGGCCTGCGGCGAACCGATCCCGATTTGACCATGGCCGTGAACATCTCCGCCGAATTGCTGTCCGATCTCAATCTCCCCGAAACCATCGAGCGTATGTTGCAGCGGAGCGACGTTCCGCCGCGCTCGCTCGTGCTGGAGATTACGGAAAGCATCGCGATGTCCGACGTCAACCGTGCGACCGATATCCTGGTCCGCCTGCGATTGAAGGGGATCGGCATTTCCATCGACGACTTCGGTACCGGATACTCGTCGCTTCGCGCGCTGGCAGGCATGCCTTTCACGGAGCTCAAGATAGACCAATCCTTCGTCAAAGGAGGGCTCAATGATCCCGATCTCTGGAAAGTTGTCAGGGCATCCGTGGCGCTGGCACACGAAATGGCGATGACCGTCGTTGCCGAGGGTGTCGAAGATCTCAAGACCTGGCACGCGCTTAGAGCCATCGGTTGCGACACCGGACAGGGCTTCTACTTTTCCCTTCCGCTAACGATCGAGAACCTTGCTGCCTGGAGCCGCGACTGGACCAGCCGTCATCAACCGGCGGCGCTGCTTTCGCTTGCACAATAGGAAAGAATTTCTCGAGCACCTACCGAACGTGTCCGCGGGACCATTGTTTCGTTGCAAAAACAGTCAGATCCCGCTCCGATATAACTTGGCCGCCTGCGTATGAGGGGTAATCGCCTATGAGCTCTCACGAGATTTTTGTTGTCGAAGATGATCCTGCCATGCGTCGCCTGCTTGCCATCGTGCTGACCAAAGCGGGTTATCAGGTAGTATGTTTCGCGGATGGCGAGGCGCTGATCGCCGCCACGCGCAAGCGCGACCCGCTCTGCATATTGCTCGACGTCTGCCTTCCCGGAAAATCCGGCCTGGAGATACTGAGGGAGTTGAAGGCCCACAAATGTCCGGCGCCGGTTCTGATGATATCGGGTACGGGAACAATCGAGATCGCCGTTCAGGCCGTCAAAGGGGGCGCGACAGATTTCGTCCAGAAGCCCTTCGGAGGCGCACAGCTGCTACGGCATATTTCGGACGCGCTGGAGCAAGCGTCCGCGCGCCGAGCCGTGACGCTTGAAACCGGTGCGTCACTGAACCTGCCGGGCTGTGCAGCCCTCACCAACCGTGAGCGGGAAATCCTTGCTCAAACCCTGCTGGGAAAGAGCAACAAGGAGATGGGCCGGTTGTACGGATTGAGCCCCCGGACAATCGAAGATCATCGCTCCAACATCAAGAAAAAAACCGGTACGAAGAACCTGTTCGACCTGTTCCGCACGACCATCGGATGGCAAAAATTCGAAGCCCTGGACGCAGCACATACCGGCAAAATGGCACCGAGCTCGAGCAGGAAGCCGCGCCGCAGACCGCTCCGTACTGATCCGGTTGATACGGCCAGAACCTGACACCATTCGACGTGGCGACGCGTGAGCTGGCTTAACTTCCATCCGGACGCTGTCGCGACGACTTAGGCGGAGTCGTGAGATCGCCCTTCCCGACGCAAGGTCAGGCCCGATGCACCGTTGTTCACAGGACCCGGCGCGCAGATAACCCGGCGGCAAAAGGACATATCGATCTCGATAACATGTTGGCAAGTGCGGCTTCAGCGCGCCGCATTGACCTTGGTTGGCGCGACGTCTGATTGCTGCGGCGGCGGATCCAACATCGATCCGACAAGGAGGATTTCGCGCAAACGAAGCGCGAGCGTTTCCTTTCGGTATGGCTTGGCGAGAACCACGGCGCCCTGTTGCAGCCGCCCCTGTTTGACCAGCGCCTCCAGGGCATAACCGGAAGTCAGAAGCACCGGCAGCCTGGGCCGAATTCGCTTGGCCAACTCTGCAAGCTCCCAACCGTTGGTGGCGCCGGGCATCACGATGTCCGTGAACAGCACATCGATTTTTGCGTCCGACCTGAGCTTGTGCAAGGCGTCCTCTGCGCCGGCAGCGACGAGAACCTCGTAATCAAGACTTTTCAGCTGCCTCACGGTCAACGAACGTACGAACGGGTCATCTTCGACAACCAGAATCCGCTCCGTGCCGCGTGGCAAAAGTCCACTTTCAACGGCGGATTCGTCGTTCGCCTGCGGTACGTTCGAGCCCGCCTGCGGCAAATACAGCCGCACCGTCGTCCCGAGCCCCGGCTCACTGTAGATCGAGATGTGCCCGTTGGACTGTTTGGCGAAGCCGTAGACCATACTGAGGCCGAGACCGCTGCCCTTGCCGACCTCCTTGGTGGTGTAAAACGGCTCGAACGCGTGTTCCCTGACTTCCGGTGACATACCCATCCCGTTGTCCATCACGGAAATCACGACATATTCCCCGGGAGGTATATCCGGGTGAAGGCTCTGAGAATGGCGATCAAGCGACGCGTGTGAGGTCCTCAGCGTAAGACATCCGCCTGACGGCATGGCGTCCCGGGCGTTGATCGCAAGGTTATAAACCGCGGATTCCAATTGCCCGGCGTCCGCGAGCGCAGACGTCAAGCCCGGATCCAGATCCACCCTGATTTCAATATCTTCCCGCAACGCTCGCAGCAGGAGTTTTTGCATCGAATTGATCAGGCCGTTGCAATCAATCGCAACCGGGCGAAGCATCTGCCGCCGGCTGAAAGCCAGCAAACGCTGGGTCAGCTCTGCTCCTCGTTCACCGGCCCTGCCGATGTCGCTGGCCAGTTGCTTCAGATCATGCCGCCCTTCGAGTTCGTCGGCGAGAAACTCCGAATTACCCATGATTACGGTCAGCAGATTGTTGAAATCGTGGGCGATGCCGCCGGAGAGCTGCCCAACGATTTCCATCTTCTGCGCCTGGAGCAGTTGCTCGTGCGTTCGCCGGTATTCGGTCAGATCGTGAATGATGATGACGAACACCGGCTCCCTGTCCTGGCTCGCTTCGCCGACGGAAAATGCCATTGGGAAAACCGACCCGTCACTGCGCTGACCTTCGCCCTCGTGGCTACGGCCGATCAATTTCCGCATGTCGGCTTCGTCAAAGCAATGCTCGCCACGCCAGGAGATCAGTCCACCAATATCCTGGCCAACCGCTTCGTCCGTTCGATAACCGAACAGCTTCAACGAAGCCGGATTGAAGGTCTGGATCTTTCCATGCCGGTCGATCTGGATGAAGCCGTCGACGACGGTTTCGATGACGGCACTTATCCGCTGCCCGGCTTCGTGAATTTTTCGCTCGATTTCACGACGGTCGGTAATGTCGCTGGTCACCTTGGCAAAACCGGTGAGCTGACCATTTTCGTTTCGCAGCGGTTCGATCACCACACTGGCCCAGAAGCGACTGCCATCCTTGCGTTCTCTCCACGCATTGGCCTCGAATTTGCCGGTTCGCTGTGCGATTTCCAGATTTTTCTCGGGTTCGCCGCCGTCGCGTTCCGCCTTCGTATAAAATATCCTGAAATGGCGACCGATGACTTCCTCAGCCGAGAACTGTTTGATGCGGCATGCCCCGAGATTCCAGCTGCTGATATTCCCACTTACGTCCAGCATGTAGATGGCATAGTCGGAAACATGCTCGACCAGTTTTCGATAAATTTGATCGTGCCCAGGTACCGGCTCGCCGGTGACAAGCCGCCCTGCGAGATCGTGAATTATTCTAACGAGGATCAATTCTCCGCCGTGTTCGGTCCGAGCAGCGGACAACTCCATCGGAAAGGTCGACCCGTCCTTGCGTCGGCCGAAGGTCGTCGATGTAAACTTGTCGAGCCGGCCTTCGAGAGCCTGGCGCGGGCGCGCAGGCATCAATGTAACGACCGGCTGCCCGACGATCTCGGCGGAGGTAAATCCAAACAGCGTTTCACTGGCTTGATTGAAGATGCGGATGCATCCAGCTGCGTCAATCAAAATGCTTCCATCGGTCGCATGTTCGACCACCGCGCGGAGCAAACCCGTGTCTGTGCTCGCGTCGATGGTCGGCAGCCTGGACACGCTAGACAAGCTCCGCTTCCTTTTTGTCCAGGCAGGTGCGCGGGTGCGCCAGGCAATCATTGACCACTTGCAGCAGCGCCTTGGGGGTGAAGGGCTTGCGCAGGCAGCGCGACGCTCCGAGCTTTAGTGCCATTCCGAGAAAGTCCGGCGCCGGCGTCCTCTGTTCGGAAAAAACATATCCGGAGATGGCGATCAAAGGCACTGAAGGCGCCTGTTGATGAAACAGTCTTACGGACTCAAATCCATGCATGTGGGGCATGAAGATATCGACGACCATGACATCCACGTCATGGTCGTCCAATGCCTTCAGGCCGGGCGCGGCGCCATCCGCGACAATGACTTCATGGCCCATCGCTTCGACCCAATTGCGAAGCGTCGAACTGATCAGATTGTCGTCATCCACTACCAGAATGCGCGCCATAATGTCCCCCTGCAGCCGCCGCGTTGAAAGGAATCAGCACAGACCGAATCACTTGCTCCCAAAGTGGGAAGCCGGCAACGCGATGTCTGCAAGGCACAGTGCGCTCCGGGAGCATTGGCCGGGACCCTGGATCCATCAGACTTCCTGATACGTCGATCAATTTCAGCAGGACTTGCGGGCGTCACTGACAGTTTTGGCGTGGCTGCCGAGGCAAATAGCGACCCGCGTACCGTATATTCACCCGCTCGGGCATATCAATTTTCGAACAATTCCTGATTGTGCTTGCGCGTGCCCTGAAAAAGCTCATGTTCGTATTGTTCGGGAATTCCGGATTCGACTTGAAGGGCACCACGTTGCACCCGCCGCTCGCGCGATACGAAAGCAAGTTCGGTCCCGCGGTGCGCCCGCCGAACGGCCTGGTGGCATTATTGCTTCAAGCCGATTTTGATCTTGTCAGTCCATATCTGCGCAATCTCGAACTGGTCCGCGAGCAAGTGATCGTGGCGGCCGGCGATGAGATAACGCAGGCGTATCTGCCGCATAGCGGCATCATCTCCCTCGTGGTCCGCCTGGCGCACGGCGAGACCACCGAAGTCGCCATGGTGGGAAACCAGAGTATTTTCGGGGCATCGGCCGCGCTGGGCAACGCGTCGGCTCTCACCACCGCGATCGTGACGATCGGCGGGATGTGCTCCGTGTTGCCGATCAGGCGACTTCGGGAGGCGATGGATCAAAGCGCGACGTTGCGGACGACGCTCATTCGACAAGAGCAGAGCATCCTGGTTCAGGCTCAGCAAACCGCCGCTTGCAACGCCTCACATCCGACCGTGGCACGATTGGCTCGCTGGCTATTACGTGCGCGTGACGCCACGGGCAGCGACGAATTGCTATTCACCCAGGAATCACTTGGGCAAATGCTGGGCGTACATCGCAATGCGGTTTCCTTCGTGGCTTGCGCGCTCAAGGAAAAAGGAGTCATTCAGTTCAGCCGGGCTCAAATTCGGATCATCGATGCCATCGAATTGAAATCCACGGCGTGCGAATGTTACGAGGCCGTAAGATTCGAATTGGAACGGCTAAAACGCGGTCCAGTGCATTGAACTGACGATCGCACGGCGGAGGACCGCCTGTGTCCGTTCGATGCATAGGTCGGCACGGATTGCGCGTTCTGAAATTTCGGTCACGGCTATCGCAACGGATGGTCAACGGCATCGATGGTCGGAGATGCTTCACTTCCAATGTCGCCCACCCTGGGAAGTTCGTGAGGTGCAAACAAGCGAACCGCGAGGGCGGTCGCCAAAAAGTTTGCTCGCTCCCGCGCGCAGATTGGCCCAACCGGCCTCTCACTCAGAGCATGATGCGGCGCAACCCCGTCAACCCTGAAAAGCAACGCGCATTGGCCGGACAAAGTAGCACCAACGGCCATCTTGTCGTATAATGCCGAGCGTCAATCGAGCGAGACCTGGATGAACCGGCGCGAGTTTGTTTCGTGGGTTGCGGCCGCTACCGCCTTCGCAGGCTATGCTGCGACGGATGCGAAGGCGGATGGCAGGCGGGTCGCGCTGGTGGTCGGCAACGGCGCCTATCGGAACGTGCCCGCGCTTCTCAATCCGCCAAATGACGCCGGCGACATCGCCGCGGCGCTGAAACGGCTCGGTTTCGCCGTCACGCTCATCACCAACGGCACCTTCGACGAAATGCGCCACAGCTTGATTGCGCTGGGGCGCGAGGCCGCCGGCGCCGATATGGCGGCGGTGTATTTCGCCGGCCATGGCATGGAGATCAACGGCGAGAACTGGCTGATACCGGTCGATGCGGAATTGAAACGGGACACCGACGCGGCGAACGAGGCGATCGGCCTGCAGAGCGTGATGGCACAGGTCTCCGACACCAGAAGTCTCGGCCTCGTCATCCTCGACGCCTGCCGTAACAATCCGTTCGCCGCCAGGATGAACCGTTCGCTTGCCACGCGCGCGCTGTCCAACAGCGGACTCGGACGGATCGAACCCGTCGGCAACGTGTTGGTGGCCTATGCCGCGCGTGACGGCACCACCGCGCTCGACGGCGATCAACGCAACAGCCCGTTTGCATCGGCGCTGTTGCGCAACATCGAGACGCCCGGCGTCGAGGTCACCTTCATGTTTCGCAATGTGCGCGACGATGTGCTGGAGACCACCCACAACGAGCAGCAACCTTTCGTCTACGGCTCGCTGTCGCGCAAGGCGATCTATCTGTCCGGCCTGCCGCCAGCGGGGGCCGAGGGCGCAGTGCCATCCGCCATCCCGCCCGTTGCCGCGACGTCACCGCCGCGCGCGCCAATCGCCTCGACCGGCCCGATCGATCCCGCGCTGGTCGGAACCTGGGCGGTGACAACACCGCGCGGACGATCGCGCTGGTTCTGGCAAATCATGGCCGACGGCACCTACAAATTTCACGCCGAGCCAAGTCTCGGCGTGAAGCCACACGACGGAATCATGACCGCCTCGAACGGCCACTGGACGCTGCATACCATCCGGGGCCTGAACGGATACAGCGACGGCGGCTCCTACGAGATCCACGACACCATCGCCGTCATCACCGGCAAGCTCGGCACCGGCACGTGGAAGCGGGCGGAGTGAGGTGGATCGAAGCTGAGTGAAAACAAATGGTGCCCAGGGGCGGGATCGAACCACCGACACTGCGATTTTCAGTCGCATGCTCTACCAACTGAGCTACCTGGGCACTTCCGGGTCCCCAGGAGGTTTTCCTCGGGGGCCGGGAGCGCCGGTTTATAGTCAGGCCGGGGGGCTGTGTCCACCACGCTTCGCCTTCCGGGCATTGCGCGGCGCGGCAAGTGCGGGGCTGGCTTCGCCGGGCGACGAGGCACGCTCCGCTCTCCGACGGCAAATCCCTGCGAAAACTCGCCTATTCGCCGTCTTCGCCGGCGTCGGGTTTTCCCGGGATGGCGTAGGAATTCGACAGCCAGCGGTTCAGATCGACGTCGCGGCAGCGCTCGGAACAAAACGGCTTTGACGCCTCGGTGGCGGGCTTGCGGCAGATCGGGCATGGCTTCGCGGAGGCGTTTGCCGCGCGGCCCGCCGAGCCAGCCTGGTCTGGTGGCTTAGCTGGCATTCAGCCAGCCGAAACGGATCGGAAAACCTTCGCCGCCGAGCAGCGCGATCGATTCATAGAGCGGCAAGCCGACGATATTGGTGTAGGAGCCGACCATCTTGACCACGAACGATCCGGCAATGCCCTGCACGGCATAGCCGCCGGCCTTGCCGCGCCATTCGCCGGAGCCGATATAGGCCTGGATATCGTCCTCGCTCAGCCGCTTGAAGCGGACACGTGTTTCGATCAGGCGCTGGCGGAAGGTTTCTTTCGGCGTCACCAGGCAGACCGCGGTGTAGACCCGGTGGTTGCGGCCCGACAGCAGCCGCAGGCATTGCGAGGCTTCGTCGACCAGATTGGCCTTGGGCAGGATGCGGCGGCCGACCGCGACCACGGTATCGGCGGCGAGAATGAAGGCGCCGCGCAATTCGTCATCGAGCTGCACCGATTTCAGCGCGGCATCGGCCTTGGCGCGGGCCAGGCGATTGGCGCAGGCGCGCGGCAGTTCGCCCCGCCGCGGGGTCTCGTCGACGTCGGCCGGACGCAGCGCATCGGGCTCGATGCCGGCCTGGTTAAGCAGGCTCAGTCGTCGCGGCGAACCGGAGGCAAGAACGAATTTGGGACGGCCCAGCATGCTGAATTTTGTTCGGGGAAGATTTGGGTGAGAATTCGCGCGGAACCTATCGGAAGGGGCTGGCGGAGACAACCGGGGAACCGGGGTTTATGGGGCCGTTCGTCGTCCCGCGGACGCGGGGACCCATCACCCCTGGCCTGCATTTTGCGAACGAAATACGACACAAGCGCCCTCCGCTATCATAACCCTCACGGCGTATGGGTCCTCGCGGGCGCGAGGACGACGAGGTCACTCGTTCGACGAGCCGACATTGGCAAAGCGCTTGCGGATGCGCAGCAACAGGCTGTCGCAGACCTCGCGATAGGCTTCCATTTTCTGCTCGCGATTGCCCTCGGTGCTGGTCGGATCGAAGGTCGGCCAGTATTCGACGTCGGCCGCCAGCGTCCGCGTCAGTTCCAGCGCCTTGTGATGCGCCTCCGGCGACAGCGTGATGATCAGGTCGAAATTCAGCCCTTCCCAATCCTCCAGCTCCTCGAACGTCATCGGCTTGTGGCCGGAAATATCCTGGCCCAGTTCCGCCATCACGGCGACCGCGAACGGATCGAGTTCGCCCTTTTTGGCACCCGCGGATTTGACATAGAGCCCGTGCGGAAACATCCGCTGCAGCAGGCTTTCGGCCATCGGCGAACGCACGCTGTTCAGGGCGCACGCAAACAGCACGGCCTGGGGGGTGCGCGGGCGCAATGGCGCCGCCATGGATCTAGGACTTTCCGATGCCGGGCGGGCTCACGACCGCGCGGATCATTCGGTTAGAAGAAGCATGATCGGATCCGAAAACCGGTACCCACTTTTCGGGATCATGCTTCGCCCTTCCAGTGCAGCACGCAGATTAGCGTGAACAGCCGGCGCGCGGTTTCGAAATCGACCCGCACCTTGCCCTTCAGCCGCTCCTGCAGCGTGCGCGAGCCCTCGTCATGAATGCCACGGCGGCCCATGTCGATGGCTTCGATCTTGTCCGGCGTCGCGGTACGGATCGCCTGGTAGTAGCTGTCGCAGATCATGAAATAGTCCTTCACGATCCGCCGGAACGGCGTCAGCGACAGCAGATGCGCCACCACAGGCGTGGCGTCCTCGCGGCGGATGTCGAACATCAGCCGGTTGCCGGTGATGCCGATATGTAAAGTGAACGGGCCGCCCTCGGCGCCGTCGGGCGCGAACAGGTTCTGCTCGATCAGATCGTAGATCGCGATCGCACGCTCATGCTCGATGTCGGGACCGGAGCGGCCGATCGATTCCTCATCCAGCGTTATCGCGACGATGCGATTGCTGGAATCATCCACCGAACCATCTTTGGGCGGCGGTTTGCTCATGACGGATTTTTCGGCAGGTTCAGCCGCATCCCGACCGAACGGGCATGCGCCTCGAGCCCTTCGGCCTGGCCGAGCGTCATCGCCGCCGGGCCCAGCGCGCGCAACTGGTCGGGGCCGCATTTCAGGATCGAGGTCCGCTTCATGAAATCGAGCACGCCGAGCCCCGACGAGAACCGCGCCGAGCGCGCGGTCGGCAGCACATGATTGGAGCCGCCGACATAATCGCCGATCGCTTCGGGCGTATGCGCGCCAAGGAAGATCGCGCCGGCGTTGCGGATTTTTCCCGACAGTGCTTCCGGATCGGCGGTCATGATCTCCAGATGCTCGGCCGCGATCGCATTGGCCAGCGTCACCGCGTCGTCGAGGTTTTTGACCAGGATGATGGCGCCGAACTCGTTCCATGAGGCGCGCGCGATTTCCGCGCGAGGCAGCGTCTTGAGCTGCGATTCCACCGCGCGTTCGACCTCAGTCTGCCAGCGCCGCATCGTCGGTGATCAGGATCGACTGCGCGGACGCGTCATGTTCGGCCTGCGCCAGCAGATCGGCCGCGATCCAGCCCGCATTACCGGTGCGGTCGGCAATCACAAGCACTTCCGAGGGACCGGCGATCATGTCGATGCCGACCTTGCCGAACACCAGCCGCTTGGCGGCGGCGACATAGGCGTTGCCGGGCCCGACGATTTTTGCCACTGGCGCGATCGTCGCGGTGCCCCAGGCCAGCGCGGCAATCGCCTGCGCGCCGCCGACGCGATAGATCTCCGACACGCCGCCGAGATCGGCCGCCGCCAGCACCAGCGGATTGAGTTTGCCATCGGGCGACGGCACCACCATCACCACGCGCGCAACGCCGGCGACTTTGGCCGGCACCGCGTTCATCAGCACCGAGGACGGATAGGCCGCGGTGCCGCCGGGCACATAAAGGCCGACGGCGTCGATCGCGCTCCAGCGCCAGCCGAGCTCGACGCCTAGCGCATCGGTAAAGCGCTCGTCCTTGGGCAATTGGCGGCGGTGAAAAATCTCGATGCGGTCGCGCGCGAATTTCAGGGCATCGAGCGTCGGCTTGGTCGCAGGCCTTCACCGCGGCGACAACCTCGGCGGCGGTGACCCGCAGGCCCCTGGCGTCGATATCGAGCCGGTCGAATTTTTTCGTGGCCTCGACCAGGGCGGCGTCGCCGCGCGCCGCCACGTCATCGACGATGGCGCGGGTGGCCCGCTCGACATCGGCCGACGCCTCGCGCTTGGCGCCGAGGAACGCCGCAAAACGCGGGTCGAAATCGGCGCTGTTTTTGTCGAGGCGAACGGGCATGGCGGCTTTCTTGGTGGCGTTCCGGCGGCATTCCGGCTTGAATCGAAGGCCTATGCTCAATGGCGCGACCGCCAATGGCCGTCAACCCTTGAAACGAGGCCGCCGCCTCAGAGCAAAGCTGAGCCGCGCGTGTGGACCCCCGCCCCGACCCCTCCCCGCAAGGGGACCGCAAGGGGGAGGGGAGAAGAAAGGCGCCGCCCGGCTTAAGCATGGGCGTTACGAGTGCTCCCGAGCGTGGGCATTGAGTGGTATCAAATCACCGTCGCCACGCGGCATTACCTGCTCCCCTCCCCCTTTGCGGCCCCTTTGCGGGGAGGGGTCGGGGGTGGGGGTCAACGGGCATTGAGCTCATGATTGCACAGATTGCATCCGGGGCCGACTAGGCATCCAGCCCGGAGGGTTCGGCGTCTTCGCCGAGATCGCTGGCGCCGAGGTCGTCGGCGCCGAGGTCGGCCAGCTCGCATTCGAGGCATTCGACGTCGAGCCGCAGCGCGCCGCCATGGTTGAACAGCAGCACGACGCTGCCGCCGGGGGCCTCGGCCGGATGAAACTCGATGCCGAGCAGTTCCAGCGCGGTTTCCTCGGGCGGCTCCAGTTCGATGTTGCGCGACTTGCACGACAACACGCGGTCGAACCGCAGCGCCGAGATCAGGCGCCGCGCGGTGGTTCCGCCCTTCAGGGTCTGCTCCCAATCGAGCCGGTTCATGGCGACCACCAGCCGCTTCTCGCTCTGCCGCCAGAGGATGTCGGCGGGCCGCAGCACCGCGTCCTGGACATGCGCGGAGATCACCGCGAGGTCGTCGGCATCGAGCGCGATCAGTTTGAGCAAAGCCGCCACCGGTACCGACCCTTCAATCGCTGATGCGCTGGATCGAGGCCCCGCAGGCCGACAGCTTGTCCTCGAGCCGCTCAAAACCGCGGTCGAGATGGTAGACCCGGTTGACCATGGTCTCGCCTTCGGCGGCAAGCCCCGCGATCACCAGCGACACCGAGGCGCGCAGATCGGTCGCCATCACAGGCGCGCCGCGCAATTTGGCGATGCCGTCGATGGTGGCGGTCTCGCCGTCGAGGCTGATCCGCGCGCCGAACCGCGCCAGCTCCTGCACATGCATGAAGCGGTTCTCGAAAATCGTCTCGGTGATCTCGGATGAGCCCCTGGCGCAGGCCATCAGCGCCATCAGCTGGGCCTGCAGGTCGGTGGGAAAACCCGGGAATGGCGCGGTCGATACTTTGACCGGGCCGATGCCTGCGCCGTTGCGGGCGACACGGATGCCTTCATTGTTCGGCGTGATGACCGCGCCGGCCTGGCAGAGCACGTCGAGCGCGGATTGCAGCAATTCGGGCCGTGCGCCGGCCAGCTGCACATCGCCGCCGGTCATTGCCACCGCCATCGCATAGGTGCCGGTTTCGATCCGGTCGGGCAGCACGGTGTGCCGCGCGCCGTGCAGTTTTGCGACGCCCTCGACGACGATGCGGGGCGTCCCGGCGCCGGAAACCCGCGCGCCCATCTTGTTCAGGCACTCCGCGACATCGGATATTTCCGGCTCGCAGGCGGCATTGTCGATCACCGTGGTGCCGCTGGCGAGCGTCGCCGCCATCAGCGCGACATGGGTGCCGCTGACCGTGACCTTGGGAAATTCGATATTGGCGCCCTTCAGCCCGCCCGGCGCGTTGGCGATCACATAGCCGCCGTCGATGGCGATGTCGGCGCCGAGCTTTTCCAGCGCCATGATCAGGAGATCGACCGGCCGCGTGCCGATGGCGCAGCCGCCCGGCAGCGACACCTTGGCCTCATGCATCCGCGCCAATAGCGGCGCGATCACCCAGAAGCTGGCGCGCATCCGCGACACCAGCTCATAGGGCGCCGTGGTGTCGATGATGTCGGCCGCCGAGATGTGCAGGGTCTGGCCCTGGTATTGCTGATCGCCGGGGCGCTTCCCGACCGAGGTAATGTCGACGCCGTGATTGCCGAGAATGCGCTGCAATTGCGCGACGTCGGCAAGCCGCGGCACGTTGTCGAGGATCAGCGTCTCGTCCGACAGCAAGCCCGCGATCATCAGGGGCAACGCGGCATTTTTCGCGCCCGAGATCGGAATAATGCCGTTCAGCTTGTTGCCGCCGACAATGCGAATGCGATCCATGCCGCCCCCTGCCGATTGCGATCAATAAAGTATAGGGCGAATGCAGGCCCGATGGCAAAAGCATTGAAATTTGCGGCTATTTCATGGGGTTGGGCTAACCCCTGTCGTCATTCCGGGACACGCTTCTTTGGCGTGGGCCCGGAGTGACGAGTCAGAACCGGTTGATGTCCGCGCTCTCCAGCACCGGCGTCGGATAGCCGTTGCGCACGACGCTGATCATGGCGCGGCCGACCCGCTCGGTAGTCGTCATCGAGCCCGGGGCGACGCGGACCAGCCAGCCCAATAGCGGCGCGGTCGCGACATAGATTGGCTGCGCCCAGCCGAGATTGGAGCGCACACCATGCAGCGGCTGGATCCCGGCGGGGCGGAACATATAGGCCGCCTTGAACGGCAGCTTGAGCAGGTCGTTTTCGGTCTTGCCCTTGACCCGCGCCCACATCAGCGACCCCTGTTCGGTACTGTCGGTGCCGCGCCCGGTGACATAGGTGAACACCATGCCGGGGTTGAGTTTAGCCAGCGTCGTCGCCGCCGCCATGGTGAGGTCGTAGGTCAGATGCCGGTAGCGCTCGGCGTCCATGCCGACCGAGGAGACGCCGAGACAGAAAAAGCAGGCGTCGTAACCGGCCAATTCGGGTTCGATCGCGGCAGTAATCGAAGAAGTCGGCGTGCAGGATTTCCTTGAACTTGGGGTCCTGCTTGCCGCTCGGCCGGCGCGCCACCGACAGCACGCGCTCGACGCCGGGATCGACCAGGCATTCGCGCAGCACGCCCTGGCCGACCATTCCGGTGGCGCCGAAGATGATGACCTTCACGACTTGAAGAACGCCAGCAGGTCCGCATTGATGGTGGCGGCTTCGGTGGTCGGCATGCCGTGCGGAAAGCCCTTGTAGGTTTTCAGCGTACCGTTCTTCAGCAGTTTCGCCGATAGCGGTCCGGCCGCGACATAGGGCACGATCTGATCGTCTTCGCTGTGCATCACCAGCACCGGCACGGTGATCTTCTTGAGGTCCTCGGTGAAGTCGGTCTGCGAGAACGCGACGATGCCGTCATAATGCGCCTTGGCGCCGCCCATCATGCCCTGCCGCCACCAGTTCTGGATCACCGGCTCGGACGGCTTCGCGCCCGGCCGGTTGTAGCCGTAGAACGGACCCGCGGCGACGTCGCGATAGAATTGCGAACGATTGGCCGCGAGCGCGGTCTGAAATCCGTCAAACACGTCCTTGGGCAGGCCGTTCGGGTTGGCGGGCGTCTTCACCATCAACGGCGGCACCGCGCACAGGATCGCCGCCTTGGCGACCTCTTTCTCGCCATGCCGGGCCAGATAACGCACCACCTCGCCGCCGCCGGTGGAATGGCCGACGTGAATGACATTCTTGAGGCCGAGATGCGTGGTCACGGCCGCGAGGTCGTCGGCGTAATGATCCATGTCATGACCATCGCCGGTCTGGCTGGAGCGGCCGTGGCCGCGGCGGTCATGGGCGATGACACGAAAACCGTGATTGAGGAAGAACAGCATCTGCGCATCCCAATCGTCTGATGAGAGCGGCCAGCCATGCGAGAAAACGATCGGCTGTCCGCTGCCCCAATCCTTGTAATAGATTTCGGTGCCGTCCTTGGTCTTGATCACGGGCATCGCAAGGCTCCTCGAAAAGGTTACGGATAGCATACGTTACGCTTCTTCGTCATTGCGAGCGCAGCGAAGCAATCCAGGGCGACGAATGGAGCTCTGGATTGCTTCGTCGCTTCGCTCCTCGCAATGACGATGGACCGTTGGTCTGTCGAACGATATCACACCGGCCGGAATCGCTTGACCGCACCGACGATCACCACGATGAAGAACAGCAGCACGATGCCCTGCACCACCGCGAAGACAGGTCCGGACGGTGGATTGCCGGGCGCCAGCGCCGTCAAGACCGGTATCTTGAGGAAGCTCTGGATCACCAGCACGAAGACGTTGAAATAAAGCGAAAGCAGCGCGGTCACCGCATAGATCCAGCGCCATGCGCCTGACAGCTTCATGCCGTACAGCGCGATGCAGGCGATCGCCAGCAGCACCAGCGACAGCCCGGCGATGACGTAAGAGGGTTTGAAGCCTTCGAACGGAAACGGAAAGCCGGTGGCGCTGGTCAGGATGGTGAACAGCAGGAAGATCGCGGTCAGGCCCGGCTGCCGCTGCGAACCGAGCATGCCGAACATGACGATGATGCCGGCGACGATGGCGATCAGGCTGATGATCACATGGACCAACGTGAAGGTCGCCAAACTCATTCCGAAAACCATGATGCATCCCCATTTTCAAATTCGATAGAAGCCACGACGCGCAAAATGCTACGACGCGTGCTCTGAAAAAGCCATATCGGATCACGACCGAGAGTTGCGCAGGCACTGCCGGAATTTCTTGCACAATTGTGACAAATGGCGCCAGCGATCGCGGCTTTTCAATAATAGCGCGGGATCGGTCCGTTATGCGGGGTCATCCGATCCCTCAGATCGAACAGCGCCTCGTCGACATAGCACCAGCCCCAGCCTTCCGGCGGATCGTAGCCTTCGATGATCGGATGGCCGGTGGCGTGGAAATGTTTTGACGCGTGCTTGTTCGGTGAATCGTCGCAGCAGCCGACATGGCCGCAGGTTCGGCAGATCCGCAAATGCAGCCAATCGCTGCCGATCTTGAGGCATTCCTCGCAGCCGAGCGCGCTTGGCGTTACCTCGCGGATGCCGGCGACGTGGGTGCAGTGCTTTGCCATTTCCGTTTCTCCTGATGGTGCCGTCAAAGCGCCGGCTTGGCGGTGTCGCCGAGAAAGCCATGCAGCGCCGCCACCACCTGGGCGCCCTCGCCGATCGCGCCGCCGACCCGCTTGACCGATCCGGAGCGCACGTCGCCGACCGCGAACACGCCGGGCACCGAGGTTTGCAGCGCCGACGCCAATTCGCCGCTCGCCTTGCTGCATTGCGCGCCCGTCACGACAAAACCGCCGCGATCGACCATGACGCCGCAGCCCTTGAGCCAGCCGGTGGCGGGATCGGCGCCGACGAACAGAAAGAGATTGCGGATGTCGAAGTCGCTGTCCTCGCCGGACAGCCGGCTGCGCCAGCGCACCTGCTCGAGCGAGGCTTGCGGGACGCCTTCAAGCCCCACCACCTCGGCGTTGAACATCAATTCGATGTTCGGCGTCGCCTCGATGCGCTCGATCAAATAGCGCGACATGCTGGCGCCGAGGCCGCCGCCGCGGATCACCATGTTGACCCGCCGGGCATGCCCCGACAGGAACACCGCGGCCTGGCCCGCCGAATTGCCGCCGCCGACCAGCACGATGTCCTGTTCGGCGCAGAGCCGCGCCTCGATCGGGGAAGCCCAGTACCAGACGCCGCGGCCCTCGAAGTCGGCGAGATTGGCGATCTCCGGGCGGCGGTAGCGCGCGCCGCTTGCCACCACCACCGATCTCGCCTGCAGCACCTCGCCGCTTTCGAGTTTCAAGCCAAAGGTGCCGTCCTTGCGCGAACAATCCAGCGCTTTCACTTCCACCGGGATCATCATCTCGGCGCCGAATTTTTGCGCCTGGTTGAAGGCGCGCGCAGTCAGCGCCTGACCGGAAATGCCGGTCGGAAAACCCAGATAGTTTTCGATTCGCGCGCTGGCGCCGGCCTGGCCGCCGAATGCGCGCGCATCGCACACCGCGACGCTGAGCCCTTCGGACGCCGCATAGACCGCGGTCGATAGTCCCGCCGGACCGCTGCCGACCACGGCAACATCATACACCTTGTCCTGCGCGACGCCGCGGATCATGCCCAGCGCGCGCGCCAGTTCGGTCTCGCCGGGATTGCGCAGCACGGTGCCGTCGAGCACCACCACCAGCGGCCAGTCCGACGGCGACGGCGAGTAACGCGCGATCAGTTCGGCAGCGTCGTGATCGGTGGCGGGATCGAGCAGATGATGCGGAATGCTGTTGCGGGTGAGAAATCCGCGCAGCCGGACCACGCCGCTGGAATCCGCGGGCCCGATCAGCACCGGGCCGCCGGCGCCGGCCTGGATCAGGCTGACCCGGCGCAGGATCAGCGCGCGCATGATGCGCTCGCCGAGATCGGCTTCGGCCACCAGCAGCGCCCGCAATTGCGCCGGTGCAATCAACAGCGTCTCGACGTCGCCTTCGGCCAGGCCATCGACAAGCGCGACGCGGCCGGACAATTGGCCGATTTCGGCCAGAAACTGCCCGGGCCCCTGGTCGATCACAGGCGTGACATGGCCGAGGCCATCGCGCTGGGTGATGGTGACGTGGCCGGACAAAACAATATACATCCCCGGCCCGGGTTTGCCGGTCTCGAACAGTCTTTCGCCGTCCTTGAAGTTGCGAATTTCGGCAAATCGCCGCACCCGCGCGATCTCCGGCGCCGTCAGAGTGGGAAAGGTCTGCTCATGGCGCGGGAAGAAAGCCGCTCGCAGCGCGCCGGGCGCTATTGTGGTTGCCGTCGTCGTACCCTCACTCATTCGCATCTCACCCATCGCGGATTTCAGAAGCGGCTACTCGTCCTGCTTGCTTGCGCCGTCGTCATATGGCGAGGGGGCGTCGGTATTGGAAGGTGCTGCGGGATCGCCGCGCCCACGCGCCTGCGATTTGCGGCGCTTGAGATTTTCGCGCAGCGCCAGCTTCAATCGGTCTTGCCGCTGATCCTGTTTTGCGCTTTTGCCCGAAATTTGCAAATGCGCTGCCTCGCCGCTCGCCTTTGCCATCATCATCCTTCATCGTGAACCTGTCGCTTGCTGCGCCCGGAATCATTGGCGGAATTCTGGGTAGAATTCTTGACGAAATCCTTCAAAATCCCTGGGGAGAATAGACCGATGAGCGAGGTCCCCGCGGGATTAAACGCCATGGCGGCTTTGTCGCAAAGGACGCCGCATGGCGGCAGGCCGCCGAAATGATCGAATTCGAGGTCATGATCCACCCGGCCAAGGCCCGACAGGCGCCCGGCGAGGAGATGGGAACCGGATCGGACCGCAACTGATCGGCCTGAAAAAGGCCGCGAGGCCGCCTGAGGGGGCCGTTTTCGGTGCTTTTCGGCCTCCTGCCGCGCTTGCGCGAAAGGGGGCCTTGTGGCAAGGATCGGCCCGCTCTGTAGGGGCCTTTGGGCCAATTCTCGTATCCGGAGCATGCTGCCGTAGCTCAGTGGTAGAGCACTCCATTGGTAATGGAGAGGTCGACAGTTCAATCCTGTCTGGCAGCACCATTTTCTTGAGAAAATCAGTATTTTTCGAACAGTCCCGAAAATTCGGGCAGGTCTAAATCCAGAACGATGCAGGAGAGCGCATCAATTCTGTCACGTGTCTCACCCGCGAAAACATGTTTCGTTCATGCTCTCGGGCGATCAAAGCGAGCTCTGGCTCGCGGTCCGCCGTTTCTCGCCATTCAGCATTCTCAAGAGCGCCCAGATGGTGCTGCCGAGGTACAGAAACGAGGCGGGGATGCACATCAACACACCGCCGAGGGCTTGGTCGTCGATGGAATTGGCGGCGTAGGCCGCATAAAGCGGTCGGGGCGCGAAGGTGATCAGGGCCGCCAGGAAGCTTCCCTGGATGCCGACCAGCGACACCATGAGGATCATCATGCCCGGGCTGAGCCTTCGCTCGCCGCTGGTCATAACGACGCGCCAAAATGCCGTACTGGTCGCCAGCAGGACGAAATGCTCGCCGGCGTGGCCCCATTTGTTGGCAAGCGCCCAGTTGTAGGTCGCCGGCGCGTGCCAAAACCACAGAGAGCCGACAAAGGCCGCGCACACGACCCAGGGGGTTACATTTGCATGCGCAGCGGATCTGACGCCCGGAATTCCGAGAATGGCGCGCCCGGTCCGGCGACGCCCATTTAGCGGCAACAGCCAGAGGTAGACGAGGTGAGCGTTCGAATACGCGATCAGGGGTGCCGCGAGCAGTACCAGCATCAAGTGCTGGACCATGTGGACGGAGAACAGCTCCTCGGCAAATGCATCTATCGGCGACAGGAGCGCAAGTCCGACTACCGCAAGCGCAGCTGCAAACGACAACACCCGCCACCCGGAAACCGGCCACCGCGTCGCGGGCCGGGACAGCATCCGAGCCAAGCCGCCGAGATAGAGCGCTGCCGCGATGCCGATGACAATCGCCACCGCGGGATCACCGAACCATGAGTTCCAGCCTACCGCGTCGGCGTGCGATCCGCCGTGCGCGGAGGCGGGCGAAGATCCAAGCGTCGCCGCAAGTGTTACGAGGCAGATCAGGAAGAATGACATGAGACGACCAGCAACGGGATGATCAGCGAAAAGCCCACCGCGACCAGAAACATCGAATTAGCTATCAGCCCGGCCAGAGCCAGGAACCGGGTCCGCCCGTGACCATGGGTCAGCGCGCTGTGGGAGCCGCCGCCGGCTTCGGATCGCGACAAATTCCAGCTTCGCGCCGCCGCCCACAATGCCAGCAGCACAATCAGCAACGCCGCCAGACCGACGGCGACCAATCCGCTCGTGACCAACGAGGAGGCAGCGTCCTCGGAAAGACCGGAACACCGCTTCATTCCCAGCAGCACGGAGATATTGAGTTGCACGAACCAGGCGGTCGGCGCTGCAAACAGCGCCGCGCTCAAGAGCCAGGGCGAAACCGTGTGGCGAAGCGGTGACGGATGAGAGACCGGACTCAGGGGGGGCGGCGAAGTCATGAGAACCTCGGAAACAGATAGATCGCGGTGAAAACCGCGAGCCAAACGACGTCGACAAAGTGCCAATAAAGAGTGCCCAGGAAGGCGCATTCGGGATGACGGTTGAGACGGCCGCTGACCGACCAGCCCATCAGCACCAGAAGCATCAGGAGCCCGACCACGACGTGTGCCATGTGGAAGCCGGTCAGGGTGAAATAGATCGCGCTGTAGGCGTTGGTTTTCAGCGTGAACGGCTTTGCCGCCCACTCAAAGCCCTGCACCACCAGGAAGATCGTTCCGAGAACAAATGTGCCCGCAAGCGCCAGCTGCAAGCGCGCTTTATTGGCTCCCCTGCGCGCGCCCCAGCCCAGCAGGAAGCTGCTGGCGACGAGAACGACGGTGTCCGGCGCAGACAGGGCCAAGGATGGCGGGCCCGCGGGAGGCCACGCGCCGGGGGATTGGGAACCGAGATAGGCATACGCAAAGATCAGGTAGACGAAAAGGATGCCCTCGGTGGCGATCAGACACATCATCCCCCACCAGCGGGTCGAGATCAGCTCCTGGCCGCCGACCGGCAACGAGGTTTCGGCGAGGTGAATGTCAGCCATGGACTGCAGGCCTTTCCTTGGCCGCGTGATCGCGGGGCGCGAGCCAAACCAGAAGCACCAGTGCGGTCCAGACAGCCCCTGCCCCAACCACCCAGAAATTGATCAGCAGCATTCCGCAAAAAATGACCATCATGCCGAGCGCGGTCAGCAGCGGCACCAGAGTGTCGCCAGGCATTTTGAGGATGACATCGGGCTCTGCGTCCAAAACGGTGACGCCGACGGTTTCCTTGCCCTCGTCGAGTACCAATCCTCCGTGAACCGTAGATCGGTCGGTCGTCTCGTCCAGCCGATCTTCCCAAAGCGGATGCCGGCTCGCGATGACGGGAATGACCGCGAAATTATAGGGCGGCGGAGGTGACGAAACCGACCATTCCAGCGTGGGCGCATCCCAGGGATTCGGCCCGGCGACGGCGCCCAATGTTCGACTTCGAACAATATTGACCAGCAGCAGCAAAATGCCCGCCGCAAGGAGAAAGGCCCCCGCTGAAATCAGCAGATTGTATCCGCCAACTCCCAACTCGGCCGAGTAGGTGTAGACCCTGCGAGGCATGCCCATGAGGCCGATCAGGTGCATCGGGAAAAACGCCAGATTGAACCCGATAAACATGGTCCAGAACGTCCATTTGCCCAGCCTTTCGTCCATCATGCGGCCGGTGATCTTGGGGAACCAGAAATGGATTCCGCCGACCACCGGGAAAACATTGATGCCCAGCAGCACGTAGTGGAGATGCGCGACGATGAAGTAGGTGTCGGTCAACTGCCAATCGAGCGCGACCGAGGCGGTCATGAAGCCGGATACGCCTCCGATGACGAACAGCAGAATGAAGCCGGCAAAGAAAAGAAACGGCGTCTTGAATTGCGGTCTTCCGGTCCAGATCGTCGCGATCCAGGCAAAGACGGCAATTGCGCTCGGGATCGCGATCACGAAACTGGCGGCACTGAAAAACGAAAGCGCGACCACGGGCAGACCGGTCGCAAACATATGATGCACCCAGACGCCGAAGCCGAGGATCATCGTCGAAACGGTAGAAATGGCCACCAGCGTGTAGCCAACCAGCGGGCGGCGGCAAAACACCGGCAAAGCGTCGGAAACGATCCCCATGCCCGGCAGCACCAGTGCGTACACCCAGGGATGGCCAAAGACCCAGAACAGATGCTGCCACAACAAGGGCTGCCCGCCGCCGGATATCACATAGAAGTGGGTGAAATAGCGCCGATCCATCCACAGCAGGAAGCAGGCGAGACTGACCGCCGGCACCGCCAGCAGATTGGCGACCGATGCGGTCAACGTTCCCCATACCAGGATCGGAAGCCGGTTCACCGACATTCCGGGCGCCCGGCAGCGCAGCACCGTGACGACAAAATTCGCCGAACCAACGACCGTGGAGATGCCCAGGAAAATCAATCCCAGCGAATAGATGTCAATGTTGATGCCCGGATCATATTGCAACTCGGTGTTGGGAACGTAGTTGAACCATCCGCCGTTCGGCGCCTGCCCCAGCGGAAAACTTATATAAAGAAAGATTCCCGCAAAAAGGTAGACCCAGTAGCTCAGCGCATTGAGCCGGGGAAACGCCATGTCGCGCGAGCCCAGCAGCAGAGGCCACAGATAATTCGAAAATCCCGACAGCATCGGCAGCGCGTAAAGAAAAATCATCGTAACGCCGTGCATCGAGAAAAGCTGATTGTAGGCCTCGGGCGACAGCAGTTTCAGGCCGGGCTGTGCCAACTGGATCCGCATCACGAGGGCTTCGACGCCGCCGATCACGAGAAAGAAGAACGCGGTGCAAAGATAGCGGACTCCGATTTTCTTGTGATCGACGGTTGCGAGCCAACCGTAGATGCCGGGGGCAGTCTCCCAGATGTCGAGCAGCTTTCGGCGCTCGCTGGCAGGGAGGTCCTGTGCTATCTCGATCGCCATTATTTCAGACCCTCCAGATAGGCGGTCAGTGCGTCGACCTGGTTGGCCGCCAGATGAAGTTCCGGCATTTTCGACCCCGGTTTGACGCCCTGGGAGTCATTCAGCCAATGCGCGAGGTTGCCGGAGTTGTTCGGCAGAATGCCCGCCGCGATGGTTCTGCGGGATCCGAAATGACTGAGATTTGGGCCCAATATTCCGCCAGCCGGCAGACCGCGGATTGCGTGACATCCGCTGCAGCGCTCGATGAAGGTTTGCTGGGGAATCGCCTTGGGGTCGTTGCGGGCCGGCTCGAGCTGGTGATTCCACCATGTCTGGAAATCGGCCGGAGCCAGTGCGATCACAAAGAACGCCATCTGGGCGTGCTGCACGCCGCAGAATTCCGAGCACTGTCCACGGTAGATGCCGGGCCGATCGGCTTCGATGCGAATTCTATTCGTCTGTCCCGGTATCATGTCCATCTTGCCGGCGAGCTTCGGCACCCAGAAGGAATGGACGACATCGCGTGACCTGAGGTTCAGTTGAACGGGAACGCCGGCAGGGATGACCAGATCGTTGGCGGTTGAAAATTCGCGTGACGGCGTATCCGACCGATAGCGGACCTCCCACCACCATTGTTGTCCGGTGACGTCGATGTTGACCTCTGCCGCGCGAGAGGTGTCCGACAAACCCCGGACGGTCCAAAGGGTCCAGACCGCCGAGGCGAGCAGCAGCACCGTCGTGACCGACAGCCCGACGCCAATCCAGCGCAGCGACGATCTGTCGTCGCCACGGCCCAGCCCGTCCGTTTGGGCGCGCCGCCGGAAGATCGAAAAGACGAGCAGCGCGCCGGTGATCAGGCACACCGCGACCGAAATGCCCAACAGGCCCCAGCCCAGCGATGCGATCGATCGCGCGGCAGGACCCTCGCCTTCAAGATAACCCAACGGCGCGCGAGCGCAGTTGGACAGCATCAGCAGCGAGAACAGGCCGGCGGCGGAGCGCTTCATTGCTGATCCGAAGCCCCTTTTCCCTGCCCCTTGTCGCCGAGGTCTCCTTGCATCGCTGCCTGGTAGTCTTTGGCCGGAAAGGAACCGCCGAGCGATTGCAGGTAGGCGGTCAACTGCCAGATGCTGCGCGCGGGCAGTTTCTTTCCCCATGACGGCATGCCTTTGGGGCGACCGGACGCAATCGACTGGTAGATCTGGGCCGGCGTGCCGCCATATCGCCAGTAGGTGTCCGTGAGGTTCGGACCCATGTTTCCCTTGGCGTCATAACCGTGACACCCGGCACAGTTCATGGAGATGAAGAGCTTGTGACCCTCTGCAACCGCGTTTGGATCGGAGGCTTCCGGATTTGCCGTTTCGGCGGATAAGATCGCCGCGGACTGCCCTGCGACATCTCCCAGCGGAAGCGAGGCGCTCGTTGCCTCATATTCGCCTCCCTTCAGCTGCGAATACGCGTGACGCGAGCTAACAATCCAGCCAGCCACGCCTGCGGCGATTGCCGCGACCAGGATGCCGCCTAGGATCGACTTGGCCAACTTCATATCGGCCTCCTGATTTCATTGCGGCGTTGCGGCGGCGGGAGCGCTAGCTCCGCGCGGTGGGCTTTCCGGCGATTGAATGGCGTCGCCATTCAAGGAGAAAACGTAAAGGGTGTTGCCCCTGGGTGGGAAACCCGCCCGTGATTTCTGGACCATCGCGGCGCCGCCGACACCGGCTGCGACCGCAACGTATTGCCGCCCGTCCGGTCCGGTATAGGTGATCGGCTGGCCGATAATTCCGGACCCAAGCTTCTGGGACCAGAGTATTTTGCCGGTCCACGCGTCCGCCGCGCGAAACCAGCCATCCGTCGTCCCATAGAAAACCAGGTCTCCCGCAGTGGCGATTGCGCCACTCATCACCATGAATTTCTCGGGAATTTCCCAGATTTTCTTGCCGTGAGCCGGATCCCAGGCAATGAAGCCGCCCCAATTGCCGTCTTTGCCATCAACGGAGGAGCGCTCCATCTCCATCCCGTCATACGGTGTGCCCGGTATGTAAGAGGCTTCGTGGTCGGTAAGTCCCATGCAGATGTTGAATATGCCGACATAGAGCAGGCCGGTATTCGGGCTGAAGGCCGGTGGCTCCCAATCCTTCTGGCCAATGTCAGGCGGGCAGACCCGGTCAAGCTTGACCCCGGGCTTCGGCTCTTGAGCGGGATCGACAATCGGCCGACCCGTCTTCACGTCAAAGCCGGTCGACCAGTTTTGATATGCAAAATTCTTTGCGACCAGGACTTCGCCGTTGGTGCGATCGATCGTATAGGCGTAGGTGTTGCGATCGAAGTGAACCAGCGTTTTGCGGACCTTGCCGTCGATCGGCATATCCAGCAGCACAGCTTCGTTGATGCCGTCATAGTCCCATTCGTCATGCGGCGTAAATTGGTATGCCCATTTCGCCTGGCCCGTCGCCGTATCTCGCGCGAACATCGCGCTGGTCCAGAGATTGTCACCGGGGCGTTGGGCAGGCACGCGCGGTCCCGGATTGGACGTTCCGTAGAACACAAGCTTTTGGTCGGGATCATAGGATATGAAACCCCAGGACGCGCCCGCGCCGGTGTGCCACATGTCCGCCGGCCACGTTGTAACGCCGAGGTCCTTGCCTTTCATCCATGGATAGAAAGGATTGAAGCCTTCTCCTATGAGAACGTCCTTGTCGGGTCCAACCGCGTGGGCGCGCCACAACTCCTTACCCGTCCCGATATCCAAAGCCGCAAGCCAGCCGTTGACGCCCATCTCGCCGCCAGAATTGCCGACAAAGACTTTTCCGTCCGCGGCGAACGCGGACATCGTCATCGTGACGCCCTTGTCGACGTCATCCATCTTCGTGCGCCAAACTTCTTTACCGGTTTGCGCATCGACCGCGACCGTGTGCGCGTCCAGAAGATTGTAGATCAGCTTTCCGTCGGCATAAGCCCAGCCGCGCAGGACTGCGTCGCAACAGGCCTTTCCGATGGCTGTCGGAGAAGGATTGGGTTGGAATGACCATTTGATGGAGGGGCTGGGTTTAGTGAGATCGAGTGCGTAGGCGATGTTCGGGTAAGGGGTCACGAGGTACATCGTGTCGCCCACGACCAGCGGTGCGCCTTCATGGCCGAATTGCGTGCCGTCGGAAAACGACCAGGCGATCTTCAAGGTCGCGACATTGCCGGCGTTGATCTGATTGAGGGGGCTATAACGGGTATTGGCGTAATCGCGCGCCTGGCTTGTCCACTCGCCGGGCTTACCGGCACCGTCGAAAGTCGCAGAGGCGCCCGATAGACTTGTGTGAGCAGCCGGGGTCGGTGTTTGCGCAGCCGCCGAACTCGCCCATGCAAACGCAAGTCCAACCGCGCCAAACAATGTTCGCATGACCGCCACCGACTGTTTCCGCAACTCGAATTCCCCGCGGTGTCGAAGGTTCCGGCGCCTAGACTAAAGTAGGTGAGTTCACGCCGGACCTGTGAGAGCTGAACTATATTGATCAGCTTTGCAGTTTGGGGGCTGGCGGCCGATCGTTCCGGCGAAACGCCGATCGTCGGCGTCCGTCGGGGCCGCGCGGTCGCAGCGGCAGTTCGAACACACGCCCCGCCGACATCCCGGCTCGCGGCTATATCTCCGCAAATATCTCCAGCAGATTTCCGTCCGGATCGCGAAAGAACAGCGTGCGATGTCCGAACGACTGGTCGGCCGGCGGCGAGAGCAATTTGATGCCTTGCCGCACCAGTTCGCCGGCGCAGTGATCGACCTCGACGACGGAAACCTTGAAGGCGAGTTGCAGCGATGCGCTGCCGGGGGGCGTCGGCGCATCCGCCGCGGTTCGCGTTGGCATAGCCAGCGCCAGGATGTTGTTGCCGAGCCGGTATTCGATCCATTTCGGCGAAAGCTCGCGCGCCACCTGAAAGCCAAGCACGGCTTCATAGAAATGGCGCATCGCCGCCATATCGCGCACGAAAATGACGGTGTAGTCGATTGACCGGATCGCTTGAAACACCGAACCGGAACGCGCAAGCAATTCGTTCACGGCCTCATCTCCATCGGGAACTCTCCAAACATTTTCTTGATCATGTGGTAGATCACGCGTTCGTCATCGCGCGTGAACGAAAACGCACGCCGAGCCTGCAAATTAAGGCATCTTTTAGCTTTCATTAAGCCCCCATTAAGCACGGAAATCCGTTGTTCCCCCGATTGGTTTGGTTATGCCCCGGTGTGACCGAAGGGTGACAGCATTTTATTCAAAAGCCGTCTAACTGCGCGCCATGGAGACGCGCCACACCCGGCCGATCTCGAAAAAAATCTGCTGGAGAACGAACAATGAAGAAGTTTCTACTCGCAACTGTGGCCGTCGTCGCTCTCGGCGCGACCGTGCCTGCACTCGCGGCCGACCTCGGCGCTGCGCCGCGCTACACCAAGGCCCCGGCCTATGCGCAGCCGATCTATAACTGGACCGGCTTCTACATCGGCGGCCATCTCGGCGGCGGCTTCGGTGGCGACAACAGCATCCTCGGTTCGAGCCGCTTCCTCGGCGGCGTCCAGGGCGGCGCCGACTACCAGTTCGCGCCCAACTGGGTCGCGGGTGTCGAAGCGCAGTACAGCTGGACCTCCAGCAACAACAACAGCATCGGCTTCCCGGGCGGCTTCGTCGCGAGTTCGAACAGCGACCAGCTCGGATCGGTCACCGGCCGCCTCGGCTACACCTTCGGCCCGACGCTGCTTTACGCCAAGGGCGGTTATGCCTGGAAGGATAACGACAATCTCGGCGTGAGAACCGCAGGCGGCGTGCCGGTGGCGTTCACCACCTTCGGCCACCACAGCGATGGTTACACCGTCGGCGCCGGCGCCGAATACATGTTTGCCCCGAGCTGGTCCGCCAAGCTCGAATACATGTATTACAATTTCGGCAGCACCACCTTCTCGGCCCCCGTCGCCCTCGCCGGTGCCCGCTTCAACGACGACGAGCATGTCGTGAAAGTCGGCGTTAACTATCGCTTCAACTGGGCCAACCCGATGGCCGCCCGCTATTGATCGCATCTGATCGAAAACAGACGGAAAGGCCGGCCTCGCGCCGGCCTTTTTGCTTGTTGGAATGCGCAAAAATCTGCGTGGCGCCTCGTAAAACTCCGGAGTTTATTAACTCGGTACCACGATACTGCCGCGCGAGGTTCACCCTAAGGGTGAAAGCACGGGCGAGGCAGAACGCATGTCTTCGAGGTTTTCGGCTAACCGACTTTCCATCCGCAAATTCAATTTCAGTTCCTTGCTTGGCTTCTTGCGTCCGCGCTGGGGCGTCCGGGGCAGCCTGTTCGCCGCCTTCGCCGTGATCGCGGGCATGGCCATTGTCATCGCGACGGTGGCGGGCCTCGTGCTGGCACAACTCGGCAAGTCGATGGAAGATTTGAGCGGACAGGATATCCCGCGGCTGACGGCCAGCCTGCAGCTCGCCGCCCAGAGCGCGAGCCTGGCCAGCCAGGGACCGGCGCTCTTGGCCTCGCGCAGCACCGAAGCGCTCGCCGAACATACCAAGAAGATGAAGGAAACCCAGCAGACCGCGCTCGCCAAGCTCGGCGAGATCACCGAACTCGGCGCCGACAAGAATGTGGTCGCAGCGCTCGGTGAAACCGTCAAGAATATCGACGACATGATCAAGAGCCTGGGCTCGGCGGCCCGCGAACGGCTCGATGTCGTCGCCCTGCACGACAAGCAGTATGACGCCTTGCGCGCCGCCCAGGCCGGTTTCGTTGCCGCCGCAAGCCCGGCGATGCTGGACGCGCAAACCCAGATCAACGCCGTGCTGGGGTCCGCCAACCTTTCCGCCGACGATGCGACCGAAGCGGCGCGGAGCGTCGATCAGCTCGGCGGCGTGATCGCCAGCGGCCATCAGGCCGCCTCGGAAATGAACGCCGCGCTCTCGGCCAACAGCAGCGACACGCTCGAGGCGATCGAGAAGGAATTCAAGGACACCCGCGCGCGGGTCAAATCCAATCTCGAATTGCTGCCGAAGAATTCCGGCACCAAGGCGCTGACCGACGCCGCGCAGAAATTGCTGGCGCTCGGCGAAGGCAAGACCGGCGTCTTCAAGATCAGGCAGAAGGAGCTCGATGCCAACGATTATGGCGACGTCATTCTCGAGGAAACCGGCAAGCTGAATGTCGGGCTCGGCATCAGCGTGCAGCAACTGGTCGACGGCGTGCGCAAGGACACCGACGCATCGACCTGGCAGGCGCGCAAGGCGATCTCCCTTGCCACGCTTGTCATGCTCGGACTCGGCATCGCGACGCTGGCCGGATCGGTGCTGTTCGTCTGGCTCTATGTCGGCCGCAACATCCTGCGCCGGATCCGCAATTTGCAGCGTTCGATGCAGCTATTGTCCGACGGCGACCTGCAATCGGAAATCTACCACAGCAGCCAGCGCGACGAGATCGCCTCGATGGCCAACTCGCTGCAGATTTTCCGCGAGAGCATGATCGAGGCGCGCTCGCTCAGCGCCGAGCAGGACAAGGACCGGCTCGCCAAGGCCGAACGCGCCTCGCGGATGGAAAGCCGCATTGTCGAGTTCGAGGCCACCGTCCGCGCCGCGCTGGACAATCTGCAGAAATCCGCCGGCTCGATGCAGGCCACCGCCGAATCGATGACCACGACCGCCGATCAATCCAGCGCGCTGGTCAACGCCGTGGCGTCCGCCGCCGAGGAAACCTCGGTCAACGTGCAGACGGTGTCTTCCGGCACCGAGGAACTGTCGTCCTCGATCGCCGAGATCGGCCGCCAGGTGGTCTCGTCGGCGCAGATCGCCCGCAAGGCGGTCGATGAAGCGGGCGCCACCGACGCCACCATGCAGGGCCTCGCCGACAATGCCGGGCGCATCAGCGTCGTGATCGACCTGATCCAGACCATCGCCTCGCAGACCAATCTGCTGGCGCTCAACGCCACCATCGAGGCGGCGCGCGCCGGTGACGCCGGCCGCGGCTTCGCGGTGGTCGCTTCCGAAGTGAAAAACCTCGCCAGCCAGACCGCGAAAGCCACCGACGAGATCCGTAGCCAGATCGTCAGCATGCAGGCGGTGACCAGTTCGGCGGTCGGCGCGATCCGCAGCATCAGCAACACCATCAGCGAGATCGACGCGGTCACCACCGCGATCGCGTCCGCGGTCGAACAGCAGGGCGCGGCGACGCGCGAGATCGCCCGCAACATCCAGCACGCCGCCGGCGGCACCAGCGAGGTGTCGAGCAATATTATCGGCGTCACCAATGCCACCGCCGAGGCGGGCGCAGCCGCCAACGAGGTGCTGAACGCCTCCGGCGCGCTGAGCCGCGAAGCCGAGGTGCTGCGATCGGAGATCGACGTGTTCCTCTCCAGCATCCGGGCCGCCTGAGCAGCCAGTCACGACTTTGGCGGTAAAGGGTTGCGGAACACGCCGGCGCGCCATGCGCCGCGGGCGATGGCCCGCGCCCGCAGCGCATGGACCCTCTGGCTTTCCCGCCTGAATTCAGCGCATCCCCCGTTTTGTCTGAACGGCAGGGGTTTTTCGGCTGGCGCGGCGGCGCGGAGGCGGCTAAGCCGGTGACAGTCAAGCCGTCAAAACATCTCGCGACAGGCATCAATGGATTCGAAAACAGAGCCGGTTCAGTCCTCCGCCGAGGCGCTGCGCTACCCTTGGGAAAATCATCCCGGCCCCGACGAGGTGGTCGAGGTGATGCCGGGGGTGCTGTGGGTGCGGCTCAAGCTGCCGTTCCGGCTCAACCACGTGAACATCTATCTGCTCGCCGACGGCGACGGCTGGACCATGGTGGATTCCGGCTTCGGCAATGAGGAATCGATCGCGGCCTGGACCACCTTGTTCGAGGGTCCGCTCAAGCATGTGAAGATCACCCGGCTGATCGTCACCCATTCGCATCCCGACCATGTCGGCCTCGCCGGATGGATCGTCGAGCGCTTCGACTGTCCGCTGTATATGTCGCAGGTCGAATATCTGCAATCGGTCTATCACCAGAACCGCGGCACCGAGGAGCGCAAGAACGCGCAGCGGCTGTTCTTCCGCCGTCACGGCATGGATGAAGGCCTCACCGACAAATTGCTCGGCCGCGGCCAGGAATATCTGAAACGGGTTTCGGTGCTGCCGCCGTCCTATCGCCGCATCTCCCATGGCGACGAGATTTCGATCGGCGCGCGGCGCTTCAAGGTAATCACCGGTGGTGGCCATGCGCTCGACCAGGTGATGCTGTATTGCGCCGCCGACAAACTGTTCCTGTCGGCCGATCAGGTGCTGAGCAAGATCTCGCCCAATGTCAGCGTCTGGGCGGTCGAGCCCGACCAGAATTCGCTCGGCGAATATCTGGCGTCACTGGCGAGCCTGACCACCACTCTGCCCTATGACGTCATCGTGCTGCCCGGCCACGGCGTGCCGTTCTACGGCTTGAAAACCCGCATCAAGCAGTTGGCCGATCATCACGAAGAACGCTGCCGGCTGATCGCCGACGCCTGCCGGGAGACCGCCAGAACCTCGCGCGAACTGGTGCCGGTCGTGTTCCACAAATATCCGCTCGACGTTCACCAGATGGGCTTCGCCTCCGGCGAATTGATCGCCCATGTCAATTACATGCTGGTCGAGGGCCGCCTCAAGGCGGAGCTGACCGACGGCGTGCTCCAGTTCCGGACCACCTAGGCGGCGAGGATCGAGCTACGTCAGCGGCAGCGGCTGATCGCCGAGCAGTCCCCTGGCGATGACGTTGCGCGCGGCGGCAGCGTCGAGCGAATGCCTGATCATCAGGTCATGGCATTCGGCAACGATCTGGTCGGCATCCTGCATCAGCTTGAGCTCTTTGTAGCGGTCGTCGCGATGCAGCCCCATGCTCTCGCCGACGACTTCCAGAATGTTGAGGATGCGAAACGGCCAATCGCGTTCGTGCGCGCAGAGCTCGCGATGATCGGAATGATAGACCGCGACCAGCGCGTCGATCCCGGCGTCCGACGCCGCCTGCAGCTCGTTGCGCTGCAGCTCGCGCTTGTACGCAGGCAGCACGCCGAGGCTGACGCTTTGCAGGCCGACGGCGGGCTGTTTCAAATCGACCAATTCGACGCCGGGAACCGCCTGCAGGATTTCCGCGGCGGCTTCCATCACGCCGGCCACGCCCGGATGGCGATGTAGTGCGACCCGCATTTTGAGCTGTCGCCGCAGCAGTGGGGTCAACTGCGCGAGCCGCTCGCGGAGAAAGCGCAGGAACGGCGTCATCTCGAATGGGCGCGCGGCGCCCTGCCGTTCGAGCGCCGGGATCGTCGTCTCGGTGAACTGGACGTAGCAACTCGGGCACCACGAGATCACCTGACCGGATTTTCCGTGCGACAGCTTCTCGATCGTGTTCGAACCCATGCGTCCGGACATCTCGACGTCGCCGGTGCGCAGTTGCGAGACGCCGCAGCAATGGGTCGGTCCGCCCATCACCTGATAAAGGACGCCGAGTGCATCCATGATGTCGAGCGCGAGCAGCGCGATGTGCGGGGTCTTGAGCACGTTGCAGCCGGTGTAGAATACGAAGTCCGGCGTTTCGTCCGGTATCGCGGCCGACGCCGCTTTCTGGCCGAGCCGCTCCAGCATCGCGTCATCGAGCTGCAGACGGGACAGCATGGTAACGTCGCGGCTGACCTCGCGGAATCGCGCGATGCCCTGGCGCCGCCGCTCCGGCAATTCGTTGCCGGCTTTGCTGATGGCGACGCGCGCCATCGCGAGCAGGAAACGCGGATTGACGCCGTAGTCGCAGGCTTCGATGCACTCGCCGCTGAGCATGCAGGCCGCGGCCCATTTGCGCGACGCTTCCGGTCCCGCGCCGGTGCGCACGATGTCGAGGATGCCGCCGATAATGTCGCCGGCGCTCGCATCGGCGATTCCGGCGGGTGTTACGCTCGGGCAGACCTCGACGCATTTGCCACAACGGGTGCAGGCGTCGAGCATCTCCTCAACGCGGGCATTTAGCGCCGTCTCGAACGAAATTTCGCTCATCGGCTGAAACTCCAGCACCAGGACTCTCGCGACAGAGACACTGCTTATCACGACAACGTGAGCGGCGTCACTGCGACCGCGCGACGGCACGTGCATCCTGCACACGTGGTTGCGGGATGGTCTCGCAACATCAACAGGAGAAACGATAATGACTTTTCAGAACAACGACAATCTCGCGAACCGTGAGCTTTCGATCGAAGAACTCGAAACGATTTCCGGCGGCGACTGGCTGGGCGCCATCGTGAACTTCTTCGAAGGCCCGGTCGGCCTTGCCCAAGCGGCTTATGACGCCCTCGGCCTCGGCAAGCCCGGCACCGTGTATGCCTCCAACGCTCACCGGCTGCGCTGAAAAGGGCCCGGTCAAAGCACAACTCCCGGGTCCTCAGACCCGGGAGTTCTTCTCACCAGAACACCCGCTCCGCGGGGATCACGGCAACCCAGGACAAATGACAATGACAATTTCCACGACCGAGATGCTTGCCGCCAGCCTGGCAAAGCACGCGCTTTCCACCGACGAACTCGAGACCGTTACCGGAGGCGCTACCATCATGAGCGGCGTCCCGAATTCGATGACGACCACCTTTCAACACGGGCCTGCAGTGCCCCCACCGCGCTGGTCCGGCGTTCCGTCGAACTCGGCGATCCACATGGCGGCTTTTTGAAGAATCAACCGCAGTACATTTCGTCGTCGCAACTCCCGGACACCCGAGTCCGGGAGTTTTGCTTTGGCGACGCGCGCGGATCTGATCGGCACACTGCAACGTTGCGGGATCAACCAGGACTACCCCCGGGGCGGATTCCCGAACTGGTTTCCGTGGCCGCTACAGCCCTTGTAGATTAGTGACCTAATCGTCGCGGCGGCGTTCGCGCGCCGATATCCTACGAATCCCCGGCAGCGATTGTAGCACGTTGATCCAAATCAATTTTTGATCCGCGTGCGTCGCAACCCCGCATCCCGTTGACGGCTGGCGAACCGGCCGATTCCGGCTCGACAGCAAACCTGGAAACGCTCTAAAAAGGCCTACGCCGCTCCGGCTTCCGCCTTCGTTCCCGGGTTTTCGTCATGGATTACAGCCAATTCTTCAGCGCCGCCCTCAGCCGCCTGCATGACGAGCGCCGCTACCGCGTTTTCGCCGACCTCGAGCGGATCGCCGGCCGCTTCCCGCATGCGGTGTGGCACTGCCCGCAAGGCCCGCGCAATGTCGTGATCTGGTGCTCCAACGACTATCTCGGCATGGGCCAGCACCCCAAGGTGGTCGGCGCGATGGTCGAGACCGCGACCCGTGTCGGCACCGGCGCCGGCGGCACCCGCAACATCGCCGGCACGCACCATCCCCTGGTGCAGCTCGAACAGGAACTGGCCGATCTGCACGGCAAGCAAGCCGCCCTACTGTTCACCTCGGGCTATGTCTCGAACCAGACCGGCATCGCCACCATCGCAAAACTGATTCCGGATTGCCTGATCCTGTCGGATGCGCTGAACCACAATTCGATGATCGAAGGCGTCCGCCAGGCCGGCTGCGAGCGGCAGATCTTCCGCCACAGCGACATGGCTCATCTGGAGGAATTGCTGCGCGCGGCCGGCCCGGACCGGCCGAAGCTGATCGCCTGCGAGAGCCTTTATTCGATGGACGGCGATATCGCGCCGCTGGCCAGGATCTGCGACCTCGCCGAGCGCTACGGCGCGATGACCTATGTCGACGAGGTTCATGCGGTCGGCATGTACGGCCCGCGCGGCGGCGGCATTGCCGAGCGCGACGGCGTGATGCACCGGATCGACGTCCTGGAAGGCACGCTGGCCAAGGCGTTCGGCTGCCTCGGCGGCTATATCGCCGGCAACGCCGACATCATCGACGCCGTGCGTTCCTATGCGCCGGGCTTCATCTTCACCACCGCGCTGCCGCCGGCGATCTGTTCGGCGGCAACCGCTGCGATCCGCCACCTGAAAACCTCGTCCTGGGAGCGCGAACGCCATCAGGACCGCGCCGCCCGGGTCAAGGCGATCCTCAACGCCGCGGGCCTGCCGGTGATGTCGAGCGACACCCACATCGTGCCGCTGTTCGTCGGCGATCCCGAGCTTTGCAAGCAGGCGAGCGATCTGCTGCTGGAACAGCACGGCATCTATATCCAGCCCATTAACTATCCGACCGTCGCCAAGGGCACCGAGCGGCTGCGGATCACGCCGTCGCCTTATCATGACGACGGGTTGATCGATCAGCTTGCGGATGCGCTGTTGCAGGTCTGGGAACGCCTCGGCCTGCCGCTGCGCGAGAAGTCGCTGGCCGCCGAATAGCCCACCCCGCCGCGTTAACAGTTCCGACTGAAGCCTGGATTTCCGGGCACGGTTGTCGTGCTTTGCCAGCCCGATCCGGCTATACTCGCCCGATGCGACGGCATTGGTTTGAGGTGGCGCAGCGCGTTGCGCCGTTTCCCGGAATCGCAAGGGAGTAGGCAGGTATGCTGCACGACTGGGGCGTGATTGCAGCCGCGTTCGGCTACATCGGGTTCCTGTTCTTCGTGGCGAGCCACGGCGACCGCCTGTCGCCGACCCAGCGCGGCCGCGCCAGCGCGCTGATCTATCCATTGTCGCTGGCGATCTACTGCACGTCCTGGACCTATTACGGTTCGGTCGGATTCGCGACCCGCACCAGCGTCGATTTCCTCGCGATCTATGTCGGCCCGGTGCTGATGATCGCGTGCTGCACGCCGATCCTGCGCCGGGTGATCCAGCTCGCCAAATCGCAGAACATCACCTCGATCGCCGACTTCATCGGCGCCCGCTACGGCAAGAGCCAGGCGGTCGCCGCGACGGTCGCCCTGATCGCGATCATCGGCTCGGTGCCCTACATCGCGCTGCAGCTCAAGGCGATGTCGTCGTCGCTCGAGACCATCCTGAGCGAGGACCAGGCCTTCTCCCGGATTCCGATCATCGGCGATATCGCGCTGATGGTGACGCTGGCGATGGCGGCCTTCGCGGTGCTGTTCGGCACCCGCCAGACCGACGCCACCGAACACCAGCACGGCTTGATGCTCGCGGTGGCTTCCGAATCCATCGTCAAGCTGGTGGCGTTTCTCGCCGCCGGCGCGTTCGTCACTTTCTGGATGTTCAGCCCGATGGAGCTGATCGAGCGCGCGATGAAGACGCCGGAAGCGGTGCGCGCGATCGATTACGTGCCGTCGATCGGCAACTTCCTCACCATGGTACTGCTGTCGTTCTGCGCCATCATGCTGCTGCCGCGGCAGTTTCACGTCACCGTGGTGGAGAATTCCAGCGACGCCGAGGTCAAGCGCGCGCGCTGGCTGTTTCCGCTGTACCTGGTCGCGATCAACCTGTTCGTGATCCCGATCGCGATCGCGGGCCTCGTGATCTTCCCGTTCGGCGCCGTCGACAGCGACATGTTCGTGCTGGCGCTGCCGATGGAGGGCAACGCGCCGCTATTGAGCGTCGGCGTCTTCATCGGCGGCCTGTCGGCGGCAACCGCCATGGTGATGGTGGAATGCGTCGCGCTGGCGATCATGGTGTCGAACGACATCATCCTGCCGCTGGTGCTGCAGCGCCGCGGCTCGGCGCGCAACGAGCCAAAGGATTTCGGAGACTTCCTGCTCAAGGCGCGCCGCTTTGCCATCTTCGCCATCATGGTGATGGCCTATTTCTACTATCGCGCGCTGGGCAATACCCAGCTGGCGCCGATCGGCCTGTTGTCCTTTGCGGCCATCGCGCAACTGGCGCCGGCGTTCTTCGGCGGCCTGTTCTGGCGGCGCGCGACCGCGCGCGGCGCCATGGGCGGCATGCTGGTCGGCATCGCGGTGTGGATCTACACGCTGTTCCTGCCGAGCTTCCTGGAAGGCAATACCGCCGGCCTGATGCTGCTGCAACACGGCCCGTTCGGCATTGAGGCGTTGCGGCCGCAGGCGTTGTTCGGCGCCGACCTGACCCCGTTGCTGCATGGCGTGCTCTGGTCGCTGTCGCTCAACATCCTGACCTATGTGGTGCTGTCGCTGGCGCGCATGCCGTCTTCGATCGAACGTCTGCAGGCGGATCTGTTCGTGCCGACCGCGCTGGCCCCGATCGCGCCGACCTTCCGGCGCTGGCGCACCACGGTGACGGTGCAGGACATTCAGACGACGGTGGCGCAATATCTCGGCCCCGACCGCGCCCGTCATTCGTTCGAAGCCTTCGCCGCTACCCATCCTGTTCCACTCGATGCGGCAGCACCGGCCGATTTCGAACTGCTGCAGCACGCCGAACATCTGATCGCGTCCTCGATCGGCGCCGCCTCCTCGCGGCTGGTGATGTCGCTGCTGCTGCGCAAGCGCACCGTGTCGGCCAAGGCCGCGCTGAAATTGCTCGACGATTCCCACGCCGCGCTGCATTTCAACCGCGAGATCCTGCAGACCGCGCTGAACCACGTGCGGCAGGGCATCGCCGTGTTCGACGCCGATCTGCAGCTGATCTGCTCCAACCACCAGTTCGGCGAGATCTTCGGCCTGCCGCTGCATCTGGTACAACTCGGGATTCCCTTGCAGGAAATTCTCGAATTCATGGGTTCGATCAGCCCGCCGGGCCACGAGGATGCCGAGGCGCTGCTGCAACGGCGGCTTGCGGCCTATACCACCGTGGGCGAGCCGTATCTGGAGCGGCTTCCCGACCGACCCATGGTGATCGAGGTGCGCACCAACCGGATGCCCGGCAACGGACTGGTCATCACCTTTTCCGACGTCACGCCGAGCTTCGAGGCCGCCGAAGCGCTGGAGCGTTCCAACGCGACGCTGGAAAAGCGCGTCCGCGACCGCACCGAGGAACTGACGCGGCTGAATTCGGAACTGGCGCTGGCCAAGAGCACCGCCGAGGATGCCAGCATCTCGAAGACCCGCTTCCTGGCGGCGGCCAGCCACGACATCCTGCAGCCGCTGAACGCGGCGCGGCTCTATGTGACGAGCCTGGTCGAGCGCCAGAGCGGCGGCGAGGATGCGCGGCTGGTCGAAAACATCGACGATTCGCTGGAAGCGATCGAGGAGATCCTCGGTGCGCTGCTGGATATTTCGCGGCTCGACGCCGGCGCCATGACGACCTCCATCACCAGCTTCAAGATGGCCGATCTGATGCGGTCGCTGGAAATCGAATTCGCGCCGATCGCGCGGGCCAAGGGGCTGAAGCTCGCCTTTGTGCCGAGTTCGCTGCCGGTGGAATCCGACCGGCTGCTGCTGCGGCGGCTGTTGCAGAACCTGATCTCCAACGCCATCAAATATACCCCGCGCGGGCGCGTGCTGGTCGGCTGCCGGCGGCGCGGCCAGTCGCTGCAGATCTGCGTTTACGACACCGGGGTCGGAATACCGATCCTCAAACGCGGCGAGATCTTCAAGGAATTTCACCGGCTGGAACAGGGCGCCCGGATCGCACGCGGCCTCGGGCTCGGGCTGTCGATCGTCGAGCGTCTCGCGCGCGTCCTCAACCACGGCATTGCGCTGGATTCCAATGTCAGCGGCGGCTCGTTCTTCTCGGTGACGGTGCCGACCGCGAAAGCCATCAACTTCACCGCGGCGGTGACCGCCGCCACACCGTTGTCGAAGACGCCGATGAGCGGCACGCTGATCGTCTGCATCGAGAACGATGTGGCGATCCTCGACGGTATGAAGACCCTGCTGAAGGCCTGGGACGCCGAGGTCATCGCGGTGACCGACCCAGATGCGGCCATCGAGGCGATCGAGGCCGCCGGCCGAAGGGTCACCGGCCTCCTGGTCGACTATCATCTCGACCGCGGCAACGGCGTCGCCGCGATCCGCGACATCCGCCGCCGTTTCGGCGACGGCATCCCGGCGATCCTGATCACCGCCGACCGCAGTCCGCATGTCCGGGCGACGGCGCAGGAAGAGAAAATCGCGGTGCTGAACAAGCCGGTCAAACCGGCATCGCTGCGCGCTTTGATCGGGCAGTGGCGCACCCAGCAGATGGTGGCGGCGGAGTAATCAGCGCCTCGCGCCGCGATGCCTTAGTTATCTGAGCATGATCTTTTCGGAGAACCGCTGTCCACTTTCCGGATCATGCCCTATTGCGGCGACGGTGTTTCCTGCCGCCATTGGCCGCCGGCGATCTTCGCGGCCGCGATCACCGCCTGGGTGCGGCTCTCGACGCCGAGCTTTTGCAGGATCGCGGAGACATGCGCCTTGATGGTCGCCTCCGAGACGCCGAGTTCATAGGCGATCTGCTTGTTGAGCAGTCCCTCCGACAGCATCATGAGCACCCTCACCTGCTGCGGCGTCAGCGTCACCAGGCGGTCGCGCAACCGCGCCATGTCCGGATCGGTGGCCGACGACAGATCGGTATCCGGCGGCACCCAGACGTCGCCGTCCATCACCTTGATGATCGCATCGCGCAAGGTCTCGACGCCGAACCGCTTGGGAATGAAGCCGGAGGCGCCGAAATCCAGCGACCGCCGGATCGTGCTGCCATCATCGCTGGCGGACACGATCACCACGGGGATCGCCGGGTATTGCGCGCGCAGGTAAATCAGGCCGGAAAAGCCGCTGATGCCGGGCATCGACAGATCGAGCAGCACCATATCGACGTCGGAATCCTGCTCAAGCAGTGCGGTCAATTCGTCAAAGGTTCCGGCTTCGTCGATCCGGGCCGAGGCCACGACACTTGCCACCGCCTGCCGCAACGCGTCGCGAAACAGCGGATGATCGTCGGCAATGACAAGGCGGGTACTGGCAGCCATTGATGTTTTCTTGGATCGATTTCTTGGGTTTGTTGCGAGGGTATCGGGACAATGCGTGGCGGCTCGATAGAGCCTGCCAGGCGAATTTTTCAGGCGCATGCGATTGTCCTCTGACCGAGGGTCGCATGCAAGCGCGCAATCTTGCCTTGCGACAAGGGGGTTAATCTCCGGGTCGTTTGTGCGTTGCAATAAAATGGCACGCGGCAGAGAGCGCTCGTGAAGAAGTCGACTTGCTCGCGTGCGGGCCAAAAGTCTAATTTGGTCATTGTTCACGTCGATGTTACCGTGACGAAATGTCTCAGGACAAGCCGGCCTAGTCCGGCGTGGGGCGCAATCGGTGAATTCGGGGAGCGAACAATGACGATGGTGGCAACCGCGAGCAGCGCTGGCGACAAGAGCATGACCGCCGGAGAGCGAAAGGTTATTTTCGCATCTTCGTTGGGTACCGTGTTCGAATGGTACGACTTCTATCTTTACGGCTGGACCGCAGCCCAGATCGGCAAGGCGTTCTATTCGGCGTTCGACGCCAACACCCAGTTCATCTTCGCGCTTCTGACATTCTCCGCGGGCTTCCTGGTCCGCCCGTTCGGCGCGCTGGTGTTCGGCCGCGTCGGCGATCTGGTCGGCCGCAAATACACCTTCCTCGTCACCATCACCATCATGGGCCTGTCGACCTTCCTGGTTGGCCTTACGCCCGGTTATGACAGCATCGGCTGGCTCGCGCCCGCGATCCTGATTTTCCTGCGTTGTCTGCAGGGGCTTGCGCTCGGCGGCGAATATGGCGGCGCGGCGACCTACGTCGCCGAACACGCCCCTCATGGCCGGCGTGGCTTCTACACCTCCTGGATCCAGACCACCGCCACCATCGGTTTGTTCCTGTCGCTGATCGCGGTCTACGTCGTGCGCAACAGCATGAGCGTGGACGCATTCGGCAGTGCCGCGTTGTCCGCCGGCTGGCGCATTCCGTACTTCCTCTCGATCCTGCTGCTCGGCATCTCGATCTGGATCCGGCTGCAATTGGCGGAATCGCCGATGTTCCAGAAGATGAAGGACGAAGGCACCCGCTCCAAGGCGCCGCTGTCCGAAGCGTTCGGCAACTGGACCAACGGCAAGATCGCACTGGTCGCACTGTTCGGTCTGGTCGCCGGCGAAGCCGTGATCTGGTACGGCGGACAATTCTATGCCCGTATCTTCCTCGTCAGCACCCTGAAGATACCGGCCAATTCCGCCGACATTGCCTTGATTGTCGCGCTGGCGCTCGCGACCGCCGGCTTCGTGTTCTTTGGCTGGCTGTCCGACAAGATCGGCCGCAAGCCGATCATCCTGGCCGGTTGCCTGCTCGGCGCGTTGACCTATCACTTCGCGTTCGGCCTGCTGACCCACGCCGCCAATCCGGCGCTGGAAAAGGCGCTGGCCAACGCACCGGTCACGGTTACCGCCGATCCCGCCGACTGCCACATCCTGTTCGATCCCGTCGGCGGACGCGTGTTCACCAGTTCCTGCGACGTGGCGCGCAACGCCCTGATCGCCTCCTCGGTGAACTTCAAGATGGCCGACGGCGCAGCCGGCAGCCTCGCCAAGGTGACGGTCGGCGACAAGTCGTTCGACTCGGTCAACGGCACCTCGCTCGACGCCAAGACCTTCGCGGCCCAGCGCGGTGCGTTCGTCACTGCGGTGACGGCGGCGGTCGGCGGCGCCGGCTATCCGGTCAAGGGCGCTAACCCGGATGAGGTCAACACGCCGCTGATGATCCTCGTACTGACCTATCTCGCGATCCTGGTCACCATGGTCTACGCCCCGATGGCCGCGGCGCTGGTCGAACTGTTCCCGACCCGTATCCGGTACACGGGCATGTCGTTGCCCTATCACATCGGCAACGGCTGGTTCGGCGGCCTGCTGCCGCCGATCGCGGTGGCGTTGGTGGCCGCGACCGGCAATATCTATGCCGGCCTGTGGTACCCGATCGTGATCGCGGCGATGACTGTCGTCATCGGATTGATCTTCATCCCCGAGACCAAGGACGTCGATATCGCCAACGTCTGAAGTCAACGAACTTCCATCTCCATTACCTGCCGGCCGCGGAGCGCTTCCCGCGGCCGGTTTGTTTTCACATCGTCGCGCCGGCGAATTGCAGCACGATCTCGCGGGCATGCGGACGGGCGCGATGCTCGATCAGGTAGATCGCCTGCCAGGTGCCGAGCGCGAGCTCGCCCGCGAGCACTGGGATATGCAGCGAAGTCGCCGTCAGCATGGTTTTGATGTGCGCCGGCATGTCATCGGGACCTTCGGTGTCATGGCTCCATCCGGCATTCTCCGGCGCGAGCCGGCCGAGCGCGGTCATCAAATCGGCCAGCACCGACGGGTCGGCATTTTCCTGGATGGTGAGCGACGCCGAGGTGTGACGGATGAACAGCGTCACCGCCCCTTCGCGCGCGCGGGCCTCGCGCACGAATTCTGCGACGTCGTGGGTGAGATCGACAAAACCGGCACCTGATGTCTGCACCGTCAGCAGTGACGACACGATGCTGTTGGCCGAGACGGCCGACGGCGTGCCGAGCGATGATTTGGACTGAGTCATCCTGTTACCAATCCATGGTTCGAGACGCGAAGCCGCGCTCCTCACCATGAGGCCTTTGTTTCAAATCCTGCCGCTGACGTCCTTCTGAACGCGGTTGGCGATGTCGACCAGACGCCGCCAGGCCTGCTCCAGCGCCGACATCATGCGTTCCATGTCGCGGTCGCTCGGCAATGGAATTTCAATCCTCGGAATTTCGATCTTGCGCTCGCCTTCAGCGACCTTCGGCTGCGGCGGCGGTTTCAGCTGATCCGTCTTCGGCAGCGGCTCGTCGATCTTGCCCGGGACGGTCGGCTCGCGCTCCGCTAATTGTGCCTTGAGTTTTTCATTGTCGGCCTCGAGCCGGCCGATTTCCGCGTCGAGGGCGGCGCGTTCGTCGGGCACGGCGTAGCAGGCCCAGCCGGCGCCGCTACTGGTGCAGGTCGATACCGCGCCGGTCCTGGTGTCGAGCCGCAGCACGCCATCGGCGATCGGCGACAGCGCATAACGGCCGTTCTCGGCGTCCGGTATCGGCTGCGCCGACACCGCGCCCGCAGCAAAAGCCAACGCGGCTGCCACGAGCAAGCCCTGGATTCGCGGGAGCGTTGCCACTGTCATGGGAGGTACGCCTCCTGAAAAATGCCGATGCCGGAGCCCATGCTAAACCTGCGAACGATAGGGCTTGCGGCCCGACTTCAACGCGTCCGCGAGCAATTCGATCCGATCCTGTCCCCAGAATACCTCGCCGTCGAGCACATAGGCCGGCGAACCGAACACGTCGGCGGCCAGTGCGTCCTGGCGGTTTTGCTCATAGGCGGCAGTGATCGCATCCGACCCGGAGCGCTCGACCAATTGCTTGCCCGGCAGCCCGCAATCGTCGGCCATCCTGGTCAGCACCGCGGCATCGGCGAGATTGAGCTGCTGTTCCCAGACGCCGGGAAATGCCTTGCGCAGGAAAGGATCGGGATCATGGCCCGCTTCCACCGCCGCGATCACCAGCCCATCGACCAGCCGCGCGTTGAACGGCCAATTCGCCGGCTGCAGATGAAACGTCAAGCCACGCTTGTCGCGCCAGCGCTGCAGCTCGACCATCCGGTAACGCTGCCGCACCGGATGGCGTTTCATCAACGGCAGCCCGCCGGTTTCCGAAAACAGATCGACCAGCACCACCGGCTTGTGGTTGACCTTGAGGTCATGCGCGGACACCAGATCGCGAAAGGCCTTGTGCCCGATATAGGCCCACGGCGATTGCAGCGAAAAATAATAGTCGACCTGACGCGGCATGCTGGCTTCCCCTTTGGGCTTGCTGTTTGCGGCCATCCCAACAGACCCGCTGGGGCGGTGCAACTATGGTTACGGGAGCCGTTGCCGGAACCATATCCGGCCCGCGCACCGGCCGCGCGAAAACCGTCCGCGATGCGGGAATCGCGGGCCGACGCACATAATCTGTGACAGGGCTGCTGCAGTGCGGCGATTGCTCCACAGGCGGCTCATCGAGATGGAAATAAGTATAATAAAAACAATGCACTAACCGGTTAAGACGCAATCTTGACTTGGTTTGGCGCGCTAAGTATGGTCCGCGCGGCTTTTGAGGGTGACGGGGCGTCATTTCCATCCAAGCGGCATCGTTTCGGGTCTCCACAGCATGGCTGAAGGCACGGACGGCGGCGGAAGCGGGAATAACGACAAATCGTCCTCCGACGAAGCTGCGCTTTCCGCAAGGCTCGGAAGTCTCGATCAGCGGTTGTCCGATATTCGGGGCAGCCGCAAAATCGGGACTGACCAACGCGAGGCTGGAAGCGGAAACGGCGCCGCCAGAGCCTCGGCGATGGCGCTCGGTTTCCGGCTTTCTTCCGAGTTGATCGCCGGTGTCATTGTCGGCGCGTTGATCGGGTGGGGTATCGACCATGTCGCGTCGACCTCGCCCTGGGGCCTCATCGTGATGGTCCTGCTCGGTTTTACCGCCGGGGTCGTCAACGTGATCCGATCGGCCAACGCGGCTGCGGACAAAAGCGGCCGTTGAAAGACGGAAAGCCGGACGAAGTGATTGCAGGGCGCCGGCGTGGCCGGTGGAACGAGAGATACGCCGCGGATGATCGATCCGATCGAACAATTCCACATCCACAAGCTCTTCACGATTGGCCATATCGGCAATCAGGAGATCGCCTTCACCAATTCCTCGGCCTACATGTTCGGCTCGGTGGCGCTGATCTCGCTGCTGATGATCGGCGTCAGCACCAGGCTGGTTCCGGGCCGCATGCAGTCGATCGCCGAGATCTCTTACGAATTCGTCGCCAACACCATCCGCTCCAACGCCGGCAAGGAAGGAATGAAATTCTTCCCGCTGGTGTTCTCGCTGTTCATGTTCGTCGCGGTGTCGAACATCATCGGCGTCATCCCCTATAATTTCACGGTCGCCAGCCACCTCATCGTCACGGCGGCGCTCGCGGTCCTGGTGTTCCTGACCGTGCTGATCTACGGCTTCTACAAGAACGGGCTGAAATTCTTCAAACTGTTCGTGCCCTCGGGGATTCCGATCTACATCCTGCCGCTGGTGGTGTTCATCGAGGTGTTCTCGTTCTTCCTGCGCCCGATCTCGCACTCGGTGCGTCTGTTCGCCAACATGCTTGCCGGCCACATCGCATTGGCGGTGTTCGCAAGCTTCATTCCGCTGCTGGCGGGCCTCGGCTTTCTCGGCTACTTCGGCGCGGTGCTGCCGCTCGGCATGGTGATCGCGCTGTCCGCGCTCGAATTGCTGGTGGCGTTCCTGCAGGCCTACGTCTTCACCATCCTCACCGTCATCTATCTCAACGACGCTATCCATCCGGGCCACTAACCGGCCCCTACAACCAAACCTCGAAAAGGAGTTCGATTTATGGATCCGATTGCCGCGAAGTACATTGGCGCTGGTATTGCCTGCATTGGCATGGGTGGCGCGGGCGCCGGCGTGGGCATCATCTTCGGCAACTATCTTGCCGCCGCGGTGCGCAATCCTTCGGCAGCCCAGGGCCAGTTCGGCAACCTGATTTTCGGCTTCGCCGTGACCGAAGCGCTCGGCATCTTCTCGCTGCTGATCGCGCTCTTGCTGCTGTTCGCGCTCTGATATCGACGCCGGTATCGATCTGGGCGCATCCCGACTGCGGGATGCGCTGTTCAAGCCGAACAGGAGAAGCCGGTGGCTGAAAGTCATGGCACGACGGCCCATACCGAAGCTCCCGCCGAAAAGCGGGAGTTTCCGCCGTTTCAGAAGGACACCTTTGCCTCGCAACTGGTGTCGCTGGTTATCGCCTTCGTCGCGTTGTATCTGATCGTGTCGCGTATCGCGTTGCCGCGGGTCGGCGGCGCGATCGACGCACGGCAGAACGCGATCGAGGGCGATCTGGCCGACGCGCAGAAGCTGAAGGACCAGTCCGACGCCGCGCTGAAATCCTACGAAGGCGAACTGGCCTCCGCCCGCTCCCGGGCGCAGGCGATCGGCGCCGAGACCCGCGAAAAGCTCAACGCGCAGTCCGAAGCCGAACGCAAGGCGCTGGAAGACAAGCTGTCGGTCAAGCTGGCCGAAGCCGAAAAGACCATCGCCGCGACCCGCGCCACCGCGATGGGCAACGTCCGCGGCATCGCCGTGGATACGGCTGCCGCCATCGTGCAGCGGCTGACCGGCGTGCAGCCTGACGCCCAGGCGGTCAACGGCGCCGTCGACGCTTCGTTGAAGGGATGAGCTGATATGTTCGCCGAACCGGAATTCTGGGTAGCCGTTGGCTTCGTCATCCTGTTGGGCGTGTTCGCCTATGTCGGCGTCCACCGCACCGTGATCACCGCGCTCGATCATCGCCGTGACCGCATCAAGAGCGAGCTCGACGACGCGCGCCGGCTGAAGGACGAGGCAGCCAAGCTGCTCGCCGAGTACAAGGCCCGCCACGCCAGCGCCGAGCGCGAGGCGCAGGATATCGTCACCGCGGCCAAGGCCGAAGCCGAGCGCATCGCGGCCGAAGCCAAGACCAAGATGGAAGATTTTGTCACCCGCCGCACCAAGACCGCGGAGAGCAAGATCGCGCTGGCCGAAGCCCAGGCGATCGCCGACGTCCGCGCGGCGGCGGCCACGGCCGCGGTGGCGGCGGCTTCCACCATCCTGTCGCAATCGGTCAAGGGCCAGGTCGCCGACGACCTTTTGTCCAAGGGCATCGCCGAAGTTCGCGCCAAGCTTAATTAAGAAGAAAACCATCTAAAAATCTGCAGCCGGCGCAAGACCATCGCGCCGGCTTTTTGTTTAGTCGTCCCCGCGGCGCGGGACCCGTAACCCTGGCGTTGGTCGTTAGCCGTAGCCCGGATGAGCGAAGCGACATCCGGGACAAGCGTCTCCCGCATATCGCTTCGCTCATGCGGGCTACGAACTCGAAGCGAGTCCGCGCCATATGAGTCTGTTACGTTCGCGGACGATAAGCCGGTGATTTGCATCTTCCCGCAAGTCGGATTCTTGTTTGGACGCGTTTTCTTTACGCGAACCGGTGTCCACTTCGCTCGAAAACGCTCTACTGCGGCGGCGCCGGCGCTGACTTTTTCTTCTTCGGCGCTTTCGGCTTGGCCTCGGGCGTCAGCGCCTGCGGGTCGAAGCCGATATAGAAGATGTAGGCATCGCCGACCGCGGGCGGCGGCGCCGGATATACGATATCGTCGGCGATGATCGTGAACGGCGTCGATCCGTCCTCGGTCATCGTCACCGTGGTCCGGTAGGCCTTGGTGGCGATGGTCTTTTCGTTGACGCCGCCCTGCACCACCGCGATGCGCATCGGCACCTCGACGGTCTCCGGCGCGCCGGCGGGACCTGCGATCACCCGGCCCTGGATGCCGATCCGCGCCGTGATCTGACCGCCGCTGATGGTGCAATCCCGCGACGTTCGGGTGATCGACCCCTGAAAGCGCACGTCATTGCCGATCGCCTGTTTGCCGGGCGCGCCCACCAGATAGGTGGAGGCTCCGGCGCGAATAGAGACCGGCGGACAGTTCAGTTCGGGCGCCGCATCCTGCTGCGGATTCACCACCGGCGCGTCCCTGCCGGTACTGCCGCCAAACAAGTTTTTGAAGCGGTCGCTCAGAGACGGCGAATCCGACTGCGCCGATGCCGGTGCGGCGAACACACCGCAACCGATCGCCAATACGAGCGCAATAGCTGCCGCCGATGTCATCTTAGGAGTTCGAAATGGCGTCATGATTTTACGTCCGGGGCCGTCATCTTTGGCCGGGTTATAGCAACGCAATGGCGGCGAACCCAAGGCATCTCAAGCGCATTCTAAGTCATCTTCCAAGCCATGTCGCGCGGTGAGGCTTCCCCGGATTTCGCTTCGCTCAATCCGAGCTACGAAGCAACCTGTAGCCTGGATTGAGCGCAGCGAAATCCGGGAATGACGCCGCCCCTCTGTCCAACCTTCTCACCCGCGAAAATCCTCATGCAGCAGGCCGAACAGCAAATGGTCCTGCCAGACGCCGTTGATGCAGAGATAGCGCCGCGCCAGCCCCTCGCGGGAAAAACCGCATTTCTCCAGCACCCGGATCGAGGGCGCATTGGAGGGAATGCAGGCGGCCTCGATGCGGTGCAGATTGAGTTCGCCGAACAGCGAGGGCAGCAACACCCGCAGCGCCGCGGTCATGTAGCCGCGATGGGCGTGAGGCTGGCCGACCCAGTAGCCGATGGTACCGGCCTGCACGATGCCGCGGCGGACATTGGCGAGCGTCACGCCGCCGATCATGGCGCCGTCGGACTCGCGAAACACGATGAACGGATAGGAGCGGTCGGCGGCGATGTCCTCGGCATAGCGGCGCAGCCTTCGCCGGAAGCCGGACCGGGTCAGATCGTCGGACGGCCAGATCGGCTCCCACGGCGTCAAATAGTTGCGGCTGGTTTCGCGCAAATGCGCCCATTGCAGGAAATCGGACATCTGCGGCGCGCGCAGCACCAGCCCGTTGCCGCGCGGCGCGAGCGCCGGCGATCCGCTGCATGGCAACCGAAACAACGCCATGGGCGATACTCCCCCAAATGACCTATCCGGCCAGAACGCGTCAGTGAAGTCGAGCTTTCGCCTTCGCCTTTGTCAATCCTTCCGCAAAACCCACCGCCGTGTCCAGACCCCTGCCGCTGCCCAGCGCCACCACCGCGGGCCGGCTGCGCGACAACAGCCCCCGTGCTGCATTGCGGCTGGATTCGACGCTGACCGCGTCGATCCGGGCCACCAGTTCTTCCACCGTCAGCGGGCGGCCATAGGCCAGCATGTGCCGCGCCAATTGTTCGGCGCGCGCGCTGCAGCTTTCCAGCGCCATCAATAGCCCGGCCTTCATCTGCGCCTTGGCGCGCGCCACCTCGGCCTCGGTCAGGGTCTCGACCGCATCGTTGATGACGTCAACGATCACTTCCATCATCTCGGGCGCGTCGCCGGGATCGGTGCCGGTGTAAAGCCCGAAAAAGCCGGTGTCGCTATAGGGCGCATGAAACGTGTAGATCGAGTAGCACAGGCCGCGCTTTTCGCGCACTTCCTGGAACAGCCGCGACGACATCCCGCCGCCGAGCGTGTTGGTGAACACCTGCAGCGAGAACAGCGACAGATCGGATTGCGGCACGCCCTCGAGCGCCAGCGTCAGATGCGCCTGTTCGAGGTCGCGATGCACCACGCGGGAGCCGCCCTTGCCGAACATCGCGGGCTGCGGCTTCGGCGCCGCATCGGCCCCGAAACCGGCAAAACGCACGCTGACTTCATCCACCACCCGCTTGTGATCGACCGCGCCGGCGGCGGCCACCACCATGTCGGGACCGCGATAATGCATCGACAGATAGCCGCGCAGCGTGTCGCGGTTGAAGGCTTCCAGGGTTTTCGCGGTGCCGAGCAGCGAGCGGCCCATCGGCTGGTCCGGATAGCAGAGCTCGTTGAGATGCTCGAACACCACGTCGTCGGGGGTATCCTGGGCGGCGCCGATCTCCTGCACGATGACGTTCTTTTCGCGCTCCAGTTCGTCCGGCACAAAGGACGGATTGGCGAGAATGTCGGACAGCACGTCGAGCGCGAGCGGTACGTCGGCCTTCATCACCCTGGCATAATAGGCCGTGGTCTCGGTCGAGGTGCCGGCATTGAGGTCGCCGCCGACCGCCTCGATTTCCTCGACGATCTCGCGCGAGGAGCGCCGCTTGGTGCCCTTGAACGCCATATGTTCGAGCAGATGCGAGATGCCGTGCTCGTTGGGCTTTTCATCGCGGCCGCCGACGCCGGCCCAGACGCCGAGCGCCGCGGTTTCCAGATGCGGCATGGTGTCGGTAATCACCGTAAGGCCCGACGGCAGCTTGGTAACGTCGACGCTCATCCGGTAACTCCTTGCTTGGCGGCGCGGCTGACCGACCGCACGAACCGCTCGACCTCCGCCTGGTCGTTGTTCATGACCTTGATGTGCTCTTGTTTGGTCATCAGGCCTTCGAGCCACGCCGGCAATTGCGGCCGCACGCCGCAGGCGGCCTGCACCGCATCGGGGAATTTGGCGGCATGCGCGGTCGACAGCACGATGTTGGGGATGGTGGAATCCGGCGTATCGCGGTCGGCGACCGCAAGCGCCACCGCGGTGTGCGGATCGACCAGATCGCCGGCCTCGCGCCAGGCGGCGCGGATCGCCGCCGAGGTTTCGGTCTCGTCGGCACGGCCGGCGTCGAACTCCCTGCGGATCTCGGCCAGCGTGCCGTCCGGCAGCACGAAGCGCCCGGACTGTTTCAGCGAAGCCATCAGGCGGCGAACGGCCGCCGCGTCGCGGTGGCTTGCCTCGAACAACAGCCGCTCGAAATTCGACGATACCTGGATATCCATCGAGGGCGACGCCGAGGCGTGCACCTCGTGCACCTCGTAGATCCCGGTCTTCAGCGTGCGCGGCAGGATATCGTTGATGTTGGCGGCGATCCGCAGCCAGCGCACCGGCAGGCCCATGCGTTTTGCCACGTAGCCGGCGAAGATGTCGCCGAAATTGCCTGTCGGCACGGTGAAATCGACGGTGCGCGCGGGCGCTCCCAGCGCGACCGCCGAGGTGAAGTAATACACCACCTGCGCCACGATCCGCGCCCAGTTGATCGAGTTGACGCCGGACAGTGCGACCTCGTCGCGAAAGGCGTGATGGTTGAACAACGCCTTCACGATCGCCTGGCAATCATCGAAATTGCCTTCGATCGCCAGCGCATGAACGTTAGACGCGCCTGATGTCGTCATCATCCGCCGCTGCACGTCGGAGATGCGGCCGTGCGGGAACAGCACGATCAGATCGACATTGCCGAGGTTCGCGAACGCGTCGACCGCAGCACCCCCGGTATCGCCCGAGGTCGCGACCACGATGGTGGTGCGCTGCGCGCGTTTTGCCAGCACATGATCCATCAGCCGAGAGATCAGCTGCATCGCGACGTCCTTGAACGCCAGGGTCGGGCCGTGGAACAGCTCCAGCACGAATTGATTGGGGCCGGTCTGGTCGAGCGGCACCACCGCGGGATGGCGGAAGGTGGCATAGGCTTCATTGGCCATGCGGCCGAGATCGGCGTCGGAAATCTCGCCGCCGACAAACGGCTTGATGATTTCGACCGCGACTTCCCAATAGGGCCGGCCGAAAAAGCCGGCGATGGCCTCGGGCTGAAGCTGCGGCCAGCTTTCCGGCACGTAGAGGCCGCCGTCACGGGCGAGCCCGGTCAGCATCACGTCGCAAAAACCCAGCACCGGGGCCTCTCCCCGGGTCGAAATATATCGCGTCAAGCCGCCCTCCAAAGGCGTAAGGCTACCGCCAAGCCTTTGATATCACAAGCCTTTGATATCCTGAGATGATCGACCGCGCACCCGGCGCAATCGTGCCGCACCATAAAGCGTTTTTACCCCCATGGGAAATGCCGGAATGGAGTTCGGTACCCTCCCCTGAAGGGGCTCTCAAGGGGAGGGTGAAAAAATAACCCCGTCATTGCGAGCGAAGCGAAGCAATCCAGGGGCTACAGAGGAAGAGCTGGATTGCTTCGTCGCTTCGCTCCTCGCAATGACGTTGTGACGAAAGTCCTCGTTCTCGCGACGCACTGCGCCCGAGGTTTGCCAACAAACTCCGCCCCAAAAACAAAAGGGCGCACGCGACCCTCAAAGTAGAGGGCGCGGGGAAGACCGGGTGCGCGCTGCACCCGCGGTCTCATGTGCATTGTGCATCAAGAGAAAGCGCACATGAGCATACAGGTTCAGCGGAAACACTCCGGCCTTCCCTGCGCAGTGGCTCTACGGTTTATACGTGCTCTCCCTGGTGAATCGGAGCTTCTTGCCACCATCGCCCCCGAGAGCCGTTAGCCTCTCAAGGACTTGACGCCAGCATTCCGGGCGTCAGGACCACACGCTTTCGCCGTACGCTTCAGCGCCGCTCGTCCGCGCGCCAAAAGCGCGCGACGACGCTGCCGCGTCCACCGCAACCTGTCCCAACGTCCGTGACGACGGCCGACGTCCCCTCTTTCGGGACAGGATGGCGCTATATTCAAGTGATTTGCGGCAGGCGTCAAGCGAATTTCCGAATATCGGAAGCGCGATTTTCTCCCCTCCCCCCTCTTATCCGACGAAGCCCGCCTTCGGGCGAAGGCGGATGCGGGGAGGGGTCAGGGGTGGGGGTACCACAGTGCAGCGCTTGGATACCCACCCCGCAAAAGGGAGGCGGACAAGCACGCTTCGCGTTTAAGTCCGTCATTGCGAGAAGCGAAGCGACGAAGCAATCCAGTCTTCGCTTTTTGGCTCTGGATTGCTTCGCTCCGCTCGCAATGACAGAGCTACCCCTGCCGCACCCCGATGCGCTTGCCGAGTGCGCGCATTTCGCCGAGCGTGACTTTCTCCAGCGTTTCGCGCGCCACCGAATTGGCCTCGGTGCGGCTCTTGGCGAGATAGCGCGTCATGGTCAGCCCCTCGATCGGCGCGGCGCCGAGCCGCCGGGCCTGCGCCTCGACGACGATCGACGAATAGGGCAACAGCCCGTAGATCTGCCCGCTTGCCAGCAATTGCCGCAACGCTTCCGAGCTTTCCATTTCGAGGCGGATGTCGAGTTTGGCGCCTTCCCGCGCCGCGGAAGTCTCGATCAGCTGGCGCGAGCGGTTATGCTTGCTCGACATCACCAGCGGCAGATCGCCGAGCTGTGCCGCCTTGAGGCTGCGCTTCTTCAGCCGCGGATCGCCGGCACGGCCGACCAGATAGATCGAATTCGGTGAACAGCTCGGTATATTCGAGCAGCGGGTCGGGCGCGGGATCGGTGACCACGGCGAGCGAGAGTTCGCCGCGGCGGAGCCAGCCCTGCACGTTCGAGGTCATGCCCTCGATCAGGCTGAGCTGTACTTTCGGCCAGGATTTCAAAAACCTCGCCGCCAACCTGTCGAACAGCAGCCGGCCGATCGACGGCGGCGCCGCCAGCGAGGCCGGCCCGCTCGGCACATGCGCCTCGAGCTGCAAATTCTCCTTCAGGCGGTCGACCTCGGCGAGAATGTGCTGCGAGCGCTCCAGCAGGCGCTGCCCCGCCGCGGTCAGCCGCACGCCGCGCTTGATACGATCGAACAACAGGAAGCCGAGTTCGTGCTCGAGCAACTGGATCTGCCGGGTCAGCGCCGACTGCGCGATCCGCAGATCCTCGCTGGCCTTGCGGAAATTTTCCCGCCGCGCGGCCTGGATGAAATAACGGAACTGGCGCAGATCCATCTTGCGGGGCTCTTCTGCAAGGCGCTTTTGATGATGCCTTTTTTAGATCAAACTGATGACAATTCAATATTATCGCAATCAAAGCGCGGGTGTTAGCCTGTTCAACGGACCGTACCGGCACTTCAAAACGCTGCGCATGACAGCGACAGCCGGGCGTCCGGGAGAGACGCATGGCGGATGTCACGCTCGACGTGCAAGGCGCGGTTACCGGCGGCGTTCACGGCGCGGGCCAGACCGGTTCCAGCGCGGCGCAGGACTGGATCGCCGGCATCGAGCAATCCAGGCTGACGCCGCGCTATTACTGGACCGTCGGCCTGATGGTCGCGCAGGAGATGTTCGAGTTCTACGACTTCTTCCTGGTCGGCTATCTGGTCTCGCAACTGGCGCCGGGCTGGCACCTGACCTATGGCCAGAGCGCGGTGATGCTGCTGTCGTCGGGCGTCGGCGCCATCGTGGGTTCGCTGGTCGGCGGGCAGATCGCCGATGTGATCGGGCGCAAGACGATCGTCTGGGTCGGCGGCCTGGTGTTTCGTTTGGCGCGGCCGGCTGCGCCATGATCCCCGACGGCGCCTGGATCCTGTTCTCGCTGCTGCGTTTCGTGGTCGGGTTCGGCTCGATCGCCGCGGTCGCGGCGCAAGCCCCGCTGATCGTCGAGATCACGCCGACCCGCTACCGCACCTTCATTTCCAGCATGATGGTGGTGCCGGTCGCGCTCGGCACGTTGTTCGCGGCCGCGATCGCCTCGAACCTGTTGCCGGTGATCGGCTGGCGCGGCGTCGCCGCCACCGGCGCGCTGCCGATCGTCACCTCGCTGTTGATCGCCTGGATCGCGCCTGAATCGGTGCGCTGGCTGCTGTCGCGCGGCCGCAACGCCGAGGCGCGGCGCGAGGCGGCAAAACTGCTCGGCGTTGCCGAAGCATCGATCACGCTGCCGGCGGTGGTCGCGCCGGCCAAACAATCTGCTTCGCTGTGGGAATTGTTCCTCGACCAGAAGCGGTTCTGGTGGGTGGTGGTGATCTGGACCGGAATGTCCACCGGCACCTATGGCGTGGCGCTGTGGGGGCCGACCGTGCTGTCGCAACTGCTCAAGATCACCGCGCACGAGGCCGCCGGCTATTTCGTCTATGCCAGCCTGTTCTCGATGGCCGGCCGCGTGCTGTTTTCGGTGCTGCCGCTTTATATCGGTCGGCGCGGCGCCGCGATCGTCGGCACCCTGATCTCGGTGCTGGTGATGCTGGGGATTGCCACCTTCCACCGCGAATTCATCGCGGGCTGGTCGGTATTCGCGGTGCTGGTGGTGATCGGTGCGGCGTTCTACAGCGGCGCGTTCTCCAACATGTCGCCCTTTGTGGTCGAGGTGTTCCCGGTGTCGCTGGGCGGCCGCGCGGTCGGGCTGGCGCAGGCCGCCAACGGCGTCGGCAAGATCCTGGGTCCCGTATGCCTGGCGCTGATCGCGGGCTCTAGCGACGTGGTGTCGCCGAAAGCCACCGCCGACGCGGTCGGCCCGGCGTTCATGTTCCTGGCGATTTGCGAACTCGCGGCATTGGTCGCGATCGTCGCCTATCGCAAGGAGCCGCACGGCAAGCCGATCGAAATCGCCTGACTGAAGCATGCAGTATAACAAGGAAAAAAGATGCTCGACATCCCCGTTCTGATTTCCGGCGGCGGCCCGGTTGGCCTGTCCGCCTCGCTGTTCCTGTCGCAGCACGGCGTGCGCTCGCTGCTGGTCGAGCGCCATCCGTCGACCGCGATCACGCCGAAGGCGCGCGGCATCAATGCCCGCACCATGGAGGTGTTCCGGCAATCCGGCATCGACGCCGCGGTGCGCGCCGCGGGGCTTGCCGAAGGCGGCACCGGGCTGATTGTCTGGACCGAGACGCTTTCCGGCAATGAGATCGAGCGCCGAGTACCCGGCCGCGCCACGCCGAAGAACATGGCGGTCACACCCGTGAAGAATTGCTTGTGCGCGCAGGACGACCTCGAGCCGGTGATCCGCCGCTACGCCGAAGCCGCCGGGCTGGGGGAGCTGCGCTTCAACACCGAGTTGACGTCGTTCACGCAAGGCGATGGCGGCGTCACCGGCGTGCTGACCGATCGCCTCACGGGCGAACAGACACCGTTCAAGGCGCGCTATCTGATCGCGGCCGAAGGCGCGCAGAGCAAGGTGCGCCGCGCGCTCGGCGTCAAGATGGTGGGCCACGAGAAGGTATATGACAGCGTCAACATCCTGTTTCAGGCCGAGCTGACCCAATGGGTCAAGGACCGCCCGGCGGCGCTGTATTTCGTCGAGCAGGACGATCTGCGCGCCACCTTCCTCACCATCAACGGCACCGACCGCTGGGGTTTCTTGATTCACGGTCCCAAGCAATATGGCTGGAAGCCGGAGGATTTCACGCCGGAATTCTGCGCCAAGCTGATCCGCGACGGCATTGGCGTGCCGGATATTCCGGTCAAGGTGCTCGGCGTCAGCCCCTGGGAGGCCTCCGCGATCGTGGCCGATCGCTACCGGGTCGGCAACGTGTTCCTGACCGGCGACGCGGCGCACGAGATGCCGCCGACCGGCGGGTTCGGGCTCAACACCGGAGTGCAGGACGTTCACAATCTGACCTGGAAGATCGCGGCCGTGCTGCGCGGCCAGGCCGATGATGCGCTGCTCGACAGCTACCATGATGAGCGCCAGCCGACCGGCACGGTGATCACGGAAAACGCGCTGGCCAATGCCATGTCGATGGGGCGCACCGCACGGGTCGCCAAGGTGCTGCCGCGGCAGCAATTCCTCGCCGAGCAGGGTCTGATCTTCGGCGCCAATTATCAATCCATGGCGGTGCTGCCGGACGGCTCGCCGCCGACCGAAATCGCCGATCCCGTCACCGAATACGTACCGTCCGCACGGCCCGGCGGCCGCGCGCCACATGTCCGGCTCACGCGCGGCGCCGAGCAGATCTCGACCATCGATTTGTTCGGCGCGCACTTCACGCTGCTGGCCGGCCGCGACGGCGACGGCTGGAAGCAAGCCGCGCAAGCGAGCAGCGCATCCTGGCCGCCATTATCCGCCCACACCATCGGCGGCAAAAGCGAACTCGGCGATCCCGACGGCAACTTCCACGAGGTCTACGGCATCGAGCCTGACGGCGCGGTGCTGGTGCGGCCGGACGGCTATGTCGCCTGGCGCAGCCGCACCAGGACGGCCAATCCGCAAGCCGCCCTGCGCGCCGCAATCGACGGCCTGCTCGGCCGCGTCGCCGCGATAGCTTGATGGCGTGATGGCGTGTCCCGGACGCGGTGCAGCGTGTAACGCTGCTCCGCAAAGCCGGGACCCACCCACACAGGTGGCCCCCGGATCAGCAGTGCACCACGCCGCAAAAGGCGGCGTGCTGCACAGCATCCGGGGAACGTGCGTCGGTGCGGCCGGATCGCCTCACAAAACCAGCGCGACTTCCTTGAAGGCGCCGACCAGCGCTGCTCGCGGACGTGATCCGCGAGATGGGCTTCCGCAAGGCCGACGACTTCTACATCGCGCTCGGCGGCGCGAAGATCTCGCCGCGGGTCGTCGTCAACAAGGCGATGGAGCGCCTCAAGCAGGGCGAGGCGGCCGAGTCCGAGGCGACCGCGGCCGACGAGCTGCTGCAGACCCGGCGCCGGCGCTCGCGCCCGACGACCTCGTCCGCGCGCTACGGGATCAGCGTCGACGGCATCGACAAGGTGATGCTGCGGATGGCGAAATGCTGCCACCCGGTCCCGGGCGACCCGATCGTCGGCTACATCTCGCTCGGGCGGGGGATCACGATCCACCGCGACGACTGTCCCAACGTCGCCGTGCTGAAGCGCGACCCCGAGCGGTTCACGCCGGTCGTCGTGGGACGGCGACGCCGACACGTCGTTCAAGGTCGAGATCGAGGTCGACGGCTGGGACCGCCACCGGCTGCTCGAGGACATTCGAGGACGTTCTCGGAGGCCGGGATCAACATCCTCGAGGCGCGCTGCACCGTCAACCACCCGATGGTCAAGAACCGGTTCGTGGTCGAGGTGGGGGACACGCGCACGCTGGACCAGGCGATCAACCGCCTGCGGAACATCGATGCGGTGTTCGACGCGTACCGGGTGACGCCGGGCGCCGGCTGAGAGCCCGCGCAGGGGGGCTGGGCGGCCGCCGCCTGGGCGGGCTGGGCGGGCGGGCTGGGCGGGGGTGCGGCGTGGGGCGTTTGCGTTGCCCGACGGTACGAGCGCCCCACGTTCAGCGCTCGGGGCCGGTGCGTTCGGTACGCCCCGGCGCGGGACGGCCCGGCGTGACGCGCACCGTTCGGGCGCCGGCCGGCGGCAGCTTCGTGATCACGACGGCCTCGCCGGTGCCGAGCGACTGGATCTCGTTCGGGTCGATCACGAACCGCTCCGCGAGCCGGCGGCTGCCGCGCCCGTCGTCGTAGTGGCCGAACAGCGGGTGGCGGACCGTCTGCGCCGTGTGCTCCCACACCTCCTCGGTGCCGGCCATCGCGGCGATCATCCGCGCCGAGCTCGGGACGTCCTGGCGGTGGGCGATCTTGATCGCGGTCACGCCGAGCCACCTGGTCGCGGAAGCCGCGGCCGGCGCGCTCGAGATCGGCCAGCTCCTGGGTTGCGAGCAGGACCGGCACCCCGGACTCGCGGCCGCGCGCGAGCAGCGCGAGGACGTTGTCGGATTCGAGCGCGGAGAACTCGTCGATCGCGATCATCGCCTGTTGCGGCCCCGGGCTCGGTGAGCCGCGGGCCGGCCGCCGTCACCAGGTCCTGCACCGCCAGCGTCCCGACCTGCGCCGCGAGCGGCCGTAGGTGCTCGCGTTGAGGCTGAACAGCACGACCTCCGGCCCCGCAGCGCGCGCCGCAGGTCGATCGTCTCGGGACCGCCGTCCGCAGGAACCGCCCCGTCTGCGATTCCGAGACGATCGCGAGCCGCGTGCCGAGCCCGCGGACCGCGCTGAGCTGATCGTGGCCGAGCGAGGCGACGTAATCCTGCACGCGCGCCGCAAGCGCATCGTCCAGGTCACGAAGCAGCCGTGAGAGGCGCCTCGGCTCCATCAGCGCGACCACCTCGTCGAGCACCGGGGCGCGATCCGGATGCGCCCGCTCGAGGACCTGCATCGCCGTCTGCACGTACCGCTCGGCGGCGCGCTGGTAGTGCGGCTCGGTGAACGTCTCGGTCGCGATCAGCTTGTCCTTCAGCTCGGTTGCGTTGCCGTGAGCGAGCGGGTTCCAGCGCTCGGCCCGTCGGCGTCCACAGCCGGAACGGGCGGCCCGCCGCGGCCGCCGCATCGGCGAGCCGGCCCGCGAACGCCGGCGAGCCCTTCATGTCGATCGCGACGACCGCGGCCGCGCCGCACCTGGTCGCACAGGATCCGGAGCAGCGTCGTCGACTTGCCGGCGCCGCTCGCGCCGACGATCAACCCGTGCGCCGACAGCTGCCGATCGGTGAGCACCACGCTGCGGCCGGTGTGCTCGCTCACTGCCGAGGCGCACACCGTCGGCGGGCGGGGTGCGGTCACGGCGGAACGCGAACGCGGCCTGCACCAGCAGCACGACCGCAGAGCCTCCGAGCAGCGTGAGCATTCCGGCCGTCGAGTTCCAGAACAGCAGTGCGACCGCAACCCCGTACAGCCACGGGCGCGTGTCGCGCGGACGCCGGCGCCGCCGTCCGATCATCGCTCCAGCGCCCGTTCTCGCGCTGCCGGCCGGCTCACAGCCCGCCGGGCGTGGAGCGGGCTCGAGCCGCCCCCGCCTTCGGAGCTCCCTGCCCCCAGCGGACGGGCTGCACGTGAACGAGGTCCGAGATCCCGAGTGCCCGCGCCGATGCCTTGGATCGACCGCCCGACGGCCGGCCGGTCGACGAGATACAGGACGGCGGCGACCCGTGAATCGGCCGCGTAGCCCGCAAGGATGCCCTCCAGGCGGTGCCTGTCCTTGCTCGTGAGCTCGAGCTCGACCGCGATCCGGTTGCCGCGCGGGTCGACGAGCAGCAGATCCGGGTAGTGGAACCGCTCGCGGCCGCCCGGCCCGAGACCGCCGAGGCGCACCCCGAATCGCTCGGAGCCGGGGGACCTGCCGTCGCGCGAGCGCATCGCGCGCTCGGACACGACCTCGCGCATCTCGCCCCAGACGCCCGCCCGCGCCGCGAGCCACAGCCACCCGACGCCGACATCGTGGCGGTAGCCGGCGCGGTCGACCGAGCGTGGCGCCGGCAGCCGCGACTCGATCACGCCGAGCCCCTCGCGGGTCAGCTGCCAGCAGAAGGGCTGCTCTTCGAACGGGCGGTCCGATGACAGCAACCCATCGGAGCGAAGCTCCCGTAGCCGGCGAGCGGCGGCGCCGAGCGAGGTCCCCAGCAGCGCCATCGCCTGGCTCGCGAGCACGAGCTTGTGCTCGGCGGCGAACGCCAGCAGCAACCGGTCGCGCTCGGTGATGCGCACGCTTCATCCGAGGCTCGAGCCGCGCCATTCTCGCCCCCCAGATGCCATCATCCGGCGATGGGACGTCGTGGTTCCGGGGCTCGCGGACGGTGGACGCGCTCGTGGGCGTGGGCGCTGCCGCTCGCGGCCGCCGTGTCGCTGGCCTCCGCAGGGGCGGCCGGCGCGTCCGGCGACTCGATCACGCTTTCGGCCACGCCGAGTCACGCAACCGGCACGACCCCGCTGACGATCACCGCCTCGGGGTCCACGTCGACAAACAACGAGCTCGTGATCGTCGCGGTCGTGCCCGCCACCCCGAGCCAGTGCCCGACCCAGTACACGGGCGTCTCCGGCGGATACTGGATCGACCAGCAGGTATCCACGACCGGCACCTTCAGCGGGGTCAAGTCGATCCCCAGGCACGTCGAGCACGGCAGTTACGACATCTGCGGCTGGCTCGTCAACCAGTCCGGTCCGACGATCGTCGCGACAGCCGCGCCCTTGCCGGTGACCGTCTCGAACCCGGACTCGCTCACCCTGTCCGTCGCTCCCGCGACGCTCGTCGACGGCGGCTCCGCGAACGTGTCGGTGAGCGGCGTGGCGGACGTCGAGGACCCCGAGGTGTATGTGACCGAGAAACCCGCTTCGGAGGGCGGCTGCGCGGCCGCTCCATCGCTCGATCGCGGCACGCCGGTGGCCGACTACGACCCGGCGTTCGTCAACTACGACAGCTTCCGCGACTCTCAGACCGAGTACCCCGGGAACGGGAAGAGCGGCCCGGATGCCCTCCCGCCGGGCCGTTACACCCTGTGCGGCTGGCTGATCGGCGCCGATGGGAGCACCACGCAGCCACTGGCACCGGTCGCGGAAGCGGCCGTGACGCTGCTCCCGCCCGCGGGGACGCTCGCGTTCTCGGTCCCCGAGCTGGTGCAGGCCGGGACCCGTTTCTCGGTCGCGGCCGATCTCAGCACGACGGCTGCCGACGTGGGCATGTACCTGGACCTCAAGCCGCTCCCCGCGCGCGGGCCGTCCTGCGCCGCATCGCAGTCGCTCGAGCCACGGGCCGCTCAGCTCGTGATCGATGACGGCCGCGCCACCAGCGCGACCGCGTCCGCGAAGGTGCGCAGCGCCGGCGTGTACATCGCGTGCGCCTGGCTCGAATGGCCGCACGGCACGATCGACGGACCGTTCTCGGGCCGGTTCGTCGCGCTGGGCGCCCACCAGCGGCCGGTGGAGTACTCAGGCGGCACCTCGCAACGACTCGCGCACGCCGGGATCGTCCTGCAGGCCGTCGACGGTCGGTCAGGTCGTCAACCTGACCTACCACGCGCGGTTCGCGTGCTCCAAGCGCGGGCACAAGACGTCCTACCCCGTCTACGCGACGACTTCCCGGCTTCGGCGTGACCAGGGGCGGAGCGTTCGCCGACACCTTCATTCAGGGCAACGACCACGCCAGGGTCACGGGCCGGCTCCGCGGCCGATCGGCGCGCGGCACGTTCAGCGAGGCGTACACGAGCGGCGGCTACGCGTGCCGCTCGGGCACCGTCTCGTTCACCGCTCGGCGCGGCCGAGGTTCAGCGCTCGACGCCGCTGAGGCTCGGGGCGCCGCGGCTCAGGACTTGCCGGTTCCGGCCGTTGGCGCCACCAGCGTTATGTACTTCTCGAGGTCCGCGTCGGTGAACTTCTGGAGGTCTCGCCCGTCACCTGGTTGTAGCGCTCGGGGTCGAGGTAGGCCCAGGCCTCGTCGCAGTACGTGGTCAGGAACTGAGCGGTCATCGTCTGGCGCTTGCCCCAGGTGACGCAGGTCCAGACGGTGTTGATCGGGTGACCGACGAGCGGGATGTAGTGGCCCCCCTCGATCGTCGCGCCCGGCACGACGGACCAGGTCTTGCCGGCGTTGAACTGGTCCATCGCGGAGTTCGGGAAGTTGATCCCGATCCCGACGTTCTCGAACAGCCACAGAGCCTCCCACAGCTCCTGCGTGTTGCCCGGCTCGAGCGCGATGAAGGTTCCGATCTTGTGGGCTGTGCCGGCGGTGTCGCAGCCCCTTCTGCTGGCGCCACTTGAGCACGTCCCGGACGTTCGAACCGTTGTCGTTCGCGCCCGTCTGGAGGTTGTAGCCCGAGTAGGAGGAGTACTGATCGAGCACATTCAGACAGGTGAACGGCGGGACCGCGCGGCCGGAGTTCTTCGCCGCCTCCATCTCCTCGTGCGCGGGACCAGCCCACGCGCAGTCGCCGGCACCCTGATAGGCGGCGTCGGACTCGGGGATCGAACCGTCGTCGCACGGCCCGTTGCCGAGCATCAGCCAGTCGCTGAAGTCCCCGCCGTAGCCGCCGCTCGGCGGCGGTGCCTGCGGCAGCGAGAGCGTGCTGGGGCGGATGTCGGCATACAGGATGTCGCGACTGTCATAGGTCGGAGGCTGCTTCCCCAGTTTCATCGGCTTCCCCTTCGGACGTGTGATTGAGCCCCTGGCGGCGCAGCATAACCTCGGTGTGGGACACCGTGGGGATAGTGCCGGCCGCGGCGTCGCGGCAGGTGCCGGCGGCCCCACGCGACGACGCGGATCCCCTGCGGGTGCACGCTGAACTCCGCCTCGTGGACGTCGCCGATGTAGTCGCCGTCGACCTGGAGCGGCAGCGGCCGCTCGTCGAGCGAGCGGACGCGCAGTCCGTGCACGCCGCTGAACGGGTGACGCGGCGGTGGCGGACGAGCCGCGCGCGCGCCGACAGCGCGCGCCAGGCGACGTCGCGACGTCGAGCGGGCTGGCCCGGCTGCAGCACGACTCCGGCCAGGTCGCCGCTGTCGAGCGCGCGCCGTCGCCGATGTCGCACCGGGCGGTCGCCGAAGTAGGTGTACGGCGCGGCGTTCTGGACGATCGCGGTGACGCCGGAGACGACGCTCGTCGCCGATCGACGCCTCGAGCCTCGGCGGCCGGAGCAGGTAGCGGCGATTGAACGTACCGACACCGCCACCCACGTGTAGTACCACTCGCCGCACGCGCGCCTTCAGCCGCGGGTGGGCGTCGACGCGCTCGACGACGCTGGCGTCGAGCCCGACCCCGGCCGAGAACAGGAAGTAGCCGCTCGTTGACGCGCGCCGATGTCGACGCGGCGCGGCTGCCAGTCGTCGGCCAGCGCGAGCAGGTGCTCGGTGGCGTCGACGAGGTCGGCCGGGATCCCGAGCATCCGGCAGTAGACGTTGGCGCGGCCGCCGGGCAGGCAGGTGCAGCGGCGGTGTCCGAGCCGACCAGCCCGTTGGCCGCCTCGTTGACGGTGCCGTCGCCGCCGAACGCCACGACCACGTCATAGCCGTCCTTCGCGGCCTGCCGGCAGAGCTCGGTGGCGTGGTCGCGCGCCTCGGTGTCGACCGCGTCGACGCAGGTAGCTGCCCCGCAGCGCGTAGACGACGAGGTTCTTGAGCCGGTCGGAGACGGTCGTCGCGTACGGGTTGACGATCACGAGCATGCGCTTGCTCGGGGCCGTGCCGGCGACGGTGAGCGTCGCCTCGAGGCGCGCGAGCGGATCCGAGCGAAGTGGCGGCCATCGCAGCGGCGAGTCAACACCGCCGCTCCGCACTCGTTACGTCGACGGCCGCTACCGGAGGCGGCAGCGCTCTGTATACTCCCGCATCACATAGCAGTACGCATCCAGAGGGGTGGAGGGATATGGCCCTACGAAACCCCGGCAACCTCCCGCAAGGGAACGGTGCCAATTCCATCAGGCTCCAACGACACAAGCCTGGGAGATGTGGACAGGGCGGTTCTTCCGACCTCCGACCACAGACCCCGGCGGAGGTTTTTTGACATATGCCGCCAGAGTCTCTTAGTGCAAGGAATGCAGCACCGACGTATCCGCTTGACGCGCGCTACGTGTGCGAGCGGTGCTTCGGACCGCTCGAGGTCGCGTACGCGTCCCGCGGCGGACGCCGATCCAGAGGCGCTGCGGCGCCGGATCCAGGCCGGGCCGCACTCGCTGTGGCGCTACGGCGACTTCCTGCCCGTCCAGGCCGCCGCCGCAGCGGGCGCTGCCCGCCGGCTGGACGCCGCTGCTGCGCGCCGACCGGCTCGCCGAGCAGCTCGGCCTCGAGCGAGCTGTGGATCAAGAACGACGCCGCCAACCCGACGCACTCGTTCAAGGACCGCGTCGTCTCGGTCGCGCTGGCGCGGGCCCGGGAGCTCGGCTTCACGACGATCGCCTGCGCCTCGACCGGGAACCTCGCCAACGCCGTCGCGGCGCACGCCGCCGCCGCCGGCCTCGAGTCCTACGTGTTCATCCCGTCCGATCTCGAGGAGCAGAAGGTGCTCGCGACCGGCATCTACGGCACGAACGTGGTCGCGGTCCGCGGCAACTACGACGACGTCAACCGGCTGTGCACCGAGCTCTCCGGCGAGCACGAGTGGGCGTTCGTGAACATCAACATGCGCCCGTACTACGCCGAGGGCTCCAAGACGCTCGCGTTCGAGACCGCCGAGCAGCTCGGCTTCGAGCTGCCCGACCGGGTCGTCGCGCCGATCGCCTCGGGCTCGCTGTTCACGAAGATCGCCCGCGGCTTCCAGGAGTGGATCGACGTCGGGCTGCTCGACGGGCGACGCTGCCGACGTTCAACGGCGCCCAGGCCACCGGCTGCTCGCCGGTCGCCACGCGCGTTCGCCGAGGGCCACGACTTCTGCCGGCCGGTCAAGCCCGACACGATCGCCAAGTCGCTGGCGATCGGCAATCCCGCGGACGGCCCGTACGCGCTGGACCTCGCGCGGCGCACCGAGCGGCTCGATCGACGCGGTCACCGACGACGAGATCCGGGAGGGGATCAAGCTGCTCGCGCGAGACGACGGGGATCTTCACCGAGACCGCCGGCGGCGTGACGACCGCGGTGCTGACGCAAGCTCGCCGCAGCGCGGGGACATCGACCCCGACGAGCGCGTCGTCGTCTACATCACCGGCGAGGGGCTGAAGACGCTCGACTGCGTGCGCGGGACGTTCGAGGTGTGGGAGATCGACGCCGACGTCGACGGCGTTCGAGGCCGCCGGCGAGCGCGTCGGCGCGCTTGCATAAGATCTCGGCCAGCGATGGCCGTCAACGTCAAGATCCCGACCCAGCTGCGCTCGGCCACCGACGGCGAGCCGGTCGGCCAGCGTCGAGCGGCGCGACCGTCGGCGAGGTGCTCGACTCGCTGTATGAGCGCTTCGGCGAGCTGCGCAGCCGGATCGCCGAGGACGGCGGCCTGCGCCGGTTCGTCAACGTCTACGTCGGCGGCGAGGACATCCGCTTCCTGGACGGGCTCGACACGCCCGTCGAGGACGGCGACGAGGTGACGATCCTGCCCGCCGTCGCCGGCGGCTGATCGCGAAGGCTCCGTAGGCCGGCAGCGGGAGGGCGCCTGCGCGGGTCCAAGTGCTGACGGACCGGGGCTACAGTTGCCCCGAATGCTCGTAGGTGAGGCGCTGCTGGTGCTCGCTGCGTGTGCGCTGGGCGGCGCTGCGCTGCGGGTCGCCGCGCTCGTGTCCGACGGCGGCCTGGTGGAGGAGGTGCTCGTCGCCGCGCCGATCGCGGCCGGCTTCGCCGTCTGCTGGACGCTCCTGATTGGCTTCGCGGGCCTTTCCGGGACCGCCGTCGCCGCTGGTGGGTCTGGCCGCCGGACTCGCGTTCGAGATAGCGTACGAGCCCGGGTTCGGCAACGACGCGCTGAACTACCACCTCGCGGATGCGCTCGGGTGGATCCGCTCCGGGCATGCCGGTGCAGACGTTCAGCTACGACCTCCCGTACGGGTACTACCCGATCACCGGCGAGCTGTTGTTCACCTGGGTGATCGGGATCTCGCGCACGTTCGCGCCGATCGCGCTCTGCTCCCCGCTGATCCTTGCGGTGACGCTCCTCGGGCTGTGGCGGGTGCTCGAGGTGCTCCGGGTTCCGCGCGTGGTGGCGATCGCCGGCGTCGCCTCGTTCGGGGACCCTGCCGCTCGTCGCCCAGACGCTCAACCAGAGCGCACCGGGCACCGACCTGCTGGCGGTGACGTAGCTCTCGTGCACGGCTGCGCTCTGCGTTCGCGCACCGGCCCGTCCGGCGCTGCTCGGTCCCGCGCTGCTGGCCGCCGGCCTCGGCGCCGGCACGAAGACGACCGTGATCCCGCTCGAGCTGGTGTGTCTGATCGCGGGTGCGTGGCGCGCGCGTTCGCAGCTGCGAGGCGCGAGGGGTCGCTGCTCGCCGGCGCGGCGGGCGCGATCGCGGTCGGGACGCCGTGGTACCTGCGCGACTGGTTCGTCCACGGGTGGCCGCTGTGGCCGTTCAGCCTCAGACCGACCGGCGATCCCCAGCCGCACTTCTTGAGCCTCTTCAACGAGTCGTTCCTCGACTCTCCGCGACGCGCCGTGTCGCTGCTCGGGAACCTGTACGCGAAGTGGACCGCGGGCGGCCTGGTGCTGATCGGCGGTCTGGCGGCGATCCCGCTGGTGGCGCGGACGCGCGCGGCGCTTCTGTTCGCCGCCTGCGCGGTCGGAGCCCTGCTGGTGTGGGCATCGGCGCCGTTCACCGGTCTGTCGAAGGTGCCGCTCCTGGACGTGATCGCGCTCGACACGATCCGGTACATCCTCCCGTCGCTCGGCGCGTACTCGCTTTCCGAGTGGATCGTGACGGGGTTCCCGCTCGGTCCGCGGGGCTCTCAGCGCACCGGGGTGGCTGGGGCGCGAAGCCTCGGACAAGAGCTACGACGCGCCGGTGCTGGCGGCGACGGTGCGCCTGCCCGGATGGAGCTCCGGCGGCCAGCCGATCTCGTTCGCGCCGTGCGAGATCGCCTCGCTCGCGGGGCCGCAGTTCAAGCACCCGCTCGAGCTGATCCCGGCGGACGAGCCGTGTTCGCGCCTGCGAGCACGCGCGCGCCATGGATGGATCGTCCTGGTCCTCAACGAGAGCATCAAGGGGCTGACGGCCCCGTACGACGCCCCCGGGTGCCTGATCGGGCAGCCGTTCGTGGACGCCGGCGGCGACGCGCTGATCTTCGGGCCTTCGACCTGAGCGCCGGCCGGCGCCGGTCAGGCGGACGCGGGCGGGGCTACCTCGACCTGCGAGGGGACGCCCAGACCGATCGGGCAGCTCACGCCCGTGCCGTGGTCCGGACAGTAACCCACGGGTTCTTCTCCAGGTACTGCTGGTGGTAGTCCTCGGCGTAGTAGAACGGGCCGGCGTCGGCGATCTCGGTCGTGATCTCACCGTACCCGGCCGCCCTGAGCTTCTCGGCGTACAAGTCGCGCGATGCGATCGCGGCCTCGCGCTGGGCAGCGGAGCTCGTGTAGATCGCCGAGCGGTACTGGGTCCCCATGTCGTTGCCCTGGCGCATGCCCTGGGTCGGATCGTGGTTCTCCCAGAACAGCCGCAGGATCTCGTTCAGCGAGGTCTTCGCCGGGTCGAACACGACGAGCACGACCTCGGCGTGCCCGGTCGATCCGCTGCACACCTCTTCGTAGGTCGGATTGGGGGTGTGCCCGCCGGCATAGCCGACCGCCGTCGTGTACACGCCGGGCGTCTGCCAGAAGATCTTCTCGGCGCCCCAGAAGCAACCCATGCCGAGGACGATCTGCTCCATGCCCTCCGGGAACGGCGGCTTCATTGGCGTTCCGAGCACCGCGTTACGGGCCGCCACCGGCATCTCCGTATCGCGGCCCGGCAGCGCTCTGGACGGGTCGATCATCTTTGACTTGTCGCGGAATCCGAGCATCGGCTAAAGGGTACTCAAAGCACAAAAGTGCGATGGCGCCACGCACCGCGAGCGATCGCCCAGGCCTCGACGGCGTCGTTGACCACGAAGAACGGCACCGCCAAGGGGCCGGCGCCGAGCTCTCGAGCGCGCTTGTCCAGCGAGATCAGGTGGCGGGCGATGAGGAGCCGCCGCAGCCACCCGGCGCGGCGAGCGCGAGCACCGACCGCCACAGCAGGTAGTGCCAGACGTTCCAGAACAGGCCGCGGTACAGCTCCTCGCGCACCGTGTGCGACAGGACCCTGTCGCGCCCGAGCTCGGCGGGGTCGGGCCGGGTCGGGCCCTGGATCACCGCGCCCGGATGCTCGCGCGCGGCTGCCACCACAGCCGCCAGCCCTCCGGCTTCTACCTGGACGCCAAGGGCGTCGCTCGGTACCTCGACGCTCACGCCCGACCGCAGGACGCCGTGCTCGCGTCGTCGTCCGCCGGCAGCGCCGAGCCGCTCACCTGGTACGGAGTGCGTCCGCTGTACTTCGAGACGCCGGCGACGGTGAGGGCCTACAGGCAGCACCGGCGGATCTGGGTGATCGAGGGCATCTCGGGCTCGACCACCACCGCGGCGATCGCGTATTACCTGCGATTCACCGCGCGGTTCTTCCACTACAGCGTCCGCCGGTTGAAGGTGTTCCCCGGCACCGTGCGCCTCGCCGTCGCACTCGAGACGCCGACCGACTGAGCGCTCACGCGAAGAAGCCAAGCTAACCTGATCGCATCCATGAAAGGCAGATTCGCGCGTCTGGTGATAGGGGTGGCCGTGCTGCCGCTCGTGTTCCTGGGCGTCGGGCTGCTCTTGATCACGAATGGCGGAAGCTCGAACGGCGCCGACCACGGCGTCGGCAGCGTGAAGATCGTTCCGGTCGCGAGCACGAACCTCAGCGGACTCACAAGACACCCGTCGTTCGTGTCGAATTCGCGCCTCCCGCCCGGAAGCGGGGCGCTGGTCGCGCAGATCACCGTACCGACGGCGATCCGGTCCTCACCGGGGGCGCCCGCATCGGGTCGCTCGGCCTGAAGTCGCAGTTCGGCTCGCCCGTCGTCGCATGGGTGCGCAGACACAACGGCAAATGGCTCGGCATCGTCAGCCCGGCGATCGGGAACGGGCGGATCGGCTGGATCCCGAGGTCCACGGCGAAGCTCGGGCGGGTCAACTACCAGCTCGACGTGTCGCTGTCCCAGCGTCACGTGACGGTGCTCTACCGGGGCCGGCAGGTCGAGCACTACCTGATCGCGATCGGCAGGCCGAGCGCGCCGACGCCTACCGGGGACTTCGCGGTCACCGACCGCTTGAAGACCGGTGATCCGAGCGGCCCCTACGGCTGCTGCATCCTCGCCACCTCCGCGCTCGCGCCGCACGCGATCCAGGATTGGTCCGGCGGCAACCGGATCGCGATCCACTCGACCCCCGAGACGTCGTCGATAGGCCACAACGTGAGCCACGGCTGCATGCGGCTGACGCTGCCCGAGGGCGCGTGGCTGATCGCGCACATCCCACTCGGGACGCCCGTGATCATCAGGGAGTAGGATTCGCCGCGGCGATGGAGTTCGCCGTGGCGCCACGCGCCGAACCGCCTTCGGGCTGATGGCTCCTACGCATAGGTTCCAACCGAACGTAGGAGACGCGTCGGCGCGTGACGTTGCCACCGTGGGGAGCGCAGGTCTGCCAGGTGTTGGCGTTGCTCGCGTTCGCGCCGCTGATCAGCGGTGTGATCGCGAAAGCCGAGGCACGAGTCCAGTCGCGCACCGGACCGTCGGTGCTGCAGCCGTACTACGACATCTTCAAGCTGTTCGGCAAGGAGCCGCTCCGCCCTGAGACAGCCTCGCCGCTGTTCGAGCTTGCGCCGCTGATCGCGTTCGGCAGCTACTGCTCGATCGCGCTGCTGATTCCGGTGCTGACGAACTTCCCGCTCCCGCTGGGGACCGCCGGCGACATCCTCGCCGGGGCGCTGCTGTTCGGGCTTGCAGGATTCGTCACCGCGCTGGCCGGCGTCGACTCGGGCTCGGTCTACGCCGCGCTCGGCTCGAGCCGCACGCAATCGGTTGCGACGCTCGTCGAGCCGACGCTGATCCTCGTGTTCTTCACGGTCGCGCTCGTCAGCGGCACGGATCTGCCCTACGCGCTCAACGCGACGCTCTCGCACTCGACGTCCGAGTACTTCCGGCCGAGCCACCTGCTCGCCACGGCGGCGTTCTTCGCGATGCTGCTCGTCGACACCGCCCGCGTGCCGATCGAGAGCCAGGGGTCGACGCTCGAGTTCGGGATGATCGACGATGCCCGCCTGTTCGAGCATTCGGGCCCGTCGCTGGCGATCTTCCGCTGGGCGGCGACGATGAAGCAATTCCTCCTGTACGTCGTGTTCCTGAACGTGCTCGCGGTGCCCTGGGGGCTGGCGAGCAGCCGTCAGCTGTCCGCGCTGCTGGTCGGGCTCGGGTGGCTACTGGTGAAGATGGTCGGGCTCGGGCTCGTGATGGTCGTGATCGAGTCGAGCTTCGCGAAGCTGCGGCTGTTCCGGATCCCCGATTTCATGGGCGCCGGGTTCGTGCTGTCGGTGCTGGCGATCCTTGTCTACTACCTCGCGAACGGTTGACGGATGCCCGTCGCCCCGCACTACGACCTCGCCCACGCGCTCGCCGCGGCGCTCGCGATCGCCGCGCTGCTCTCCGGGCTGGCGGCGCTCGCGGTCAAGCAGGTCCACGAGCAGGTTCGCGTGTATGCGGTCCAGTCGCTGTTCGCGGCCGGCTACACGCTGCTGGTCGGGATCGATCGCGCCAGTCCGGCGCTGATCGTCCTCGCGGCCTGGACGGCCGTGATCAAGATCGTCGTGATCCCACTATCGATCGACCGCGCCGTCACGCGCCGTGTGACAGAGCACGAAGTCCCGCTCGTCGTGCAGGTGCCGATGTCACTGCTGGTCGGCGTGGCGCTCGCCGGTCTCGCCTACTGGTCGGCCGCGGCGCTGCCGATCCACGGCGCGCTGCTGCCGACGCCGGCGCTCGGGATGCCGCTGTCGCTCGTGCTGATCGGTTTCTTCTTCATGATCACCCGGCAGAACGCGATCAGCCAGATCGTCGGGCTGCTGACGCTCGAGAACGGCGTCTTTCTCGGCGACCGTCGCGATCGCGCCGGGGCTGCCGTTCGCGATCGGCTTCCTGCTCCTCTTGGATCTCCTCCCGGCAGTCTTGTTCTATGGGGTGTTCGCGCGCCTGATCGCTGCTCGCGCGACCGGGACGAGCATCGAGGACATGTCGGTGCTGCGCGGCTGATGGGCGCCTGGTTGTTGATCACACTCGGGCTCGCGCTCGGCGCCGCGGCGTTCGGTGCGCTGGTCGGCGACTCTCGTGTCGCGGCTCGCGCCTCGGCAGCAGCGGCATGCGGATCGCTCGTATGCGCGCTCGTGGCGGTGTTCGGCTACGACGCGGCTCGGGGGCAGCACGCCGTCGGCGGCGTGTTCTACCTCGACGGTCTGGGCGGCGTATTCCTGATCGCGGTGGCGTTCGTGTACGCGGTCGTCGCGGTCTACTCGGTCGGCTACATGGAACCGGGTATCGGCCACGTGGCGCTCCGGCGGATCTACTGGCCGCTCTTGAACCTGTTCGGGTTCGTGCTGCTCGCGACCCCGATCGTGGCGAACCTCGGGGTGCTCTGGGTCGCGGTCGAGCTGACGACCGTCGTCAGCGCGCTGCTCGTCACCAGCGAGGGCTCCGACCTGTCACTCGAGGCCGGCTGGAAGTACATCGTGATCGGCTCGGCCGGGCTCGCGGTCGGGCTGCTCGGGATCGTGCTCATCTACGCGGCGGGTGTGCCGATCCTCGGCGACCACTACACGCCCACGTACACGCGTCTGATCGGCGCCGCCGCGCACTTCAATCCGGCGCTCGTGCATGCCGGATTCGCGTTCGTGATCGTCGGCTTCGGAACCAAGGTCGGACTCGTCCCGATGCATGCGTGGCTGCCGGACGCGCACTCGGAGGGGCCGAGCCCGGTCAGCGCGATGCTCTCGGGCGGGCTGCTCGCGGGCGCCCTGTACGCGGTGCTGCGGGTGGGCGCGATCGCGCAGGTCACGGTCGGCGCCACATACGTGCACGTGCTGCTGCTCGTGTTCGGGGTTGCGTCACTGACGCTCGCCGGCCTGCTGGCGCTGCGCCAGCGCAACTACAAGCGACTGCTTGCGTACTCGTCGATCGAGCACATGGGGATCATCTCGCTGGGGATCGGGATCGGCGGACCGATCGCGGCCTATGGCGCGTTCTTCCACGTGATCGTCCACGCGGCGGGCAAGACGCTCGCGTTCTTCGGCGCCGGCGACCTGCTCAGCCGCTATGGCAGCCGCGAGGTCGATGACGTACGCGGCGTGATCCGGGTGGCGCCGTTCACCGGCGTGATGGTGCTGCTCGCGGCGCTTGCGATCGGCGGCCTGCCGCCGTTCGGGATCTTCCGCTCGGAGCTGCTGATCGTCACCGGCGGCTTCTCGCGCTCGTCGTTCGCCATCGCCGGGCTGCTGATCGTGTTCGCGAACGTCGCATTCGTAGGCCTGTACCAGACCTTTCACCGGATGGTGCTGTCCGGCAGCGGGCCTGCCTCGCCTCGCGCCGCGCGCCCCAGCCAGCCGTTGATGGTGGCCGCCATGCTCGTGAGTCTGACCGTCGTGTTCGTGCTCGGGCTCTGGATCCCCGGCCCGCTCGATCACCTGCTGCACAGCGCGGTCGGCGTGATCGGAGGCCGCACGTGACGATCCCGGTCGAGCGGCGCTGCGAGCCGGGCGCGCTCGCGAGTGAGATCGCCAACGCGAACGGGAGGCTGATGAGCCTGTTCTGCGCCGAGCGCGACGGAGCGCTCGAGCTGAGCGCGCTGATCTCGCTCGGCACGCGCGTCCTGCACCTCAGGGCCCGGCTGTACGGCAACACGTATCCGTCGGTGACCCCGCTGGTCCCGGCGGCGCACTGGTTCGAACGCGAGCTGCACGACCTCTGGGGCGTCGTGCCGGCCGGGCATCCGCGGCTCGAGCCGCTGATCCGCCACGACGGCGGCGGGCTCGACGGGAATGGGGCGGGGGAGCCGTCGGCGCACCGAGGACCCGAGCGGCTGCGCGGCGACGGCGTGTTCGTGATCCCCTACGGCCCGGTCCGCTCGGGCGTGTTCGAGAGCGCCCAGTTCTTCGTCCAGACCGGCGGCGAGGACGTCGCCTACTGCGCGCAACGACTGTTCTTCAAGCGCCGCGGCGTCGAACGGCGGATCTGCGAGCTGCCGCCGGCACTGGCGGTTCTGGTCGCCGAACGGGCGTCCGGAACCTCGAGCGTCGCGCACGCGCTCGCGTTCTCGCACGCCGTCGAGTCGCTGTGCGAAGTCGAGGTCCCGGGCCGCGCGCAGGCGATCCGGCGGATCCTCGCCGAGCTCGAGCGCCTCCACAACCATCTCGAGGTGATCGTCCGCGAGTGCGAGGACGCGTCGCTGTCGGTCGCCCAGGCCCAGTTCGCGGTCCTCAAGGAGCGGCTGCACCGACTCGCGGCCGCACTGACCGGGAACCGCTTCATGCGGGGGGTGGTCGTACCGGGCGGCGTCCGCATCGAGTTGGCGGCCGCGCCGCTCGAGCGGCTCGCGTCAGAGCTCGGCGACTGGGGCCGCGAGTTCGCCGGCACTTTGAAGGTGCTCTTGCGGACGGACTCGTTCCTCGACCGGTTGGTCAGCGCCGGGCCGCTTGCGGCGCGGGATGCACACGATTTCGCGTGCGTTCGGCCCCGTGGCGCGCGGCTCGGGCATCGACATCGACAGCCGCCGCGACCTGCCCTACGACGGCTATGGCGCGCTCGCGATTCCGACCCGGACCGACGGGGACGCGATGGCGCGGATGGAGGTGAGGTTCGACGAGGTCGTGGCGGCGCTGGAACTGATCCGCCACGCGCTCGCGACACCCGGCGACGGGCCGCTCGCGGCGCCGATCGGCGCGTTCACATCGCCGGCGGCGCTCGGGATCGCGGAGTCGGCACGCGGTGAGACGCTCTACTGGCTCGAGCCTGACGGATCCGAGCGGCTGCGGGTCTGCAAGCTCCGTGCAGCGTCATTCGCGAACTACGGGATCTTCAACCGCGTGTTCGCGGCGCAGGTGCTGACCGACTTCGCGTTCATCGAGCACAGCCTCGGGCTGTCGCCGGCCGGGTGCGACGCATGATCCAGTGGTTCGCACGCGGATTGCGCCGACGGCGGCTCACGACCACGTATCCCCGCGCGGCCGAGCAGCCGCCGCCCGGCTTCCGCGCACGAGTCGTGCTGGCGCCCGGCGCCTGCGACCCGGGCGACGGCGCTCCGTGCGCGCGTGTGTGCGTGCCGGCGGCACTGACGCTGGAGGAGGCGGGCGGCGCGCTCGCGCTCGACGCGGGGCGGTGCATCGGATGCGGACTGTGCGTCGACGCGTGCCCGTCCGGCGCCCTGTCGCTCGAGCCGGGCTTCGAGCTGGCCGTCCGCGATCGAGCCTCGCTGATCGTCCCGGCCCATGGGCACCCGTCGCCGTCGGGGCTGCCCGTGCTCCCGCGGAGGTTCCGGCGCTCGATCCACATCCGGCACGTCGACACCGGCTCGGACGGCGCGATCGAGCAGGAGCTGACCGCGCTGCTCGGGCCGCTGTACGACATGCACCGGCTCGGGCTGTTCTTCACCGCGTCGCCGAGGCATGCTGACGTGCTGCTCGTGACCGGCCCGGTCACCCACGCGATGCGGGACCGCCTCCAGGTCACGTATGAGGCGATGCCGGATCCGAAGGCCGTCATAGCGGCCGGCACCGACGCCTGCAGCGGCGGGATCTGGTCAGGCCCCGAGGTCCTCGGCGGTGTCGACCGCGTGCTGCCGGTCGACGTCTACGTCCCGGGCGATCCACCGAGTCCGATCGCACTGCTGCACGCGCTCCTGCTCGCGACGGGCCGGGTGGACCCGGCGCCGCCCCCGCTCCTTCGCGTGGCCGGAGACAGCGGCTGATGAACGCGCTCGCCGTCCT
>CAVOTZ010000033.1:0-66978 GCA_963699465.1 uncultured Alphaproteobacteria bacterium
CGCAGCTGACGTCGTTGGCAGCGCCCGTCGGTAGCCGCGGTCGTCGACCGCGACTACCGAGGTCTCCCTCGACCTGCTCGGGATGAGGGACCTCGGCGACAAGGGCGCTGGTCAGTCGGCGTTCTTGAGCTCCTTGAGCTCCTTGAGCTTGCCGAACACCGACTCGACGTCGATCTTCTCCTCGCTGGCTTCGGCTTCGGGGCCGCGGTCCCGAACACTTCGGCCTGGCTGGTGGGCTGCGGCTGCGGGCGCGCGGTGGTGATCTCGGCCGAAACGAGGGTCTGGGTCTTGTCCTCCTCGACCTTCGGCCGGTCTTTGGCGGCGCGGTTGACCTCGAAATCGAGGTCGATCTGCGAGCATAGTCCCAGCGTCACCGGGTCCATCGGCTGGAGATTGGCCGAGTTCCAGTGGCTGCGTTCGCGGATCGATTCCAGGGTATGCTTTGTCGTGCCGACGAGGCGCATGATCTGCGCGTCTTTGAGCTCAGGGTGGTTGCGCAGCAGCCACAGAATGGCGTTCGGCCGGTCTTGGCGGCGCGAAAGCGGCGTGTACCGAGCGCCGCGCGGTTTCTTGAATTCGGGAACGCGCACCTTGGACGTCGCGAGTGCGCAGCTTGTGCGATGGGTTGGCTTCGGCCCTGGCGATCTCTTCGCGGCTGAGCTGGCCGGTCGAGATCGGATCGTAGCCTTTGATGCCGGTCGCCACCTCGCCGTCAGCAATGCCTTTCACCTCAAGCGGATGTAATTTGCAGAACTCCGCGATTTGGTCGAAGGTAAGCGAAGTGTTCTCGACCAGCCAGACGGCGGTCGCTTTGGGCATCAGCGGGATGTCGCTCATCGGCGGACTCCTTAAGCGGCTTTTCTTTTACGGGCGAGCGCGGCCGCCCTTTCTCCAGGGGCCGAAGCCGCAACCTCACAGCAGAACTCATGGGGATGAGGCCCTTTATAGGCGCCGCCGCGCAAAAATGCAATCAATGTAGACCCTGAGCGAGGCCCCCCGTTATCGAAATAGATAGCCAAGCGGCGATATGCTCCCGCGCCAAAGCGCGGCGCCTTTTGCCTTGCCGGCGCCGGCGGCTTCGTTGGGCCGGCCGTAGCCCGTAACCTTGCTCTCGCGTCGTTGACTTGATGTCGCCGCCCTTGCGTGCCAACGGAATAAAGTTTCCTTAAGAGTCCCTCATGAACGAGACGGTCGATCCCGACTCTATCAAAATCGCCGAGCCGGCGCCGAAGATCGGCGAACCGACGGCGCGGGCGCGCCGCAAGGGCTCACGCGTTGGCCGCATCCTGTTCTGGCTCGTTGTCCTCGCCGCCCTGGCGGGGCTCGGCTACAAGCTCTTCTGGGTTCAGCCGACGCCCTCGGTCGCGACCGACGGCGTCCGCTCCGGCGCGCCGCAGACGGTGCGCGCGGCGTCCGCCGTCGTCGGCGAAATGCCGATCACGATCAATGCGCTCGGCGCGGTGACGCCGCTCGCGACAGTGACGGTCAAGACCCAGATCGCCGGCCGCCTGATGTCGGTCGCCTTCCAGGAAGGCCAGCTTGTCCAGCAGGGCGACTTCCTGGCTCAGATCGACGCGCGGCCGTTCCAGGCGACGCTCGCCCAGATGCAGGCCCAGCTCGCCAAGGACACCGCCATGCACGATCAGGCGATCGCCGATTACCAGCGCTATGAGACTTTGAGCAAGCAGGATTCGATATCGCACCAACAGGTCGACGACCAAAAATACCTGATCGCGCAGTACGTTGCCGCCATGGCAACCGACCAGGCGCAGATCGACGCGGCCAAGCTCAACATCGAGTATTGCCACATCGTCGCGCCGGTCGGCGGGCGCGTCGGCTTGCGGCTGGTCGACGCCGGCAACTACGTGCAGCCGACCGACTCGAGCGGTCTCGTCGTCATTACCGAGCTGCAGCCGATCAGCGTCATCTTCTCGACGCCAGAGGACAATTTGCAGCGCATCGCGCGCCGGCTGAAAGACGGCGGCAAGCTGGCGGTCGCCGTCTACGACCGCGCCAACGTCAAGAAGATCGGCGACGGCGAGCTGACGACCTACGACAACGAGATCGACACCACGACCGGCACTTTCAAGCTGCGCGCGATGTTCGAGAATAAGGACGACACGCTGTTCCCCAGCCAGTTCGTCAACGTGCGGCTGCTCGTCGATACGCTGAAAGACGTGGTCGTCGTGCCCAACGCCGCTCTCCAGCTCGGCGCGGCGGGCCCCTTCGTCTACCTGGTCCAGGATGACGAGCACGGTCGTGGTGCGCAAGGTGACGCCGGGGCCCAGCGATGCGACGCTCACCGTCATCGAAAGCGGCGTGCAGGCGGGCGACAAAGTGGTGATCGACGGCGTCGACCGCCTGCGCGACGGCGCCAAGGTGCGCGTCGCCGCAGCCGAGTCCGCATCTGACGCCGCGGCGCCGGGCGCCGGCAAGGCGGGAGGCTCAGGAAGCGGCGGCGGTCAGCATCGTCGCCATCGCGACGGCGACGCGACCGCCGCGCCGACCGCCTCGCCGAGCGCCGCGCCGTGAACCCATCGCGGCTGTTCATCGAGCGTCCCGTCGCGACGACGCTGCTGATGTTCGCCATTCTGATGGTCGGCGTCGTCGCCTATCGCTTCCTGCCGCTCTCGGCGCTGCCGGAGGTCGATTATCCCACCATCCAGGTGCAGACCTTCTATCCCGGCGCCAGCCCGGAGGTGATGACCTCTTCGGTGACGGCGCCGCTCGAGCGCCAGTTCGGCCAGATGCCGAGCCTGTCGCAGATGATGTCGCAGAGCTCGGCGGGCGCCTCGGTGATCACGCTGCGCTTCGGTCTCGACATCGGCCTCGACGTCGCCGAGCAGCAGGTGCAGGCGGCGATCAACGCGGCAGGCAACCTGCTTGCCCTCGGACCTGCCGGCGCCGCCGATCTACGCCAAGGTCAACCCCGCCGATGCGCCCATTCTCACCCTCGGCGTCACCTCCAAAACCTTGAAGCTCACCGAGGTCGAAGACATCGTCGAGAGCCGGCTGGCGCCAAAGCTGGCGCAATTGCCGGGCGTCGGCCTCGTCTCCATTTCCGGGGGTCAGCGGCCGGCGGTGCGCATCCACGCCAATCCGCTGGCGCTCGCCGCCTACGCCGTCAACCTCGACGATCTGCGCACCACGATCTCGAACCTCAACGTCAACACCCCGAAAGGCAGCTTCGACGGCCCCACGCAATCCTTCGCCGTCAACGCCAACGACCAGATCCGCAACCCCATCGACTACCTGAAGTCGATCGTCGCCTACCGCAACGGCGCGCCGGTGCTGCTCAGCGATGTCGCGACCGTCGAGATTGCGCCCGAGAATTCGCAGCTCAGCGCCTGGATGAACGCGTCGCCGGCGCTCATCGTCAACATCCAGCGCCAGCCCGGCGCCAATGTGATCCAGGTCGTCGACGGCATCAAGAAGCTGCTGCCGCAGTTGACGACGTCGCTGCCCCAGGCGATCGAAATCGCGCCGCTCACCGACCGCACCACGACGATCCGAGCCTCGGTCGAGGACGTCGAGTTCGAGCTGACGCTCGCGGTGGGGCTCGTCGTGCTGGTCATCTTCCTCTTCCTGCGCAACATTCCGGCGACCATCATCCCCAGTCTCTCGGTGCCGCTGTCGCTGATCGGCGCGCTGGCGATCATGTACGAGCTCAACTTCAGTCTCGACAATCTGTCGCTGATGGCGCTCACCATCGCCAGCGGCTTCGTGGTCGACGATGCGATCGTGGTGATTGAGAACATCTCGCGCTTCCTCGAGGAGGGCGACACCCCCTTGCAGGCCGCGCTCAAAGGATCCGAGCAGATCGGCTTCACCATCATATCGCTCACCATCTCGCTGATCGCGGTGCTGATTCCGCTGCTGTTCATGGGCGACGTCGTCGGGCGCCTGTTCCACGAATTCGCCATCACGCTGGCGGCGACCATCATTATCTCGGCGATCGTTTCGCTGACCCTGGTGCCGATGATGTGCGCCAAGCTGCTGCGCCCCAACGCGCCGGGAGGGTCAAGCCAGCATCAGGCCTCCGGCGGCCGTCTTTTCCGCGCGCTGTCGTATTTCTACGCGCGTTCGCTGACCGTCATCCTCGATCATCAACCGGAAACGCTGTTCGTCGCGCTCGGCACGTTCGTGCTGACCGGCTACCTCTATGTCACGATCCCCAAGGGCTTTTTCCCCGTCCAGGATACCGGCGTCATCCAGGCGGTGACGCAGGCTAGCCAGTCCATTTCCTTTCGAGAAGATGGCGAGCGAGCAGCATGCGCTCGCCGAAGCGATCGGCAAGGATCCCGATGTCGCCTCGCTGTCCTCGTTCATCGGCGTCGACGGCTCCAACATCACGCAGAATTCGGGGCGGATGCTGATCAACCTCAAATCCCACGCTCAGCGCTCGCTCAGCGCGCGCGAAATCATTCGGCGCTTGCAGAAGGAGACCGCCGACGTCGCCGGCATATCGCTATTCATGCAGCCGGTGCAGGACTTGTCGATCGACACCGCGGTGAGCGCGACGCAATATCAGTTCACCCTCGACAACCAGGACCTTGCCCTGCTGCAGGAGTGGACCCCCAAGGCGCTCGAACGGCTCTCCCGCATACCTGACATTGTCGATGTCGCCAGCGACCTGCAACCTGACGGCCGGTCGGTGACCGTCAACATCGACCGCGCCAACGCAGCGCGCTTCGGCATCACCCCCGCCTCGATCGACAACGCGCTCTACGACGCATTCGGCCAGCGCATCATCTCGACCGTGTTCACCCAGACCAATCAATATCGCGTCATTCTCGACATCGATCCGGTGATGAAGCGCAATCTGACCTCGCTCGATTCGGTCTACCTGCCGACCTCCGCCTCGACGACCGGACAAGTGCCGCTCGACGCGATCGCCAAGTTCGAGGTGAAAACCTCGCCGCTGCAGATCTCGCACCTGAAGCAGTTCCCGGTAACGACGATCTCGTTCAACCTGGCGCCCGGCGCCTCGCTCGGCGGGGCGGTCGACGCCATCCAGGCGGCGATGAAGGACATTGAGCTGCCCGACAGCTTCGCCCTCAATTTCCAGGGCGCGGCGCAGGCGTTCCAGTCGTCTCTGAGCAACGAGATGTTCCTGCTGCTCGCGGCGGTGCTGACGATGTATATCGTGCTCGGCGTGCTCTACGAGAGCTTCATCCATCCGGTGACGATTCTCTCGACGCTGCCTTCGGCGGGCGTGGGCGCTTTGGTGCTGCTCGAGATCGCCGGCGCCGGGCTCGACGTCATCGGCGTCATCGGCATCGTGCTGCTGATCGGCATCGTGAAGAAGAACGCCATCATGATGATCGACTTCGCGCTCGAGGCGCAGCGCTTCGAAGGCATGAACGCCCGCGACGCGATCTATCACGCCTGTCTGCTCAGGCTCAGGCCGATCCTGATGACGACGGTGGCGGCGATGTTCGGCGCGTTGCCGCTGATGCTCGGCAGCGGCGTCGGTTCGGAGCTGCGCCATCCGCTCGGCCTCGCCATCGTCGGCGGACTGGCGGTGAGCCAGGTGCTGACGCTCTACACCACGCCGGTGATCTATCTGTTCTTTGAGCGCATCGGCGCAGCCCTCGGGTTCAGCGCGTCGGGCGAGCGCCGTCGCTTCGGAGGCGCTGTGAGGAACCGCTTCACCGAGCTCTTCATCCTGAGGCCGGTGGCGACGACGCTGCTGACCATCGGCATCGCGCTTTCCGGCGCCCTCGCATTCCGCCAATTGCCCGTCGCGCCGCTGCCGCAGATCGATTTCGCTACGATTTCGGTGACCGCGACGATGCCCGGCGGCAGTCCGACCGACATGGCCGCCTCGGTCGCCGCGCCGCTCGAGAAACACCTTGGCCAGATCGCCGACGTCTCCGAGATAACCTCCCAGAGCACTCTCAGCAACACGCGCGTCACCTTGCAATTCGGGCTCGACCGCGACATCGACGGCGCGGCGCGCGACGTGGAGGCCGGCATCAACGCGGCCCGCGCCGACCTGCCAACCAGCCTCAGGGCCAACCCGACCTACCGCAAGTTCAATCCCGCCGATTCGCCGATCATGGTGCTGGCGCTGAGCTCGGCGACGCGCACCCCCGGCCAGCTCTACGACGTCGCGACCAACGTGCTGCAGCAGCGGCTTTCGCAGCTCGATGGCATAGGCAACGTCGACGTCGGCGGCAGCGCGCTGCCGGGCGTGCGCGTCGAGCTCAATCCCGGCGCGCTGTTCAAATACGGCGTCGGTCTCGAGGACGTGCGCGCGGCGCTGGCTTCGGCCAACGCCAACAGCCCGAAGGGCGCCATCGACGACGACACCCACCACTATCAGATCTACGCCAACGACCAGGCGACCAAGGCCGAACAGTATCGCGACCTCGTCGTCGCCTATCGCAATGGCGCGGCGGTGAAGCTCACCGACGTCGGAGAGGTGGTCGATTCGGTCGAGGATCTGCGCAACGCCGGGCTCGTCGACGGCAAGACGGCGATCGGCCTCATTCTCTATCGCGAGCCCGGCGCCAACATCATCCAGGCGGTCGACGGCGTGAAGGCGGAGCTGCCGCGGCTTGTCGCAGCCTTGCCCGGCGACACCGATCTCACCGTCGTCGTCGACCGCTCGATCACCATCCGCGGCTCGCTCTCCGAAACGATCAAGACCCTGGTCATCGCGGTGGCGCTGGTCATCCTCGTCGTCTTCGTGTTTCTGCGCAGCGCGCGCGCTTCCGCCATTCCTTCGGTGGCCGTGCCGGTGTCGATCGTCGGCTCGTTCGGCGCGATGTACATGCTGGGCTTCAGCCTCGACAATCTGTCGCTGATGGCTCTGACGATCTCGACCGGCTTCGTCGTCGACGATGCGATCGTCGTGCTCGAGAATGTCACGCGCCACTTGGAAGCGGGCAAATCGCGGCTGCAAGCCGCGATGCACGGCGCCGCCGAGGTCGGCTTCACCGTGCTTTCGATCAGTCTGTCGCTGATCGCGGTGTTCCTGCCGTTGCTGCTGATGGGCGGCTTGGTCGGCAGGCTGTTCCGCGAATTCACGTTGACGCTGTCGATGGCGATCGTGATCTCGCTCGTCGTTTCGCTGACGACGACGCCGATGATGTGCGCCTATATTCTGCCGCTCGAGAGCGGCACGTCGCACGGCCGGCTCTACCGGGGCGTCGAGAGCGTATTCGACGCGATGCTGGAGTTTTATCGCCGCACCCTCGCCGTTGCGCTTCGCCACCCGCTGGCGACCGTGCTGGCGTTTTTTTCGGCGCTGGCGCTCACCATATATCTATTCATCACCATGCCTTTCAATATTTTCCCGGTTCAGGACACCGGGCTTGCTCATAGGTTTCATCCAGGGCGATCAGAGCATTTCGTTCCAAGCGATGAAGACCAAGCTGACGCAACTGCAAAGCATCGTGCAGGACGATCCAGCCGTCGCCGACGTGCTGGGTTACACCGGTGGCCGGCAGGTCAACTCGGGCCAGCTCTTCATTTCGCTCAAACCGGCGAGCGAGCGCGACGCGACGGCCGATGGCGTCGTCAACCGGCTGCGCGGCCCGCTCTCGCGCGTGCCCGGAGCGCGGCTGACCATGTTCCCCGTCTCCGATCTGCGCACCGGCGGTCGCCAGAGCAACGCGACCTACCAGTACACGCTGCTCTCCGACGACGTCGCCGAGCTCTACAAATGGGCGCCGCGGCTGACCGAAGCGCTGCAGGGATCGGACATCGTCAAAGACGTCAATTCGGACCAGCAGCAGGCCGGCCTCGAAGCCGACGTCGTGATTGATCGGTCGACGACCCAGCGTCTCGGACTGACTTTGAGCGCCATCGACAACACGCTTTACGACGCCTTCGGCCAGCGCCAGGTCTCGACGATCTATAGCGCGCTCAACCAGTATCATGTCGTCATGGAGGTGGCGCCGCGCTATTGGCAGGATCCCTCGACGATGCGCGACCTCTATGTCTCCACGTCGGGCGCAAATCCCAGCGGAACGCAATCGACCAATCTGAGCGTCGCCAGTTTCAGCGCGGCTGCGATCGCGAACTCGAACGCGGCGACGATCGCGGCCAACTCGGCGCGCAACCTCGCCACCAATTCGCTCGCCGCAAGCGGCCATTCGAGCGCGTCGGCGGGTTCGGCGGTATCTACGTCGGTGGAGACCATGGTGCCGCTCTCGGCGGTCGCGAGGTTCGCGCCCGGCCACACGCCGCTCGCGGTCAATCACCAGGGCCAGTTCGCCGCCTCGACGATCTCGTTCAACATGGCGCCGGGCCACGCGCTGAGCGAAGCGCAGGGCGAGATCGAGGCGGCCATGCGCCGCATTGATATGCCCGCGACGGTGCACGGGCAGTTCGCCGGCACCGCGCTCACTTCGCAACAGGCGCAGTCGGGTCAATTGCTGCTGCTCGGCGCGGCGCTGGTCGCCGTCTATATCGTGCTCGGAGTGCTCTATGAGAGCTACATTCACCCGATCACCATTCTGACGACGCTGCCCTCGGCCGGCGTCGGCGCGCTCATCGCGTTGAAATTGTTCGGAACCGAACTCTCCATCATTGCCATCATCGGCCTCATCCTGCTCATCGGCATCGTGAAGAAGAACGCCATCATGATGATCGATTTCGCCCTGCAGGCCGAACGCGCGGGGGGGCTCGACACGCGCGAGGCGATCACCCAGGCCTGCCTGATGCGCTTCCGGCCGATCATGATGACGACGTTCGCGGCGATGATGGGCGCCCTGCCGCTCGCTTTCGGCACGCGGCGAGGGTTCCGAATTGCGTCATCCATTGGGGATAACAATCGTCGGTGGACTTCTTTTTTCGCAGGCGATGACCCTCTATACCACCCCGGTCATTTTCCTGTATTTAGACAATTTTAGTAAATGGGTGGGGCGGGTGTGGCGACGCGTTTATCTGCGACAATCGACGGCCTAAGGCCGAGTGCGGGCGCGGCATGGAGGGGCGGCGGCGGGGTCTTTGCGCTTGCCGCCATGGCGGCGCTCGCCGGGTGCTTCGCAGTCGGCCCCGACTATGTGCGCCCCGATACTACCGTTCCCTCCCAGTACAAGGAGGCTAAGGGCTGGAAGGTCAGCACGCCGCGCGACGATGCGCCGAAGGGAGAGTGGTGGCGGGTTTTTCACGACCCCGAACTCGATCTTCTCGAGGCGCAGGTGGCGGTCTCCAACCAGACGTTGAAGGCGGACGCGGCCAACTACAAGGAAGCGGTGGCGCTCATCGCTGAAGCGCGCGCCGGGCTGTTCCCGACGGTGAATTTCGATCCGACGCTCACCCACACTGGCTCCAGCTCCAGCCGGTTCTCCCGATTTGCTCGATGCCGAAGTGAGCGCGAGCTGGGTCCCCGACATCTGGGGCAAGGTGCAGCGCATGATCGAGGAAGAGGGCGACGCCGCCCAGGCGAGCGCCGCCACGCTCGCCAACGCGACGCTGGCGGAGCAATCGGCGCTCGCCACCGCCTACATCACGTTGCGCGAGGCCGACACGGCGCATGACCTCTTCGTCGACACCGTCAAGCAGTACCAGCGCTCGCTGGACATCACCAAGCACCAGTACGACGCCGGCGTCGCCGCGCGTTCCGACGTGATCACCGCCGAAGCGACGCTTTACGCGGCTCAGACGCAGGAGACCGGCACAGAAGTGTCGCGCCAGCAGAGCGAACACGCCATCGCGGCGCTGATCGGACGCCCGCCCGCCCAGCTCACGGTCGCCGCGCGCGCAAACTCGCGGAACGCGCGCCGGCGGTTCCGGTGGGCCTGCCCTCGCAGCTCCTCGAGCGTCGACCCGACGTCGCCTCGGCCGAGCGCACCATGGCCTCTCAGAACGCCGCGATCGGCGTCGCGATCGCGGGTTACTTCCCGACTCTCACCCTTTCCGGCGCGGCGGGCTATGTCGGCGATCCTTTCATCGCCCAGATCGCCGGCGCCAATCCGATGTGGTCGGTTGCGGCGGGGCTGGCGCAGCCGCTGTTCAACGGCGGGCTCACCGACGCCCAAGTCGCGGCGGCGCGCGCCGCCTACGATTCCGCCGTCGCAACCTATCGCCAGACGACGCTCACCGCCTTCCAGCAGGTCGAAGACCAGCTGGTGGCGATCCGCGTCTACGGCGACAGATCAAGACCGAGCAGCTGGCGGTCACGGCGGCCGAACAGGCGGTGCAGATCGCGCTCAACGAGTATCAGGCGGGCACCCAGGCTACACCACCGTCATTACCGCGCGAGGCCATCGCGCTCACCGACGAGCAGACGCTGATCGCCACCCGGGCGCAACGCCTTATCGCCGACGTCGACCTCATCGTCGCGCTGGGCGGGGGGTGGAACGATAAAGATCTGCCGGACCCGCAGTCATCGCCTCCGCTTACGCCCTGAGGCAATTGTAGCCGAGGTCCCCGCGACAAGCTCGGGATGAGAGACCGCGGCTACAGAAGGGTGGCCTTGCGCGTGAAAAGAGGGGGGCGTGAACCATCTCCCCATTCTCGTCGTATATATGCAGCGACATCGCCCGAACGAGCCTGAGAGCTCGAAAGACCGTTTCCGCAGTTTCCCTGCGCGAAGATGACAAAAGTTTCATCTTCGCCGCCCTGGGGAATTCATGCGGCCGCCCTCTTTCGGTCAATGTTGGTCAAACTATATGAGGCGTAGCGGTCGGGGATTTCCTGCCGCCGGCGCCTCGGCCCTCGTTCGGGTCGCGCATGGAGGACCTCATGGCCGCCGCACTTCCAATAATAGCCGGCGAATCCGGCCTTACCCGTTACCTCGCCGAAATCAAGCGGTTTCCCATGCTGGAGCCGCAAGAGGAATACATGCTCGCCAAGCGCTGGCGCGAGCACGGCGACCGCGAGGCGGCCCATAAACTCGTTACCTCGCACCTCCGCCTGGTCGCCAAGATTGCCATGGGCTACCGCGGCTACGGCCTGCCCATCGGCGAAGTGATCTCCGAAGGCAACGTCGGGCTGATGCAGGCGGTGCGCCGCTTCGAGCCCGACAAGGGCTTCAAGCTCGCCACCTACGCGATGTGGTGGATCCGCGCGTCGATTCAAGAGTACATCCTTCGCTCATGGTCGCTGGTGAAGATGGGCACCACGGCGAGCCAGAAGAAGCTGTTCTTCAACCTTCGCAAGGCCAAGAGCCGCATCGCCGCCCTCGACGATGGCGACCTGCGCGATGATCAGGCGGCCTCGATCGCCAAAAGGCTCGGCGTCGCCAAGCAGGACGTCATCGAGATGAACCGTCGGCTCGGCGGCGATGCTTCCCTCAATGCGCCGCTGCGCGAGGACGGCGAGGGCGAATGGCAGGACTGGCTGGTCGACGACGCGGCCGACCAAGAGACTCTGCTTGTCGATCGCGAGGAGACGGACGCGCGCATGACGGCATTGCAACGTGCGTTGCGGGTGCTCAATCCGCGCGAGAGGCGCATTTTCGAGGCGCGTCGGCTCGCCGACGAACCGGTGACGCTCGAAGAGCTCTCAGCCGAGTTCGGCGTGTCGCGCGAAAGAGTGCGGCAGATCGAAGTGCGCGCGTTCGAAAAAGTGCAGGCCGCCGTTAAGGCGGACGTCGCCAAAGCGCAGATCCCGGCGAGAAAGATGGCCGCGGCGCTGCCGCCGCCGGCCGCCGCATAAACGATTTTGTCAACTTGATCCGCCATGGCGTAATACGACGCGCGCGCGCTAAAAGCGCGCCGTCTCTTTTTCAGGAGTTGCGCATGGCTGGTTTGCCAGTTGTTATTTGTGCGGCGGCGGCTTTTGGCGCCGCGCTCGCGCCAGTCTCGAGTCCAGCGGCGGATGTTGCCGCGACTCCGGAAGGCGCGAAGGAGATCATCGATTTTGTCAAGACGTACGCCGGCGCGGACGCGGCCTCGGAGCCTGCGCTGGTCGTCAAACCGGCGGGCGACGCCTACCTCGTCGCCGTCGACCTCGCCGCTCTGACCGCGCCGCTGAAGGCGCTGGGAGTGAGCTACGAGCCCGCGACGCTGACCTTCAAGGTCTTCGCCGAGGATGATGGGGCGTGGCGCGTCGAAGCGACCGACGTTCCTGCGATTGTATCGCACCAGAAACATCCCAACGGCGTCATCGATTCCTCGCTTACGTTTTCCGGACTGAAGAGCGTCGTCGTGCTCGATCCCAAGCTCATGTGGGTGCGCAGCGGCGAAATGAGCGAAGAGCGAATGACGGCCCTCGCGCATGGCGCGGGGATCGGGGAAAGCTTCGACTTCGGCCCTGGGACCGCTAAAATGAAAAGCGAGGCGCGCGGCGACGGGGCGGCGGCGAGTTCGCTGGAGGAAAGCTTTGGCGCGATAAGCTTCAATTTCCTCGTCGATCCCCAGCTCGCCCACCCCAACAGCATCACCGAGGCCAAGCGCGTTTCCATTACGGGCGCGGCGCAGTCGGGAGAAGCCAAAGCGACGATCGACGGCTTGAAGATGAAGCCGTTCCTGGACGCCTGGGCGTTCGCGGTGGCGCATTCCGCGCCGGGCGAAATCGCCGCCAATGCAGCGGCCTTCAAGACGCTGCTCACCGCCGCGGCGGCGACGCAGCCGTCCTTCAGCGAGAACGGCTCGTTCAAATCGTTGACGATCGAGGCGCCGCAGGGAACCATCGCCGTCGCAGAGGCTGAGTTCGGGTTGGCGAGTGAGCGCGACGGGGCGGACGAGCCGCTTTGAGGAGCGTATCGCGGCGAAAGGGCTCACGCTGCCGGACGCGATGGCGCCGCCGGCGGCGAAGAACCTCATCCCGACCGCGTTTGACGTCGCCTTCAAAGTCAGCGGCGTCGACTTCAACGCCGCGGCGAACGAGGCGATCGCCGACATGAAGTTGACCAACGACGGCGTCTCGCTGAGCACGGACGACCAAAGCAAGGTGCTCACCCAACTGCTCAGCGCCGGCCCCATAGTCGTCGACGTGCCGCCCTCGCATATCACGGCGCCTCAGCTCGATATCGCTTTCGAAGGCAACGTCCAGCTACGCGCCCGGCGGCAAGCCGACGGGAACCTTCACTGTCCATATGCGCGACTTCGACAAGACCGTCACGGCGATGAAGGGGCTGGGTCCCGACGCCGAGAAAGAGATGGTCCCCGCGCTCGCGATCGCCAAAGGCCTCGCCAAGGCGGAGGCTGACGGCGCCCTGAGCTGGGTCGGCGAACTCGGCGCCGACGGCGTGATGAAGGTCAATGGCCTGCCGCTCGGCAAGGCGCCGTTCTGACGAAAGCGGCGCGCCTCTGTAGCCGTGGTCGTTGACCGGGGGGTCGCACATCCTTTAGGGTTTCCCAACCCTATCGGATCGCGTCGAAGCGGGTCATGAAGCGGGCGACGGTTATGGGGCGCGGCGGGCTTATCGCGGCCATGGCCGTCGTATCCGTCCCAGCCGCCCAGTCGGCCGACCACCCAGGAGAGACGCGCGAGCGCCCCTTCGGCGTCCGGGTTTTTCAACTTCGCGGTCTTGCTTGCCCTCGAGCGTCCGGCGCGCGCGATACCAGCCCGCGATTTGCAAGGCGTCTTCGAGGCGCGCCACCGGATGCGTCGTCAACAAAAGCCATAGCATCGCTTTAATCCCTACGGGGGGATCGATCTCCTCGACCCGAACCGCGCGCAGCTCGACCGTGGGCGGCAGGCGTTTGACGTCATGGCCGGAGCGCGGCCTGACGAATTCGACCTCTTTCCAGCTCACACGGGTTTGCGCCACGCGGGCGGGCTTGCCGCTCTTGGCCGGAATATCGATCCGCCGCCCCACGACATTGGGCAACGCCGCCATCGAGGCGAAGAGCTTGACGCCGTCGCTCATGACGCGGTCGTGATCGGCGCGCCCGAGCAGATGGACGTGAGCGGCGCGAGGCGTCACGAATTTCTCGTAAATGTCGCCCTCGCGGTCGTCGATGACCGTCACCATCGCCGCTTCGCTCAACACGCGGTCCGCCGCGGGCGGGCCCTTGATCCAGCGTCCGAATTCTTGCATTGCGATCAGGCGGGGGCGCTCGCGTTGGCCTTCTCTCGACTTGCGCCCTCCCGCAGGCGCTCACCGCTTCCGGCTTAATTTGCCGTCCCCCCCACCCCTCCGGCCGCGCCGAAAGCTCGCTCTTCCAGCGCTGAAGGTTGCCGAGCGTCTCCGGAATGGTGATCCGCGCCGGGCGGGTGAAATCGAGCGCGACGAGCCCGGTGATGTCGGCGACGGTAAAGCGGTCGCCGGCGATGAACGGGCGGCTCGCCAGCGCGGCGTCGACCTTCGCCATGTTTTCAAGCGCGCGGGCGCGGTTGATTTCCGCCCATTCCGCCACCTGCTGCGTCTCCAACACCTTGGCGGCGGGGTGGCTGTGACGATAGGCCTGCGCGATGGGCATGAACAGGTAGAGCTCGAGCTGGCGCTGCCACATCTCGACCTCGGCGCGCTCGCGCGCAGAACGTCCGAAGAGATTGCGGCTCGGGATGCAGCTCTTCGAGGTAGCGGCAGATCGCGATCGATTCGGCGATGCGGTCGCCGTCGTCGAGCTCGAGAACCGGCACCAGCTGGAACGGATTGATCTGAGCGTAGTCCGCGGTCTTCTGTTCGAGCTTGCCGAGATCGAGGTCGACAAGCGGGATTGTTAAACCTTTTTCCGCCAGAAAGACGCGCACCCGTCGCGCGTTCGGAGCATATTTGGAATTGTAGAGCTTCACGGTTCCTCCCGCCGGCCGCTTGCCGCGCCGTCGTTAACGAAATTGAGCCGAAATGGTCAGCATTTCAAGCGCGCCGTCAGCCGCTCGTTAACGGTTGCCGGTCATGATTGCTGAAGTTTTACGTGGCGGGCGCGTATCAGTGGTCATGGGTGAAGTCACGGCGGAGATGATCGAGAGGGGTCGCAAGGGCGACCCCGCCGAGGCGGGGCGCAGGCGCAAGATGAGCCTGAAGCTCAAGCACGCCCGCCATGCGCTGACGACCAACCCCGGCGACGAAAATGGCCCCTACGACAGCATGGTGCGGCTCTTTGCGCAGAGCGCCAAGAGCGCGACGCCGGCGGTCGTCGCGTTGACCATCGCGATCGGCGCGGCGGCGGGATTCTGGGCGCCGTTGCAGCAGGCGCTGACTTGGAGCGCGCTCGCGCTCGCCGCGATTGCGGCGCGCTTTGGGCTCGCCTCGTTGTTTCTCGCAGCGCGCGATCCGGAGAAGGCGGCGCGGCGCTGGCGCTACTTCTTTGTCTTCGGGGAAGCCGTGTTCGGCGCGACCTGGGCGATGATTGTCAGCATCATGCTGAGCTCGCCGAACCCCGACGCGGTCAATTTCACCCTCATCGTGGTCATGCTGGTGGCGGGAATGATCGCGATGGTCGGATCGGCGATTCCCGCGGCGGTCGGCGCCGGCCTGGTGCCCATCATGATCGCGATCGTGGCCCATATTGGCGCCCGCACCACGCAGCAGACGGTGATCTTTGGCCTGCTGTGCAGCGGCGTGCTCGGCTATTTCGTCGTGCTCGCCAGCCGCCTGCATCGCGCCGCGCTCGCCGGGCTCTCCTATCAGGAGGAGAAGGACGCGCTGATCGCCGAACTCGAGCAGGCGAAACTCAATTCCGACGAGGCGCGCCGCCGCGCGGAAAGCGCCAACCTCGCCAAGTCGCGCTTCCTGGCGACGATGAGCCACGAGTTGCGCACGCCGCTCAACGCCATCCTCGGATTCTCCGAAGTGATGGAGGCCGAGCTGTTTGGTCCGCACAGCGATTCCCACCTACAAGGAATACGCCAAGCGACATCCATTCGAGCGGCCAGCACCTGCTCATGCTGATCAACGAAATCCTCGACCTTTCGCGCGTCGAGGCCGGCCGCTACGAGCTGAAGGAGGAGGCGGTCTCGCTGCCCGGCGCCGTCGAGGAATGTCGCCATCTGCTGGGGCTGCGGGCCAAGAACCGCTCGATTATCGATCAGCGAACGCCTCGACAGCGATCTGCCGCGCATCTGGGCCGACGAGCGCGCGGTGCGCCAGATCACCCTCAACCTGCTCAGCAACGCCATCAAATTCACCCCGCATGGCGGCGAGATCACCATCAAGGTTGGTTGGACCAACGTCGGCGGACAGTATTTGTCGATACGCGACACCGGCCCCGGCATTCCCGAAGAGGAGATTCCCGTCGTGCTGTCGTCGTTCGGACGCGGCTCGATGGCGCTGAAAAACGCCGAGGAAGGCACCGGCCTCGGCCTGCCGATCGTGCGTGGCCTCGTCGAGTTGCATGGCGGCGAATTCAAACTCATTTCGAAGGTGCGGGAAGGCACCGAGGTCGCCGGGCACCGACTCGTCGTATTGCTGCCGTCGGCGAGGCGATTACACGGGCAGCCGAGCTCGCGCTCGACACGCGCACGCCGCTGCTCGTGATCTCCGCATCGGGCGGCGCCCGGATGCAGGAGGGCTGCGTGTCGCTTATGCAGATGGCGAAGACGAGCCTGGCGGTCGCGCGGCTTGCCGAGGAGGGCGTGCTGGTACCCGCTGCTCACCGATCCGACCTATGGCGGTGTGAGCGCCTCGTACGCGACGCTCGGCGATGCTGTGCATGTTCTCGCCGTTACAGTTATTGCTATAAGTTGATCCAGACGTCGGTGGTCTTCCGTCAAGCAGATGGCCGCCCCACTTCAACTGCGATTGAAACCCCATGTGCGGCGATTCCTCGATCGGGACCGTCGCGAGGCGATTGCCGCGATGCTGATGCCTGGCGGCAGTGCCGCCCCTGATACCCCAGCAGCATGTTGAAATATTCGGAAGCTCTTGCTTTCGGGGTGCCACGGGCGGCTTGTCCCGCCCGTGTTCTCGCGGCGCTGGCAGACAAGCTGCCAGTGGCACCGAATATTTGGATGTTCGGCTACTCGGTTCCGCGCCTTACCCCTCCCGGCGAGAGGTTTGTACCTTGGAAAATCGCGATTATGTCAACCAACGCCGCAAGGCCGTCGCACGGTTTATTGACGAGCGTGGCGAGTCTCGGTCCACCGCGGATCTCTTCATGGCGATTTGGCGGGCAGCCGGGCGGCAAGCTGGACCGGGCTCTTTTGCTGGTGGTCGCATGAAGACGGCGGGAGCGCCGTTTCCATCTATCTCGGGACTCGAAGGAAAACTACGTCGAGGAATGCAGGCCGAACTCACCCAGCTCCAGTCGCTGAGCAAGCGCCGCGTATCCCGTCGCGTCCAAAGCCAAAGCAATGGCGGCCAGTTGCCGGCACCGGTTCAGTTCATTGCTCGGGCGCGATCGGCAACGCCGGCAGCGTGCGCGTGGCGCCGGTCTCGTCGTACCAGAGCAGGCCGCGCTCGCCCATGGTGACGCCGCCGACCCGGCAACCCCGGCTCTTGAGATACTCCAGCATCCGCTCCGGCGTCAGGTCCATCTGCTCGCACAGGCGTTCGGCGACGATGGCGACGTCGATGAACTCCAGCAGCTCGTGGGTGTTGGTGCGCAGGCCGCCGCCGTCCAGCGACGTCAGGATGCCGTCCTCGCGGCAGAGTTTTGCGTAGTGGATCGCGGCATCGGGCTGGTGGCCGTCGATATGCAGCGCGCGGCAGCCTTTCAGGTTCAGCACCGGAAACGGATGGATGTGCTCGTCATCGCGGCAACGCACGATCGCGCGCTTGCCGTCCTTGGGCATGATAAAGGACAGCGAAGAGCTGTTGACCTTGCGCGGATGGATCGAGATGCCGTACTTCGCGCTCATGTCCTGAAACATCCGCCCCAGCCAGTCATTGGCGACGGTCGCGATCAGGTCCGGCACGATCCCGAGCTTGGCACAGCAAAACGCCGCCGTGACCGCATTGCCGCCGAACGAGACGGCGTAGGCGGAGGCGACATGCTTTTCATCGCCGGTCGGCATGTGGTCGGTGATGAAGGTGACGTCGATATAGGTCTGTCCGATGAAGAGCGCCTGCATTCGATTTCCGTCATGGCTGGTGGGGTGGTCCCGGACGCGGGGCGTACATTAGCACCTGTTATCGCCGATCATTCGCTAAAATTATCGGCAACTCACGCAACCTGATCGCTTGAGATAAGCTTGTGGCGGGACTACGACCGTATTCGGCCCCCTGGTGCCGGTGGGTCTAACGGCCCGCGGCTGTCTTGGGTTCCTGACTTGGCGATAAAAGACCTGGCAATACCAGTGGGGGAAGCGATGACGGTTTATTCCGGTCCGGTGTTCGATATGGCGGTGAACCAGTTCGGCGTCATCGCAAATCATCTGGAAATCCCGATGGATGAGCGCGACCGGCTGTTGCTGCCGAAACGGGCGATCACGGTATCCTGCCCGATCCACCGCGACGACGGCTCGATCGCGGTGTTCGACGGTTATCGGGTCCAGCATCACCTCACGCTCGGCCCGACCAAGGGCGGTACCCGGTTCGCACCCAGCGTCGATATCGGCGAGGTCGCGGCGCTGGCGATCTGGATGAGCTGGAAATGCGCGCTGGTGGGGCTGCCCTATGGCGGCGCCAAGGGCGGCATCAATGTCGATCTCTCCACGATTTCGAAGCGCGAACTGGAGGCGCTGTCGCGCCGCTACATGCAGGAGATGATTCCGTTCATCGGCCCGCAGGTCGACGTGATGGCGCCGGACATGGGCACCAACGAGCAGGTGATGGCCTGGATCATGGACACCTATTCGATGTACCAGGGCCGCACCGTGACCGAGATCGTGACCGGCAAGCCGGTCGCTTCCGGCGGCACGCTGGGCCGGCGCGAGGCCACCGGCCGCGGCGTGGCGTATCTGGCGCGGCGCGTAATGAACGAATTGTCGATCGACGCGAACGGCGCCACCGCCGTGATCCAGGGTTTTGGCAATGTCGGTTCTTATGCCGCGCTCGGCCTGCATCAGTTCGGCCTCAAGGTAACAACGGTCAGCGACCATACCGGCGCGCTGCACGATCCTGATGGACTCGACATTCCCGCGCTGATGCACCATGCCGGCATCCATGGCAGCATCAGTGGTTTCTCCAGCCAGCTGCAATTCGATCCCGCGCAAATCCTGACGCTGCCCTGCGACGTGCTGGTGCCCGCGGCGATGGAGCGGGTGATCGACGCGGGTGTCGCGGAAAACCTGAAATGCCGGGTATTGGCCGAAGGCGCCAACGGCCCGACCACGCCGGATGCCGATCTCGTGCTCGACAAGCGGCGCGACGAAGTTTTTCTCATTCCGGACATCCTCTGCAATTCGGGCGGCGTCGTGGTCAGTTATTTCGAATGGGTGCAGGATTTGCAGCAATTGTTCTGGGAGGAAGAGGAAGTGATGCGCCGCGAATACCACATCCTCGATCGCGCCTTCGAGGCGATGCTGGCGCGCGCCAAGTCCGACAATATTTCGCACCGGACCGCGGCGATGGCGATCGGCGTCGAAAAGGTGCGCGCCGCCAAGAACACGCGAGGGCTGTTTCCATGAAGGGTTCTTCCCATGATTAGTGGTTTCGATCACGTCGTGGTTCTCGCCAATGAGATCGAGGCTGCGACCACCGCCTACCAGACGCTGTTTGCCCGCGCACCGTCGTGGCGCTCTAGCGGCGAGGGCGCCAAACGCGCGCTGTTCACGCTCGACAACATGACGGTTGAACTGGTGGCGCCGGATGGCGATGGCGCCAGCGGCGATCTGGTGCGCAATGTGCTCGCCACACAGGGCGAGGGCCTCGCCAGCATCTGCTTTCGCACCAACGATATCGTCAAAATGCACCGCCGGCTGGATCGGCTGACCTTGAAGCCGGAACCGGTGTCGGAGGCCGAGAGCCGCGATGAAGCAACCGGCGGGCTGATGGCGTGGAAGCGGACCCGCACGGCGACCGACATGACGCGCGGCGTGCGGCTGTTTTTCCTCGAGCGTGCGAACGAACGTCCGCTTTCGCCTCCGATCGCCGCCGCTCCGATCGCCGCGATGGACCATGTGGTGATCGGCACCGCCGACCCCGAGCGTACCGCCGCGCTCTATGGAGCCCGGCTCGGCCTCGACATGGCGCTCGATCGCTCGCATCCGGAATGGGGCCGGCTGATGTTCTTCCGCTGCGGCGATGTCGTCGTCGAGGTCGCGTACAGACCGGGCAAGGAATCCGCGGACGCGCCGGACCGACTGCGCGGCATCTGCTGGCGGGTCGCCGATGTCGACGCCACAAGGGCGCGGCTTGTCGAGGTCTGCGTCGACGTGTCGGAGGCGCGGCCCGGTCGCAAGCCGGGAACCCGGGTGATGACGGTGCGCAGCGGCACCTGCGGCGTGCCCACGCTGTTGGTGCAGCGGACGCCGAAGCCCGTGTAAGCTGCCGGCGTAAGCTTTCCTTAGCTCCGGCCGGGGAAAGCTGCCCACGAATCTTCTTGAATCACCCGATGCGTGCTACAGGCGACGGGGGCATTCGATGGGCGGCTGATTTGGCCAAGGCAAAACGCATCCTGAAGTGGCAGCGCGATCCGGAAGGCATGCGGCTTCGCATTCTTGAAGCTGCCAAGCAGGAATTCGCTTCTCATGGTCTCGCCGGCGCCCGCGTTGACCGGATCGCGGCCAAGGCCGGCGCCAACAAGCGCATGCTGTATTACCATGTCGGCAAGAAGGACGATTTGTATCTCGCGGTGCTCGAAGGCGCCTATGAGCAGATTCGCGTGGAAGAGCGCGGCCTCGATCTGGAGCATCTCGATCCGCCCAAGGCGATCGAGCGGCTGATCAGTTTTACCTGGAACTATTTTCTGCGTAATCCCGAATTCCTCGCGCTGCTCAACACCGAGAACCTTGCGAAAGCGCGGCACTTGAAGCGCTCGACCAAGGTCAAGTCGATGCATTCGCCGTTCGTCGAGATGATCCGCACCGTGGTGATCCGCGGCGTCGAAAGCGGCGACTTCGTGGTCTCGGTCGATCCGGTGCAGCTGTATATTTCGATCGCGGCATTGAGCTTCTTCTATCTGTCGAACAGCGCCACGCTGAGCGTGATCTTCGGCCGCGACCTCCTGAAGAAGGAGGCGAGGGACGAGCGCCTCGCGCACATGGTGGCCCTGGTGCTGGCGGCGCTGACCGGAAAATCGTCGGCAGCGTTCGGCAGGAGCAACGCGCCGGCGCGGCGCGCGGTGGTACCGTCCGACGCGTGAGTAACCCATGGCCGTCGTCCCCGCGCACGCGGGGGACCCATACGCCGTGAGTTCTCGGTCGAGCAGTGTGGCAGCTGTCTTCGTTCACAACCGGCGCCAGGGGTTATGGGTCCCTGCGTTCGCACTAGTCGATGCACACATCTCGAAAAGGGACTCAAATACAGACACTTAGGTGACCCTCGGTTTTCACGAAGTCTGCGCGTCGCTGATCGGCGACCATTGATAAGACTCGCGTTTTTATTACTCGGTGGCCAACTCTGAAAAGATGTGTGCATGCCCTAGTGCGTTCGCAGGGACGACGAGATGTGAGTCCGCATTCTCGCGACATACTGCGCCCGAGGTTTGCAAATTAGCTCCGCCCTTCAAAACAAAGGGCGCACGCGACCCTCAAGAGAGGGCGCGGGGAAGACCGGGTGCGCGCTGCACCCGCGGTCTCGTGTGCATTGATGCACAAAAAGATGCGCACACGAGCATACAGGTTCAGCGGAAACACTCCGGCCTTCCCTGCGCAATGGCTTTACGACTTATACGTGCTCTCCCTGGTGAATCGGAGCCTCTTGCCACCATCGCCCCCGGGAGGCGTTGGCCTCTCAAGGACTTGACGCCAGCATTCCGGGCGTCAGGACCACACGCTTTCGCCGTACGCGTCAGTGCCGTTCGTTATCGGCACGTCCGCGTCCACCGCATCCCGCCCCGCGTTTCGTGACGATCGCGAGCCGCCCCTTTTGGTGGAACGGGATGGGCGAAGTATGCCGGTGATTTGGGGTGGAGTCAAGTTTTATTCCGAAAATCGGAATATGGGTTTTCTCCCCTCCCCCTTGCGGGGAGGGGTCGGGGGTGGGGGTGCCACAACCGAAGCCGTGCTTGGAGACCCCCACCCCTAACCCCTCCCCGCAAGGGGGAGGGGAAACGCTGCCGCACTGCTATGCTAATAATACACGCTGTATGGGGCCCGGCTCGGAGGCCGGGACGACGGAGGAGGTATCACCGTCTCCTCCGTCATGGCGAGGAGCGAAGCGACGAAGCAATCCAGTCTTCGTGGCTCTGGATTGCTTCGCTGCGCTGGCAATGACGAGAAGAAGCTACGTCGGGCGACGAAAGCGCACATCTGCCGCGGGCAAAACCGCTTGCCAGTAATTATCCAACGGGTTAATTTGTACCCCAGAAGCCGGTCATTCAGGGAGAGAAGCTTGGTCGAGCCGAGGGCCAAAGAGCGTATTTCGCGCGTGTCGAGGGCGCTGAATGCGGCGTGGATCCGGCCGTTTTTGTTCCTGATCTTCATCGTGGTGGCCTGGGATGTGGCGATCCGGCTGTTCCGGATTCCGGCCTATCAGGTCCCGGCGCCCGGCGACGTCGTCATGGTGCTGTGGACCGACTGGCCGGAATTGCTGCGGCAGGCGTGGCCGACTACCTATGCGACCCTGGGCGGCTTCCTGCTGTCGGCGGCGTTCGGGATTCCCGTGGCGATGCTGATCGCGGGATCGAAGACGGTAGAGAGCTACGTCTATCCGCTGCTGGTGTTCTCGCAGTCGGTGCCGAAGGTGGCGATCGCGCCCTTGTTCGTGGTGTGGTTCGGTTTTGGCATCATTCCCAAGGTGATCTCGGCGTTCCTGCTCGGATTCTTTCCCGTCGTTGTCTCCGCCGTGCAGGGCTTTAAATCGGTCGATCCTGATATGGTCGATCTCGCGCGCGCGATGCAGGGCAGCCGCTTCCAGGTGTTTTGTGCGGTCAATTTGCCGCACGCCATGCCCTCGATCTTCTCCGGCCTGAAAGTTTCCGTGACGCTCGCTGTGGTCGGCGCGGTGGTCGGTGAATTCGTCGGCTCCAATTCCGGCATCGGCTATGTGCTGCAGCGCTCGATCGGCACGTTCGATTTGCCGACCATGTTCGCGGCATTGGTGATCCTGGCGCTGCTCGGCGTGGTGCTGTTCTGGGTGGTCGACCGGATCGAGCGCTTTGTGATTCCCTGGCATGTCAGCCAGCGCGAGGACATCATTTTCGCCGCCTGAGCGGCAACACGAAAACAGCGGCCGCGAACAGGCCGCGAGAGAACACGAACGGGAGGATATCATGGTGCGATTGGCGACGGCGCTTGCGGCGATAGCGATCTGGATGGCGGCGGCGGTGGCTCCGGCCGCGGCGGCCGACAAGGTCGTGCTGATGCTGAACTGGTATGTCTATGGCGAGCACGCGCCGTTCTATTACGGCAAGGCCAAGGGCATCTACGCCGCCGAAAACATCGACCTCGAAATCCAGGAAGGCCGCGGCTCGGCCGCGACCACGCAGGCGGTCGCGGCCAAGACCGCCGATTTCGGCTATGTCGACGTCCCCACCATGATGCGCGCGGCGGTCAAGGGCGCGCCGATCATCGCGACCGGCGTGCTGCTGCAGACCAGCCCGATGTCGGCGATGGGTTTTGCCGACAAGAACATCCGCAAGCCCGAGGACATCAAGGGCAAGACGGTAGCGATCACGCCGGCGGATTCGATGACGCAGATCTGGCCGCTGTTCCTGAAAAAGACCGGCCTGAAGGAAAGCGATTTTACCACGGTCGCCGGTGACGGCCAGACCAAGCTCAACGCCGTGATCAACGGCCAGGCCGATCTGTTGCTCGGCTACGTCATGGACCAGTCGATGAAGATCAAGGACGCCACCGGCAAGGATGTCTTTCCGATAAAGTTTGCCGACTACGGCATCAACATGGTGTCGTCCGGCCTGGTCGCCAACACCGATTACGTCAAGGCCAACCCCGATCTCGTAAAACGCTTCATGTCGGCGACGACCAAGGCGGTCGAGGCGGCCGAGAAGGATCCAAAGGGCGCGGCGCAGTCGATCCTCGACGCCAACCCGAAGGGCGGCAAGATCGACACGCTGACGCAGGGTTTTGAACTGACGATCCCGCTGTATCGGACGCCGGAAACCAAGGCCAAGCGGCCGTTCCAGGTCACCGACCAGAACATGACCGACAGCGTCAATTTGATGGTCGAATATGGCGGCCTCGACGCCAAGGCCAAGGACAATCCCAAGGCGTTTTATACCAATGATTACCTGCCGCAGGGCGGGTCTTGAGGCGGCTTTTCGCAACCCCGTCGTCGTCCCCGCCTAGTGCGCAATTGCGCACGGGCGCGGGGACCCATAACCCCTGGCTTTAATTTGTTACAAAAGGTTTTTGCCGCAGTGCCCAAAAGAGACCGACACGGCGTATGGGTCCCCGCGTTCGCGGGGACGACGATAAGATGAGCGCCGCGACCAACAAGACGGGCCAGTCCGCCGCGCATCTGCGCGTGGTGTCGGATCGCGCGGTCGGCACGCCGGGCATTCAGCTTTCCGGAGTGTCAAAGACCTACCGCTCGCGCGATGGCGACGTGCCGTCGTTGCGGCCGCTGGATTTTCACATCAACAGCGGCGAGTTCTTTGTCGTGGTCGGCCCAAGCGGCTGCGGCAAGTCGACGTTATTGAAAATGATCTCCGGCCTGCTGCCGCCGTCGTCAGGCGAGATCATGGTGGAAGGCGACAAGGTCACAAGCCCGCATGGCAATGTCGGGATCGTGTTCCAGAATTCGCTGTTGCTGCCGTGGCGCAACATCCTCGGCAATGTGATGCTGCCGATCGACATGAAACGATTGCCGCGCGAAAAATACCTGCCGCGGGCCAAGGCGCTGCTAAAACTGGTCGGGCTCGAAGGCTTTGAGAAGAAGCTGCCATGGCAATTGTCCGGCGGCATGCAGCAGCGGGCCTCGATCTGCCGCGCGCTGGTGCACGATCCCAAGATCATGCTGATGGACGAGCCGTTCGGTGCGCTCGATGCCATGACGCGCGAGCGGATGAATGTCGAGTTGATGCGGATCCAGCGCGAAACCGGCAAGACCGTGCTCTTGATCACGCATTCGATACCGGAAGCGGTGTTTCTCGCCGATCGCGTGCTGGTCATGACCGAGCGGCCCGGCGCGATCGCCGCGATCTACGACGTGCCGCTGCCGCGGCCGCGCTCGCTCGACGCCATGGCGGAGCCTGTATTCACCGAGCTGGTGCAGCGCATCCGCAAGCATTTCTTCACCCAGGGCACACTGGATTAAAGGCAGGTTTTGTCATGCCGCACCGGTTGACCGTGCGCGATATCGCCTTTTTCGAGCGGCCGGTGGCTTTTGTCCGGCCGTTCCGGTTCGGCGCCGTGGTGATCAACGCGGCGCCACAGGCGTTCGTGCGGGTGGAAATCGAGGTCGAAGGCAAGGGCGTGTTCACCGGCGCCAGCGCCGAGATGCTGGTGCCGAAATGGTTCGACAAGCGCGCGCATCTGACGCCCGAGCAAACCGTCGGCGAATTGCGGCGCTCGTTGTTGATCGCACGCGATCTCTATCTATCCCATTCCGGTTTCGCGACCGCGTTCGAGCTGCACGCCAATTGCATCTCCGCGCAAATCGAGGCATGCGCCAGGGAGGACATTCCGCCGCTGGCGGCGGCCTACGGCCCGGCTGAAATCGACAAGGCGATTTTGGATGCGCTGTTGCGCGGTGCTGAGGCCAATTTCTTCGACGGCATGATCGGCAATATCGCCGGGATCGATGCCAGCCTGTCGCCGGATGTGCGGGACGGCGATATCGCGCAGTTTCTTGCCGCGCGAAAGCCGCTGGCGCGCGTCGCGATCCGACATACGGTCGGGCTCGACGACGCCATCGAAGGCGAGGGTGGTGTCGCCGACACCAAGGAAAACAGCGGCGCGCGCTATTTCAAGCTCAAACTCAATGGCGATCCGGATGCGGATGCCGCGCGCCTGATCCGGATCGGCCGGGAGTTGGCGACGCTCGAACGCGACTATCGGGTCTCGCTCGATGCCAATGAGCAATATGCCGATCTCGCAGGTTTGGGCGCGCTGATCGACCGGCTGGAGCGCGACAGCGCGTTGGCGCCGATCGCAACAAGACTGTTGTATATCGAGCAGCCGATGCCGCGCGACATCACGCGATCCTCGCCGCTCGGCAAACTCGCGGGCCGCGACTTCATCATCGACGAGGCCGATGATTCCTGGGATGCGTTCCCGGCGGCGCGCGCGCTCGGCTATCGCGGCATCTCGTCAAAGTCCTGCAAGGGCATCTACAAGGCGATCGTCAATGCGACCCGCGCGGCGAAATGGAGCGTGGGCGGCGAAAAATTCTTCGTCACGGCTGAGGATCTGACCTGCCAGGCCGGGCTTGCCGTGCAGCAGGACTTAGCGCTCGGCGCGCTGATCGGCGTGACCCATGCCGAGCGCAACGGCCATCATTACGTCGACGGTTTTGCTGATACGCCGGCGGCGGAAGCCCAGGCGTTCCTGGCGGCGCATCCCGATCTCTATGTAGCCAAAGGCAGCAATGTCCGCCTGCCATTCATGACGGCGATCTCCTGACGGGATCGCTGCGCGCGCCGGGCTTTGCGACATCGGTGCATCCGGACTGGTCGGCCCTCAACCCTTTCGAGCCAACAAAAGCAAGAACAAAGGAGCAAGCGTAATGGCAACCAAACGTCTCGGCGTGATCATGAACGGGGTCACCGGCCGCATGGGGCTGAACCAGCATCTGATCCGCTCTATCATCGCCATTCGCGACCAGGGCGGCGTTCAGCTTGGGAACGGCGACCGCATGATGCCCGATCCGATTTTGGTCGGCCGCGACGCCGGCAAGGTCGAGCAACTGGCAAAACGCTTCAAGGTCGAGCGCTGGACCACCGATCTCGACAAGGCGCTGACCGAAAAGAGCGACACCATCTTTTTCGATGCCGCGACCACGCAGGCGCGGCCGTCGCTGCTGACCAAGGCGATCAACGCCGGCAAGCATGTCTATTGCGAGAAACCGATCGCGACCAATTTCGAGGAAGCGGTGGCCGTGATGCGGCTCGCGAATGCAAAGGGCGTCAAGCACGGCACGGTGCAGGACAAGCTGTTCCTGCCCGGCCTGAAGAAACTGGCGTTCCTGCGCGATAGCGGCTTCTTCGGCCGCATGCTCTCGGTGCGCGGCGAGTTCGGCTATTGGGTATTCGAGGGCGGCTGGCAGGAGGCGCAGCGGCCGTCGTGGAATTACCGCAGCGAGGACGGCGGCGGAATTATTTTGGACATGGTCTGCCACTGGCGCTATGTACTCGATAATCTGTTCGGCGAGGTCGAGAGCGTCAGCTGCACCGGCACCACCGACATCCCCGAGCGGTTCGACGAGCAGGGCAGAAAATACGCCGGCACGGCAGACGATTCAGCCTACGCCACGTTCCGCCTCAAGGGCGGCGTGATCGCGCACATCAATATGTCCTGGGTGACGCGGGTCTATCGCGACGATCTCGTCACCTTCCAGGTCGACGGCACCCATGGCTCGGCGGTCGCCGGCCTCACCGAATGCATGATCCAGGCGCGGCAGGCGACGCCGCGGCCGGTGTGGAACCCGGATGAAAAGCGCACCCATGATTTCTACGCCGATTGGCAGAAGCTGCCGGACAACGTCGCCTACGACAACGGTTTTAAGGAGCAGTGGGAAATGTTCATCCGCCATGTCTGCGAGGATGCGCCGTACAAGTTCACGCTGCTGGAAGGCGCCAAGGGCGTGCAACTCGCCGAATGCGCGCTGCAAAGCTGGCGCGAGCGGCGCTGGATCGACGTCGCGCCGATCAAGGTTTGAGGAATGTTAGCTAAGTCGTCATTGCGAGGAGCGAAGCGACGAAGCAATCCAGTGCTGCAAGTGTGGCTCTGGATTGCTTCGCGGAGCCTGTCATCGGGCGGCGCTTTGCGCCGACCCGTTGGCTCGCAATGACGGGGAGAGGATAGAAAATGAACAAACCGGTGTTGCCCGTCTCGTCATTGTCGCTGAAACTGCCGACCGCAGGCGGCGCGATCGAAACCTATCGCCTCGCGGCGTCGCGGACGTTTCCGCAAAAACTTCAGGGCACGCTCAACCGCGTGGCGTTTTCGGCGGCCCATGTGGTGGCCGATCCGCTGGCCGATGTCGATCCGTGGCTGACGGCGGCAGTCGACTGGGACAAGACCATTGCTTTTAGGGAGCATGTCTGGGACCTCGGTCTCGGCGTCGCCGAAGCGATGGACACCGCGCAGCGTGGCATGGGGCTCGACTGGCCGACGTCGCTGGAACTGATCAGGCGCTCGGTGGCGGCGGCCAAGGCACGCGGCAATGCGCTGGTGTTTTCCGGGGCCGGCACTGACCACTCGCGGTGGAAGACGCCAAAAGCATCGACGACGTGATCCGCGCCTATGAGATGCAGATCGCGGCGGTGGAAAAGGCCGGCGGCCGCATCATCCTGATGGCGTCGCGGGCGCTGGCCAAGCTCGGCCGCAACGCCGACGACTACGCCAAGGTGTATAACCGCGTGCTGTCGCAGGTCCGCGAGCCCGTGATCATCCACTGGCTCGGCGACATGTTCGATCCGGCGCTGGCGAATTACTGGGGCACCGCGAGCCTTGATGAGGCGATGGATATCGCGGTCGGCATCATCAACGCCAACGCCGCCAAGGTCGATGGCGTCAAAGTTTCGCTGCTCGACCAGCAGCGCGAGATCGACATGCGCCGCCGGCTCGACAAGTCAGTAAAAATGTATACCGGCGACGATTTCAATTACGCCGAACTGATCGCGGGCGACAATAAGGGTTTTTCGCACGCGCTGCTCGGTATCTTTGATGCCATCGCGCCGGCGGCGTCCTACGCGCTGTCGCGGCTCGCCGCCGGCGACGAGGCCGGTTTTCGCGGCGTGCTGGAGCCGACCGTGCCGCTGTCGCGCCATATCTTCCAGGCGCCGACCCGGTTCTACAAAACCGGCATCGTGTTCATGGCCTATCTCAATGGCCATCAGGACCACTTTACGATGGTCGGCGGTCAGGAGAGCACGCGCTCGACCTTGCATCTGGCTGAGCTGTTTCGCCTCGCCGACAAGGCCGGCTTACTGGCCAATCCGGAACTGGCGACGCGGCGGATGAAGACGGTGCTGGCGCTGCGCGGCGTCGAACCCTGATGCGTGATTTTTCCGGCGATCATCGCTGGCTGTCGCTGAACACCGCGACGCTGCGCAAGCAGGGCGACCTCGCCCAAATCATCGAGGCCTGCGCGCGGCACGGCATTCGCGCCATCGATCCCTGGCGCGACCAGGTCGCGGCGATCGGGCTCGATCGCGCGGCGCGCGCGGTGCGCGATGCTGGGCTCGAATTGTCGGGCTATTGCCGCGGCGGCATGTTCACCTCCGACGCCGCGCATCGTACCGAAGTGCGCGACGACAACCGCCGCGCGGTCGACGAGGCAAAAGCGCTCGGCGCGCCCTGCATCGTGCTGGTGGCCGGCGGCCTGCCGCAATATTCGCGGCCGGGAAGCGCCGCCTCGAAGGATATCGCCGTTGCGCGCGCGCAGATCGACGACGCCATCGCCGAGATGCTGGTGTACGCGCGCGAAGCAAAGATGCCGCTGGCGATCGAGCCGCTGCATCCGGCCTATGCCGCCGACCGCGCCTGCATCAACACCACGAAACAGGCGCTCGACATCTGCGACCGGCTCGATCCGCAACGCACGGGCGCGCTCGGGGTCGCGCTCGACGTTTATCACGTCTGGTGGGATTTCGAGATCATGGCGCAGATCGCGCGCGCCGGTAAAGGATCGCCTGCTCGCGTTCCATGTCTGCGACTGGCTGGTGCCGACCAAGGACATCCTCAACGACCGCGGCATGATGGGCGACGGCGTGATCGACATCAAGTCGCTTCGGTCAGCCGTCGAGGCGCAGGGGTATGCCGGTTATTCCGAGATCGAGATCTTTTCCAACGCGTGGTGGGACAGACCGATCGACGACGTGCTGCGCGCGTGTATCGAACGGCACCGGACGGTGGTGTGAACTTCAGCCTAAGCCTCACAATCACCTCATCCTGAGGAGCGGCCTTTTGGCCGCGTCTCGAAGGATGGGCTCCATCGCTCGTGGGGCCATGGTTCGAGACGGCGCTAACGCGCCTCCTCACCATGAGGTTTTTAGTTGACCACGCACGGCACGCTCGAAAACCCCCTGAACCGCACCCGGCCGCCGCGCACTGGTGGCGCGGTCAACTCATAACGCGGAAACCGCGCCAAAAACAGCGAGATCGCGATCGCGCCTTCCAGCCGCGCCAGCGCCATGCCGGCGCATTGGTGCGGGCCTGAGGCAAAGGCAAGATGGCGGTTCGGGCTGCGGCCGACGTCGAAATTTTCCGGATCGGGAAATTGCGCGGGATCGCGGTTGGCGGCGCCGATGCACAGCGTGACCGGCGTGCCCGCAGGCAACGCGACGCCGCCGAGTTCGACCGGCTCTGACGTCATGCGATTGCCCAATTGGTTGGAGCTTTCGAATCGCAGCACTTCCTCGACCGCGGTCTTGATCAGCTCGGGTTGCGCGATCAGGCGCGTCTTTTGATCGGGGTTCTTAGACAACGAGACTAATCCGTTGCCGATCAGGTTGGTCGTGGTCTCGTGCCCGGCATTAAGCAGGAAGATGCAGTTGTGCAGCAATTCCTTTGATGTCAGGCGCTCGCCATTGTCTTCACCCTGGATCAGACAGGTCAACACATCGTGCTGGGGATTGCCGGGCTTTGCCTTGCGGCGTTCGACCAGCGTTTCGAGATAGCTGAGAAAGTCCTTCACGGCGGTGTTGCCGCGCGCAAACGTCTCCGGGCCGATCACCGGCTCCAGCGCGCCCAAAATCGCCAGCGACCAGTCGCGCAGCGGTCCGCGCTCGCCATGCGGCACGTCGAGCAAATTGCCGATCACCTCGATCGGGATCGCGGCGGCATAGTCCTCGATCAGGTCGACATGATCCTTCGCGGCGAGGCCGTCGAGCAGGCGCTCCACCAGCGCGTTCAGATCCGGCTCCATCGCCGCGATCGCGCGCGGCGACAACGCGCCTGTGATCAGCCGCCGCACCCGGGTGTGCGCCGGCGGGTCGTTGAAGACGAGGCTGGTGGTGTGGTGTTCGTACAGCGGCGACGCGCCGTATTTCGGCAAAAACTCCTTTTTCTTGTCGGAGGAGAACAGTTTTGTGTTTTTGTAGGCGCTGACCACGTCGTCATAGCGGGTCAGAAACCAGGAGCCGTTCGGCATCCGCTTGACCGGCTCGTGCTCCCGCAGTGCACGGTAGGTCGGGTAGGGGTCGGCATAGAATTCCGGCGTCAGTTTTTCGAGGTCGAAACCGGCCGCCAGCTCTCGCGTGTCGGAATTCATGCTGTCATACTCATTTGGTGCAGACCGATATGCCGTTTTTGCTCTTGGCGAAACTGCTGTGCCGTCTACAGTCCCGCACCGAAATCGAGCCCGCGTCAACCGACTGGAAATGAAAATGCACGCCAAAGCGGACGCCAGCGCAGACACCTTGCCGAGCTGGCCTGAGGATATCTTTTCGATTTTAAAGCGTTTTGACGTCCGTCAGGTGCCCTATGTGCCGGATGCCGGGCATTCGCAGCTGATCGACCGCGTGATTGCCGAGCCTTCGATGCAGGCGGTCTCGCTGACCACCGAGGAAGAGGGCGTGGCGCTGTTGGCGGGCGCCTGGGCCGGCGGCCAGCGCGGCGTGCTCTTGATGCAGTCGAGCGGCGTCGGCAATTGCATCAACATGTTCTCGCTGACCCAGATTTTTCGGCTGCCGTTCCTGACCCTGGTGACGATGCGCGGCGAATGGGGCGAGTTCAATCCCTGGCAGGTGCCGATGGGATCGAGCACCCAGGCGGTGTTCGAATTGTCCGGCATAAAAGTGCTGCGGGCCAACCATCCCGACGAGGTCCGCGAGGTGGTCGAGGCCGGGGCAGGGCAGGCCTATAACGCCTGCACGCCGACCGCCGTCCTGTTGTCGCAACGCCTGATCGGCGCAAAGGTCTTCACCAAATGAGCAAAGCCAATCTTCTCGATCGCCGCCAGGTCGTCTCCAGCCTGCTGGCGGAGCGCAAGGACGCCATCGTGATCGGCGGCCTCGGCGCCTCGACCTACGATATCGCGGCCGCCGGCGACAACGACCGTAACTTCTACCTGTGGGGCGCGATGGGCGGCGCGGTCATGATCGGGCTCGGCGTCGCGCTGGCGCAGCCGAAGCTGCCGGTGGTGGTGATCACCGGCGACGGCGAGATGCTGATGGGCATGGGGTCGCTCGCCACCGTCGGGCTGCAAAAGCCCGGGAATCTCACCATCGTGGTGCTCGACAACGAGGCCTATGGCGAGACCGGCGGGCAGGCGAGCCACACCTCCGGCGGAGTCGATCTGGTCGGCGTTGCAAAGGCCTGTGGCATTCCCAAAGCCAGTTCCATGACCACCATGGCCGAGGTGGAGGCATTTAAAGGCTCGCTGCAGGACGTCTCGGCCGGGCCGCGCTTTGCCAGCGTCAAGATCGACGCCGCCAATCTGGAGCGGGCGCTGTCCAACCGCGACGGCACCTTCATCGTCAACCGGATCCGCGGCGCGCTGGGATTCCAGCCGATTTAGCCTCATCGGGCCTCTAATTAGCCTGGTGCGGCGCAATAACCGATTGACAGGGGCGTGGTGAGTGATTACTCACGCGCCCCATGTCCACATTGCGCATGACCAGTGACCTCAGGCGGCAGCTCATTTTGGGCGCCGCCAAGCGCTGCTTTGCCCGCAACGGCTTTGCCGGGACCACGACCAAGAGCGTGGCGGCGGCGGCAGCGATTTCCGAAGGCCTGTTGTTCAAGCATTTCCCGTCCAAGGCGGCGCTGTACGCCGAGATTCTGGCCGAAGAGTGCGAGGCCGACCCGGATCTGGCGCATCTGCTGGGCCAGGAGCCGTCGACCGCAACCCTGGTCGAACTGGTGCAGGGCATGGTGCGGCACTTCCTGAGCGTCGCCAGCGGTTCGGATCAGGAGGAGGCGCAACGCTTGCGCCTGATGACCACCAGCCATCTCGACGATGGTGAATTCGCCCGTCTGCTTTATGCCAAAGTCGGCGACCTGATCGGGCCGGTATTCATCGCCTCGCTCGATCGGGCGGTCGAGGCCGGCGATGCCTCGCGGATCGGCAGCGAGCCGCTCAATCTGTTCTGGTTTGCCCACCACACCGTGCTGATGGCGGCGCTGTCGCGAATTCCGGCGGTGCCCTGTCTGACCTACGGCAACGCGCCCGATCTCGAGCGCCAGTTGTGCGAATTTCTCCTGCGCGGCATCGGGCTTCGCGAAGCCGCGATTACCTCTCATTTGAGCCACGGTTCAACGTCTGAGCCGGCACCACAAATAGCCGCAGAAAGTGCATGACATGAATATCGTGACCGAACCCCACATCGCGGGCAAGCCGATCGGCGACAAGCCGCGCCCGCGGCCGGTGCGGATGCTGCGCTGGTTCATCATCGTCGCTGTACTGATGTCGGCGGTGATCGGCGCGGCGGTTTATTTCGACTATTGGCGCGCTGGCTTCATCAAAACCATTCTTTCCCAGCCGCGCCCGCCGACTCCGGTCAGCATTGCGACCGCCAAATCGGAGGTGATTCCGAACCTGCTCACCGCCGTCGGCGATCTCGCCGCCGTGCATCAGGTCAACGTCACCTCCGATGTCAGCGGCCGCATCACCAACATCATGTTCGAGCCGGGGTCGACCGTGAAGGCGGGAACTCCGCTGGTGCAATTGTTCGATGAACCCGAGCAGGGCGACCTCGCCAGCTTCAAGGCTCAGGCGGTGATGGGCCAGCTCGCGCTCGACCGTGCCAAGCAGCTCGCCGCACGGCAGTTCGGTCCGCAGGCAACCGTCGACCAGGCACAGTCGACGTTCGATCAGGCCAATTCCGGCATCGCCAAGACGGAAGCGATCATCTCGCAGAAGCTGGTAAAGGCGCCGTTCGACGGCGTGCTCGGCGTGCGCCATGTCGAGGTCGGCCAGTTCCTCACCGCCGGCACCCAGATCGTGAGCCTGACCGACCTGTCGACGCTGTACGCCAACTTCACCGTGACCGAGAAGGACAGTGGTCAGCTCAAGGTCGGGCAGGCCGTGCGCATCGTGGTCGACGCCTACCCGAACCGCAATTTCGAAGGCAAGATCACCACCATCGAGCCCCAGATCGCGGCCGACACGCGCAACATCCACGTGCAGGCGACGCTCGAAAACCCCGATCACATCCTCAAGCCCGGCATGTTCACCACCGTGACGGTGGTACTGCCGGACAAACCGGCGGTGATCACGGTTCCCGAGACCGCGGTCGACTACACGCTATACGGCGATTCCGTCTTCCTGCTCACCGAGAAGAAGGAGGACGACGGCAAGACCACGCTGACCGCCGTGCGCACCTTCGTGCGGACCGGCAACCGGATCGACGGCAAGGCTGAAATCGTCAGCGGCGTCAAGGACGGCGACCGCGTCGTCGCGGTCGGCCAGCTCAAGCTGCAATCCGGCGCGCCGGTGGCGATCTCGGCAGACGGTCCGCCGCCGATTCCGGCAAACCCGCCGCGTTACTGATTTACGGAGCATAGCGCGATGGTTTGGACCGACATCTTCATCAAGCGGCCGGTGCTGTCGATCGTCGTCAGCCTGCTGATCCTCCTGATCGGCTTCAAGGCCGCGACCAGCCTGCCGATCCGGCAATACCCGAAACTGTCGAACACCGTGGTCAACGTCACCACGGTGTATCCCGGCGCGTCGGCTGATCTGATCCAGGGCTTTATCACGACGCCGATCGAGCAGGCGGTGGCGTCGGCCGAAGGCGTCGACTACATGACGTCGTCCTCGGTGCTCGGCACCAGCACGATCCAGGTCTACATCAAGCTCAATTTCGATCCGAACCAGGCGCTCACCGAAGTGCTCGCCAAGGTGAACTCGGTCAAGTACCTGATCCCGAAGGAATCCAACGACCCGATCGTGACCAAGACCACCGGCCAGACCACGGCGGTGATGTATCTCGGCTTCTCCAGCGAGGTGCTGTCGGGTTCGGCGATCTCGGACTATCTGACCCGCGTGGTGCAGCCGGTGCTGTCGACCGTCGACGGCGTCGCGTCCGCCGACATTCTCGGTGGGCAAACTTTCGCGATGCGGCTGTGGCTCGACCCGGTGCGGATGGCGGGCCGTGGCGTTTCGCCGGCCGACGTGACGGCGGCGATCGCCGCCAACAATTTCCAGGCGGCCGCCGGCCAGTCCAAGGGCTACTTCATCGTCTCCAACGTCTCGACCAACACCGACCTGCAGAACATCGGTCAGTTCAAGCGCATGATCGTCAAGTCGAAGGACGGCGGCTTCGTGCGGATGGAGGACATCGCAACCGTCGAACTTGCGGCGCAGAGTACCGATGCCAGCGTCGCGTTCAACGGCGAGCACGCGATCTTCATCGGCGTGCAGGCAACGCCCCAGGGCAACCCGCTGACGCTGGTCAAGGGCGTCCGCACGCTGTTCCCGGAACTCGAACGCAACCTGCCGCCGTCGATGAAGATGAAGGTGGCCTACGACTCCACCAAGTTCATCCAGTCCTCGATCGACGAGGTGGAGAAGACGCTGGGCGAGGCGATCATTATCGTCGTCGTGGTGATCTTCCTGTTCCTGGCCTCGTTCCGCTCGGTCATCATTCCGGTGGTGACGATCCCGCTGTCGCTGATCGGCGTGTGCAGCCTGATGCTGATCATGGGCTTCAGCATCAATTTGCTGACCCTGCTGGCGATGGTGCTGGCGATCGGCCTCGTGGTCGACGACGCCATCGTGGTGGTGGAGAACATCCATCGCCATCTCGAGGAAGGCAAGCCGCCGGTTCAGGCGGCGATGCAGGGCGCGCGCGAGATCGTCGGTCCCGTCGTCTCCATGACCATTACGCTCGCGGCCGTGTACGCGCCGATCGGCTTCCTCGGCGGCCTGACCGGCGCGCTGTTCCGCGAATTCGCCTTTACGCTCGCGGGTTCGGTGATCGTGTCGGGCGTGATCGCGCTGACCCTGTCGCCGATGATGTGCTCGGTATTCCTGAAGAGCGCCGAGGAAGGGCCGCTTTGCCAAACTGGTCAATCGCGTGTTCGGCTCGATCACCCGCTGGTACGGCCGCCGGCTCGATCGTTCGCTGGACTATCGGCCGATCACGGCGTTGTTCGCGCTCAGCATCCTCGGGCTGGTCGGCTTCCTTTACATGCACACCTCGAAGGAACTGGCGCCCGAAGAAGACCAGGGCATCGTGTTCGCGGTGACCAAGGCGCCGAAATACGCCAATATCGACTATACCGATTACTACGGCGAGAAGCTCGACAAGGTATTCGCAGGTTTCCCGGAGACCGATCTGCGCTTCGTGCTGAACGGCATCAATGGTCCGCAGGGCGGCATCGCCGGCATGCTGCTGAAGCCCTGGGACGAGCGCAAGCGTTCGTCGATCGCGCTCAAGCCGCTGGTGCAGGCGCAACTCAGCAAGATCGAGGGCGTCAACGCGTTCGCCTTCAACCTGCCGCCGCTGCCCGGCGGCCCCGGCGGTCTGCCGGTGCAGATGGTGATCTACTCGACCAACGGCTTCCAGTCGGTCTATGAGCAGATGAAGAAGGTCAAGGACGCCGCGCGCAAGAGCGGGCTGTTCATCGTCTCCGACAGCGACCTCGACTTCAACCAGCCGGTGGTGCGGATCAAGATCGACCGTTCCAAGGCCAGCGATCTCGGCATCACCATGGCAGAGCATCGGCAATACGCTGGCGATCCTGCTCGGCGGCAACTACGTCAACCGCTTCAATCTCGAAGGTCGATCGTACCAGGTGATTCCGCAGGTGCCGCGCGACAAGCGACTGACGCCGGAGGCGCTCGGCGACTATTACGTGCCGACCGCGACCGGCCAGCAGGTGCCGCTGTCGACGCTGGTGTCGATCGAGACCGGCACCGACGCCGAATGCGCTGACGCATTACAACCAGCTCAACTCCGCCACCTTCCAGGCGGTGCCGATGCCGGGCGTCACCGTCGGCACAGGCGGTCGACTTCCTCGAGAGGCAGTGCCAAGCAGCTGCCCGCCGGGCTTCAGCCACGATTACCTGGCCGATTCCCGCCAGTACGTGCAGGAAGGCAACCAGCTTGCGGTGACCTTCGGCTTCGCGCTGATCATCATCTTCCTGGTGCTGGCGGCGCAGTTCGAGAGCCTGCGCGATCCGCTGGTGATCATGATCAGCGTGCCCATGGCGATCGTCGGCGCGCTGCTGCCGCTGTTCTTCGGCGTCGGCGACCATGAACATCTACACCCAGGTCGGGCTGTTGACGCTGGTCGGGCTGATCAGCAAGCACGGCATCCTGATGGTCGAGTTCGCCAACGAGCTGCAGCTCAACGAAGGTCTCGACCGCCGCTCGGCGATCGAGATGGCCGCGCGGGTCCGGCTGCGTCCGATCCTGATGACGACCGCGGCGATGGTCACGGGCCTCATTCCGCTGCTGCGTCGCCTCCGGCGCCGGCGCGGCGAGCCGGTTCTCGATCGGCCTCGTCGTCGTCGTCGGGCATGTCGATCGGCACGCTGTTCACGCTGTTCGTGCTGCCCGCGGTCTATGTCGCGATCGCGACCGATCACCGCGCCGGCGCCGAATCCGAGCGGGCGCAGGGAGATCGCCGAGTTCGATCGCGCCCCGAAACTGCTCAAGCCGACGTAGCGGCTGAGCGCGCGCGGAAATAATACGAGCCCGGTTCCGATCAATCAGAGCCGGGCTCTTTTTTCGTCACGGCCCTTTGCGGCGTTCCCGAACCCGCAATTCGGCGCGGGCGCGCGCCACCGTCTGGCCCGTCTCGTCGACGAGTTCGGCTTCGGCCAGGGCAGACCGTTCATCTTGCGATACCAGGCGTGCGATCGCTGTCAGCGGCCCCAACGCGGCCGGCCTGACGAAAGTGGTATCCAGTCGCGTGGTGACCGCGGTCCGATCCGATGGCAGGCTCGCCATCACCGCGTTGCCGGTCGCGGAATCGAGCATGGCGGCAAGCATGCCGCCCTGTACGGTGCCGTGACGGTTGGCAAACTGTCGATCGGCGAGGAAGCGCAAACGCACTTCTCCCGAGCCTGCATCCACGGAATCACCTCGCGCCCGAGCAGCGCGGCGGCGGGAGGGATTTCCTTCAAATGATCCGACATTGACGTCCCCACGGTTTGCACGACAATAGCACAAACCGCCATCGAAGATGGCATCAGGAGACGTCCGATCATGACGACGCAGCCATTCAAGCCCGGCAATTACCGCTTCATCCCGGCCGTGTTTCAGTATTCCAGCGGCGCCGCGGCCGATCCGGGCTTCGAGGTCGAGCGCGTGCGGTTCGACCGGCCGTTGCCGCTGGCCGAGGGATTCGAGCAGATCGCGACCTACATCAAGGCGGCGGGGCGGCCGCTGACCTCGTTCTGCGCCTGCGAGTTGCGCTCGCCGGCGGCCTTCACCGAGGACGGCTTTCGCAGCTTCAACCAGCATTACGTCAAGACGCTCGCCGCGTGGGGCCTGTTCGACGGCACGACCAATCCGGTGGCGCGCAGCAATGTCTGCCCGGAAATCGATCCGCCGGCCGCGCCGTCGTTTTACGCATTTTCGTTCACGCGGCCGACGACGAGCGCGGTTCCGAGTTTTGTGATCGCGGGCGGCGCCGAAGCGCGTGGCGGCGCCGGCAGCTATCCCGAACGCATCGTGCGCTACCGCGATCTCTCAGCCGACGGTTTTCGGGAAAAAGTCCGGTTCACGTCAGGCGAGATGCAACGCCGTCTCGCGGCGTTCGGGTTTGGGTGGGCCGACACCACGGCGGTGCAGGCCTACACCATCCATGACTTTCATCCCGTGATGGCCGACGAACTGGTTCGCCATGGCGCCGTGCGCTCCGGCCTGACCTGGCATTTTGCCCGGCCGCCGGTGGTCGACCTCGAATACGAGATGGATTGCCGCCGCGTGCTGCGGGAAGTGGTGATTTAGTTCGTCATTGCGAGCGCAAGCGAAGCAATCCAGGGCCGCAAGGAAGAACTGGATTGCTTCGTCGCTAACGCTCCTCGGAGCGTGGCCTGGTCGGATGTCAGCCGTCCTTCTGGCATACCGCAACAGGGGCGACCGTAAGACAGCGCGTCACAACCATGTTCGACCTGCCTGAAATTGCCCTCATCCAGAAATCTCGCGCCTTGGCTCAATACTTGTTCAGGATCGCCATGTAGGCCGGTTCGGCGGCTTTCAGGGCCTTCAGCGAGTTGGCGGACAGGGTGATGGTTACCAAAAACTCATTGCCGTCATTGTCGCCGTCTGTGGTTACCGCCTGAAATTCATAGCCCTGTTGATGAAGGCTTCTGGCCTCGAACTGGTGACGCACGAATGCGACCTTGCCGTCGCCGCGGGGAAGGTCGTCAAGGTCGGTGATTTTGGCGTCTTTGGCGCGACTGTTCCAGTCCGCGATGTTTTCGGGCATAAAGTCAGAAATCGGCTGCTTGTTGCGATTGTATTTTACCGCAACATAGATCTTTGCAGCCGCCTTTTCAAAATCGGTGCCTCTGGGCAGCAGGAACTGCGCGTTAAAGTAACGGGTCGAATCCTTGTCTTCGACCCAGCCATCGGGAATCACGATCGACGCACGGAAGAATGGGCACAGCTTGCCGTTGCATTGGTTCATGATTTTTTCGATCGTGGCGCCGGCAGGCGTGATCGCGATCAGACCGGCAAACAGGCCGGAAGCGCAAGAAAGTATCAAGGCTCGCCGCATCTTTTTTCCTCGGAAGATCGACGCCGCTTCACCGTCTCCGCCAGTCATCGCGGTCCAGCTCGGGTCAGCAACTTGTCATCCGTCGTCGACGACACACAATAGGTTCAACCGCAATCCAGGAGCACACCTCCAAAGAGCTGCTCTCAAACCTATTCCTTTGGGTTTGACGTTTTGAATCACAAGGGAATTCGGCTCGACACACCATCGTCACCGCATTCTGAAAACGGCTGACGTCGAGGAGGTCGGCGCGGAATTGCCGCTCACCGATCCTCCCTTGGATCGAGCGCGTCGCGCAGGCCGTCGCCGACCAGGTTAAAACTCAGCACCAGCAGGAAAATCCCAGAGTCCCGGCCATATCGCCATCCAGGGCGCGTTGGTCAGGAAGCGTTGCGCGGCGTTGAGCATGCTGCCCCAGGACGGCGCGGGCGGTTGCTGGCCGAGGCCGAGGAACGACAATGCGGCTTCGGCGATGATCGCGGCCGCGATCGACAGCGTCGCCTGCACCAGCAGCGCCGGCATGATGTTCGGCAGGATGTGCATCTGCGCGATCCGCCACGGCGGGGTGCCCACCGCGCGCGCGGCCTCGACATAGTCCTCCATTTTGACGTTCATGGTCTGGCCCCGCGTCAGCCTGACAAAGATCGGGGTCGTGGTGATGCCGATCGCGATCATGGCATTGCTGAGGCTGGGGCCGAGGAACGCCGCCAGCGCGATCGCCAGGATCAGGAACGGGCAGGCCAGCATGGCGTCGGTGATTCGGCTGATCAGCGCATCGACGAAGCCGCCGCGATAGCCGGATAGCAGACCGATGGGCACGCCGACGCCGAAGGCGATGCCGACCGAGATCGCGCCCGCCATCAGCGAGGCGCGCGTTCCATAAATGACGCGGCTGAGGATATCGCGGCCGAGATCGTCGGTGCCGAACCAATGCAGCGCCGAGGGCGGCTTGCGCACCAGGGTCCAGCTGGTCGCGATCGGATCGTAGGGCGCAAGCAGCGGCGCCAACAGCGCCAACACGATCATCACGGCGATGACGACCAGCCCCACGACCGCGCCCTTGCGCCGGAACAGCCGGCGCAGCGCGCGCCGCGCCGGGCTTTGCCAATCGGGCGCGAGTTTGGCGCCGGTGCCAAGCGCCGCCTCCGTCATAGGCTGTCTCTCAAGCGCGGATTGACCAGGATGTAGGCGATGTCGGCAATGAGATTGAGCGCGATGTAGATGGTCGCGGTGACCAGCACCACGCCCTGCACGACGGCGTAATCGCGGTTGAACACGGCATCGACGATCAGCTTGCCGAAACCGGGAATCGAAAAGATCTGCTCGGTCAGTACCGCGCCCGACAGCAACGTGCCGAGCTCGAGCGCTCCCAGGGTGATGACCGGCGTCAGCGCATTACGCAACGCATGCTTGAGGATGACAACGGGTTCCGACAGCCCCTTGGCGCGCGCGGTGCGGACGTAATCGCTTTCCAGCACCTGAAGCATCGCGGCTCTTGTATGCCGCATCAGGATCGCGGCAATGGCGTTGCCGAGCACGAAGGCCGGCATGATGGTGGAGGCGAGGCTGGCGCGCCAGTTCTCGGATAGCGGCACATAGCCCGACGCCGGCAGCCAGCCGAGTTCGATCGAGAACAGGAAGATCAGCATGATGCCGAGCCAGAAATTCGGCGTCGAGATTCCCCACAGCGCGAACAGATTGGCGCCGTAGTCCCACATCGTGCCCTTCTTCACCGCCGAGACGATGCCGGCGGGAATGCCGATCAGGAACGCGATCACGATCGCCATCGATCCCAGTTGCAGGGTGACCGGCAGTTTCTGCGCGATCAGCTCGCGCACCGGCACCTTGATGCGCAGCAACTCGCCGAAATCGCCCGACAGCACGCCCTTGACCCAGTAGAAATATTGCTCCGGGATCGGCCGGTCGAGCCGGTATTGCTGGCGGATTTGCGCGATCACGGCGGGATCGCGTTCCTCGCCGGCCATCACCAGCGCGGGATCGCCGGGCAACAAATGCTGCAGCGAGAAGATCAGGATCGACACGAAGAACAGCGTCGGCACCAGTTGCGCGAGGCGCTTGGCCAGGAAGCTCAGCATGGTTGGCTTTTCCCGGGCGCGGTGCGTCGCGCAGCGATGCGCCGCAGAATCGGGATCCATCCTGTGTGGGTGGGTCCCGGATCAGCGGAGCAGCGCAAGGGCGCCGCACCGCATCCGGGACACGCGAAGGCGCGTTGCGTGAGACTTCTCACTTCAGCGTCAACCCGATGACGCGCACCAGGCCGTCCGGCATCTGCTTGTAGCCCTCGAGTTTCGTCGTGTGCGCGATCAGGATGCGGCGGTGGAAGATGTAGAGGATCGGATTTTCGTCGAGCGCGAGCTTTGTCAGTTTTTCGTAGAGCGCCTTGCGCCGCGCGGGATCGGTGACGAGGCGGGCATCGTCGAGCGCCTTGTCGGCCTCGGGGTTGGCCCAGGCGCTGTAGTTCTGCGGCGCGTTGGACCTCAGGAAAATAAAGGAATTGCCGTCGGGATCGACACGTCCGCTCCACGCCAGCATAAAGGCCTGGTATTCGCCGGCCTCGGCCTGTTTCAAGGACGTTGCGAACTCGGTCACGCGGATCTTCATATCAAAGCCGGCCTCCGCCGCCATCGACTGTACCACCTGTGCGACCGCTTCGGTCTCCGCGCCCTTTGGCACCATGAAGTCGACGCTGACCGGCGGCGTCACGCCGGCTTCCTGCAACAGCGCTTTTGCCTTCTCGACGTCGCGGCCGCGCACCGGAAAGGCCTTCTGGTAATAGGGATGATCGGGATTGACCCATTGATTACCCGGCTTGAACTCGCCGTTGAACACGACCTGGTTGATGGCGTCGCGATCAATCGAAAGATCGAGCGCCTGACGCACCTTGGCGGACTGGCTGAGCGGGCCCCTGGCCTTGTCCTTGCCGATGTTCAGCGTGATGCCCTGATAGCCGAGCTCGATCGCGCTGGACAATTTCAACTTGGGATCGGACTGCACGTCCTTGATGTCGGTCGCGAGCAGCCGCTCGATCAGATCGAGCCCGCCGGATTTGAGGTTGGCGAGTCGGACGGTGGCGTCGACCAGCGGCAGATAGACGATGCGGTCGATATGGACATTGTCCTTGTTCCAGTAATCGGCGAACTTTTCGAATACGATGCGATCCTGCTGCACCCGCTCGACGAACTTGTAGGGCCCGGCGCACACCGGATGCAGGCCGAACTTGTCGCCTTCCTCTTTGGCCGCCTTGGGCGAGACCATCATGCCGGCGCGGTCGGCGAGTTGCGCGATCAGCGGCGAGAACGGTGTCTTCAGCACCAGTCTTATGGTCAGGGGATCGACCACATCGACATGGTCGAGCGCGGCCAATTCAGGTTTGCGGAACGAGCCCGGGAAAGTCACGTGGCGGTCGAGCGAGAATTTGGCGGCTTCGGCGTCGAACACCTCGCCGTCCTGGAATTTCACATTCGGCCGCAGCTTTATCGTGACCTCCTTGCCGTCGGCGGAGATCTCGCGTGACAGCGCGAGTTGCGGCACGATGTTGAGCTTTTCGTCGATGTCGAACAGCTTGTCGCAGAAACCGGCGAATACGATGCGGCCGACATAGGTGCGCGCCAGGGTCGGGTCGAGAATGTCGGGGTCTTCGGCCAGCCCGATTCGAAGCGTGGTCTGGGCGTGGGCGCCGGTTCCGAACGACAGCAACAGGGCGACCGCGGCGATGGCCGCTCGGTAAAATTTCATCGGTCCGGTTCCCATATTGGATTTCACTCCTGCACTGCGGATCATCTGACCTTGCTAACCCCACCAACACCGGTTGCTTCCATCGCCTGGCGCGCCCCGGTGTCGGTCATTGATTTGGCACCCGCGTCATTTCCGGCCCGCGCTCGCCGCCTGAATGCCGGCCTCGATGGCGGCGTCGATGGTGGCGCGGTCGGTGACGCCTGCCGGATTTTGCCGGGTCGGCATGAAGGGGCGGAAATGCACCCAGCGTTCCCGGCTGACCTGTTCGAGGCGCGCCAACTCGGCCAGCGGATCGGCGTGGTCATCGACACGCAGATCGAGATCGGACCATTCGTCATTGCCGTGGATCAGAAGTGCTGCCGATTGCTTGCCGCGCTTGTCGCCGCCGGCGGCTTCGCCGGCGAGTAATGCCGCGATCAGGCGCTGCGCGAACGGTAGTGCGTTGGCGTAAGCGTAGGCTTTTGCCGTTTCGTCCAGCACTTGCGGGCCCGCCAGCATGTTCCCCGCGATCGAGAAGCCGTCGCCCTCGACATGTCCGCACCAGTCGACGCAGTCTTTGCCGGTATGCGAGGCGATGCGGCCGGCCGCATCCATGATATGCAACTGTCGGCTGCCCTGGCCGGCATCGGCCGCAATCAAGGTTTCGACGATCTCGCGCGGGCTTTTGCCCTCGCGCAACAACTTGAGGCCATCGATCCCGTAATAGGGATTGACCAAAGCCTGGGTCGCGATCGCCCCGAACCCCGATGCGATATAGGGCACGCGCGAACCCACCGCGAAGAATTTTGTCGCGACCGCGATGCCGAACCGGCCGGTAGTCTCATCGCGGGCGATAATCGACCAGGTCATGTGACGGGCCCTGCAAGCCGTATCCTTATCGTCCGGCCGCGTAGCCCTGCATGCCGCGCGGATTGGCGGCGGCGCGGCGGCGGCGGCCGAGTTTCGAGGCCGCGGTGAGGCGGCCTTCCGACCAGTCGGGGCCGGTCTCGACAATATGGCCGCGACTTTTCAAGGTATCGACGGTGGCCTTCGGAATCCGGTTTTCCACCACCATCACGCCGGGCCGCGCGGTACGCGGCCAGAACGAAATCGGAAAATGCTCGGAATGCCAGGCCGGCGCATCGATCGCTTCCTGCAGATTCATCCTGGCGTGGACGTGGCGCAGGAAGAACTGCGTGATCCATTGGTCCTGCTGGTCGCCGCCGGGCGAACCCCACGACAAATAGGGCTCGCCGTCGCGCAACGCCATGGTCGGCGAGAGCGTGGTGCGCGGGCGTTTGCCGGGCGCGAGCGCCGCGGGGTGATCTTCCTCGAGCCAGAACATCTGCGCGCGGCTGCCGAGGCAGAAGCCGAGTGAGGGAATGACCGGCGAGGATTGCAGCCAGCCGCCCGACGGCGTCGCCGAGATCATGTTGCCGGCCTGGTCGATGATGTCGAAATGCACGGTGTCGCCGCGCACCTCGCCGAAGCGCCCGACCGTGGGCTCGCCCGCGCCCATGGCGCCGACCGCCTCGCGCTGGCCTTCCTGGCGGCGCATTTTTACAATCGAGCCAAAACCCTCGACCGAGCCCGGCAAAAATTCCAGCGACGCCTTGTCTTTCGAAATCAGCTTGCGGCGTTCGTCGTTGTAGGCGTCGGACAATAGCGTCGCGATCGGAATTTCGGTGAATTTTGGATCGCCATAGAATTTTTCGCGGTCGGCATAAGCGAGCTTGGCGCATTCGATCTGCAGATGGATGAATTCAGGACCGGTCGGATCGAGCCCGTCGAGTTCAAAGCCCTTCAGCAGGGCGAGCTGTTGCAGCATCACCGGGCCCTGGCTCCAGACGCCGGGTTTGCAGACGGTGTAGCGGCCGTAATCATAGGTCAGCGGCGCTTCGATGGTCGGCTGCCAGCGCGCCATGTCGTCGGCGGTCAGCACGCCGCGATGCGGCGAGCCGCTGACGTCCATCACTTCCTGGGTGCGGCAGAATTTTCCGATCTCTTCGGCGACAAAACCATGCGACCACGTCTTGCGTGCGCGTTCGATCTGCGCGACGCGGTCGGAACCGGCGCTTTCCGCCTCTTTCAGGATGCGGGCATAAGTCTCGGACATTTTTGGATTGGTGAACAGCGTACCGGGCACCGGCACCTTGTTGTCAGGCAGATAGACCGCGGCCGAAGTCGGCCAGTGTTTCCGGAACAATTGCTCGACGGTCTGGATCGTCGCCGACGCCCGCTCGACCAGCGGATAGCCGTCGCGGGCATAGGCGATCGCGGGTTCCAGCACGTCGCGCAGCCGCAGCGTGCCGTAATCGCGCAGCAGCAGCATCCAGGATTCGAACGTGCCGGGGACGCAGCAAGCCAATAGTCCCGTGCCCGGCACCATTTCGAGGCCCTCGCTGCGGTAATGCGCGATGGTCGCGCCCGCCGGCGCCGGACCCTGGCCGCAAATCACCTCGGTGCGGCCGCGCTTGACGTCATGCACGATGATCGGCACATCGCCGCCCGGGCCGTTCAGATGCGGCTCGACCACCTGCAGCGTGAACGCGGTGGCGACGCCGGCGTCAAAGGCGTTGCCGCCCTTTTCCAGGATGCCCATTCCGACCGCGGTGGCGATCCAGTGCGTCGAGGTCACGACCCCGAAAGTGCCCTCGATTTCCGGGCGCGTGGTGAACGGGTCGGGATTGATATTGCCCATGGGAATCCATCATTTTTCGTTGCTGCCGCTTCGCTGGCGGCTCAGTGCGGCGCACTTGATCATAGCCGGCGCTTGCTGCCAACCGGCCGGAACTGGCCTTATACTCGCATCCCCGTGATCACGCTTGCGCTGCGGCGGATGCCGGCTGATTGACCGCATGGCAGGCGACGCCGTCGATCAGCGCCGGCGCCTCGCGGCGGCACAGATCGAAGGCCAAGGGGCAGCGCGGATTGAAGGCGCAGCCGGGCGGCGGATCGATCGGATTGGGGATTTCGCCCTTGACCGGAATGCGCTGGCGGCCGGACATCGCAAGGTCGGGCACCGCGCCGAGCAGCATCTTGGTGTAGGGCATCCGCGGGTTGTCGAACAGCTCGCGCGACTTCGCGATCTCGACGATGCGGCCGAGATACATCACGCCGATCCGGGTCGCCATGTGCCGGACCACCGCGAGGTTATGGCTGATGAACAGGTAGGTGAGGCCGAACTTGTCCTGCAGGTCGCGCATCAGATTGAGGATCTGCGCCTGCACCGAGACGTCGAGCGCCGAGGTCGGCTCGTCGCAGACGATGAACTCGGCTTCCGACGCCAGCGCGCGCGCGATCGCGATCCGCTGCCGCTGGCCGCCGGAGAATTGATGCGGATATTTCAGGCCGTCATCGGCATGCAGGCCGACCAGGCTGAGGAGCTCGCCGACCCGCGCCTGGATATTGCGTTCGCCCTGGATCAGATCGAAGGCGCGAATCGGTTCGGAGACGATGGCATCGACCCGGAAGCGCGGATTGAGGCTGGCATAGGGATCCTGAAAGATCATCTGGATGCGGCGGCGCAAAAGCCGGCGCGCCTGCGCCTGCTTTGGGTCGCTCATCGAGACGCCGTCGATGATCACTTCGCCCGAACTCGGCGGCAGCAATCCCACCACCATGCGGGCCACCGTGGTTTTGCCCGAGCCGGATTCGCCGACCAGCGCAAAGGTCTCGCCCTTGGCGATGTCGAACGTCACGCCATCGACCGCTTTCAAAAATTCCAGATGGCCACCTTCCAGAACGCGATTGAGCCACGGCTTTGAAACGTCGAACACCCGGCGCAGATTGTTGATGTCGATGAAGGGCGCCGGTGTCATGCCGCGGATTCCTTCGTAATATCCCTGGCGGCGGCGTCATAGAGATGGCAGGCCACGCGCCTGCGCGCCCTGCCGGATCGGCTCGGGCCGTTCGACCCGGCAGCGGTCGAACACGTAGGCACAGCGCGGATTGAACGAGCAGCCGGCCGGGATCGCGGACAGCCTGGGCATTGAGCCGTGGAATCTGCACCAACCGCGCGGCGTCGCCCGCCAAGGTCGGGATCGCGCCCATCAGCCCCTTGGCGTAGGGATGCAAGGGATTGCGCACCACGTCCTGCACCGGGCCGATCTCGGCGATGCGCCCGGCATACATCACCGCGACGCGGTCGGAGGTTTCCGCGATCACGCCCATGTCGTGGGTCACCAGCATCACGGCGGTGCCGTGATCGCGGCCGAGGCGCTTTATCAATGTGATGATCTGCGCCTGCACCGAGACGTCGAGCGCCGTGGTCGGCTCGTCGGCGATGATCAGTTCCGGCTCGGCGCAGATCGCCAGCGCAATCACGACGCGCTGGCGCATGCCGCCGGAAAATTCATGCGGATAGGAATCGATCCGCTTGTCGGGGGCGGGAATGCCGACCTCGGCCAATAGATCAATGGCGCGCTTGCGGGCGGCGGTTTCCGACAGGTTAAGATGGGTGCGGATGGTTTCGATCAACTGCTCGCCGACCCGGTAAAGCGGATTGAGGCTGGTGAGTGGATCCTGAAAGATCATGCCGATGCGCTTGCCCCGGATACGGCGCATCTCCTCCGGCGGCAGATTGTCGATCCGCAGGCCCGAGAGATGGATCTCGCCGCCGGCGATGCGGCCGGGCGGATCGATCAGGCCGATCACGGCAAGACCGGTGACCGATTTGCCGGCGCCGGATTCGCCGACCACGCCCAGCACCTCGCCCTTGGCGATATCGAAGGAAATGCCGTCGATCGCGTGCAGCACGCTGCGCCTTGTGGCGAATTCCACCTTGAGGTTACGCACGGAGAGAACAGGTTCGGTCATGCGGTCATCGCAGTTTCGGATTGAGCGCGTCGCGCAGCCAGTCGCCGAGCAGGTTGATCGAGAGGATCAAGGCGGCGAGCGCGAGGCCGGGGAAGGCGACGATCCACCACTCGCCGGAGAACAGGTAATTGTTGCCGATCCGGATCAGCGTGCCCAGCGACGGCATGGTGTCGGGCATGCCGGTGCCGAGGAACGACAGCGTGGCTTCGGTGATGATCGCGAGCGCGAGATTGATGGTGGCGATCACCAGCACCGGCCCCATGGTGTTCGGCAGCACGTGCCGCAGCAGGATGACGGGGGCGGGCAGGCCGATCAATTGCGCGGAGGCGACGTAATCGCGGTTCTTTTCCACCATCACCGAGCCGCGCACGGTGCGGGCGTATTGTACCCAGAAACTCAGCCCGATCGCGAACACCAATAATCCGAGCGTACTCGCGGCGTTGAGGCGGTCGCCGAACACCGATTTGACCACGCCGTTGACCAGCAGCGCGATCAGGATCGCCGGAAACGTCAGCTGCACGTCCGCGATCCGCATGATCAGGCTGTCGACATGGCCGCCGACATAACCCGCGATCAGGCCGAGCACGATGCCGAGCGTTCCCGAGAACAGCACGCCGAGCACGCCGACCGTCAAGGAAACGCGCAGGCCGTACAGGATGGCGGACAGCACGTCGCGGCCCTGCTCGTCGGTGCCGAGCAGATACGGGCTCTGGCCGTCCGCGGTCCACAGCGGCGCGATCCGCGAATTCATCAGCTGCAGCTGCGCCGGGTCGAACGGGTTTTGCACCGACAATAGCGGGGCGAAGATCGCGACCAGGAAAAACAGCGCGGTGACGGCGGCCGCGATCATGGTGAGGCGGGAGCGGCGGAACGAATAAAACACGTCGCTGTCTACAGCGCGCCGGAACCAGCCGACGGCCACCGGCGCGCGGGGCGCGGTCGGCTCGGTGGGATGCGGGACGGCGGTTTCGGTCATGCGCGCTCTCGCATCACGCCGCGCGACTGACGGTCGCGCGCAGCCGCGGATCGACCACCGTATAGAGGATGTCGACGATGAGATTGATGGTGACGAAGATCAGCGAGACCATCAGCAGATAGGCCGCCATGATCGGGATATCGACGTTCTGCACGGCTTGAACGAACAGCAATCCCATCCCCGGCCACTGGAATACGGTTTCGGTGATGATAGCGAAAGCAATAACCGAGCCAAACTGCAGGCCGGCCACGGTGATGACCGGTACCAGCGTGTTCTTCAGCGCATGGCCGAAATGGATCGCGCGGGTGGTCAGGCCACGCGCGCGGGCGAAGCGAATGTAGTCGGTGCGCAGCACCTCGAGCATTTCGGCCCGCACCAGCCGCATGATCAATGTCATCTGGAACAGCCCGAGCGTGACTGCCGGCATGATCAGCGCCTTGAGGCCGGACACCGTGAGCAGGCCGGTCGACCACCAGCCGATCTTCACCACGTCGCCGCGGCCGAACGACGGCAGCCAGCCCAGCGTGACCGAGAACAGATAGATCAAGAGGATTCCGATCAGGAAGGTCGGCAGCGAGATTCCGATCAGCGAGACCACCTGGAATATCCGCGTCAGCAGCGAATCGCGCCGCAGCGCCGAATAGACCCCCATCAAGATGCCGAACACGGTCGCCAGCAAAGTGGCGCAGGTGGCAAGCTCCAGCGTCGCCGGCATCCGTTCCTTCAACAGCGTCGCGACCGGCTGACGGAACTGGTACGACATGCCGAACTCGAACCGCATCGCGTTGCCGAAATAGCGGGCGAACTGCACCAGCACGGGATCGTTGAGGCCGAGCGCCTTGCTGATCTCGGCGCGCTCCGCCGCCGAGGTATCCTGCGCGACCATCTGGTTGACCGGGTCGCCGGCGTAACGGAACATCGAAAACGAGATGATGCCCACCGCGATCATGACGCCGACGGCCTGAAGCATGCGGCGAAGAGTGAAAGCGAGCATGTGATCCTTTCACTTCCTGTTCGATACGGTCCGCATCGTCGCGGACCTCTTGGATACGCACGGCCTCTGAAAATGCAACGGCCCCGGAAGCCTGAGCCGCCGGGACCGCTGGTATTCTGAAGGCTCTATTCCTGCTTGGTAGCCCAGTAGAGCAGAACCTGGTTGTCGGGGCGCTGGGTCAGTTTCACCTTTTTCGACACGCCCCATGCGAGCGCCTGTTGGTGCAGCGGAATGTAGGCATAGTCCTTGTTGGCGATCTCGAACGCCTGCTTGATCATCTGGTTGCGCTTGTTCTGATCGGTTTCCATCAGCACCTTGTCGGCCAGCGCATCGAACTCTTTGTTGCACCAGCCGCCGAGATTTGCCTCGCCGCGCGAGGATTTCGGATCGTCGCGGCAGCCCATGATGTCGTTCATGACATTCTGGGAGTCCATCGTCGCCGGCGTCCAGCCCAGCAGATAGAACGAGGTCTGGTAGCCGCCGGGCTTCAGCACCTTGGCGAAATACTGCGCCTTGGGCTGGGCCAGCAAATCGACCTTGACGCCGATCCGGGCCAGCATGCCGACCACCGCCTGACAGATCGCGGCATCGTTGACATAACGGTCGTTCGGGCAGTCCATCGTCACTTCGAACCCGTCGGGATAGCCGGCTTCGGTCAGAAGCTTCTTGGCGGCATCGGGATCGGCTTTGGGCCGAACGAAATCCTTGGACAGCGCGAACAGCTGCGGCGCGATCATCAGCGCGGACGGCGTCGACAGCCCGCGCATCACGCGGCTCTTGATCAGGTCGACGTCGATTGCCTTGTAGAAGGCCTCGCGGACCCGGACGTCCTTGAAGGGATTCTTGCCCTTGACGTTGGAGTAGAGCAGTTCGTCGCGCACCTGGTCCATGCCGAGGAAGATGGTGCGCAGTTCCGGCCCGGTCATCACCGTGGCATCGGGGCTGGAATTGACCCGCGCGATATCCTGGATCGGAACCGGCTCGATGACGTCGACATCGCCCGACAGCAGCGCGGCGACGCGGGTTGCGTCGGAGGAGATCGACGTGAAGTCGATTTCCTTCAGATTATGTTCCGGCTTGCCCCACCAGCCCGCGAACGGCTTGAACACGGTCTTGACGCCCGGCTGGTGGCTTTCGATCACGAACGGCCCGGTGCCGTTTTCGTGCAGCGAGGCGTAGCTCGGCGTGGTCGCCGCCACCGGCGTCGGGCCGACCGCGTTGTTATCCTCGCACCACTTCTTGTCCATGATGTACCAGCCATCCCACTGCGTGATCAGGATGGGATTGGGCGAGGCCGTGATGAAATCGACGGTGTAGTCGTCGACCTTGACGACCTTGGCGTCGCTCGGGATGACGGTGGTGAAATTGGAGCCCGTGGCGCGGACGCGATCGGCGGAGAACACGACGTCGTCGGCGGTGAAGGGATCGCCATTGTGGAATTTGACGTTGTGGCGCAGGTGAAAGCGCCAGCGGGTCGGCTCCGGCGTTTCCCAGCTTTCCGCCAGCGCGGGAACGATCTTCAGCTCCTTGTCGCGGCCGACCAGGCCCTCATAGACATGCCCGTGCTGCGCGATCGTGGTGGTTTCACGCAGCGTATAGGGATCGAGCGACTTGAGCGCACCCTGGTTGGCGTAGCGCAGGATCTGGGCGGAGGCCGGCGAGGTCGCCAAAGCGGCGATCGAGATGAAGGCCGCTGCAAGCAAGGTATGACGTACCGGCATGTGGTCAGATTCTCCGCTGTGGCGTCTGTTCGTTGAGGCAATATCGAGCGTTATTGCCGTTCCATGTTGCCAGAGTTTGGCCGCCGCGCAAGGCTGATTTCACCTGATGTGGGCCGGTTTGCGCCGCGATGCCGCAATGACTAATCTCACCTTAAGCAACGATGCCGCGTGCGTTACATACAACTTTCGGAGTGCCGGGATGGCGGAACTTAAGGCCGATGTTCTGGTACTGGGCGCGGGCATGGTCGGCGTCGGTGCGGCCTTGCATCTGCAACAACGCGGGCGCGAGGTGATCCTGGTCGACCGCCACGCGCGCGCCGGCGAGGAGACCAGTCACGGCAATGCCGGGCTGATCGAATCCGCGTCGGTTTTCCCCTACATGTTTCCCCGGGATTTGGCGCCGATCCTGCAATATGCGTTGAATCGCAGCCCTTCGGTGCGCTATGCGCCGGCCGATCTGCCGTTCTTCCTGCCCTGGCTGGTGCGTTACTATCTGGCGTCCTCGCCGGAACGGGCGATGCGCAGCGCGATGGCCGAACTGCCGCTGATCCGGCGCAGCCTGATCGAACACGAGGCGTTGATCGCGGAAGCGGGCGTACCCGACCTTTTGCGCCGGATGGGCTGGATCAAGCTGTTTCGCTCAGATGCGACGCTGGCCGGCGCCGTGCGCGACCTCGAGCGGGCCAGGCAATACGGTGTAGAGGGCGAGATTCTCGACCAGAAGGCGATCGAGCAGCGCGAGCCCAATCTGACCGGCGCGTTCGCGGGCGCGAGCTATTTTCCGACGCCCGGCTTCGTCCCCGATCCCGGCGGCCTGGCAAAAGCCTATGCTTCGCTGTTCGAGCGCAAGGGCGGCCGGTTTGTGGTTGGCGATGCGCGAACCCTCGAAGCGTCAGGTGGCGGCTGGCGCGTCAACGGTCCGCAAGGCGCGCTGGTGGCGCGCGGGGCGGTCGTGGCATTGGGGCCGTGGTCCGACCTGGTCTTTCGACCGCTCGGCTACAGGATTCCGCTCGCCGTCAAGCGCGGCTATCATCTGCACGTGGCGGCGAGCGGCAATGCCGTGCTGAATCATCCGGTGCTCGACACCGACAACGGCTTCCTGCTGGCGCCGATGAACCGCGGCATTCGCATCACCACTGGTGTGGAGTTCGCCCGCCGCGACGCACCGGCGAGCCCGATCCAGGTCGAGCGGGCGCTACCGAAGGCGCGGGCGCTGTTTCCGCTCGGAGACGCCATCGATGCAGAACCCTGGAAGGGCGCGCGGCCGTGCCTGCCCGATATGCTTCCGGTGATCGGCAAGGCGCCGCGCCATCCCGGCCTCTGGTTCGACTTCGGGCATCAGCACCACGGCCTGACGCTGGGCCCGGTGACCGGCCGCCTGCTGGCGGAAATGATGACCGGCGAGACGCCATTCGCCGATCCCGCGCCATTTGCCGCCGAGCGATTTGGTTGACCATCTTTGCCGATGGCGGGCGGCGGCCACCAAGGCCGCTTGCGTCCCATGGCCGGTCGCGGCGATACTGCGACCGGCAGAACCGCAATTAAGGAGCGGCGGACATGAAAGTTAACATCGAGATCGACTGCACGCCGCTGGAAGCCCGGCAGTTCTTCGGGTTGCCCGACGTGCAGCCGATGCAGACCGCGGTGATGGAAAAGCTGCAGCAGCAGATGATGACCAATATCCAGAGCGTGTCGCCGGAAGCGCTGATGCAGAGCTGGTTCACCTTTGATCCCAAACTGGCCGAGCGTTTCCAGGACATGTTCACGACCATGGCCGGTCTTGGCACTGGACTTGGCGGCATGCGTCCGGCCGACAAGAAAAAATGAGGCCGCCCGACGAAGGCGAACCGCGGCAGCTTCGCCCGCCGCACCTCGGCCTGATGCTGGCCGAGGTGCGGGGCATCCTCGAATTCAACGCCAGCCTGCTGCTGTCACCGCTGTTGATGCGCGCGCCGCGCGGCGACGGTCATCCCGTGCTGGCGTTGCCGGGCTTTCTCGCCAGCGATCTGTCGATGGCGCCGCTGCGCCGCTATCTCGGCGAACTCGGGTACGACACCCATGGCTGGCAGATGGGCCGCAACACCGGCGGCGTGTCGCGGATGCGGGCCGCCTTGCGCGACCGGCTGGCGGCGATCCACGCCACCACGGGGCGCAAGGTCAGTCTTGTCGGCTGGAGCCTCGGCGGCGTCTATGCGCGCGATCTCGCGCTACAGGCGCCAGAGATCGTGCGCTCCGTGATCACACTCGGCAGTCCGTTCGCGGGCGATGTGCGAGCGACCAACGCAACGCGGCTCTACGAGGCGATGTCGGGCGAGACGGTGGAAGGCGACACCGAGCTGCGCCAGGCGATCGCCGGCGATTTGCCGATGCCGGCGACCTCGATCTATTCGCGCGCCGACGGCATCGTCAATTGGCGCACCTGCCTGTTGCGTTCCTCCGATACCGCCGAGAATATCGAGGTCTATCTGGCGAGCCATACCGGGCTCGGCGTCAACGCCGCCGCTCTATGGGCGGTTGCGGATCGGCTGGCCCAGGCCGACGGTCAATTCCGCGAATTTGACCGATCAGGACCGTTTGCCATTGCATATGCGCCCGCGGAAAATGCACAATCGGCCTGACCTCTGAGAAGCGCCGCCAAGGCGCCAAGAAACCGAGGCACGGCCAAGCGGGAGGAAAACATGGGTGACGCCAAAAAACTGTCCTCGATGGACGCGTCGTTTCTGTATCTGGAAACGCCTGAGATGCCGATGCATGTCGGGAGCATGGCGATCTTTCGCTTGCCCGAAAACTACGACGGCAATTTCTTCGAAGATTTTAAAGCCATGATCGCCTCGCGGCTGCACATCGCGCCGATCCTGAAAGCGCGCTTGCAGAAGGCGCCGCTCGATATCGATCATCCCTCCTGGGTCGAGGACGACCAGTTCGACATCGACCGCCACATCTTCCGCGGCAGCCTGCCGGCGCCCTATGACCGCGCCACGCTCGAGCGCATCGTCGGCTGGATGCATGCCAAGCTGCTCAACCGCGCCCGCCCGCTGTGGGAGTTTTACGTTTTTGAAGGCATGAAGGACAACGAGATCGGGCTTTATTCCAAGATGCACCACGCCTGTATCGACGGCGGCGCGGGAGCGGCGCTCACCAACATGATCTACGACGTGACGCCGGTGCCGCGCGACGTCGGCAAGCCCGCGGCGCGCAAGGTCGAGCAGGAACCGCGCGACATCGCCGCCACCATGATCGATTCGTACCAGCAGCTCTGGCGCCAGCCGTTCGACGCCTCGGCGGCCGCCAAGGCGATCGACCTGCCGCGCTCGGGAAAGAGCGACATCGGGTCGATCCTGTTCGACAACGCGATGTACCAGATCGAGGCGGCGGTCAAATTCGCCGGCAACGTTCCGACCATGCTCAAGAGCGTCTCCGAGGTGGTCGGCAAGATTTCGGATCCTAAATCGCGCGACAGCCTCGCCAGCATGATGTCGCCGCCGACCATCCTGAACAAATCGATCTCGTCGGAACGCAGCTTTGCCGGCACCTCGATCTCGCTGTCGCAGGCCAAGGCGCTGGCCAAGGCCGCCGGCGGCAAACTCAACGACGTGGTGCTGGCGGTTTCCTCCGGCGTGGTGCGGCGCTATCTCCTGGAGAACGGTGCGCTGCCGGCGAAATCGCTGACCGCCGCGGTGCCGATCTCGCTGCGCGAGGAGGGCAATACCGACGCCAACAACCAGGTGTTCGGCATGATCTGCTCGATCGCCACCAATATCGAGGAGCCCAAGGCGCGGCTGGAAGCCATCATCGCGCAATCGACCAAATCCAAGGAGATGTCGCATCCGCTGCGGGCGCTGATGCCGCAGGTCTCCAACATCTCGATGCTGGGCGCGCCGATCCTGGTCCAGATCCTGGCGCTCTTGTACAGCCGCTCCAGCCTGTCCGACGTGCTGCCGCCTGCCGCCAACATCACGGTGTCCAACGTGCCGGGCCCGCGGCAAACGTTGTACGCCGCGGGCGCCGAATTGCTGCATATCTTTCCGGTGTCGATCTCGACCCATGGTCTCGCGCTGAACATCACCGTGCAGAGCTACCGTGACCAGCTCGATTTCGGCTTCATCGCCGGCGCCAACATCATTCCGCATGTGCAGGTTTTGTGCGACATGCTGCCGGGCGAGTTCGCGGCGCTGCAGGCGGCGTTCGCGCCGCCGGCCGATCTGAAGAGCGCGGCCGGCTAACATTGGAAGAAAGCAGGAATTGACCATGATCGAGATGCCGAAGCTTGAGTTCGCCCCAACCAACGGCATCCGCATGGGCTATTACGATTCCGGTCCCAAGACCGACACGCCGCCAGTGGTGCTTTGCCACGGGTGGCCCGAGATGGCGTTCTCGTGGCGGCACCAGATCAAGGCACTGGGCGAGGCCGGCATCCGCGTGATCGCGCCGGACCAGCGCGGCTATGGCTCAACCGACCGGCCCGAGCCGGTCGAGGCCTATGACATGGAGCACCTGACCGGCGACCTCGTCGGCCTGCTCGATCATCTCAAGATCGACAAGGCGATCTTTGTCGGCCACGACTGGGGCGGCTTTGTCGTCTGGCAGATGCCGCTGCGGCATCTGGACCGTGTCGCCGGCGTGGTCGGCGTCAATACGCCGCATTGGGATCGGGCGCCGGCCGATCCGATTGAGCTGTTCAAAAAACGGTTCGGCGACAGCATGTATATCGTCCAGTTCCAGGATCCGGCCCGCGAGCCCGACCGCATTTTTGGCAGTCGGGTCGAACAGACCTTTGACGCCTTCATGCGCAAGCCGCGCAAGGCCGTTGAGCCAGGCGATAAGGGGGTGGGCGGGATCGGCGGGTCCACGGCCAACCTCGCATTTCCGCAGATGGTCGCGGCCTACGACGCCAAGCACGATCCGCGCACGCCGATCCTGTCGCCGGAGGAAAAGAAGGTGTTTGTCGACACTTTTACCCGGACAGGTTTTACCGGCGGCATCAACTGGTACCGCAATTTTACCCGCAACTGGCAGCGCTCGGCCGGGCTCGATCACCACGTAAAAGTGCCGGCGCTGATGATCATGGCCGAAAACGATGCCGTGCTGCCGCCGTCCGCGGCCGACGGCATGGAAAAGCTCGTGCCCGACCTGGAGAAGTATCTGGTGCGCGACAGCGGCCATTGGACGCAGCAGGAACAACCGGAAGAGGTCAGCGCCAAGCTGATCGAATGGCGTAGAAAAAGATTTGGGTAAGACGTCAGTTTTGTCGTCATTGCGAGGAGCGAAGCGACGAAGCAATCCAGTCTTTTCTTGCGGCACTGGATTGCTTCGCTTCGCTCGCAATGACGGAAGCGGGTCCAACATACGGCAGGAGAAACTTTCGCGATGGCGTCCGGCAACCGTTTGGCTCCGATCCCGCATCCGCCGACAAAACCGGTGGTCGGCAATATGCTGTCGCTGGATTTCGAGCGCGCCGGTGCAGAATTTGGCGCGGCTTGCCAAGGAATTGGGTCCGATCTTCTGGCTGGACATGATGGGCTCGCCGATCGTGATCGTGTCCGGTCACGACCTGGTCGACGAACTCAGCGACGAGAAGCGGTTTGACAAGGCGGTGCGCGGCCCGCTGCGCCGGGTGCGCGCGGTCGCCGGCGACGGCCTGTTCACCGCCGACACCTCGGAGCCGAACTGGGGCAAGGCGCACAACATTCTGCTGCAGCCGTTCGGCAACCGCGCGATGCAGTCCTATCACCCGAGCATGGTCGACATCGCCGAGCAGCTGGTGAAGAAATGGGAGCGGCTCAACGGCGACGAGGAGATCGACGTCGTCCACGACATGACCGCGCTGACGCTCGACACCATCGGGTTGTGCGGCTTCGACTACCGGTTCAATTCGTTCTACCGGCGCGACTACCACCCCTTCGTCGAGTTGCTGGTGCGCTCGCTGGAAACCATCATGATGATCCGCGGCCTGCCGCTGGAGAATCTGTGGATGCAGAAGCGCCGCCGCGATCTTGCCGGCGACGTCGCCTTCATGAACAAGATGGTCGACGAGATCGTCGCCGAGCGCCGCAAGAACGCCGATGGCGCTGCCGAGGACAAAAAGGACATGCTCGGCGCCATGATGACCGGCGTCGACCGCGCCAGCGGCGAGCAGCTCGACGACGTCAACATCCGCTACCAGATCAACACCTTCCTGATCGCCGGCCACGAGACCACCAGCGGCCTGTTGTCGGCTTCGATCTATGCGCTGCTGAAGCATCCCGACGTGCTGAAGAAGGCCTATGAGGAAGTCGACCGTGTGCTCGGTCCCGACCTCGGGGCCAAACCGACCTATCAGCAGGTCACCCAGCTCACCTACATCACGCAAATCCTGAAGGAAGCGCTGCGGCTGTGGCCGCCGGCGCCGGCCTATGGCATCTCGCCGCTCAAGGACGAGACCATCGGCGGCAAGTACAAACTCAAGAAAAACACCTTCATCACCGTGCTGGTGCTGGCGCTGCATCGCGATCCCAGTGTCTGGGGACCGAACCCCGACGCGTTCGATCCGGAAAATTTCAGCAAGGAGGCGGAAGCCGCGCGGCCGGTCAATGCGTGGAAGCCGTTCGGCAACGGCCAGCGCGCCTGCATCGGCCGCGGCTTTGCCATGCACGAGGCGGCGCTGGCGATCGGCATGATCCTGCAGCGCTTCAGGTTGATCGACGTCAACCGCTACCAGATGGTGCTGAAGGAAACCCTGACCATCAAGCCCGACGGATTCAGGATCAAGGTGCGTCCGCGTGGTGAAAAGGAGCGCGGTGCCTATGCAGGTCCTGCCGTGGCATCGGCCACTGTCGGTGCGGCGGCGCCGCGTGCCCGGGCGCGGCCGGGCCACAACACGCCGCTGTTGGTGCTCTATGGATCGAATCTCGGCACCGCCGAAGAACTCGCAACCCGCGTCGCCGACCTCGCCGAGGTCAACGGCTTTGCGACAAAGCTGGCGCCGCTCGACGATTTTGCCGGCAAATTGCCGGAGCAGGGCGGCGTGCTGATTTTCTGCGCGTCCTATAACGGCGTGCCGCCGGACAACGCCACCCAATTCTACAAATGGCTGGGCGGCGATCTGCCTGGGAATGCCTTGGCAAAAGTGCGTTACGCGGTGTTCGGCTGCGGCAACAGCGACTGGGCCGCGACCTATCAATCGGTGCCGCGCTTCCTCGACGAACAACTGGCCGCGCATGGCGCGCGTCCGCTCGCGGCGCGCGGTGAGGGCGATGCCCGCAGCGATCTCGACGGCCAGTTCGAGAGCTGGTTTGCCGCCACGGCGCCCGTGGCGATGAAGGAACTCGGCGTCGATACGGGCTTAAGCCGCAGCGCCGATGACGAGCCGCTTTACAGCGTTGAGCCGGTGGCGGCTTCGGCGGTCAACACCATCGTCACCCAAGGCGGCGTCGCGCCGATGAAGGTGCTGGCCAATTCGGAACTACAGAACAAGACCGGCGCCCATGCGTCGGACCGTTCGACCCGGCACATCGAGGTGCAACTGCCCGGTAACATCGGCTATCGCGTCGGCGATCATCTCAGCGTGGTGCCGCGCAACGATCCGGCGCTGGTCGATTCGGTGGCGCGCCGCTTCGGCTTCCTGCCGGCCGATCAGGTTCGCCTGCAGGTCGCCGAAGGCCGCCGCGCGCAATTGCCGGTCGGCGACGCGGTCTCGGTCGGACGGCTGCTGACCGAATTCGTCGAACTGCAGCAGGTCGCGACCCGCAAGCAAATCCAGATCATGTCGGAGCACACGCGCTGCCCGGTGACAAAACCAAAACTGCTGGCTTTCGTCGGCGACGACGCCGCGGCGACCGAGCGCTACCGCAGCGAGGTACTGACAAAACGCAAATCGGTGTTTGACCTGCTGGAGGAACACCCGGCCTGCGAATTACCGTTCCACGCCTTCCTCGAAATGCTGTCGCTATTGGCGCCGCGCTATTACTCGATCTCATCCTCGCCGTCGGGCAATCCGGCGCGCTGCAGCGTTACCGTCGGCGTGGTGCAATCGCCCGCGAGTTCGGGCCGCGGCATCTACCGCGGGGTCTGTTCGAATTATCTCGCCGGCCGCCGCGCCGGCGACACCATTCACGCCACGGTTCGGGAAACCAAGGCCGGCTTCCGGCTGCCGCAGGATGCCTCGGTGCCGATCGTCATGATCGGTCCCGGCACGGGGCTGGCGCCGTTCCGCGGCTTCCTGCAGGAGCGCGCCGCGCTGAAGGCGGCGGGTAAGGGCCTCGGCCCCGCGATGCTGTTCTTCGGCTGCCGCCATCCCGAGCAGGATTATCTCTACGCGGACGAATTGAAGGCGTTCGCCGCCGACGGGATCACCGAGTTGCACACCGCGTTCTCGCGCGGCGACGGCCCGAAAACCTATGTGCAGCATCTGGTCGCGGCGCAAAAGAAACGCGTCTGGAGCCTGATCGAGCAGGGCGCGATCGTCTATGTCTGCGGCGACGGCGGCAAGATGGAGCCCGACGTCAAGGCCGCATTGGTTGCGATCTATCGCGAGCGCAGCGGCGCGGACGAGAATGCGGGCCTGCGCTGGATCGAGGATCTCGGCAACAAAAACCGCTATGTGCTCGACGTCTGGGCGGGCGGGTAGATCAAGCGGTCAACCAACCAATGGCGTCGTCCCTGCGAACGCAGGGACCCATACGCCGTGTGTTTTCAGTTGAGCAGTGAGGCAGTTGCCTTCGTTTACGACGAACGCCAGGGGTGATGGGTCCCCGCGTTCGCGGGGACGACGAGATGTTAGTTCCTACCTCGGCGGCAGCCGCTCAAAACTCGGTATGCCCTCGGGGATGTGGTGGAACGGCTGCGTATCGACCGTGTAGATCGCGATCTTGGGCCCGCCGAACAGGCTGGGATCATCCAGCGTGCCGACCTTCAAAACCACCGCGGGCACTCCGCGCGGCCGGGTCACCATGTGGGTGCCGCATTCGGCGCAGAACTCGCGGGTCACCGGGTGCTCGAGATCGCTGCGCGAGAACTTTTTCGGTGTGCCCTTGGTGTAGCTGAAGCCGGCGACCGGCATCAGCGTGAACAGGTTCGGCGCGCCGCCGCTGATATACTGGCATTCGCGGCAATGGCATTGCGCCTTCAGCATCGGTTCGCCCTCGGCCTGGTAGCGCACCTGGCCGCAATAACATCCGCCTTCCAGTTTCATGCTGTCCTCCCGGTGTTGAAATTGCGTTTGGTCTAATGCTTTGTCTTTGCGACGGCCGCGTGGGCATGCCGGTCGATCGCGTCGATAATCTGCGGCCATAGCGGGATCGGCAGCGCATGCCCCATGCCCTCGATCATGACGAGTTTCGCGCCAGGGATCGAGGCCGCGGTATCCTTGCCGCCTTCGGGCCGCACCAGCGGATCGACGGTGCCGTGAATCACCAAGGTCGGCGCCTTGACCGAACGCAGTCGTTCCTTGCGGCTGCCGGAGGCGAGGATCGCGCGCAGCTGACGTCCGACGCCCGCAGGATTGAGACCGCGCTCAAAAGTTCGCTCGGCGCGCGAACGATCGAGCGCCTCGTCTTCCGGAAACGAGCCGACGCGCAAAACCTTCCAGGTCTGGGCAAAGCGCTCGAGATACTCGTCCTTTGTCGTGACCGGCGGCGCCATCAGCACCGCAGTGGCCTCGCGGGTCGGCGCTGGGATTTTCGGATTACCCGTGGTCGACATGATCGAGGTCAGCGAACGAACCCGCTCGGGGAATGTGATGGCGATTTCCTGGGCGATCATGCCACCCATCGACGCGCCGACCAGATGCGCCGTCCTGATTTTCAGCGCATCCATCAGCGCGACCGTGTCCTGCGCCATGTCGGATAATTTGTAAGGAGCAGCGACCGGGATTTTCAGGAAGCGCAGTTTCAACAATTCCAGCGGCGTCAGCTTCTTGCCGCCGGAAAGCTGGCTGGATTTACCGATGTCGCGGTTGTCGAAACGGATGACGCGGAATCCGCGGCCGGCGAGCTGGCGGCAGAAATCGTCGTCCCAATGGATCATCTGGGCGCCGAGCCCCATGATCAGCAGCATCGGTTCGGCATTGGCGTCGCCGAAAATCTCGTAACAGAGGTCGATGCCGTTGGCGTGGGCGATCTGCGGCGGCTGATGGGCGAGCGAATTCACTGGGCGTCCCCGGAAGGTAATTGTTGAGGGAACTCTATGCCACGGTTTGCCGCGACGCAGAAGGCTTTCGATGCGGCGATCCGCCTGCTGCCTGCGACATCGCCCGCCGGTTGCATGGTTGACCCGCCCGCCACAACGGTGTGGTATGAGCGCAAGCGGCGAGGGCGAAAAGTCCTCGCCATGAAGGCGGGAGGACGCCGATGGCCGACAAGGCAAACGATCCGGTCGCGATCTGGCAGACCATGATCGGCGAGATGGAGAAGGGTTTTAATTCCTTCGCCAATCAAGCGATGGGCTCGCCTGAATTCAGCAAGGTCGTCAACCAGGTCGGCGGCGCCACGGCGGGCGCGCAAAAGCAGCTCGGCGAGCTGATGGAGAAATACCTCGTCAGCATGAACCTGCCGAGCCGGGCCCAGATGGTCGGCATGGCCGAGCGGCTGCAATCGATCGAGGGCCAGCTCAACGAGATCAAGGCGACGCTGCACCAGATGCAGCGTGCGTCGGGTAGCGCGGCAAGCGACCCCACCGGCGCGCCGCGGCCGCCGCGGACAAGGCGTCCGCCGTCGCCGGGCGGAGAGCCAAAATGAACGCGCCGGCGGGCCTCGATCTGGCGTCGATCCCGGAGCGGATCCAGTCCGAGGTGCAGCGCGCGATCCAGCGCAGCATCAAGGGCGTCGAATATATCGCCTCGTCCGGCCCCTCGCTCGGCTCGACGCCGAAGGATGTGCTGCACGTCCGCGGCACCATGAATCTCTATCACTACCGGCCGATCGCCGACGAAATCTACCGCGTGCCGATCCTGATCGTGATGGCGACCACCAACCGCGGCTATATCCTCGACATGGTGCCCGGCCAGAGTTTCATCGAGTTTCTGCTCAAGCGCGGCTACGACGTCTACATGCTGGACTGGACCGCGCCGAAGCCGGAAGAGAAGATCGTTGCGGATGGAGGACTACGTCCTCGACTTCATCCCGGATTGCATCCGCCGCGTGCAGCAGGATTCCGGCGAGACCGACGTCACCGTGATCGGCTATTGTTTCGGCGGCGTGCTGTCGCTGCTGTACGGCTCGATCTTCCCCGACGGGCCGATGAAGAATCTGATCTGCTTCACCACGCCGATCGATTTCCGCGAGATGAAGCTGTTCCAGAATTTTTCCGACCGGCGCTATTTCGACGTCGACCGGCTGGTCGACAGCGTCGGCAACGTGCCGCCGGAGATGATCCTGTCGTCGTTCGAGATGCTGCGGCCGGCCTCGCGCGCGGCAAGCCAGGTGCAGTTGTGGGAAAACATCTGGAACGACGAATACGTCAAATCGTACCGCATGTTCGATCGCTGGGCGACCGACACGCTGCCGCTGGCGGGCGAATATTTCCGCACCATCACCAAGGACCTGATGTGGGACAACAAGCTGTTCAACGACACCATGTCGGTCGGCGGCCGGCCGGCGGATATTTCCAAGATCAAAGTGCCGATCCTGCACGCGGTGGCCGAGCACGACCACATCGTGCCCTATGACGCGGCCAAGCATCTGATCACGAAGGTCGGCTCGTCGGACAAGGAAGAGGTGATGCTGAAGGGCGGTCACGTCAGCCTCGTCGCCGGCGCCAACGCGATCAAGCGGTTATGGCCGAAACTGGATTCCTGGCTGGGCTGGAAGATCGATATGAGCGAAACACGTTCCTACCCGCGGCACGTCAAGACCGACGCCGGCGACATCGAATTTCGGCTGATGGCGCGGTCGGACGAAGCCGCGGTGCTCGAATTCGCGCAAAAACTGCCGACCCATGATCTGCTGTTTCTGCCGCGCAATATCAGCAAGCCCAAGGTGCTCAGCGCCTGGATCAACGAGATCGAGCGCGGCGCCATTACCAGCCTGCTCGCGGTCAAGGCCGACAAGGTGGTGGGCTGCGGCACGCTGGTGCGCGATCCGCATTCGTGGTCGCCGCATGTCGGCGAAATCCGCATGGTGGTCTCGCCCGACGTACGCGGGCAGGGGGTGGGACGCGCGCTGTCGCAGGAGACCTTTGCCATCGCGCTCGGCGCGGACTTGGGAAAACTGTCGGTGCAGATGACGGTCGACCAGCAGGCCGCGATCGCGCTGTTCGAGAGCCTCGGCTTCAAGGCCGAGGCGCTGCTGCGCGACCATGTCCGCGATATCGACGGCAAGACCCACGACATCGTCGTGCTCGGCCACAATGTTTCGCAGGTCCGTGCCCAGATGGAGGCCTACGGCCTGCCGGGCGCCGTCCAGCACTGAGAGCCTTATTGTTCGGCAAGACCAACACCGGTCAGCAATTCCGGGGAGACGCCAAAATGGACGGATCGATCAACGACGGCAAGACGGCGCGGCCGATGCTGTTCGAGCCATTCACGATACGAGGCCTGACACTGAAGAACCGCCTCGTCGTGCCGCCGATGGTGCATTATCGCTGCGAGGCCGGACACACCTGCGGCACGTTTCATGTCGTCCATCTCGGCCGCTACGCGCTCGGCGGTTTTGGGCTGGTCTTTGTCGAGGTGACGGCGGTCGAGGAAGTCGGACTGACCAACGAAAACGACATGGGTATCTGGAACGACGCGCAGGCCGAAAGCTTCAAGCCGCTGATCGCCTTCATGAAGCGGCAGGGCACCGCGATCGGGATCCAGATCGGCCATGGCGGCCGCAAGTCGTCCTCGCAAAGCGCGATGCAGGGCATGGGGCCGATCACCGAGGAGAACATCAAAGCCGGAGCCAAGGTCTGGCAGCCGGTGGGCCCGACATCAGAGCCGGTCGCCGAGGGCTGGCTGAAACCGCGGGCGCTGACCACGGCCGAATGCAGGGCGATGCCGGCCACATGGGCGGCGGCTGCACGACGCGCGGTTGCCGCCGGCTTCGACACCATCGAAATCCACACCGCGCACGGCTATCTGCTGGCCTCGTTCCTGTCGCCGGTCTCCAACACCCGCAATGACGAATATGGCGGCGATCGCGCCGGGCGCATGCGGCTGCCGCTCGAGATCGTCGAGGCGGTGCGGGGGGAGATGCCTGATACGATGCCGCTGTTCGTGCGTGTCTCCTCCGTCGACGGCACCGTCGAAGGCTGGAACATGGACGACACCGTGGTTTTTGCGCGCGAGCTGAAAGTACGCGGGGTCGACGTGATCGACTGTTCGTCGGGTGGAATTTCCGGCGCGGCGACGGCGGCGCAGGTGACGCGCAGCCTCGGATTTCAGGTTCCGTTCGCCGAGCGGGTCCGAAGGGAAGCCGACATCCCCACCATGGCCGTCGGCATCATCCTGGAGGCGGAGCAGGCCGAGGCCATCGTGCAGAACAAGCAGGCCGACCTGATCGCGGTCGGCCGGCAGTCGCAGTTCAATCCCAATATCGCCCAGCACTGGGCGCACGACCTCGGCCTCAACACCCGCTTCGAGGACTGGTCGCCGGAGTTCGGCTGGTGGCTGGAGAAACGGATCAGGACCCTGCAGGGCTTTGCCACGCCGACCGGCGTCGTCACCCATCGCGACTGACGCCGCCCGCCGGTCCTGCGGGGGTCAGTCCGTCGCCGGTTTACCGGGCAAACAGCCTTCCAATCGAGCCGATCACGAATTCGTGATATCGCATCGCACCATTAATGTTGCGTCGCACCATTAACTATGGCACAACGATCTCGCCCCGGGCCAAACCGGACGGGGTGAGCCCATAGCTCAAACCTGAGGATGGAGAGACCCACATGACCACCGAAACCAATCCCATGCTGGACAGCGTCAAGAACGCGTTCGCTCCCGTCACCGATGCACTCAAGAACCTCGAAGTGCCGGAAGCTGCCCGGGAATTCGTCAAGAAGACAGCCAATACCGCCAAGGACCGCGCCGCCGACCTGCATGCCGGTTCAGAGAAGGTGACCGCCGCGATCGAGACCGCCGTTGCCGGTTCGGTCACCGAGGCCGCCAAGATCAGCCGCAATATCCAGCAGGCGATCTACCAGGACGCCGAGGCGTTCTTCGCCGGCATCGACAGGCTGGCTTCCGCCAAGTCGTTCAGCGAAGCGGTCCAGATCCAGTCAGACATGGTTCGTTCGCGCGGCGAAGTGTTCATGTCGCGCGCGAAATCGACCGCCGACTATCTCGGCAAGCTCGCCGCTGAGGGCGCCAAGACCGCCCAGGACAATTTCTCCAAGGTCACCGCCAAGACCGCCTGATCGGACTCGGCTTAAGAGTATCCGCATTCGAAGGCCCGCTTAGGCGGGCCTTCTTTTTGACCTCCGGCTTACCCAACATCCCGCCGTCATCCTGAGGTGCGAGCCGTCTTCGGCGAGCCTCAAAGGATGCTGTTCGTTGACCATGTTTGTAGCCATCCCTCGAGGCGCGCACGAAAGAGCGCGCACCTCAGGATGACGCTGGCGTGTGTAGCTCCTATGTAGAGTCATCATTTCTCTTGCGCGGCCCTTCATGACCTTGCCCAGCACTTTCACTGTGTCTCCCGGCGACATCGCGCGCGCGGCGGAGCTGCGGCGCGTCAAGGCGCTGGCGACGCTGGTGCTGTGCACGACGCTGGCGCTGTTCATCGCCGCGAAATGGCTGCTGCCGGTGCATCCCGCTTTCGGCTTCGTCGCGGCGTTCGCGGAAGCCGCCACCATCGGCGGGCTGGCCGACTGGTACGCCGTGGTGGCGCTGTTCCGCAGGCCGCTGGGATTGCCGATCCCGCATACCGCAATCATCCAGAGCAATCAGCATCGCATCGCGGAAAAACTCGGCGAATTCATCGAGCAGCATTTTCTCGACGCCGCGCCGGTCGAGGCCAAACTACGCCAGGTCGATTTTGCCAGCTTCATCGCCGACTGGCTGCGCGACCGCAAGCGCAGCGCCGATCTCGCGCGCTTCGTGCTGCGCATGTTGCCCGAGGCGGTGACGGCAACGGAAAGCTCGGGCCTGATGAATTTCGTCACCCGGCGCATCACCACGCAATTGCAGGGCATCGATCTGGCGCCGCTTG
>CAVOTZ010000034.1:0-3746 GCA_963699465.1 uncultured Alphaproteobacteria bacterium
CGCTATTATCGCCGCGCCGTCACCATCGTCGATGCCGAAGAGCTCGGCGGCGCCATCACCGAAAAACTGGCCGAACTGTTCAGCGAGACCAACGGTGCCGCGCCCATGCGTTCCCGGCCTCACCGCAAACTGCATTCCTGATCTCCTCCGCATCTCAAATGGGAACGCATCTTTCCCGCCGCCGCTTTCTCACCTCCGCGGCGGCGTTTCCATTGGCCGCGATGCCCACCCTGGTGCGGGCGCAATCGGCGACCGAGCCGCCGGCAAAGCCGCTGTTGCCGGATCCGAACGAGGTCGCGGCTCCGGTCGCGATCGAGGTCAAGGCGCGGCCGATCCCTTCGTTCGATATGCGCGACCGCTCGCATCTGCGGTTCGGCTCGCTGCAATTTCGCAGCGGACTTGTCTTGACCTCGTCGTTCCCCGGCTTCGGCGGATTGTCGGGGTTGCGGCTCGACAGCAAAGGCGAGCGCTTCATCTCCTTCAGCGACAAGGGCAGCTGGTTCACCGGCCGCATCGTCTATCAGGGCGCCGAGATGACCGGGCTCGCTGACGTCGAGGCCGCACCGATGCTGGGACCCGACGGCCGGCCGACCACCGCGCGGGGCTGGTTCGATTCGGAATCGATCGCGATTGACGGCTCGCAAATTGATAACTCACACGTTTACATCGGGTTCGAACGCGTCAATCAAGTGCTGCGGTTCGATTTCAGCAAAGGTTTTACGCGATCGCGCGGCGAGGTGGTGCCGATGCCGGCGGCGGTGAAGAAACTGCCGTACAACAAGGGGCTGGAAGCGCTGGTCTTCGTGCCGAAGGGCCAGCCGCTCGCCGGAACGCTGATTGCGCTATCCGAACGCGGGCTCGATGGCGACGGCAATCTGGTCGCGTTCCTGGTCGGCGGGCCGACGCCGGGGCCATTCAGCGTCCGCCGCACGGAAAAGTTCGATATCAGCGACGCCACGCTGCTGGCCTCCGGCGAAATCTTGCTGCTGGAGCGAAAATTCTCGCTGGTCGAGGGCCTCCACGTCCGCGTCAGGCGCATCCCGCTGAAATCGCTGGCGCCGGGCGCGCTGGTCGACGGCCCCGTGATTTTCGAGGCCGACCTCGGCGACGAAGTCGACAACATGGAAGGCATCGACGCCTTTGTGACGGGCGAGGGCGACACCGTGCTGACCCTGGTCTCCGACGATAATTTCTCGCTGCTCCAGCGCACGCTGCTGCTGCAATTCACGCTGGTGGATTGATGCCGCACAAGGTCCTTGCGGAACGGTTCTTGCAACGCATCGTGCTGAAACAAGGAGTATCGATGCGCCAGTTGTTCCGTCTGTTTTTCATTCTGATCAGCCTGAAGTTTTGCCGCGGCGGGCAGCCATGCCGAAACCTGGCCATCGCGGCTGATCAAGGCGACCATTCCGTTCGGCGCCGGCAGCGCCACCGATGTGGTGCCGCGCGTCGTGTTCGACCGGCTGGCGGCCGAACTCGGCCAGTCGATCGTGGTGGAAAACCGGCCCGGCGCCGGTGGCACGCTCGGCACCGCCATCGTCGCGCGCGCCGAGCCTGACGGCTACAGCGTGCTGGCGCATTCCTCGGCGCTGACCATCGCGCCGGCGATCTTTCCCGATCTGGCGTTCGATGCGAGAAGCGACCTTGCCGGTGTGTTGATGATCGGCTCCAGCGCCAATGTGATGATCGTGCCGCCGTCGCGGCCGTGGAAAACCGTGCAGGAATTCATCGCCGACGCCAAGGCAAAGCCCGGCTCGATTTCGTTCGGCTCGGTCGGCGTCGGCAGCGCGGTGCATATCAGTGCCGAAAAATTCCGCCTCGCCGCCGGTTTTGAGGCGACCCATGTGCCGTATCGCGGCGGCGCCGAGGTGATCGCTGATATCATCGGCGGCCGGGTCGACTTCTATTTCTGTCCGCTGGCAACCGCATTGCCGCTGATTCAGGCCGGCCAGGTGAGGGCGCTCGTGGTCTCGAGCGACAAGCGCGTCGCGGAGCTGCCCGACGTGCCGACGCCGGCGGAGATCGGCCTGAAGGGCGCCGACAGCGCGATCTGGTTCGGCGTGTTCATGCCGGCGAAGACGCCGCGCGACATCGTCGAGAAATTCCATGCCGCCGGCGCCAAGGTGTTGGCGGAGCCCGCCATGCAGGACACCCTGAAAAAGCTCGGCGTCGCGCCGCTGCCGATGTCGCCGGCCGAGATCGACGATCTGGTCAAGCGCGAGACCGCGGCCAATCTGGAGCTGATCAAGGCCGCGGGGATCAAGCCATAAGGGGATCAAGCCATAAGCCATGCAGCAGGGCCGGTTGAGCAGGGCTGAAGGGCCCGCTACAGTTTGATCCAACGATCTTCCCTCCTGCCAGGATTCCTCATGAGCACGCTGTTTTCGCCCCTCAAATTGCGCGACCTGACGCTGTCGAACCGCATCGTGGTGTCGCCGATGTGCCAGTACTCGTCGGTCAACGGCGAAGCCAATGACTGGCACTTTACCCACATCAACTCGCTGGCGCTGTCGGGCGCCGCGATGTTCTGCATCGAGGCCACCCATGTCGAGGCGATCGGCCGCATCACGCCGGGCTGCCTCGGGCTGTATAACGACGCCACCGAAGCCGCGCTGAAGCCGATCCTCGCCTCGGTGCGCAAGCATTCCAAAGCCGCGGTCGCGATGCAGCTGGCGCATGCCGGCCGCAAGGGATCGAGCCACACGCCGTGGGATGGCGGCCAGCAGATCCCGCTTTCGCAAGGTGGCTGGCAGGCGGTGGCGCCGTCCGCGGTGCCGCACAAGGAAGGCGAGGCGCCGCCGACCGCGCTCGATGCCGCGGGCATCGCGCGGATCCGCGATGCCTTCGTGGATGCGGCCCGGCGCGCGGAACGGCTCGGCATCGATGCGCTGGAGCTGCACGGCGCGCACGGCTATCTGATGCACGAATTCCTGTCGCCGATCGCCAACAAGCGCACCGATCAATATGGCGGCTCGCTCGAGAACCGGATGCGGTTTCCGCTCGAGGTGTTCGACGCCGTGCGCGCGGCGTTTCCAGTGGCAAAACCGGTCGGCGTCCGGGTGTCGTCGACCGACTGGGTCGAGGGCGGCTGGGATCTGGCGCAGACCATTGAATTCGCCAGGGAGCTGAAAAAGCGCGGCGTCGACTGGATCGATGCCTCGTCCGGCGGCGTTTCGCCGTTGCAGAAGATCGCGCTTGGGCCGGGCTATCAGGTGCAATTTTCCGAAGCGATCAAGCAGGCGACGGGCCTGCCGACCATCGCGGTCGGCCTGATTACCGAACCAAAACAGGCCGAGGAGATCGTGGCCTCCGGCAAGGCCGACATGGTCGCGCTCGCCCGCGGCATGCTCTACGATCCGCGCTGGGGCTGGCACGCGGCGGCGGCGCTTGGCGGTCAAGTCTATGCCCCGCCGCAATACTGGCGCTCGCAGCCGTCGACGCTGAAGGAGCTGTTCGGCAAGACCTCGTTCGGGGGCAGGTAGCGGGCTCACTTCACACTCCCCTGGAGGGGGAGGGTCGTCTCGCATCGCGAGACGGGGTGGGGTGGCGAGGTTGTTGAACAACAGCGCTTCGTCGTGTGGCTTCACCCCACCCCGCCGCGACCGGACGACGCTTGCGCGTCGCCGGCACGCGTCGACCCTCCCCCTCAAGGGGAGGGTAAGAGCACGCGCACCGCTTCGCCGCGCACCAATTTGCCGCACGCCCTGCCTCACCGTCTCGTCATATCCCGGCCACACCCTTGCCGT
>CAVOTZ010000035.1:0-91556 GCA_963699465.1 uncultured Alphaproteobacteria bacterium
ATCTGGCGAAACCATGGGCCAGTATTGTGGTATCGTCGTAACTGGTGCGGTGGGAAGAAGGTGAAGCGGTGCGCTGGATCTCCGAGGATTGCGCCAGCCGCGAAGTACCGGTGAAAATCATCGAGGAGGCTGTGAACTGGTCGATGTGCTCGGCGGCGAAGATTACGACGTATCTCCAATGAACTGGGAGAAGCTAGCAGGAAGTTGACGAAGGACAGAGGCGGCGTCGTGGAAGACCTGGCGATCCAGCAACACGCTGTTCTGGGCGTCTGGGTTCCCCGGCCCGTGGCGACCTGCGCCCAGATCAATGACCCGACACCTGGGATTACGACGGCGCCAATGAGACGGTCATGACGGATCTCACTGATGGCTTGTAGAGCCCCCCCCCCCCCCCCCCATCCGTTTATATGTCAGGTGACAATGGAAGACTACTCTTGTTGGGCTGCTTGTAAATGAGGTAAGGACAGGATGTTGTGAAGTTGTTTATGTCTTTAAATCTAGGCTTTTAGGTGTGAAGCTCAGGAAGCTGGACATGCTGTGTGTAGAAGCATGATGTGTGTGTTGTGAACGAGCTTTATGGAGAAGGATTAGGGTGGTGGTGATGCTGCTGGCGTGAGTGAGTGAGCTCGAAGCTAGCAGTGCGAAGCTTGAGGAGTTCTGCTTGACGTGTGCTGTTGCTGTGGCACTTTGGAGGCTGAGTGAATTGTCATGTTAGCAGCTGCTGAAGATGAGGCCAGAAACCGTCCGGTCACTGAGGTATTTGCTCACCCTGCCCCACAGTTGGCTCCTCCACCATGCTGATTATTTTCGTGCCGTCATCGTCCCCCGTCAAGTGGTGCAGCTGCTCTTCCAGGTGCGGGCAACTGGAACACTGCAGTTGGAGGCCAGGACCCCCGGCGCCCAGTGCAGCCTGGCTCACCCAGTCACACCACTGCTGCCTGAGATATGTTGTCGGTCTCACTAACATTGTCCCGCTGACACAGCACCAGGTCGTCACAGCTGTCCCAGGAACCGCCGTGGACCACGGTGTACAGGTCCGTGTACATCTTGGCGCACCAGGGCCCGTCCAGGAGACTGTCATCGTCGTCAGGTGTTCACGGATCACGCCCAACCGCGGGCACCCTCATACACATCATGCCGTGTTGCCGGTCAGCACACGATGGCCGGCACCACTACTGAGATACTGGTTGATGCACCCAAAGGCCGCTCATTGCCCACGACCTTGTCCTCCACCACCGTCGTGTCACACCTCCATATTGGTGTTTGGAGACCATGCTGCTTTGCACCAGCTCGCCAGCCTCAACCACCACCCCGCCATAATTGTGTGATACACATGGCCATTGCCGCTGACAAAAGCCATAGCCAAGGTGAGAATCGTCTGCTCGGTGCCATCTGGTGACTCCACCTGGGCGTCACGGCACACCCACATGCTGTGTGCACACCCATCGCACTGATTGACAGGCCTCCAAGGCTGCTGTGATCGGCACACAAGGTTTCAGATATCTGCATGTGAACAGAGCCCCTTGCTGGCGCACACAGCGCACCAGGGCGCATGTGCGTGAGTGTCCTCGGGCGCCCCGCCCGCGCCCGGGCCCCATCCACTGCTGCTCACTGTGTCTGTTGGAGAGGACCACCTCCCGGTCACTGTAATGGGCTTCGTGTGAGCAGTGAATCATGTTGACGGCGTGTCACGGGTTGGTTGACATCATCACCGTCACCAGACGCCCACTGCCCACCACGTGCTGCCGCGGGTACTGACTTGTGTGCACCAGCCCCAGACGTGCGCAGTGTAGATTTCCTCCATGGCGACCATGTGCCCCATCACCACACCCATGAGGCTGTACACATGCCACATCAGAAAACTTGTTGTCTCTCTCTCTCTCTCACACACCCAACCCAATCGTGCCTGCTCATCCACAGGCCGCCGCCACCCTGTCCACAGGCAGCACTGTTCCAGGATCTGTACTGCTGATTCCTTTTGTGCCCCACCCTGGACAACTGCAGAACGAGGTTTCATGTGGTGTTGCTGTGAGCGGGGCGCCGCCTGGGTGCACCATGCTGGCCTGAGATGTGTCTGCCAGCCGAATGAGGCAGTGGCCTTATAAATCTGAACCCATCACCCAGATCAGGGTGGAGCCCACAGCCGGCACCCATGTGGGCAGGTGGAATGCCTCATCCATCTGGGTGTGTCCACGGGCCCAGCCACCACCCACAAGCCTGTTGCCCAGAACATTTATTGCAGCATCTGTGAGACATAAAACTGTGCAGCCTCACCATGTCTCCAAGACAGGCTCTGCCATCTTGGGGCCACTGCCGGCCTGTGCCCTCTGCACACAGAGAGATTAGATTTGCCAGGCATGCACCCTGCTGGGTGCCAATCCCTGAGATCCATGAGCAGGGAGCCATTGCCCAGGCGGTCCATGCTAGCGGCCGACACATGGCCGAATGCTTCCATTACGTTTATTTTATTGCCAGCTCATCATGCTTATGCTTGTCGTGCCACACAGCACCAGACTCACACCACACTATTACGTGTTCACACACACACACACAAGCGCTACCAAAAGGATCAGGAGAAGATCAGAAATGATGGGGCCGCACGTTGTATGCTGTGTGCCACATTGCCGCCACCAACCTCGGGTGCCAAGGCTGCTGGGGCCACAAGGCCATCCGACGAACACATTTATCGTTTAGACGTGTGCCCGGCCCAAGGCCACCGCTCCACCCACACCACAGCCAGGCCCGGCTCCCGGCCAGCCCCGCTGAAATCACTGCGCGGGCGGCGCGATCGTAACTGCAGTCTACGATCTGCCTCAGCTGATGTGCTGATGATGTCCATGTTGCCAAACTAATTGCTGGTTGCAGGGCACAATCACTGATGTGAGGCTATGTCGCTGTCATCTGTCATCAGTACATATCCCATCCTCTGCCATCGGAATCACTGACAGATCCCGGCCAGACATTGCAGGAATTCATTGTCCGCACAACTGCAGCCCCGGCAGATGCTGACAGCTCAGGTCTCCCGTGCAAGACATGCCCTATCACATGGCCTGTGTGAACCTTCCAACATGGCCCTGCATCGTGATGTGCATCATCGCACTGCATTGTCACAGCGCGCCACCAGCAAGGGCGTCATCTGGGTGCCAGCGACAGCAGCATGACATGTTCACGCCGTCACCCACCATGGCTCCCAACTACATTGTGCGGGCCAGTAGGGCTGGGACCACTGTAACACATAAATGGTTGGATGCTGGCACCCACATGAGTCATGTGCTCAGTTAAATGTTTACAGTCAGCAGCATCATCGTCTGACCCATGCTGGGAACCCCAAAACCCACCATCATCAAGCAGCCCCGATGACTGGTGGTACCAAGTCAGCTGACTGTTTGCCTCCCCAGTGCCACTCCGTCATGAAAAGTTATGATATCAGGATTTATACATCGTGGCCATATTTGCCGGACCAGCACCGTCGTCAAACACAGCCGCCGCAACAAGCCCATAGTGGGCTCCCACATCCAGGTCGCCGCGCCGCCATCCCATTCCTCGCCGCCCATGTCGAACCAATATCCATGCTGATCCCAAACTCGCCGCCGCCTCGCGCGCGCACTACCGTGTCGCATTGCCGCCAGAGCACGCAGACGCGCGCCGCACCATCGTCGGCCACTGACTGCTCCTGCTGTGATGCCGCCGCGCCGGCGCCGCCAGCCACCGATGGCTCGGGTACCTAGTCTGGAAATGGATGATGCATGATGAGATTTTTCACATTGCCTCAGCATAGAGGTCACGTGCACATTGGCGTCGCTGCATCTGGATGAGGCTGTGCTGTCGCAAGGGCGAGTCGCCCGGTCCTGCCATGTGGAATGCCATGCTGTGCTCCACGCGCCCGGCGGCCCCCATACCCACGGCACCCGCGCGCCGCTGACGTCATAACAGGCCGCGGCCATGATGAGTCTGCAGCCCGGCTCCACCCCGTCCTCTGCCTGGACAGGCGTGAGCCTTGTTATCTGATGTGTCTCTGCGGCGGGTTTCGCTTCTCCGGGCTGCACAGGCTGCTGCGGCAAGCGAGATCGGGCACACATTGGGCGGCGATGGTTGACACCGCCGCCGTCACCAGTCAGACTGCTGTATCAGGATCTCGTGCCGCCATTTGCCGCATCTCGCAGTGAGAAGGGATGATCGCCACAGTTCTCCCGCGGCAGCATCTGGGTGTGGGAACTGCTGACACAGGCCGCCGGCCCCGCGACAAAGTCCGGGATGCAGATTTCTCGTGCTGTGTTTATTGTTCCGCGCTCAACCCATCCTCCATCATCAGTAACGGATCCTGTGCTTTTGAAATCTGTAATGCATGAAAACACGTGCAAACCCGCAAGCCACTCTTGCGCATTGTGATGAGCATACAATGCCAGACCTTCGGTGCACAATGAGCCCGGCCGGGCAATTCCGTTTCAATGGTGACCTTCCCACAAAATTTTTGGTGCTGCGTTTGTTCATTGCACGTCCACCACCTGCTGAAATCAATGCGCCGCCACCGCACCATTGGTGGCCAACGTGGTTTTTCAGGACATGAGACGTGTTGCTGGCTGCTGTTGCGTTGTTGTGGAGGTGGAAAATACCCCTGCTTTTTGCCGTGTGCCAGTGAGACCGAGGATGGCGCTGAGCCGCGCTCGCCGCCTGCTCGGTGAGCAGTGGCCATGGCGTTGCTGTGTCAGCCCTGCCCAGGCCGCCACAAGATGGAGCTGTGAGCACCACCCCTCCACACCAGCTGGCTGTTGCCGACTTGGTCATCACCAAAACAAGTCGTCACTGCCAAGGCCTAGCCATGAACCTCTGCTTGGCAACACGCCCCATATCGCTACGCATCATCATCGCGCTGTCCTGTGCATGACCGGCCACGCATCATACCGGGACCACCGTATGCATTCAGTCCACAGCCACGCGCTCCATTTTCTCTCTGCCACACTAAACACTACACTGGGGTCGAATTGCCTTGCTCGCCGAGATACACTACCGTCCACACACATCCAGTTGTTGCATGTGCACACAACCACCCGGCCACGATGTCGGGCTCACGGGTGCTGCGGCGAGCAGCGCCTGCCTGTTCGCGTGCATGCTGGTGCTGACGAGATGTCGCCAGCATGGTCCGGCGCGGCGACATGGCTGCACCCAGATCGGAGGCCGATCTCACGCGCAGGGCGACGAGCCGCCGCAACGTGCCACACACCCCCGCGAGCATGCCAGCCTGATGTGGCCCGGCGTTTCCAAGTCCCGTCTGCTGGCTGCAGCCCCAGAATGCATAACCTTCCCTGCACACCTCCACCATACCTGCTGCGTGGCCACAGCCAGGTGTGCACACCCAGCCACCGCGCCCCCACCATTTCCCGTTGTGCACACCCATCACCTCGCCCTTGCCGCCACCACCTGATCGGGTTTCGCGTCACGGAGGTGGTCGTGTCCAGGATGCTTGATCTTTCGGTCACCGATTTTTTGTGGACCAAGTGGCCAAATGGTGCAGGTTCCTGGTCGCGTTGCGGCTGCGCGCCACCTCCACGCACTGTTGCACGCTGCCTGGGTGACCGGAGCGTGATGCCGGTCATCACGGCCCGCCTCGCCCGCGCCACAGGCCGCCGCATCGCCCCGCCGCCAACCCACAACGCCGAGAGCATGACCGAGGATGTCATCATTGCCGCTCATGTCGTGAGCAAACACCATCATCTGGCGATGGCGTGTGCACACACTGAGCCGCACACCCCATGTGCGGGCACCCACAGGATCAGGGCTTGAACAGCTGAGACTTGCTCCACACAGCTACATCACTAGACAGTGGCCTCCACAACCACCATCTACTTCGCTTCAGCCAGGCTGAGAACAGAGGCACCAAGGATGGCTGCTGCTGATCTGAACCTGCTGGCCAACCAGTGCTCGCTGATGGCACATACCGCCACAGCCACATCGATGGGCGCCGACAGGCGAGGCTGCAAGGCCCCACCAGGCCAGCACTCATCCCCATTTAACGGTGATGATTTTAGCCGAGGACGCACATACCTCAACATCAGCCAGCCTCAGTTGGACATATAAGCTGAGTGAAGAAGAGGCCGACAGGAGCAGGGTGATTGCCAATCGCCTACCAGGCCCTGGGCGGCGCCGCCGCTGAATGTTGAGGGCGTTCATGAGGTCGATTCCATGGCCGCGATGAGATTGTCGCGCGTGATCGGCAGTTGGCGAACCCGCACCTCGAGCGCGTCGAACACGGCGTTGGCGATTGCCGCGGTGACCGGACCATGGGCCGCTTCGCCGGCGCCGAGCGGCTCCAGATCCGGTCGCGCGATGATTTCGACGTGCACCTCCGGCACCTCGCTGAAGCGGAGGATCGGATAATCGGTCCAGTTGTTGCTGGTGATGCGCTCTCTGTCGAAGCGAACGCGTTCTTTCAAGACCCAACTGGTGGCCTGGATCGCGCCGCCCTCGATCTGGTTGATCACGCCATCCGGATTGATGACCTCGCCGACATCGACGGCGATCGTCAACCGCTTGACGAGGATATCCTCGGCGCCTTCGATTTCGGCGACGACGGCGCAATAGGCGCCGGCGTTCTTGTAACGGGCAAAGCCGAGGCCGTGACCATAGCCGGCCCGTTTGGCCGGTTTCCAGTTCGCGCGCCGGGCGGCGGCGCGAACGACATCCTGTGCCCTGACATCGGAGAGATGACGCAGCCGCAACGCGACCGGATCCTCGCCGTTTTCTGCCGCCAGTTCGTCCAGAAACGACTCGATCGCAAACACGTTGCCTTGGGCACCAAGTGTCCGTAACGCGGAGACCCGGATCGGCATGGTCAGCAGCCGATGGCAGTCGATTTGCCAGGACGGGAAATCGTAGAGCGGGATCGCGTTGCGGTCCGCGCCGCCGCCATTGGCCAGCGCCGGGTTGGTGGAGATGTAGCGCGGGAAGGGTTCTGCGACCTCGGTGGCGGCGAGCAGGGCCGACGAATTGGAACGCCCCGGCCGCGCGGCGTGGCCGTTGCTCCAGATGCTGTGGCGCCATTCGACGATTTCGCCCTGCGCGTCGAGATCGGCCTCGATCTCGATTGCCATCGCCGCACCGAACGGCGCGTGCGACATCTCGTCGGCGCGCGACCATTGCACGCGAACCGGCCGGCCGGCCGCCTGCTTCGCCAGCAGCACCGCGTCGAGCGCGACATCATCGGCGGCGTTGTGGCCGTAGCAACCGGCCCCCTCGATGTGTTCGACCGTGATGTTCTCCAGCGGCAATTTGAGAACAAGCGCCAGATCGTGGCGCAGGAAGTAGACGCCCTGGCTGTGGGACCAGACATGGACGCGGTCGTCGCCGGTCCATTGCGCCATCGCGCAGGACGGCGCGATCGACGCGTGCGCGATATAGGGGCGGCAGTATTGCCGGCGGACCGTGCGGCGCCTTTCGCCACCTTGCGATGTCAACTTCTTGTCGATGACGACCGACTCCACCGGCTGGGTCTTCAGCCATGCCGCAAGCCCGTCTTCATCGGGCAGGGTCTCGCCCGGCGACCATGATGCGCCCTTGCGCAAGGCGGCGAGCGCGGCTTCAGCGCCGTCCTCGGTCTCGCTGACCACGCCGGCGAAATTTCCATCGCGGACGACCGCAACCAGGCCGGCGACGGCGCGGGCGCCATCCTCACTGAAGGCCGCGAGTTTCGCGCCGGATAATTCCGGTCGCATCACGCGACCGTGCAACATTCCCGGCAAAGTGGAGTCGTGAATGAAACGCGGGCGCGCAAAGACCTTGTCGGGAAGGTCCACCCGTTGAACGGAATTGCCGGCCAAGGTTCGTTGCGCCGAAGATTTGGCGGTTACGCCGGGCGTCGCATCGCGATCCAGCGAGAGGTCGCTTGCGAGTTCCCAGTAGCTGGTGCGCGCGTTGCCCGGACCCGACAGGATACCGTCCTTGATATCGAGGGTGTCGACGTCGACGCCGAGACGATCCGACGCGGCGCGCAGGAAGATCTGCCGGACTTCGGCGCAGACGTGTCGCAGCGCACGCCCGGAATGCTGCACGGAGAGACTGCCCGATGTGACGCCTTCATTGGGACTGCCGGCGGTAGACGCGCGGATCATCCTGATACGGCCGATCTCGACGTCGAGTTCGTCGGCGGCGATCTGGGCCAACGCCGTCACGATGCCTTGCCCGATCTCCACCTTGCCCGGCGAGACCATGACGTGTCCGTCCGCGGAGAAGCGAACCCACGAGGACAGTTTTGGATTGGCCGCAAGGCTGACCGGCAATTTCCGCGCGGGTGGAGGAGAGCCGGGCTCGGTCATCGCACAGCCATTTCGTCGGCGGCACGCAGTATTGCCCGCACCATGCGGTTATGAGAGCCGCAGCGGCACAGATTGCGGTCGAGCGCGGCCCTCACATCCGCATCGGCAGGGGCCGGATTTCGCCTCAACAGCGCGGCCGCGCTCATCAGGATGCCAGCGACGCAATAGCCGCATTGCAGCGCCTGCTCGGCAATGAAGGCGCGTTGCAGCGGGTGCGGCTCCAACTCGGTCCCGAGGCCCTCGATCGTGGTGACGTCCTTGCCCGCAACCGACCACAGCGGCGCGTCGCAGGAGGCGACCGCATGATCGCCGACAATGACGTTGCAGGCGCCGCATTCGTTGCTGCCGCAGCCGAAATGCGGACCGGTCATGCCAAGCGGCCCGCGCAAGGCCGACAGCAGCGAGAGCTCGGGATCGGCATCGATATCGGTCTCGACGCCATTGAGGCGAAATCGGATGGCAGGCATCGGAATTGGGCTCCGCTACTGCGGCTTGTTGGCGAACTGTTTGACGACGGTAGCCCATTTAACGATATCGCCGCGCAGATATTTGTCGAATTCCTCCGGTGTCATTGACATCGGGATCGCCCCCTGGGCGGCCCAAAGCTTGACCACATCCGGCCGCTTGACCACTTCATTTACCGCGGCATTGAGCTTGTCGATAATCGGCTTTGGGGTTCCCGCGGGCGCCATCAGTCCGAGCCAGATGGTCGCCTCATATCCGGGAACGCCGGCTTCGGTCACCGTCGGCACGTCGGGCAGCACGTCCGACCGTTTGTTACCGGTGGTCGCCAGCGCGCGTACCTGGCCCGCGATGACGTTGGGAGCCATCGTGGTGACGGCATCGATCATCATCTGCACCTGACCGCCAATGACGCCGCTGCGCGCGTCGCCGCTGTTGCGATAGGGAACGTGCACCACGTCGATGCCGGCCATGCTTTTAAAAAGCTCGCCGGCCATGTGATAGGGCGTGCCTTGCCCGGAGGAGGCGAAGTTGAGCTTTCCCGGCTGCGATTTGGCGAGCGCAATGAATTCCTGCAATGTCTTGGCCGGAACCTGTGGGTTCACGACGATGACGAGGTCGGAATAGTTGATCGGCGCGATCGGCACCAGATCGCGCATCAGCTCATATTTGCGCTGCGGCACCAGCGATTCATTCGCGGTCTGCGTATTCGACATCATCAGCAGCGTGTAACCGTCGGGCGGCGACCTGACGACTTCGAGCGTGCCGATCACGCCGCCCGCGCCGGTGTGGTTTTCAGCCACGAAGGGCTGGCCAAAACTCCGCTGCAGGCTGTCGCCGATCAGGCGGGCGGTCACGTCGGCAGGGCCGCCGGCGCCGAACGGAACGATGATCCTGACCGGCCGCGTCGGATAGTCCTGCGCCAGACCTTGCGGCACGAAAAGGGCTGCAGTCGCGAGCAATGTTGCCGCCAGCGCGAAGGCAAGCCTCGGGCCCGTCATTTTAATCTCCCTGATTCACGCTTTTTTCGTTCGCTGGACGCCAATTGCAGCTTATCCTGCGGTCAAGTCTGGTTGTCTAGCCGGCAGACAGTCGACGATAGGGCTGGTTCGGCAATAGGAATAAAAGATAACTTGCGGTGTACCGGCGTCGCGTCGAACGGCGGACGGAATGGCCAGCCCATCAAACAATCCAGGATTAGCCGCCGCGACGTGCCCGCGGGATTCCGGTTGCCCTGCTGCGAGGCAGGCGATCCACGCCAACGGCGGAGCCTATCTGGGAGCATAGCGCATGGCATATGCGCGGTTTTGCGCAGGGATTGCCGGATAAATGCTCTCGGCGGTCACGGCTTTTGGTGATAGCTATCAGCGCATGAACCAGCGCGCCCAGATCGACATAAGGCATTCCACCTGCCCGCATGATTGCCCGTCGGCCTGCGCCCTCGATATCGAGGTGATCGACAACTCCAGCATCGGCCGGGTCCGCGGTTCCAAGCTGCAGACCTATACGGCCGGCGTGGTCTGCGCCAAGGTCGCCCGCTACGCCGAGCGGATCCACCATCCGGACCGGCTGACCTATCCGCAGTTCCGGGTCGGGCCCAAGGGATCGGGCAAATTTGCGCGGATCTCCTGGGACGACGCGCTGGACGAGGTCGCCGAGCGGTTCGATCGGGCCGAGCGCGAATTCGGTTCCGAATCGGTTTGGCCGTATTACTACGCCGGCACCATGGGTCTGGTGATGAAGGACGGCATCAACCGTCTCACCCATGTGAAGAAATATTCCCGCTTCTACGGCACCATTTGCTCGACCATCGCACGGGTCGGGTTTGCCGCCGGCACCGGCAAGGTCGCCGGCGTCGATCCGCGCGAGATGGGCGTCTCTGACCTGGTGGTGATCTGGGGCACCAACCCCGTCAACACCCAGGTCAACGTCATGACCCACGCATCCCGCGCCCGGAAAGAGCGCGGCGCCAAGATCGCGGCGATTGATGTCTACAACAACGACACCATGAAGCAGGCCGATATCAAGATCCTGCTGCGGCCGGGCACCGACGGCGCCTTCGCCTGCGCCGTGATGCATGTGCTGTTCCGCGAGGGTTTTGCCGATCGCGATTATCTCGAACGCTATACCGATTGCCCGGCCGACCTCGAGGCGCATCTGGCGACCCGGACGCCGGAATGGGCTTCCGCCATCTCGGGTGTGCCGGTCGGCGAGATCGAGGCCTTCGCCCGGATGGTCGGCCAGACCAAGCGGACCTTCTTCCGCCTCGGCTATGGTTTTACCCGCAGCCGCAATGGTGCTGCACAGATGCACGCGGCGCTGTGCATTCCCGCCGTCACCGGCGCCTGGCAGCACGAAGGCGGCGGCGCGTTCTTCAACAATTACGCGATCTGGAAATTCGACGAATCCGTGATCGAGGCGCATGAGGCGATCGACCCTTCGATACGCGTGCTCGACCAGTCCAAGATCGGGCGTATCCTGACCGGCGACGCGGTGGCGCTCAAGGGCGGCCCGCCGGTCAAGGCCATGCTGATCCAGAACACCAACCCGATGACGGTCGCACCTGAACAGGCGCTGGTGCGCCAGGGGTTTGCCCGCCCGGACCTGTTCACCGTGGTGCACGAGCAGTTCATGACCGAAACCGCTCTTATGGCGGACCTCGTGCTGCCAGCGACGATGTTCATGGAGCACGACGACCTCTATTACGGCGGCGGCCATCAGCACATCTCGGTCGGCGCCAAGCTGATTGAACCGCCGGGCGAATGCCGCTCCAACCATGAGGTGTTTGCCGGTCTCGCCCGCCGCCTGAAGGCCGAGCATCCCGGCTTCGAGATGACGGCGCGCGAATTGATCGACGTGACGCTGCAAAAGAGCGGCCGCGGTACGGTCGAGCAGTTGCAGGCCGATCTGTGGCGCGATCTGCAGCCGGATTTTCGCACCTCGCATTATCTCGACGGCTTTGCTCATGCCGACAAGAAATTCCACTTCAGGGCCGACTGGGCCCATGTGCCGCTCGGCAATGCCGGCATGATGGGGGCGTGGGACGAGATGCCGACGCTGCCGGATCATTGGGCCGTGATCGAGGAAGCGGATAGCGCCCATCCGTTCCGGCTCGCCACCAGCCCCTCCCGCAGCTTCCTCAACACCAGTTTCAATGAAACGCCGTCGTCGCAGGCGCGCGAGGGCGCGCCGAGCGTCATGATCCATCCGCTCGATGCGGCCTCGCTCGACATCGCCGATGGCGACGCCGTCACGCTTGGCAATTTGCGCGGCGAGACCACGCTGACCGCAAAACTGTTCGAAGGGGTGCGGCGCGGCGTCCTGATCGCGGAATCGGTGCATCCGAACAAGACCCATATCGGTGGCCGCGGTATCAACATGCTGACCGGCGCGGAGGCGGTGGCGCCGGTGGGCGGCGCCGCATTCCACGACAACAAGGTCTGGGCCAGGAAGGCCCAGCCTGCGATTCCGACGCCCTGAACAGCCCTCAAATCGCGCTTCAGATCGCCCTTGAAGTCCCCGGTGTTCCCGCGACTAATGTCGGCCGGAATTCGATCAGGCAGCGAGCAGGGCAATGACCGACAACACGAGCGTACTCCTTGAAAAGCGCGGGCAGGCGTTCTGGATCACCATCAACCGGCCGGAGAAGCGCAACGCCATCAATGGCGACGTGATCGCGGGCATCGCCGAGGGCTATCGCACCGCGCACGACGACAAGGAGGTGCGGGTGATCGTCCTGACCGGTGCTGGCGACAAGGCGTTCTGCGCCGGAGCCGACTTGCAAAACAGCGGCGCAGCCTTCTCGATGGATTTTGCCAAGCCGAACGTCGATTACGCCGATCTGCTGCGGCTGTCGCAAAACGCCACCAAGCCGGCGATCGCGCGGGTCGGCGGGGTCTGCATGGCCGGCGGCATGGGCCTGTTGTGCATGACCGACATGGCGGTGGCGGCCGAGCATGTCATCTTCGGATTGCCCGAGGTGAAGGTCGGCGTATTTCCGATGCAGGTCCTGAGCCTGCTGCAATCGATCGCGCCGCCGCGCCTGATCAACGAATGGGCCCTGACCGGCGAACCGTTCGACGCCAGATCGGCTCTGGCCGCCGGACTTCTGAATTATGTGGTGCCTGCGGCCGAACTCGATGCCAAGATCGACTGGCTGGTCGGCCGCATCGTCGACAAATCCCCGACCGCGATCCGGCGCGGCAAATACGCCATGCGCGCGATCGCCTCGATGTCGTTCGACGAGAGCATCGCCTACACCGAGAGCCAGATCGCGCTGTTGGCGATGACCGAGGACGCCAAGGAAGGCCTCAAGGCGTTCGGCGAAAAGCGCAAGCCCTCGTGGCCGGGGAAGTAACTACCCCGGATTAGCCTTTAACCCCGCGGCTTCGATGCCGGCGATGGCGCAGATCTCGTCATTATCAGAGGTGTCGCCGCTGACGCCAACCGCGCCGAGCAGGGTGGTGCCATCCTGAATCAACACACCACCGGGCACCGGCACCAGGCGGCCCTGCGCCAGATTGTTCACCGCGCCGACAAAGGCGGGCTGCTCCTGCGAGCGCTGGAACAGCGCCCGCGAGCCCATGCCCATGGCGAGCGCGCCATACGCCTTGGCATGCGCGATCTCGGCCCGCATCAGGCTGGTGCCGTCTTGCGCCGCGGTGATCTTGATGCAGCCGCGGGCGTCGAGCACGGCAACGACGAGCGGCTTGAATTTTTTCTCGACGCCCTTGGCGAGCGCGGTGTCGAGAATCTTGCGAGCGATGTCGAGGGTCAGTTCAGCCATGAGCGGGTTCCTTTGTGGCCGGGGAGGGATAGGGGACGGTGCGCGCGCTGTCGAGGCTCATCGCCAGCACGCGTGCGACATGGATAGCTTCGCGATCGGCGCCGTCCTTGATCTGGTGCCGGCAGGAGGTGCCGTCGGCGACGATCAGCGTCGCGGCATCCGCGCGCCGCACCGCCGGCAGCAGCGACAGTTCGGCCATCTCCATCGAGGTCGCATAACGTGTCCGCGCCATAGCCGAACGCGCCGGCCATGCCGCAACAACTGGACTCGATGGTCTCGACGTTCAAATCGGGCACCAGCCGCAGGATTTTTTCCACCGGCTTTAATGCGCCAAAGGACTTCTGGTGGCAGTGCCCGTGCAGCAGCGCTTTGGCGGCGATCGGACCGAGCGCCAGCCGCAGCCGGCCGGCTTCGGCCTCGCGCACGAGGAATTCCTCGAACAACATGGCGTGCGCGCTGATGTTTTTGGCGACGGCATCGGTGCGCAACGACAGCAGCTCATCGCGCAAGGTCAACAGACAGCTCGGCTCCAGCCCGACAATAGGCACGCCGCGCGCCGCGAACGGCGCATAAGTCGCGACCAGCCGATCGAGCTCCGCACGCGCGTTGTCGACGAGCCCGGCCGAGAGAAACGTCCGCCCGCAACACAGGGGGCGTCCGGCATCGGCAGGCTTCGGCACGTGAACACGATAGCCGCCTTCGACCAGTACGCGCAGCGCGGCGTCGAGATTTTCGCGCTCGTAGACGCGATTGAAGGTGTCGGCGAACAGCACCACTTCGCGACCGTCAGCCGGCCCGACCGTCTCTTGATCGGAACCGAACACATCGCGCCGAAACGCGGGCAGCGCGCGTTTGGCGCTGATGCCGGCGATTTTTTCCATGAGCCGGCGTAAAAGCGAACTTCGATTGCGAAGGTTGGCGAGCGGAGCGAAGCGGGAGGCCAGCGCCGCGTAATGCGGGAGATAGCCGACCAGCCGGTCCCGCAGCGAAAGCCCGTGCGTCTCCACCCGTGCTGCCAGCACCTCGATCTTCATCTTGGCCATGTCGACGCCGGTCGGGCATTCATGCCGGCAGGCCTTGCAGGACACGCACAGTTTCAGCGTATCCATCATCTCGTCGGAGGACAGCGCGTCCGGTCCCAATTGGCCTGATATCGCCAGCCGCAGCGTGTTAGCGCGGCCGCGCGTGACATCCTTTTCGTCGCGGGTGGCGCGGTAGGACGGACACATCACGCCGCCTTCCAGCTTGCGGCAGGCGCCGTTGTTGTTGCACATCTCGACCGCGCCCTGAAAACCACCGCCGGCGCCGGGATAGGCCGACCAGTCCAGCCGGGTCTTCAATTCGGCGACGCGGTAATCCGGCGAATAGCGAAACAATGCGCGGTCGTCCATTTTTGGCGGATCGACGATCTTGCCGGGATTGAGCGTGTTGCCGGGATCGAAGCGGTGCTTCACTTCCCTGAAATCTTCGATGATACGCGGGCCGAACATGGTCTCGTGAAATTCCGACCGCACCAGCCCGTCGCCATGTTCGCCGGAATGCGATCCCTTGTATTCCCGGACCATCGCAAAAGTTTCTTCGGCGATGGCGCGCATTGCCTTGACGTCCTTGTCGAGCTTCAGGTTCAGGACCGGGCGGACATGCAGGCAGCCTTCGGACGCGTGCGCGTACATCGTGCCGCGGGTGCCGTGTTTGGCGAAGATGGCGTTGAGCCGCTCGGTGTAATCGGCCAGATGCGGCAGCGGCACGGCGCAGTCCTCGACGAACGAGACCGGCTTGCCCTCCTGCTTCATCGACATCATGACGTTGAGGCCGGCGGCGCGAAACTCGGCGATGCCGGTCTGCAGCGCGGGCTCGGTGATCTCGACCACGCCGCCCCATTTGCGCTGTGGCCTGTCCCAGCCAAAGCCGAGATCGGCCATCAGCTCGCCGAGCTGCTTTAAGCGGCGCAGATTTTCGGCATGGTCTTCGTCGGCGAATTCGACGATCAGCACCGCGTCGGGATCGCCGCGCACCGCGGTGCCGATGATCGGCTGGAACATCGCGATCTCGCGGCCGAGCGCCAGCATGGTGCGGTCGACCAGTTCCACCGCGATCGGCCGCAGTTTTACAAGATGCTGGGCCGCATCCATCGCCTCGTAAAAACTGCCGAAGTGACAGACGCCCAGGACCTTGTTGCGGATCACCGGCCACAGTTTTAGTTCGACCTGGGTCGTGAAGGCGAGGGTGCCTTCGGAGCCGACCAATAGATGCGCCATGTTGTTGGCGGCGTTGCGCGGCACCAGCGCATCGAGATTATAGCCGCCGACGCGGCGCTGCACTTTTGGAAATCTTTCGGCAATCTCCGCCGCCTCGCGTTCGCCGAGCGCCAGCATGTCGCGAAACAGTTCTCGTCCTTTGTCGTTCAAATCGAGGTTAGCGAGATCGCGCGGCACCTCGCCGAAATGCAAGACATTGCCGTCGGCCAATGCCGCATCCATCGACAGCGTGTTGTCGCGCATGGTGCCGTAGCGCAGCGAGCGCCCGCCGCAGGAATTATTGCCGGCCATGCCGCCGATGGTGGCGCGCGAGGCGGTGGAAACGTCGACCGGAAACCACAGGCCGTGTTGCTTGAGCTGGCGGTTGAGGTCGTCGAGCACGATCCCCGGCTCAACAACGCAGCTACGATTGTCGACATCGAGCGAAACGATGCGGTTCAGATGTTTCGAGAAGTCGATGACGATGCCATCGTTGACGGTCTGGCCGCATTGCGAGGTGCCGCCGCCGCGCGCGGTCACGATCCGGCTGTGGTCACGGCAGATGGCGAGTGCCCGCAACGCTTCGTCAACGGTCTTAGGAACGATCACGCCCGCCGGCATGATCTGGTAGAACGAGGCGTCGGTGGCATAGCGGCCGCGGTTGAAGCGATCGAACAACACCTCGCCCGTCATCTCGCGCCTGAGCTGATCCTCAAGTGCCATCGAAATCCCGTGGGAACGCGTGCCGCATGCTCTGGTGTATTTCCGACGTTTTGAATGCAAAATAGGAGTTTGGCTCCGGACCTGACTTTCAGGCCGGCTCGGGTGCGATCGGCTGGTTAGCCTTCACGTGCTCGACGGCGGCGGTCCGCTTGTTGCGCAGATGGACGAACAGGATGTCGCTGAGTTCGCTGCCGGCGCGGCGGCGCAGCGCATCCAGGATGGTTTCGTGCTCGCGCATGGCTTCGCCCCAACGTTCCCGCTTGCGGGCGAAATTGGCGGAGTAGCGCACCCGTCGGATTCGTCCTGCAAAATTGGCGTAGGTGGCGAGCAGCGCCGCATTGCGCGAGGCTTCGACGATCTTCTGGTGGATCAGTTGGTTGACGCGAAAATAGCCGTGCATGTCGCGGTGCAGATAGAAGCCGTACATCTCGTAGTGCAGCCGTTCGATCTCGGCGATCTCGGCATCGCTGATGTTTTCGCAGGCGAGCCGTCCGGCGAGGCCCTCGAGCCCGCCCATGATGTCGAACAGTTCGGCGAGATCCTGCTCGCTCAATTGCCGAACCCGGGCGCCGCGGTTGGGCAACAGCTCGACCAGCCCCTCCGCCGCCAGCACTTTTAAGGCCTCGCGCAGCGGCGTGCGCGAGATGCCCAGCATCTCGCAGAGCTGGCGCTCGGGAACCCGGCTGCCGTCGGGCAGGTTGCCCTCGACGATGTGGTCGCGTAGCCGGGTCAGGATCTCGTCGTGCAGCGACTGATCTTCCCGGGGCGGCCCCGCGCCGGCGCCCAGGGCCGTTGAGGCCATGTCATTGGGAATCATGGATTTCATGGCGGCAACATAGACATTTTGGACGGAAACGTCGACAGGAATTGTGAACAATTATTAGGTTGATGTGGACGGTTTTGAATGCAAAACTAACCCAAACCAGGATCGGATGAGGTAGTCATGACCGAACATCAGGGGCGCCATTTTCTGCAGATCCCGGGCCCGAGCCCGGTGCCGGATCGCGTGCTTCGCGCCATGGACATGCCCGTCATCGACCACCGCAGCGCCGAATTCGCCGCGCTCGGCAAAACTGTGCTGGCGGGTTGCCAGAAGATTTTCCAGACCTCCGGCCCGGTGATCATTTTTCCCTCGTCGGGCACCGGCGCCTGGGAAGCGACCATCGTCAACACGCTGTCGCCCGGCGACCGGGTACTGATGGTCGAGACCGGTCACTTCGCCACGCTGTGGCGGCAGATGGCGGCGCGCTGGGGCATCGAGGTCGATTTCATGCCGGGCGACTGGCGCCACGGCGCCGACCCCGCCGCGGTCGAGGCCAGGCTGAAGGCGGATTCCGCCCACGCCATCAAGGCGGTGATGGTGGTGCACAACGAGACCTCCACCGGCGTCACCAGCCGGGTCGGCGACATCCGCGCCGCGATGGACCGCGTCGGGCATCCCGCGCTGCTGCTGGTCGATACGATCTCCTCGCTCGGCTCGGTCGATTTCCGCCACGACGAATGGAAGGTCGACGTCACCGTCTGCTGTTCGCAAAAGGGTTTTATGCTGCCGCCCGGACTCGGTTTTAATGCGATCTCGGAGAAAGCCCGCGCGGCATCCAAAACCAATAAAATGCCGCGCTCGTATTGGGATTGGGAGGAGATGTTAAAGCCCAACGCCAACGGCTTCTTCCCCTACACGCCTGCCACCAACCTGTTGTACGGCCTGCGCGAGGCCATCGCGATGCTGCTGGAGGAGGGGCTGGAGGCGGTGTTCACCCGCCACAAGCGCCTTGCCGCGGCGACCCGCGCCGCCGTCGCCCATTGGGGCCTTGAAGTGCTGTGCCAGAACCCGGCGGAATATTCGCCGGTGCTGACCGCCGTGCTGATGCCGCCCGGGCACGACGCCGACAAGTTCCGCAAGGTCGTGCTCGACAATTACAACATGTCGCTCGGCTCCGGCCTGAGCAAGCTGGCGGGAAAAGTGTTTCGCATCGGCCATCTCGGCGAATGCAACGCGCTGACCCTGATGGGCGCTCTGTCCGGCGTGGAGATGGGACTTGCGGCCGCGGGCGTGCCGCACCGGGCCGGCGGCGTCGATGCCGCGATGAAGTCGCTGGAAGAGCCGACGGATTCGAATTCGCCGTCGCATCTGAAGATCGTCAAGCCCTAGCCGGATCGGAAACGATCAAGCCGATTACCCCGGCTGGGTCGATCTCGCCATGCACGCCAATCGATAAATCGAAAAGCAAAAGCGAATTCGGGAGGGAGAACATGCGGCTTCGGTTCAAGGCCACCCATGTCGTGCTGGCGATGCTCTGCGTCATGTACTTCATCACCTATATCGACCGGGTCAACATCAGCACGGCGGCCAGCGAAATTCAAAAAGAGCTCGGCCTGAGCAATACGCAACTCGGCCTGGTGTTCTCGGCTTTTGCCTATCCCTATCTGCTGTTTCAGGTGATCGGCGGCTGGGTCGGCGACCGCTTCGGGCCGCGCAAGACCTTGTTCTGGTGCGGCATGATCTGGGCCGCCTCCACCATCATGACCGGCTTTGTCAACAGCCTGCTGACATTGTTCATCGCGCGCGTCGCGCTCGGCTTCGGCGAAGGCGCGACCTTCCCGACCGCGACCCGCGCCATGCAATACTGGACCCCCGCCAACAAAAGAGGCTTTGCCCAGGGGCTGACGCATTCCTTCGCCCGATTGGGAAATGCCATCACCCCGCCATTGATCGCGGCATTGATGGCGTGGCTGACCTGGCGCGGCTCATTCATCGCGCTGGGTTTGGTCAGCCTGGCATGGGGCGTGGTCTGGGCGCTGTATTTCCGCAATGAGCCGAGGGATCATCGCGGGATCACCGAGGAAGAACTGGCGTCGCTGCCGCCGCGCCCCGCCGCGACCCGGCCTCAGGTGCCGTGGGGGCCGCTGTTGCGCCGGATGTGGCCGGTCACGCTGACCTATTTCTGCTATGGCTGGAGCCTTTGGCTGTATCTGAATTGGCTGCCGCTGTTCTTCAAGAACAACTACAGCCTGGATATCAGGAATTCGGCGTTGTTCGCATCGGGCGTGTTCTTTGCGGGCGTGCTCGGCGACAGCCTGGGCGGCGTTCTGTCCGATCGGATTCTCAAGAGGACCGGTGACGTCCGCTTCGCGCGGCTGAGCGTCACGGTCACAGGCTTCGCCGGCGCGTTGCTGTCGCTGCTTCCGATCCTGTTCATTCATGACATCACCGTCGTCGCGCTGTGTTTGTCGGCGGGATTTTTCTTCGCCGAACTGGTGATCGGACCGATGTGGTCGGTGCCGATGGATATTGCGCCGAAATATTCGGGCACGGCCGCGGGCCTGATGAACACCGGCTCGGCACTGGCGGCGATTGTTTCGCCTCTGGTGGCGGGTTACGTGATTGACGTGACCGGCAACTGGTATTTGCCGTTCCTGATGTCGATGGGATTGCTGTTGCTGGGCGGGTTCTCCGCGTTTCTGATGCATCCGGAGAAGCCGTTCGAGGAAGACGGCGTCGTTCTGTCGGGCGGCCGCCCCGTCGCTGCGGGATAAGGGGAACGGGTTCACACGCCGTCAATCCCGGAGACAACCATGCTCAACGTTTCGAAAGCGGTTTTGATCGCCCTGGCATCTTTTTCGATAGGCGCCGCCTGCGCCGAGCCGTTTGCCGATCCGCGCGCCGGCCAGGGCGATGCGTTCGCCGCCGCCTCGTTCACGGCGCAGCCGCGCGATCCCGCCTGCTTCAGCGACCGCCTGACATCGACCGGCGGCCCGGCGCCGCAAAACCCGCATACGCTCGCCGTGCGCTGGACCGGATTTTCCAATTTCGAGCTGGCCTATCATGGCAAGATCATCCTGCTCGATGCCTATTTCGATCGGGGGCGGGATTATCCGCCGCTGGGATTTACCGCTGCCGACGTCGGGAAAGCCGACGCGATCATCATCGGGCACGGCCATTACGATCACATGTCGGATGCGGCTTCCGTCGGCATCCGGACCGGCGCCCCGCTGGTCGGCGCGGCCCTCACCACCGACGTCCTGAAATCCGAGCAGGTGCCGCCGTCGCAGATCAAAACCGTGACCGGCAAGGGCGGCGAATTGCTGCAATTCGACGGCTTTACGGTGCAGCCGATCCTGGCGCTGCATGGGCAGCCCGACAAGCACGTCACCCAGGTGCTTGAGGGCGCCTACCATTCGCTGTTGGCAAAACCCGATGCCGACGCGGAGGCCGAGGAAAAGGCGATCGCGGCGCGCGGCACCTTCGACCCGCGCGTCGTCACCGAGGGCACCATCGCCTATCTGATCACGCTCGATGACGGTTTTCGGATCATGTACCGCGACAGCGGCGGCCACGTCACTGACTACGAGAAGGCCGCGATGGAAAAACTCGGCGGCGTCGATCTCGCGCTGGTCGGGCTGTCGGCCGATATCCTGAACGTTCCGACCGAGCAGCAGGCGCTGGAGCATGTCCGGCTCTACAAGCCCGACGTCTTCATGCCGGCCCATCACGACGGCGCGCTGCAGGGCCACATGCCGCTCTGGCGCGCGACCGAACCGGTGTTCCAGGCGCTGAAGGACGCCGATCCGGGCCTCGTCACGGTCTCGCGCGGTTACAGGGAGCCGGTGTGTTTTAATACCGAAATCAATATTCGGAACGGGCGAAAACGATAAGCCTGGAGGGTCGGACCCGCCGCGTACCGAAATATAGCCTCACCGTCCGCGACTTCCGAGCGTGGCCCGCTGCTTCTTAGCCCTCGCTTTGTCGGGAAACACATATCTCATCATCGTCCCGGCCCCCGAGCCGGGACTCGCACAGCGCCTGTGACTTTGTCTTGCGCTTCGACAACGCCGCGAGGACTTATAGGTCCCGGCTCAAGGCCGGGACGACGGCCACATTACCTCGGGCGCAGCGCGTCGCGAGAACGAGGACATATACTCTGTCGTCATCGCCCGGTTTGACCGGCGATCCAGTATTCCAGAGCGCCGATGATGAACACGAACGCTCTGGAATACTGAATTACCCGCTTTCGCGGGTGATGACGGCTTATGCTGAAGCGGACGCCTTCGGCCATCATACCTGCCGGCTGTTACGGGCCTCGCGCCGGGACGCCCCGGGGGACGGTTTGGCAGGCCAAAAGCCACCCTACTTATGCATTGACGGCCCCCGCCGGGCGGGGGACAAGCCGCCGGAATAGTGATATGCGAGCGGCTCGCGAAGCCAAGATCGAAGCCAAAGATTCCCCGGGAAGGACGACGCCAGATGGCCCTGCACACAGGACGGCATTTTCTCCAGATTCCAGGCCCAACCAACGTGCCCGACCGGGTGCTGCGGGCCATGGACATGCCGACCCTGGATCATCGGGGTCCCGAATTCGCCGAACTCGGCCATGCCGTGCTGGCGGGCATCAAGCGGATTTTCCGCACCCAGCAGCCGGTGATCATCTATCCCGCGTCGGGCACCGGCGCCTGGGAAGCCGCGATCGTCAATACGCTGTCGCCGGGCGACAAGGTGCTGATGTCCGAGACCGGCCAGTTCGCCGTGCTGTGGCGCGGCATCGCCGAGAAATTCAAGCTCGAGGTCGAGTTCCTGCCGACCGACTGGCGGCGCGGCGCCGACGTGGCGCAGATCGAGGCCAGACTGGCCGCCGACAAGCAGCACAAGATCAAGGCCGTGTGCGTGGTCCACAACGAGACCTCGACCAGCTGCGTCACCCATCCGCTCGAAGTCCGCAAGGCGCTCGACCGTACCAGGCACCCGGCGCTGCTGATGGTCGATACCATCTCGGGTCTCGCCTCGCTCGAATATGAGCACGACGGCTGGGGCATCGATATCTCGGTCGGCGGATCGCAAAAGGGCATGATGCTGCCGCCGGGCCTGAGTTTTAACGCGGTCTCGGAAAAGGCGCTGGCGGCCTCCAAAGCCAACACCGGGATGCGGTCCTATTGGGACTGGTCCGACCATATCGAGATCAACAAGCTCGGCACCTTCCCCTATACGCCGGCGACGAATCTGCTGTTCGCGCTGAAGGAAGCCATCGCGATGCTGGAGGAGGAGGGGCTCGACAACGTGTTCGCCCGGCATATCCGTCATGGTGCTGCGACCCGCGCGGCGGTGAAAACATGGGGCCTCGACCTGGTCTGCCTCGACCCGCATGGCTATTCGCCGGCGCTGACCGCGGTCATGGTGCCGGACGGGCATGACGCCGATGCGTTCCGCAAAGTGGTTCTGGAAAATTTTGATATGTCGCTCGGGACAGGTCTCGGCAAGATCAAGGGCAAGGCGTTCCGTATCGGCCATATCGGCCACTTCAACGATTTGATGCTGATGGGGACGTTGTCGGGCGTCGAGATGGGTCTCGATCTCGCCAAGGTGCCGCATCGCAGCGGCGGCGTGCTGGCCGCGATGGAAATCCTCAAGGGCCGCGATGTGGTGTCGATGCCCAAAGCTGCCGTCGCCTGAAATTAAATTCGACCTTTCCGAGAAGAACAGAAAGAGCGCGCCATGAACGCCCCGATCCAAGCCACTGAAGATCTGTTGTATTCGGTCGAAGACGGAATCGCCCGGATCACGTTCAATCGCCCGCAGGCGCGCAACGCATTGACCTTTGCGATGTACGAGCGGATGGCGGAGATCTGCGAAGCCGCCAATGCCGACCGCTCGATCAAGGCCATGATCCTGACCGGCACCGGCGACAAGGCGTTCGCATCGGGAACCGACATCTCGCAGTTCCGCGCCTTCAAATCCGCGCAGGACGCGCTCGAATACGAGGCGCGGATCGATCGCGTGCTCGGCGCGCTGGAAACCTGCCGGGTGCCGACCATTGCCGCCATCGCGGGCGCCTGCACCGGCGGCGGCGCCGGCATCGCGGCCTGCTGCGACATCCGGATCGGCACCGCGGCGACCCGGATCGGCTTTCCGATTGCCCGCACGCTCGGCAATTGCCTGTCGATGTCCAACATCAGCCGCCTGGTCTCGCTGATCGGCCCGGCCCGGACCAAGGACCTGATTTTCAAGGCACGCCTGGTCGAGGCCCCCGAGGCGCTGGCGCTCGGCCTGCTCAACGAAGTGGTGCCCGACGTCGCGACCCTGCAGCAGCGCGCCGATGAAACCGCAAAACTGGTCGCCGGTCATGCGCCGATCACGCTCGAAGTCACCAAGGAGGCGGTGCGCCGTATCCGGCGCACGCTGTCCCGCGACGAGGGCGAGGATCTCATTCTCCGCGCCTACATGAGCGAGGACTTTCGCGAGGGCATGGACGCCTTCCTCAACAAGCGCGCGCCGGTCTTCAAGGGCAAATAGGCCTTCGCGCGCCGGTTCCTCATGCGAAAGTCATAACCGGTCGGGTCGCGGCTTGCTTGAAGTTGTGCCCGTTAGCGAACACAATGCGCCAAAGAGAAGCCGTGTCCGGTCCCGCCGGAACGAAGACGACAGGGAAGAAAAAAGTGCAAAATCTCGTCAAGGCCGCCACCGCGCTGGCGGTGATGCTGGCAGCTGCGCCGGCGATTGCCGGCTGGGAGCCGACCAAGCCGGTTGAAATCGTGGTCGCGGCGGGCGCCGGCGGCGCATCCGACCAGATGGCGCGCATGATGCAGGCGGCGATCCAGAAAAACAACCTGATGAAGCAGCCGATGGTGGTGTCGCTGAAGGGCGGCGCATCCGGCGCCGAAGCGCTGGTCTACATGAAGTCCAGCGAAGGCGATCCCAACAAGGTGCTGATCGCCTATTCGCTGATCTACATGCTGCCGCTATCGGCAAAAATTCCGTTCAACTGGCATGAACTGACGCCGGTGTCGGTGGTCGCGCTCGATCAATTCGTGTTGTGGGACAATGCCGAGGGGCCGAAAACGGTGAAGGAATTCATCGAGGCGGCGAAGAGCGCGCCTTCGCCGTTCAAGATGGGCGGCACCGGCTCGAAGCGCGAGGACCACGTGCTGACCGTGTTCGTCGAACAGAAGACCGGCGCCAAGTTCTCCTATCTGCCCTACAAGTCCGGCGGCGAGGCGGCGACGCAACTGGTCGGCAATCACATCGATTCCAACGTCAACAATCCCTCCGAAAATCTCGAGGTCTGGCGCGCCGGCCAGGTTCGCCCGCTCTGCGTGTTCGACAAGGAGCGGATTTCCTACAAGGCCAAGGTGACCGAGACGATGTCGTGGAACGACATCCCGACCTGCAAGGAGCAGGGCCTCGACGTCCAGTACCTGATGCTGCGCGCCATGTTCCTGCCCGGCAAGGTGACGCCGGAACAGCAGGCGTTCTATGTCAACCTGTTCCAGAAGGTGACGCAGACGCCCGAGTACAAGGACTACATGGAAAAGCAGGCGCTCAAGCCGATCTTCCTCACCGGCAAGGACATGCTGCAATTCCTCGAGGAAGACGACGCGCTCAACACGCAGCTGATGACGCAAGCGGGATTTGTCGCGAAGTAGGACAGATCCGGACGGCCGTTTCGAACCGCCGAGCGGCGGCCGAGCAGAGCCACCGGCGTTGGCATCATCGGCTAGAGCCTTTTCGGTTCTGATAAATCAGAACCGAAGGTCTAGATTCTTGTTTCGACGCGTTTTCTTCACGCGAACCGGTATCCACCCACGGATCAAGTCCGAGGGCATGCTTCGCTCGAAAACGCTCTAACACCATTTAACCATGGCATTAATACCATCCGACGATGGGACAAACCTGATCCTGCACCAGTAAATTCGCACCGCTGATCAAGCATGGCCTGTCGCGGCTTGCGATGGGACAGCGGATAACGAACAGGAGCGGTTGATGGCTTCGGATCCCGTCAGGGGCTATGCCTTGTTGCGCAATCCCCGCACCAACCAGGGAACGGCCTTCTCCGACATTGAGCGACGCAATCTTGGACTTGAAGGCCTGCTGCCGCCGGTGCCCACGACGCTGGAGCGTCAGGTGGCCCGGATCCATGCGCAACTCGCCGCGCTCGACAGCGACTTGCAGAAATATCTGGCGTTGTCGGACCTGCAGGCGCGCAACGAGACCCTCTATTACGCGGTGCTGATGTCCAACCCCGCAGCCTTCATGCCGATTGTCTACACGCCAACCGTCGGCGAGGCGTGCCAGAAATTCGACCACATCTTCCATAACGCCCGTGGCCTTTATCTGCCGATTTCGGCCAAAGGCCGGGTCAGGCAATTGCTGCTGAACTGGCCGCAGAAGGACGTGCGGTTCATCGTCGTGACCGACGGCGAGCGGATTCTCGGCCTCGGCGATCTCGGGGTCGGCGGCATGGGTATTCCGATCGGCAAGCTCGCGCTCTACACCGCCTGCGCGGGCGTTCCCCCGGAGCTCTGTTTGCCTGTTGTGCTCGACGTCGGCACCAACAATGCATCGCTGCTCGAGGACCCGCTTTATCTCGGTCTCCGGCAATCGCGCGTGCGGGGCGAGGCCTATGACGGCTTTGTCGATGAGTTCGTGCAGGCCGTGGAGGAGCTCTACCCGAAGTGCTGCATTCAATGGGAGGATTTTGCCAATATCAATGCGGTCCCGATCCTCGCGCGGTACCGCGACCGGACCTGTACCTACAATGACGATATTCAGGGTACCGCGGCGGTGGCGCTCGCCGGCATTTACGGTGCGCTGCGGATCAGCGGTCAGAAGCTTTCCGAGCAACGATTTCTGTTTCTCGGCGCCGGTTCGGCCGCGACCGGAATCGCCGAGCTGATCTCGCAAGCGATGGTGATGGAAGGCCTGACGCTGCAACAAGCAAGAGGCCGCAACAACCTGTTCGACGTCGACGGGTTGTTGACGACATCGCGAAAGCTGCTGGCATTTCAGCAGGCTTTCGCGATCGAGCACGCCGCGGTCACCAACTTTGCCGACGCGATCAGGGCCCTGAAGCCGACCGGAATCATCGGCGTCAGTACGGTGCCGAAACTGTTCAATCAGCAGGTCATCGAGGCCATTTCCGAGGTCAACGAGCGGCCGATCATCTTCCCCTATTCGAATCCAACGTCGCGGTCGGAGTGCACCGCGGAGGAGGCTTATACCTGGTCGAACGGCCGCGCGATCTTTGCCAGCGGCAGTCCGTTCCCGCCGCTCACGGTCAATGGCAAGCACTTCGTGCCCGGTCAGGGCAACAACGTCTACATATTCCCGGCGATGGGAATGGCGGTTTATGCGACCGAAGCCAGCCGGGTCACGGATGATATGTTCATTGTCGCCGCCAAGGCCGTCGCCGAGCAAGTCGGCGAAGATAGCCTGCAGGTCGGTCTGATCTATCCGCCGCAAAGCAGGATCTTGACGGCTTCGCTGCACGTCGCCGAGAGGGTCGCTGCAAACATATTCGATAGCGGGCTCGCCCGAATTGCGCGGCCGAAAGACGTCGGCCGGCTGATCGCCGATAAAACCTACGTCGCCGCTTACCGTGGCGTTGACTAGAGCCTTTTCGGTTTTCTGATAGAATCAGAACCGGAGGTCTAGATTCTTCGTTTTGATGCTTTCTCTTCACGCGAACCGGTATCCACTTCGCTCGAAAACGCTCTAGAGTGGGTACACGGTGAAGGGAAAAATGCCGTATTTATTCCGAGGCCGGTCCGTAGCCGGCGATGCGGCCCAGTACGTTGTCGATCTCGGCCTTCGACAATAGCGGCGGCGTGCCGATTTGCAGGCAGCCATGATACTGCCGCGCCAGCGCCTCGACCTCGACCGCGAGCCACATCGCCTTCGCAAGCGACGGTCCGATCGCGATCATGCCGTGATGCGCCAGCAGGCAGGCCGAGCGGCCCTCGAGCGCCTTGACCGCATGTTCCGACAGCTCCTGGGTGCCGTAGGTCGCATAGGGCGCGCAACGGATCGTATCGCCGCCGGCGCAGGCGATCATGTAATGAACCGGCGGAATTTCCAGGCCCATGATCGCAAGTATCGTCGCATAGGGCGGATGGGCATGAACCACCGCGTCGACGTCGGGCCGGGCTTTCAGGATGTCGCGGTGAAAGCGCCATTCGCTCGACGGCCGCTGGGCTGGATCGAACGAACCGTCGAGGCCCATATAGACGATCTGCTCCGGCCGCATCGCTTCATAGGGCACGCTGGTCGGCGTGATCAGCATCCCCGCCTCATGGCGCAGGCTGATATTGCCCGAGGTGCCTTGATTGATGCCGAGCTGGTTCATGCGCAGGCAGGCATCGATGATGGACTGGCGCTTTTCGCTGCTCCCGGTGATGACATCGAGCTTCCCTGGAGACAATGGTTGATTATTGCGCCGCGATATAGTCGAACATTTCGGGCGCCTTGGGAACGGCCGTATCGGCCATTTTACCCCCTTGAGATGGACTGTGAGAGCAATGGCAAAGGCAGTGCTTGGCATTATCGGCGGCTCCGGCATTTACGACTTGCCGGGGCTGGAAAATGTCCGCGACGAGGCGACTGCAGAGCCCCTGGGGCGAGCCGTCGGCGCCGCTACGCCATGGCACCCTCCATGGGCTGCCGATCGTGTTTATGCCCCGCCACGGCGCCGGGCACGTGCTTGTCGCCGTCCGACATCAACTACCGCGCCAATATCGATGTGCTGAAGCGGGCCGGCGTCACCGACCTTGATTTCGCTGTCGGCCTGTGGCTCGTTCCAGGAAGACCTGCCGCCCGGGACGTTTCGTGCTGGTCGACCAGTTCGTCGATCGCACCTACCGGCGCGAGAGTTCGTTTTTCGGCAAAGGCTGCGTCGCGCATGTCTCGATGGCGCATCCGGTATCGCCGCGACTGACGCATGCATCTGGCGGCGGCGGCCGCGGCCGAAGGCATCGCGGCGGCGCGCGGCGGCACGTACGTCTGATCGAAGGTCCGCAATTTTCCAGCCTTGCCGAGAGCCTGACCTACAAGGCGCAGGGCTATTCGGTGATCGGCATGACCAACATGCCCGAGGCAAAACTCGCGCGCGAGGCGGAGATTTGCTATGCCAGCGTGGCGATGGTCACCGATTTCGATTGCTGGCATCCCGATCATGACGCGGTCACGGTGCAGGACATCATCCGCGTGTTGAACTCGAACGCCGAGCAGGCGAAGGCGTTGGTGCGCGGCTTGGCGCCGATTTTTCCGCGCGAGCACGAGCCATGCCCGATCGGTTCGGACCGCGCGCTCGACACGGCGTTGATCACCGCGCCGGAAGCGCGCGATCCCGCGCTGTTGCAGAAGCTCGACGCGGTGGCGGGACGGGTGTTGCGGACGATGAAAGTGCGACGGCCGGCATTTTCGCAGCATCTGGCTGGAGCCGGATGGCTGGTCGGTCGGCGCGATCGACCAGCGGCGGTTGCCGCATGAATTTGTGCTGGCGCGGATCGCCAGCTGTCGATGCCGCGGCCGACGCCATCCGCGCGCATGCTGGTGCGCGGCGCGCCGCTGATCGGCGCCACCGCCGCTTATGGCGTAGCCTCGCGATGCGGGCCGATGGCTCCGATGCGGCGCTCGATCAGGCCTATCGGCACGCTGATCGCGACCCGACCGACCGCGATCAATCTGAAATGGGCGCTCGACGAGATGCAGCAGGCGCTGCGGCCGTTGCCGCCGTCGGCGCGCGCGGCGGCGGCCTATGCCCGCGCCGGCGAGATCGCCGAGGAGGACGTGGCCATCAATCGGCAAATCGGCCGGCACGGCCTGGCGCTGATCGAGCAAGCGAGCGCGAAGAAGAAGCCGGGTGAGCCGCGTCAACGTCCTGACCCATTGCAACGCCGGCTGGCTGGCGACGGTCGATTGGGGCACGGCGACGGCGCCGATCTACCTCGCCCATGATCAAGGCCTCCCGGTTCATGTCTGGGTCGACGAGACCCGGCCGCGCAATCAGGGCGCTTCGCTGACCGCCTGGGAGCTCGGCCATCACGGCGTCCCGCATACGGTGATCGCGGACAACACCGGCGGCCATTTGATGCAGCACGGCATGGTCGATCTTGCCATCGTCGGCACCGACCGGGTCACCGCCAATGGCGATGTCTGCAACAAGATCGGCACCTATCTGAAGGCGCTCGCGGCGCACGACAACCGCCTGCCGTTCTATGTCGCGCTGCCGTCGCCGACCATCGACTTTAGTATCGATGATGGCCTGAGTCAGATTCCGATCGAGCAGCGCGCCGCCGACGAGGTGGCGACCATGACCGGCCGCACCATCGATGGCCGGATCGAGACGGTGCGCGTGGTGCCGGAGGGCTCGCCGATCGCCAATTACGGTTTTGACGTGACCCCGTCACGCTTGGTGACGGGCTTGATCACCGAGCGCGGCGTGCTGAAGGCCGACCGCGATGCACTTGGCCGGGCATTTCCAGATCGAGTTGTCGGCCGCTAAAACTCTGCAATTGCAGATTAGTTGACGTCGGCAATGTCGGCGCTGTATCCCCTTGGCCAAGCCAATTATCGTTCGATAAGTTAGACCGCCACGCCGTGTCGCCGCCAGCCGGAAAACCTTACACGATGTCCAATACGGAATTTGAAATCGTCGTCGACGATCCGACCGCGCCGGAGCCGAACTCGCCGGCCGTGACCGACACCCGGATGGTCGAGGCGGTGACTTGCGTGCTGCTGATCGGGCTGGCGCTGCTGCTTGGCTACGACAATTGGCGTACCGGCATCGGTTGGGATTCGACCGGACCGCAGGCGGGTTATTTTCCGTTTTATCTGTCGGTGATCCTCGGCGCCGCCAGTCTCTATGGCCTCGTCACGGTACTTTTGACGGACAAGCAAGCCGCCGAGACTTTCGTGACCCGCGCGCAGCTTTGGCGGGTGATGGCGGTGTTCGTTCCGACGCTGCTGTTTTGTCTCGCCACCCAGTTCCTCGGAATGTATGTCGCGAGCTTCCTGCTGATCGCGGGTTTCATGCGGCTGATCGGCAAGATCGCGCTGTGGAAATCGCTGCTCACCGCCTTCATTTTCACCGCGCTGATGTTCGTGACATTCGACATCGCGTTTGACGTCATCATGCCGAAGGGACCGCTCGAGGCGGCGTTCGGCTACTGACGCAAGATCCACGCGTGATTCCTGGAACAGGATAAGTCCTTCATGGAAGCCTTCGGGTTACTGCTGCACGGTTTTGCCGTTCTGATGACGTGGAAGATCCTCGCGCTGATGATGGTCGGCCTCGTGCTCGGCATCTTTGTCGGCGTGCTGCCGGGGCTCGGCGGCCCCAATGGCGTGGCGATCCTGCTGCCGCTGACATTCACGATGGATCCGACCTCGGCCATCGTCATGCTGTCGAGCATCTATTGGGGCGCGCTGTTCGGCGGCGCCATCACCTCGATCCTGTTCAACATCCCGGGCGAGGCCTGGTCGGTCGCGACCACGTTCGACGGCTATCCGATGGCGCAGCAGGGCAGGGCGGCCGAGGCCCTGACCGCGGCGTTCACGTCGTCGTTCATCGGCTCGCTGGTGGCGGTGCTGCTGATCACTTTTCTGGCGCCGCTGATATCGTCATTCGCGCTGAAATTCGGGCCGCCGGAATTTTTCTCGGTCTATCTTCTGACCTTCTGCTCCTTTGTCGGCCTCGGTCGCGAATCCAAGCACAAGACGCTGATCTCGATGGCGCTCGGCCTGCTATTGGCCGGCGTCGGCATGGATACCGTGTCCGGCCAGTTGCGCATGACCTTCGGCTCCAGCGAACTGTTGCGCGGCATCAACTTTCTGGTCGCGGTGATCGGCCTGTTCGGGATCAGCGAGATATTGCTGACGATGGAAGAGCGGCTGGCGCTGCGCGGGCATGCCGCCTCGATCAGCCTGCGCGTGGTGCTGAACGTATGGAAGGACCTGCCGAAATACTGGGTAACGCTGCTGCGTTCGTCGTTCATCGGCTGCTGGCTCGGCATCACCCCCGGCGGCGCGATCGCCGCCTCCTTCATGGGCTACAATCTGGCAAAGCGGTTTTCCAAGGACCCCGAAAGTTTCGGCAAGGGCCGTATCGAGGGCGTGTTCGCGCCCGAGACGGCGGCCCATGCCTCGGGCACCGCGGCGCTGCTGCCGATGCTGGCGCTCGGCATTCCCGGCTCCGGCACCGCGGCGATCCTGCTCGGTGGTCTGATGGTGTGGGGGCTCAATCCCGGCCCGCTGTTGTTCGTCGAGCACAAGGATTTCGTCTGGGGCCTGATCGCCTCGATGTATCTCGGCAATATCGTAGGCCTCGTGCTGGTGCTGACCACGGTGCCGATCTTCGCCTCGATCCTGCGGGTGCCGTTCGCGGCGGTCGCGCCGATGATCGTGGTGTCCTGCGCGATCGGCGCCTACGCGATCCAGAACGCGATGTTCGATATCTGGCTGATGCTGGGCTTTGGCGTGGTCGGCTATGTCTTCAAGAAGATCGGCATTCCCTTGGCGCCATTCACGCTGGCGCTGGTGCTGGGCAGCCGCGCCGAAGACGCGTTCCGGCTGTCGATGATCGGCTCTGGCGGCGACCTGGCGGTGTTCTGGTCGAACGGCCTGGTGGGCTCGATCACGACGCTGGCGTTCGCGCTGTTGTTTTGGCCGCTGATCGAGAAGGCGTTTGCCGGCGTGGCCCGGCTGTGGCGGCCGGCAAAGGCGGCAAGCTGAGGCGCTAAGCGGTTCGGGCTCTGGCGCGCTGCAGGGTTGCCGACGGCAATTCGCAGAAGTGCCGCTTGTAGTCGAGCGAGAACTGGCTGAAGTGCCAGAACCCGTGCTTGACCGCGATGTCGTAGACGCCGATGCGCGGGTCGCCGCATCGCCTGAGCTCGCGGCGCACGCGGTTGAGCCGCGTGGCGCGCCAGTAGTGCATCGGGCTGGTGCCGAGCACTTCCTGAAAGCAGTAGCCCAGCTTGCGGGGGCTGGCGCCGACCGCCTTGCAGATGTCGAGCACCGAGAGCGGCCGGTCGTGGCGCGCGAGCATCATCTCGCAAGCCCGCTCGACGGTCCGCTTGCGCTCCGCGATGCTCCCGTTGATGTCGCAGGGGCGGGCGCTCGACAGCATGTCCATGGTTTCGACCAGCAGGGCATCCTCGAGCGCCTGTCGCGTTGCGGGATCGTCGAACGCCGCCGGCATCGCGGCGAGGCGGTCATGCGCGGTCGCTAGCAGATGGCGCAGCCGGGCCGCGGTCGCCTCCTTCATCTCAATCACGCACAACCGATGCCAGACCGCGCGCGGCAGCTCGATGTCCAGCATCGCCGAGAGTTGCTCGATCAGCGCGACGCTCATGACGATGCCGCGAAGCTCGAATCCCTTCGGCGTGCAGATGTCGACATCGGCGTCGATGCAGGCGATCACCCTGGAGCCGGTGACGCTCGATCCGTTGAAACTGACCTCACCGAGCGATCGCCAGGGCAGCCCGATGCCGAAACTGCCGGCGCCGAGCCTGCCATGCTGGCGAACCTGCTGGCTCGTCACCTCGCGAAACACCTCGATCCGCGGCAGCGAGAGCTGGGTAAAACTGCCGTGGAAGGCGCCGGCGCTGATCTGGTCGTAACTGAGCTGCCAATGTCCGAGATTTTCGCAGTGCTCGTCCACATCCGTGCTGCAGGCGTGCAGCACGGCGGCGCCGGTTCGCGCGGCCGAGGGAGGGCGGAGCACTGTGCTTAAGTCCATGACTTGAAAGCGACTTTCCTAGGCATGCAGCCAAGCAGGAAGCGTGCCGGTTGCAAGCTGTCGCCGCGAATTATTGCCGTATCTCGATAACGCCGCAAGCGCCTCGAGGCGCAGTCTGTGGCTCTATCGTGGGACGGCGAGCGGAGACCGAAGATGCGACCGAGCGAAATCATGCGCGGCAGCCCCGCGGCGGCGGAGGCGCAGGTCACCCGCGGCAATTGGCGCGCGTTCCCCGCGATCCGCTGGGGCTTTACCCACACGAGGGAAGTTCTGCCGACGGCGGAAGTGCGCCGCTCTACGCAACCCACGGCGATTGCGAGCGCGCCGCGCGATCTCGCCCGGATCGGCTTTTCGATGCCGGACGGCAAGACTGACCACCCTGCAAGCCACCCTGCAAGCCACCTTGCATGACACCTTCGCCGACGCGCTGCTGGTGATGCATCGGGGCGTGCTGGTCCACGAATGGTACGGCGACGGCATGACGGCGACGACGCCGCATCTGGTTTGCTCGATCAGCAAGTCGGTCGCGGGCACGCTCGGCGGAATACTGTTCGCCCGCGGCCTGATCGATCCCGAGGCAAGGGTGATCAAATACATCCCCGAGCTCGAGGCCTCGGTCTATGGCACCTGCACGGTTCGCAACCTGCTCGACATGGCGGTCGGGATCAGGTTCGAGGAGGACTACGAGGATCCCGCCGGCGACGTCGTGCGATATCGTTATTCATCGGGCTGGGACGTGCCTCCCGCGCACGTGGAGACCTCCGATCAACGGACCTATCTCGCCACGCTTCGGCCGTCCGGCGCGCCGCACGGAAAGGTGTTTCATTATGTGTCCCCGAATACCGAGGTGCTGGGCTGGGTCTATGAACGCGCCTGTGGTCTGCCCTATGCGCGCATCCTCTCGGAGTACCTGTGGCAACCGATGGGCGCGGAGGAAGACGGCTCCATGACGCTCGATAGCCACGGCATGGGGCGTTTTGCGGGCGGGTTGTCGTGCACCGCGCGCGACCTGCTGCGGTTCGGCGAGATGATCCGCTGCCGCGGCGTGGTGCAGGGCCGGCAGGTCGTGCCGGGCTGGTGGATCGACGACATCCACAGCAATGGCGATCCGCAGGCGTGGGCCGATGGCGATCTCGCCGAGATATTTCCGGGCGCGCGCTATCGCAGCAAGTGGTATACCATCGATCCGACGCGCAACGACCTCGCGGCGATCGGCATTCACGGCCAGTGGCTCTACATCGACGAGGCCACGGACACCGTGATCGTCAAGCTCGCCACGCAGCCAAAGGCGATGGACATCCCGCTCGACCATCGCTGGGTCGCCGGCTTCCGGGCCATTGCCAGGCATCTGGCGCCTTGATCGTTCGGAGGGTGAAATGCTGGACACCGCCAAGGCTAAGGTTCAGGCAACGGGCGCCGCGCACCATCCGCTCGATCCGCTGAGCGCCGAAGAGATTTCCGCGGCGTGCGAACTGGTGCGCCGTGCCATGGCGGCGCCGCAGAACTGCCGTTTCCCGATGGTGAGGCTCGAAGAGCCGACCAAGCAGGAGTTGGCCGGTGGGACCGCGTTGCAGCGCCGCGCCTTTGTCCTGACGCTCGATGTCGTCGATGGCGAAGCCGTCGAGCACATCGTCGATCTCGGCCGGAGCGAGATCGTCGCGCGCAAGAAATTGCCAAACCGGGAGGCGCCCTACGGCCAGCCGCCGGTGATGCTGGAGGAATTCTTCAAGTGCGAGGCGGTGGTCAAGGCCGATCCGAGCTGGCGCGCGGCGATGCATCGCCGCGGCCTGACCGATCGGGATATCGAGCTGGTTCAGGTCGATCCGTTCTCGTCGGGTTTCTTCGACAAGCCGTTCGAGCGCGGCGCGCGCATCGTGCGCGCCGTCAGCTATTTTCGCGAGCATCCGCAGGATAACGGCTACGCCCATCCGATCGAAGGCGTGGTCGCGGTCGTCGATCTGATCGGCGGCAAGGTCATCGACCTCACCGACGAGGATCCGGTCGTGCCGATCCCGCGCAAGAAGCGCAATTATGCCGCGAGCGACGTCAAGGACCCGCGCACCGACATCAAGCCGTTGAACATCGAACAGCCCGAAGGCGCGAGTTTCTCAGTCGACGGCTGGAAGGTCGACTGGCAGAAATGGAGTTTTCCGCGTCGGGTTCACGCCGCGCGAGGGGCTGGTGCTGCACCAGCTGGCCTACCAGGACGGCGAGCGCAAGCGATCGCTGATCCATCGCGCCAGCGTCACCGAAATGGTGGTGCCCTATGCCGATCCGACCGCTAACCATTTCTGGAAGTCCGCGTTCGATGCCGGCGAATACGGGCTCGGCATGCTGGCCAATGCGCTCGAGCTCGGCTGCGACTGCCTCGGCAACATCAGGTATTTCGATGTACCCGCGGCGGACAGCACCGGTAAGCCGTATGTGATGCCGAACGCCATCTGCATGCATGAAGAGGACTACGGCATCGCCTGGAAGCACTATGAATTCCGCAACGGCCTGTTCGAGGTCAGGCGATCGCGGCGGCTGGTGATCAGTTTCTTCGCTACCGTCGGCAATTACGATTACGGATTCTACTGGTATCTCTACCAGGACGGCACGATCCAGCTCGAGACCAAGCTCACCGGCATCATCCAGACTGCGGCTGTGAAGCCCGGCGAGAAATATCGCTGGGGCGGCATGGTCGACGACAATCTCGGCGGGCCGACCCACCAGCATTTCTTCAACGTGCGCCTGCACATGGATCTCGATGGGGGCGGCAACACCGTCACCGAGCATGAATTCGTGCCGCGGCCCTGGGGCAGCGACAATCCGTACGGCAACGTGTTCGATACGACGACGCGGGTGCTGGCACGCGAGCGCGACGCGGCGGCTGTGGCCAACGGCGAGACCGGCCGGTTCTGGAAGATCAGCAACCCGAACCGGACCAATTCGGTCGGTGGCGCGCCGGCCTACAAGCTCGTGGTCAATCCCAGTCCGCTATTGCTGGCGCAGGAAGGCAGTTTCGTGCGCCAGCGCGGCGGCTTTGCCACCCGCCACGTCTGGGTCACGGCGTTCGACGCCGGTGAAAAATACGCCAGCGGCGACTATCCCAACGTCCATGCCGGCGGCGACGGTCTGCCGCGCTACGCGGCACAGAACCGCAACATCGAAAACGCCGACATCGTGCTGTGGCACTCGTTCGGTCACACCCATGTCTGCAAGCCGGAGGATTTTCCGATCATGCCGGTCGAATATACCGGCTTTGCGCTGAAGCCCGCCGGCTTCTTCGCCGCCAACGCGGCCGGCGACATTCCGCCGGAGCGCAATGCCCGTAGCGTGAGGGCAGGGGCCGAGGGATCGGCACACGGCGCGTGCTGCGAGAGCAACAAGAGCGGTGCGCATTGAAGCGAAGCAAATTCCGCTTCGCTCGGAAAGCCGCGCGGCCGCTACACCACCTTGGCCTTGCGCAATTCCGCGATCTCGCTCGCGGAGAAGCCGAATTCGGCCAGCACCTCTTCAGTCTGCTCGCCGAATTCCGGCGGCGGCGCCACCATCTTGCTCGGGGTGCGGGACAGCTTCACCGGCTGGCCGACCAGCCGGATATGCCGGTTCTCGGCGTTGGGGACGTCCTGCGCGATGCCGAGGTGCTTGACCTGGGCGTCGTCGAACATCTGGTCGATCGAATAGATCGGGCCGCACGGCACGCCGGCGTCATTCAATTCCTTGACCCAGGTATCGGTCGATTTCTTCTCGGTGAGCTTGTTGATTTCGGCATTGAGCGCCTTGCGGTTCTTCGAGCGGTCCGGCGCGGTGACATATTCGGGGCGCTGGACCAGTTCGGGCGCGCCGAGGGCTTGCGCGCAACGCTCCCAGATCCGGCCGCCCGCGGTGGCGATGTTGATATAGCCGTCGGAGGTCTTGAACACGCCGGTGGGAATGCTGGTGGGATGATCGTTGCCGACCTGCTGGGCGACGTCCTTTTCCATCAGCCAGCGCGAGGCCTGGAAATCCAGCATGAAGATCTGGGCCTGCAGCAGCGAGGTCTGCACCCACTGGCCTTCGCCGGAAACATCGCGCTCCAGCAGCGCGGTCAGGATGCCCATGGCGCAGAACAGGCCCGCGGTGAGATCCGCCACGGGAATGCCGACCCGCATCGGTCCCTCGCCGGGGGCGCCGGTGATCGACATTAGCCCACCCATGCCCTGGGCGATCTGATCGAAGCCGGGGCGCTTGTGATAGGGGCCATCCTGGCCGAAGCCGGAAATGCTGCCATAGACGATGCGCGGATTGACCTTGCGCACGCTCTCATAGTCGATGCCGAGCTTGCCCTTGACGTCGGGACGGAAATTCTCGACCACCACGTCGGCTTTTTCCACCAACCGCATGAAGGTCGCCAGACCCCTGGGGTCCTTGAGATTGAGCGTCATCGCCCGCTTGTTGCGGTGCAGGTTCTGGAAGTCCGATCCACGGCGCGCCCCACCCAGCTGCTCGGCACCGGCGTCTTCCAGCAACGCGTCGACCTTGATGACATTGGCGCCCCAGTCCGCGAGCTGGCGCACGCAGGTAGGCCCGGAACGGACCCGGGTGAGGTCGAGCACGGTGAAGCGGGACAGGGCCTGCGAGGCGCGCGGGAAGGGCATTCGGAAAGCTCCGGTGTGGATCAGGGCTCAAGCAATGGTTGTTGGCGGGCGCACCATCGCCGAAAGTTTTGCCTTTGTCATGCACCCGGACGCATGTCCGCCAAGCGCCCGCGGCCCGTCAAAGCTCTAGCGAGTGCTTGAAGTAGGCGATGGTCTCCTTGAGGCCGTCGGCCAGCGCCACCTTCGGCTCCCAGTTAAGATGCGCCTTCGCCTTGGCGAGGTCCGGCTGTCGCTGGCGCGGATCGTCCTGCGGCAGCGGCTTGTAGATCAGCTTCGATTTGGAGCCGGTGTATTCGATGACCTTTTGCGCCAGTTCCAGAATGGTGAATTCGGAATTGTTGCCGAGGTTGATCGGCCCCGTGCACGCTTCCTCCGTCAACATCAGCCGGGTGATGCCCTCGACGAGGTCGTCGACATAGCAGAACGAACGGGTCTGGCCGCCGTCGCCGAACACGGTGATCGGCTCGCCCTGCAGCGCCTGGACAATGAAGGAGGACACTACGCGGCCGTCGCCGGGCTGCATCCGCGGACCGTAGGTATTGAAGATGCGCGCCACCTTGATCGGCAGCTGATGTTGCCGCCAGTAGTCAAAGAACAGGGTTTCGGCGCAGCGCTTGCCCTCATCGTAGCACGACCGGATCCCGATCGGGTTGACGTTGCCCCAGTACTCTTCCGGCTGCGGATGCACCAGCGGATCGCCATAGACCTCGCTGGTCGAGGCCTGGAAGATACGGGCGCGGAGCCGCTTGGCGAGGCCGAGCATGTTGATGGCGCCGTGGACGCTGGTCTTGGTGGTCTGCACGGGATCGCGCTGGTAGTGGATCGGGGAGGCCGGGCAGGCCAGATTGAAGATGGCGTCGACCTCGACATAGAGCGGAAACGTCACGTCGTGGCGCATCGCCTCGAACAGCGGGTTGCTCAGGAGATGGGCGATGTTCTTGCGGCTGCCGGTGAAATAATTGTCGACGCTGATCACCTCGGCGCCCTCGGCCAACAGCCGCTCGCAGAGGTGGGAGCCGATGAACCCCGCGCCGCCCGTCACCAGAATTCTGCTGTCTTTGTAGTTTTGTCCGAGTGACATCGTCGCTTCCGGATTCCTGAGTTTTGACCGATCGGATTGTTCGTCCGCGGAGGTCGCCGGAGTGGTATCGGCTGTGGGAGGTATCGCCAACACCTAATCGGCGCGGTTACAAATTGAGGTATTTTGATACCCTTAAAACTCCCGGCGTTTCAGCCAAGCGCGTGCGCTCCAGTGCGCAAAGCACCATGCCGATTTGACCAGCGAGAGCCGTTCGACGTTGCGATAGATGTGCCAGACCCAGCCCGCGGCGCGCATCCGGCGGCTGGAAACCGAAACGCCCCTGACGCGGTAGCGCGCAAGATCTTCGTTCAGTCCATAGGCGACATGGCCTGATTTGAGGATGCTCAGCCAGAGGCAGAAATCGTCGTAGCCTTCATTTTTCATCGCGATGGGGCCTGCGATGTCGCGGTCCACCAACGCGGTCAGCGTCGCGATCGCGGTGTTCCTGAGCAACTGGTCATAGGTCAGGGAAGCCGGCACCGATATCAGCCGGCCGGTGACCGAACCGTCCTCGCTGATCCTCCGGAACGCCGTAAAACTCAGCGCCGCGCGATGCTCACGGGCGAACGCGATCTGCCGCTCGAGTTTTGCAGGCAGCCAGAGATCGTCGCTGTCGAGAAACGCGATGAACCGCCCTTGCGCCTGCTCGATCGCGGCTTGCCGCGCCAGCGCCGGTCCGCCATTGCGCGGCTGACGGATCAGCTTGACGCGCGGATCGCTTGCCGCATGGCTTTCGATGACGGCGGCGGTGTTGTCCGTCGAACAATCGTCGGCAATCAGCAACTCCCAATCCGCAAAGCTCTGCGCCTGGACCGATGCGATGGTCTCGCCGATCAGGCCCTCGACATTCCACGATGGGGTGATGATCGAAACAAGCGGCATACGGGGTCTCTTCAGGCGGCCGCGGACGGCGCGTTGACGGCCGACAGCAGCGATGCCGCGAAGGTGTCGAGTTGTTGCGGATTGTCGATATAGAGCTCGCCGGGAAACGATTTTCGCCACGCCGTCTCGAAATAAGGCGCGGCCTTGGCGGGATCGAAACCCTGCGTGCGAAGGGCCTCGCGCAGGCGCTGCGGCACATCGCTGAGGCGGTTTACGGCGAAAACCAGCGGACATGAGCGATAGAAGGCATCGCCCATGACCACGACGGGCTTGCCCAACAGCACCGCCTCGGCGCCCGACTTGCTGTTGACCGACACGATGGCGTCGGCCCGGCCGAGCACCGCGTAATTGTTGGTTTGCGGCGGCAGCAGGACAAAATTGTCGAAGCGCCGCGCGAGCTCGAACAGGCGGCCGGCCGAAATCGCGCCGATCTGGGCGGGGTGTTCTTTCACCACCAGCACATGCGTATCCGGCAGCGTGCGCAGCAGGAAATCGATGGTGGCGACCTGATCGAGATATTCCGGCGAGCGCAGCGTCAGCGCCATGTCGGCGGGAACGTGCAGCGGATAATAGACGAAGGGGGTCTCCGGCATCGGACGGTACAGTTTTTTCAGCCGCGTGGCGCCGAGCGCCATCGCCGCATGTGCCCTTGCATGCCTGAGATTGTGTCCAAATTCCTGATGCTTGCCGAGCGCGAACTGGTCCCAGAGCTTCTCGGCAAGGCGTCGGGCGTTGCGGGCGTTGGCGATCTTGCTGAACGCCGCGGAATATTGATGCCGGTCTTTTTGCGGAATGACGATCGCGCGCTGGCGCAAGGTGTCATCGAGATAGCCGCGCACGTCAGGTGATACCGGCTCCGCCGGCGTCGCCATCGTATCGGGCGCGGCCAGGCTGTCCGGGGTGTAATAGAGCCTGCCGCGAAAGAACGACGGTTCGATAAACCAGTTCCGGATGCCGCGTTTCCTGGCCGCATAGAAGCAGGCGATGACCGAAAGAAAACCACCGAGTTCCTGAACCACGACCGCCCACTGTCCTCGCGCGGCCAATTGGTCGAGCTCGGCTTCCATCGCGTTCGTATAGATCATGAAGCGCCGCCGCAGCGCTGACGTATCGCGAATCCCGAATGTCACGCGCTCGTGGCTGAACAGGAAGTTGCTGCCATCGAGGCCGTAACTCGCGATGCGCGCATTGAAGGCGTGTTCGTCGTCGATCGGCGCGCCGCCCTCTAGTCCGGCGCGGTACATATTGACGACGGAAATGCCTTGCGCCGCAGCCATCTCCGCGCTGCGGTCGTCGAAGGCCAGCAACCGGACCTCGCGGCCGGCATCACGCAGCCGCTGCGCCACCGGAATCCAAAATCGGGTCTGGTATTCCGCCAGCGTGGTGATCAGGATGATGTCGGGTGAAACCGTCATGATCGCACGGGACGTTGCTCGACGACGATACTGGCCAGCGGCAATCCGGTGGCGGCGCAACGCGCCCGCGTCGCGGTGAAAAGCGCGGGATCGCGCTGGTCGTGGACGGCGATCCGCCTCAGCAGCGATCCGACGTCGGCCGGCTCGATTCGCTTGTCGCGCCGGGCCGGACTGAACCAGGTGCGGAATTTTTCGGTCGCGGCCGATCCGAACGCCAGGCTGGCGGCGCCTTTGGCGATTTGCCCCAGGCTCGGGTTCGGCCGTGAGCCCCGCAGCGCGCCCGCAAGCGAGACGAAAGGTTGCCGGCGATCGTTGCCGCGCAGCACGATATCGGCCACGCGTTCCGCGGCCGCGCCGTCGTTGCGATAGAAGAAGGCCTCGATATTGGCGCTGTGAACGCCGGCGAAATCGAACGTCCTGGTTTCCTCGTCGAGGCGATCGACCACGGCCAAAAGCTCGTCGAACGAGCTGACGGCGCGGCTGACGCGCGCGGGCAACAGGGCATGACCTGATGTCGCCGGGGTGTTGAGATATTCCAGCTGCACCGGCAGCTTCTCGAGCAGCACAGCCTCGACCGCGGTGCCGCAATTGAGGTGAACGACGGCGGCCGCGTTCTGGATCATGTCGAGCACGCTTCCGGTGCCGTCGACGACGACATTGGCATGCTGCGCCAGCGCGGTGCGATAGACCTCTTCGCTCTCGAACGGATGCGGGCGGACCAGGATCGCGCGATCCGGCCGGGCGGCGGCGAGGCGGGCGATCTCGACCAGATAATTGGCAAACACCTGTCTCAGGTCGGCGATGAAACGGTCGACATAGGGGCCGTCCCATCCGGCCCGGATCATCGCCTCGCGTTCGGCGCCGGGTTTTGAGGAAAAGCGGGAATTCACCAGCGGGAAATTGGCATTGACCAGCAGATAGCCTCGACGTTTGCCGTCGAGCAGTGTTCGCCACCGCGGTGCGGCGAAATCGAAACGCGGGCATCCGGTCAGATGAAGCCGGTCGGACGGCATTGTCCTGTTGTCGTTGAAGGCCGCATGCAGCCGACCGCCCCAGAAAAAATAGCCGGAGAGGATATCGGCATAGCCGCTGTTGCGGACATAGGCGGCCATGGCCGGCGGCGAATTGCCGCCTTTTTCCGCCAGCACGCCGCCTTCGGTGTCGAGGACATGGAGCGCGAGGCCGGCTTTGGCGAAACTCCGCATCAAATCGAGATTGGCATCGCGCGCATAATTGACCACCAGCGTATCGAGCCCCAGGCGCGGCACGTCGACGCCCTGTTCATACATCGGGACGATCGCCACCGATGCTCCGCGAGACGCGAGCTGATAGGCGGCCAAAACGCTTCCCGCCAAGTCACGCTTGGGGTGATCGACCACCCATCCGATGCGCACGATTCAGGGCCCTTGGGGTGTCTGGATCAGAGACGCATGACCGTGCGCTCGACCTCGCTCAACAGACCGGCCGCGCGGAAACGGGCCGGGGGTTCCGGGTACATGCGCGGCGGCTGGATGTAGGTCGCGGTGTAGAGCAGGCGGGTCCGGTCCGAGAGAATCCGGCTCCCCATATGCAGGCAGCGGGCGGTGTTGACAATGAACGAGGACAGGCGGGGTGCGACGATCTCCTTGACCGCGGAGCGGTCCACCCGGGAGAAAACCTTTTCGTCGCTCATGTGGCTCTTGACCGTGTTGCGGAACGGTCTCGACGACGGCGCCGGAATGAAGGTCAGCGGTCCGTCCTTGGTGTCGCGAACGTCGGTGAGATAGATGAAGAGCTTGCAGACCCGCTTGTCGTCGTGGTCGAGGTGCCAGAGCTGCGAATAGCTCAATGGCTTGTTCTCGGTCGGTTGCGACAATGTCAGAAGAACATCCGACAGCTGCGGCAGCTCGTGCATGAAGTCGCCCATGATGCGGAGGACACCGGGCTGCAGCGCATAGCGAACGAACGGATGCTCGGTAGAGAACGCGCCGTCGACCAGATCCTCGTCGAGCAGGCTGACCCAGAACGACTTGTGGCCGAGCTGCTGCTTTCCCTTGAGTTCGTCAAGCCGGCTGACCTTGCTGTCGGCGACGCCGGCGACGGCTTCCGCCAGACCGCGGTCGACCAGCGACGTCACATCGACATAACCATCTTCGCCGAGTTTGCGGCTGGCCTCGCTCCATTCCGGCTTGGCCGGAAGTGTCTTGAGCAGCTCGATACGCTTGGCACGGGCGCCCAGTTGCAGGCCGGTCAGGGCCGTCTTGGTGACCCAACCCAGATCGGTCCGGTTCACATGCCAAAGCAGGCGGCGGAGCTGGCTGATCTTCTGCTTTTTCGGGGCCGGTGCGGCAGCGGCGGCGTTGACCATCGTCATGTGGGCTCGCTTCAGGACGTTAAACCAGTCGCGGATACGAATCGCGGAGCGGGCGAAGCCTCGGCTTTAGGTAATAGGGTAGTACCCGGCGCGTGTTTGTCTTATACCCTGCGGCCAGGCTTTTCCAGCCTCTCTAGTATTGCCGGTTACCACGCGCTCAGGCCGCCATCGACCGCGATGTTCTGGCCGGTCACGTAAGACGCGGCGTCCGACACCAGAAACAGCACGGCGCCGACCATTTCGTCGGCACGCGCCATCCGGCCAAGCGGAACCCGCGCGCCATAGCGCGCTTTGAACGTATCGTTCTGCCCGCTCTCGACGCCGCCCGGGGTCAGCGTATTGACCCGCACACCCTGCGCGCCCCAGTAGGCGGCAAGGTGTTTTGTCAGGCCAATCACACCCGCCTTCGAGGCGGTGTAGACCGCCGGCGTATTGATCGCGCGCCCGAGATATTCGGAACCTTCGTAAATGCGCTGGTCCGGCGCCATCAGGCCGTAGATCGAGGCGGTCTGGACAATGCTGCCGTAGCCGCGTTCGGCCATCAGGGTTCCGAACACCTGGGCGACGTTGAACATGCCGTCGAGATTGACGGCCATGATCTCCCGCCAGGTCTCCAGCGAAAACGTCGCGACCGGCGCGAAGAACGCATCGACATCGCGGGTCTTGCTGGCGGCATTGTTCAGCAGGATCGAGACCGGGCCGAGCTCGGCCTCGACCGCCTTCGCCACGCGGCGGATGGCCTCGGGCTGCGTGATGTCGCAGGCGTAGCCTGTGACACGCGCACCATGCCGCGAGGCGATTTCGGATGCCGTTTTTTGCAGCGCCTGTTCGTCGAGATCGAGCAGGGCGACATTGGCGCCGAATTCGGCGAGACCTTCCGCAAAACGTTGTCCGAGAATTCCGCCGCCGCCGGTGATCACCGCGGTGCGCCCCTTGAGGTCGAACAGATCCTTGAATCCCGTCATGGCTTGGCCTCCGTAGATTCCAGCCGCTTGCGCAGCAGCAGTTCCACCAGCGTAAAATCGAGGTCGGAATCGATATCGGCGGAGCGTTCTTGCGGCATCTCGAACAGCCGCGTGTCCGGATAGAACACCGCGGGATTTTCCAGAAACGCGCCGACGCGCCAGGCATAGATCGATGCGTTCATGTCGAAGCAGCGCGGGGCATCCTGCCGGCGCACGATCGGCGGATCGGCCGGCTTGGACAGGCCGACGCTGCCGTCCGCCCGCGCCTCGACCAGATTGAAATAGGGCGAGCGGTGCGCCGGCGCGCCGGTGATGACATTGCGGGCGCCGGATTTTTGCAACAGATCGACCACGCCGGTAATGTCGGACGGCAACCGCAGCGGCGAGGTCACGTCGAGATCGACAAAGATGTCGGGCGACTTTCCAGTGCGGACGATCGCCTGCTCGAGGCAATGACGTATCGCGGGAAGTTTTGGCGCGGCGTCGGTCGCCATCTCGTCCGGCCGCTTGACCGCGATATCCGCCCCCGACTTCAGCGCGGTCTCCAGCAGCAGGTCGGAATCGGAGCTGAACGCGATCGCTTCGAACAGGCCGGTTTGCCGCGCCTGCTCGATGGTCCAAGCCAATAGCGGCTTGCCGAGCAGTTCGCGAACGTTCTTGCCGACCACGCCCTTGGAGCCGCCGCGCGCGCAGATGGTGCAGATCATCGTCATGCCATTATCCACGTCCGCGAACGCAGCGCGCGTTCGCTGGCGTCGATCAGATCCACGACGGCGAGGCCCTCGGGCAGGGAGCAGATCGGCGGCGCGCCCTTGAGCGCGGCCACGTGCATATCCCGGTAACTCTGGTCGCGTTCGATCGCATACTCGGTGACGGCGCCATTGATGGTGAGGCTTCCGCCGGCGACGTCGGCTTCGATCGTCTCGTCTTCGAGATTGACGCGTATCTTGCGCATTCCCGGCCGGTCCAGATAATCCATATGCACCTGCACCGCCTGCGAACCCTGCATTTCCAGCAGCAGATCAACGTGATCGTCGACCTCGAGCTGCCGTGCCCCGGAAGCGCCGCCGAGTGCAGCGACGCGGCGCCACGGGCCAAACAGCCATAGCAGATAATCCAGTTCGTGGCTGAGATCGCGCAACACGCCGCCGCCGGCCGCGACGGTTGCCGACGCCGTGCTGCGATGGTCGCGTCCCGGCCGCCAGTCCCTGATATCCTGGCCGACATAGGCCGATACCGTGATCGCCTTTCGCCCACGCAGCCGCTCGGCCAGCGCGGTCACGACGGGGTGGAAGCGCAGGTTGTAGCCGACGGAGAGGTGGGCAAAGGGATAGTCCGCGACGGGGCCTCGGTGTGAAAAAATCGGCTTCTCCACCAGAACCGTTCCGCGAAAGTTGGCCGCGGCAAGTTCGCGCAGTGCTTCGGCATGATCAGATGTTTCGGTGGCGACGACGGCGTATCCGGGACGGTTTTCGCGCAGGGCATCGGCGATCGAACCATAGTCGCCACCGCTGCGACGGCTGACGGTCGCAACCTCATGCCCGAGATCCCGCAGCACGCGCAGGTGGCGTTGCCCGATCGAACCGAGACCCACGACGAGCGCGTTCGGCAAGGTCACGGGAAGACCTCGTGAAACTCCGCGTGGGCCTGCTCGAAATCCTCCATCCGCCCGATATCGAGCCAGTATTCCCGGATCGGGTAGATCGCAACGCGGCCCTTGTCGGTGACGATGCGCTCCAGCACCGCGGGCATATCGATCCGCACGCCGCGCTCGACATGATCGAACGCCTTACATCCGATCACGTAGATGCCGGCGCTGACGAACCAGGATTCGGTCGGCTTTTCGCGGATCGCCTGCAGATAGCCGTCGGATTCGGTAACCACGCCATAGGGAACGTGCACCTTGTGCTCGCGCACCGCCATGGTGGCTTCGGCCGGCGTGGCATTGTGGAAGTCGAGCAATGCGCCATAGTTGATGGTGGTGAGGATATCGCCGTTGGTGACGACCACCGGCAAGTCCGACGGTCGCGGCAACAGTCCGAGCGCGCCCGCAGTGCCGAGGCGTTCGGTTTCGCGGACATACTGGATCGCGGCGCCGAGCGCCGAGCCATCGCCGAAATGATTCTCGATCATTTCGGCCTTGTAGTTCACCGATATGAAGATGTTCCGGAACCCCTGTTGCACGACGTTGCGGACGATGGTTTCCAGCAGCGGCCGGCCGCCGACGTCGAGCATCGGCTTGGGGCGGTCCCGCGTCAGCGCGCCGAGGCGCTCGCCGAGGCCGCCCGCCATGATGAGAACCGGATTGGGATATCGCGGAATTTCGAGCAGTTCGTCAAACGTCTCGACGCCGATCAACTGACCGCTGTCATCCAGCAGCGGTAGCTGCTTGATGAATTTCTGACGCATCAGATGCAGCCGCTCCTCGCGTGAAAGCGTCGCAGGCGCCGAGACCGGCGTCCGGTTCATCACATCGGTGGCAAGCCCCGACAGTGGAATTCCGCGCAGCAGACCGCGCCTGATGTCGCCGTCCGTGACAATGCCGAGCAGGCGGTTTGCACCGTCCAGCACCAACGCCACCTGGATGCTGCCGCTCTCGATCGCGGCAATCGCCTCGCCCACAGTCGCCTGCGTTCCGACGATGGCTTTGCGCCAGGATTTCATTGCGATTTACCCCGCGTTCGCCGGATATTAACGGCGCTCGATGGTCAACTCCGGTATATCGCGGGTGCGAATGGCGGCGTCAATCCCCCAGGCCGAGTAGCTCGCCGGACAACATCGTTAATGGCGGTTTTGGACCGAATCCAGCCGGTTTGAACGCCTCCGGTTTCGCGGCTAAACTGCGGTTTCGGCCGGGAGGGCGGATGGACGATCTGATCATCATAGGCGGCGGCGAGCATGCGTTCATGGTCTACGAGGCCGCGCTGCAATCCGACAAATACCGTCTCGCCGGTTTCGTGGATATCAAACCCGTTACGCTCGGCACCGCACGCTATCTCGGCAATGACGACGTCATCGCCAACTATCCCGATGCCCATTGCATCCTGGGCATCGGCGCCATGAAGGCAGGCGATGCGCGCAAGGCGCTGGTGAGCCGGCTGAAGACTGCGCGATGGGCCTCGCTGGTGCATCCGCGCGCGATCGTCTCGTCATTCGCTACACTCGGGCAGGGCACCGTGGTGTTGCCGGGTGCTGTCGTGAACGCAAAGGTCAGCGTCGGGGATCATTGCATCGTCAATTCCGGCGCGATCGTCGAGCACGATGTGAGCGTCGGCAGCTATACGCATCTATGTCCGGGGAGCATTGTCGGTGGCGGATCGACGATCGGCGAGGGCTGCTTCATCGGCCTCGGAAGCCGGGTCAGGGATCATATTTCGATCGGCAAAGGATCTCTTGTGGCGATGGGCGCCATTGTCACGGCGTCTTGTCCGGATGCCTCGACGCTGCGTGGCGTGCCGGCGAGGCCCGTAACGCGAAGCTAAACCGGATCCTCAGTGTCGTAGTCGCGCGTCAATTTGGTGCCGATCAGCGACCAGTATTCGATCGGGGCACGACCCGAGCCCGGCCGCTTGGTCGTGATGTCGTCGGGGCCTATGGTTTCACCCGCCATGAGCGGCCGCGCCGCGACAATGCTTTTGCGCGCCACCGGAATGTTCTTGACCTCGGAATCCTTCGGCGCCTTGACGCCGTCGCCGAGCGCGCCTTCGATGTTGCGAATCGCCGACACCATGCGCTTGAAATCGGTTGGCTCCAATGAGGCCGCGTGATCCGGCCCTTCGGCGTTGCGGTCGAGCGTCAGGTGCTTCTCGATGATGCCGGCGCCGAGCGCGACCGCCGCCAGCGACACCTCGAAACCGTCGGTATGATCGGAATAGCCGACCGGAAGCTGGAAGGCAGCGTTCATCGCCGCCATCGCAGTGAGGTTCACGTCGCCGGGCGGGCAGGGATATTCGGTCGTGCAATGCAACAGGCTGACATGCTGAGCCAGCCGCTCCCGGGCTGCAGGGTCGCGCCAAGCGGCGCGAAACGCGGCAATACCGGGCGGTTGTTCGCTGCGGCAATAGCCATGCGCGAGCACGCCCAGCGCCTCTTCGACCTCGCCCAATGTCGCCATGCCGGTCGACAGGATCAATGTCGCGCCGGCCTTCGCGACCGAATGCAACAGCGGCGCGTTGGTCAGGTCGCCGGAGCCGATCTTGATGCGCGGCAGATTGAGCGACATCAGGAACTCGAGAGATTGCTGATCGAACGGCGTCGAAAGGAATTCGATACCGCGACGTTTGGCGTGCTCGATAAGGGTGTGGTGGGCGGATTGCGGCAATTCGAGCCGCTGCAGCATGGCATGCTGGCTCTCCGACGCATCCGTGGTGCGCTGCTGGTAGTCGGCCTTGCGTGCCGCGCGGCCGACCAGGGCGTTGGCGTTGAAGGTCTGGAATTTGACGATGTCCGCGCCGGCATCCGCGGCGGCATCGACCAGCGCGACCGCGGTGTCCAGGCTGCCGGAATGATTGACGCCGGCTTCCGCGATGATCAGCGTGTGGCGCTTGTTCATGGCACGGTCTCGCCAGGGGCCAAATCGTAAAAGCCCTTTTTGAGCAGCTCCCGGAAGTCCGGCACGGCTGCGACCACGTCCGCGAACCGCTGGCTCGATTCGCCGTCGCCATAGGGGCTGACGGTGGGCTGCCGGCCATGGATCGCCGCTTTGGAAATAGCGGCAACGATCGCGTTTCGCTCGGCGGGCGTATTGAACACCGAACTTGCGCGTTCCCGGCCTTTCTGGCGATCGCCGATATCGACTGAGGGAACATTGAGCGAGGGTGCTTCAAGCACCCCGCTCGAGGAGTTGCCGACCACGACGTCGACCTGGTTCATCAGGCTGATGTAACGAAGCTGCCCGAGTGAGGCCACCGCGATCGCGTTCGGGCGGCTCGCCACGAAGGCCTTGATGCGGTTGTTCAGCGCCCGGCCTTCGGCGTCGGCGTTGGCGAGCGTGAAAAACAGCCGCCATTCCGGGTCGAGCATCGCGAGCGCGGCAAACAATTCATCCAGCGCGTTGACGGAATGGCCGGTCTCGATCGTCAGCGGATGAAAGGTGACGAGCATGTTGCGTGGGCCGAGTGGCATCCCGACTTCGCGTCCGACCGTCTCACGGTCCATCAGCTTCAGACGCTTGATGGCATCGATCCCCGGTGATCCGATGGTGTGGATGCGGGCGGGATTTTCGCCGAGTTGCATCAGCCGCCGGGTCGAGTTGCGGTTGCTGGTGAAATGCAGATGCGACATCTTGCTGATGGCATGACGGGTCGATTCATCGACCGCGCCTTCGGTGACGTCGCCGCCGAACAAATGCGCCATCGGCAATCGCATGAACATCGCAGCCTGCGCCGCCGCGAAGGTCTCGAAGCGGTCGCCGAGCACCACGACAAGATCGGGCTCAAGCCGCGCGAACGCGTCGGCAAATCCGATCACGCCGATCCCGACCGATTTGGCGACGCCGACGCCGGAATCGCTGCTCAGCAACGATTCCACGGTGTCGTCGACGGCAAAGCCTTCATCCCGGATATGGCTGATGGTGGTAGCCGAACTCGGGAGACAGATGCATCCCGGTGGCGACGAGCTGCAGCTTCAGTCCGGCCGTCTGCTGGATCGCCCGCATCGGCCAGACCAGCAGGCCGAAATCCGCACGGCTGCCGGTCACGAAGCAGATTTTGCGGGCGCCGTCAGCCATTGCGGGCCTGTATGCTGGCACTACTCGGCAAATTGATCAGGCGGCGCTCGATCGATTCGGCGACGCGGAGATCGCCGCGCGGGCAGGCGGCGAACATCGGAAGCTGGTGCATCAGCGTCCAGACCGGGCGGGCGCCGAAACCGGCGGCGTTGAGCGCGGTCAACACCTCGTCGCGCAGGCCGGCATGGGCTTCGTCGAGCAGGATCGCGTTAAGCCAGTAATTGCTGGTCGTTTCCTCCGGCTCGCGCGCGAACCGGACGCCTGGAACATCGGCGAAAACGCGGTCATAGGCGGCCGCCAGCAGGCGCTTTTTCGCCAGGAAGCCATCGATTTGCTCAAGCTGGGCGCAACCCAATGCCGCGTTCAGGTTAGGCAACCGGTAATTGAAGCCGATTTCATCATGCACGAAGGCCCATTTGTGCGGCAGCTTCGCCGTGGTCGTGATGTGTTTGGCGCGGCGGCCGAGTTCTTCGTCGTTGGTCAGGATCGCGCCGCCGCCGCCGGTGGTGACGATCTTGTTGCCATTAAAACTCAAAGCGGCGAGACGGGCTTTTGAACCGACCGCATGACCCTTGTAAGTCGATCCTAGCGACTCGGCGGCATCCTCGACCACGGCAATGTCCCAGTCCCGCGCGATCGCGGCAATGCCGTCCATGTCGACGGGGTGGCCGAAGGTGTGCATCGGCGTGATCGCGGCGATCCTGCGGCCGGTCTCGCGGTTGATGGTGCCACTCGGGCTACGCTGCGCAATCGCATCCAGCCGCGTCGCGAGCGCCTGCGAATCCATGCCCAGCGTCCTGAACGAGCTGTCGACAAAATGCGGGGTCGCGCCGCAATAGGCAATCGCGTTGGTGGTTGCAATGAAGGTCAGCGCCGGCGAGATGACCTCGTCGCCGGGCTCGACGCCGGCCAGCCGAAAGCAGGCATGCAGCGCCGCGGTGCCGTTGACGACGGCGATCGCGCGCTTGGCGCCGGTGAATTCCGCGAGCATGTCCTCGAAGCGGTCGACGAACTTGCCGACCGACGACACGAAGGTGCTCTTGATGCATTCCTCGAGATAGCTGACTTCGTTGCCGGCAAATACCGGCTCGTGCAGCGCGAGAATTCCGTTGGGAGTTCCCACGGCATGCTGAACGGCCGCGACGACCGTTCTCACATCAAAGCGATCGGAGCTTGTCGCGGGAATACCCACAGTCTCCTCATACATTGTAGACGTCAGCTTTGTAGCGCGCGAGATTGGCGGGGTCCATAAACCATTGCGCGGTCTTTTCCAGTCCGCGGCGCATCCCGTCGAGGCCGCCGAATTCAGGTGACCAGCCGAGTTGCTGGCGGGCCTTGGAGTTGTCGGCCCAAAGCCGCTCCACTTCGCTGTTGGCAGGCCGCAGCCGCGCCTCGTCGGTTTCGATCTCGATATCGGCGCCCATCACCTCGGCGATCATCGTCGCGGTGGCGCCGACCGAGATTTCGAATCCGCTGCCGAGATTGATGGTCTGGCCGACGGTCTGTTCCGCCGGTGCGGTCAGGCCTGAAATCAGGCCGCGCGCGGTATCGGTGACGAACGAGAAGTCGCGGGTCGGGCTGACCGCGCCGAGGCGGATCTTGCGCTTGCCCGAGGCCAACTGGCTGATGATGGTGGGGATGACGGCGCGCGCCGATTGTCGCGGGCCATAGGTGTTGAACGGGCGGATCACGACGACCGGCGTATCGAAGGAGGCGTGAAACGACAACGCCATCTGGTCGGAGGCGATTTTCGAGGCCGAGTAGGGCGATTGCCCGACCAGCGGATGGCTTTCCTTGATCGGCACGGTCTGTGCGGTGCCGTAGACTTCGCTGGTCGAGGTCTGAACGAAACGGCGGACGCCGGCGTGGCGGGCGGCCTGCAGAACGTTCACGGTGCCGCGAACATTGGTTTCGACATAGGAGTTGGGCGCGGCATAGGAAAACGGAATTGCGATCAACGCCGCCAGGTGCATGACGTCAGTACATCCCGAAGCCGCGGCAATCATGAAATGCGGATCACGGATGTCGCCGGCGATGACTTCCACGGACTTCATGATTTCGGCAGAAACGGTGTCGAGCCAGCCCCAGGAGTTGAACGAGTTATAATAAACGACAGCCTTGACGTTGGCTCCGGCCCGAACCAGTTCCTCGACGACATGCGAGCCGATGAAACCGTCGCTGCCGGTGACGAGGACGCGGGCGTCCTTCAAATCTTCCATGCGGACCCCAAAAGGCGATTATTCCAGTCATCGCAATGCGATGGCGCTATAGCATAATAGCCGCTTCCCGCAACCGAACCATCGGCAAATGCTTAAGGAATCGGCGGATTTGGGCGCTCAGACCGGCCTGGCCGGCAGATGTTGTTTGATGAAAGCCTCAAGGTTACCGCCTGAAAACAGGTACCCCCTAAGGCCCGCGGCATGGGCCGCCTCCAGATCGCTCGCCTTGTCGCCGATCAGGAAGCTGTGGGCCGTATCGACGGGAAAACGGCCGAGCAGGTCCGTGATCATTCCGGGCGCAGGCTTGCGCCGGTCGCTGACGCGGCGATATCGCTCGATGGTACCGTCGGGGTGATCCGGGCAATATTCGAACGCATCGATATGCGCGCCCGATCGCGGCCATCTCGTCCGCCATCCAGCGGTGCAGGTCCTGCACGTGGCTTTCCTGGTAAAGACCGCGGGCGATGCCCGATTGATTGGTGACGACAAACGCAAAATATCCGGCATCGTTGACCGCCTTGACGGCTTCCCTGGCGCCGTCGATCCATTTCAGTCTGTGCGTCTCGAAGGTGTAGCCGGAATCATGATTGAGTACGCCGTCGCGATCGAAGAACACCGCGGGGCGTCTCAACCGTTCGCTCAACTCGGCGTCGGCCCGCGCGAAATCCTCGGGGATGCCGATGTCGATGAAATAGCCGCGATAGGCCGTTCCGCCCATGGCGCCTTTGGCCGCGAGCGCGGGGAATATGTCCTGTTCGAGCGAAGCGGGGAGGCGATCGATCCCGGCGATGATCGAGCGATCGATTACGTAGACACCGGCATTGACGGGGCCGGTGGCGCCCTGGCCGGGCGCGATGAAGGAACGAACCCGGTCGCCGTCCAGCACGACCCGGCCGAACCGGTCGCCCACGACATCCGCGCGTAGCGCCATCTGAACCAGGCCGGAGTTGGCGCGCGAGACGAGGTCGAGGATGTTGAAGTCGAAAAAAGAATCGCCGTTGAGGAGCAGGAAACGCTCCTGCAACAGGCGGGGCGGCATGAACCAGGGCGCCGGCCGTTCCGAGCGGCGCCTGTTCGAGCGAGACCTTGAGGCGGGCGCGCCCTCTGACGGTGCCGGCGTAGCGGGCCTCGATGCTCTCGGCCTTGTGGCCCGCCAGCAGCAGGATTTCCTCGAACACGTCGTAGCGGGCGATTTCGTCGATCAGCGTATCGAGAAACGGCCGGCCGCCGACCGGCAGCATCGGCTTCGGCGTCGTTTTTGTTCGCTCTCCGAGGCGTGTGCCGAGCCCGCCTACGAGAATGACGGCTTGTTTTAACACCGGATGGCCTCGGCAGTGCGTGCTGCGGCCAAAGTCATGGCCGGGAGGAACTCAGAATTCGTACCCGATATGCTGAGGCTTGTCCGAGAACGGATCGACGCAGATTCCGGCGTTGGTGCTCATCAGGTTGCGGTGTCGCGCATAATGCGGGCGCCACGGCATGTCGGAGGGAATGATCACGAACGTAACCACATCGCGATGGCCAACTTGCGGCGACGTTGCCTTGTGAATGCAGGCGCTGTTTTCAAACAGCAGGCGGGTACCGGTCGGCCCTTCAAGAACGCGCGTGCTCGCGGTATCGTCGAGGCGCCCGACGAACTGATTGATGCGCCGGCGATCGAAAAAGCCCTCCTTGCGCAGGCCGAGGCTGAACGGCTTGTCCTTGACGCTCAACGCGCCGGTTTCAGCCACGACGTCGTCCAGATATACCATCAGCTTGATTTCCTGCTTCGGGCAATTGTCGAGATGCCAGAGGAAGCTCGAGTCAGGCTTGTCCGGTGTCGGCATGGTTCGATAACACGTCACGGCAAAAATCTTGAAGTGACTGCCGTAGTAATTTTCAATGATGGCTTCCATATCGGCGTCGATGAAGTCGATGAGATCGGGAATTAGTTCAATTCCGTCCACCAGCCGACGCATGCCGTAGTTGATGACGAATCCGTCGTTCTGCTGGTCGAAATGCCTGTCGACATTGTCCTTGATGGCGCGCAGCCTCTCGGGCGTCATCTGGGCTGGCGGTGGCAGAGCCTCGAATCCATTTGCCTTGAAGCGGCCGGCGGCCGCCAACTGCTCGGGTGTGGCTTTCGATCGGGCTTTCCAGCTGCGCCGCGCCGCATTCTCATACGACGCGTACCGCATATTGATCCTGAAAGAGTGGTTGTTGCCGAACAACGCGACGCGAGTCTGCATCCGCGCTCTCGAAGCGATTTGGCGTAGGGACGGCATTTCGGACGCTCCAAACCGGTGAATTACTGGGCCGCGCTGAGTTGCTTGGACAAGCGAAAGACCACCGACGATGTGTATCGGCTCTCGCTTTCGAAATCTTCTTTCCAGTAGACGTGGCCGACATGCGGGCCGAACATTTCCAGCAGGCTGTCGGGACCATTGCTCAGGTTGTTCTTTCCAAACCGGTTTCCGGCGCCCGCCGCGAGATGCTCGAACGAGAAGACGATCAACGCGCCGTCCTTGGCGACGCGGACCAACTCGCTGATGGCTTTCGGAATATCGTCGCTGTAGGTGATCACGAAGGCGCTGTAGAGGGCGTCGAAGCAATTGTCGGAGAATTTCAACTCGTGCATATCCATCAGTTGCACGGCCGGAGAATATGAAAAAAGATCGATTGCCGTGAGCTTCGCGGCGTCAAATCCATACGAAGACAGCAGCATCAACTCGGCTTCGTTGCGGGGGCCGATCACGAGGGTGTCCAGCGAGTGCAGTTTCACGCCGCGGATCGAACGCAGGATTGCGATGATGCGTTCGGTTCTTCCCCGATTGATGATATTGATGTTTCCGAGATTGTAGGGCAGCACCTGCTCGGCGACGAAATTGCTGTCGACTCCGGCGCCCTGGACCAGTTGCTTCAACGGGTGGCCGGTCAGCCTCCAGTAAAACCGCCGCAAATGGAATCGGGCGGCGAAGATCACGGGAGTCAGAAGCAGGTAATTCTTCAGCGAAAGAAGCACCGGCGACATCGGCAGCAGAAAGCGACCGACGAAGCTTCTGAAACTCCGCGCGTCCGAAGGCGCCACGACGGCGGTATCCGCTTTATCCACTGTCACACCTGACTGCAAAGACCTGATCGCCCCGACCAGACCCGCTTTCCCGGCGGTTTCTAGCGGCATTTAGCTCTACCTGCAAGCAGCCGGGCGGTACCCGCAAGGCCCGGAATTTCCGCCCTGTGGCGACGTCGGAAGGCGTCGGGTACCGGCCTGTGGCGCCGCATTATTGCGTTGCGTCAGCTATCGGTCCGTGAGCGCGTGAAAGGAAATCTCTTGAGCCAGCCACGTTGCGGAACTCGAAAAACCACCCAAGGCACCAATGGCACACCGATGCGAGCGAGACTTGCTTCGATCAATAGCGCCGCGGCGAGAGCCGCGACCTTTATCCCGTAGGTTCCGGTTGTGATGAAATTGAGCATGCCTCCGACGTACATGATAAAAAATCCGTACAGGACGTACAGCGCAAGAAAGGCGGATGCATAATTGCCGCACAACGTTCCTCGAACAACGAAGGCGGTCAAGGCGGCCGTGATGCAGCCTGCCCCGAGCAAAAATGGCCAGGCCCAATAGGGGCCGAACAGCTCGAAGAAAATCTCGGGGAAGCCGCCGGCGAGCTGAAACCCGTGCGAAAGATTGCCGCTGGTCCGAGGTTCCCCGATGCTCGCAAACATCAAATATTGAATGGAGGTATTGCGGGTCGGGTCGATCGGATCCTCAAACAGGAAATGGAAGACGAGCGAAGGCTCCGTCTGACCGCTCTGAAAAACACGCTCGAACGACGTCCAGCCGATCTCGCTCGGTTAAATCAGGGTGCGATCGAACGCCTGACGCCATATCTCGTTTCCAGTATAACCCCTGACGTTTGCCAGGTTGTTGTAGATAGCGAACGATATCGTGCCGACCGCAACTGCGATCAACCCAATTGCCGTCAGACGTGATGTCCAGGATGCAAAACGCGATCGTATCAACGAAAAAAAGCTCTCGTCGACGCTCCGGTACCGCAGGGCAACAACAGCGGCCCAGGGTATGATAAAGAAACTGGATTGGCTGTAAAAAGCGGAAAACCTGTTGCCGGTAAGCAGCGCATAAACCGCCGTGGCGCATAGAAGACCCAACATGCGCCAGTCGAAACGTCGCTGCTGAATGTATCCGGCCGCGAACATCACCCCCCACCAGAACGTAACAAAGTTCCCGTATTTAATCATCCAGCGATGGGCGCTGCCGCCCGCATAGTCGAAGCGCTCGATTCGATTGAACAGCGGAATCGAACCCCGGCGGACAAGATCAAAAAAGAGAAAGGACAAGAACAGCAGAGACAACGCGAATGTTATGTCTGAAAGCGTTATGTCTCCCCGAATCGTCCGGCTTCGTTGGCTATCGGCGCGCCATGCTTCGATTATGCCCGGTCTGAAACAATACAGGAACGGAATCAGGCTGACGACATAAGCCAAGGAATGGACCACCGACGCCGTTCCCGGGCCGATGTCGCGAGCGAGTTGCGAGGAATAAACCGGTCCTTGCAAATCGATAAACATCGTGGCGGACATCCGCCAGGCCAGCGTAAAGATGATGAAGAAAAAGCTGACGAAGATGACGGGGCGCCGGTTGAGCAGATAAAGCAGAAAAGCAAAGAAGGACAGGCCAAACAACAGAACGGCGATACGCTCGCTGACCGAAATCATGTGTCTGTGTTCCGCGGCCGCGATGTGCGTATTTCCAGCACCCACGCAAGCACAAATGCGCACAGAATAACGGCAAGACCCGCGAGGGCGGACAGGCGAACCGTATTGTTGACCAGCGGTCCCTCGATATAGACCTCCGCTTCGGGCGGAAACGTGGTTGGCGTCATGAGAGATTTGACCGCCTCCAGTTGACGCAGATGCTCGCGGGCTTCGCTCCAGCTCAGTGTAATTCCCGATTTGGCGCGGTCGGCTTCGGCGGAAGCCTTGTCGCCGGACTGTATCCTGGCATTCTCCCACTTCGCCAACTGGTCGGCCCGCTCGCGATAATCGTCGATCGCGACTTGCAGCGTCTTGGCGCTTTGTGCGGACAGGCCTGCATGACGTTGCCCAATGCGCTCGACGATTGTCCGGTAGGCGGCGCGGCAATCGGCGGCTGATGCGGCAGTCAAATCAATCTCTATGTCCTCGTCATCGTGATCAAATGCGTGGGCCCGGAGCGTGTTAAACACCAGCCTCTTCGACAGGCCGGCGCTGCCCGTTTCAAATTCGCTGGCCCCGGCGATATCATCGCGGAACACCGGGGTCGAAATCAGGGCTATAACAGAGGCATATCTTTCGATCGTGCCCTGCGCATTTGGCGAGCCGGCGATCACGGCGCCAGGGGATACTGACATTCCGATGTGAAAAGCGGTTCTCAGTCGCCAGACGGGCGGATCGGGCCGGCAAAGAAACCATATCGCGCAGGCGGCGCAGAGCGCCAGCAGCCCGAACATCACGACCTTCGAGAAAAGAGGCAGTTTGATCATTATTGGTCTGACGCCGGGAAAGCCTGCTACTCGACTTTCTGCCAAGGTTTGGCGGCTATTTGGAGCACGCTCGTGGAACCTACGCAAGCCGTCCGGCCGGACAAATGAAGGATAGTCCAACGCTTGCCGATTTGCCGCTGGAGGCGATAGCGTAACGATGCCAAGCGCGCAACCCGCAATTCAAAAAGAGGCGGTGGCTCGCCTCCACGATGCGAGCGAACGAGAGGTCTTCGCGCAAGGACGTTGCCAATCACAAGGACGTTGCCAATCAAACGTGGCTGAACTGCCGCTCTCAGTGGCGGGAGTAAAGGACCCAAACCTGTCGGCTACAGGTGTTGTAGTATCGCACTGGATCGCCAAATCCCCAGAGCGCGGCGGTAAAGGGCCAATCAATCATCCGCAACAGGCCGTACGCAATCTTGATCGCGGCATAGGCGGGAAGCGCTGCGCTTTTTCCAAATCGCTCGGCGGCGTCCTTGCGCGTTGCCTTTCCGAGCTGCCGGTAAAACCGCGTCAGCAGCGGCGCCGAGGCGACAAATCCGTCTTGTCCATGTTCAAAACGAAATTTGAAGGAAACGTCGTAGTCGGAACCCCGGTTGCCGGCAAGGAATTCTGCAGCTTCTTCCAGGTTGAAAAAGTGCTTGTGTCTCTGACCGGGTGATTTTCGCTTGGCACCGAGGCCATAGCCGGCGGCGTGCGTGATGTCGCGGCCATAGATCAGGCTCCAGATCAGCCTCGGCCAATTATTCGGCAGCGAAACGATAACATGCTTCGATGATACGCGCAGCAACTCACCGAGCAGCAGATGAGGATCGTCGACGTGCTCGAGCGTATCCATGCACATTACACAGTCGAACGACTTGTCGTCGAACGGCAGCGGACGGCCTTCGAGATTGTACACGTGACTGATCGCATCGCGCTCATTGCGTGTAACGATCTTGTAGCCATCCCCGATGTCAAGGGATTCGTAATTGTTGCCGATCTTCTCACGAAAAAAAGTCGCTTGGTCGCCCGCGCCAACGTCGAGGATTCGCCCTTGAAGCTGCGTCTGATAGTCGTTCAGCAGATCGTACGAGCGACCATTGCGGTGCGAATAGTTTCTACCAAAACCAAATGCCGCGCCCCGGTTTAGTTCGCGTCTCCAGGGTGCCTCAGCGTCGAAAGACGCGCTCTCGCGCGGAACCATTTGAACCTATTCCCGGTAAGGATGCCTGGTACCACCAGCACTTAGCATCTGGCGCGCCGCTGGAAAAATTGACTGTTGGCCAAAATCGATGCATCGGTCAAGTGGTTAGCAGTGTAGATTCCAACCAACAGGCGCCTTCGCCGATGATGCGACAGCTTTTCCGAAATACAGTCATCTCGGGCGGTTCGCTGTTTGTGACGAGCCTGATGCTGCTGTTGGTTTCTCCGCTGATCGTACGGCATTGGGGACTGACCGAGTATGGTCTTGTCGGGCTGTCACGCACGTTCCTGCTCGGCTTCTCGGGTAGCCTTGATCTGGGGGTCGCGGAAATCGTGACCATGAGCGTCGCCCGCGCGCGGCAGAATGATAACTGGTCGACGGCCTCAAGCCATCTCTCGCTCGCACTATGGATAACCTGTGCGGTGGGAGCGGCGGTCGGTCTCATATTGATCGGATTGTCTCATTATCCCGGGTTCTTTCTCAAAGGTGAATTGATCTACGCGTCTGACGTCAAGCTGATACTCGTCATTTCCGCCTTCGCCAACATGATTACCTTTCCGGGGCTGATCGCCGACGGGGTGCTGAAGGGGGTCGAGAGATTCGGTACATTGCGCAGCGTGGAACTGTCGCAATCGCTGGTTTACGTCGTTGGCGTCGTGGTGGCGGCGTTTGCGAATGCGCCGTATACCGTGGTCGTCTACATCGCAATCGGCACTATCGTGTTCACCAACGCGATAAAGGCGCTGATCGCCTGGAGGATCGGATCACGCCTTGGTCTGAAGCTCACAACGGTGGTGCCGCCGGATGCGCGACATGAGGTTGGAACCCGGGCGTGGCTGATCACCCAGTCCAAGATCATCGGCGCCGCGCAGGGGCCGCTGCTTCCCGTGCTGCTCTCCTGGCTGTTCGGGCCCCGTGCCGTCGGCGTCTACGATATATTGCAGCGCCTGCCGAGAGCAGCAAAGACGATCTTGTCGCTATTGAACGTCGCGCTGCTTCCTGTATCCACCCGCATCGAAGAAGCTGACGCAACCGAGCAGCGGCGCAGACTTGGGCGGATCGGCATGATCCTTCTGCCCGCGATCACCGTTCCTCCCCTCGTGATCTGCGCGGCGCTGTCACGACCGATCCTGCACGTCTGGATCGGTACGCAAGTTGTGGACTTCTGGCCATGGATGGCTGCAGTGTTCATGATTCCGATTTGCGCGCAATATGTCGGCTTTGGCGGCGTCATGGCGATATCGCACTCAGCCACGCTTAAGAAACTCAATCGCATCTCGATCTTGCAACTCCTCATCATCGCCATCACGGCGATAATATCAGCGCATCTGCTGCAGGAACGATCCTTCATGCTTGGGCAGGCATTAGCGTGGGCAATTTCACTGCCGCTTCAGCTTGCGGTGCTGGCGCCGGTGTTCGACCTCCCGCTCAGGTCCGTCAGCCAGGCGATCTTGACGCAACTTCTACTGTTGCTTCCCGCGTTGCTTCTTGGAATCGCATATGCCGATAGCGTGTATCTCGACTCGCCGGTTGGTTTGGCAATTGCCTCATTTGTTGCGTGCCTGATCGTGTGGGTCGCCGAGTATCTGCTGATGCTGCAGCCACCTGACCGAGCGGAAATCAAGAGACTGATGACAGCGGTTCGGCGCTCGCCGCGATTGAAAGCCTAGATTCAGCGACGCCGCGAGGCGTTTCAAGCTGGTTGGTCGATGGCGCATGGTCGTGACATTCAGTGTTTATCCTTCAGGTTCATGCTGGCGTTTGCGCAATCAAGCAAGACGATTGCGTTTTGTCCGTCGAGAAACAGCACAGGAAAGGGGCCGGTTTTGAGGGTGTCGATGATCTTGGGGTCAAGCGGCTCATCGGACGGAAAATATGACAGGCGCTGAGCTGGATCTAAACTGAGCCATTTGATTGTCCTGGGATTGATTTCCGCAACGACATCCCATCCCTGACTTTCGGAGCTCCGCAAAATATCGCTCCAGATGCGTGCGGCATCCCGAGCTTCCACGGTCGGGGCTAATTTTTCCTGCTCCTCGGGAGGAGGCCTTATGGGCCTCAACATGGCAACGCGGCGATCCGTTCGCTTGACCTGCGCCAATGCCTCCTGATTCAGATTGACCAGAAAGGACGCGGTGGAAGCGCAGGTTTTCCGTTCCCTGTCTTCATTGCTGGCAGGCTCAATGATCGTCGAGATGGCTGCCTTGGCACGATCCGCTATGGCTGGATTCACCGTATCAAGGTTGGAGAACAGGTATAATCCGGGCGCGCCGGTGATGGCCTGGGCCATCCCAAGCGTGTACGGATCGGAGATCAGGACGGCATTGCGCGCGCTGTCGTGCAACCAATGGCCGGCTCTTAGATCACTGGCGTCGTAGTGAGAGACAACGCTCACCGGCCCAGGCGGTCTTCCGAAGGTATGGGACATCAGGAGGACTGCAAGCGCCGCACGGTCCAGCGCGATGCCAAGGCCGATCGTGGCCGCGAGGCCAAGCAGCTGTGTCCGGCGCGAATGGGAAAATGTCAGGGCTGCGCAACCCAACACCAGGACGAGGCCCGTGATTTCCCACACCCGGAATGCCGTTTGATAACCGGTATATGGGTATTCGATGCCCCAACTGAACGCGTACAGGCCGATGACGAGAGCTGCCACCGAAATTCCGGCGACGCCGCCGACAAAACGCCGACGCTTGTCGGTTTCCGGGCCTGGATCGCTCAACATTTGACAGAAGAGCTCCGTCGCCGCGATGGTGAACAAGCCCGACGTGATGAAGACAGTTCGGTAGAGGAATGGAAAGCCCGACAGTGCGACAATACAAAGCGCGCAGCCGGCAATCCACGACCATAACAGGCGCGCGGTCTCGGCGCTGCGGCGCGAGCAATCGGCAGGTGCCCACATCGAGCGCTTGCCGATGTACCAAAAAAGCACAAGACTGGCGCCAATGGCGAAGAACGGACCGATCACGCGGCTGATCTCGATGGCCGCAATGTCGGGGCCCGCACCGAGCGACATTTCGTCTCCGTGCCGGATCGTGCGCCCGATTAGAACCGAGGTCACGTAGGAAAACAGGCGGTTTGCATTCACGGCGGGCTGCTGCAGATAACCGAGGCGAGTGGCAAGTACCGAAGCAAGTATCGCAATGCAGATGCAAGGCAACAGCAGCGCGATTATCCGCAGTGCCTTCAGAACAACGGGCCTTCGTTCGAAGATAAGGTGGGCGGCCGCGACATAGAACAGCCAGCTCGCTATCGCGATTGGTATAAACAGATACGAGCTGCGGTGAACGAACATCAGCGCGGCCGACCACACGATGCCCGCGAATGCCTGGGTCGCTATAGCGTGGCCGAATTTTCCGGATCGGTTCAGGATATTGAAGACAACAGCTATCACCAGCACCAATGCCAGCATCAACGTGTAATTGTTGATCACAAAAGCCAGCACGACAACAAAAAGCCCACCAGCGGCCGGCAACAGGATTGATAAGGATATGCCGGGGGCGTTACGCGGTCCCGCCGCATCGCGAGACCTCAACAACACGCTCAGATAAATCAGGCTCCCGACTACCGCCATGCTGCCGTTGGTAAGCAGGCCGAGCACATTGCCGGCGGCTGCGAAGAAGAAAGCGAGCCATTTTCGGCGGGGATCGGCGAAAATGCTGTCCGCGACAGCGTAGTAGGCGGCCAGAAAACCGAGAATCGAAAAGTAGCGATAGACCCAATTGAACTGAAGCAGATCAAGATCGAAGGTTCCGGATAAGGCGCCCGCAAGAGCCGAACGGAGATCCAGATAAGACTGGCTGGCGTATGGATTGAGAACGCCAGTATCGGCATATTCCTGGGCGATCTTGATCCAATGAACGTCAGCGCCGATGTCGCCGAACGGAAAGGAGGAAAATGCCCCGAATGTCCACCACCACGTGATGAAGGCCAGCGGCAATGCCAACGCCATCCAGCCCGCGATGTCGATCCAGTCCTGCGCGTGGGGCCGCCAGAATCTCCATGTCGCCACCAGGCCGACAAGCGAGACGAGCGACAATATCCCGAGATGGAGCTGGATATTGGTCGAGACCTGCGAAAGTAGTTGAGCGAGGGTGGCGGTAGCCGGCGCGCCAATGGTGAAACCGAGCAAAACGAATTGCAATCGGGTCAGGCGCGACTGTTCGATCAGCGTGATCGAGGCGAAGGAGAGTATGAAGAGGCCGACGCCGAGCGAGATCGGGAAAAAAAGAAATGTCAGAATAGTCGTATGGAGCCACATCCAAGATCCCCGAAAGTAAAGGATCACTAGCGGATTCATCTGACGACATAAAGCTAAATCGTGGTTGCCAACCTCAATCCAGTGCGTTGAATTTCGGTCTTACCACATCGGCAGCGATGCTCTAGCCGTCACATTGATATCACTTAAAGATGGGGCAGGAACCGGTTTGGTTCACCACACGCTTCGGCCGCCGTCGATCACCATGTTCTGCCCGGTCATATAGCTCGATGCGTCCGAACAGAGGAACTGGATCGCGGCACAGTATTCGTCGACCCGCGCCATGCGCCCCATCGGAATCAGCCGCGTCAGTTTTTCCACGAAGGCCGGATCCTGGTTGTTGAAGACGCCGCCCGGCGAGATCGCATTGACGCGCACGCCTCGGTCCGCCCAATAGGTCGCCAGATATTTGGTCAATCCGATCAGGCCGTGCTTGATCACGGAATACGTAACCGGTTTGACCGGCTGCTCCTCGGAACGTGTGATGTTCGGCTGCCGGTAAAGCCGCTGGTCCGGCGCGATGACGCCGAGATCGGAGGCGATGTTCAGGATCACGCCGCGGCCTCGCTTGGCCATGGCCCCGCCGAACACCTGCGAGCACAGCATCGCGCCGGTGAGGCCGACCGCGATTTCCATCTGCCATTGCGGCACCGGAAACGCCTCGAAGCGAGACGAGTGCATGACGCCGGGTGTCGACGTCACCTTGGGATCAATCGCTGCGTTGTTGACGAGGATGTCGATCGAAATGCCGCGGCTGGTCAGATCGAAGGCCGCGGCCTGAACCGATTCCTGCGATGTGACGTCGATGGTGACGGGAACCAGATCGGCGCCGGGTGCGATCGCCCGGACCGCGGCGATCGCTGCTTCGCACTGCGACGGCCCGATGTCGGTCACCACCACCCGCGCGCCGGCATCGACCAGCGCCGCGGTGTGCTGCCTTCCCAGCAGCCCGCCGGCGCCGGTCACCAAGGCGGTGCGTCCGGTCAGATCGTAACGCTTGGAGGGAGCGGTCATGGAATATTCCTTCTCAGGCGCGCAGCTGGCCGCCGTCGGCCACGATCACCGTGCCGGTGATGAAGGCCGCGCGGGGTGAAGCCAGGAATGTTGTGACGTCTGCGATCTCTTCCGGTGTGCCCAGCCGGCGCAGCGCAACCTCGCGTGCCAGCATGTCGTCGACGCCCTGCTTGTTCTCGGCGAGCTTGCGCGCCCAGCTGCCGCCGTCGAACAGGATATTGCCGGGTGCCACCGCATTGATGCGAATGCCCATTTCGGCCAGCGGGCGGGCGAGGCCGCGCACCGTGGCGTTGAGCGCCGCCTTGGCCGCCGAGTAGGTGACGGGCGCGCCCAGCGCGGCGAGCCCGCAGATCGACGACACGCAAACGATCGCGCGATCGCCGCTGCCGCGCTGCATGACCGGTCGCGCCGCCTCGATCATGTTCGTCGTCGCGAACAGATTGATATCCATGATGCGGCGCCATTCGGCGGCATCTTCCTGTCCGGGCGGTACCGAGGCGCCGCTGCCGACATTGCAAATCAGGATGTCGATGCTGCCCCATTGCTTTTCGACGTCGCGCACCAGCGCCAGTGCGGCGGCCGGATCGGTGACGTCGGCCGCGTGGTGCGAGACGTTGCCGCCGATTTCGGCCGCGGCCTGCTTGAGGCCATCATGGCCGCGCGCCGCCAGCGCGACCCGCGCGCCCTCGGCGGCGAGCGTCCGCGCGATGGCGAGGCCAATTCCGCGGCTGCCGCCGGTGACGAGAGCGACCCGGCCGTCAAGCTCCAGTTTCATCGGCCCGCATCCTCGATCCATTGCACGGCCATGCCGAGATAGCGCGCCAGCGCGCCGGCATGGTCGCCGTCAGCGGCGCGCGCCGTCTGCAGGACATATTGCCCGGAATATCCGCTGCGTTCGATCAGCCGGATCGCCTGTGCGAGGTCCGCCGCGCCGGTGCCGAGCGGCACCGTGGTTCCGCCGCGCAGGCGATCCTTGACGTGCACATTGAGAATGCGCGGCGCATAGGCGGCGATTTCCTCGCCGCAATCGAACCCGAGGGCTGCGCTATTGCCGATATCGTAATTGATGCCGAATACATCGTGCGGAAATTTCGCGATGAATTGCGCCAGTTCCGCGGGCGGCAGATCGGACTCGAACACGATCTTGGTGCCGTGCCGCGACAGCGATGCGGCGCGATCGAGCAGCGCGCGCAGCAGCACCTCGGCCTGCTGCGGCAACTCGATCTTGCCGTTGTCGACCAGCGGGATCACGACGAATTCGATCCGCAGCGCGGCGCAAGATGCGAGCACCAGGTCGAGGTCGGCGATCAGCGCCTCCCGCGTCTGGCCGTCCGATTTCCAGAACGGCGCCTGCATGAAGCAGTCGCCGGTCAGGCTCGGAATCTGAACAGCGTTGCCGCGCGACAGACGCGCGATCGCGCCGCGGCCGCTCTCGGTGGTCAGCGGATTTTCGCGCAGCCGCTCCTGATCGATGGTCCATTCCATCCGGGAAAGGCCGATCGCCTTGGCGCGCGGGAATTCCTCCCGCCATTCATTCCACGGAAACGCCTGGATCTTGCCATCCACCAGCGCTGATAGCCGCCCCTGCATGAAGCCGATGCGCCCGGCGATGCGTTGGTCCGGCGCTTTCACGGCTTGTCACCTGTGCCGATGGCGAGGCCCTTGCTGGTCCAGCCGCCGTCCATGAAGATCTCCTGGCCGGTCATGTAGGCGGAGGCAGCAGAGGCCAGGAAAATCGCCGCGCCGACCATGTCGTCGGGATGGCCCCAGCGCCCGAGCATGGTGTGGCGCCGGCGCTCCTCATGCATCGCGGGATCGTTGAAACTCGCCGCCGTCATCGCGGTCGCGACATAGCCGGGCGCGAGCGCATTGACGCGGATGCCGTCGGCGGCAAAATCGGCCGCCAGCGCCCGGGTCAATCCGGCCAGCCCCGCCTTGGCGGCGACGTAGCCGGGGTTGCCGGGAAAACCGCGCACCGAATTGATGCTGGTCACGTTGATGACCGAACTACTGCCGGCTTTCTGGAGCAGGGGATACGCCGCCAGAATGGTTGCATAGACGCCGGTCAGGTCGGTTGCGATGGTTTGCCGGAACCGGTCGAGTTCATCGGCGGCGTTTTTGGCCGGCAGGCTGATGCCGGCGGCGTTGACCAGCACGTCGAGCCGGTCGTGCCGCTTGGCAAAGGCATCGATCGCCCGCCGCAGCGCCGCGTCGTCCGCGAGGTCGCAGGCCATCGGCGCGACGCCGTCAGGCGCGGTGCCGGAGCGGCTGAGGCCGAACACCTCGGCGCCGGCCTCCGCCAGCCCTGCCGCGATCGCCGCCCCAATCCCCCGCGACGCACCGGTGACGATGGCGCGGCGTCCCTGCAGCGAGAAGCGCTCCGAACTACGCATAGCCGTAACTGCTCATGATGGCCGCGCACAGCCGGATATCTTCGGGGCGGTCGATCTGGAACATCTTGTGGCGCTCCATCACATGCATCCCGATCCGGCCGCCGAGGCGGTTTTTGTGTTTGCGCAGCAGGCTCGGAATGAAGATGTAGAAGGAGCCGTTTTCGAGATAGCGCTTTTCGATCTGCTGGCGCATGCGCCGGTCATGATAGTCGTAATTGATCGGTTCCGGGCCGTCCTTGCCGACGCGCCAGTTAAAATAATCCTCGACCTCGCAGACCGACAGCAGGCTGTCGAGCTTGTCCCGTTCAAAAGCATCGAGCGCATGATCGATATCGCTGGCCTCGCGGATCGGGGAGGTGGCCTGCAGCGCAACAATTCGCCCGAACGGACCCAATTTTCGATCGACCTGCTCCAGCGCGTGGAGCCACGCGGCTTCGGAGGAGGCCAGGTCGCCGGAGATATCATCCGGACGGCGGACGCCGACCGCACCGGCGGCTTCCGCCGCGGCCAGGATGGCGTCGCTGTCGGAGGAGACCGCCACGACATCGACGCCGCGGGCGGCAGCCGCCTGCAGCACCGTCCAGGCGATGAGCGGCTTGCCGCAGAGGTCGATCAGGTTCTTGTGCGGAATTCCCTTGGAGCCGCCGCGCGCGGCAACCACCGCCAGCGTGCGCCTTCGATCATCGCCGCTCATATCCGTCCCTCGAGACGCTCGAGCGCCGTCCAGAAGCCTTCGCCCATATTCTTGTGGCCCTGCCAGATCTCGGGAATGAACGAGGCGCCAGGCGCATGCTTGAGCAGCACGGCGCCGATCTCGTCAAAATCGATTTCGCCTTCGCCGACCTGCAGGCCTTCGCCGTCAAGACCCTTGGCATCGCCGAAATGCAGATGCGCGGTATGCGGGCCGAGCTGCGCGATGCCCTTGGCAAAATCGAAGCCGAAATGATTGGCGGCAAGCTTGGTGTGGGAAATATCGACGCACATCCGCAAACCGTGCCTGGCGCAGAACGCGGCCGACTCCTCCGGAAAGATGAAGATGTTCTGGTGGCGCTGGCCACCAAAATGCCAGGGGAAGGGCGCCATGGTCTGCGGGATCAGTTCGACGCCGTCGAGGTCGAGTTCGGCAAGGCTGGCGGCGAAAATGCGGTAGCATTCCGCCTTCTGCTCCGGCGCCAGCGGCGCGTCCATGGTGAAGCCGCCGATATTGGCGACGATCGGCGGGCGCTTTGTTTTGGGGAAAAATTTCTTCAGTCCGCGCGTGATGTCGATTACCGCCTGGGTCTGTTCAAGCGAATAGCGGCGCAGGCCCTCGTCGGCGGTGGCCAGATCCATCAGCTTGCTGCCGGCGAAAAGCTCGGGCGCGTGAACGACAAAGCCGAGATCGTAGGTGCCGGACAGATAGGCCGCGGGGTCGCGCTCCATGTCGTTGTAGCTGAGATGGAACTCGATGATGTCGGGTTGGCAGATTTCGAGGAATTTTTCGGCGTCGTGATAGCGGACCGGCACGCCCCACGGCCGGCCGAACCGGTAGCGTCGCGCCTTGGTGACGCCGTCGCTGAGGTCGCTCGGAAAGAAGTAATCGTCCGCCGCCATCGCGCGGCCGAGCTTGCGGCCGATCAGTGCGGGCATCTTGAGCGGTGACAGGCCCTGACCGGGGCTCTTCACGGCGATGTCGTTTTCCGTCACCACGGCGCCGGCCGGAATCGCGCGCGCGGCGACCAGGCTTTTGGCGAGGTTTTCCCGATTGATCAGTTCGCCCTGGCTCAGCGCGCGTTCCGCCAGCGGCTCGCCGCGCGCCGCTTCGACTTCGCGGATGCCCGTGACCAGCGCCTTGAATTCTCCCGGCTCGAGGCTGGCGGCATGATCGGGGCCTTCCATTTCGCGGTCGAGCGTGATGTGGCGCTCGATCACGATCGCGCCAAGCGCAACCGCGCCGATCGAGACCGCGATGCCGCGCTCATGGCCGGAATAGCCGACGGCGGGATGGATTGTCTTCAGCGTTTCCATGAAACGCAAATGGATGTTGTGCAGCGCGGCCGGGTAGGTGCTCTGGCAATGCAGCAGTACGTAGGGCGCCGCGCGGCTCGTCGAGAAATTTTGCCGCGACCCGGATTTCCTCTGACGTGCTCATGCCGGTCGAGACGATCAGCGTCTTGCCGGTCGCGGCGAGCTTCGCCAGCAGCGGAAGGTTGGTCAGATCGGCGGAGGCGACCTTGTAGGCCTGCACGTCGAATGTCTCGAGCATAGCGACGCTCGATGCGTCCCACGGCGTGCAGAGATATTGAATGCCTTTGGAGGCGCAATAGGCCGCTATACGGCGCTGCTGGTCGGTGGAAAGCTCGAAGCGGCGCAGCAGATCGAGGGTGTATTCGACCGCGAGGTCGTCGTCCTTCCCGGACAGGCTGGAAGCGCGATAGACTTCGTCCAGTTTGCGCATCTGGAATTTCGCGCAATCGGCCCCGGCGGCGACCGCGGCATCGACCAGCGCGATCGCGCGATCAAAGTCGCCATTATGATTGTTGCCGACTTCGGCGATGACAAAGCAGGGCTGGCCGTCGCCGAGCGCGCGGTCGCCGATCTTCAGCGACTGGTTCGGCTTGTCGTTTCCCGGAGCCTTGTTCATTGCGCCAGTCTGCCTCAATTTTTGATCCGTGATTTCCAGGTGCGAAGGCCGTTCGCCTCGAACGCGACGCGCGAGCAATGCAGGCCTTTTTCCTGAAGTGCCGTGATCAGCGGATAACGCTCGAACGGCCGCACGAAGAACATGAAATAGCCGCCGCCGCCGGCGCCGAGCAGCTTGCCGCCGATCGCGCCATTGGCCTTGGCCAATTCATAAATGCCGTCCAGATCGCTTGAACTGATCGCCGAGCTGAGCCGGCGCTTGGCGTGCCAGGCCTCGTCGATCAGGCGACCGCAATCGAGCAATCTTCCGCGCAGCAGATGACGCCTGATCTCGCGGGTGACTTCCTTCTGCCGGGCCGCCGCTGCAACCGCGTCGTCCGACCGGTGATTGGTCTTTTGCTCGCGGTGGACCGCGCCGCCGTCGCGGTTCAACCCGGTGTAGCAAAGGACCAGGCTTTCCTCGAGCTCGGCGATGATGTTGGGCTCGAGCCGGAGCGGCACGATCGTGTTCTGATCGGAGAAAAACTCCATGTGATTGAAGCCGCCGAACACGGTGGCATACTGGTCCTGCCAGCCGCCGGGAATGTTCAGCATCAGCCGCTCGGCCTGGAACGCCATTTCCGCGATCTCGTGACGGTCCCATTGATCGGAGCGGAACTCGTTGAAGCAGCCGATAATGGCGGAAGACACCACGGCGGAGCCGCCCAGGCCGGAGCCGATCGGAAAATCGGCCGACACTTCGAGGTCGAACCCGTAGGGCGGCTTGATCAGGCGGACCACCGACTTGATCAAGGCGAGATCGCCGTCGCTGCCGAGCGCCGCGAGATTTTCGGCTTCAACGGTCTGCTTGAAATCGTGCGAGTAGATCCGGATGCTCTTGTCGTGGCGCCGGCGCAACGTCGCATGGGCATACATCGCGATGGTGGCGTTGATGACCGCGCCACCGTCATTGTCGACGAAGTAATGGGTGAGGTCGGTGCCGCCGCCGGAAAAGCTGACCCGGACCGGCGAGCGCGCCCGCGCGAACACCTCGTTCTCTTCGTCCAACTGGAACAGGTCGCGGCTGAAGACGTCGACCAGCCGGCATTCGGCATCGAGGATCGGGACGACATGGACGCGTTGATCGAGCAGTTTCAGGATTTGCTCGCGAGGCCCGCCGGCCGGCGCCCAGACGAATTTGCGGTTGACGCAGGTGGCGACCTGTTCGCGAATCGAACCGCCGTCGAGCAGCTTTCGGCGGATGTCGCCGTCGGTGACCGCCCCGACCACGCGTCCATCGGCATCCTCGGCAAACAGAATGCCGAGCATATTGATGTTGAGCCGCCGAAACGCTTCCTCGATCGTTTCGGTCTCAGCAATGGTAACGAGGGTGCGGTCCTGCAATTTTCGGGTCCAAAAGGGGCCGATCCGGCCTCGGTTGAGGGGTAGATAGCCACGCTCGGAGGCATCGGGCCGGTTGCCCGCAGCTAGATACGGCAGCCGTCCGGGTCGCGCAAGTTGCTCATTTACTCCGATATTTCGGGCCTCGGATAGCCGTCAAACCGCGTTCGGAGGGGCTGCGGAAGGCGGCTCGGCCGGATTCCAGCCCATCCCGATCAACTTGGCGGGAGAAGCCACCAGCGGGCGGCCAAGCCGCTCCCACGTCGCGTTCTGGCCGAGCGCCTGGAGCGCGCGTTCGAGCCATTTTTCCGGGATCGGAACCAGCCATGCCGGCCGGCCGAGGCTGGCGCGGTAGCGGGCGACAAGGTCAGGCACCGTGACCGGCGTCGGATCCGAGACGATGAAGGTCTCGCCGCGCGTCCCGGGATTGGTCAACACCGTTTCGATCGCCGAACAGAAATTCGCAATCGACAATATCGATCGTTGCGCGGTCAGCGCGCCGATCGGCAACGGGATCGGCAGCCGAGCGATTCGGTGCACGGTGGCAAAATTTCCTTTTTCGCCGTCGCCATAGATCACCACCGGGCGCAGGATCGTGAACGGCACGCCGGCCGCGCGAACCGCGGCTTCGGCCGCGAGTTTCGATCGGCCGTAGGCATTCACGGGCTTCGGCGGAGCGTCCTCGGTCAATTCGCGATCCGAACACACGCCGGATTGCGCGGCAATTGACGAGATCAAGACCAGCTGTTTGATTTCGCATTCGACCGCGGCGCGGGCCAGTTCGGCGGTGGCCAGATGATTGACGCGATCATGCAGATCGTCAGGCACGGTTTTGTGGGCGATGCCCGCAAGATGGATCACCGCATCGCATTGCTGCAGCAGGGGTCGCCAATCGAACGGCCGGGATAGATCCGGCAGGGCGGCGCCGGTGATCTCAGGGTTTTCGAATCGCGCCGGCGTTCTTGATGCGGCGATCACCCGATAGCCCTGCCGCGCGAGATAGGGCACGAGATGGCGTCCGACAAAGCCGTCGGAACCGGTCACGAGCACGGTGGCTTTGTCGTTCACTGACATCGAGTCTTTTGCATCTCGGGGGTATCGAAGTGCCCGGTCATAGCCGATCCCTGCGGTCTTCGGCCGATTGCGCTCGGCCTTTTACATGATATCAGACGGCTTCCATCGGTGCTGGAAGCCGCTTTAGGGAACGCAATGGCTGACAACGATGCTGCAGAGGCGGCAAATCGGTCCGATTCAGGCGACATTGTCGCCAAACTGAAGGCCCGGATGATCGACCAGGCATTCCCGTTGTGGTCGACGCAGGGCTGGGACCCTGCGACCGGCGGCTTTATCGATCGCCTCGCGCCCGACGGCGTTGCCGATCGCCTGGCGCCGCGGCGGGTGTTCGTCCAGGCCCGGCAGATCTATTGCTTCGCCAAGGGCGCCCAGCTCGGCTGGTACCCGCAAGGCCGCGAGATCGCGCTGAAGGGGCTTGAGCATCTTCTGGCCAAAGCCAAAAGCCCCGACGGCCGGCCCGGCTTTGTCCATACGCTGGCGCATGACGGCAGCGTGCTGGATCCGCTGCGCGATACCTATGACCACGCCTTCGTGCTGCTGGCGCTGGCGAGCGCCTATACGCTCGATCGCGATGCCCAAATTCGCGCCGAGATCGACGCGCTGTGCGGCTATCTCGATGCCGAGCTGCGCTCGCCCCATGGCGGATTTCTCGAGGGTCGGCCGGCGTCGATGCCACGCCGGCAAAATCCGCAGATGCATCTGTTCGAGGCGATGATCGCCGCCTTCGATGCGACTCACGACCCGGTATTCCAGAACCGTGCCGGCGATTTCTTCGCGCTGTTCCTGGCCAACCTCTACGACAAGCAGAAGCAGGTGCTCGGTGAATATTTCGAGGACGACTGGTCGAAAATCGAGCCGGTCAGCGTCGAACCCGGACATCAGGCCGAATGGGTCTGGCTGTTGAAGGGGTTCGAGCGCATCACCGGCTGTCCGACCGGCCGCTTCCGTGGCGAGTTGCTCCAATCGGCGTTGCGTTATCGCGATGAGGCCGGCTGCCTGGTCGACGAGGGCGATGCCAACGGCACCATCAAGCGGCGCAGCCGCCGCTGCTGGCCGCAGACCGAAATGGCAAAAGCCTGGATCGCGCAGGCCGAGGCCGGCGAGGCGGGCGCCCCCGAACAAGCACGCCAAGCCCTGGCGCGCCTTGAGCGGCACTACCTCAGCCACCCCGTCGCGGGCGGCTGGTACGACACGTTCGACGGCGAAGGCCACTCGACGGTTGCGACCATCCCCGCATCGTCGTTCTATCATGTGCTCTGCGCCGTTACGGAAGCCGAGGCGGTACTGAGCTGAAAACGCGGTGGCGCGACGGGACCGCCAGCGACGTGTGCCATTGGCAGGATCGTGCGGCCACGAACCCGGCCGATCTTCGGAAACGCGAGCTAACCGCAAGGCCGCCGAATCAAATATTGTCCGGTTGCTGCGGAGTGCTCCCCGTCCCCGCATGCGTTTCCGTGTCCTCTCGTCATCATCCGGCTAGCCATGAACAAGACCGCAGGGTTGAGCGCCTTTCAACGAGACCGCGCCAGGAAGCAGCATCGCAAGGAAGCGGGTCCGATCCTGGACAAGGCGCTCCAGCTGCATCAGGCGGGCATTGCCAGGGAAGCGCAGGCGCTTTGCCTGCAGGTGCTCGAGAATCTTCCCGATCATTTCGACGCGTTGCACCTGCTCGGCCTCTCGAAATCGGAGGTCGGCGAGTTCGTGGAGGCGGAGGCCATCCTGCAACGGGCGCTGCAGCTCGATCCGAGATCCGCCGAACTGCTCAGCAATCTCGGCGTGGTGCAGTCCGACATGGGCCAATTCGAGAAGGCGCGGGCGAGTTACGAAAAATCGATTGCGCTGCGCCCGAATTCTCCGGTCGCGATCAACAATCTCGGCAATGCCTTTCTGAAGCTTGATCTTCTCGACCTTGCGATCCAGACCTTCGACCGCGCCCTGGCGCTCAAGCCGGACTATATCGATGCGGTCTATAATCGCGCCAATGCGTTGATGTTTTCGCGTCGTTACGAGGATGCCCTGCAGGGTTTCGAGCGGGTCATCCGCGCGAAGCCGCTCTATGCCCTGGGCTACAATGGCACGGGCTTGGCCTATCTCGAGCTGAAACGTTTCCAAGAGGCGCTGACCAGTTTCGACCATGCGCTGCGGCTCAAGCCCGACCTTCCGCAGGCGCTGGCCAATCGCGGCCGCGCGCTCGTGGAAATCGGTGATCTTGAGTCCGCGCTCGGGTATTTCGAGAAGGCGCGCATCATCGCTCCGGAACTGGAAGCGGCATTGCTCGGACAGGCCCGGTTGTTTATCGTTTTCGGCAGGCTGTCGGAGGCATTGGACAATTGCCGCAGGGCCGTCCGCAATGACCCGCGGTCGGTCGAAGCGCTGACCATTCTCGCGCAATCCGTGGCGCATCAGGGAAAAACCGAAGAGGCGATCGAACTGTTCGATCAGGCGCTGGCCTTGCGGCCTGACCATGAGGGCGCCATCGTCAGGAAAATCTTCGCACTCGATTTCGATCCGCGCGCGGAATTTCCCGAACATCAGGAGGTCCGCAAGGTATGGTCGACGCAAATCGGCTCGAAGATCCCGAAGATCCCGGAGGAACGGCGGCAAAATGTGCTCGATCCGGAGCGCCGGCTCACGGTGGGCTATGTGTCAGGCGATTATAGGGATCACTCGGCGGCGCTTATCTTTGGGCCGGTGTTGCGCAATCACGACAAGTCGGCGATCGAGGTCATCTGCTACTCCTGCGCGAAGTCTACGGATTCGGTCACCGAGGGATTTCGCGGTGTCGCCGAGAAATGGGTCGACGCCTGGCGGCTGTCCGACGACCAGTTGGCTGAACAGATCATGGCGGACCGGGTCGATATCCTGGTCGATCTGTCAGGCTTCACCAGCGGCAATCGTCTTCGCGTGTTCGCCGCCAAGCCCGCGCCCATTCAGGTCACCGCATGGGGCCACGCCACCGGCAACGGCATGACCGAGGTCGATTATTTGTTTTCCGATCCGGTCTCGACACCGGCCGCGGTCCGTCACCTGTTTGCCGAGAAGGTTTACGATCTGCCCTGCCTGATCACGATCGATGCGCCGCCGGAACAGGTCAAGCCGGCATTGCAGCCGCCGTGCCTCGCCAACGGCTATGTGACGTTCGGCGTGTTCAACAGGGTCGACAAGATCTCCGCCGACGCCATCAGGGTGTGGTCGCAAATTCTCAAAGCGCTGCCGCAATCGAAACTCACGATCAAGCATGGCTCGCTCAACGATCTTACGCTGCGTGAGCTCCTGGTCGCACGCTTTACGGCCCATGGCGTTGCGCCGGAACGTATCCAGTGCCTGGGGTCGACGCCCCGGCTGGAGCAATTTGCGGCCTATGAGGGCATCGATATCTGTCTCGATCCTTTTCCGATGAACGGCGGCGTCAGCACCTGGGAGGCATTGCAGGTCGGCGTTCCCGTGCTGGCCAAACTCGGCAACAGCAATGCGAGCCGCGCCGCTGGCGCGATCCTCTGTTCGATCGGCCTCAATGATTGGGTGGTCGAGACCGAGGCGCAATATCTCGAGCTGGCCTTGAAATATGCCGCGCAGCCCGAATATCTCGCCGCGTTGCGCGCCGAACTTCCCGGCAGGGTGCTGGCGTCGGCGTCGGGCAACACCAAAAACTACACCCGTGCCGTGGAGCAGGCCTATCGCACCATGTGGCGGGACTATTGCGCGAAGCGCGCGGCAGATGTGGTGCAGCCGTAGGGGTTCCCGTTCAACACGCGATGCCACCAGGCGCGGCCCAGTCTTGCTGGGCGTCGTCGTGTTTTATCACGTGCCGCGCGCCATCGCCGGCGCCGAGACCCGAAACCAGATCGGGAGCGCCAGCTAACCGGAAGCCTGCCGAATCAAATAGTGTCCGGCTGTCGCGGCTGGTTCCACTGCAGTTGCATGCAGGTTCCCCCTTGCCGCGTCGCCGTCTGCGTCCCTGTGTTTTCCTCACAGCATCGTCCGGTTGTCCATGAACAAGACCGCAGGGTTGAGCGCCTTTCAACGCGAGCGCGCCAGGAAGCAGCATCGCAAGGCCGCCGGTCCGATCCTGGACAAGGCGCTCACGCTGCATCAGGCGGGCATTGCCGGGGAGGCGCAGGCGCTTTGCCTGCAAGTGCTCGAGAATCTTCCCGATCATTTCGACGCGTTGCATCTGCTTGGCCTCTCGAAATCGGAGACCGGCGAACTCGCCGAAGCCGAGGCCATTTTGCTGCGGGCGCTGCAGGTCGACCCGAAGTCGGCCGAACTGCTCAGCAACCTCGGCGTGGTGCAGTCCGACATGGGGCAGTTCGAGAAGGCGCGCGCAAGCTACGAAAAATCGATCGCGCTGCGCCCAAACTCTCCGGTCGCGATCAACAATCTCGGCAACGCGTTCCTGAAGCTGCAGCTTTACGAGCTTGCGCTCCAGACCTTCGATCGAGCCTTGAAATTCAAGCCGGACTATCTCGATGCGGTTTACAATCGTGCCAACGCTTTGATGTTCCTGTGTCGCTACCAGGAAGCGCGTCAGGGTTTTGAGCGGGTCGCTCGCGAGAAGCCGTCTAACGCGTTGGCCTTTAACGGCATTGGGCTGGCCTGGCTCGAACTGAAATTTTTCAATGAGGCGCTGACAAGTTTCGATCACGCGCTGCGGCTCAAGCCGGAGCTTCCGCAGGCGCTCGCCAATCGCGGCCGTGCTCTCGTGGAAATCGGGGACTTTGAATCCGCGCTCGCGCATTTCGCGAGGGCGCGCGCCGTCGCCCCGGAACTGGAATCGGCCCTGCTTGGAGAGGCCCGGTTGTTTCTCGTTTCCGGCAGGCTGTCGGAGGCGTTGGATAATTGCGAAAGGGCTCTCCGCAACGGGCCGCGGTCGCTTGAAGCGCGGACGATCCTTGCGCAATGCATGGCGCATCAGGGAAAAACCAACGAAGCGATCGAGATGTACGATCAGGTGCTGGCGATACAGCCCGATCATGAGGGCGCTATCGTCAGGAAGGTCTTCGCGCTTGATTTCGATGCGCGTGCGGGATTTCCCGAACATCAGCAGGCGCGCAAGGTATGGTGGACCAGGATCGGCAGCGGAATCCCGAAGATTCCCGAGGACCGCCGACAGAACAGCCTCGATCCAGGTCGCCGACTGAAGGTGGGCTATGTGTCCGGTGATTTCAAGGATCACTCCGCGTCGCTGATTTTCGGGCCGGTGTTGCGCAATCACGACAAATCGGTGGTTGAAGTCGTCTGCTACTCCAGCTCCAGTTTTGTCGATCAGGTCACCGACGGTTTTCGCGGCGTCGCCGACAAATGGGTGGAGGCCTGGCGGAAGTCCGACGAGCAGCTGGCCGAAGAGATCCTGGCCGACCAGATCGATATTCTGGTTGATCTGTCCGGTTTCACCACCGGTAGTCGCCTCGGCCTTTTCGCGTGCAGGGCCGCACCCATCCAGGTGACCGCGTGGGGACACGCCACCGGCAATGGCATGCCGGAGATCGACTATCTGTTCTCCGATCCCGTCTCGACGCCGGCCGAGGTCCGACACCTGTTTGCCGAGAAAATCTACGATCTGCCGTGCCTGATCACGATCGATGCACCGCCGGAAACGGTCAAACCAGCCGCGCGGCCGCCATGCCTCGCCAATGGCTACGTGACCTTCGGGGTTTTCAACAGGATCGACAAGATTTCCGCCGATTCCGTCAGGGTCTGGTCGCAAATTCTTCAGGCCATGCCGCAGTCCAGGCTCACGATCAAGCACGGCGCGCTCAAAGATGCCGCCTTGCGCGAACTCCTGGTCGGGCGCTTTGCGGCCCATGGCGTTGCGCCCGAGCGCATCCAGTGCCTCGGGCCGACGCCGCGGCTCGAGCAATTTGCGGCCTATGAGGGCATCGATATCTGTCTCGATCCTTTTCCGATGAACGGCGGCGTCAGCACCTGGGAGGCATTGCAGGTCGGCGTTCCCGTGCTGGCCAAACTCGGCAACAGCAATGCGAGCCGCGCCGCCGGCGCGATCCTCTGCTCGATCGGCCTCAACGAATGGGTGGTCGAGACCGAGGCGCAATATCTCGACCTCGCCTTGAAATATGCCGCGCAGCCCGAATATCTCGCCGCGTTGCGCGCCGAACTTCCCGGCAGGGTGCTGGCGTCGGCGTCGGGCAACACCAAAAACTACACCCGTGCCGTGGAGCAGGCCTACCGGACGATCTGGACAGGAATATTGCGCCCGCAGGCAGCAGGGTGCGGCTCCATAGCGACTGCTCAAGACCGCGCCGCCGAGCGCGGCGATGTCTTGCCGAGCGCAGCCGCCATCGCCGAGATCAGCGGCTTCATGAAATACGCCTCGTTGGCGGGCGCGATGTCGGTGCGCAGCCCGTGCGAGCTCAGCTCGTCCGACACCACCGGTCCGACCGAAGCGATCGGCGTGCGCGCCAGCCCCTCGCGCAGCTGCGCCTCGCAGCCATGTGGCTTGCGCGACCTCGATCAGGCGGCGGACCTGGCCGGAACTGGTCAGCGCAATCGCGTCGATGCGGCCCTGCGCCATCTCGTCGATCGCGGTGACGATGTTGGTATCGGCGGCCTGCGCGTCATAGACATAGGGCAGCACCGGTTCGACCTCGGCGCCCTGCGCCGCGATGGCGCCGATCAGCCTGCCGTGATCCTTGTCGGGATAAAGCTGCAGGCCGACGCGGTGGCCGGAAAGATCGAGCCGCGACAGCATCTCGGCGATGCCCTCGGATGTCGGCTTCTCCGTCGTGACCTGCGGCTCCAGCCCGATCTCGCGCAGCGCCCGGCCGGGTTTCGGTCCGCGCGCGAATTTGCGCGCCTTGCCGAGCGCGGCAACGAAATCGCGCTCGAGGTCGATCCGCCGCGCCACCTTCACCAGCCGGCGCAGGCCTTCGCCGGTCATCAGCACCAGATCGTCGCAGGGCGTCTCGATGAAACGCCTGATCCAGGCCTCGATCGGCGCGGCGTCCGGCGCGTCGTGGATGGTGAACATCGGACAGTGCAGCACGTCGGCGCCTTGTTCGGCCAGCAGCCGTGAAAATTGCGCTTCCTCGCGCGTCTCCAGGATCAGGATGCGATAGCCGTTCAGTCTGATCCGCCATGGGCCTATTCCGCCTGCTTTCGCGATAACGCCGGTCGCCAAGGATTTGTTCAGGATTTGTTCAAGGGGTTTGTTCATCATGATCCCTCAGCCGGGATTGGCGCAAGGCCGCCGCGGGTGATAGAGCAGGGCCGCGACCCGTATCCGTCATCCTTGCGCGAAAAACGCCATGTCCGATCATCACTTCGTCCTGACCTTGTCCTGCCCGGATCGCCCCGGCATCGTTTCCGCGGTGTCGACGTTCCTGGCCCATAACGGGCAGAACATCCTCGACGCGCAGCAGTTCAACGACGTCGAGACCGGTCATTTCTTCATGCGGGTGGTGTTCAATGCGGCCGACCTCGCGGTCAATTTGGCCTCGCTGCAAACCGGCTTCACGGCGATCGCCGATCGCTTCGGCATGGACTGGCAGATGCGCGACCGCGCCACCCGCCGCCGGGTGATGCTGCTGGTGTCGAAGTCCGATCATTGCCTCGCCGATATCCTCTATCGCTGGCGCACCGGCGAACTGGAGATGATCCCGACCGCGATCGTCTCCAACCATCCGCGCGAGACCTACGGCAATCTCGATTTCGGCGAGATCCCGTTTCACTTCCTGCCCGTCACCAAGGAGACCAAGCGCGAGCAGGAAGCCGCGATCTGGGATCTGGTCGTCCGCACCGAGACCGATCTCGTGGTGCTGGCGCGCTACATGCAGATCCTGTCGGACGACATGTCGGCGAAATTGTCCGGGCGCTGCATCAACATCCATCACTCGTTCCTGCCCGGATTCAAGGGCGCGCGGCCCTATCACCAGGCGCATGAACGCGGCGTCAAACTGATCGGCGCCACCGCCCATTACGTCACCAGCGCACTCGATGAAGGCCCGATCATCGACCAGGACGTCGAGCGCATCAGCCACCGCGACACGCCCGAGGACCTGGTCCGCAAGGGGCGCGACATCGAGCGCCGGGTGCTGGCCCGCGCGATGAGCCACCATCTGGAAGATCGCGTGCTGCTCAACGGCCGCAAGACCGTGGTGTTCATGGGCTAGGGCCTGCATCGCGCCGGAGTTCTCATGCCGTATGTCTTCGGTGTTCTCACCCACACGCCGCCTTGGGTATTCCTGCTGTTCGCGTATCTCGTCTGGCAGGGCATCAGGGCGTTGCAGCCGCGCACCCAGTCGATCTGGCGGTTGATGATCGTGCCCTTGATCTTCATCGTCTGGGGCCTGTCCCGCATCGGCTTGCGGCACGACAATCAATGGCCGCTGCTGGCTTGGCTGGCGGCTGCGGCCGTGATGGCGCCGCTGGCGTTCCTGACCGGTCCAAGGCTGCTGGCGGTCGATCGCGGCAAGGGATTGGTGACCCGCGCCGGCAGTGCCTTGCCGCTGATCCGCAATGTGACGGTGTTCGCGCTTCAATACGGCGTTGCGGTGATCGCCGCGCTGCAGCTCGACGGCCATTCGGCCGTGTCGATCGTCGGCCGCGCGATATCCGGCGCGACTGCGGGCTATTTCCTGGGATGGGCGGTGGCGTTGTTGCGTAGCTACTGGAGTGCCGGCGAGAATTCCGCAAACGTCTAGTCCGCCTTCATTAGTTCGATCTCGACGACGCTCGACAGGCCGGTCATCGGAACGATGGTATCGGGCGATTTCATCGTCAGCCTGTCGCCGTCAAGGCGCACGAAATAGACGCGGTCATTGCCGGTGATCGCGTGGCTCGACGCGGTGTCGACGCGGGCGGTCAGCTTGAGACCCTCGGGCGGGTGATCCTCAATGGTGTATTTGCCGGTCCATCCGACATGCGCCTTCATGGCGGCGACCGCTTCGGCGTCGGTCAATCTCGGTGTTGCCGGCGCCTTGCGCGCGGGGTCGACGAACAGCAGCCAGAGCCGGGTCGGCGTCATGCTGACAAAACCCTCCGGCCTGCCCCCGAGGGGATAGGTGACCTTTCCGCCGCTGGTGGTCTTCAGCGTGACGACCTTCCACGTTCCAACAAGCTGGTCCCCGGTCATGCTCCGCTCCGGCCGCGCCTCAGTGCACGGCACTGAGGCCGGAGGAGGATGTCGTCGGATTGGCGGTGGCGGCGTCGTCCTTGACCTTGACTTCGAGCCGCTTGCGTTCCTGCTCCTTCATCATCTCGTCGTATTTGGCGGTGCCGGGCCGCGGCGGAGCGTCTGCCGGCAGGCCGCCCATCCATTGCGGAACGTAATCGCCGGCGCTATCCGCGATCTTCTCGTTAATGGTGCCGCAGCCGCCCAGCCCGCCCGCGAACAGGGTGAGGGCGGCGATGACGGCAAGATGGCGGACATTGACTGGCATTTTACGAACGTCTGAGCCTCTCGCCGGCCGGATGGCATGGGATCGCCGGGACCGGAGTTGGTCCGACGAGAATACGGTAAATTTGCAGAGCCGCCGTTAACGCGCGTTGAGGTAATTAGATACCTCATACCGTCGGCCGACCCGGCGCCGCCCGAAGCTGCTTTCCGCAACGGCGCGATCATGTAGAAGGGCGCGCGGGCGGGCCGGTTGCGTCCATGGTCGCGATTGACAATACCGCCCGGCTGGGACGCCATGCCGGGCGCAGCCACGGTGGAACGATCCGGGCTATGATGCGGCAAGGGCCGGGAACTCGGTTCGAAGCACGAAACGATCAGGGGAGGGAGTTCATGTTGATCCGCACTAAATTGTTGTCGCGCGCCGCGCTCGGCGCAGCCTTGCTGGGCGCGCTGGCGCTGGCGCCCGCGCGCGCGCAGGAGCCGGTCAAGATCGGGCTGATTCTGCCGATGACCGGCGGCCAGGCCTCGACCGGCAAGCAGATCGACAACGCGATCAAGCTGTACATGCAGCAGAACGGCGACAGCGTCGCCGGCAAGAAGATCGAAATCATCCTGAAGGACGACGCGGCCGATCCCGCCAATACCAAGCGCCTCGCGCAGGAATTGATCGTCAACGACAAGGTCAGTTTCATCGCCGGCTTCGGCGTTACGCCGGCGGCCCTTGCCGCCGCGCCGCTGGCGACCGCAGGCCAAGGTCCCGGAAATCGTGATGGCGGCGGGCACCTCGATCATCACCGAGCGTTCGCCCTATATCGTGCGCACCAGCTTCACGCTGGCGCAGTCCTCCACCATCATCGGCGACTGGGCGGTCAAGAACGGCATCAAGAAGGTCGCGACGCTGACCTCGGACTATGCGCCCGGCAACGACGCGCTGAACTTCTTCAAGGAGCACTTCGTGGCCGGCGGCGGCGAGATCGTCGAAGAGGTCAAGGTGCCGCTGGCCAATCCGGACTTCGCGCCGTTCCTGCAGCGCATGAAGGATGCCAAGCCCGACGCCATGTTCGTGTTCGTTCCGGCCGGCCAGGGCGGCAACTTCATGAAGCAATTCGCCGAGCGCGGGCTCGACAAGTCCGGCATCAAGGTGATCGGCCCCGGCGACGTGATGGATGACGATCTGCTCAACGGCATGGGCGATGCGGCGCTCGGCACCGTCACCGCGCATCTTTATTCCGCGGCCCACCCCTCGCAGATGAACAAGGATTTCGTCGCCGCCTACAAGAAGGCGTACGGCTGCGCGCCCCGGCTTCATGGCGGTGAGCGGCTATGACGGCATGCATCTGATCTACGCGGCGCTGAAGAAGACCGGCGGCAAGACCGACGGCGATGCGCTGATCGAGGCCATGAAGGGGATGAAGTGGGAAAGCCCGCGCGGCCCGATCTCGATCGATCCGGACACCCGCGACATCGTGCAGAACATCTACATCCGCAAGGTCGAGAAGGTCGACGGCGAACTCTACAACGTCGAATTCGAGACCTTCGAGGCCGTCAAGGATCCCGGCAAGACCAAGAAGTGACCCGCATCGAGGTCATCGTCAAGCTCGTCCATTCCAACTCGTCATGCCCGGCCGTAGCCGTCTGAAGGACGGCGTCGTTTCCGCCGCCTATGTGCCGGGCATCCACGTCTTTCTTTTTGACAACGGGAAGACGTGGATGGCCGGGACAAGCCCGGCCATGACGATGTATTTGTTTTCGTATGGCGCTAAATAGCTCACCGTTTCTCGCTGGCTCGTCATGACCGCTGTCCTCACCAACCTGTTCGACGGCGTCGCCTACGGCATGCTGCTGTTCGTGCTGGCCTGCGGCCTTGCGGTCACGCTCGGGCTGATGAATTTCGTCAATCTCGCCCATGGCTCGTTCGCGATGGCGGGCGGCTATGTCTGCGCGGTGCTGGTCAACCGAGCGGGCTGGCCGTTCTTTGCCGCGCTTTGCCGCTGGCGTTTGTCGCCAGCGCCGCTGATCGGCGCGGTGCTGGAGCGGGCGCTGTACCGGCATCTCTACACCCGCAGCCATCTCGACCAGGTGCTGTTCTCGATCGGCCTCGTCTTCATGTCGGTGGCCGCGGTCGACTACATCATGGGATCGTCGCGGATCTTCATCAAGCTTCCGGCAGCGCTGGAAGGCCAGATCGATTTGTTCGGCGTCGGCATCGGCCGCTACCGGCTGATGATCATCGTGATCTGCGGCCTGTTGACCGCCGCGCTGCAACTGGTGCTGGCGCGAACGCGATTCGGCAGCCGGCTGCGCGCCGCGGTCGACGATCCGCGCGCCGCCAGCGGGCTCGGCATCAACGTGCCGCAGGTGTTCGCCTTTACCTTCGCGTTCGGCTGCGGCCTCGCCGGCCTCGGCGGCGCGCTGAGCGCGGAAATCCTCGGCCTCGATCCGTATTTTCCGCTGAAATTCATGATCTACTTTCTGATCGTGGTGACGGTCGGCGGCTCCTCCAGCATCACCGGGCCGTTCCTGGCGTCGCTGCTGCTCGGCATCAGCGACGTCGCCGGCAAATATTACGTGCCGAAGCTGGGACCGTTCGTGATCTACACCATCATGATCGTGATCCTGCTCTGGCGTCCGAACGGCCTGTTCGGCCGCACTGCCTCGCGTTGAGCCGAGATGACGCGCGCCAGCCGACGTCGGATATCATGCAAGGCTGCAGGCGCGCTGGCGTCCGGAGCGAGATCGTGTTCTGGCTTGCGGTCGCGGCCTGCGCCTTCGCGTTTCCCTCCCGCTATCTGATCATGACCGACATCGTCCGGCTGGCGTTGTTTGCGCTGTCGCTCGATCTGATCCTCGGTTATGCCGGCATCGTGTCGCTCGGCCATGCCGCCTTCTTCGGCGTCGGCGCCTATGGCGCCGGATTGCTGGCGGTGCACGGCATCGATCAGCGAGCCGGTGATCGCGCTGGTGGTGGCCGGGCCTCGCCGCCGCGGTGCTCGGCTTTCTCACCAGCTTCCTGGTGATCCGCGGCGTCGATCTGACGCGGCTGATGGTGACGCTCGGTATCGCGCTGTTGCTGGAAGCGCTGGCCGAGCGGTTTTCGGATATCACCGGCGGCACCGACGGCCTGCAGGGCATCGAGATGCAGCCGCTGCTCGGCCTGTTCGAGTTCGACATGTTCGGCAAGGTCGGCTTCTTCTATTCGCTCGTGGTGCTGTTTCTGCTGTTCCTGCTGGCGCGGCGGATCGTACATTCGCCGTTCGGGCTGTCGCTGCGCGCGATCCGCAACAACCCGCTGCGGGCGGCCGCGATCGGCATCCCCGTCAACCGCCGGCTGATCGCGGTCTACACGCTCGCCGCGTTCTATGCCGGGATCGCCGGGGCGCTGTTCACCCAGACCACGGCGCTGGCCTCGCTCGACGTGTTCGTCGTTCGAGCGCTCCGCCGATCTGATGCTGGTGCTGGTGATCGGCGGCACCGGCTATCTCTATGGCGGCCTGATCGGCGCGGTGGTGTTCAAGATGCTGCAGGAGGTGTTCTCCTCGATCACGCCGCAATACTGGCAGTTCTGGATCGGCCTCGTGCTGGTCGTGATCGTGCTGGTCGGGCGGCAGCGGCTGCATCGCTGGGTGCTTGTGGGTGCCGAACCTGCGTCATCGCGCAGCTCGCCGGCCGCAAGGCCGGCGTTGCCGTTCCCGAAGGCGAGGGCGCCATGACCTACGCGCTGGAAACCACAGGCGCTGGAAAAACAGTTCGGCGGCCTCAAGGTCACCCGCGATTTGTCGCTGCGCATCGCGCAAGGCGCCCGCCACGCCGCTGATCGGGCCGAACGGCGCCGGCAAGACCACCGTGATCAATCTGCTGACCGGCGTGCTGAAGCCCAATGCCGGGCCGCATCCTGCTCGAAGGCGGCGACATCACCGACCTGCCGGTGCATACGCCGCGTGCTGCGCGGCCTGTCGCGCACCTTCCAGATCAACCAGCTCTACGCCGATCTGACGCCGCTGGAGACCATCGGGCTCGTGGTGTCGGAACGGCTCGGCCGCGGCGCCGACTGGTGGCGCCGGATGGGCACGCGCGACGACGTCAATGCCGAGATCGCGGAAAACCTGTCGCGCTTTCACCTGCTCGACGTCATGAACGAGCCGACCGCGACGTTGCCCTACGGCAAGCAGCGCCTGCTGGAGATCGCGGTCGCGATCGCGACCAAACCGCGCGTGCTGCTGCTCGACGAGCCCGCCGCGGGCGTGCCCGAAGGCGAGCGCCACGACATCCTGGCCGCGGTCGCGGCCTTGCCGCGCGATGTCACGGTACTGCTGATCGAGCATGACATGGACCTCGTGTTCTCGTTCGCCGACCGGATTTCGGTGCTGGTTGACGGCGCGCTGCTGGTCGAGGGATCGCCCGACGAAGTCGCGCGCGATCCCAGGGTGAAGGCGGTCTATCTCGGCGAGGCCGCCGATGCCTGAATTGCTCGCCATCGAGGGCCTGCGCGCCGGCTACGGCGAGGCCGTGGTGCTGCCCGGCATGTCGCTGCGGCTCGCCGAGGGCCAGGTGCTGGCGCTGCTCGGGCGCAACGGCACCGGCAAGACCACGCTGATCAATTCGATCGTCGGCGTCACCCGCCGCTTCGGCGGCACCATCGCGCTCGGCGGCCGCGACATCACCGCGATGCGGCCGGACCAGCGGGCGCGGGCCGGCATCGGCTGGGTGCCGCAGGAGCGCAACATCTTCCGCTCGCTCACGGTGGAAGAAAACATGACCGCGGTGGCGCAGCCCGGGCTACTGGACGGTCGACAGGGTTTACGAGATGTTTCCGCGGCTGAAGGAACGCCGCGGCAATTTCGGCAACCAGCTGTCCGGCGGCGAGCAGCAGATGCTGGCGATCGGGCGCGCGCTGACGCTCAATCCGAAGGTGCTGCTGCTGGACGAGCCGACCGAGGGGCTGGCGCCGATCATCGTCGAGGAACTGCTGCGGGCGCTCGGCGCCATCACCCGGGCCGGCGGCATCTGCTCGATCATCGTCGAGCAGAATGCCCAAAAGATTCTGCGGCTCGCCGACCGCGTTGTGATATTGGAGCGCGGCGCGATCGTGCACGACGCGGCAAGCGCCGCTTTGAAGGCCGATCCCGCGGTGCTCGAACGCTATCTCGGCGTCTCCGGCGCCGCAGCCACTAAGTTTGGGAGCAAGACCATGCAGAGAACAAAAGCCCCGTTCCGCGCCGACGAGGTCGGCAGCCTGTTGCGGCCGCCGCGGATCAAGGAAGCGCGCGCCAGGCTGGAGAAGGGCGAGATTTCGGCCGACGATCTGCGCAAGGCCGAGGACCTCGAGATCGAGAAGGTCGTGCACAGGCAGGCATCGACCGGCCTGCAAGCTCGCCACCGACGGCGAATTCCGCCGCTCCTGGTGGCATTTCGATTTCCTCAGCCATCTGACCGGCTGCGAATTGTTCCACCCCAGCGAAGGCATCCAGTTCGCCGGCGTGCAGACCCGGCATGACGCCGTCCGCGTCATCGGCAAGACTCGATTTTCCCGCCGACCATCCGATGCTGGATCACTTCCGCTTCCTGAAGAGGCAATGCGATATCGCCCATGTGACCGCCAAGATGACGATCCCGTCGCCGGCGGTGCTGCATTTCCGCGGCGGCCGCAAGGCGATCTCGAAAGACGGTCTATCCCGATCTCGAGGAGTTCTATCGAGGATCTCGGCAAGACCTACCGCAAGGCGGTGAAGGCGTTCTACGACGCCGGCTGCCGCTATCTGCAGTTCGACGACACCGTGTGGGCCTATCTCTGCTCGCAGGACGAATTGAAGAAGGCCCGCGAGCGCGGCGACAATCCCGACGGCCTGCAGGAGATCTATGCCCGCATCATCAACTACGCGATCGCCGAGCGGCCCGCCGACATGGTGATCACGACGCATGTCTGCCGCGGCAATTTCCGCTCGACCTGGATTTCGTCCGGCGGCTACGAGCCGGTGGCCGAGACCATGCTGGCCGGCACCAATTACGACGGCTATTTCCTGGAATACGATTCCGACCGCGCCGGCGGCTTCGAGCCGCTGCGCTATCTGCCGAAGGGCAACAAGATCGTGGTGGTCGGCGTCATCACCTCGAAGACCGGCGAGCTGGAGAAAAAGGACGACATCAAGCGCCGGCTGGACGAGGCCGCCAAATTCGTTTCGCTCGACCAGCTCGCGCTGTCGCCGCAATGCGGCTTCGCCTCCACCGAGGAAGGCAACATCCTCACCGAGGAAGAGCAGTGGGCGAAACTGCGGCTGGCGGTCGAAGTCGCCAGCGACGTCTGGGGAAAATAGCGCGAACCGCCAGCGGAGGGCCCGTTGCAAAATCCCGCTTTGCCAGGTTCCGATGCCATCATCATCGGTGCCGGTCCCGCGGGCCTTGCCTGCGCCATGACGATGCGGGCGGCGGGCCTCAACGCCGCCGTAATCGAGAAGGCCGGCACGGTCGGCTCGGCCTGGCGGCGGCACTATGACCGTCTCCATCTGCATACCGATCGCCGGCATTCCGGGCTGCCGGGTATGGCGATGCCGCAAGGCTATCCGGCCTATCCGTCGCGCGCGCAGATGGTCGACTATCTCGAAAGCTATGCCGCGCGCTTCGGCATTGAGCCAGTGTTCGATGCCACGGTTTCCCGCATCAGCCGCGACGGCGCGCAATGGCGCGCGGAAACCACGCGGGAGCAACGCTCGGCGCCCGTGATCGTGATTGCGACGGGGATGGCCGATACGCCCTATCGGCCCGCATGGCCGGGTTCGGACAGCTATCGCGGTTTCCTCATTCACAGCAGCGACTATCGCAACCCGCAGGCTTTTGCCGGAAAGCGTGCGTTGGTGGTTGGCTTCGGCAATTCCGGCGGGGAGATCGCGCTCGACCTCGCCAATGCCGGCGTCGACACGGCGCTGGCGGTGCGCGGTCCGGTCCAGATCCTGCCGCGCGATCTGCTCGGCTTTCCGATCCTCTCGTGGGCGATCCTGCAACAGTCCTTGCCCGCGCGCTTTGTCGATACCATCAACGCGCCGATCCTTCGGCTTGCCGTGGGCTCGATCGAGAAACTCGGATTGCGACGCGCCGCCAAGGGGCCGCGTCAGATGATCGAGGAGGACGGCCGGGTGCCGCTGATCGACATCGGGACGCTCGCCAAAATCCGGGACGGCTCCATCGGGGTACGCGGGGGCATCGACCGGTTCACGCCGGACGGCGTCGTGTTTGCCGACGGGCGCGAAGAAAAATTCGGCGCGGTCGTTCTTGCGACCGGCTTCCGTTGCGATCTTCGCCGGTTGATTCCCGATGTGAACGGCGTGCTTGATGCGCACGGCATGCCGCGCGTGACAGGGCAGGCGAGCGCCGCGCCCGGGCTTTATTTCTGCGGCCACATCACCTCGCCGACCGGACAGTTGCGCGAGATCGGCATCGAGGCGCAGCGGATCGCCAACGATGCGCGGCGATATCTTGCAGGCTTGGGTGAGGGTGGTAAGCGAAACTCATGATGGTCGTCCCCGCGAACGCGGGGACCCATCACCCCTGGCGCTGATTGTTAGCAAAAGGCATCAACCTCATTCGTAAAATCGAGACGCCGCGCCGTATGGGTCCCTGCGTGCGCAGGGACGACGAGAGGATATGCGTCCGCATTCTCGCGACAGGCTTTTGCCCGAGGTTTGCAAACTAACTCCGCCCCCAAAAAGAAGAGGGCGCATGCGACCCTCAAGAAGGGCGCAGGGAAGACCGGGTGCGCGCTGCACCCGCGGTCTCATGTGCACTGTGCATCAAAAGAAAACGCACATGAGCATACAGGTTCAGCGGAAACACTCCGGCCTTCCCTGCGCAATGGCTTTACGACATATATCGTGCTCTCCCTGGTGAATCGGAGCCTCTTGCCACCATCGCCCCCGCGAGGCGTTAGCCTCTCAGGGACTTGACGCCAGCATTCCGGGCGTCAGGACCACACGACTTCGCCGTAAGCCTCCCGCGCGGTTCGTCTGCGCGCAGTCTGCGTCCATCGCAACCCGTCCCAACGTCAGTGACGAAGGCCTAACGCCCCTCTTTCGGGACAGGATGCAAAAGCCGGTGATTTGCTTCGAGATAAAAGCGAAATTTTTGACGTCGGGAGGCTAGACGGCCGGGCCAAATCACCGGCTCATTGAAAGATTTTTCGTAGCCCAATCCGGACTACAGCATCTACGACCGTCATTGCGAGCGAAGCGAAGCAATCCAGAGGCTCCGCATGGAGCCCTGGATTGCTTCGTCGCTGACGCTCCTCGCAATGACGGAGGGACTGTCGTCGATCCAGCCGCTCACCCCCGCAGCTGCTCCGCGAGCGCGATCGCGGTGGTGATACCGACGTAGAGCGCGCGCCGACCCTGCTTAAGCCGCTTACCCCGGATTATTTTTCGACGCTCTCTCGAACCGGTTGGCATCTCGCACCGTCAAACGCGGGTGCGGGGCATTTCACGTTCGCCAAACCGATCAATGGAGAATGCAAATGTCGGCCAAATTGAAATTATCCGCCGCTGCGCTGGGCACCCTCATCGCCATCAGCGCGATGGCCACAACCAGCGCCAGCGCCTTTGAGTTTTTCTCTCCGCCATGTCACGAAGGGTCGCCGCCGCGCGGTTGCGGCGCGGATAATTTGACCTACCAGGGAAACGCCCGTTCGCGCCACGTCGATATCTCACCGGCCTACATGAAAAACTCCGACCCTCGCTATAATCAGACCCTGAGCGTCGGCGGAGGAGGAGGAGGAGGCGGAGGCGGCGGTGGTGGTGGCGGAGGCGGCCGATAAATTATCCGGCGCGCCTGGGCATGGTCGGAAAATCATGACCTCAGCCTGGCGCTGGGCCGCTTAGTTCGATGCTCTCGTGCGTTGCGCCGGGACGACGGTAGCTCCGGTGGGCAGATGATGGTAGGACAGCCGCGCCAGCCAGCGGCTGCCCACCGCGCGATCCCAATGCTGCCTCACAGCCTGCGCGATGAAAAACGACCAGATCCTGAGCCAGATTTCCGAATATCTGCCGCCAGGCGGACATGGCGGAATCGACCTTCGGCCGCCGCGCGGTCAATGACGGCAAGCTGGTGCATCGGCTGCGCGAGGGCAAGCGCATCACCATCGACACGCTGGACCGCATCCAGGCCTATATCGCCGCCTCGATGCCGGGCGGCGTTGCCGCCGCCGCGCGGCCTCGAGGTGCCGCCCGAAAAGCGCGACCCCCGCGGCAATTTCCGGTTCTTCGAGAACCGGCAGAAATACCTGCTGTTCGTCCATACCTGCAGCGAAAAGCGGGTGATCGCGGAGCGGGTGGCGCTGGAGCTCGGCAGCATCCATCCCCGGCCGCCGGCGCTGCGGGTATTCGACGCCGGCGTCGGCGACGGCACCGTGCTGGCGCGGGTGATGCGCGTCGATGCACGGCCGCTTTCCCCATATGCCGTTCTATATCGCCGGCAAGGAGCTCAGCCTCGAGGACGTCCGGCTGACGCTCGACAAGGTGCCGGACCGGCTGTTCGAGCATCCGGCGACCGTCTTCGTGCTGACCAACATGTATTACGCCGAGGCGCCCTGGCTGACGCCGGCCTCGCCGGCGGCGGCCTCCGGGATGATCTGGCACGAGGTGGCGCTGCGCGGGGCCTCGTCGGGCGAATTCGAGGCCCAGATCGCCGAACTGGGGCCGTTTCTGGAGCAGAACTGGCGCGCCAATGTCAGCCCGCGCTCGGGGATGCCGGTCTATGAGCGGCCGGTCGCGATCGTGCTGTACCGGGAGGACCACCGGTTTTTGCTCGATTCGATCATCCCGCGCGCCGGCCGTTCCGAGGCCAATTTCGACCTGATCATCGCTTCCCAGCCCTATCGGGCCAAATCCTCGGTCAATTTTCGCGCCAAGCGCATCATTGCGCCGCTGGCGCGGGCGCTGCGGGCAGGGGGCCGTTTGATCGGAATTCACTCCCACGGGCAGGATCCCGGCCTCGAAATGATCCAGGCGGTCTGGCCGGGAGAAAATCCTTTCGCGGTGAGCCGTCATGAGCTATTGCGCGCGGTGAAATACGAGCTGGGATCGGCCGGGCGCGACCTTAATTTTAATGCCTATGCCGATAACCGTTCGATCTTCCGCTATGATATGGAAGCGCTGCCCAATGAGGTCACCGGCTCGATCGGAACCTCGACGGCCTTTGCAGCATGGAACGCGGCGGTGTATGTCGCCCAGATCGAAGACGACCGGTTGACGGAAATGACCCAGAGCGGCCGTTACTCTCGATGCCGCCAGGGAGGTTCTGCGCAAGCATAACGGGCTCTGGTTCTACGACGAATCCTACGTCATCTCGCGCCGTCGCGACTGACATTTCAGGACACATTTCGAAACAGCCGCCGGGGTCTGGCGGAAAAGGGGTTGGTTGATGCGCGCGTCTTATCTGTTCACCAGTCAGAGTCGGTTTCCGAGGGCCATCCGGACAAGGTCTC
>CAVOTZ010000036.1:0-45894 GCA_963699465.1 uncultured Alphaproteobacteria bacterium
TTTCCGCGGATTCCCACAGGCCGACGCCGGCGCCAAGGCTGCCGACCGCCTTGGACGGTGCGATGCCGCAGGCCTCGATGTAGCAGGACACGCCGATGCCGCGCAGCTTGCCTTCCGATTTCGCCTTGGCCTTGCGGGCGGCGAAGCCTGAGTAATCGCTGGCTTTCATCGCCGCATCGAGCGAGGCGCCGAAATCGCCGATGTCATAGGCCATGATCACGGGCGTCTGATGCGGAAATTGCGTGATGAAATTCTTGCGGCGCAATTCGGCCGGATCGACTTTCAACTGCCGCGCCGCCGTTTCCATCAGCCGTTCGACCACGAAGCTCGCTTCCGGGCGGCCAGCGCCGCGATAGGCGTCGACCGGCGTCGTGTTGGTGTAGACGCTGACCACCTCGGCGTAGATGTTCGGGATGTTGTACTGGCCCGACAGCAGCGTCGCGTAGAGATAGGTCGGCACCGAGGAGGAGAACAGCGACATATAGGCGCCGAGATTGGCGTAGGTTTTGACGCGCAGGCCAAGGATCTTGTTGTCCTTGTCGAACGCGATCTCGGCCTTGGTCAGGTGATCGCGGCCATGGGCATCGGTCAGGAAGGCCTCGGTGCGATCGCTGTTCCATTTGACCGGGCGGCCGACTTTCTTCGACGCCCACAGCGCCACCATTTCCTCGGGGTAGATGAAGATCTTGGAGCCGAAGCCGCCGCCGACATCGGGCGCGATCACCCGCAGCTTGTGCTCGGGCGCGACATTGTAGAAGGCCGACAGCACCAGACGCGCGACATGCGGGTTTTGCGAGGTAGTGTAGAGCGTGAAGTGCTCTTCCGCCTCGTTATATTCGGCGATCGCCGCGCGCGGCTCCATCGCGTTCGGCACCAGCCGGTTGTTGACGATGTCCATGCCACGACATTGGCGGCCTTCTTGAAGGCCTCGCTGGTCGCGGCTTCTTCGCCGATGTGCCAATCGTAGATCACGTTGCCGGGGGCTTCCGGATGCAACTGGGCTGCGCCCGGCTTGATGGCCGCGCTGATATTGGCGATGGCCGGCAGTTCCTCGTAGTCGACCACGACGGCTTCCGCCGCGTCCTTGGCCTGGTTCTTGGTCTCGGCGATCACCACGGCGACCGCCTGGCCAACAAAGCGCACCGTTTCCGGCGCCATCGCCGGCCATGCGCCCATTTTCATGCCGGTGCCATCCTTGGAGGTAATGGCCCAGCCGCAAATCAGATTGCCGATCTTGTCGTCCACGATCTGCCGGCCGGTCAGCACGCCGACCACGCCGGGCATCTTCATCGCCGCGGATGTGTCGACGCTCTTGACCTTGGCATGAGCGTGCGGGCTGCGGACGAAATGGGCGTGGGTCATGCCCAGTATCTTGATGTCGTCGACGTAACGGCCCTTGCCGGTGATAAAACGTCGGTCTTCCTTGCGCACTACGCTTGCGCCAATGCCTTCAACGCCCATGTTCCTGCTCTCCCTACCGGAGTTTTGATTTCCGCCGTTTTCACCAAAACAGGGCGGTCTTGAAGTGGAGTGGTCGTGGTCCGGCGGCTATTCTGCCGCTTGCGAGACCTTCATGCGTCCGGCGGCATCCAGCACCGACTTGACGATGTTGTGATATCCCGTGCAGCGGCAGATATTGCCTTCGAGCTCGTGCCGGACGGTTTCCTCGTCGAGCTTGCCGCCGTAGCGATGCACGATATCGACCGCCGACATGATCATCCCCGGCGTGCAATAGCCGCATTGCAGGCCGTGATTGTCGCGGAACGCGGCCTGCATCGGATGCAGTTCGTCGCCCTTGGAAAGACCCTCGATGGTGGTGACGTTGACGCCGTTGGCCTGTCCGACCAGCACGGTGCAGGATTTGACGGCTTTGCCGTCGATATGGACGACGCAGGCGCCGCATTGGCTGGTGTCGCAGCCGACATGGGTGCCGGTCAGGTTGAGATGATCGCGCAGCAGATGGACAAGGAGGGTGCGATCCTCGACATCGGCCGAGACCGCCTTGCCATTGACCGTGAGTGAGATTTTGGACACGCCGATAACCCTCCCAATGCTTTTGAATTATTCCAATTAGAATGAGCGGCAGGGAACTTTGCAACTAGGAACTTCGTCGCGCTGCGGAATCATGGGCTGCCCGACGGCCTGTTCTGTCGTGCCCGCGTCGCAAATCTCCCGGGCCCGGCCTCCCGGCGGCCGGCAACGCGTTGATCACAGCCATCAGTAGGCCATCGGCCGAGGTGCGGCGGGCGTGCCGGCGGGGGAAGGTATACCTGTAGGTACATTTACGGCCTTTTATCCATTCTGGCCTAGCTTCGCGCTGGGGTTGGGGAGCATGCCTCCCGGAATCCCTTGCGTGTTTTAGAAAAAGCCGGGAGATCCAAGGTGGGCAAGGTGGAATTGTCGCAGCGCGCCGGACTCCGATCGCGGTCGCCCAAACTCCCGGGCTTCAAACTTCCGACCCTGCGATTTCGCGGCAAGATCATGCTCGGCTTCGCCGTGGTGCTGGCGATCAGCGCCGCCAGCATGGGCTTTGCCTATCTCGGCTTCGAGGGCGTCTCGAGTGGCGTCGCGGCCTACCGCAACAGCGTGGCGGAAGCGGATCTGGCCCGCAACATCGACCGCGAACTGATCTCGTATCGCGGGCTGGCGCGCTATTACGTGGTCACCGGCAAGGAGGACGACAGCAAGGCGGCGCTTGCGGCGCAGGCAAACCTCAAACAAGCCATCGACCAGGCGATGAGCCGCACCAGGGATACGGCCCGGCTCGACGGGCTTAAGCACCTCGCCAGGGAATTCGATAATTTCGCCGCCACCTTTGCCGATATCCTGAAGCTCAACGCCGAGAACGCGCATCTTGTGCAAAATCAGCTGACGCGGGGCGGCAGCGCGCTGCGCCAAACGCTTGACGACATCGCCAACACCGCTTCGGAAGAATTGCTTCCGGAGGTCGAGTCCTCTGCCAAGCAGGTGGGAGCGCAATATCTGTCGATGGCGACACTCGCAAATACGTTTGTCCTCAATTCGGATGTCCCGGTTGCCAAAACCGCCTTGGCGGGGCTGAAATTCGTCGAGAGCTCGTTGCAGGCCATTCCGACGGCGAACGCAAAGGTCGCCCCGGGCGTCAAGGAAGCGAACGCAATGCTGGCCGCCTATCGCGAAGCGCTCAGCCAACTGCTGGAAAACGTCCAGACCATCGGCGATCTCGTGATCCAGATGAACGGCTCCGCCAGCGCGATCATGCAGGGCGCGGGCGCGATGAAGGCGGATCTGGTGTCCGACCAGCAGCGGCTGGAGGCGGAGTCCGACGCCGCCATCGTCCAGACCGAGCATTTGATCATGATGCTTGCCGCCGGCGGCTTCCTGCTCGGCGCCGTGCTGGCGATTCTGCTCGGCAAGGGCATTTCGCGGCCGATGACGGCGATGTGCAAGGCGATGCGCGAACTCGCCGGCGGCAATTTCGACGTCGTGCTGCCGGGCCTCGGCCGCAAGGACGAAGTCGGCGAGATGGCCGCGGCGGTCGAGGAGTTCAAGCTGCAGGCGGTCGCCAAGGCCGAGCGCGATGCGGCGGCCCAGGAAGCGCAGAACAAGGCCAATAGCGAGGCGCGCCGCATCGAGCTGCATTCGCTTCGCCGACGAGTTCGAGACCGCGGTCGGCGCTATCGTCTCCAATGTTTCGGCTTCCGCCGTGCAGCTTGAATCGGCGGCGGGCACGCTGACGCGCACGGCCGAGACCACCCAGAGCCTGTCGAGCCAGGTCGCGGGCGCCTCCGAAGAGGCCTCCAGCAACATGCAATCGGTGGCGTCCGCGACCGAGGAGCTTTCCGCGTCCGTCGACGAGATCGGCAAGCGGGTGCGCGAATCCAACCGGATCGCCGAAGCCGCCGTCAAACAGGCCGAGCAGACCGACGGCCGGATCGGAAAATTGTCGCGCGCCGCGCAGCAGATCGGCGACGTGGTCAAGCTGATCACGGCGATCGCCGAGCAGACCAATTTGCTGGCGCTCAACGCCACCATCGAGGCCGCCCGCGCCGGCGAATCCGGCCGCGGCTTCGCGGTGGTCGCCGCCGAGGTCAAGTCGCTGGCGAGCCAGACCGCGAAGGCCACCGACGAGATCTCGTCGCATATTTCCGGCATGCAGGACGCGACGCAGGAATCGGTCGCCGCGATCAAGGAGATCGGCGGCACCATCGGCCAGATCTCGGACATCGCCTCGTCGATCTCGGCCGCGGTCGAGCAGCAGGGCACCGCGACGCAGGAAATCGCCCGCAGCGTCCAGAACGTCGCGCAAGGCACCAACGAGGCGGCCGCCAACATCATGCAGGTCAACCGCGGCGCCACCGAAACCGGATCGGCCTCGGAAGAGGTGCTGAACTCGGCGCGCACGCTGTCCAGCGAAAGCACCCGGCTGCGCGCCGAACTCGACCGCTTCATGGCCAACATCCGCGCGGCGTAGGGCCGAGAGCAATTCCCTTCGACGTCGTCGCCTGGCTTGACCGGGCGATCCAGTATTCCAGAGCGCCTCTGTTTGGGTGCGACCTCTAATTTCTATCATCTACGCTCTGGAATACTGGATCGCCCGCTTTCGCGGGCGATGACGGCTAGATGTGGGTCCGCGTTCTCGCGACGCACAGCGTCCGAGGTTTGCAATTTCGTTTGCGCCTCAAAGGAGAGGGCGCAGGGAAGACCGGGTGCACGCCGCACCCGCGGTCTCGTGTGCATTGATGCACAAGGAAGTGCGCACACGAGCATACAGGTTCGGCGGAGGCAGTCCGGCCTTCCCTGCGCAATGGTTTTAACGGCCTGTAGCGTGCTCTCCCTGGTGAATCGGAGCCTCTTGCCACCATCGCCGGCGGATAACTCCGCCGGCTTGACGCCAGCATTCCGGGCGTCAGGACCACACGACTTAGCCGTCCGCGACGGTATCGTTCGTCCACGCGCCAAAGCGCGTGCGCGACACAATCGCGGCCACCGCAACCTGCCCCAACGCCAGTGACGAAGGCCTAACGTCCCCTCTTTCGGGACAGGATGGCCGCATTACGCCGGTGATTTGCCGGGGGAGTCAACAGCGATTCTGTAAATCGGAAGCGGGGGCCCTCACCCTCCCCTGGAGGGGGAGGGTCGGCTCGCATGAGCGCAGCGAAATGCGAGGCCGGGGTGGGGTGGCGATGTCTTGGAAAAAAGCGGTGCCTCGTTGTGCGGCTTCACCCCACCCCGCTTGCTGCGCAAGCGACCCTCCCCCTCCAGGGGAGGGTGAAGGCATGCGCTCCCCCTGCGAGTTCCTCACTCCCGCCCAAACTGATGCTTCAGCTCGGCCTTGGCGCGTTGCAGGCGGTCGCGCTGGGTTTTCGGCAGGGTATTGCCGGCGCGGTTGATGTAGAAGGTCAGCATCGACAGCGCGGAGCGGTAGGCGCCGGTCTTGCGGCGCGAGCTGCGCTCGGCGGAGCGTTTTAGCGAAGCCGCGATTTTCTTCGGATCGGTCAGCGTGAACACGCCGCGCTTGAGATCGAGCGCATCGCTCTCTTTGGTCACGCGCTGCGACCAGCGTTTCGATTTGGTCGAAGGTTTTTTCGACGACAAAGACTTTTTCGTCGCCGTCCGTCGGCGATTGGTCCGCCCGGCAGATTTTCGTGCAGCTTTTCGACGCTCAGCCATCTTTCACTCCATCGGTAGCCAAGACGAAAACGAGGGCAAATGCGTCGGGTTCCTCGGCCTGCGCGCGGGAACCTGGCACGTGCGCGGGCGTTAAATTCCGGGTCAGCCATCACGGCTCTCACGATTTTAGGTCGACAACCTTGGAACAGGAAGTTCCGAGGGTTTTCTCATTGGTCAGGTCTCGATGGATTCGCAGCGGGCACAGCAGGGTACGGCGCTCGGCGGCGTTGCGGCGACGTTGCGGCAGCATAATGCTGTGCAAGACATTTCGAAGGACAATAATCTGAAAGAATTGGACCGGATCGTCGAAACCGATATCCCGGCGCGGCTCGATGCGCTGCATTGGAGCGGCTTTCACACCCGCGTCGTGGTCGCGCTCGGCATCACCTGGATTCTGGACGGGCTCGAAGTCACGCTCGCCGGCGCGCTGGCGGGCGCGCTGAAGCAAAGCCCGCGGATGGCGTTTTCCAATTTCGACGTCGGCTTCGCCAACAGCGCCTATCTCGCCGGCGCCGTGCTTGGCGCGATCGGCTTCGGCTGGCTCACCGACCGGATCGGCCGCAAGAAACTGTTTTTCATCACACTGGCACTCTATCTCAGCGCAACGGCGGCCACGGCGCTGTCGTGGGGCGTCGGCAGTTACGCGCTGTTTCGATTTCTGACCGGCGCCGGCATCGGCGGTGAATACACCGCGATCAATTCGACCATCCAGGAACTGGTGCCGGCGCGTTACCGCGGCTGGACCGATCTGTTGATCAATGGCAGCTTCTGGATCGGCGCCGCGATCGGCGCTACCAGCGCGATCATCCTGCTCGATCCCGCGACGATCGATCCCGATCATGGCTGGCGGATCGCCTATTTCACCGGCGCCTGCCTCGGCCTGATCGTGCTTGTGATGCGGATATGGATTCCGGAAAGCCCGCGCTGGCTGATGATCCATGGCAAGCCCGAGCAGGCGGAGAAAATCGTCGGCGATATCGAACAGTCCGTGACCGGGCATGTGCAAGGTCACGTGCAAGGCGGAGAGAAGCTGCCGAAAATAAAAATCAGGATGCGCGATCATACGCCGCTCGGCGAAGTCGCCAACACGCTGTTCAACACCTACCGCCAGCGCTCGATGGTCGGGCTCGCGCTGATGGTGGCGCAGGCGTTCTTCTACAACGCGATCTTCTTTACCTTCGCGCTGGTGCTGACCGATTTCTTCCATATCCCGGCCGATCATGTCGGCTGGTACCTGCTGCCGTTCGCAGCGGGAAATTTCGCAGGGCCCTTGCTGCTCGGACGGCTGTTCGACACCCTGGGCCGCCGCGTGATGATCACTTTTACCTATGGCGTGTCGGGCGTGCTGCTGGCGCTGTCGGGCTACCTGTTCTCGATCGGCGCACTGAGCGCGCAAGGCCAGACCATCGCCTGGATGGTGATCTTCTTCTTTGCCTCGCCGGCCTCGAGCGCGGCGTATCTGACGGTCAGCGAGAACTTTCCGCTGGAGGTGCGCGCGCTGGCGATCGCGCTGTTCTATGCGATCGGCACCGCGATCGGCGGCGTATTTGGGCCGGCGTTGTTCGGCATGCTGATCGATACCGGATCGCGCGAAAGCGTATTCGCCGGCTATCTCTTTGGGTCGGCATTGATGATCGGGGCTGCCGCGGTGGCGTGGCGCTATGCGGTGGCGGCCGAGCGAAAATCGCTCGAATTTGTCGCACGGCCGCTGGCTTTTGTGGAGTAGGATGAGATGAATCAAGAGTTTAGCCAAGGTGCCCATGCAGCACGATCGATCGCCCGATGACGAAGCCATGCCCGACAGTGTGCCGGTGCCGCGTTCGCTGGTGCCGCATCTGAGCGAAACCGCGCTCCTGCTCGACATCGACGGCACGCTGCTCGACCTCGCGCCAACGCCGCGCGAGGTCTGGGTGCCGCCGGGGCTGGCTGAAACGCTCGAAGGCCTGCTGGAGGCAACCTCCGGCGCGCTGGCGCTGGTCAGCGGGCGCTCCCTGAATGATATCGATCTGATCTTCGCCCCAAAACAGTTTCCCGCGGTCGGCGGCCATGGCGCGGAGATGCGGCTGTCGACCGACAATGAAGCGGTCGCCTCGCATGCCCCGCCGATGGACAAGGAGTTGAAGCTTCGGCTGGCGGCAATTGCAAAGCTAAGTCCGGGGATCCTGCTCGAGGACAAGGGTTATTCGCTGGCGCTGCATTACCGGCTGGCGCCGCACGCCGAGAAGGCGATCTATGAGGCGGTGTCGCTGATCCGCGCCGATTTGCCTAACGCGCCGATCGAGGTGCTGCCCGGAAAATCGGTCTGCGAGATCAAGCATTCCGGTTTCAACAAGGCCTCCGGCGTGCGCGAGCTGATGAAGCACGCGCCGTTCAAGGGCCGCCGTCCATTGTTCATCGGCGACGATGTCACCGACGAGACGGTGTTTGCGATCATGCCGGATATGAACGGGCTGGCGTTTTCGGTCGGCCGCCGCGCCCAGGGTGTGAACGGCCATTTCGACGAGCCTAATGACGTGCGCGCCTTCCTGGCGCATTTGCTGGATGACGCAGGTGTGAGCGGGAAATGATCGGCCGCGACCGTGCGCGGCCTCAATGGTTTTCGCCCTGATCAGGCGGTTCGTCGCATTTTTGTTCTATTTGTTCGCCCGGTGCCTGCGAAAAATGCGCGTAGAGCACAGCAAAGGCGCAGCACCGCTGACTTACTCCCTGCCGATCTGCATTTATTCCGCTGGAACCGCCCGCTTTCGCCCGGCCGCGGCCCGAATTTGGTTTCATTTCGTTGAAAGGTTGGCGAGGAACCATATTGATGAATGGTTGTTAACACGCGAGCACCATCAGGAGGGGAACCTGTGAATCTCGTCGTCGTTTCGAACCGCGTGGCCCGCGGCAAGCCTCACGAACCCATGACCGGGGGATTGGCTGCCGCATTGTTGCCCGTGGTGGAGAACTCCGGCGCGATCTGGGTGGGTTCCAGCGGCCGGGTCCGCGACGGTTTGCAGAAGGAACCGTTTGCCGAAATCGAGGCATTGGGCGCCGGCGCACTGGCGATGCTGGATCTGCCGGCCGCGCATTACGGCGGCTATTATGAAGGTTTTGCGAATTCGGCGCTGTGGCCGGCGCTGCATTCGCGCAGCGACCTGATCCGCACCTCGCAGGACGATTATACTTCGTATCGCGAAGTCAACGCCTTCATGGCGAAAGCGCTGTTGCGGTTCGCGAAACCGGAGACGGCGTTCTGGGTCCAGGATTATCATTTCCTGGCGCTCGGGGCCGAGTTGCGCGAGCTCGGTATCACGCAGCCGATCGGCTTCTTCCTGCATACGCCATGGCCGGAGCGCGCGGTGATCGGCGGCGTGCCGCACCATCGCGAGCTGGTCGAGGCGATGCTGGCTTATGACCTGATCGGCTTCCAGACCCAGGACGATTGCGACAATTTCCTGGATTATCTCTCGGCCGATCTCGGCCTCGAGGCCGACCATGGCGTCGTCAGCTCGCGCTACGGCGCTTCGCGGGTTGCGCTATTTCCGATCGGCATCGATCCGCAGAAATTTGCCGAGCAGGCCGCCAAAGCGGTATCGCATCCGGACGTCTCGCGGCTGCGGCGCAGCCTGAACGGCGAGAAACTCGCGATCGGCGTCGACCGGCTGGATTACTCCAAGGGCCTGGTCAACCGCATCAACGCCTTCGACCGGATGTGGACCATGCAGCCGTCGCTGCTGCGCGCCACCTCGCTGCTGCAGATCGCGACGCCGTCGCGCGGCGCGATCGAGGCCTATGGCAATTTGCAGAGCGAGCTCGCAAAACTCGTCAGCGACGTCAACGGCCGTCACGGCGAGGTCGACTGGACCCCGATCCGCTACCTCAACAAGGGATTCGGGCAGAACGTGCTGGCGGGGCTTTATCGCACCGCCCAGGTCGGCGTGGTGACGCCGCTGCATGACGGCATGAATCTGGTCGCCAAGGAATATGTAGCGGCCCAGCACCCGGCCGATCCCGGCGTCCTGGTATTGTCGAAGTTCGCCGGCGCCGCCAACGAACTCGACACCGCTTTATTGGTCAACCCGCACGATATCGACGGCATGGCGCGCACCATTGCGACCGCGTTCTCGATGCCGCTGACCGAGCGCCGCATGCGCTGGGAAGCGATGATGACAAAACTTCGCGCCGGCACCATCCAGCAATGGTTCGCCGATTTCGTCGAGGCGCTGGAGGAGACCCGGCCGGAGACTCCGCAGGAGAGCGCAACAGATCCCGGGCCGGATCAAGCGCCGCTGGTCGAGCCGCCGACGCTGTGGCCCCGCCGTTCGGCCAATTCCAATTTGCGCATTCACTAGGCGACCTCGCGTCCCCGGACGCGATGCGGCGCGAAGTGCCGCTTCGCAGATCCGGGACCTACCACCAGCGGGGAACGCGCTTCGCGTTTCGCTTTCCGCTAATTGCAATACGACACGCCGTCGAGCACGGCGCAGCGCTGCTTGTATGGCGAACTCGGATTATCCAGCGGCACGACGCCCTTGCCCTGTCCCACGAACACGCCCTGTCCGACCACGACCGATGATTTGTTGCCGATGATGACGCTCGGATGCGGCGTCAGGCTCGATCGCGTGCCGTCCGGCCAGACGATCGCGTCGCCCGACAACACGCCGTGACGGCCGTCGAGGCACGTCACCGCATTGCCCTCGCGCGAGCAGGCCTGCGCCATCGCCGGCTGTGCGAAGCCGATTGTGAGCGCGGCGAGAGCCAAGGCCGCGACGCCCCATGCGAACCCACGATTGATCATGCAGCCCTCCGAAAATTGCGCCGGCCCGGCAAATCAGCCGTCCTGGTATCGTCTCAGCCAAGCGCTTTCCGGTTCAAGCGCCGCCTGTCGCACCACAGGCCCGCAGTCGATAACGTAAAATAGACCTGCAAATTCAAACGGTTGTGGAAATGCCGCCAGCCGCCTCCGCAGTCCCTTGCAAAACCCGTCCCGCCCCTTCAAGAGAAGGCCTCCGGAGAGATGGCCGAGTGGCTTAAGGCGCACGCTTGGAAAGCGTGTGTGCGGGAAACCGTACCGTGGGTTCGAATCCCACTCTCTCCGCCAGCTGCACGATTTTCTACTCCAAGCTGCGACCCCGGAATATACGCCAGCAAGTCGCTCGAGCCGCCCGATGTGGACGCGAGTGACCGCCGTTTTCGCACCCGTGAGTCCTATTGCGTCATCGTATCCAGAAGCAACAATCGGCGCACGGGCCGCAATTAATCATCGCGCAATCTTTCAAACCATTTGCCGCGTGTTGGCCGCGACCACTCCAGCCTCGAGTGCGGCCCGCACCTCCAGCAGCGCGCGTCGAATCCAGGTCTTGATGGTGTTGACAGGGACGCCGTAGCGCTCGGAGAGCCGGTTACGGCTTTCCCCGTCGATATAGGCCGCGATGACGAGATGGCGTTTGGTCGGATCGAGCGCCTGCAGGGCGACAAAGATGTTGCGGCGATAGTTGATGGCGTCGTCGTGTTCTTCCCGGTTTTCGATGGTTTCGAGCGCGGTGGGGCTGTCGTCGGCAAACCCGGTCAAGATTGCATCGTCGGCATGAACTTCCCGCGTCGATTTTCGCGCGGTGTCAATCGCAAGGTTTCGCGCAATCGTGATCATCCAAACCATCGGCGAGCCGAGGGTTGGACGATAAGTCGACGCATTCACCCAGATGCGGACATAGGCCTCCTGCAGGATCTCTTCCGCGAGATAGCTCCGTTTGACCAGCATCAGAATGGTGCAGAACAGCTTGCGCCTTGTTGCGGCATGGAGTTCCCTGAAAGCCGCCTCATCCTTGCGGGACATCCGCAGCAACAGCCGTTCGAGCTGATCGGAAGCTGGCGCCGTAGCTGGGATGGGATTCATGGCGCTAACCGCTTTTGGCCGGAGGCTTCGGCGGAACGGCCTCGTCAGGGATGATGACGACCGGCTGTTCGGGAGCGGCAACTTCGTCGGCAAAATCCGCGACCGCTTTGGCGGCATGCTCGATGCCGGTTTCGAGTTTCTCGCGGATCGCATCCTTGTCGTCGTCCATGTTGCTCTCCGGCGAACGCGACCCGGTCCACCTCACGGCTCAAGTTTTATCATGACGGTGAATGTGTCAATCATTGTTTACACATTTTTGCCCGCGCTGCGGCGATGCCATTGTCACAAATCGGGGGGCCGTGAAGGCGACGTGAATCCCATAATCCAATAAATTCAGAGTGTTGATCCCGGTGGTTGGGTTTTTCAGAGCGTTCGAGACCATTTAGGAACATTTGCTTCGACTCTCGATTGTCATGTGGGTTTTACAACTGGAGGCTTCCCATGCATGGCGACAATCCAATCAGCTGGCTGATGTTTTTCACGCTGGCGGCGACCACATTCATTATTGCCGGCGCGTTCATCTATTTCCTCCGGTCGAGCACCAACCGGCAAATCGCGGCGGAAGCCCTTGAAGGCAATCAATCTCGTGTCGGAGCAACGCCGAACGGCGCGGGCCCCGAATTGATCGGCTTCGCAGTCCTCGCCCTCGCGGTGATGGGACTTTTGGCGACCGGCTATGCCGGGAAATCGAAAGTCGAGACGGCCGCGGTGCCCGGGCCCGTCGGCCAGACGACGGGAATGTCTCAAGGCATGGCGCAACCCGCCAATTCATCGAACCAGCCGAAGGTCTATCAACCTGTGAATCCCGCGCCCGACACGCGGTCGGCGCCGACGTCATCCGACACCGGTGTTGGCAATCAGAACGGTTCGGCCGAACAGCCGAAAAATTAATGCCGGCAATGAACGTGAGGGTGTCATGACAAACGAAACGGTCAATCATTTGAAGGTGCTCCACACCAGCGCAATCGATGCGCGCAACGGATATCAGGAAGCGCTGAAGGACGCGGCGGGCGGGGGAATGTCGCCGACGTTTCGCGAAATGATGACGCTGCATGATGATAACGCAGCCGAGCTCGCCCGCGAATTGGTCAAAGCCAACGAGCTTCCGGACGACGCGGGATCTTTCATGACGACGGTCCACAAGACGATCATGGACGTGCGATCGCTTTTCAATGGACTTGATGAAAGCGTGCTGCCGGGTTTGATCGACGGCGAAAAGCGCAATCTTGCGAAGTACGATCAGGCGCTCAAATCGGCCGAGATGCCGGCGAGTGTGGCGAGCCTGTTAAACCAGCAGCGGCACGGACTCGCGCAAAAAATCACATCCATGCAAGCGATGGAAGCAAAAAGCGAGCGCGTGGCCTAGCAACGCCTGCAAGGCAACGCGCAGGAAGCTGTCCTGATAATTCAGCATCAGGACCGTTCGCCAGCTTTGGGCTCGATTCCATAAGGCTTGACCAGCGCCCATACGTGCGCCGGCACCATGTTCTTCATTCGCTTCGGATATTGCCGGCGCAGATGCATCACCGTTTCGACCGCCTTCATCTCGACCCGGGCGCGCGCGAACTCGAGACCGCGCGGGCCGAATTTCGGCATCAGCCATCCGACAATCGGACGAAGCCAGTTAGGCATACTGCGAAGTGGCAGGCCGCCCGCGGCAAGCTCGACGTTTCTCAAGAAGCCTTTCACGGGTCCGGCACGTTTGCCGGCCGTACCGGGCGCGGCGCAGCGGATCTCGCGCTCAAGCAGGCTGAGCAATTCCTCACCTCGTTCATTGCGTACCAGCAACCATTGCTCCCCCTCGCCGCCCATATATCCGACCGTGATGTCCGCAAGCACGTTGGTGTAATCGACACAGGTCCGGCACGTCATCGGAAAGAAATCTGGGGGCAGCTTTGAAATCGGCAATTGCAGAAACGGAATCTCCTTCACCCGCCCATCGCTAAAGCGAAGCTCGACATGATAGTCGGCGCGGAATTCGAGATAAGTGATGGCGTTCGGGTCGTCGGAAAGCAAATCCAGAAAGGTGTGGAAGTTGGCGGTGGTGGTGTTGTCCGAACACGGCGTGCCGACGACATAGAGCCGCTCGAAGCCGAGTTTGGCTTCCAGCGATCGCAGCGCGTAGACCTGACAGGGAATTCCAATCACGGCGATGCCGCTTGAAGCCGCGCGCTTGCGCCGGTTCCAGCAACGCCAACAGCGGCGCGTATCCCATCCGCATGCCGCGGCATTGCGCCATGCCGGCAGCTGACGTCACCAGCACCGGCACCGGCTTCCATCTATCGTCGGGATCCGGCGCTACCGTCAGCACAGCATCAACGGCACCGCTCTCCAGCAGGCGCTCGCCGATCCGGGTCGCGATGCCGGTCCATTGCGCGCCCTCGCGCGGATGCAGCAGTGCGGCACGGACCATGCGGCGGAACGGCCCGAAGAAGAGTTCGTCGGTGCGCCGGGTGTCGCGGGTGCGCCCGTGAACGCGGGCCTCGATCGCGGGATAATCCGGCTTGATGAACTGGCAGGCCTGGCCGCATTGCCTGGGATCGCTTGATCGCGAGATGCCGCAATCGGTGCAGAGATCGCGGGGTGCGGCGCTGCCGACCGTCGGCGCCCACACGGGTGACGCGGGATCGCTGCGGTCTACCATCCGCGCGTTCCGGCGCCGCCCTTGAAAGGCCCGACAATTCGCGAAGTGATCCAACCGCCGTAGAAATCGCCTTGCTGGGGTTCGACCCGCTCTTCGTCGACCCAGCATTCGTCGACGCGCGAGGCATAAAACGCCAGATATCCCGCGATCTCTGCGAAGGCGGGCGACGGTGAAGAATAACTCCACGCCGACGTTCTCGGCTTGCTTGCCGCCGACATCGAGCGACCAATATTTCGCCGCGCCCTTGAACTCGCACCAGGAACTGCCGCTGGCGGCTCGCAAATACGGCTGCGCGATGTCCTTGGCCGGGAGGTAATAGACCGGCGGGTGGCTGGTCTCGAGTACACGATAGCCCGAGGTCGTGTCGGCAATCGTTTGGCCGTTGAATACAACACGCAGCCGCGCGCTGACTTTTTCCAGCCGCGGTGGGCGCGGGTAGTCCCACACCAATTCCTGTCCAGGCAATGGTTTGATGCGCTCGGGTCTCAACATCGCGAAAATCTCCCTGTTCTCATCGCACGATCATCGGAAATGTCACGGCGATTCCCCAGGCGAACACCGCGGCGTTGGCAAGGGCACCAGGCAGCGGATGATGCGTGGCAGCGTAGCTCCAGCGGCTGACCAGACCGAACCCAAGAAACATCAGCAAGATGACCGGCACGATAATGACAAGAAAGAACAGCTTCATGGGATTGAGCGTCACCGCAATTGCGAGCGACAACAGGAAGCAGAACTTTGTCAGTGCATAAGCGCCGCGGCGGGATTCCACGCCTCGGGACAGCCATTCATCTGCCAGAAAATACGGCAGCGTTCCGCAGGCGATCGCGACGATGAGAGGGACGCGTGCGGGGATGGGCAAAAAGGAGAAGACATAGGCGTCAATGGGAAGACCGAAGGCCAGGATATTGTAGGCGGCGACCGCGGTTGCCGCGATCGCGATGGCCCTCCATGAGACCGGGGGCGAGGCGACCGCAGATGTGTGATCGCGCAGCATGCGCAGCATTAGAGCCGTCAGCACGCCGTACAGCAGGAAGTGCAACATGAGATAATCACCGAGCAGGATCGGCAGGAAGTCGGTGGGCATTTTCCAGAGCAGTAATGGCGTCAGTGCCGCCGGCGCGAACGCAACAATCAGGAGTGGCCTCCAGCCGAGCCCCGCTCCGGCGAGTGTCTCGCTCGCGACGGGCAATAGCGCGGATAACGGCCAGGCCAACGCGACGACACCGAGGAACACCAGCGCCAGCCAGCGCCCGCGACTGTCCACGAAGCCTTCCTGTTGCCTGCCGAACGCCGCGTTGACCCAGCGGAGCGCGGCTACCATGCTGTCACGGCTGTAGAGCACGCCGATATGTTCAACGCCGCGAGCCAGCACGAGTTTGCGTGCCGTGCCGTCGGCAAAATTTCCGTAGGTCTCACCGGCAATCGCCGTTCCGCCCGCTCCGAGGTTCACAATGCGAAGGCCCTCATTCCGGAGCATCGCGGGCTCCAGCGCACCGACGATGACCAGCAGATTGCGTGGGGCTTTTGCGGTCGCCACCGGCGAGAACACGGATACCGCGACCGTTGCGTCAACGTCGGGATTGGTCTTGGCGAACCGGACCACGATATCGGACGCCATCGAATGCCCCAGCACAGCAACACGTCCGTCGGCTCCAGCAAGTTTTCGTGCGAAGGAAACTACATCCGCCAGTTCCCCGAGTAGCTCCGCCGTGATCGTCTCACCTTCCGTTATGTCACCGCGCATCGGAACCGGATTGCGGCCGTGCCCGAGGAAATCGAAGGTAACTGCAAGATAGCCGTTTCGCGCCAGCGTCTCCGCAAAGGGTTGCATCAGTTGCTGCGAGCCGGCGAAGCCATGGGCGATCACGATGACCGGTGTCGGAGCTGCGTTCTGCGGGCGAAAAATCGTGACCGGGGTTTGTCCGACGAAGCCTTGCGTAATGTTCAATTCGTCGCCGGCGCTGTGCAGTTCAAACAGGCCAAAGACGATCATGATCAACGCCGCTACGGCTACCCCAATTCGGGTCTGCACCGCCTCAGGCGACATCATGGTTCCCGCGATCACGATCACTCTTCGCCTACAATATGCTTCCTGCGAATGCGGCGAACGGTCCACCAGATCACGAATCCGGCGAGCGGCACGAAGGCCGCCGTCAAGATGCTCGGGTCGACAGCAGCGATGCTGCTCTCATGCGCTGCCTTGGCGAGATATCCGAACAGGCTGACCACATAGTAGGTGATGGCCGCAACCGAGAGGCCTTCCACCGTTGCTTGGAGGCGCAGCTGCAGCCGGGTCCGGGCGTTCATCGATTTCAGCAATTCCTGATTTTGCTGTTCCAACTCGACATCAACCCGGGTCCGCAGCAAATTCGCGGCCCGCGCGAGTTTGAGCGACAAGCTGGATTGCCGGGCCTCGGTGGTGACGCAAGTGCGCAAAGCCGGCTTCATGCGGCGCGCGAGAAACGACGACCAGGTCGGCAGGCCGCCGACCTTGCGCTCGCCGATGGTTTGTAGCCGCTGCTCGACGATCTCTTCATAGGCGCGGCTGGCGCCGAAACGGAACACGCTCGCCGCGGCGCCGGCCTCGACCTCGGCAGCGAGCGCCGTCAGCTCGTCGAGCAGTTTGTGATTGGCGGCGAGATCGCCGGCGTGGCGCATCTGCTCGGTGACCTCGACCAGGCGGCGCTCCGATGCCGAAATCGACGGCGACAACCGTTGCGCTTCCGGCAGACCGAGCAGGGCGAACGTGCGGTAGGTCTCGAGTTCGATGACGCGCTGCACCAGCGCTCCGGCGCGCTCGGCCGACATCTGGCGATTGGCCACGAGTATTTTGACGAAGCCGGAAGGCCCGGGTTGAAAGTCAGTGGCATAGACCGCCGCGCCGTCGGAATTCTCGGCGACGGCGAGGCTGGCATTGTCAAACAGGCGTTCGGGCGCGGTCCGCGGCAGGTCTTCTGCCAGAAGATGGAGATCGACCGCGACCAGCAGCGGTCCGGGTTGAGGCACCAGCCGCATCGGGAGTGCCAGCGATGCGGCATCGGGATGGAAAGGCGTGGCGGTGGCGTCGCCAGGCATTTCCCAGGTATAGGTCGTGAACTCAGAATGTTGTTCCCAGCGCAACACGGTTGAACCGAACGGCGCGCGGTGATGTTTTTCGGCCGCCGCTGGCGGCGGCAGGCCGCGCGACTCACAGAACTTCACCAAATTGGCGCGGTCGGCCTGCGCGCGGGCCCCCGCGGTATCGAACGCGAAATGCACGATCCGAGACGGCACGGCTATGGGCGTGAACGGGCGGGCATGCACTTCACCCAGGATCGCGGCACGCAACGGATGCGGCACCAGCCGGGCCACTTCGCTGTCGCCAATCAGGACGTCCGCACTCATCGCGTTCTCAGTTGTTGTGTCAACGCACGGATTCACACGGACAGGATTATCATTCCGGTGCCATGGACAGAAGCGAACGCTTGCCTTGCGCGGCGACGAAATCTGACGAGAGCCGTGAAACGTTTGAGAATCGGTACGTATATGGACGGCGGTAGTTTGCCGAACGTGATGGTTTGCACCGCACACGCGGCGGACGTTTGCATTTGGAGAGCCGCTCGCCGTAGTCTGACGCGATGGTTTTCGCGCTTTGGCGGGATGGAGCCTTGGTGGTGGCAGTTTCGATGCGGATCGGTACGCGGAAGAGTACCATGGCGCTCGCCCAGACCGAGGATATCGCGCGACGCCTGTCTTTGGCAGCGCCGGAATTGAACGTCGAGATCGTCAAATTCGAGACCACGGGCGATACCGACCAGACCAGCAAGCTATTGATTCACGGGGGCAAAGGCGGCGCATTTGTCGCCGAAATCCGGGCTGCCGTAATGTCGGGCAGGCTCCACGCCGCAATGCATTCGCTAAAGGACATGCCGGGCAATGAGGACACACCCGGCCTCGTGATCGGTGCAACGCTGGCGCGCGATCCGCCGACCGACGCGTTGGTACTTCGGCCGGGTGTCTCGATCGAGGACATCAAACGTTCGCGCGGCAAGGGCTACAAGATCGGCACCAATGCCGTGCGGCGCGCGGCCTATGCGCGGCGGCTGTTCCCGGACGTTGAAATCATCCATTTTCGTGGCGCCGCCGACACGCGGATCCGCAAGCTCGATGGCAAGGAGATGCAGCGTCTCCCCAATGGCGGCGAGGTTGGGCCGGCCGATGCATTGATCATGGCGCGATCCGGGCTGGAGCGGGTCGGGCTTGCGAACCGCATCGCTCTGGAGTTTTCACCGCGAGAGATGCTGCCAGCGGTTGGGCAGGGTATCGTTGCGGTGGAGTGTGCTGCCGGGGATTGGCAAACCCGCCAATATCTGTCGTTGATCGATGACCGCGCGGCGCATCTGTGCTGCGACGCCGAACGCGAGGTGCTCTGGGTGCTCAACGGACACTGCAATTCACCGATCGCCGGCCACTCGACGATCGATGGAACTCGGATGTCGCTGACCGCGTCCGTGCTGGACGAAGACCGCTTCATCGAAGTCACGCGCTCGGGACCGGCGGATCGGCCGCATGAGCTCGGGCGCGCCGTCGGTCTTGAACTGCTCGACAAGGGTGCCGCGGAACTGATCGCGCGCACGCGACCGGAGCCATGAAGGCATAAAATGGCCGCAGCCTTTCCATTCTCCGCGATTGTCGGACAGGACGAGATGAAGCTCGCGCTGCTGATCGCGGCGGTTGATCCGAAGGTTGGTGGGGTGCTCGCCTTTGGCGATCGCGGCTCGGGTAAATCCACGGCCGTCCGCGCGCTGGCGGCGCTGCTGCCGAAAATGAAGGTCGTGGCCGGCTGCCGCTATAATTGCGATCCGGATCGGCCGGCGGAATTCTGCGACGAGTGCCGCGCTCGCGCGGCCAAGGGTGGGCTGAAATCCACGTTAGTCCCGGTGCCGGTGGTCGATCTGCCGCTCGGCGCGACCGAAGACCGCGTGGTCGGCGCGCTCGATCTGGAGCGCGCGCTGGCACGTGGGGAAAAGGCGTTCGAGCCGGGACTGCTGGCCCGTGCGCATCGCGGGTTCCTTTACATCGACGAAGCCAACCTGCTGGAGGACCACCTGGTCGATCTGCTGCTCGATGTCGCCGCGTCCGGTGAAAACGTCGTCGAGCGCGAGGGCCTCAGCATTCGCCATCCCGCCAGGTTCGTGCTGGTCGGCACTGGCAATCCGGAGGAGGGCGAGTTGCGCCCGCAATTGCTGGATCGGTTTGGTCTGTCGGTCGAGGTCAGGACGCCGGACGACCTGCCCAGCCGGATCGAGGTGGTGCGCCGCCGCGATGCCTTCGAAAGTGACGCTGCGGCTTTCCTCGCGCAATGGACCAGAAACGAAGCAAAATTGCGCAAGTCGATCACAGCGGCGCGCGAAAAGCTGCCCACGGTCTCGGTATCCGACATGGCGCTCGAGCTTGCGGCGAAGCTGTGCCTGACGCTCGGCACCGACGGTCTGCGCGGAGAGTTGACGCTGATGCGCGCCGCCCGCGCGCTGGCGGCGCTGGAATCTGCCAAGACCGTGACCAACGATCACCTGCGTCGAGTTGCACCGCCGGCGTTGCGCCATCGCTTGCGCCGCAACCCACTGGACGATGCCGGCTCCTCGGTAAGGGTGGACCGGGCGATCTCGGAAGTTCTGGGATGATCAGCGGATCCGCCTGGTTCGACGGACTGGCGGCCGCGCAATTGTTCGCCGTCGATCCGTTCGGGACCGGCGGCATCTTGTTGAGATCACGTGCGGGGCCGGTCCGGGACCGCTGGGTCGCGATGTTGCGTGCCGGTTTGCCGCCGTCGCATCCGCTGAAACATCTACCCCTTCATACCGCTGACAGCCGATTGCTCGGCGGCCTTGACCTGAATGCGACGTTACGCGCCGGCCGGCCGGTCGCCGAGCGCGGACTGCTGGCGGAAGCCGACGGCGGCGTGCTCGTTCTGGCGATGGCCGAACGATTACAGTCCGCGACCACCGTGCATATCACCGCCGCCATGGACACCGGGCAAACGATCGTCGAACGCGACGGGCTTTCGCTAAGGATGCCGGCGCGTTTTGGCGTGATCGCGTTGGACGAAGGACTTGAGGATGAGTTTGCTCCGGCATCGCTGCGCGATCGTCTGGCGTTTCATCTCGACCTCAACGAGATCTCGGTGCGAGACGCGGAGGAGGTGTCTATCGATGCGAAGGAGATCGAGTCGGCGCAAGAACGGTTACACGCCTTGACGACCGATGCCATGCAGGTCGAGGCGCTCTGTACGGCGGCCGCGGCGCTCGGCATTGTTTCGCTGCGGGCGCCGCTATTGGCCATCCGGGCGGCTCGCGCCAGCGCCGCGCTCGCCGGACATGCCGCGATCGAACAGGAAGATATCGCACTGGCCGCGCGTCTGGTGCTGGCGCCGCGCGCACTGATATTTCCAGCCGCACAGCAGCCCGATCAGCCGGATCAAGCGCCGAAACCGCCAGCCGAGACCGGGTCCGATAGCGACGGGCGCGAAGATCGGACCCCCGACATCGATCGGGCGCTGGACGAGGTGATCCTGGCCGCCGTTCAGGCCGCGATTCCGCCCGACGTCCTGGCGGCCATGCGCGCGGGATCGATGGGCCGGCGACCCAGCCGCTCCTCGGGTAAAGCCGGCGCGCTGCAGAAATCCAACACGCGCGGCCGCCCCAACGGCGTGCTGCGCGGCGAATTGCGCGCGGCCGCCAAGCTTAACGTGATCGAAACCCTGCGCGCCGCGGCGCCGTGGCAACCGCTGCGCAGGCGTGAAGCTTTGAAGGCGTCGGGGGCACAACCCCGCATTCTCATCCGCAAGGACGATTTCCGGATTACACGCTTCAAGCAGCGCAGCGAGACGACCACGATCTTCGTGGTCGATGCCTCCGGTTCGGCGGCACTGCATCGGCTCGCCGAAGCTAAAGGCGCGGTCGAGTTGCTGCTGGCGGATTGTTATATCCGCCGCGATCAAGTGGCCCTGATCGCATTTCGCGGCAATATCGCGGAACTGTTGCTGCCACCGACCCGCTCGCTCGCGCGGGCGAAGCGCAGCCTTGCCGGTTTGCCCGGCGGCGGCGGGACGCCGCTGGCCGCCGGGCTCGATGCCGCGTTTGTGCTTGCGGACCTGATCCGGCGGAAAGGTCAGACGCCGACGGTGATACTGCTCACCGATGGCCGGGCCAACATCGCGCGCGACGGCGCGCAAGGACGCCCGCGAGCGGAGGAAGACGCAATCAGCGCGGCGCGGCAACTGCGTGCCGCCGGAATCACCGCGGTGCTGGTCGACACTTCGCCGCGTCCCGGTCCTGCTGGCGCGCAACTCGCTTCCGAGATGGGCGCGCGCTATCTGCCGCTGCCGCACGCCGACGCGACGGTCTTGTCGAAGGCGGTATTGGCGAGCGTGAGCTAACTCATCCCCGATAGGCTCGCACGCGCTTGACCATCTGTTCGACATGGGCGATCGGGGTTTCCGGCTGAATGCCGTGGCCGAGATTGAAGATCAGTCTTCCCGCGGCGTAGTTCGCCAATACGTCGTCGACGGCTCGATCAAGGGCGCCACCGCCGGCAATGAGCACCAGCGGATCGAGATTGCCCTGTACCGCGACGCGGGTTTGAACTTTCTGCCGGATCAGCGACGGCTCCGTAGCCCAATCGATGCTGACGGCATCGACGCCGGTCGCCTCGACATAGGATGGCAACAACGCGCCGGCGCCACGCGGAAAGCCGATGATCCTGGCGTCCGGTACCTGCTTGCGCACGCCTTCGACGATGCGTTTGGTCGGCTCGATCGACCAGCGCTGGAATTCGCGCGGTGGCAAAACGCCGGCCCAGGTATCGAAAATCTGCAATACGTCGGCCCCGGCCTTGAGCTGTCCCAGCAGATAGGTGACGGAGTTTTCGACCACGGCATCGATGATCTTCGCAAACGCCTCGGGATGGCGATAGGCCATCATCCGCGCCGGCGCCTGATCCGGCGTGCCCTGTCCAGCCACCATGTACGTCGCGACCGTCCATGGCGCGCCACAGAATCCGATCAACGCAATCTGAGGGGCAAGCTCGCGCCGCACCCGGCGTAGCGCTTCGAATACGGGTTCAAGTTTGGAAAAATCAGCGTGGGCAGCAAGCGTCCCGACCTTGTCGGGCGTATCCAGCGGGTCGAGCCGCGGGCCTTCGCCGACCTCGAACCGGACGGAACGGCCAAGCGCGTAAGGGATCACCAGGATATCCGAGAAGATGATCGCGGCATCGAAGTTGAAGCGCCGGATCGGCTGCAGCGTTACCTCGGCTGCGAATTCCGGGGAGAAGCAGAGATCGAGAAAACCGCCGGCCTTGGCGCGGACCTCGCGATATTCCGGCAAATAGCGGCCGGCCTGTCGCATCATCCAGAGCGGCGGCACCGGCTGGCGGTGGCCAGCGAGTACTTCGACGAAAGGTTTGATGGCCGGATTCTGTGTCAAGTGTGGTTTCCATTGTTCATGACAAGTACCATTGTCGTTTCTGATACACTGATGATAGGGTCTTGGCCAAGGGATTTGGGTTGGGCGTCAAAGAGGGCCTCACGATGAACGCTGCTGCCCCGGCGGCCAATCTCGTTGCGCTGCGCAACGCCGATGAGTTTCCCGCGCCGGTGTCCGGTCAGCGGCATGAGATCGCGAGCGCGGTCGGCCGGCTGACCTATTATTCAGCCGGTCCGCAGGCCGAAACCAAATGGCCGCCGTTGCTGCTCATTCACAGCATCAACGCGGCGGGCTCCGCCTACGAAATCCGGCCGCTCTATGAGCACTATCGTCAGAGCCGCACAGTCTATGCGCTGGAGCTTCCCGGCTTCGGTCACTCCGAGCGCTCCAAACGCAAATACAGCGTGCGGATGATGACCGACGCGATCCTGATCGCGCTACGCGAAATTCAGGGTGTCCACGGCCGCAGCCCGATCGATGCGCTGGCGGTGTCGCTGTCGTGTGAATTTCTTGCGCGCGCGGTGACTGAAATGCCGCTGGCGCTCCGCAGCGTGGCGCTGGTCAGCCCGACCGGCTTTCGAAGCCGGGACGCGACCACGAAATGGCGCGACGGTACCCGCGGCATGCCGTGGTTACATTCCTTTCTGGACTTTCCGCTCTGGAGCGAAGGCTTCTTCCGGCTGCTCACCAGCCGCGCCGGCATCCGTTATTTCCTGAACAAGACCTGGGGATCGCGCAATATCGACGAGGGCCTGCTGGAATACGACTATCTGACCACGCGCCAGCCCGGCGCCCAGCATGCGCCGTATTATTTCGTTTCAGGATTTCTGTTCAGCGAAGGTATCTCCAGGATCTACCATTCGCTGACCTTCCGGTGTGGATGAGCCACGGGGTGCGCGGGGACTTCGTTGACTACTCCAACAAGACGCAGGTCCAGGACCGCGCCAACTGGACCATCCAGGTATTTCCCACTGGCGCGATGCCGCATTTCGAGGCTGAAGGCGGAGTTCATCACGGCTTACGATGCTTTCCTCGCCGGCGTTCCATCGCCGCCGCCTGCGTGACCATGCCCGATCTGGTCTGGAGCAGGGATGGTTCGGACTGGCCCAACCGGAATGCGAGCAGGTTCGTCGAGGCCTGCGGGAATTCGATGGCACGTGCAGCGGATGGGCGAGGGACCGCCGCTGCTGCTGCTTCATGGCACCGGCGCCGCCACGCACTCATGGCGCGATCTGCTGCCGTTGCTGGCGCCGCATTTCGACGTGATCGCGCCGGACTTGCCCGGGCATGGCTTCACCCAATCGCCGCCGTCGCATCGTCTGTCGTTGCCAGGCATGGCGGCCGATCTGGGCCGGCTTCTCGCTGCGATCGGCGTCACAGCCGGAAGTCGCGGTGGGACATTCGGCGGGCGCGGCGATCCTGGCCCGCATGTGCCTCGATGGAAAAATCGCGCCGCGGCTGCTGGTCAGCCTCAACGGCGCCTTCATGCCATTCGGCGGCGCCGCCAACCAACTGCTGTCGCCGCTGGCGAAATTGCTCGTGCTCAATCCCGTGGTGCCGCGCGTGTTCGCCTGGCAGGCCTCGAATCCCCAGATGCGGTCGAACGTCTGATCGCGAATACCGGTTCGAGCATCGACGATCGGGGTATCGCGCTCTATCGCAAGCTGGTGCGCAGCCCCGCGCATGTCGCCGCGGCGCTACGCATGATGGCGAACTGGAAGCTCGAGCCGCTGCTGCATGATCTGCCGCGATTGGCGCCAACGCTGGTGCTGGTGGCCGCCGCCAACGACCGGTCGATATCGCCCACCGTTGCGCAACAGGTTCGGGAGATTTTGCCGCAAGCGAACATCGAGCGCGTGCCGGCGCTCGGCCATCTCGCGCACGAGGAACAGCCGCAATTGATCGCGGATCTCATCCTGAGATACGCGCGCGCAACCATGGCCGGGCAAGCGGCGCAAAATATGTAAATCGAAATGTACACCCATGGGCTAGGCAAGTGTCAATAAATAATTACAGTGTCGCCTATGCTCGATGCCAAGCCCGATCAGATCAACGACGGCAAAGCCGAATGACCGCCAGCCGCATGCGGTGGTGATCGGCAGCGGCTTTGGCGGATTGGCCGCCGCGGTCCGGCTTGGCGCCAAAGGCTATCGCGTCACCGTTCTGGAAAAACTCGATGCGCCCGGTGGCCGCGCCTATGTCTACCGCCAGGATGGCTTCACCTTCGATGCCGGGCCGACGATCGTCACCGCGCCGTTCCTGTTCGAGGAACTGTGGAAGTTGTGCGGACGCAGGATGTCCGACGACGTGACGCTGGTGCCGGTGTCACCGTTCTATCGCATTCGTTTCCAGGACGGTTCGCATTTCGACTACTCGCGGCGATGCCGGCGCGATGCGCGCGGAGATCGCGCGGTTCTCGCCTGACGACGTCGACGGCTACGACGCTTACATGAAAGCAAGCGAGGAGATTTTCAAGGTCGGCTTCGAGCAGCTCGGCGACGTGCCTTTCAGCAAATGGACCGACATGGCGAAGATCGCGCCGGAAATGCTCCGGCTGTCGAGCTATCGCAGCGTCTACGGCCTGGTATCGAAATTCTTCCGCGACCCGCGCCTGCGCGTGGTGTTCAGCTTCCATCCGCTGCTGATCGGCGGCAATCCGTTTACCGCCAGCTCGATCTATTGCCTGATCGCGTTCCTGGAGCGGCGCTGGGGTGTGCATTTCGCGCTGGGCGGTACCGGCCGGCTGGTCGATGGACTGGTCAAGCTGATCGAAGGACAGGGCGGCGCAAGTCCGTTGCGGCGAGGAGGTTCGCGAGATCATCGTCGCCGATGGCGCCGCCCGCGGCGTTCGGCTGGCGTCCGGCAAGACGATCGCCGCCGATATCGTCGTGTCCAACGCCAATTCGGCATGGACCTATCGTCATCTGCTGCCGCCGTCCGCGCGCTCGCGCTGGACCAACAAGCGGATCGAGCGCGCGCGCTATTCCATGAGCCTGTTCGTCTGGTATTTCGGCACGCGCCGCAAATATGATGACGTCCCGCATCACACCATCCTGCTCGGGCCGCGCTACAAGGAATTGCTGACGGACATCTTCGAGCGCAAGGTTCTGGCGGACGATTTCAGCCTGTATCTGCATCGCCCGACGGCGACCGATCGCTTCGCTCGCGCCCGATGGCTGCGATGCATTTTATGTGCTGTCGCCGGTGCCGCATCTGCAAAGCGGTACCGATTGGAATGTGAAGGCTGAAAAATATCGGCGCGCGATCGCGCGTGAGCTTGGCGACACCATGTTGCCCGATCTTGAAAATCAGATCGTCAGCTCGCGCATGCTGACGCCGCAGGATTTCCAGGACCGGCTATTGTCGTTCCGGGGCGCGGCGTTCGGGCTGGAGCCGATCCTGACGCAGAGCGCCTGGTTCCGTCCGCACAACAAGAGCGAAGACATCGCGAATTTCTATCTGGTCGGCGCCGGCACCCATCCCGGTGCGGGTCTGCCCGGCGTGCTCTCCTCCGCGCGCGTACTGGATTCGCTGGTACCGGACGTTCAACATCTCGCAAGTCCGGATTTGGTGGCGCCATGACGATACAACTTGATCCGATCGATATGGCTGCGTGCCGCGCCTTGCTGAAGGGCGGTTCGCGAACTTTCCATGCAGCGTCAAAGGTGTTGCCGCGAAAGGTCGCCGATCCAGCTATCGCGCTCTATGCGTTTTGCCGGCTGGCCGACGATGCGGTCGACCTGGGCATCGATCGTGCGGCGGCAGTGACCCGGTTGCGGGATCGGCTCGACGCGCGCCTATCGCGGCCAGCCGATGAATCTGGCCGCCGACCGTGTGTTCGCCGATGTCGTTGCAAAATTCAGCATTCCGCGCGAACTGCCGGAAGCCCTGCTGGAAGGTCTGGCGTGGGACGCCGAAGTCCGCCGCTACGAAACGCTGCAGGACCTTGGCGCCTATGCGGCGCGGGTCGCGGGCAGCGTGGGTGCGATGATGACGCTGGTGATGGGGCAGCGTGCCCCCGAGATCGTCGGCCGGGCCTGCGATCTCGGCGTCGCGATGCAGCTCACCAATATCGCCCGCGATGTCGGCGAGGACGCGCCGGGCCGGGCGGCTATATCTGCCGCTTCAGTGGCTGCGCGAGGCCGGTATCGATCCGGACGCATGGCTTTCGAAACCGGTATTCAGTCCGAAGATCGCCGCGATCGTGCAGCGGCTGCTCGACGCGGCGGACGTCTTGTATGATCGCGCCACGCTCGGCATTGCGCATTTGCCGCTGGCATGCCGGCCCGGGATCTACGCGGCGCGCGCGCTCTATGCCGAGATCGGCCGCGAACTGGAACGCAGCGGCCTCGATTCGATATCGAGCCGCGCGGTGGTCTCGACCAACCGCAAGCTTATGGTGCTGGCGCGCGTGCTGGTCCTGCTGGAAACCGAATGGACTCCGGCGCGGCGACTTGGCCCGATGGTGCCGTTGGATGAAAGCCGATTTTTGGTCGAGGCCGTTGCGGCGACGCCGTTGCGTCGATGCGATCCGGCCACCGAAGCCGCGATCGCGACCGATCGAGGATCGTGTGGTCTGGGTGATCGATCTGTTTGCACGGCTGGAGCGCCGCGATCAGCTTCAGCGCAATGGATCATTCCGATAAAGTAATCGACATGTCCGATATTGATATAATCGGCAACAAGATTAACGAGATCGCAGAGGCGCGGCGCGCCGAGGCGAAAATCTGGTTCGAATCGCTGCGCGACCGCATCTGTGCCGAGGTTGAGGCGCTGGAACGCGAAGCGCCCGCCGATCTGTTTCCCGGCGAGCCCGCGGTATTCACCTATAAGCCCTGGAAGCGCGCCACCGGCAGCGGCGGCGGCACAGGAGGCTTTCTCAGCGGCGGCCGGCTGTTCGAAAAGATCGGTGTGCATACATCATCGGCGAACGGCAGATTGACGCCGGAGATGGCACAGGACGCTGCCGGGCGGCGGCAAACAGCTCGATTACGTCTCGACCAGCATCAGCCTGATCATGCATCCGCGCAGCCCGCGCGTGCCGACCGTGCATATGAACACGCGGTTTTTGTCGACCGCGCAAGGCTGGTTCGGCGGCGGCGCGGATTTGACGCCGATGTTGCCCGAGCAACGCCACCAGGATGCGCCGGACGCGGTGATTTTTCATGCCGCGATGCGCGCGCCTGCGATAGGCACGATCCGGCCTATTACGAAAAATTCAAAGCGTGGGCGGATACGCTATTTCTTCCTGCCGCATCGCGGGCAGGCGCGCGGTGTCGGCGGCATCTTCTACGATCACCTCGACACCGGCGATTTCGCGAGGGATTTTGCCTTTACCCGCGAGGTCGGGCTGGCCCTGCTGGATGTTTATCCGAAGATCGTGCGCGGCCGCATGATGGAGCCGTGGACCGAGGCCGAGCGTGCGCAGCAACTCGGCCTGCCGCGGGCTCTATGTCGAATTCAATCTGCTCTACGACCGCGGCACCATGTTCGGGCTGCAGACCGGCGGCAACATCGAGACCATCCTGAGTTCGATGCCGCCATTGGTGAGCTGGGCGTAGCGAAGCGGAGAAGGGATAGGTGATGGAAAACTATCTCGGCTTCATCGAATTCTTGTCGTCGCGCTGTTCGTTCTGTGCTGGGGCCATCCTTGAAATGGTCGGCAGGCGGCTCGACCGGAAAAAGGAAGCTGAGCGCGCGAAGCAGCAGCAGCCGCGCAAACGAGTAGCGGTCGATATCTATTGCCGGAACAAGCACTACTTCCTTGCCCTCGGCATCCGAAACGGCAGCATCGCCTGCACCATCGGCATCCTGAAGCGGTCGAGCGACAGGCTTTCGTGCATCAAGGTGACGGGCTCGCCGAGCAGTTTTGCCGAAACGACCGATCGCGCATAGAACGGCGCATTTTCAAGCGTCCTGCACGATGTTCGCCTCGCCGTCGCTGCGGACGCTGCGCCCGATCCGCCATCCCGTACGTTTCAGCGCGACCGCGGGTGGCGGCTCGAAGACCTCCATTCGGCCTTGCGGATCGAACCTGACGGCAAGATCGATCGCGGCTGCCGTCGCGGCGCCGGGCTTCGTAAAGGATCGCCGTGCCGTCTCGCATGGCGCCGCGCGACCATTGCCAATCGCTGAAAGCCCCACTCCAGCGGGGCATCGCCGCTGTTCATGTCGAAATAGCCGTCGCCTTGCCAGCGCAGATGCGGATGATCGAGTGCGACCTGAACGCGCGCGCATGGCGCAATCGGCCACCACCAGTGATTACCGTTCTTGGTTCAGAGAGAAGGCTTGCTGGGTGATAGCGGTCGGAACCACTCGAATCGTGCCGCTGACGCGGCCCGGAATCGGGCACGGAAATCTCGTTCACCCGTATCATCAGCGACGTGCCGTCCCACGACAACTGGCTTGGACCGACCGTAAAAGCGCTCACCGTGCGGCTGACCGCATGACGCGGCCGCTCGGTCATGGTCCAACGATTTGCGCCTTTGCGATAGATCGCAATATTGACCGCGCAATGGTTGAGCGGATCGGCAACGCCTTTGCGCCGAGCCAAGGCATAATACGGCGAAAACACACTGCCGATGAAAGCGATGATGGTGATGCCGCTTTGGCCGTCGTCGCTCAGCGCGTCGATGTACCACCACGCATAGCCGTTGGCGTGGACCACCCGTGCGAAGTCAGGTCCGCGAGCAGGCTCGAAGCCGCCGAGCGGCCCGACAGGGCTGCCATCGGCACCCCCGGTCCCGGATGCGTGCTGCCCCCCGCCAGATAAAGGCCGGGTATCCTGGTTCGCGCCCCCGGGCGCTGAAACGACGCGGTCCACCCGTGAGAGCTGCGGCCGTAAAGCGCGCCGCCCGTCGCCGGGAACAGTTTGGTTGAAATCGGCTGGGGTCGTGACCTTCGTCGTCTTCCGCCGCCGCTGAATTCGAAGGCCGCACCGCTCCAACGTCTGGAATGTCCGCTGCGCGCATTGTTCCACCTCCGCTGTATCGTAGGAATGCCGGTCGCCATTCGCAGGCGCATTGACGAGCACCAGCAGCCGCTCCTCGCCGCCGCTGCTGGGTCCTTCGCCGCCGCGATCCTGCGCGCAGACATAGACCGTCGGCTCTTTCGGCGGCGTGTCGCGGCGGAAGATGTCGTCGAATTCGGCGTGATAGTCGCGAGAGAAAAACACGTTGTGCAGGCCGAGCGGAAATCCGTCGGTCTTCGCGACGCGCGCTCCAGGTCATCGCCGACAGCGAGCGGGCGCGCGGTGAAATGACGGCGGCGCCGCGGCGCGCATCGATGCCGAACAGTCCGCCGGCAACCGCTGCCACATCGGCATTGACGATGACCGCGTCGGCTTCGATGCGCTCGCCGTTCGCAAGCCGGACGCCGCATGCCCGGCCACAGGCGATCAGTACTTCGCTGACTTCCTGGCCGTAGCGGATCGTCGCGCCAAAGGATCTTCGCGCCATCGGCCAGCGCCTGGGCGAGCGCGTGCATGCCGCCCTCGATGTTCCAGACGCCGGACCGTTCGACATGCGCCACCAGCATCAGGGTTGCCGGCGCCAGATAGGGCGATGAACCGCAATAGGTGGCGTAACGGCCGAATAGCTGCTGCAACCGCGGATCCCGAAAATACTGTCCAAGCGCCGACCACATCGACGAGAACGGCTTGATCTGCGGCAACCGCATCAGACCGCGGAAGCCGCCCGCGCCGATCAGTCCGGACATGCTCGCTTGCGGCGCGCGCAAGAAACGGCTTTTCGAGAATGTCGTAGATTTGCCTGGTGTCGCGGCAGAACGCGCGATAACCCTCGGCTTCCGCCGCGCCGGCGAACCCTCCGATCGCGTCGACGGTACGTTCCTCATCGGCGAACAGATCCAGCCGGAAGTCTTCGTCCCACGCGTGCCGCGCCAGCGTTTCCAGCGGGTGCAGACTGGACGTGATCGGAGAGATTCCGGCCGGCCGCGGCAAACAGCTCGTCGAATACCCATCGCATCGTGAATACGGTTGGACCGCTGTCGATCTGCGCCGGTCCGATCGCGATCTGCCGCATCTTGCCGCCGGGCGCGTCGCGGCGCTCCAGCACAGTGACGTCCAGGCCGCGTGCCGCCAACGCGAAGGCCGAAACCAGCCCCGCGACCCCAGCGCCAACGATGACAACACGATCTCTGGGCATCTCGGCGCCGGCTCCGCGTTGTCGATTGACAGGTGTCTATATTTATTTACACTCCAATTGACAAGTCAACTTGACATAAGTTGGCGCAGCACGGGAGCCTGCCATGGATGTCACCAGCCGGATCGAGCGCGCTCTGACCGAAGCGATTGGGCGCGCGGAGGTCCCGGGATGTCCTCCCAGGCTGGCGGCGGCGATGCGTTACGCTGTGTTTCCCCGTGGCGCCAGAGTCCGGCCGCGGCTGTGCCACAGCGTGGCCGCCGCATGCGGCGAAGATCATCCGCTCGCGACGGAGGCCGCGGGAGCCGCGCTCGAACTGCTGCATTGCGCTTCGCTGGTGCATGACGATCTGCCGTGCTTCGACGCCGCCGAGACGCGACGAGGGCGGCCCTCGGTCCACAAGGCTTTTGGCGAGCCACTCGCCGTGCTGACCGGCGATGCGCTGATCGTGCTGGCGTTTCAGACGCTGGCGCAGATTCAATGCGCGCCGGAACGGTTGGCGACACTCACTTTGACGGTCGCGCAATCGGTCGGCGTGCCCTCGGGCATCGTCGCGGGGCAGGCCTGGGAATGCGAGCCGCAGATCGATCTCGCGCACTATCACCGCGCCAAGACTGGCGCGCTGTTCGCCGCGGCGACGGTGGCGGGCGCGGCATCGGCCGGCGCGGACGCCGAACCGTGGCGGATGGTCGGCGAGAAACTCGGCGAAGCCTATCAGGTCGCCGACGATATTCGCGATGCGGCTGCCGATGAGGACGAGATCGGCAAGCCGGTCGGCCGCGATCTGGCGCTGGGACGTCCGAGTGCGGTGATCGAGCTCGGGCTCGATGGCGCACTCTGTCGGCTGCACGAACTGGTACGTGGCGCCATCGACGCGATGCCGCCATGCCCGAACGGTGCCGAGCTGCGCTCGCTGATGCTGTCGGAAGCCAAGCGATTGGTGCCGGCCAAACTCGCGCAATTCGCGGCGTAGCTATCATGGCCACGGTCGCGCATGGCGATGCGGAGGCCGGTCGATCGGGTGTGCAAATGGCGCACATATCGCCGCGGTTGTCATTGCGCGACCGGTTGCTGACCTTGCGCGATTCGATCTCTGGCCAATCCCGGTTTCCAGCGATTTGCGGGCACTTTTGCGCTAACGCGGCCCATCGCGCGGCGACGTGCCGGCGCGCTGTTCGACCTCTGCGCCGGCTTTGTCTATTCGCAGATATTGCTGGCCTGCGTGCGCCTGAAACTGTTCGAGCATTTGGCGGAAGGGCCTGTCAGCGCGGCCGACCTGTCGTCGCTTCTGTCACTATCGGTCGATTCCACGACCTTGCTGCTGGACGCGGCGACGTCGCTGAAGCTGGCGCAACGCCGCAGCGGCAATCGTTACGGGCTTGGGTCCCTCGGTGCTGCGTTGATGGGCAATCCCGGCGTTATCGCCATGATCGAGCATCACGCCATGCTGTACGGCGATCTCAGGGATCCCGTGGCGCTGCTGCGCGGCGAAACCGGGCCAGGCGAGCTTGCGTCCTATTGGCCGTATGCGAAGGCCGGCAAGCCGGCCGCGCTTGGTCATGATGCGATCGCGCCCTACACCGCGCTGATGTCGGCGTCGCAGCCGATGATCGCGCAGCAAGTGCTCCATTCCTATTCGTTCCGCGGTCATCGCTGCCTGCTCGATGTCGGCGGCGGAGATGGCGCCTTTCTCAGCGCGGTCGCGGCGCGTTCGCCCAAATTGCGTTGCGTGCTGTTCGATCTGCCTGCGGTGGCGGACGAGGCCAGCAAGCGTTTTCGCAGCGAAGGGCTGTCGTCGCGAGCGGTGGCGATCGGCGGCAGCTTTCTGACCGGCCGGCTGCCTGAGGGCGCCGACATCGTATCGTTGGTGCGCGTGATCCACGACCATGACGACGCCAATGTGATGGTGCTGCTGCGTGCGATTCGTTGCGCCCTGCCGGAGAATGGCACGTTGCTGATCGCCGAGCCGATGTCCGGCATTCGAGGCACGGAGGCGATCGGCGACGCCTATTTCGCCTTTTATCTTCTGGCGATGGGAAGCGGCCGGCCGCAGGACCTCCGAGCGACTGCAGGAGATGCTTCGGGCCGCCGGCTTTTCCGATATCGCGCTGCACCCGACGTCGATGCCGTTGCTGACAAGCATCATGACGGCACGGCTCGACCAACAAATATGTTAATCTATCTTGACACTCAACATTTGTAAGTCTAGCATGACAATCGGAGCGTAAGGCTCCGCATCGTCAGAATCGGAGTGAGCGATGGAAACCATCGCAGTGGTCTTGAAGCAGCCGGAGCAAGTTGAGCTCAATCGGCTTGCCTTGACCGCTCCGACCCAGGAGGACGTGGTCGTCGATGTCGACTGGAGCGGCGTCAGCACGGGCACCGAACGGTTATTGTGGTCCGGCCGGATGCCGCCATTTCCGGGAATGGGATATCCGCTGGTTCCCGGCTACGAGTCGGTTGGCCGCGTGGTCGAGGCCGGAACTTCCAGCGACCTACATGCGGGCCAGCACGTTTTCGTCCCCGGCGCCAAATGTTTCGGCGAAGTGCGCGGCTTGTTTGGCGCCTCGGCGTCGCGGCTGGTGGTGGCGGCGAAACGGGTCGTGCCGATCGACCGGCAGATCGGCGAACGCGGCATATTGCTGGCGCTGGCGGCCACCGCCTATCACGCGATCGCCGCCAAAGGCGCATCGGCCCCCGACTGCATCGTCGGCCACGGCGTACTGGGGCGGCTGCTGGCGCGCATCTCTATCGCGGTCCGCAACGATCCGCCGACGGTATGGGAAAAAAACCCAGCGCGCGCCGGTGGCGCCGTCGGCTATGGCGTGATCGATCCCGAGCACGACACCCGTCGCGACTACAAAAGTATCTACGACGTCAGCGGCGATGCGAACCTGCTCGACTCGTTGATCGGACGCATCGCGCCGGGCGGCGAGATCGTGCTCGCCGGTTTCTACAGCGAGCGGCTTTCGTTTGCGTTTCCACCGGCCTTCATGCGCGAGGCGCGGCTGCGCGTCGCGGCCGAATGGCAGCCGCCCGATCTCGTCGCGACCAGGGCGCTGATCGAATCCGGTCGTCTGTCGCTCGATGGTCTCATCACCCATCGCCACGACGCCAAGGCCGCGCCGGATGCCTATCGCATCGGCCTTTGACGATCCCTCATGCCTCAAGATGATTCTGGACTGGAGTTCGATCTCATGAATGTCGTGCCGCAAATCAGCATGAAAGACGCGCTTCGCGCGGAGGCGGCGATCGAGCCGGATGCGCCGGTGACGACGGCGGTCACCAAGGAAACCCAGATCATCGCGATCTACGGCAAGGGTGGCATCGGCAAGAGTTTTACCCTCGCCAATCTGTCCTACATGATGGCGCAGCAAGGCAAGAAAGTGCTGCTGATCGGCTGCGATCCCGAAGAGCGATACCACCTCGCTGCTGTTCGGCGGTCGCGCCTGTCCAACCATCATCGAAACATCGTCGAAGAAGAAACTCGCCGGCGAGGAAGTGAAGATCGGCGACGTCTGCTTCAAGCGCGACGGCGTATTCGCAATGGAGCTGGGCGGTCCCGAAGTCGGGCGCGGCTGCGGCGGCCGTGGCATCATCCACGGCTTCGAGCTGCTGGAAAAGCTCGGCTTCCACGAATGGGGTTTTGACTACGTCCTGCTCGATTTCCTCGGCGACGTGGTGTGCGGCGGCTTCGGCCTGCCGATCGCGCGCGACATGTGCCAGAAGGTGATCGTCGTCGGATCAAACGACCTGCAGTCGCTGTACGTCGCCAACAACGTCTGTTCGGCGGTGGAATATTTCCGCAAGCTCGGCGGCAATGTCGGCGTCGCCGGCATGGTCATCAACAAGGATGACGGCAGCGGGGAGGCCGCGGCGTTCGCGCAGACCGTCGGCATTCCCGTGCTCGCGGCGATCCCCGCCGATGACGACATCCGCAAGAAGAGCGCCAATTACGAGATCATCGGCCTGCCCGGCGGGCAATGGTCGCAACTGTTCGAAACGCTCGCCGAAAATGTCGGCCTGGCGCCGCCGGTGCGGCCGACGCCGCTGACGCAGGACGGCCTGCTCGGCCTGTTCAAGGGCGAAGTCGTCGGCCGCGGCGTCGTGCTGGAGCCCGCGACGATGGAAGACATGTGCGGCAAGTCGGTCATCGACAAGCCGTCGCTCGAAGTCGTCTACGACGCCGCGTGATGCCAGCCATGATGCGGAGCGCGACATGAACGTCATCCTTCCCCGATATGCCGGCGCGATAGCTGAGTCTGTCGTGAACGAGCCCGTCGAGGTGGATAGTTGCCGTTGATGAAGCGGTCTCTGCCACGCCCGCCATCAACGCCGCCGCGACCAAGACCGACGGCCTCGGCTGTCACGCCGGCGCCGCCGAGCTGAAGGCCGCAGCCGGCGCCGCCGGCAAAAGCGATATTCTCGATCGTTATGCCGCCGATTATCCCAAGGGTCCGCACGACCAGCCGCAGAGCATGTGTCCGGCGTTCGGCTCGTTGCGCGTCGGTTTGCGGATGCGCCGCACGGCGACGATCCTTTCCGGTTCGGCGTGCTGCGTCTACGGCCTGACGTTTACCTCGCACTTTTACGGCGCGCGGCGCACCGTGGGATACGTTCCGTTCAACTCGGAGACGCTGGTCACCGGCAAGCTGTTCGAGGATATCCGCGAAGCGGTGTTCAAGCTCGCCGATCCCGCGCTGTACGATACCATCATCATCACCAATCTCTGCGTGCCGACCGCCTCGGGCGTGCCGCTTGACCTGTTGCCGGATGAAATCAACGGCGTGCGGATCATCGGCATCGATGTGCCCGGCTTTGGCGTGCCGACCCATGCCGAGGCCAAGGACGTGCTGGCGGCGGCGATGCTCGAATATGCCCGCAAGGAAGTCGAGCAGGGTCCGGTGCAGGCGCCGCGCGGCGGCAAGAGCGAGCGCCCGACCGTAACCCTGGTGGGCGAGATGTTTCCGGCCGATCCCGTCGGCATCGGCATGATGCTGGAGCCGCTCGGTCTCGCAGCGGGGCCTGTGGTGCCGACCCGCGAATGGCGCGAGCTCTATGCGGCGCTCGACTGTTCGGTCGTTGCGGCGATTCACCCATTCTATACCGCGAGCTTCCGCCAGTTCGATCTTGCGGGGCGCAAAATCGTCGGTTCCGCGCCGGTCGGGCATGACGGCACCGAAGCGTGGCTGGAATCGATCGGCAGCGCCTGCAATGTGGCGCGCGACAAGATCGATGCGGCCAAGAATCGCGTTCCTGCCGATGATCAAGGCGGCGCTGGCGGCGAAGCCGATCGATGCCCGCATTACGGTGTCCGGCTACGAAGGGTCCGAACTGTTGGTCGCCCGGCTGCTGATCGAAAGCGGCGCGCGCGTGCCCTATGTCGGCACCGCCTGTCCACGGACGCCATGGTCCGATCCGGATCGCGAATGGCTGGAAGCACGGGGCGCCCGGGTTCAGTACCGCGCGTCGCTCGAGATGGATCTCGCGGCGGTCGATGAGTTCAAGCCCGACCTCGCAATCGGCACCACGCCCGTGGTGCAAAAAGCCAAGGCCAAGGCGATCCCGGCGCTTTACTTCACCAATCTGATTTCGGCCCGTCCGCTGTTCGGTGTCGCCGGCGCCGGTTCGCTGGCCCAGGTCGTCAACGCCGCGCTCGGCAATCAATCTCGCTTCGACGAGATGAAGGAATTTTTCGAAGGCGTCGGTGAAGGCCATGCCGCGGGCGTGTGGGAAGAAACGCCAAAGGACAATGTGGCCTTTCGGGAGAAGTACAAAAAGCAGATCGAAGCCCAGGCCAAAAAGCGCAAAGCCGAGGAGATGATCTGATGCTCGTCCTCGACCATGATCGTGCCGGCGGTTATTGGGGCGCGGTTTATGCCTTCACCGCAGTGAAGGGCATGCAGGTCATCATCGACGGTCCGGTCGGTTGCGAGAATCTGCCGGTCACCTCGGTGCTGCATTACACCGACGCGCTGCCGCCGCATGAACTGCCGATCGTGGTCACCGGGCTTGGCGAAGAAGAGCTCGGGCAAACCGGCACCGAAGGCGCGATGAAACGCGCGCATCGCGTGCTCGATCCCTATCTGCCGGCCGTCGTGGTCACCGGATCGATCGCCGAGATGATCGGTGGCGGCGTGACGCCGGAGGGCACCAATATCAAGCGGTTCCTGCCGAGCACCATCGACGAGGATCAATGGCAGAGCGCGGATCGCGCGATCGTCTGGCTCTGGAAGGAATACGGCGTCAAGAAGATCCCGGAACGCAAAGCCCGTGCGGAGGGCGTTAAGCCTCGGGTCAACATCATCGGGCCGATCTATGGCACCTTCAATATGCCGTCCGACCTCGCCGAAATCCGCCGGCTGATCGAGGGCATCGGCGCTGACGTGAACATGGTGTTTCCGCTCGGCAGCCATCTGGCCGACATCCCGAAGCTGGTGAACGCCGACGTCAATGTCTGCATGTACCGTGAGTTCGGCCGCATGCTGTGCGAGGCGCTGGAGCGGCCGTATCTGCAGGCGCCGATCGGCTTGCACTCGACTACGAAATTCCTGCGCAAGCTCGGCGAACTGCTCGGTCTCGACCCCGAACCGTTCATCGAGCGCGAGAAGCATACCACGATCAAGCCGCTGTGGGACCTCTGGCGTTCCGTCACCCAGGACTTCTTCGGCACCGCGAGTTTCGCGATCGCCGCCAACGAGACCTATGCGCGCGGGGTGCGGAATTTTCTCGAGACCGAGATGGGGCTGCCATGCACATTCTCCTTCGCGCGCAAGGCGGGCGTCAAACCGGACAATGATGCCGTCCGATCCGCGGTACGCGAGAAGCCGCCGCTTGATCCTGTTCGGCAGCTACAACGAGCGCATGTACCTGGCCGAGGCCGGCGGCCGCGCGATTTACGTGCCGGCGTCGTTCCCGGGCGCGGTGATCCGGCGCCACACCGGAACGCCCTTCATGGGCTACTCCGGCGCGACCTATCTGGTGCAGGAAGTCTGCAATGCGTTGTTCGATGCGCTGTTCAACATTCTTCCGCTCGCGGCCGACCTCGATCGCGTCGATCCGACGCCGGCGCGGCTGCACGAGGAAATTCTCTGGAGCGACGAGGCCAAGGCGCTGCTCGATGAAGTGCTGGAAGCCCATCCGGTGCTGGTGCGTATCTCCGCCGCCAAGCGCCTGCGCGATGCCGCCGAGAGCGGCGCGCGCCGGGCCGGGGAAGGGCGCGTCACCACCGATTTTGTCACAAGGGCGCGCGCGGCGCTGATGGATGGGCAGCCGGCATGAGAATGGTCGAAGCAAATCTTTTTCCGGTGCTGCCGCAATTCCATGCGCAACACCCCAATCGGGAGGTGACATCGATGTCCGACTATGCCGATACCGGCCGTCGTTCGAAAGGTCTCATCGCGAGCTGGAACATCGAATCGCGACTGATGTTCGGCGCTTGCTACCTGCTGTTTCTGCTGCGCGCGGTGCTGACGCGGGTCATGCCTTGGCGCAGCACGGCAAGCCTCGCTGCCTCGGGCCGTCGCGAGTCGATCTTCAGCGAAGCCAACGGCGCGGCGCGTGTGCTGGTGGCTTCGTCGTTCATGGGTTTGTAATCGGAGATTTTCGTTCGGCGGTGCCGGACGGAAACTGCCGTATCTCAGGAGATCCGGCATTCGCTGTCGCCCACGCTCGGGCGGCGAACGGCCGCAAGGCCATTACTAGGAGGAATACCAAATGAAGGACGGTTCCATCTCGGGGCTATCCGAAGCCGAAGCCAAGGAATTCCACTCGATATTCATGACGAGTTTCTTTCTCTTCGTGGCTGTCGCGGTGGTGGCTCACATCCTCGCCTGGATGTGGCGTCCGTGGCTGCCTGGCCCCGGCGGTTACAAAGCGGCGATGGACGGCATCCAGCACCTCGCCAGTGTTTCTCTCTCGTTACTGACATAAGGAGAGAAAAACATGTGGCGAATTTGGCTTCTGTTCGATCCGCGGCGTGCGTTGGTCATGCTCTTCACGTTCCTGTTCGGACTGGCGATCGTGATCCACTTCATCCTGCTCTCGACCGACCGGTTCAACTGGTTGGATGGTCCCCGCAAGGGGGCGACCAAGACGGGAGAGATTCATCTTCCGTATACACCCCCCGTCATGCCGTCCTGATGGCATGACGTACTGCGTACCGGAACGGGCGAGGCCGGATCGAGCGGCCGGCCTCGTCCGCTTCCGGTAGCTACCTGCTCGACGACGGCAAACAACGACGGTGATTTCGCACGCGGAGGAACGATCGATGGCAATGCTCAGCTTTGAAAGAAAATACCGCGTTCGCGGCGGAACGCTGATCGGAGGCGACCTGTTCGACTTCTGGGTCGGTCCGTTCTATGTCGGGTTCTTCGGGATGACGACGGCGTTCTTTTCGCTGGTCGGGATCGCGATGATCCTGTGGAACACCGCGCTCGGCCCGACCTGGAATCTCTGGCAGATCAGCGTCAACCCGCCGGACGCCAAATACGGGCTGTCGTTCGCGCCGCTGCAGGAAGGCGGCATCTGGCAGATCGTGACCATTTGCGCCTTGGGTGCGTTCGTCTCGTGGGCGCTCCGCGAGGTCGAAATCTGCCGCAAGCTCGGCATCGGCTATCATGTGCCGTTCGCGTTCAGCTTCGCGATCCTGGCCTATTTCACGCTGGTGGTGATCCGGCCGGTCTTGATGGGGTCATGGAGCTACGGCTTTCCTTACGGCATCATCTCGCATCTCGATTGGGTGTCGAACACCGGCTACACCTACGGCAATTTCCACTATAATCCTGCGCACATGATCGCCATCACGTTCTTCTTCACGACGTGCCTGGCGCTGGCGCTCCATGGCGGCCTGATCCTGTCGTCGACCAATCCCGACAAGGGCGAGCCGGTCAAATCGCCCGAGCACGAAAACACCATCTTCCGCGATCTCATCGGCTATTCGGTCGGCACCATCGGCATCCATCGCCTCGGATTGTTCGTGGCGCTGTCGGCCGTGGCTTTCAGCGCCATCTGCATCGTGATCAGCGGTCCGTTGTGGTCGGAAGGCAACGCCTGGTCCGAATGGTGGAACTGGTGGCGCAATCTCCCGATCTGGTCTTCCAACTAATTCCGGTCATCAGAAAGAGATCTTGTCATGGCCCAATATCAAAACTTCTTTACGCAGGTGCAGGTGCGCAGCAGCATATATCCCGGCATTCCGCTGCAGCCCGGAACCTGGGTCCGCACCGGGGAGGGCCGGTTCAACTACTGGCTCGGGAAACTCGGCGACGCCCAGGTCGGCCCGATCTATCTCGGCTATCTCGGCCTTACTTCGATCATGTGCGGCATTGTCGCGATCGAGATCATCGGCCTCAACATGATGGCGTCGGTGAACTGGAGCCCGATCGAGTTCGTCAGGCAGTTGCCGTGGCTTTCGCTCGATCCGCCCAAGCCCGAATACGGCATCAGCTTTCCGCCGCTGCAGGAAGGCGGATGGTGGCTGATGGCCGGCTTCTTCCTGACCACATCGATCCTGCTGTGGTGGACCCGCACCTATCGGCGGGCACGGGCGCTCGGGATGGGTACCCACGTCTCCTGGGCATTCGCCTCCGCGATCTGGCTCTATCTCGTGCTGGGCTTCATTCGCCCGCTGCTGATGGGGCATTTCAGCGAAGCCGTTCCGTTCGGGATATTCCCGCATCTCGACTGGACCAACAACTTCTCCATCACCCACGGTAACCTGTTCTATAATCCGTTCCACATGCTCTCGATTGCGTTCCTGTACGGCTCGGCGCTGCTGTTCGCGATGCATGGCGCCACCATCCTTGCAGTGAGCCGATACGGCGGCGAGCGCGAAATCGAGCAGATCGTCGATCGCGGAACCGCGCTGGAGCGAGCGGCCCTGTTCTGGCGCTGGACCATGGGCTTCAACGCGACGGCGGAGTCGATCCATCGCTGGGCCTGGTGGTTTGCGGTGCTGTGCCCACTATGCGGTGGCATCGGAATTCTGCTGTCCGGAACCGTGGTCGACAACTGGTTCGACTGGGGCGTCAAGCACGGCCTGGCGTTGCCGAGGTGAGGAGCGGCCGCGATTGCTCCGTAAACTCCGAAAGCACGCGCTTGCAAAGGCACGAAGCGAGCGCGGGTGAATTTCCCGGTCTTGCCGGTTCAATCCGTCTGATTTGAAACGGAACGACGCCGCGGCGAGCGCAGAATATCATTTCCGCGCGGTATCCGTCCGCGGCCAACAAGAAGACTGACGGAAAGGGCGCCGCATTGGAGGAGCATTGGTTGTTGGAGGATATTTGCCCTGGTGCAAGTGTTCAAATCTCCGAAGGAGTCACTGGGGGATCTCGGTGCACAGTCCGCCGCGAAATTGATCGCGGCCGCGACCGATGTTGCGATCGTGGTCGACGCGGACGGCCGCATTCGCGACGTCGCCTTCAACAAGGAAGAACTATCGCTCGAACTGGACGGACATGGCCGGTGGCTTGGTTCGAAATTCCAGGAGATCGTGACTTCCGAAACCAGCGCAAAGGTCGTGGAGTTGCTTCGCGATGTCGCCGCGCGCAAATCGTCCGTTTGGCGGCAGGTCAATCATGCATCGCCCGGCGGTCAGGATATTCCCGTGCTTTACTCGGCGATCGATATCGGGCGGGACGACCGCTTTGTGGTCGTTGGCCGCGACTTGCGGCCGCTCGCAGCGATGCAGCAGCGGCTCATCAATGCGCAGCAGTCGATGGAACGGGACTACGTCCGGCTGCGGCACGCCGAAACGCGCTATCGGCTGCTGTTCCAGGTCTCGTCGGAAGCAGTCATGATCATTGATGGCTCCAGCAATACGATCCTCGACGCCAATCCGGCGGCGTTGGCGCTGTTCGACGAAAACGCGCCCCAGCTCGTCAAATCGAGCTTTGTCGGGCATTTCGATGCTGCAGGCATCCCCATCGTCGAACGTCTTCTGGCTGATGTCCGAGCCACCGGGCGTGACCACACCGCGCGGGTCCATCTGGCCGATGGGATACGCGAATGCGGTGTTGCCGCGTCACTGTTTCGTCAGGAGAGCGCATCATTGTTCCTGGTGCGGCTGTCGTCGCAGGTGCCCGCGGAGGGCGGGGCCCTGAAGGCAACCGCGACGCTGCTGCAATATTTCGACGCTGCGCCCGATGGCCTCGTCATCACCCAACATGACGGTCGCATAGTCAGGGCCAATCTTGCCTTCCTCGAAATGGCGCAACTCAACAGCGTCGAACAGGCCCGCGGCGAATTGCTGGACCGGTGGCTCGGCCGCGCCGGCATCGATTTCGGCGTGGCGCTTGCCAACCTTCGCCAGAACGGTTCGATCAGATTGTTCTCTACGGGGGTGCGGGGCGAATACGGTGCGGCGGCCGAGGTCGAGGTCTCGGCGGTATCCCTGGCCGACAGCGAAGACAAGCCCGGCTTCGGCTTTGCGATAAGGAATGTCGAGAAGCGGCTGTCGGCGGCGACATCATCGCAACGCGAACTGCCGCGCTCGGTAGCACAACTGACCGAGTTAATCGGCCGCGTGCCGCTGCGCGATCTGGTGCGCGAGGCCACCGATGTCATCGAGAAGCTCTCGATCGAGGCTGCGCTGGAATTGACCGGTGATAACCGCGCGTCGGCGGCCGAGATGTTGGGCCTCAGTCGCCAGAGCCTCTACGTCAAGCTTCGGCGGTTTGGTTTGGCCGAGCATGCCGCGGAAGGAGAGGTCGAAGATGAATAGCGCCGTCGTCACGCATCCGGCACCGTCCGTGGTACTGGAATTGCTCAAGCCGATCACCTGGTTTCCTCCGATGTGGGCGCTTGGGCTGCGGCATCGTTTCGTCGGGCGTTGCGCCCGGCCAGCGCTGGCCCTTGATCGTGGCCGGCGTATTGCTCGCGGGTCCGATGGTGTGCGGTACCAGCCAGGCCGTGAACGATTGGTACGACCGGCATGTCGATGCGATCAACGAGCCGGATCGTCCGATACCGTCGGGTCGCATTCCCGGCCGCTGGGGTCTTTATATCGCGGTGGTGTGGACCGCCTTATCATTGCTGCTGGCCACGGCGCTCGGCACCTGGGGATTTGTCGCGGCGATCGTCGGGCTGGTGCTTGCCTGGGCCTATAGTGCGCCGCCGATCCGATTGAAGCAGAACGGCTGGTTGGGCAACGCCGCATGCGGGCTCTGTTACGAGGGATTACCCTGGTTCACCGGTGCTGCCGTGATGAGCGCATCGGCTCCCGATTGGCGCATTGTTGTGACAGCGCTGCTCTATAGCGTCGGCGCCCACGGCATCATGACGTTGAACGATTTCAAGTCCGTCGAGGGCGACAAGCGGATGGGGATCGATTCCCTGCCGGTGCTGCTTGGCGTCGGCAATGCCGCACGCTTCGCCTGTTTTGTGATGGCCGTGCCGCAAATGGCGGTCGTGACGCTGTTGCTGACATGGCAGCGGCCGTATTACGCGGCCGCAGTTGGTGCCTTGCTGATCACCCAGTTTTTCCTGATGGCGCATTTCCTCAAAATGCCGCGTGAGCGCGCCCCCTGGTACAACGGCACCGGGATCAGCTGCTACGTGGTGGGCATGCTGATCAGCGCGTTCGCGCTGGCTTCGATCAGCGCGAGGTGACGATGAACAGCCCTGTGCTCTCCTGGTTCGGCATCATCCGGCTCGGCTTGGTTCAGACCGGCCTCGGTGCGATCGTGGTACTCACGACCTCGACGCTCAATCGCGTGATGGTCGTCGAACTGGCGATGCCCGCGATCCTGCCAGGCGCGCTGGTTGCGATTCACTACGTGCTGCAAGTGTTTCGTCCGGCGTGGGGCCATGGCTCGGATCTGGGAGCTAGACGGACGCCATGGATTGTGGGCGGCATGGCGGTGCTCGCGACTGGCGGGCTGCTTGCTTCCGTCGCCACGGCATGGATGGCGACGCATCCGCTGTTCGGCGTGACGCTTGCGGTCGTTGCGTTCTGTCTGATCGGCGCGGGGGTTGGCGCCGCCGGCACGTCGCTGTTGGTGCTGCTGGCCAAGCGAACCGATGAAAAGCGGCGCGCCGCGGCGGCTACGTTGGTCTGGGTGATGATGATCGCGGGCTTTATCATCACGACGGGCGTGGCTGGCCAGATGCTGGATCCCTTCTCGCCGCTGAGGCTCGTGGTGGTCTCCGGATCCGTCTCCGTCGCGGCAATGATCCTGACTCTGATCGGGGTATGGGGCATCGAGCCGCCCGCCGCCGCCGTTATGGTCGAGGCAGCCGCACGGAAAGTGCAATCGCAAAAATCCTCGTTCCGTGACGCTTTCATGGAAGTATGGGCCGAGCCGAAGGCGCGCCGATTCGCGATCTTCGTGTTCGTCTCGATGCTGGCCTATAGCGCCCAGGACCTGATCCTCGAACCTTTCGCTGGCGGCGTATTCGGATTTACGCCGGGCGAAACCACAAAACTTTCGGGGCTGCAGCACGCGGCACGCTGATTGGAATGGCGTTGGTTCCGTTGATCGGCGCGCTTTATCCGCGGTCGCGGGGCAATTTGCAGATGTGGACCGTCGGCGGCTGCCTGGCGTCTGCGGTCGCATTATTGTGTCTGGCCGCCGCGGCCGTGGTCGGGCCCGTCCTGGCCGCTGCGGGAAACCGTCTTCATGCTCGGTGTGACCAATGGCGCCTACGCGGTCGCCGCGATCGGATCGATGATGGCGCTGGTCAGCGCCGGAGGCGACAAGCGTGAAGGCGTACGCATGGGCTTATGGGGCGCGGCGCAGGCATTCGCCTTCGGCATTGGCGGCTTCCTTGGGACACTTGCGAGCGATGTCGCGCGCCATCTGCTGGCATCGCCGGCGTTGTCCTATGCCGTGGTCTTTGCATCCGAGGCCGGACTTGTTTGTGGTCGCGGCTGTCATGGCGGTCTGGGTTCATCGCGCGCCAGGACGCGCACGACGGACGTCAGGCGCTGGCCGTTTTGCCGGTCAATGCGATCGCGGGAGGAGCAGGATGATGACAGCTTCCGAAACATTCGATGTGGTGGTCGTTGGTGGCGGACCGTCCGGCGCGACCGCGGCGCACGATCTTGCCAAGCTTGGGCGGAAGGTGCTGTTGCTCGACCGCGCCGGGCGCATCAAACCCTGCGGCGGCGCCATTCCACCGCGGCTGATCCGCGATTTCGAGATTCCCGATCATCTGCTGGTGGCCCGGGTCAATGCCGCGCGCATGGTGTCGCCGTCGGACAAACAGGTGGACATGCCGATCGATGGCGGCTTCGTCGGCATGGTCGATCGCGAGGTGTTCGACGAATGGCTCCGGGAGCGTGCCGCGCAGGCCGGCGCCGACCAGGCGAACCGGCCTGTTCAAGCGCTTCGAGCGCGACGACGCCGGGCACACCATCGTGCATTATGAGGAGCGCGCGGCTGACGGAAGCGTGACGACGAAAGCTGTTCGAGCGCGGCGCGCTGATCGGCGCCGATGGCGCGTTATCGGCCGTTGCGCGGCAGTGCTTGCCCGGCGCTGAGCGGTTGCCCTATGTCGTTTGCCTATCATGAGATCGTCCGCTCGCCACCGGCAGAATCGCAGTTTCAATGGCACACGCTGCGACGTTTATTATCGAGGCACGGTGTCGCCGGATTTTTACGGTTGGGTATTTCCCCATGGCGACACGGTCAGCGTCGGCACCGGTTCGGCGCGCAAGGGGTTTTCCTTGCGCGACTCCGTTGGCGGGCTGCGTGACGCGGCAGGGTTGGAGACTCCGAGACCATTCGCCGCGAAGGCGCGCCGATCCCGCTGCATCCGTTGCCGCGCTGGGACGATGGCCACAGCGTTTTGCTCGCCGGCGATGCCGCAGGCGTCGTAGCGCCGGCGTCTGGGGAGGGGATTTACTACGCCATGATCGGAGGGCGGCTGTCCGCCGAGGCGGTTCACGAATTCCTTGAAACCGGCAACGCCAAAGCACTGCGCACGGCGCGAAAGCGCTTCATGCGGATGCATGGCATCGTGTTCTGGATCCTCGGCGTGATGCAGTGGTACTGGTATTCCAATGATCGTCGCCGCGAACGTTTTGTCAGTATCTGCCGGGATCGCGACGTTCAGAGGCTGACCTGGGATGCCTATATGAACAAGGAGCTT
>CAVOTZ010000037.1:0-19783 GCA_963699465.1 uncultured Alphaproteobacteria bacterium
ATCCTGGCCAGCACGCCCATGCCGTCGAGCCCGGGCATCACAAGATCGAGCATCACCGCGTCAATGACCGGCGCGTCCGCCGCGGTCAGGGCGGCGATCGCGGCATCGCCGCTGTCGACCACCAGCGCCTCATAGCCGCATTTCTGCACCATGTTTTCGACCAGGCGACGCTGCACGGCATCGTCATCGGCAATCAAAATGCAGGCGGCCATGGCTTTCCTCGGTCGTTACAACTATCTGTCTTGAATTGGGGCACTCTCGCTGAAGCCGATTAACGCCCTCTTAAAGATTGGCGCCCCGCCTTCGATCGATCGTTTTAGGTTGAGAAACACAGGCTGACACCAGATGACCTCGCGCTCCGCATCCGCTCTCCGCAAGCCCGCAAAGAAGTCCGCGGTCAAGAAACCCACCGCGACCAAGACCGGCAAACTGCCGGAATGGAATCTGGCCGATCTCTATTCCGGGATCGACGCGCCGGAAGTCACGCGCGACCTCGAACGGATGGATGCCGAATGCGCCGCGTTTGAGACAGAATACAAAGGCAAGCTTGCGGCGCAAATTTCGTCGGAACATGGCGGAAAGTGGCTCGCCGGGGCGGTCAGGCGCTACGAGGCGATCGACGATCTCGCGGGCCGGCTGGGTTCGTACGCGGGCCTGGTTCACGCCGGCGACAGCGTCGATGCCGCGATCTCCAAATTCTATGGCGACGTTTCCGAGCGGCTGACGGCGGCCTCGGTGCATTTGCTGTTCTTCGCGCTGGAACTGAACCGCATCGACGACGCCGCGATCGACCGCGCGATGCAGACGCCCGAACTCGGCCATTACCGGCCGTGGATCGAGGATTTGCGCAAGGACAAGCCGTATCAACTGGAAGACCGCGTCGAGCAGCTGTTCCATGAGAAATCCCAGAGCGGTTATGCCGCCTGGAACCGGCTGTTCGACCAGACGATCTCCGGCCTGCGCTTCAAGGTGGAGGGCAAAGAGCTCGCGATCGAGCCGACGCTCAATCTGCTGCAGGATCGCGCGCCGGTAAAACGCAAGGCCGCCGCTCAGGCGCTGGCGAAGACCTTCAAGGCCAACGAACGGACCTTTGCGCTGGTCACCAACACGCTCGCCAAGGACAAGGAGATTTCCGATCGCTGGCGCGGTTTCCAGGACGTCGCCGATTCCCGCCATCTCAACAATCGCGTCGAGCGCGAAGTGGTCGATGCGCTGGTCGGTTCGGTGCGGGCGGCCTATCCAAAACTGTCGCATCGCTACTACCGGCTCAAGGCCGGCTGGTTCAAACAGAAGAAGCTCGCGCATTGGGATCGCAATGCGCCGCTGCCGTTTGCCGCCACCGGCAGCATCGCCTGGCCCGACGCGCGCAACATGGTGCTGACGGCCTATCGCGGCTTCTCGCCGGAGATGGCCAATATCGCCGAGCGGTTTTTCACCGATCGCTGGATCGACGCGCCGGTGCGGCCGGGCAAGGCGCCGGGCGCATTCTCGCATCCGACCACGCCGTCGGCGCATCCCTATGTGCTGATGAATTACCAGGGCAAGCCGCGCGACGTCATGACGCTGGCCCACGAACTCGGCCATGGCGTGCACCAGGTGCTGGCTGCCAAACAGGGGGCGCTGATGGCGCCGACGCCGCTGACGCTAGCCGAGACCGCCAGCGTGTTCGGCGAGATGCTGACCTTCAGGCGGCTGTTGGCTGAGACCAGGAGCGCAAAACAGCGCCAGGCGCTGCTGGCCGGCAAGGTTGAGGACATGATCAACACCGTGGTGCGGCAGATCGCGTTCTATTCGTTCGAGCGCGCGGTGCATACCGAACGACGCAACGGCGAACTGACCGCCGAGCGCATCGGCGAGATCTGGCTCAGCGTGCAGGGCGAGAGCTTCGGTCCCGCGATCGACATCCGGCCGGGTTACGAGAATTTCTGGATGTACATCCCGCACTTCATCCATTCGCCGTTCTACGTCTACGCCTACGCGTTCGGCGATTGCCTGGTGAACTCGCTCTATGCGGTCTACGAAAATGCCCAGGCCGGCTTTGCCGAGCGCTACCTGGCGATGCTCGCCGCCGGCGGCACCAAGCATTATTCCGAACTGCTGAAACCGTTCGGCCTCGACGCCAAGGACCCGAAATTCTGGGACGGCGGCCTGTCGGTGATTTCAGGGATGATCGACGAGCTGGAGACGATGGGGTAGGGGGGCGGACTGTCGCGCCCCAAAGGCGCCGTCATCCCCGGATAAGCGCAATTGCGCTTACTCGGGAGGTGCGCGCCGCCTTCGGCGCGCCTCGAAGGATGATGTTCGGCGTTGTGCCTGCGGCCATCCTTCGAGGCTCGCCCAACAGGGCTCGCGCCTCAGGATGACGGCGAACCCTTTTGCCGCCCCGTCCGCCCGAACAATTTTCCGATCTTCAGAAATGGACTTGACCCCGGAGGCAAATCACCGGCTAATTACTGCCTAGCCCGTTCCAAAAGAGGGGACGTCGGCCACGTCACGGACGTTGGAGCGGGTTGCGGTGGACGCGTTTGTGTCGCAGACGAGCGGCACGGATGCGTACGGCGAAAGCGTGTGGTCCTGACGCCCGGAATGCTGGCGTCAAGTCCTTGAGAGGCTAACGCCTCTCGGGGGCGATGGTGGCAAGAGGCTCCGATTCACCAGGGAGAGCACGTATAAACCGTAGAGCCACTGCGCAGGGAAGGCCGGAGTGTTTCCGCTGAACCTGTATGCTCATGTGCGACTTTTTTCGATGCACAATGCACATGAGACCGCGGGTGCAGCGCGCACCCGGTCTTCCCCGCGCCCTCTCTCGAGGGGCGCGTGCCCCCTCTTAATGTGTGGGGGCCAATGATTTGCAAACCTCGGACGAAACCATGTCGCGAGAACGCGGAGACATGCTTTGCAGGGTCCACGACTGTAAAACATCTGTTGAACGGAAGTCGGATCGATGTTATACAATTGTATAACGGGCCATCTACCCCCAGGAAATTCGAACCATGAAAATCGAAATCAAGAAGATCGGTAATTCCGACGGCTTGCTGCTGCCACGTGAATTGATGCAGCGGCTCGACCTCAAGCGCGGCCAGGAATTGCACATCATCGAACTCGCCGGAGGCGGATTCCAGGCCATGCCTTATGACCCCGATTTCGAGAGAACGCTCGAACTCGCCGATCAGACCATGGACAAGTACCGGGATACGCTCGCGGAGCTTGCAAAATAGGCGGAGCCTCACGTGAGCGAGCCCAAAGAACCGCTCTGGATCACCTACGAGCAAGCCATTGCCATCCATAGCCGCCAGTTGCGCCGGTTCGGCGGCGCGCCCGGGCTGCGCGACGAAGGCATGCTGCGGTCGGCGCTTGAGCGGCCGATCAACAAATGGCGTTACGAACAGTCCGCCATGCCCGAACTCGCGGCGGCCTATGCGTTCGGGCTGGCGAAGAATCACGCCTTTGTCGATGGCAACAAGCGTATCGCCTTCATGGCCATGGTGGTGTTCCTGCTGAAGAACGATGTGGCCTTCAGCCCCGATCCCGCCGAGTTCGACCGCCATGATTCTTGCCCTCGCCGCCGGCGAAGTCAGCGAGGAAAGCCTGACCCGCTGGATCAGGGATAATTGGCCGGCTGTATCAGCCAAATGAGCCGGATCGCGGGCCAGATAGCCGGAAGACCAACCGCCCGGCGTTGCCCTGCGCGCCGCTTTGGGCTATTTCGGCGCAGGCAACCAATACCGACTGGGGATATCGATGGCTGAGCATAACGAAGTCGCCTACACGACCGCTGACGGCAATGACTACGTCGCCCACGAGCAGACCTATGAGGGCTTCATCAAGCTGGTGAAATACGGCTCGGCCGCGGTGATCTTCATCGTCGCGATGATGGCGATCTTCCTGACCTGATTCTAGGCCCGTCGTGCCGCAACGCTGCGGCGCCGTGCGAAAATTTGCCCACAGGCCGGTCGCGAAACCGGTATCCATCCCAGCGGAAATAGCGCTAGCGTGCGCGTGCGCGTGCCTCGCGCCGCCGGAGGCCCCATGAAGATTGCCGTTGCCAAGGAAATCGATCCGTCCGAACCGCGGGTCGCCGCCTCACCCGACACGGTGAAGAAGTACAAGGCGTTGGGCGTCGATATCGCGGTCGAGCCGGGCGCCGGCATCAAGTCGGGCCTGCCGGATTCGGAATTCACCGCGGCCGGCGCCACCGTCAGCGCGGATGCGCTGAAGGACGCCGACATCGTCATCAAGGTGAAGCGGCCGGAAGCCGTCCGAGCTCGCGAACTACAAGCGCGGCGCGCTGGTGATCGCCATCATGGACCCTTACGGCAATGACGCCGCGCTGAAGACGATGGCGGATGCCGGCGTCGCGGCGTTCGCGATGGAATTGATGCCGCGCATCACCCGCGCCCAGGCGATGGACGTGCTGTCGAGCCAGGCCAATCTCGCCGGCTATCGCGCGGTGATCGAGGCGGCGGAAGCCTTCGGCCGCGCCATTCCGATGATGATGACGGCGGCGGGCACCATTCCCGCCGGCAAAAGTGTTCGTGATGGGCGTCGGCGTCGCCGGCCTGCAGGCGATCGCCACCGCGCGCCGGCTCGGCGCCATCGTCACCGCCACCGACGTGCGCCCCGCCACCAAGGAGCAGGTCGAAAGCCTGGGCGCCAAATTCCTCGCGGTCGAGGACGAGGAATTCAAGAACGCGCAGACCGCCGGCGGCTACGCCAAGGAAATGTCGAAGGAGTATCAGGCCAAGCAGGCCGCGCTGACCGCCGAGCACATCAAGAAGCAGGACATCATCATCACCACCGCGCTGATCCCGGGCCGCCCGGCGCCGATGCTGGTGACCGCAGAGATGGTGAAGTCGATGAAGCCGGGCTCGGTGCTGGTCGATCTGGCGGTCGAGCGCGGCGGCAATGTCGAGGGCGCCAAGCCGGGCGAAGTCGCCGATGTCGATGGCGTCAAGATCGTCGGCTACACCAATGTCGCCGGCCGCGTCGCGGCCTCGGCCTCGAGCCTCTATGCGCGCAATCTGTTCAACTTCATCGAGACGCTGGTCGACAAGTCGACCAAGGCGCTCGCCGTGAAGTGGGACGACGAAATCGTCAAGGCCACCGCGCTGACCAAGGACGGCGCCGTCATTCATCCGAACTTCCAGCCGAAAGCCTGAGGAGAGCCGCCATGGAGCATATCGCGCAGGCCGTCGATCCCTTCGTGTTCCGGCTGTCGATTTTCGTGCTGGCGGTGTTCGTCGGCTATTTCGTGGTGTGGTCGGTGACGCCCGCGCTGCACACGCCGCTGATGTCGGTGACCAATGCGATCTCCTCGGTGATCGTGGTCGGCGCGCTGCTCGCGGTCGGCGTCGGCGATGATTTCGGCAGCGGCAGCGGCTGGGCGCGCGGCTTCGGTTTTGTCGCGCTGATCTTCGCCTGCGTGAATATCTTCGGCGGCTTCCTGGTCACCCAGCGCATGCTGGCGATGTACAAGAAGAAGGCCAAGTGAGATTGAGTGAGATGACGATTGAGCGGCGTGCACCTCGCGGTGACGAAGCAAATGGGGGCCTGAGATGAACGCCAATCTCGCCGCCGTGCTCTATCTCGTCGCCGGCGTCCTGTTCATCCTGGCGCTGCGCGGCTTGTCGAGCCCGGCCTCCAGCCGCCAGGGCAACTTCTTCGGCATGATCGGCATGGCGATCGCGGTCGCGACCACGCTGGCGGCGCATCCGCCGGCCGACGGCGTCGCCTGGGTGCTGGTGATCCTGGGCGTCGCCATCGGCGGCGGCGTCGGCGCGGTGATCGCGCGCCGGGTGCCGATGACCTCGATGCCGGAACTGGTGGCGGCGTTCCACTCGCTGGTCGGCATGGCCGCGGTGCTGGTCGCGGCCGGCGCGTTCTATGCGCCCGAGGCGTTCGACATCGGCACGCACCGGCAACATCCATCCGCAGAGCCTGGTCGAAATGTCGCTCGGCGTCGCCATCGGCGCGCTGACCTTCACCGGTTCGGTGATCGCGTTCGCCAAGCTGTCGGGCCACATGAGCGGCGCGCCGATCATCCTGCCGGCGCGGCATCTCATCAACATCCTGCTCGGCGGTCGCGCTGGTGGTCTTCATCGTCGGCCTCGTGATGTCGGGCAGCGCGCTCGACTTCTGGCTGATCGTCGCTCATCGCGCTGGCGCTCGGCGCGCTCCTGATCATCCCGATCGGCGGCGCCGACATGCCGGTCGTGATCTCGATGCTGAACTCCTATTCCGGCTGGGCCGCCGCCGGCATCGGCTTCACGCTGGGCAATTCCGCGCTGATCATCACCGGCGCGCTGGTCGGCTCCTCCGGCGCGATCCTGTCCTACATCATGTGCCACGCGATGAACCGCTCCTTCATCTCGGTGATCCTCGGCGGCTTCGGCGGCGAGACGGCGGCGGCCGGTGCTGCGCGGCGGCGAAGTCCGTCCCGGTCAAGCTTGGCTCGGCGGACGACGCCGCCTTCATCATGAAGAACGCGCAGAAGGTCATCATCGTGCCCGGCTACGGCATGGCGGTGGCGCAGGCCCAGCATGCGCTGCGCGAAATGGCCGACACAGCTGAAGAAGGAAGGCGTCGAGGTGAAGTACGCCATCCACCCGGTGGCCGGCCGCATGCCCGGCCACATGAACGTGCTGCTGGCCGAAGCCAACGTGCCCTATGACGAGGTGTTCGAGCTCGAGGACATCAATTCCGAATTCGCCCAGGCCGACGTCGCCTTCGTGATCGGCGCCAACGACGTCACCAACCCGGCGGCGAAGACGATCCGAAATCGCCGATCTACGGCATGCCGGTGCTGCAGGTCTGGAAGGCCGGCACCGTGATGTTCATCAAGCGCTCGCTGGCGTCGGGCTATGCCGGCATCGACAATCCGCTGTTCTACCGCGACAACACCATGATGCTGCTCGGCGACGCCAAGAAGATGACCGAGAACATCGTCAAGGCGATGTAGGGCCGCGACGCGCGAGACGTGTGAGGCCGAAGCCATGAGCCAACACGGCCCGATGCCCCGATCGGCCTGGGTTTACCCGGCACTGGCGGTGCTGCTGTTCGCGGCCGCGACCGCGGCGGGTTACACCTTTGCGCCGTCGGCCGGCGGCTGGCTTTTCGCGGCCGTGCTGCTGGTGATCCTGTTCGGCACCGTGTTCGCCGCGGTGCATCATGCCGAGATCATCGCCGAGCGGATCGGCGAGCCGTTCGGCACGCTGCTGTTGACGCTGTCGGTCACCATCATCGAGGTCGCGCTGATCGCGACCATCATGCTCGGCGCCAAGGCGGTGCCGACGCTGGCGCGCGATACGGTGTTCGCGGTGGTGATGATCGTGTGCAACGGGCTGGTCGGGGTCTGCATCCTGGTCGGCGGCTTGCGTTACCGCGAACAGGAATTTCAGGTCTCCGGCGCCAATCTGTATTTGTCGGTGCTGGCGGTGCTCGCCACCATCACGCTGGTGCTGCCGAACTACACACTGACCACGCCCGGACCGTTTTACTCGGCCGCCCAGCTCGGATTCGTCAGCGTCGTCACCGTGATCCTCTACGGCGTATTCCTCTACACCCAGACCATCCGGCACCGCGACTATTTCGTGCGCGAGACGGCGGGCGCGTCCGATCACGCGGCGCCGGCCGGTGGCCATGCGATGCTGCTGAGCGTCGTGCTGCTGCTGATCTCGCTGTTGGCGGTGGTGTTGCTGGCGAAGAAATTCTCGCTGGTGGTCGATGCCGGCGCCGCCATGATCGGCGCGCCGGCGGCGTTCGCCGGCATCGTGGTGGCGTTGCTGATCCTGTTGCCGGAAAGCGTCGCCGCGATTTCCGCCGCGCGCAACAACGACCTGCAGAAGAGCATCAACCTGGCGCTGGGTTCGTCGCTGGCGACCATCGGGCTGACGATTCCGGCGGTCGCGGTCGCAGCCTTCACGCTGGACAAGACGCTGGTGCTCGGCCTCGACGATCGCGAAACCGTGCTTCTATTGTTGACCTTCCTGGTAAGCATGCTCACCTTCGGCACCGGCCGCACCAACATCCTGTTCGGGCTGCTTCACATGGTGGTGTTCGCGGTATACGTGTTCCTGGTATTCGTGCCGTAGCTGATCTTTGGCTGATCTCGAGGTGACGACCATGCTGGCTGCCAAATCCGACGTTCAGGTCGATACCGCCGAAGTCCGGGTCACCGAGTGGCGGCTGGCGCCGGGCAGCGCCACCGGCCATCACACCCACGAGATGGACTATGTGATCGTGCCGGTGACGGCGGGCGAGATGACCATCGTGGCGCCCAACGGCGAACGGTCGAAGGCCCAGCTCGGGGTCGGCAAGTCCTATTTCCGCAAGGCCGGGGTCCAGCATGACGTGCTCAACGAGACCGCGGCCGAGATCGTGTTCCTGGAAGTCGAACTGAAACCATAACGGTCTCATTTACTTACGTTTACGAATTGCCACCGGCCCGCCGCAGTTGATCCCTCAATGTGCCTCAAAGTTCCCGCATCAAACCGCTGCGCGGAGTGGCTGGCATGCTGAAATACCTTTCCAAGATCACGATGGACATCCTGCCCTCGGTCGTTGCGACCATCATCGGGGCCTACATCGTCAATCATTATATCGCGACCAAGCCCGCCACGGATGCGCCGGTGGCGGCTGCCGTGTCGACTTCGGAACCCAAAAAGGTGGATGCCGCGGCGGTCGATGCCGGCAATATGCCGACCGCCGGCGTCCGGGCTAAGGGCATCTCCTTAAAGGCCATTTTCGAGAAATCGACCGCCGACAAGCCCCTGGAAAAACAGGCCGAAAAGCAAGCTGAAAAGCCTGCCGAGAAGCCGGCGGTGGCGGAAAAGTCGCCCGAGAAATCGCTGGAACAATCGGAAGACCGGCCCGCGGAGACCGCGAGCATTTCCGCCGACACCCACCGCCGTCCGGCCGCGTCGCGTGAGAAGACCGCTGTGAGGGTGATTCCGCTGACCACGGCCGCCCAGTCGGCTGCCACGCCGCCGGCCCCGACGGTGGAGGCCGCGATTACCCCCGAAGAACATCGCGACGCCAACGATCTGGCGCGTGCCGCGATCGAACGCCTGCGCGGCAGCAATGAAAGCGCGCCGCGCGCGCCGGAAACCATCCGCGTTCCCGATGTTGCAGCCCGCGCCGGATCGGCGCCGCAGGCTCCCGTTCCGCAAGCCGCCGCGGTTCGGCCGCTGCCGCCGCCGATCGTGGTTTCAACGCCGCCGACCGACAATCTGGGCCCCGCGACCGCGTCGACACAGCCCAATCCCGCGATGGCGCGCGCGGATGATCCGCGCCGGCCGATTCCGCCGGCCGATATTCCGCCGCCCGCGCCGGTCGATCTCCGCACCGACAAGCCGCACACCAATGTCGCCGAAGACATGCTGCTGGCCGCCAAGTCGGTGTTCCACTCGGTCATTCCGCAATAATTTCACGGGACGCAATGCGAGAGCGGCAACAAAAAACGCGGGCCCTGGGGCCCGCGTTTTCGTATTCGGAGTTGAACGTCTGGCTTAGCGCGGAGGGCGTCCGCCGCCCGCACCGCCGCGGCCGCCAGCACCGGGACCGCCACGCTCGGCGCCGCCGGGACCCGCGCCGAATACCGGCTTCGGCTTCATCGGCAGCAGGCCTTCGCGCTGCAACTTCTTGCGCGCCAGCTTGCGCGCGCGGCGCACCGCTTCGGCCTTTTCGCGGGCCTTCTTCTCGGAGGGCTTTTCGTAATGACCGCGGAGCTTCATCTCGCGGAAAATACCCTCGCGCTGCATCTTCTTCTTCAGCGCCTTGAGGGCTTGATCGACGTTGTTATCGCGGACGAGAACCTGCACGCGGCATCCTCTTTCAGTGGATCGGATTGAAATTCTGGTAAAGCAAAGCGCCGGCGAAAGGCCTGGCCCTTAACCTTGAGCGCGCGGATGTATCAGACAAAGGTGGTATTGTCCACCTTCGGCATTGCTAATTCTGCGGGCTGATCTAGGCAAAATCGGGTTCAGCCACCCTTCGCCGGATTGGCCAGAACTTGGGTGATATGGCCCATTTTCCGGCCCGGTCGTGGGGTCCCCTTGCCGTAGATGTGCACGGTGGCGCCGGGAACGGTCAGCCAGCGCCCGTAATCGTTGATCTCGTCCCCGATCAAATTGGTCATGGTGACCGGACCGTGGCGGACCGGCTTGCCGAGCGGCCAGCCGGCGATGGCACGGATATGCTGCTCGAATTGCGAGATCGAGGCGCCGTCCAAGGTCCAGTGCCCGGAATTGTGCACCCTTGGCGCGATCTCGTTGACCAGGATTTGCGGTCCGCCGCTGCCTTCGACCACGAACAGCTCGACCGCCAGCACGCCGACATAATTCAGGGCGGTCGCGACCTTCTCGGCGACGCCGCGGGCCTGAGCGGCCAATGCGTCCGAGATCGCCGCCGGCACCCGTGACGTCTTCAGGATGTGGTCGCTGTGCTCGTTTTCGGTGACGTCGAAACATTCGACCTGACCGTCGGCGCTGCGCGCGGCGATCACCGAGATCTCGCGCTCGAACGGAATGAAGGCCTCCAGGATCGCCGATTTGGTCGCGAGGTCCTGCCAGACCTGGTCGGGGTCGTCGCCCTGGCGGATGATCGCCTGACCCTTGCCGTCATAGCCGAAGCGGCGGGTTTTCAGCACCGCGGGCAGCCCGATTTTGGCGATCGCCGCGCGCAGCGATGCTGCCGACGAGACGTCGGCATAATCGGCGGTGCCGATACCGAGTTGCCGCACGAAATCCTTTTCCGCCAGACGGTCCTGCGTGGTTTCCAGGATCTTGCGGTTCGGCAGCACCGGGCGCCGCGCCGCGAGGATCATGGCGGACGCCGCCGGCACGTTCTCGAATTCATAGGTGATGACGTCGACGTCGGCGGCAAACAGTTCGAGCGCCTCGACATCGGCATATTCGGCGCAGGTCGCGTTCAGCACGACGTCGAAGGCCGGCGAATCCGGATCGGGTGAAAACACCCGGCAGCGCAGCCCGAGCCGAGCCGCCGCCATTGCCAGCATCCGGCCCAACTGGCCGCCGCCGAGAATGCCGATGGTGTCGCCGGGCTTCAGCTTCACCTGATCAGGTGTCGTCACGCCGATTCCTCCGGGCGTTCCTTGACCGCCTCGGTCTGTTGCTGGCGCCACGCCGCCAGCCGGCCCGATAACGCGGGATCGTTGAGCGCCAGGACGCTGGCCGCGAGCAGCGCCGCGTTGATCGCGCCGGCCTTGCCGATCGCCAGCGTCCCGACCGGAATCCCGGCCGGCATCTGCACGATGGAATAAAGCGAATCGACGCCGGACAGCGCCTTGGATTCGATGGGAACGCCGAATACCGGCAGTTCCGTCAGCGACGCCGTCATGCCCGGCAGATGCGCCGCGCCGCCGGCGCCGGCGATGATGATCTTGAAGCCGGCCGCTTTGGCGCCCTTGGCAAAGGCGAACAGCCGGTCCGGGGTGCGATGCGCCGAGACGATGTGCTTTTCGCTGCCCACCCCGAGCGCGGTCAGGGTATCGGCGGTGTGGCGCATGGTGTCCCAGTCCGACTGGCTTCCCATGATGATGGCGATCGGGGCGGTCATGCGGTCAATTCTTTTCGGGAATCCAAAAACATAGGCCGGATTATAGGATCGGCCCAAGGTTCGGCAAGGCGTGGCAAGGGGTCCGGAATGGACTATCCTGTCTTGGTGAATCCGGGCAAGTCTTTCAGGGGCGTCATGAAGAAGAAAACCAGGAAGAGCATCAAGGCGCCCGCTTCGGGAACCGCCAAACGCGGCAAAACCGCAAGTAAAACCACCCGCAAAACCACCCGCAAAATCAGCAAGGCCGCATCCCCGCGCGCCAGCCGGAGCAAGGCTGCATCCGCGGCGCCGCCCAAGCAGGTTGCGCCCAACGACGCCAAACCGGCCATTCGCCGGCTGCGGGCCCAATTGGCGCAGGCACAGGCGCGGATCGACGAATTGCAGGCCTCCGCCGACACCGATTTCCTGCTGGAAATTCCGAACCGGCGCGGGTTCGAGCGCGAGCTCAACCGTTCGATCTCCTATATCCAGCGCTATCGCGCCAGCGGCGCGTTGATCGTGCTCGACGTTGACCGGCTAAAGCCGATCAACGACAATTTTGGACATGCGGCGGGCGATCAGGTGCTGAAGGCCATTGTCGGCGAATTGCTCAGCCATGTGCGCGCCTCCGATGTGATCGGCAGGCTTGGTGGCGACGAGTTCGCGCTGCTGTTGTGGAATCTCAGCGAGACCGATGCGCGCGCCAAGGCCGCCATGCTGGAACAGGCCATCGACCAGCTTACTGTCAGCTTTCGCGGCCGCACCATCACGGCAGGGGCTTCCGCGGGCATCGCCATTCTCGGTCCGCACGCGGAAGCCGGCAAAGCCCTGGAAGAGGCCGACCACGCGATGTATGTGCGCAAGGCGCAGCGGCGGCACGAAGCCTGACCGCGCAGCCTCTAAAGTGCGCCCAGATCATCCGGCACGCTGCCGAATTTTCTCAAGACATGCGCGTCGCCGAATTCGCCGATCATGGGATCGCCGGTGCGGCTGAACGCGACCGCACCGATGCAGCCCGCGCCCCGCGACAACAATTCGGCGCGCCGCAACGCCGCGGACGAGCTCTGGCATTCCTCGGCGCTGCCTGCGACCGGCGAGCCGCCCTCGTCCTGCAGGAAGGGCAGTGCGACGTAGTAGGTGACATCGGCCATGATATTGCTCCCGACGACGTTGCTCCGGATCGGACCTGCCGATCAGGCGGCGTTGCTGCTCGCGCGCGGCGCATCGGCCGGCGCGCAGCCGGCAGCAATGGCCGCCTGCAATTCCTCCAGCTCCGCTTCGAGATATTCGTTCGCCATGATCAGCGCCTTGATGGTGGAGCGCAGATTGCCGTCGCACATCGCGATCGCCTGGTCGCAGGCCTGTTCGTAACGGCTGGTCTCGGTCAGTGCAGAAGGATTGGACATGGAATTGGACATGGCATGTTTCCCTTGGCTGAAGGCTGCGGCAATGTTCCTATTTTGTTCTTTTGGAGTCAAGCCTTGCTGTAAGGCTCTCCCGGGCTGTTTGCTGGAAAGGGCACCTTGGACGTAGCCGTCAACCCGGCGGCGAGTCGGCCCTTCGCGCGCAAACGACCTCGCTTCGCTTGGAACGAAGGCGAGGCCGCCTGCGGCGCGGCTAGTCTGGAGGACCAAGCCACGTCGCGACCAAATATACGGGGTAGATAGGTTTTCGTTTCACCTCGCAAGGCGCGTCCGGCTCGATCGTGGTCCGTCTCCAGCGCGACTGGGTCGTCTGAATATAACGCCGACGAAGACAGATTCTCGGAAGGTCGGGCGCCGTCCGGCAATTCCGGAACGAAAGCCACCTTGTGCGCTTATCGGACTGGCGGGGTGCAGAAATGAAGTTGGGTACAGGTATTTAGTATGGGTCTTACCGAGCAAAAAGAGACCCGTGGTACTGATCGTCGAAGACGATTTCCTGTTGCGAATGGATGCAGCCGACATGATCAAGGCCGCCGGCTTCGAGGTGGTCGAAGCCGGCAACGCCGACCAGGCGATCGAAGTGCTGGAAGGGCGTCCCGACATCACCGTGGTCTTCACCGACATCCAGATGCCCGGCTCGATGGACGGGCTAAAGCTCGCCCGAGCGGTCAGGGGCCGCTGGCCGCCGATCAAGATCATCGCCACCTCCGGCCGGCTTCATGTCGATGAGGGGGACCTGCCCGAAGGCGGACGGTTCCTGCCGAAACCCTATAGCCATGCACAGATCACGCGCGTGCTGCGCGAGTTGACGACCGCCGCGTGACCCGGCTTCAGATCGCTCAACGCCGACAGCTCAAGCGATGATGTCGGGCGTGATCTGGTCTTCGATGAAGGCGATGCGGTCGCGCAATTGCAGCTTGCGCTTTTTCAGCCGTTGCAGCCGCAACAAATCCGGCGCGGGAGACTGATGCAGCGCATCGATCGCCGCGTCGAGATCACGGTGCTCCTGCTGCAGCCGCGCGAGTTCGTTCTCAAGTTCGCGCTCATCTTCGTCGGTCATGGTGTACGTTAATTGAAAAACGCGATGAGGTTGCGAGAGGTGCGAAGGTCGTTGTCGGGAATATCGTTCCTGCCGGTCCGCTCCGCAAGCAGCCAGCCGGGCCGAAGATGGCGACGGACGGTGCAAGGCTCGGAGCCGGATACCGCGCCGGGTTCCATAGTCACGATTGGTTACAGATAACACCGAAATATGAGGGATGCGAATTTCGATATCCATCGACAGATTTGGTGGCTTGTGTACACTCGGTCGTCCGGATCGAATCTGAGGTTTAATTTCACCGAGGAGGTTTCGTATGGCAATGCAGGCGCATCTTGTTGAATTAGAACGCAAACACAAGATCCTCGAGAACGAATTACACGACGCTCTCGTGCATCTTTCCACAGACGACCTGCAAATTGTCGAGTTGAAACGCCGGAAACTAATGGTCAAGGACGAGATCGAGCGCTTGAGACATACGAGCGACACGCTGCATTAGTCGTCACCGGCTCCGCCCCCCACTGACGCCGCGCCCGCCCTCGAGGGCGGACGCCTACGCGCGCGCCAGTTCGCCGACGTAATCGGCGATCGCCAGCGACGACGTCAGTCCCGGCGATTCAATCCCGAACAGGTTGATCAGCCCGGCGACGCCATGGTCGGCGGGGCCCTGGATCAGGAAATCCTGCGCGGCCACCGCCGGCGGCACGATCTTGGGCCGAATGCCCGAATAGCTCGGCATCAACGCGCCGTCCGGCAGCGTCGGCCAATAGCGCCGGATCGCCGGATAAAACCGTTCGGCCCGCGCCGGGTCGACCGCATAGTCGATCGCATCGACCCATTCGACGTCGGGACCGAACCGGGCCTGCCCCGCCAGGTCCAACGTCAGATGCACGCCGAGCCCGCCGGGCTCCGGTACCGGATAGATCAGCCGCGAAAACGGCGCCCGTGCGCTGCAGCTGAAGTAGTTTCCCTTGGCCAGATAGGCCCGCGGAATCAGGTCGATAGGCATGCCGTCGATGCTGCGCGCGACCGCGGGCGCGCTGAGGCCCGCGGCGTTCACCAGCAGGCTGCATTCCAGCGTCATCGGCGCCTCGCCGCCGGCGTCAATCTCGATCCGGCCGGCAGCCGCCTTGGCGGTGACCAGCGGAGTATGGAAGGCATACGCCGCGCCCGCCTGTTCGGCATCGCCGCGCAGCGCCAGCATGTAGGCGTGACTGTCGATGATGCCGGTGGAAGGCGAGAGCAGGGCCGCATCGCAGTTCAGCGCCGGCTCCAGCGCGCGGGCGGCGTCGCCCGAGAGCGTCTGCATGTCGAGCACGCCATTGGCCTCGGCATGGGCGCGGATCGATTGCAGCTTCTCGGTTTCCTTCGGCGTGGTCGCGACGATCAGCTTGCCGCAATTGCGATGCGGGATGCCGTGGTCCCGGCAATAGGCGTAGAGCGCCTTCTTGCCGCTGACGCACATCCGCGCCATCAGGCTGCCGGCCTTGTAATAGATGCCGGCGTGGATCACCTCGCTGTTGCGCGACGAGGTGACCGTGCCGATGCCCTCGGCCGCCTCCAGAATAACGACCTCGCGGCCCGCTTGTGCGAGCCGCCGGGCGACGGCAAGACCGACCACCCCGGCACCGACCACCACGCAATCCACTCTATCCATGCGAAGTTCGAATCCAGTCTTGTTGGCGGTCCGCGCTGGCGCCGGATTTCACCGCCCGGCACGCGTTCGAGGTCAATCGCATTGGCACATTATCGCGTTGTTTGGGATGACCTTTCGGGCGATCCGCCGAACTTTTCCTGGTGGGCCCGAGGGCCCGGGTTCCCGTTAGAGATGCATTAATCATGTCAGGGTAATTGCCATAATTTAAGTCACATTTCTGGCCGGTGGGGGGTACGCGTTTACCCGATCCAAACCCGTGAAGCCAGACACTCCGCCGCAGAAATCCGCGAGTGACTGATGGCTTCCAAGAATTGGCAGGCAGGTGGCAAGGTTGTGATTCCCGCGCAGGCCATCGTATGCCTGATCGGCACCCTTGTGCCGTTCGGCTCCGCGCGGGCCGAGGCGAACGGCTTTGCGCCCGCGAGCTATGTCGGCTCCGCCGATCCCGAAGTGATCTGGGAAATGCTGATCGGCGGCATGGTGGTCTGCTCGTTTCTGGCCGCCGTCGCGCTCTGGATCTTCTCGGCACTGCGCAAGATGAAGCGCTCGCAATTGCGCCGAAACGCCTTTGTCAGTTCCGCCCTGAACAATCTCAATCAGGGCGTCGTGATGACGGATTCGCGCAAGCGGATCGTCTATTGCAATGATCGCTATCTCGAAATCTACGGACTGAAGCACTCCGACATTCCGCCGCACATGACCGGGCCCGAACTGCTGGCGATGCGGCGCGCGCGCGGCGTGCTCGACGTCAGCCCCGAGGATTTCTACGCCAACGCCAGCGTGCCCGATGGCCTGATCACCGAGTTGCCCGGTGGGCGTTCGGTCCGGGTCAAATATTTCGTGTTGCCCAATGGCGGCTCGGTCGCGACGCACGAGGATTGCACCGAACAGCGCAAGCTTTCGCGCCAGCTTGACTCGACCAGGCAGTTCCTGGAGTCGATACTCGACAATGTTCCGGTCTGCGTCGCCGCCAAGAGCATTGGCGATGGCCGCTACATCTTCGCCAACCGTGCGTTCGAGCGCTTCTCGCGCTTTTCCCGTGACAAGATTATCGGCAAGCGTGCCGACGAGATCTTCACGCCCGATACCGCGGCGGGCATCGAAGCGGCCGACGATGCGGCGCTGCACGCGGTGGACGGCCAGTTTCGCAGCGAGATCGTGGTCGAGCGCGGTTCGAAGAAACGGGTCCTCGCCTCCAACCGCGTGATCGCGCGCGACCGGGACGGCCGCCCGGAATTCCTGATCGCGCTGTTCGACGACGTCACCGACCGCCAATCGCTGTCCAAGGAACTCGAGAACACCAAGAAGTTCCTCGAATTGGTGGTCGACAACATTCCGGTCTCGCTGATCGTCGAACGCGTCAGCGATGGACGCTATTTGCTCGCCAACCGCAGCGCGGAGGCTATTCTCAACCGGCGGCGCGAGGATGCCACCGGCCTGACGGCGGCCGACATCTTCAATCCGAAGGAAGCCAAGCTGATCATCGCGCGCGACGAAGCCGCGATCAGGAAGCGCGGCCTGCTCACCGAGGAACACCCGATCAGCACCAAGGACGGCCTGCGGCTGTTCCTGACCCGCCGCATGACCGTGCTCGACGAGGCCGGTGAGCCGCAATATCTGATCAAGACCCACGAAGACGTCACCGACCGCCGCCAGACCGAGTCGCGGATGGCGCATATGGCCTATCACGACGGCTTGACCGATTTGCCGAACCGCGCCGCGTTCCTGCAGGCGTTGGCGCAGATGATCGAGGCCTGCGCCGGCACCGACGAGGAATTCGCGGTGCTGTCGGTCGACCTCGACGGGCTGAAGGAAGTCAACGACGTGTTCGGCCATGCGGTCGGCGACAAATTGTTGATCGAGGTCGCCCGCCGCATCCAGGCCGCCGCACGCGGCGGCGTGGTCGCCCGCCTGAGCGGCGACGAGTTCGGATTGATCATCGACGGCAAGCAGCCCGCCGCCGGCCTGGCACTGGCGGAACAACTCGCCGTGGCGCTCGCGAACGAATTCGTGATCGACGGCAAATCGGTCCGTACCGGCTGCACCACCGGCATCTCGGTTTTCCCGCACAACGGCTCGGACGCCGCCGCACTGCTCGCCAACGCGGGCGCGGCGCTGTTCCGCGCCAAGGCGAAATCGCGCGGCTCGATCTCGGTCTACGAACCCGAGATGGACCAGCAGATCCGCGATCGCCGCGTGCTGCACCAGGATCTGTCGCTCGCGATCAAGAACGGCGAGCTGTCGCTGTATTATCAGCCGCAGGCGGTCTCGCGCCATACCGTCGCCAGCAGCGAAGTCATCGGCTTCGAGGCGTTGGCGCGCTGGCTGCATCCGGTGCGCGGCTTCGTTCCGCCGAGCGATTTCATCCCGCTGGCGGAAGAAAGCGGCCTGATCGTCGAGATGGGCGAATGGATCCTGCGCCAGGCCTGCCGCGAGGCGTCGTCGTGGCCGAAGGCGCTGCAGGTCGCGGTCAATTTGTCGCCGGCGCAGTTCATGCACGGCGACGTGGTCGGCCTCGTGCATTCGATCCTGCTGGAAACCGGCCTCGCGCCGGGCCGGCTCGAACTCGAAATCACCGAAGGCGTGCTGATCGAGGATTTTGATCGCGGCCTCGCGTTGCTTCGCCGGCTGAAGGCGCTCGGGGTGCGGGTTTCGATGGACGATTTCGGCAGCGGCTACTCCTCGTTGAGCTATCTGCAGGCGTTCCCGTTCGACAAGATCAAGATCGACCGCGCCTTTGTGATGAATCTCGGGCGCAATCCGCAATCCGCCTCGATCGTGCGCGCGGTGATCGGCCTCGGCCACGGCCTTGGAATGTCGATCGTCGCCGAGGGCGTCGAGACCCAGGAGCAGCTCGCTTTCCTCGCCGACGAGGGCTGCGACGCGGTGCAGGGCTATTTCCTCGGCAAGCCGGCGCCGATCGGACAGTACTTCGCGCTGGTCGGACGCGCCGATACGATCGAACTGACGCGCAAGATCGGCTGAACATCTCAGCCTGACGTTTTATTCCGCGCACCGTTATCGGCGTCGCGGGAACGCGCTATAGCTGGCGCATGGCGGATTATGACGTTGCGATCATCGGCGGCGGTCTCAACGGCGTCAGCGTGGCGCGCGATGCCGCCGGTCGTGGCCTGCGCGTCGTCCTGCTCGAACAAGGCGACCTCGGCGGCGCCGCGTCCTCGGCGACCTCGCGGCTGATCCATGGCGATCTCGCGATGCTGGAGCGCCGCGGCCTGCTGCGCGTCCGCCGTCAGCTGGCCGAGCGTGACGTCTGGCTGCGGATCGCGCCGCATCTGGTGCGCCCCTCGCGGTTCGTGATCCCCGCGCATTCCGACGAGCGCCCGTCCTGGCTGCTGCGGTCCTGGCTGTTGCTGTACGACCGGCTGGCGCCGCGGATGGATCTGCCGCCTTCCTTGACGGTTGACGTCACCCATCATCCGGTCGGCAACGCGCTGAAGCGGCCGTTCGGCACCGCGTTCGAATATTCCGACTGTGTGGTGGACGATTCGCGGCTGGTGATCGCCAATGCGCTCGACGGTCGCGTCGAAATTTTCGCGCGCCGGCGGCATGGCCTCGTCGGCGCCGACAGCGAGCACGCGCCCGTCTTTAATCGCAACGCTTCCTGAGATCATGCCATCGTGCGACACCAAAGTGCCGTTGCGGATGACGAGATCGGCGGTGGCTCCGGCCATCGGCGCTTGGTTCACAATCGGCTCACAACATGGCCCAACCGCCATCGACCGGCAGATCCACGCCGGTGATCTGGCGCGACACTGGCGAAGCCAGGAACAGGCAGGCGTTGGCGACATCGGCATCGGTCGTAATCCGCCGCAACGCATAGTCGGCGGCGTGCCGCTTCGCCGCTTCCTCTTCCGATATGCCCAGTCGAAGCGCCATTTCGCGGCAGACTTCGCCGCGGAAGCGGGGGCCATCGACCATGCCGGGCGCCACGTAATTCACGTTGATATTGTGCGGCCCGAGTTCCAGGGCGAACGATTTGGTGACGCCGCGCAGTCCCCATTTGCTCGCGGAATATCCCAGCCGGCCGGCGCGCCCGCGCATCCCGAAGGTGCCGCCGACGTTGACGATATGCCCGTAGCGCGCGCGATCATG
>CAVOTZ010000038.1:0-41737 GCA_963699465.1 uncultured Alphaproteobacteria bacterium
ATCCCGCTCCGAAACCCGGAACTCCGATGTCAGGATTTAAACCCTGAATCGAAGCCCTAAATCTTCAGAACGCAAAACGACGCGCGGGGCGCTTTACCGCACCCGCCCGTCCTATCCCCGCTCGTCACGGACTGAAAAAGCCCGAAATTGCCTATCTCCCAACGGCTTACGCCGGAACGTCGCCGTTCCCGCCGTCAACCGTGTTTTCCTGCTGCCGTCCCGATATGGGATGGCGATCGTGGAGATTCGAGGGGTAAGTCCCCCAATCCCCACACATTCCTGTGTATAACGCGGTCCGGGTGGAACCCGGACCGGATCTCGTGACCGCCACCCATCCCCTGGGCGGTGGATCCCGGGTCTGGCTGCGCCAGCCCGGGATTTCGCTCCAGTAACCCCAGGTTACTTGAGCTCAACCTTGGCGCCGGCCTTCTCGAGCTGGGCCTTGAGCTTTTCAGCCTCGTCCTTGTTGACGCCTTCCTTGACCGGCTTCGGCGCGCCTTCGACGAGGTCCTTGGCTTCCTTGAGGCCGAGACCGGTGATGGCGCGGACTTCCTTGATGACTTCGATCTTCTTCTCGCCGGCAGCGGCGAGAACGACCGTGAACTCGGTCTTTTCTTCGGCGGGAGCAGCGGCGGCAGCGGCCGGACCGGCCACCGCAACGGCGGCAGCGGCGGACACGCCCCACTTTTCTTCAAGGAGTTTTGCCAGTTCGGCAGCTTCGAGCACGGTGAGGCCCGAGAGGTCGTCTACAATCTTCTGCAAGTCAGCCATTGATCTGTTTCCTTAAGCGTATTGGTTCGAACCAGGTTTAAGTTTTGCGAAGGGCGTCAGGCCGCTTCGCTCTTTGAGGCATAGGCCTGGACCACGCGCGCGAGCTTGGCCGCGGGTGCCGTGGTGAGCTGCGCAATCTTGGTCGCCGGCGCCACCAGGAGGCCAACGATCTTTGCGCGCAACTCGTCGAGCGACGGCAGCGAGGCAAGTGCCTTCACGCCGTTCACGTCCAGGACGGTTTTACCCATCGAGCCGCCGAGAATGACGAACTGCTCGTTCGCCTTGGCGAATTCGATGGCAACCTTCGGCGCCGCTACCGGATCGTTTGAAGTCGCGATCACGGTCGGTCCCTTCAGCAGGGCACCGATGGCAACGACGTCCGTGCCTTCAAGAGCAATTTTGGCGAGACGGTTCTTCGAGACCTTCACCGACGCGCCCGCCTGCTTCATCTGCATGCGCAGCTTCTGCATCTGGGCCACGGTGAGGCCGGAATAATGGGCGACGACTGCCACGCTGGTGGTCTTGAACAGACCGTTCAGCGCTTCAACCGCGTCCTTTTTAGCCGCTCTTTCCACAGCAAGCTCTCTCCGGTTGGCGGTCTGTGCCTCAGGGCAGGACCGCCGGGTTACACCCATCGTCCCGCCCGAACTGACCTCGAGACTTTTAATAAGTCTCGGGATACGCCGGGCAGCACGACATATGAAAAGCCTGCCCTCCCGAGCCTGATGGCGCGGGGTGTCGAGGTTCGAACCAATGACGCTTGCCCTCGCGGCTTGCGAGGAAAGCGCAATTTAGTCTTCACCCGTCTATGCAGGCCATACGATTAAGCCGTTGATCGAACTTGCGTACTTCTACGAAAATTCTTCCGCGGGCGCCTGCAGTCTTGGACAGGATCGAGGCCGCCCGGCACGCCGGAAGACCCCTGCCTGCATCCCTCCAAAGCGACGGCTTCCCTTTCCTTCGAGCAATCCAAGCGGATGTCCTGAAGGAAAATGGTCTCCAATCGTTCTGTGTCTTTAGGAATGCGTGCACAGACGCGCCAGCAACCGCCAGCACGTCCGGAAGGCGCTATTTAACGAGTCTTTACCCACTTGCCAAGCGCTAAATTGCCCTAATTGCGCCTCGCCGGCCGCATTCGCCCCTTAGGTGCCGCTGACCGCATAAGGCAATGATTTGCCAGCGAAAAACGCCTCGAGGTTGGCGATCACGCAGTCCTGCATTGCGGTATGGGATTCCAGCGTATGGCCGCCGATATGCGGGCTCAGCACCACATTCGGCAACGCCGTCAGTGCATCCGGCGCGTGCGGCTCCCTGGCATAGACGTCGAGACCAGCGCCGGCGATGGTCTTGTCGGTCAAGGCTGTGACCAGCGCGCTCTGGTCGATCACCGAGCCGCGCGCGATGTTGACGACATAGCCGTCCTCGCCGAGCTTTTTCAGGATATTGGCATCGACGGCGTGGTGGGTGTCGTCGCCGGCGCGAACCGCAATCATCAGCACGCTGCACCATTCCGCCAGCGCTTCCAGGCTCGGCAGGTATTGATAGGGCACATCGTGCCGGCTGCGGCTGAAATAGCCGACCTCGCTCTCGAACGCCGCCACGCGCGCGGCGATCTTGCGGCCGATTTCGCCCATGCCGTAGACGCCGACCTTGCGGCCGCGCATGCCCGGTTGCGGGCGCATCATCGGCGATGGTTTTGCCGCGGCCCAGTCGCCGCTGCGCACATAATTGTCGGCGACCAGCAGACGCCGCGTCACCGCCAGCATCAGCGTGACCGCGATATCGGCCACTGAAGACGCATTGGCGCCCGGACTGTGGCCGACCGTGATCCTGCGACTGGCCGCAGCCTGAAGATCGACGCCGTCATAGCCGGTGCCGTAACAGACGATCGCCGCCAGCTTCGGCATCATGTCCATCATCTCGCCCGGCAGCGGCGTGCCGCCCGCCGTGATCATGGCGCGCACGCCGGCGAGTTGATCCGCCGAAAACACTTCGCGCGGCGGCTTGCCCGCGGCGTCCATCAGATCAAAACGCTCGCCGATCCGCAGCATCAGGGCCTTGGGAAATCGCGAATAGATCAGGACTTTTTCCGGCATCGCAAAACTTCCTCAGCAAGACTTCCCTAACAAGAGGGGCGGAACTGGTTGCCCAATCCCGCCCCTTGATCTCATCGACTATTTCGACCAGACCTCAGCCGAGCAGCGTGCCCGGCTCGACCTTGACGCCCGGACCCATGGTGGAGGAGACCGCCACGCGCTGGATATAGGTGCCCTTGGAGCCGGCCGGCTTCGCCTTGGCTACCGCATCCGCGAGCGCCTTGACGTTCTGCACCAGCTTCTCCTCGGAGAACGAGGCCTTGCCGATACCGGCCTGCACGATGCCGGCCTTCTCGACCCGGAACTCGACCGAACCGCCCTTGGCGCCCTTGACGGCGGAGGTGACGTCCATCGTCACCGTGCCGATCTTCGGGTTCGGCATCATGCCGCGCGGGCCCAGCACCTTACCGAGACGGCCGACCAGCGGCATCATGTCGGGGGTGGCGATACAACGATCGAAATCGATCGTGCCGCCCTGCACCTTCTCGACCAGATCCTCGGCGCCGACGACGTCAGCGCCCGCCGCCCTGGCTTCGTCAGCCTTGGCGCCGCGCGCGAACACGCCGACCCGCAAGGTGCGGCCGGTGCCGTTCGGCAGATTGACGACGCCACGAACCATCTGGTCGGCGTGACGCGGATCGACGCCGAGGTTGATCGCGATCTCGACGGTTTCGTCGAATTTCGACTTGGCGCGTTCCTTGACCATCTTGATGGCGTCGACGAGCGGATAGAGCTTTTCGCGGTCGACACCCTCGCGGGCCTTCTTCAAACGTTTTCCGATTGCCATGATCCGTTACCCCGCAACTTCAAGGCCCATCGAACGGGCGGAGCCCTCGACCATCTTCATGGCCGACTCGATGGTATCGCAATTCAGGTCCTTCATCTTCTTCTCGGCGATCTCGCGCACCTGCGCCTTGGTCACCGCGCCGGCCTTGTCGCGGCCCGGAGCTTTCGATCCGGACTGGATTTTGGCGGCCTGCTTGAGAAAGAAGGACATCGGAGGGGTCTTCATCTCGAAGGTGAACGAACGATCGGCGTAGATCGTGATCACCACCGGAATCGGGGTGTTCTTTTCTTCCTTCTGCGTCTGGGCGTTGAACGCCTTGCAGAATTCCATGATGTTGAGGCCGCGCTGACCAAGCGCGGGGCCGATCGGGGGCGAAGGATTCGCCGCACCGGCCGGCACCTGCAATTTCAGGTATCCGGTCACTTTCTTTGCCATACGTCACTCCTGTTGCGCCGGGCGAACCCGGCTGGTTCAGGTTCCGTGGTTCGGATCGGACAGTTGGCGACTGCCCCTCCTCCCACGGCCTCTTAAATACGCGAAGACAGCGCTTCGCGTTCCTTATCGCGAAGACGCGCTTCGCGCTCTTGCCGATCAGACCTTCTCGACCTGACCGAATTCCAGTTCGACCGGCGTGGCGCGTCCGAAGATCGACACCGCGACCTTGACGCGCGACCGCGCCTCGTCGATTTCCTCGACCACACCGGAGAACGAGGCGAACGGCCCATCGGCCACCCGCACATTCTCGCCGATCTCGAACGACACCGACGCCTTCGGGCGTTCGACGCCTTCCTGCACCTGGTGCAGGATCCGCATCGCTTCGGCTTCCGAAATCGGCATCGGCTTGTTTTCCGCGCCGAGGAAGCCGGTCACCTTCGGGGTGTTCTTGATCAGATGGAAGGCTTCGTCGGTGAGCTGCATCTTCACCAGCACGTAGCCCGGGAAGAATTTGCGCTCGGCGTCGATCTTGCGGCCGCGGCGCACTTCGGTGACCTTTTCGGTCGGCACCAGCACCTGCTCGAACAAATCCTCGAGCCCGCGCTGCTTGGCCTGCTCGCGGATCGACTCCGAGACCTTCTTTTCGAAGTTCGAATAGGCGTGAACGATGTACCAGCGCTTGTCCATTAGTGGATGCCGAGCAATAGCGTGACGAGATAACGGATGATCTGATCCGCGGCGAAGAAGAAAATCGAAGCCAGTGCCACCATCACGAACACCATGATCGTGGTGATCATCGTCTCGCGGCGGGTCGGCCAGGTGACCTTGTTGGTCTCCGAGCGCACTTCCTGCAGGAATTTGAACGGGCTGAAAGCCATCGTTTGGTATCCGCGCCCCTCGCGAGACGATACTGAGAGTAAGGAATCCGAACAGCCCTTCAGCGCCCAGCCCTCTCTTGAAGGATGAGCGCCAAGCGGGCTCGATTGTTCGGGGGATTTCGAAGCCGCGCCGGATATCCGTCAAAACGGGCCGGCAGCAGGTGGCGGCTATGTACTGCGGGCGCGGCCAAAGGTCAAGGTACGGGGCAACCCGAGCGGGAGCCCAGGGGATAGCGCCAGGCTGCGGCCGACCGGGACGGTCCGCTTTTGCGATCAACGGGTTAAATTGGCAGGGGCGGCAGGGCTCGAACCTGCGACAACCGGTTTTGGAGACCGGTACTCTACCAGCTGAGCTACACCCCTGCAGGGAACCGGCATTGCCGCCGGTTCGTGCCGTTTCAAGCATAAGCCGCCCTCGGTTTGCAAGGGAGAAGCGGTTAATGCGGCTTGGTCCGGACGGCGGCGGTGGCGCGCCCTCGTCCAAAATCTGAACAGCTGCCGCGGATGGGTCCGTTGCCGTAAACGCGCTGTTCAATCCGCCACTTCTGCGCCAGACTTGAACCCTGCCAGCAACGACAAGCGCCAATCGGGAGAGATCATGAACGCCCAAACCGCCGCCAAACGCGCCGCCGCCCCGCAGACCCCCTCTTTGCCGCAGGCCAAGCCGGAATCGATCGGGCTGTCGTCGGTCCGGCTGCAGCGCATGTCGGACGCCTTCAAGCGCGAGATCGACAAGGGCACCCTGCCCGGCGCCACCGTGATGGTCGCCCGCAAGGGCCAGATCGGCTGGTTCGACGCGCTCGGCAAGCAGAGCCCGGATGCTTCCGCGCCGATGGCGCATAACACCCTGTTCCGCATCTTCTCGATGACAAAACCGATCGTCTCGGTCGGCATCATGATGCTGGTCGAGGACGGCCATCTCCTGCTCAACGACCCCGTGGCAAAGTTCATTCCCGAATTCGCCGATCAGAAGGTCGGCGTCGAGACCAACGGCAAGCTCGAACTGGTGCCGGTGAAGACGCCAGATGACGGTGCAGGACCTGCTGCGCCACACCTCGGGCATCACCTACGACCACACCGGCAACAGCCTGGTGCAGCAGCAATATCAGCAGTCGCGGCTGCGCAGCCGCAAGATCAGCAATGCCGAGCATGCCGCCATCGTGGCCAGCCTGCCCTTGATCTGCCAGCCCGGCGCCGAGTGGAACTACAGCCGCTCCACCGACATCCTCGGCCGCATCATCGAAGTCGTCTCCGGCAAGAGCCTCGGCGCCTGCCTCACCGAACACATTTTGGCGCCGCTGCAGATGGCCGAGACCGGCTTTCACACGGCTGAGGAAAACGCCGGCCGGCTCGCCGAGCCGTTTGCCGCCGATCCGTGGACCGGCGAAAAAGTCCAGCTGTTCAACATGCTGGAGAAGCCGGTGATGGAATCCGGCGGCGGCGGTCTGGTTTCGACCACGATGGACTATGCCCGCTTCGCCCAGATGCTGCTCTCCGGCGGCACGCTCGACGGCACCAGGATCATCGGCCGCAAGACGCTGCAATTGATGGCCTCGAACCATCTCGGCCCCCACGTCAAGGTCGACTCGCCCCTGATGTCGCCCGGCCACGGATTTGGTCTCGGCTTCTGCGTCCGCACCGCCGCCGGCATCGCGCCGTTCCCGGGATCGGTCGGTCAGTTCTTCTGGAGCGGCATGGCCGGGACGTTCTTCTTCATCGACCCGGCCGAGGACCTGTTCACGGTGTTCATGATGCAGGGTCCAGGCCAGCGCACCCAGATCCGCAATTTGCTGCGCGACCTGGTGTATGCGGCGGTGGAGTAGGTCTTGCGTGCCCCGGATGCTGCGCAGCGCGAAGCGGTGCGCTGCTGATCCGGGGCCTATGCGGTGCGCGAAGCTGGGTCCCGGCTCTGCGGAGCAGCGTTGCACGCTGCACCGCGTCCGGGACACGCCCCGCTAACTAATCGTCGCGCCGCCGTCGATCACGACGGTCTGTCCCGTCATGAAATTGCCGGCGGCCGATCCCATCAGCACCGCGGCGCCCGCGATCTCGTCGGGAATGCCGATCCGCAACAGCGGCGAGCGCGCGGTGGAGGCCTTCAGGGTCTCCGGATTGTCCCACAGCGCCTTGGCAAAATCGGTCTTGATCAGGCCGGGCGCGATGCAGTTCACGCGGATGTTGTGCTTGCCGTATTCGCAGGCGAGGTTGCGCGCCAGCTGCATATCGGCGGCTTTCGAAATCGCGTAGGCGCCGAGCACCGTCGAACCCTTCAGGCCGCCGATCGAGGACACGATAACAATCGAGCCATCCTTGCGCTCGATCATCTGCGGCACCACCATCGAAATCAGCCAGTTGATTGGCGACGATGTTGTTGTCCAGGATTTTTCGAAATTGCTCGTCGGAAATGCCGCCGAGCGGACCGTAATAGGGATTGGACGCGGCGTTGCAGACCAGCACGTCGATCTTGCCCAAGGCGCGGTTGGATTCGTCGACCAGGTGCTGCAAATTTTCCTTGCTGGAAATGTTGGCTGATATCGCCACCGCCGTTCCCTTGCCGAACTTGTCGTTGATCTCTTTTGCCACCTGATCGCAGACATCCTGCTTGCGCGAGGAGATCACCACCTTGGCGCCGTGCTCGGCCATCCGTTCCGCGATCGCTTTGCCGATGCCCTTGGTCGAGCCGGTGATGACGGCGACTTTTCCCTTCATGTCGAACAAGCCCATAGCGTCTCTCCCGTTTGCTGATCCGGCGCTGGCCGCACCGGTTATGGTTTTCGAACCGAGTTAAGCAGCCTTCAGATCAAGTGGCGATAGTCTATGCGAGCTTGCTGGCGCTGGCGATTTCCGGCCCGGCCGGCTGATGCATCGCGTTGTGCGCGGCATCCGCCATCCATGGCTGCTGGTTGACCATCGGCAGCCGCCAGTTGCTGTGGCCATTGATCGCGTAATGATCGAGCCGCGTCACCGAACAATTGTCGATGTCGAAGTCCAGTCCCTTGCCTGGCAGGCCACCGAGCGCGAGACCGAGCGCGGCCTTGATCACGCCGCCATGGGCGACCGCAATGATGTTCCTGCCGGCGTGCTCGACCGTGAAGCGATCGATCGCGGCGGTGACGCGATTGTAGAGGTCCATAAAACTCTCGCCGCCCGGCGCGGGCTCGTCGATCGCGGCAAACCAGTTGCTGCCGGCGGGACGGGTCGCGAGGAAGGTGGCGCGATGCATGCCCTGCCACTCGCCGAGATGCTGTTCGGCGAACGCCTTTTCATGCGGCATGTTCGCAGGCTTGGGAAATCCGGCGGCCCAGATCGCATCCGCGGTCTGATGCGTGCGCTTCAGCGTAGAGGAAATCCACACCGCATCGCGCGGCAGGATCTTGCCGACCGCCTCGAACACCACGCGGTCGCTGGTGTCGCAGCCGAGATCCTTCTGGCCGTAGATGCAGCCATTGTCTTCGCGCACCGGCGCATGGCGCACCCACCACCAGCGCGTGATAACCGTGCCGGGTTTCGAGACCACCGACTTGTCTGTATTGGACATCCCGAAAACCCTTCAATAGTGTTCGACGTCGCTGTACGTCAGCGCACGGCATGTCTCAAGTCACTTTCCGCGTTTGAAATCTTGTTTGAAATTCCGCTGGGCGGCAAGCGCGCAGCGCCTCTTAAAACCGCAAGGGAGAAACTCATGGGCCGCCTCGAAGGCAAATCCGTCATCATCACGGGCGCGGGCAGCGGCATCGGGCGCGCGGCATCGCTGTTGTTCACCAGGGAAGGCGCCAAACTGATTGCGGTCGATCGCACCGAAGCGGTCAAGGACACCGTCGAGCAGGTCAAAAAAGCCGGCGGCACCGCGGAGGCCGTGATGGCGGATGCCGGCTCGGAACAAGACGTCAAGGCGTTCATCGACCTGGCGGTGTCGAAATACGGCAAGCTCGACGCGATCTGGGCCAATGCCGGCGTCAGCGGCGGATTGATACCGATCGCCGAGCAGACCGTCGAGCACTGGCAGGAAATCCTGCGCATCAATCTGATCGGTCCCTTCCTCGCCATCAAATATTCCATGCCGCACATGATCGCGCAGGGACACGGCGCGATCGTCTGCACGGCTTCCGTCGCCGGCCTGAAGTCGGGCGCCAGCGGTCATCCCTACGCCTCCAGCAAGGCCGGCGTGATCAGCCTGGTGCAGACCACGGCCTATTCGCTGTCCGGCACCGGGGTGCGGATCAACGCGGTGTGTCCCGGCCTGATCGAGACCGGGATGACAAAACCTGTGTTCGACCGCGCCAAGCAGCGCGGCACCGCCGACAAGATCGGCCAGCTCAATCCGCTGAAGCGCGCCGGCCAGCCGCACGAACTCGCCGCGATGGGATTGTTTCTGGTCAGCGACGAGGCGTCGTATGTCAACGGTCAGGCCATCCCCGTCGACGGCGGCCTCACCGCCTCGATGCCGTATGCGGGCAAGCCGATTTGATACTTCGTCATTCCGGGATACGCCGCTTGGCGCAGTCATCGTCCCGTGGCCATGGTTCGAGACGCGCGGCTTTGCCGCGCTCCTCACCATGAGGTCCTCATCCTGAGGAGCGCGCCCTTGCGCGCGTCTCGAAGGATGTGCCACACACGCCTCCTCGTTCTCGCGACATGGTTTTGCCCGAGGCTGTCAATTTCGTTCGCGTCCTCCAAAAGAAGGGCGCAGGGAAGACCGGGTGCGCGCTGCCCCGGTCTCGTGTGCATTGATGCACAAAGAGATGCGCACACGAGCATACAGGTTCAGCGGAAACACTCCGGCCTTCCCTGCGCAATGGCTCTACGACCTATATCGTGCTCTCCCTGGTGAATCGGAGCCTCTTGACACCATCGCCCCCGAGAGGCGTTAGCCTCTCGAGGACTTGACGCCAGCATTCCGGGCGTCAGGACCACACGACTTAGCCGTACGCTTCAGCATCGCTCGCCCGCGCGCATAAAGCGCGCGACGACGCTGCCGCGTCCACCGCGACCTGTCCCGGCGTCAGTGACGACGGCCGACGTCCCCTCTTGCGGGACAGGATGCACAATAAAAGCCGGTGATTTGGGTCGGATAAAAACAAAAATATTTTTCCAGACAGGGCTGGACAGCGAGGCCAAATCACCGAAGCTTTGAAAGATTTTTTTCAGCTCAAATCAAGCCTTCGTAGCCCGGATAGAGCAAAAGCGATATCCGGGGCAGCGCAATCCACGAGGAAAGATTCCCGGATTTCGCTTTTGCTCAATCCGGGCTACGCAGTTCATCGCGAGGATGTTCGGCGCATCGGCGTGGTCCATGCCGGCGATTGCCCCCGCGACAGCTATTCCGAACGTGGTTCGCCCGAAATCGGCTTGCCGAACAATTCGCCGTATTGGCCGTTGAAGCGCGACAGCTGCATTTGCTCGATCGGATAGTGGTCGGCTGGACCCGTATTGATCGTGATGCCCGGCAGCAGCACGCCGAGCTCGACATGATTGAGGCTCGCCGCCTGCTTCATGATGTTGGCGCGGGTCAGGTCGTCGCCGCATTGCTGAAGCGTCTGCACCAGCGTCTGCGCGGATGCATAACCAAAGACCGTGAACACCGATGTCTTGTCGCCTTCGGGAAAATATTGATCCATGAAGGCCGACCATTGCTTGATAGCGGGATCGTCTTTCCACGTCGGGTCGGTCGGATCCTTGAGGTAGCTCGAGGAAATGATGCCCTTGGAGTTTTCCAGACCCGCCGGCTTGAGCACCGCGCCCACCGAATTCGAGATGCTGGCCAGGAAAAAGGTCGGCTTCCAGCCGATCTCGGCGACCTTCCTGATGGCCTGAGCGGCGAACTTCGGCGAGGCCTCGTCGAAGAAGATGTCGGCGCCGGATGCTTTCAGCGCGACCACCTCGGAGTCGACGGTGGTCTGGCCCAGATCGTAGGAAATCTCGGCCACGATCATGCGCTTGGCCGCCTCCTCGCCGAGCCCTTCCCGCATGCCCCTCAGATAATCGCGACCGGAATCGTCGTCCTGATAGAGAATGGCGATCTTGCCCTGCGGCAGATTATCCAGAATGTATTTGCCGTAGATGCGGCCTTCGGTCTGGTAGGTTGGCAGCCAGCCCATGGTCCAGGGAAACGTCCTGTAGTCGCCGAATTTGGTCCCTCCGCTCGCGACAAAGAGCTGCGGCACCTGCTTCTGGTTCATGTATTTCTGGACCGCGTTGTTGGTCTGGGTGCCCGCCCCCCCAAACACCAACAGCACCTCGTCGCCTTCGACGAGCCTGCGGGTCTGCTCCACGGTCTTGGGCGGGCTCCAGGCGTCGTCATAGCTGATGAAATTGATCTTGCGGCCGTTGATGCCGCCATGATCGTTGATCATCTTGAAATAAGCGGCCTCGGCCCGGCCGATCTGTGCATAGGCCGACTGTGGACCGCTATAGGGCATGGTGTTGCCGATCTTGATCTCGGTATCGGTCGCACCAAGGTCGTATTTCTTCTGAGCCGCGGCGGGAGATGCGGCGAGCGCGAGCGCCAGCGATCCCAGCCAAAAAAGGCGAAGCTGCCCCATATGAAAATGTCCCCTGCGTCCAAATCGAGTTGGTCCCGGCCGACGGCATCATGGAGGTCAATCCGCTCGCCGCCATCCGGCCGTTGGGATGGTCCGGTCATACCAACGTATGGGCAATGTGATGCGCATCCCCGCAACCGTTCGCCGGCGCGGCGCCCTTTCGGGTAAAACCGGCAGCCATTTGCGCTCCAGAAAACGCTCACACTTCAAGCCGGGCAAACCGCATGCCGTCGGGATCCATGGGGTCACCGACCGGCAGCATCATGTAAAAGACCGCGCCGCGAGGCTGGTTCGGCGTTGCCCATAGCCGACCGCCATGCGCCTCGACGATCGAGCGGCAGATCGACAACCCCATCCCCAGGCCGCTGGGCTTGGTCGTATAGAAGGCATCGAAGATCCGTTCCGGATAGGCTTGCGGCAGTCCCGGCCCGGAATCGCCGACGGCAACCAGCACGGCGCCCCGCTCGGCCTCGCTGGTGCCGATCAGCAGCGCGCGCGCTCCCTCGGCCACCTCGCTCATCGCCTCGATCGCGTTCATGATCAGGTTCAGGATCACCTGTTGCAACTGCACCCGGTCGCCCAAAATGGTTGGCAGCCCCTCCGACAGTTGCATCTGCACGGAAACGCCATGCTCCGATACCGCGGCGCGGGCCAGGGTCATGATCTCCAGAATGGCTTCATTGATTTCCAGGCCCTGCTTGGTCACCGGCGTCTTCTTCGAGAAATCACGGATCCGGCTGACGATATCGGCGGCCCGTCTGCCGTCGCTGATGGTGCGATCGATCGACTGCCTGGTCTTTTCCAGATCCGGCGGCTGACGGCTGAGCCAGCGCACCGCGGTTTCGGCGTTGGTCAGCAGCGCCGCAAGAGGCTGATTGACCTCATGCGCAATCGACGCCGTGAGTTCGCCCATGGTCGCGACGCGGTTGGCGTGCGCCAGTTCGGCCTCGACGCGCTTGCGCTCGGTCAGGTTGACGACGAAGGCGACGGCCTGGTTGCCGGTTTCCTCGAGCCGGGCCACGCCGACCAGCACCGGCACGCGGCCGCCATCCCTGTGAAAATATTCCTTCTCGAACGGCCGCAGCGTTCCCTTCAGCTTGACTTCTTCGACCCGCTTGGCGTCGCTGGCGCGCCATTCCGGAGGCGTCAGTTCGGTCCACGATATGCGACCCGAGACGATGTCCTCGCGCTCATATCCCACCATGCCGAGAAACGCGTCGTTGGCCTCGATGATCGGGCCTGCGAGATCGATGATCAGGATGCCGATGATGTTGGAGTCGACCAGGCGCCGGATCTTGGTTTCCCGTTCCCTGAGATCGCCGTAGAGGCGGGTGTTCTCCAGCGAGATCGCGGCCTGCCCCGCCAGATGCTCGAGCAGCCTTGCGCGCTCCGGCGTGAAGACGTGCGAAGCAAGCGTGTTCTCGAGGTACAGCAGTCCGACCAGCGCGCCCTGGCGGATGAGCGGAAGACAAAGGATCGATCGCTGTCGCTCGAGACCGAAATATGGATCTTCCGAGAACAGGTTCGCTCTCGCCGCATCGTCAAGGATCACGCACTCCCGCGTCCGCATGACGTAGCGGATGATGCTTTCGGGAACCGCCGGACCGGCGGCGGCGCCGAACTGCAGGACGATCTGCTCGCCATCCGCGCGCGCCTCGGCCTCGACGCGGTAATCATTCTCCTGCGGCAAAATCAGCAGGCCACGCGCGGCGCCGGCATTCTGCAGCGCGATGGTCATCAGCCGCTCGATCAGCCGGGGCAGCAGCATTTCGCCTGATAGCGCCTGTGACGCCTTCACCACGGCGGCGACGTCGAGCGCTTGATCCGGCGACGCCGCCTCTTTCTTGCCGCCGCGCGGACCGGATAGCGCCAGTTGCGGATGGCGGGCCTCGAGCAGCCCGACCTTGCCATCGGCACCCCAGCGCAAATAGCCGTCGCGGGCGCGCGCCAGATACATCCCGGCGATATCCTCGAAACCGCGCGCGGCGTAGAAGCGCGCCGCGATCTCGCAGGCGAGCGCCTCGCTGTGGACAAAGCCGCTGGCGCGGGCCGAACGGATCGCCTGTTCGTAGAGGCGCCCGGCATCGAGGTCGCGGCCCTCGAGGCGCGCCAGCTCGGCGCCCACCAGCGCCGCGCGGTTTTCGAAATTCTCGGGGCACTGCTCGGCCCAAATCTGCAGTTGCCGGTGGTGCATCTCGAGCGTGCTCGAATTGAACGTCATCGACGGTGTCGACAGACCCCGCAAACGCCAGTGCGGCATAAAGGTGGTACTCAGCGCGATCGACCAGTCGAAGGCCCCTGCGAGCTGGCCTCGCCCCTTGACCATCGCGTCAAGCGCCGACGGATAATCTTCCGCGAAGACGCAGGCCTGCAGTCTTTCGCATCCAGTATTGGTAGGCGGGATTCGTCAGATTTGGACTTGCCGCAAGGTACTGCTCGTAGTCGCCTTGATCGAACGCCGTGCCGTCGAACAATCTGAAATCCAGCGGCAGGCCGCGGAGCCTTCGGATCAGATAGAGCTTGTTCAGGATGATGGCGAAAACGAAGCTGGAGCCGGTCTTGCGCGCGTATTCGAGGCCGTCCACCGTCTCCCGTTCCAATTCGTCAAGACCGGCTCGCCGGAGGCGATCGAACATTTGAGGGCGTAAGAGCGGCAATGACTGGCATAGAGCACGTCGCCGGTTTTGTCGGCTTCATCGCGCGCTTGCAGAATCGAGCGAGCGGCCAAATCCGGTGTCGCGCGTCAAGGGGCTGATGGTGCCGCCAATTCTGAGGTAGACGCGGGCCTTGAAAGCATCCAGCCCCCGCTTCTCGATCAGGTCGATACTGAGCTGGGCAAAGCGCTGCGCCGTCGCGTGGTCCGCGAAGCCGGTCGCCAGCGCCAGCGAGACATAACCGACGCACGACGCATTGCTGTTGCCGTGCTCGAGGCTGAGGTTCACCATGCGCGTGACCAGCAGGCAGTTGAGGTTGTTGTCCGCGTTGTTGCCGGACGGCATCAGCATGCACAGCACGTTCATGGTCGCGAGCGTGCCGGCATCGTTCATCATGGGAAGGTCGATCAGATCCTCGATCGGGCGGGTTCCAAGCCGTTGCCTAGCCGCTCGTACTCCTGCTGCACGTCGTCATCGGTCGGGTGACGCGACAACTCGATGCCGACCTGCCGGAGATAGTCGAGGCCGACCTCGACGAAGCGCTCCGACCGGGCGAGCATGATGTAAACTTCCAGCCGCAGCGAGGTGACGGCGGCCAGATCGACGAGATTTTCCGCACGGCTCGCCAGCATCGCCAGCCGCGCTTCGGCGTTCTCCTGATCGTTGGTCAGGAATTCGCACTCGGCGCGGTGAAACTCGAGTTCGAAGCTGAGCTGGTATTGTTCCGTCCAGCAGTCCTCCGCCAGCAGCGCGCGGCCGGCGGCAAGATGGCTCAGTGCCGACGAATAGGCCGCCGCGTTCTTGGCGCGGATGCCCGCGGTCAGATTGAGCTGCGCCACCTGCTCGCGTTCGTCCGGCGATGTGATCAATGCGGCGCTGCGGTTGAACTGGCTGACGATCTCGAAAATGATGTCTTCGCGCCGGTCGGGCGGTGTATGCGCCAGCAGCAGCCGACCGATCCGCAAATGGGCCTCGATGCGCGTATCCTCGGGAATCAGCGAATAGGCCGCCTCCTGGATGCGATCGTGCTGAAACGCGTAGGAGTCCCCGAGGCGGAGCACCAGCCCGGCCCGCACCGCCTCCCAAAAACTGTCATGAAGGTCGTCCTGCGACGTCTCGCAGACCGTTGCCAGCAGGGCGAACACTGCGTTGGAGCCGACGCAGGCCAACTGGCAAAGCGTCGTTTGGGTCGCAGGCGGCAAGCGATTGAGCTTGGCCACCATCAGATCGACCACGTTGTCGGTGTAGCGTTTGGCGTGGATGCGATCGAGGTCGCAAAGCCATCGGGCTTCCATATGATCGAACACCAGCAGCGCTTCGTCCGCCAGCGCTGTGAGAAACTGGATGGCGAAAAACGGATTGCCGGCGGTCTTCTCGTGCACCAGCGCGACCAGCGGCTTCACCGGCCTGGTTTCACAGCGCAGCGAGTCCGAGATCAAACGTTCGAGGTCGTCATAGCTCAACGGCGCCAGCACGATATCCCGGACCGTCGCGCCCGCCCGCCGGATCGCATCGAGCTTGCGCGATAGCGGGTGCGATGCGTCGACCTCGTTGTCCCGATAGGCGCCGACCAGCAGCAAATGCCTGATATCCGATTGGGTCAGAATATCCTCAAGCAGGTCGAGGGTTGCGGCATCGAGCCATTGCAGATCGTCGAGGAACAGCGCCAGCGGATGCTCTTTTCGCGCAAACACGCCGATGAACCGCCGCAGCACCATCTGGAAGCGGCGCTGCGCATCCTGCGGCGGCAGCTCGGCGACCGGCGGCTGTTTGCCGATCACGAGTTCGAGTTCCGGAATCAGGTCCACGATCAGGAGCCCGTTCGGACCGAGCGCCTCGCCGAGCGCGTCGCGCCAGCCTTGCAGCTCCGTCTCGCTCTTGCTCAGGATCTGCCGCACCAGACCCTGAAAGGCCTGCGCCACCGTGGCGTAAGGGATGTCGCGCATGAACTGATCGAACTTGCCGGCGGCGAACAGGCCGCGCGGCGGCACCAGGACCTGATGCAGCTCCTGCACCACCGAGGATTTGCCGATGCCGGAATATCCGGAGACCAGAACCAGCGCCGGCGTACCGGTCGCGACCACATGATGGAATGCACCGACCAGGGCGGCGACCTCATGCTCGCGCCCGTAGAGTTTCTCGGGGACCACGAGCCGGGCCACCACGTCGTGCTCGGCGAGCGGAAACTCGTCGATGCGGCCCTGCGCTTGCCATTCGGCAAGGCACCGCCCGAGATCATGCTCGACGCCGGCGGCGGTCTGGTAACGCTCCTCGGCGGTCTTGGCGAGCAGCTTCATCACAAGCCGGGAAACCGGCGCCGGGATGCTCTCCACCCGCTGATGCGGCGGCACCGGCGTTCTGGCGATGTGGCAATGGACCCACTCCATCGGGTCATCCGCGCTGAACGGCAGCGCGCCCGTGAGCATCTGATAGAAGGTGACGCCGAGGGCGTAGAGGTCGCTGCGGGAATCGATCGAGCGGTTCATGCGGCCGGTTTGTTCCGGCGCCATATAGGGCAGCGTGCCGGCGATGAACTCCGGCGATGAGGGCGCCTGCCGTTCCCGCGGGAGCCGGGAAGCGATTCCAAAACCGGTCAGCCGCACCTCATCACTCGCCGTGTTCACCAGGATATTGCCAGGCTTGATGTCCTTGTGGATCAGGCCGTGCTGGTGCACCTTGGCAAGGACGGCGGCAACGCCGGTGGAAAGGCGCAGGAAACGCTCCAGCTCCATCGGCGGCCCGAGCAGCCGGCCCAGCAACTCGCCGCCGCAATCCTCGAGCACCAGAACGGTCTGGCCGCGCTCTCGATTGAGTTCCAGCGGCCGCACCGACCAGCTGCTGTCCAGTTCGTTCTTGAAGGAATATTCGTGGGTCAGGCGATCGAGCGCGGCCGGCGCCGGTTGCACCGAGGTTGCGAACGCGACCAGCACGCCGTCACGCTTGCCTTCCGCGCCGTCGCGCCACCCTCTGCAGAAGGCTAGGCCATTCTCCTCCGACAAGACCTCAAGGCCGTGAATTCCGAGCGCGCCGAAGCGAGAAGATGACTGCACTCCCAGGTCCCGCCTTCTAAAGTCCCGCCTTTTTGAACCTCGTATTGGAACCGGCTGTCCTCAATCGCCGCAGCGTCGGAGCTATTCAAGATTCCGGCTGTCACTGAGTGTCCTGAAAACAAGACACTGGCATTCATACGTTGGTATAACCGCTTCATCCGATGGATGGATCGCGAGGCGCGCGACAGTCTACGAAATCGGAACACGCAGCAGTTGTGTTAACGGAAATGAAATCGCCCGCTTTCGCGGGCGATGACATGCTGGATAATTTCCTGGATTATTTCGCGCCGGCCTTTTGCGCGTATTCCCAGGAGGCCTGCGACAGCGGCACGGTGCGCTTGGCGGACTCCATGGCCTTGGCGTTGGCCGCGGTGCCGTCGCGGATCCGGCCGGCGATACCCTGGGTAATGCCGGCGAGCCGGAACAGATTGTAGGAAAAATACCAGTTCAGGTCGGGCACGGTGATGCCCGTGATGTTGCAATAGATCTGCGCCGCCTCGTCCTGGCTCGGAATCCCCAGCGCCTTCAGATCGACATTGGCGAGGCCCGGCATGGTCCATTGCATCAACAGATAGGTGAAATCCGCCATCGGATCGCCGAGCGTCGACAATTCCCAGTCCAGCACCGCGAGCACGCGCGGCTCGGTCGGATGGAAGATCATGTTGTCGAGGCGATAGTCGCCGTGAACGATCGAGACGCGTTGCTGCTGCGGCACGGTTTTGGGCAGCCACTCGGCGAGCTTCTCGAACTCCGGAATGTGCTGGGTTTCCGACGCCCGGTATTGCTTGGTCCAGCGATCGACCTGGCGCGCGAAATAATTTCCCGGCTTGCCGAAATCGCCAAGCCCGATCTGCTCGGGATCGTACGTGTGCAATTTCGCCAGCGTCTCGATCTTGCTGGTGAAGATCTTGCGGCGCGAATCCGGCGTCTGGCTCGGCAGCGCCGGATTCCAGAACACCCGGCCCTCCTCCATCGACATGATGTAGAAGGCCGAGCCGAGCACGGCATCGTCGGTGCACAGCGCGTAGGCTTTGGCGACCGGAAAGCCCTGCTTGCTAAGTGCCGCGATGACGCGGAATTCGCGATCGACCGCGTGCGCCGACGGCAGCAATTTGCCAAATGGCCGGCGCCGCATCACGTAGGACCGGCCGGGCGTATCCAGCCGGTAGGTCGGGTTGGACTGGCCGCCCTTGAACTGCAGGACGGTCAGCGGCCCCTGATAGCCCTCGACATGTTCGCGCATCCAGCCGTCGAGGCGCAGCTCATCGACCCGATGCCGCTCCTCGACCGGTTTGGTGCCCGAAAAATCCTCATCCTGCCGGATGCGGGTATCTTTCCGGACGTCTTCAAGGTCAGTTTTTTGAACGTCACCTTTTTGAGAGTCTTGGGCCACGATGACGCTCCCTCAAATTTTCTTCTTTGGGAGCGCCATACAGCGGTTCCCTTTAGTGCTTGCTCGGAGAATTTGCATACTTCCGAAGTTCAAGTCTGGCAATGGCGCGATTGTGCACCTCGTCCGGGCCATCCGCCAGACGCATGGTGCGCATCGAGGCGTAGTCCCGCGCCAGCCCGGCATCGTCGGAAACGCCGGCGGCGCCAAAGGCCTGGATCGCCTGATCGAGGATCTTGAGCGCCATGTTGGGCGCCGCCACCTTGATCATGGCGATCTCGAGCTGGGCACTCTTGTTGCCGACCTTGTCCATCATGTCGGCGGCCTTCAGGCACAACAGGCGGTTCATCTCGATGTCGGTGCGGGCTTCCGCGATGCGCTGTTCCCAGATCGAATATTCGATGATCTTCTTGCCGAACGCGGTGCGCGACGACAGCCGTTTTACCATTTTCTCCAGCGCTTCCTCGGCCTTGCCGATGGTGCGCATGCAGTGATGGATGCGGCCGGGGCCGAGCCGGCCCTGCGCGATCTCAAAACCCCTGCCCTCGCCGAGCAGGATGTTTTCGGCGGGAACGCGGACGTTTTCGAGCAGCACCTGGGCGTGGCCGTGCGGCGCGTCATCAAAACCGAACACCGGCAGCATCTTTTCCACCGTGATGCCCTTGGTGTCGAGCGGCACCAGGATTTGCGACTGCTGCTGATGCCGCGCGGCCGAGGGATCGGTCTTGCCCATCAGGATCGCGATCTTGCAGCGGGGATCGCCGACGCCGGACGACCACCATTTGCGGCCGTTGATGACGTAATGATCGCCGTCGCGCTTGATGCTGGTTTCGATGTTGGTGGCGTCCGACGAGGCAACCGCCGGTTCCGTCATCAGGAACGCGGAGCGGATTTCGCCGTCCATCAGCGGCCGCAGCCATTTTCGCTTCTGCTCCTTGCTGGCATACCGCATGAACACTTCCATGTTGCCGGTATCCGGTGCCGAGCAGTTGAACACTTCCGAGGCCCAGCTGATGTGGCCCATCTCCTCGGCCAGTGGCGCGTATTCCAGATTGCTCAATCCCGCGCCACGGAATTCGTCATCTTCATGCGAATTCGGCGGCATGAACATGTTCCAGAGGCCTTCGGCCTTGGCCTTCTTCTTCAAATCCTCGAGGATTGGGATCACCTTCCAGCGCGCGCCCTCGGCGTCCTGCTGCTTGTAGATCGGCACCGCGGGCCGCACATGCTTTTGCATGAAGGCCTGCACGCGGTTGAGCCATTCCTTCTGCCGGTCCGACATATTGAAGTCCATGGGACGCTCCTCGCCTGGTTTTTGCAAAAATTGTTGGCCGCACTGTCTGCCCACCGCGGGTCCCTCGCAAGGGCTTTGGTCGGTCAGGCGGATTGACATCGCAGCCTTCAAACCATAGTTTCATACAGGCGTTTGAATTGCAACTCCCCTGCTGCCCGACGACTTTGGGGTCATGACGATGCCGACCGACCACACCCGCGCCGCGATCCTCAGCGCCGCCGAACGGCTGTACGCCGATCGCGGTTTCGCCGATGTCACGTTGCGCGACATTGTCGCGGCCGCCGAGGTCAATCTCGCCGCGGTGAACTATCATTTCGGCTCCAAGGACGAACTGATCGCCGAATTGTTCGTCACCCGCAGCCTCGCCACCAACCGCGAACGGCTCAACGAGCTGAAAGCCGCGGAAGAAGCCGGCGGCGGCCGCGCCGGCGTCGAGCAAATCCTGCGCGCGCTGGTGGGGCCGACCTTGCGCGGCTGCCTCGGGCCCGACCGCGAACGCTCACCGGCGGCGCGCTTCATGATCCGGGCGTCGATTGAATCGGTGCCGCCGATCCGCCGGATCAAGAACCGCGAGATCGATCATTTGCGGAAATTTTCGGCGGCGATGCGGCGCTCGCTGCCCGACCGCAGCGAAGTCGATCTCACCTGGGGACTGCATTTTGCCCTGGCGATGGCGCACCAGACCATCCGCGACAGCGAGCGATTGACAAAATGGTCGGAAGGCAAATGCGACCTCGGCGACGTCCAGGGCATCATCGACAGGGTGGTCGAGGTCGCGGCGATGGCGCTGACGGCGGGCGCCGAGAAAAAGGCGCCGGCCAAACTGGTGGCGCGCGAAGCGCGGTGATCGAGGCGGCGGCGCCCCGAACGCGACGCGGCGTGTCACACGCCGCATCGTCCGGGGCGCGATATCTGTCGCGAAATATCAGTTCGAAGCCGTCAGCAGTTCATCGATCCCGATCGGAAAGCGACGCACCCGCGTGCCCGTGGCGTGCCACACCGCGTTGGCGACCGCGCCGGCCGAACCGGTGATGCCGATCTCGCCGACGCCCTTGATGCCGAGCGCGTTGACGTGCGGATCGTGCTCCTCGACCATCAGCGCCTGCATCGACGGCACGTCGGCATTCACCGGCACGTGGTAGTCGGCGAGGTTCGCGTTCAGGGTCCGCCCGGAGCGCCGGTCCATCACGGCCCGCTCGTGCAGCGCAAACGACACGCCCCAGATCATGCCGCCGAGAATCTGGCTGCGCACCATCCGCGGATTGATCACCCGGCCCGCCGCGAACGCGCCGACCATGCGGGTCACGCGAATCTGCCCGAGATCGGGATCGACCTTGACTTCGGCGAACACCGCGCCGTGCGCGTGCATGGCGTAGTTCGATTGCGCGGCGGGATCGGCGGCGCCCTTGCCGCTGGCCTCGACCTGCGCCAGACCGGCGCGGGTCAGGATATCGGCGTAGCTTTCGCTGCGGTCGTCGTCGCGGCGGTAGAGACGGCCGTCGCGCGCGACGAAGCCGGCATTGCCGGCGCCGTACAGCGGCGATCGTTGGTCGCCGCTGGCGAGATCGGCGAGTTTGGCGATCACGGCAACGCCGGCGTTGTGGATCGCCATGCCGGCGGTCGCGGTATGGGCGGAGCCGCCGGCAATGCCGGCGTCCGGCAGATCCGACGTGCCCGAGTTGAACTCTACCCGGTCGAGGTCGAGCCCCAATCCGTCGGCGGCGATCTGGCCGAGCGCGGTCCAGGCGCCCTGCCCCATGTCATGCGCGCCGATTTCCATCAGGCCGGAGCCGTCGCGCCGAATCGCTGCGCGCGCCTCGGCCTGGAACATCAGCGCCGGGAACGTGGCCGAACCCACGCCCCAGCCGACCAGCAGGCCGGAATCGTCGCGCATCTGTCGCGGCGCCAGCGCACGGCGCGACCAACCGAAAGCGTCAGCGCCCTGGGCATAGCATTCGCGCAGCGCCTTCGAGGAAAACGGCTTGCCGGAAATCGGCTCGGCGTCGGCGTAATTCTTCAGCCGGAACGCCAGCGGATCCATGCCGCAGGCATGCGCCATTTCGTCGATCGCGCTCTCCAGCGCAATCGACCCGGTCGCCTCGCCGGGCGCGCGCATGAACAGCGGCGTCCCGGTATCGAGCCGAACCGCCTCATGCGAGGTGGCGATCGCCGGGCTGGCGTACAGCGTGTGCGAAGCGTCGGCGGCGGGTTCAAAGAAATCGTCGAACGTGCTCGAAGCCACCCTGGCGTGGTGATCGATGGCGGTCAGAAGGCCGTCGGCATCGGCGCCGATGCGAAGCCGCTGGCGGCTGGCGGAGCGATGCCCCACCGGCCCGTACATGTGCTCGCGCCGCAGCACCAGCTTGACCGGCCGGCCGACCATCCGGGCCGCCAGGATGCCGAGAATCTGCGGCCCGGAAATCAGCCCTTTCGAGCCGAAGCCGCCGCCGAGAAACGGACTGCGAATGTGAATCTTGTCCGGCGAAATGCCGAACAATCCCGCGATGCGCCCTTGCGCCATCGCCATGCCCTGGCTCGGCGTATCGATCGACAGCGTATCGCCATCCCAAGCCGCCACGATGGCATGGGGCTCCATCGCGTTGTGATACTGGATCGCGGTCTCGTAAGTCGCATCGACGTGCCGCGTCGCCGCGGCGAGGCCCGCTTCGACATCGCCACGGCGCATCTCGGCCGGATTGCCAACGCCGATCGCCGCCGGCACAAAACTGTCGCCAGCGTCGAGACCGATCCGGGCCGGCTCGACCTCGTAGCGCGGCGACAGCAACGCCGCGCCCTCGGTCGCGGCTTCCAGCGTCTCGGCGATCACCACCGCGATCGACTGGTTGGCGTAACGCACCTCGTCGTTCTGCAGCAGCTCCATCCGGAACATGAAGGGATGCAGCTTGGCGTCGGGATCCTCCGCCAGCGCGGGCCGGTTCGATGGCGTCATGACTTCGACCACGCCGGGATGGCCCTTGGCGGCCGCCACGTCGAGGAACGCGACGCGGCCGCGCGCGATACTGCTGACGGCGAGCACCGCATGCAGCATGCCGGGCGGATGATTGTCGGCGGCGTAACGGGCCCGTCCGGTGACCTTCAGCACGCCTTCGCGCCGGGTCAGTGGCTGGCCGATGCTGGAGCCACTGTTATTGGAACCATGGCGCGCATGCGCCGGGTTTTGCGTGAGTTCAAGCGTCATGAAGCGCTCCTGTAACCGAGAAGGGAGAAGCAGGAAGGGCCGCGCGGCGTTCGGGCGTGCCGGCCGCCGCCAGGGTCAGGGCGCGAACCACGATCCGCCGCGCCAGTTCGATCTTGAAGCCGTTGTCTCCGGAGGGTTTCGCTTCGGCGAGCGCCGCCTCCGCCGCGCGGCGAAACACCGCGGCACCCGGCTCGCAACCTTGCAACGTCTTCTCGGCGGCGTGAGCCCGCCATGGTTTGGGCGCGACGCCGCCCAGCGCCAGCCGTGCTTGCAGGATCTGGCCCTGTTCGATCCGAAGCGCCGCGGCGGCGGAGGCGACGGCGAACGCGAACGAGGTGCGCTCGCGGACTTTAAGGTAACGCTGGTGTGCCGCGAACCCGCTGGCCTCTCTTGGCAGCCGCAGCGCGACGATGAGATCGCCTGGTACGAGCACGCTGTCCCGCTCGGGAGTGTCGCCGGGCAGGCAATGCAGCGCCTCGACGCTCACCTCGCGGCGGCCGCCGCGGCCCTCGATCTCCACGACCGCGTCAAGCGCCACCAGCGGCACGCAGAAATCCGACGGATGGGTGGCGATGCAGGACGAACTCCAGCCCAGCACCGCGTGAAGACGGTTCTCGCCGCCGCGCGCGTCGCAGCCCGACCCGGGCTGGCGCTTGTTGCAGGCGCTGGCGGGATCGTAGAAATAGCCGCAGCGGGTTCGCTGCAACAGGTTGCCGCCGACGGTGGCGGCATTGCGAAGCTGGCCGGAAGCGCCCGACAGCAGCGCTTCGGCAATGGCGGGATACGATTTTGCAAAGTCGGTGTCGTAAGCGAGATCGGCATTGCGAACCAGCGCGCCGATCCGGATGCCGCCATCGGGCAGCCGTTCAATGCGATCGAGCCCCGGCAGGCGCGAAACGTCGACCACACGGTCCGGACGCGCCACGCCGCCCTTCATCAAATCGAGCAGATTGGTGCCGCCGGCGAGATAGGCCGCATTGGGCGCCGCGGCGGCGGCAACCGCTTCGGGAATCGTGGTGGGCCTGAGATATTCAAAATTCTTCATGCCGCGCGCTCCCGTTCGGCCTTGCCGGGATCGGCGAGATGTTTCCGCGCTTGCAGCACGGCTTCCGTGATGCCGGCATAGGCGCCGCAGCGGCACAGGTTGCCGCTCATGCCTTCGCGGATGGCTTCCGGATCGTCGCCGGCATGCCCCTCATTCAACAGGCCGATCGCGCTCATGATCTGGCCGGGCGTGCAAAATCCGCATTGCAGGCCGTCATGGGCGATGAACGCCGCCTGCACCGGATGAAGTTGGTCGCCATGCGCGACGCCTTCGATGGTGAGAATTTCGGCGCCGTCATGGCTCAGCGCCAGGGCCATGCAGGAATTGATCCGGCGGCCGTCGACCAGCACCGTGCAGGCGCCACATTGGCCGCGGTCGCAGCCCTTTTTGGTGCCGGTCAAATCCAGGCGCTCGCGCAGCAGGTCGAGCAGCGTGACGCGGGGATCGTCGAGTTCGACGCTCCGCCGCACGCCGTTGATACTGAGATTGATGGAGAGGTTCATGCGGTGCTCCGATCAGTGCTATGGTCAAAACTGGATCGTGGCCGCCGCGGATCGAGCGGCGGACCGGTCCCAAGGTGCGGCGGTCGGCCGAGAAATATGGAGGCACCCTCCGTTTACAAGGGGCCCAGGGAGATTAAATTAATTTGATGGCGCAACGTTCCACAGAACCGGTCCGAAAACCCCGCGCCGACGCGGTTCGGAACCGCGAGCGCGTGCTGGAGGCCGCCAAGGCCGTGTTCAGCGCCGGCGGCGCGGATGCCAGCCTCGAGGCCGTAGCCAAACGGGCCGGCGTCGGGATCGGGACGCTCTACCGCCACTTTCCGACCCGCGAGGAACTGTTCGAGGCGGTGTACCGCCGCGAAGTGGAGCAGCTCGGTGACCTCGCCGAACAATTGAAAGGCGAAGCCGAGCCGGTCGAGGCCTTGCGGCGCTGGCTGCGGTCCAATGTCGAGTTCGTCGCGACCAAAAAGGGAATGCTGGCGGCGTTGCAGCTGGCTGCCTATGGCTCGTCCGAACTGCAGGCCTATTCTTTCGAGCGGCTCACCAAGGCCGTCGGCGCGCTGCTGGCGCGCGCGGCCGCCGCCGGCGAAATTCGTTCCGACATCAGCGCCGAGGACGTGCTGCGCGCTCTGATCGGGATGTGCTATCTGCACGATCAGCCCGGCTGGCAGCACAGCGTGCTGCGGCTGCTCGACGTGTTCGTCGATGGCCTTCGGATAAGGCGCGACGAAGTTGCCAAGACGCCGTCGCGCAAAGAAAAAACTGGCGGCCCAAAACAGCGCTGAAATTGCCCCGCGTTTTGCGCGCGACGCAGCTCCGGCTAGATAATCCCCTGCTCCTTCAGCGCATCGAGCTTGGCGTCGTCATAGCCGATAATGACGACAGCACCTCGCGGGTGTTCTCGCCGAGCAGCGGCGGCGCGCGATAATCCGTGATCGGCGTGCCCGAAAACGTCAGGGGATTGCGGATCAGCGACAGTTCCGGCTCGAACGGATGATCGACCTTGATGCGCATGCCGCGCGACTGCACATGCGGGTCGGCAAACACCTGCTCGAAATTGTTGATCGGCCCCGACGGCACGCCGGCCTTTTCCAGTTCGTCCAGCCAATACGCCACCGGCTTCTTCAGGAACAGGCCGGCGAAGATCGCCATGATCTCCTTGCCGTGCACGACGCGGTCGTTGTTCTTGAGGAATTTCGGATCGGTCGCGAGCTCCGGGCGCGCCCAGCACCGCGCAGGTGCGCTGAAACTGCCCGTCATTGCCGACCACCAGCATCAGTTCGCCGTCGGTGCAGCGGAACACGCCGGCCGGCATGCCGCCATTGCCCCAGGTGCCGCGCCGCGGCGGCGTCTTGCCGTTGACCAGATAGATCTGCGCCAATGCGACAGCGAGGCGATCACGGTGTCGAACAGGCAGACGTCGACCTGCTGGCCCTCGCCGCCATTGACCTTGCGGTGATACAGCGCCGTGAGGATGCCGATCGAGGTGTTCATGCCGGTCATGTAATCGACGATGGAGGGACCGACCTTCATCGGGCCCTCGCCGGGCTCGCCATCGATATGGCCGGTGACGCTCATCAGGCCGCCCATCGCCTGCAGGATCGCGTCATAGCCGGCGCGCCCCGCATAAGGCCCGGTCTGGCCGAAACCGGTCACCGAGCAATAGATGATGCCGGGATTGATCGCCTTGATCGATTCATAATCGAGCCCGTAGCGCTTGAGATCGCCGACCTTGTAGTTCTCCATCATCACGTCGCAGGTCTTCGCCAGCTCGCGGATGATCGGCCTGGCCCTCGGGTTTTGCAATGTTGACGGTGACGGATTTCTTGCCGCGGTTGGCGCAGAGATAGAACGAATTGTTGTTGTTGGCCTTGCCTTCGGGGTCGACCAGATAAGGCGGCCCGAACGCGCGCGCATCGTCGCCGACGCCGGGCCGCTCGATCTTGATCACCTCGGCGCCGAGATCGGCCAGCATCTGCGCCGACAAGGGTCCGGCGAGCACCCGCGTCAGATCGAGGATCTTGATGCCCGAAAGCGGCTTGGCCGACATGGTATTTCCTCCGAAAGCTTTTTGATCGTGTGGCGCGGCGACACGCGCCGGCGCGCGACGACCCAGCCGATACACTATTTTGCGGGTCTGAGCACTGCGTTACGGGCATGAAGGTATCCCGCTTGCGGGCCGTTGGGCGGAGCCGCCCCGCCTGGCGATCTGCAGACCGTTTGAACGCAGTCTAGGAAAGACCTTTGGCCTTCATCCACGAGCGAATGGCCTCGGCGAGTTCGGCTTTGCACTCGAGCGGTATCCAGTGTCCGGCCGGCTGGCGTATCACGGACAGATCCAGGCAGGCGCGGCGCATGGGCTCGCCAATACGGCTGTTGCTGATATCGCAAAGCCCGTCGAAGTCGCCATTCACAAATAAAACGGGTTGGCGCAGGCATCCGCCCTCGGGCGCGGTACGGGCATAGGCAACATTGCCGGTGTCGTTGAGATACCAGGCGTTCCCCGGCCGGAAACCGGTCGTACGGAACGCCTCCACCAAAATATCGAAGTCTGCGGGCGGCCACAGCATGGGATCGGGCGTCACAGCAGGGGCACGATGTGCCGAACCGAACCATCCGCCGTTGCGGCTGATCAACGCTGACCGGTAGACCTGCCCCTTCGAAGCAGGATTCCCGGGCCGATAAATCGCGGCGAGAGTTCGCGGGAATATCGGCGTTGAAGTCGCTAACCGTCCGATCGAAGTGAGTAACGTAGAAACGGCAATAGTCCCACTGCCCGTCCGGATATTGGTCCGCCGGGTAGAGCTGACGGTCGACGAGAGGCAGGAGGTTGGCCAATGCGAAGCCATCGGGGAAATACGGCACCGAGACCAGCACCACACCGCGAGCACGCTTCGGGTGGTGGGACGCCAGCGCCCCCGCCACGGGACTGCCCAAGTCGTGCCCGACCCAGATGGCCGGAACGGATCCCAAATGATCGTGAAGCTCGACCATGTCCTCAACGATCTCGCTCAGCGCATAGGCCGAGGAACCATCCGGGGTAGACGAGCCGCCGTAGCCTCTCATATCCGGTGCGACACAACGCCAGCCCTCGGCCGCAAAGGCCTCCATTTGAAATCGCCACGCCAACGCGATCTCGGGCCAGCCATGTAAAAAGATCATCAACGGCCCATCGATGGGCCCAGCCTCCAAATAGCGCGTCGTGTGCCGTGGCGAGCTCAACATGCGGGCTGCTAGCATCGGCGTTTCCTTCACGCAAAATTAGCTTGGCCAAACCGAACGGAAGGCGATGGTCCAGCGCAACCATCGGTTCGGACGAATTGGCAAATTGCGGGTAACTCCTATCACAGGCATGCGCTAATCACGGTGCCGGCCACAAATAATTTGGTATGATGGGCGACATGCCGTCAGTTCAAGTCGTCGTATCCGTCGTTCTGGTATGCGGCCTGGACCTGCGATCGGAACAACGCCGGCGCAACACCTTGCTGAAACTCCATGGAGAAGAGCGGGATGCTTCCAATCAAGGAAACCGACATCGCCACCAACGGCATTCGTCTGCATGTGACCGAGCGAGGCCAAGGCCCCGCCATCTTATTCGTCCATGGTTTTCCCGACACTGGCTATACCTGGCGCAAGCAGATGCAGGCCGTCGCGGCGGCTGGCTACCGCGCGATCGCACCCGATATGCGCGGCTATGGCGGCAGTTCTGCACCCGTAGACGCGGCGCTCTACACGCCGTTTCAAACGGTCGGAGACCTTGTTGGGTTGCTTGACGCGCTTCAGGTGCCCGAGGCTATTATCGTTGGCCATGATTGGGGAGCGACAGTGGCCTGGAATGCCGCCATGATGCGTCCCGACCTGTTTAAAGCGGTGTTCTGCCTCAGCGTCCCTTACTCGCCACGCGGCAATGCGAGCGTGCTCGACGCGATGCGCGCAGCCGGACACGGGGACGATTTCTACATGTTCGAGCAGATCAGGCCGGAAGCCGATCAGATTTGGGCCGATGCGGCCGTGACAATTCCGGGCGTACTTTATTGGGCGTCGGGCTCAGCGCCCGCAGCGGAAGCCTGGCACCCTTTCATTCCGGCCCGCAGCCTCCACCGGAAGCCGCCAGATCGCTTACCGTCCTGGATCGAGCCCGATTATCTCGCTCACAACATCACAGCATTCCAACGGACGGGATTTCATGGCGCTCTGAATTATTACCGCGCCGTTCAACCCTATTTTGACCTGAGCAGCGCCTACCGCGCCGCGAAAATATCGCAGCCCGCGTATTTCGTGTGGGGCAAATCCGACGGCCTATTCCCTGTCTACCAGCTTACCGAGGCAAAGCTACGCGAGCGGCTTCCGGGCCTCGCGGGGTACGTGGGCCTCGAGGGCGTCGGTCACTGGGTGCAGCATGAGGCCGCGGATCAGGTAAGCGAGCAACTGGTCGACTTTGCGCGTTCGGTGAGTCCAACATAGTCGACCTCGGCGCGCCCGTGCGATGACCAGCGGATACACTATCTTACGGCCCTGCCCGGCCGTCGTCTGCGATCGCACGCCCGCCAAAAATGCCGACGTCGCCGTCACGCACCCGCCGGCTTATGGCTCCAAACTAACCGGACTGCCGTCGAGGTCTTCGAACACCACCCCGATCCGGCATTCTTCCCGCCATGCGACGCGGCAGGGAACATGCACGCCGTCGGTCCGCAACAGCAACGTGAAACGGTCCGGGATGCCGTCCGAGCTGACCACCTCAAGTCCTGCGCCGCCGATCGACAAATCACGAATAACGCACGTGAGGATACCGCCGTCGAAATCGATCGTTCCGACTTTCACCACTGGTAGCCTGGTGATGCTCCGATTGTCGTTCATCGTCACAGCCTATGAGGGATAATTTAGGAAATTGATAAGCGCGCTGCGGCCTTACGACCCGAACAAGCACGGGGGCGCGGAAATCGATATCGGTTCTCGGCAAATTAGCGGGACGTGCCGAGGTCCGTTGCGGCCTTTGACGGCAAACGTCCGTATTCTTACGTGGGTTCTGATTTAATCCCGCAGAAAGGAAGCCCAGCCTAAATTCAGCCGCGTCTCCCGTCCGGCGCGCGGAAGCAAATTATGCAACAACCACTTTCCATCATTACCGAACTCGAAGAGGCCGTCCGAAGCGGCTCGTCGGCAAGACGGGTCAGTACGCTTCGGCAGGTCACGGAGCTCTTCCTGCGCGATGGGGAGCGGCTGAGCGATGACCAGGTCGCGTTGTTCGACGATGTCTTGTGTCACCTTGTCGCGCGGGTCGAAACCCGTGTCAGGGCGGAACTCGGGACCCGGCTGGCGCCGCTCGATTACGCGCCGTCGGGGGTAATCGAGCACCTTGCATGGGACGATGAAATCGCCGTGGCCGGTACCGTGTTGGCCACTTCGACCCGGCTAAGCACCGAAGCGCTGGTCGAGATTGCCAAAGCCAAGGGACAGGACCACCTGTCCGCCATTTCGGGTCGGACATGCCTGCCGGAGGCCGTGACGGACGTGATCGTTGAACGCGGCGAACGCAAGGTCATTCGGAAACTTGCGAGAAACGCCAGCGCGCGCTTTTCCGAGGCGGGCTATAGCGGCATGGTTTCGCACGCGGAAGCCGACGATGATCTCACCGAGGCGCTGGGCCTTCGGATCGATCTCCCGCTCAAGTTCCTGCGCGATCTGTTGCGGCGTGCCACCGCGGCGGTGCGCGCCCGTCTGGCGGCTATCGCACCCTCGGAGCTGCAAGCCGAGATCAATCGTGTGCTGAAGACGCTCATCAACCAGGCGAAAGAGGAAGGCCCCGAGATACGGGACTTCAGCGCGGCGGAAGGGGTCGTCAGACGAATGAAGGGCCTGAACGAACTCAACGATGCCGCGATAGCCGATTTCGCCAAGGCAAGAAAATTCGACGAGGTCGCCGCATCGCTGGCGATTCTCAACAATAGCGCCCCCACCGATATCATGGCGCGGGTGCTGGAGGGTCTTCGCGCGGACCTGGTTCTGATCCCCTGCAAATCGGCAGGCCTCAACTGGCCAACCGTGGAGACGATCCTTTGCCATCGGCCGATCAGGCGCCGCATCGACGACGCGACACTGGATCTTGCCCGCAAGGACTATGAAAAGTTGTCGGCGGAGACCGCCGAGCGCACGCTGCGGTTCTGGCAGCTTCACGACAAGATCGAAAGATAGAATTCAGTTGTCGCACCCGCGTTTGTACAAGCGAGTCCGCGTAACCGGCTCCAACAAGGCCAAGATCATCGCGGCGCCCAAGTCGCCTGTCGTCGACTGCAGAATTGTCGATTATTCCGCCGGCGGCGCCTGCCTTGAAGTGTTCCCGATGGTGGCGCTGCCGGACCGTCTCGAATTCGTCCACGGCGCGGTAAAAAAGAAGTGCCGCGTGGTATGGCGTCGCGGCATCCGCATCGGTGTCGCATTCTGAGATTGCGCTGGTGACGTAAGGCTGAAACGCCTTTGTCAGACTGACAAGCGGCGCGCGGGCAAGTACTTCAATAGGTTGGAGCGGGTGAAGGGAATCGAACCCTCGTATTCAGCTTGGAAGGCTGCTGCTCTACCATTGAGCTACACCCGCGCGGCCGAACCCGGATTGACCCCAAGCTCGGCGGATGGCCAACGAACTAACACGCCCGGCAGGCGGCCTCAACACCCCCAGGGAAAGCGCGCGATATCGCTGGATTTGCTCCGGGAAACGGCCACCAGCGTCCCCGACAAGCCCTTAACATCGGGCAAATCCGTGCCTATACTTGGGTTTCCATCAACCAACGAAAGGAGGTGATCCAGTGTCTTTTACCAAGCGCTGTCACCTCGCTGGGATCGCCCGCTAAGCTTGTCTTAGGGCTTGGCATAGGGCGCTCTCGGCCCTGGTCCAGCGAGTTCAACAAATGGGGCGCGACGGGGCAACCCGCCGCGCCTTTTGCTTTGCCAGGCTCGTCATGGCCGGGCCTGTCCCGGCCATCCACGTCTCTTGCTCCGATTGAAACCGAGACGTCGATGCCCGGCACAAGGCCGGGCATGACGAAAGTGATTTATTTCGCCGCTTTTTCAGTCGGGCAATCAAAACCCGAACAGATTGACCGAGGGCGGGCGCGGGCCGCGGCGGGTCTCGGCTAGGCGCTCGCCGCCGTTGCAGGCCGAACTGCCGTAATAGCGGTGATGGCCGGTGGCGTCGTGCCAGTCGCCCGGCTGGGATGCCTGGGGATACCGGCCGCTGTCGCTGAGGATCGTGGCTTGTTTGACTGACATGGCCGCCTCCGTTGCAAATCCCGCGCAATTGCTTGCGTTCTCCCCATCAGACGCAGGCTTGGCGCGGCGCGTTCATGCCGGTTCCCCAATTATCGTGTTTCAGGACGGTTTCGTGAGCTGGCTCACGTGACACGCCGGGCGGCCGGCGATATCCTCGGGCCATGAAGAACGGGCTTTATTCCGTCCACATGCATATGCTCGACGGCGTGAAGGGGCGCGACAGCAGCATTCTGATCCTGCGCGACGGCCGCTTTCTCGGCGGCGGCGCCCATTTCTGGTCGACCGGCTCCTACACCTGCGGCAACGGCACCTGGAAGGGCGAGCTGCGCACCAACCAGCATACGCGGCTGTCCGATCCCTTTGTCCGCCCGCTGTCCGGCGGCCAGGAAGTCGCCAGCGGGTTTTCCGGGACCTTTGCCGGCGACCAGGCCGAGGTGTTCGGCACCAGCCTGATCGGCACCCGAAGCCTGAGTTTTCGCGCCACCTTGAAGCGGCTGGCCGATAATTGATTATTGCCGCAAGGCCGCCTGTTGCAACAGCGGCAGCACGCGTTCGATGAAGAACGGCAATTCTTCACGCGCCAGGATCAGGCGCCACGGTTCGCATCGCTGTTTCCCTCTCATCTTTCTTGCTGTGCTGATCGGTTTTAGGCCGCCGGCCATTGACGCGAAAGAGCGTGTGAACCTTGTCGCCCACAGTCGCGCAGCCGCCGCGCATGTTTAGCAGGATGATGATGGCTTCGTTCATTGTCTCGCTCCTTTGCTGCCTTGCAAAAGGACAATAAAATTCAAATTTTCCCGTTCCGCGAGAAGGGATTTCAAGGTTAAGAATCGGTGACGAGCGATCGGGCGATACAGATTGCTTTAGCGGCCGATGTGATCCCGGATGCCGTCGCTCGCCAGACGGATCGCGCTTTCCGTCGAAGGGATGTGCCGAAGCGCATTGAGGAACACGAAATCGTGGATCGTGCCGTTGTAGCGCACCGCCGTCACATCGACGCCGGCGTCGGTCAGCTTGCGCGCATAGGCTTCGCCTTCGTCCCGCAGCGGATCGTTCTCGGCGGTTATGACCAACGCCGGCGGCAGACCCTTCAATTGGTCGATGGTCGCCCGCAGCGGCGACACATACGGGTTGTCGCGAGACTTGGCGTCGGGAACGTAAAGGTCCCAGCCGTACTTCATGAAGCTTCGCGCAAGGAAGCGGCCGGTGGCAAATTCATGATATGAAGCGCTGTCGACGCTTGCGTCCGTAGCGGGGATGAACAGCACCTGGTAGCTGATCTTCGGTCCGGAACGGTCCTTGGTCATCAGCGTCAGTGCGGCCGTCATGTCGCCGCCAACCGAATTGCCGGCCACGGCGATGCGGCTGCCATCGGCGCCGAATTCGTTCGCGTGTGCGGCGACCCACTGCAACGCGGCATATGATTGTTCCAACTGGGTGGGGAATTTGGCCTCCGGTAGCGGCGTGTATTCAACGAAAACACCCACCTGACCGGAGCCCACGACGAGGTCGCGCAGCAATCGTCCGTGGTTCTGGAAGTTGCCGACGATCCAGACACCGCCGTGAATGAACATCAACACACCCGGTTTGCCGGTCGAATGCTCCGGCGTCATGATATAGAGCTTCACCGTCTGGCCGTTTTGGGTGATCGTCTTTTCGACAGTTGTGACGCCGGACTGATCGACCGGCGTCTGGTTCTGCAGGTTGACGATCACGTCCTGGGGCTTGGGCTGCGGCAACTCCCAGAACGGTGCCGGGTCTTTGTTCACCTCGTTGAGGAAAGCGCGAATCCGCGGATCGATCCTCGGATCGGTCGAGGGGGCCATTGGCGCGGCAAAGGCGGTGGTGGTCATCAGAATGGTTCCTGTGATGAAGGCAAACAGCTCGCGGGCAAGACGCATGATGTGCTCTGTCATTGGACTGCTGCGCCTGGCCGGCGCCGGTAGCAATATCCGATCGGCCTGCTGATATTCGGCGGCGGCGTTGCCGTATTGAGAGTTTCGCCCGAGTTTGTTGAAATAGCCGCATCCGGCCGCCCCGACGGTTCGGCTTGCGCGGAGATCCCGATCACATTTACCGGAGGTAGAAAGAAGGATACTTTGCGGCACCCGGCGGAGGGATTAATCCGGAGCATGGGCCAGCAGGGCAGCGGGTCGTCTTGGGGATTGAGGCTGTGGATATCGGGAGGCGAGATACGGCAGGAGCACTACCGCCGGGGGCGCGCGACCCGTTACAGCCCGGATTTTTTTCCTTCATGCGTGACAGCGTCGGCGCGGGAGTCCTCAAGGGCGCCCGAGAACGTTGGATCGCGCCGGCTGCCTTGTATACGGGCTTCGCGGGCATCAGCGAAGCTGCGTGGACGATCACCGGGGAGACGCTGATCGCGCTTCGATTGCAAGGGGCGACCGTTCGAGACCATAACCGGCCTGTGGTGCGCAGCAGCGGGCCTGGACGCGGCTTCGCACTCCAGCCAAAAGGCACTCCGACGCATTTCCTCGCGGATGGCGCCATCACATTCGGTCACGTGTTTCTTCCAGACGCGCTGCTCGACGGAGCGGCGGACATGGAAAACCTGCCCGCGCTCAGCGGTCGCCTGCGCGACGATCTCTCCTTCGTACCGGCGAGGACGCTGCATGCTCGCCTCGCCGAATATCTGCAGCGGGCTTTTGACGATGTGTCTCCTGCGACTTCGCTCGAAATGGAAGGTCGCGCACTTCTGCTTGTCGACAGTTTGCTGAAGTTGCATGAAAAATCTGAAAGGGATTTGCGGCCGGCAGCCGGATTATCGCCGCGCCAGCTAGGTCGCGTTTGCGACTTCCTCGCTGAGCATTTTTCCGAGGACATTGGCCTGGAGGATTTGGCGAAACTGACCGGCCTCACTTCCAAGCACGTCGCGCGTGCTTTTCGGCAATCGACGGGTATGCCGCCGCATCAGTACCTGATCGGGCAGCGCATCGAAGCGGCGAAGCGCCGTCTGGTGAATACGCGCGAGAGCCTCGCCGACATCGCGGTCGAATGCGGCTTCGCCGATCAGAGCCACTTTACCGCAACCTTTCGCAGAGCCGTCGGCTATCCGCCGGGTACCTGGCGCCGCAAACACGCTAACTAAAAGCTGGTGGGATGCATTCGGCGCCGGCGGTGTGGCTTGCCAATTCGCGGCGGCGTGGTCCGCCTACGCCCTTAGGCGCGACAGCCTTCACTCGTTTCGCGCTCGCCGCGATCTGGTCGGCTTGCCGAGCCGAAGCGCGCGAAGCGAGCGAAGGCTGGTGGGGGAAGAAGGACTCGAACCTTCGAAGTCATAAGACGGCTGATTTACAGTCAGCTCCCTTTGCCACTCGGGACACTCCCCCGCTCAACAACATCCGGCCGATCCGCCTGAAGCGGCAGGGCAAATCGGCATGGATGGCGTAAGACCGGGTTCCGATGGCGCGTCCCCGGTCGGGCGCGTTTATGGCGGAAGGGCGATGGCAAAGTCAACCAACGGGAACGGCCAATCATGGCCATACTTGGCCATCCTTGACCATCCTTGGGCCCAAATTGCCATTATCCGGAACCCGTGAGACAAGGCCGGCTATGGATGACCAAAATGGCTGATTACGAGCGAAAACCGCCGTTCCGGCGCGGGGCCGGCAAACCGGCCGACAAACGCCGGGTTTCAGGCCGGCCGGTCTGGCGCGACCGCGGCGAGGCCGCGGACGGGCCGGTGATCCTGTATGGCTGGCACACGGTGGCGGCGGCGCTGGCCAACCCCCAGCGCAATATCCGAAAACTGATCCTGTCGGAAAATGCCGCCCGGCGGCTCGCCGACGAGAACATCGATACAAGGGTGACCCCGGAAATCGTCCGCCCCGCGCTGATCGATGCCCGGCTCGGCCCCGACGCCGTGCATCAGGGGTTTCTGGCCGAAGCCGATCCCCTGCCCTCGCCCGACATCGAGACGCTGCCCGAGGACGGCATCGTGCTGGTGCTCGACCAGATCACCGATCCGCACAATGTCGGCGCCATCATGCGCTCGGCCGCGGCGTTCGCGGTCAAGGCCATCGTCACCACGGCGCGTCACAGCCCGGAGGCGACCGGGGTACTGGCGAAAGTCCGCCTCCGGCGCGCTGGAGCTGGTGCCGCTGGTCACGGTGCAAAATCTCGCGCGCGCGCTGACCGAGATGAACGATCGCGGGTTTCATGACCGTCGGCCTCGACAGTGCGGGCGGCGAGACTCTCGGAGCGGTCGAGCTGCGGCAGCCGTTGGCGCTGGTGCTGGGCGCGGAGGGCAAGGGCCTGCGGCAATTGACTCGGGAAACCTGCAGCACGGTGGCGCGGCTCGACATGCCCGGCGAGATCAAGAGCCTGAACGTGTCCAACGCCGCGGTGCTGGCGCTCTATATCGGCGCGAGCCGGCTCGGCCTGATGGGCTAGGATAAAGAGTAACGCCCGCTCGCATCGCTGCGAACGGGCGCTGATATCTTCAAACCGGATCGATCCGATCAGTAATGGCGGTGCATCACATGCGCGCCATAGCCATAGCCATAGCCGTAGCGCTGCGGCATGCCGTGATAGCCGTAACGCATGCTGTGGTGCGCGCCGTAATAGACACGCGGCGGCAGGGCGTAACCGTGATGAAAGCTGTGCATGTGGGGATGGTAGCCGTAGTAATGGTGATAGCCACCCCAAACGCCAACCGAGTTTTCCTCATAGACACGATACGGCGCGAAGTCACCGGGACCGGTGTAGGTCGGGCCCTGGTCGGCGTAGTAGTACTGATGCACGGGCGCGGTGTCATAGCCGTATTGCACTTCCGGATCGGGCAGCCGCTCATAGCTCCAGCCGCCGCCGCGGCAGCCATAGTTGCAGCCCGAATAGACCGGGGCCACAAAGGCCTGCCCGCATCCGGTGTCAAAACCGCATGCGCTCGCCGGTACAGTGCCGGCGGCCACTACGGCGATTGCCGCGATCATTCCTGAAATCGTCTGACGCATTACTCTCTCCTGTTGATGGTCTTTTTTAGTTTTCTTTTTGTAGGTTCTTCTTTTGACGCGTTTTCTTCACGCGAACCGGAATCCACTTCGCTTGAAAACGCTTCCTAGTGCGGAAGCGGTTGCGGCCTCCGGCCCTGGGGATCGAAATTCGGCGGCATGCCGCCGTTCTCAGGCGCAACGATCACCGGCGGCGGATACATCGGCACCTCCTGAGGCGGCGGCGCTACTTTCGGCGGCGGCGCGGATTGCGCCGACCATGATTGATGAAAGCTCTCGGCCGGCTTCGGCAAAGTGCGGTTCGACGGCGGCTCGATCTCGAGACGGCCATAGCCGGGCTTGTGGCCGAGGCTCGGGTAATAGTGACCGACATTGGGTTCGGCTTCCACAACGCGGCCGCCATAAACGACCGGCTGGCTGTGATAGCCCCGGCCCAGGCCAAATTCGCCTTCGACCACGGAATAGGACGCATCGACGCCGTTGATGATGATCGGCACGCCGGCACGACCGGGAATGACGATGTCAAAACCCTCGCCGGCGCAGGCCGGCCACGCCGTTCCGATCAGGATGGCCGGCAAAATGGCTAAAACGATTCCGGCGCGCATGCGTCAGGTTTCCGGTTTTCTGTTCGGCAGCCTAACCCAATCGATAGACCGAAGGGTTAAGGCCGCCTTGAAATTGCCGGTAAGCCTAATGCGCAAGCTGCCGCGTTCGTTCAATTGCGGGCGATCTGGAACCGGAAAACGTTAACGCCGGGTAAGGCCCGCGGGCAGCGCTGACGATCGTACCGCGTGCGCGGAACATCACGTCAGTTTGAAGATTGCGCGAGGGCGTCTTCGAAACATCCCACGGCGGGAGCGGTTAAGCCCGCACGACGCTTCGCAGCATCCAGGGCGCGGGCTTCGCATCCTCAGCAAATGGAGCAACAAAATGACAAGACTGAAACTTCTCGGCGCTGCCACATTGGTGCTGTCTTCCGCGCTGGCTGGGCCGGCGATGGCGCAGCAGGCGATCAGCCATCCCGCGAACTGCGAGGCGCGTTATCCCAACGCCAATTGCCGGAACCTCGGACCGGGCAATCCTTACACGGGGAGCTATCAGCGCCACGCCGCCTATCGAAACGGCAACTGGAACAACGGATGGCAGCAGTACGGTTGGCAAAACAACTGGAACGACAATCATACTTGGAACGACAATCGCCGTAATTCCGGCTTCTGGCCCGGCGACGTCGCAGCGGGCGTGGTCGACGGCGCGGTAGCCACCGCGGGCGCGGCGGTGGGCACGGCCGGCGCGATCGCCGCGGCCCCGTTTGAAGGCAACGATTCCTACGCCTATTACAACGGCGCCGGGTACGACAATGGCTGGAACAATAATGGCTGGAACAACGGCTGGGATAACCAGAGCTACGCCCAGCGTAACGGCTTTGTCTGCACGCCCGGCACCTTGTTCAAGGGCGAAGACGGCCGCCGCCACCTCTGCCAGTAAACACCAGTAAGCATCTGCGTCATGCGATGAAGGGCGGCTTTGGCCGCCCTTTTTCGTGGGCGCTTGGCCAAACCCGCAAGGTTTCACCGATCGGTGCAGCCTCGCAACACCCGCGCCCGCCCATCGCGTTCCGCTGCCGCGGCGTCGGGTGAAGCTCCGAGGCACCACTCGTACTGAGCCGAAAACTCCGCCGACCAGCGCACGCCCTGCAGCCCCGCGCCGCAACTCGGACTGGCGAGCGCGCCCCGGGCTTGCACCAGCGCCGCGCGGGCATATTGCCGGCAGAACGCCGGATCGGCCGCGCCGGCGGAGATCGGCGCCAATGCGAGAGCAGACAGCACCCACGCCGTGAACGGCTGCCTCCAGATCATGCCTGCTCCGGCCATCCCGATTCCCTGTTGACCGAATGTAACACCCAGCCTCGCCTCACACAGCCTGCCTCATCTTCGCCGACCTGTCAGACCGGTCCCGAGCTTCCCGGACAACCTGCCGGCGGCAATCTGTCGGGCGATTTCAATCCCAGCACCTGGATGCAATGAAGGCTCGCGCGTCGGCGCTTGCAATTCCAATTTCATGACTTGTGCCGCGACAGATTGATCGATCAGCGGCGGCTCATCTGTATCCGCGTTCACTTCGAACACAAGATCAACGATGCCATTGATGCGACGAATACCCGATCGGACGAAGCGATGATTTTACGCAAAAACCGCATGCACGTAACGAGGCGCACGCCACACCAGCAATATGGCTGTGACTTCGAATGACAAACTTTTACCTGCAGGGTTTGTCACCACGAGGTTGAGAGAAATGCCAATCGCCAAGGCGAGGTCTTGGCATGACTATACCGGAGATGACACGGCTGACGCCTTTGCCGACGATCGCAATCAACAAGGATGATGAGCAGCTGGACCGTATGGTTCAGGATATGTTGGACGATCAATGGATCGACGACTTCATTAAGCACCTCAATGACACGATCGAAGATATTGTTCGCAAGGTGTGACGCGAGGGCTGCAGTGCAGGATAGCGCCAAGCTGAACAGCGATTGTCCCAGATGTCGGAAGGCGCTTTGCCGCTGCCAACAACATTAACCGTATCATGCCACAACGAACGGCAACCTCGCTGCGACATTTCCCACGAGCAGCCCTGATCCCTTGACCCCGCAGTAACATCGCCCTCTCCTCGCGGACCTCCCGCCCCCGGTTCAATGCCTATCAAGCACCTTCGGGCACGGTGACGGCTGCACCTGGAAAAACCGTGTCAAACAAAAGGCCGGAGCCTAGCCCTCGGCGGACAAGTCTGGTATTTGACGGCGCGCTTCCTCGCCGATGTCGCGTGGGAGATCACGCGACAGACTTATTCGGGCGCCGATCTCTCGGATCGCGTCGATCGGTCAGCCGGTTTAGCTCAGCGGTAGAGCAGCGGTTTTGTAAACCGAAGGTCGGGAGTTCAATCCTCTCAACCGGCACCATTCCTTCAGCGAGGTCGCGGCGTCCGGATTGAACCAATGGTCGCGCGCGTCCGCGCCCAATGACGGTTTCCGCGAAATCCGGAGGAACAGCTGCCGCCCCCTGAAAGAAATGCGCGGATTTTCAGTGATTAAATTCACAGAGACCGATTGCGGACCGGGTTACCCGGCGAGGATGAAAGCTCTTCTGCTGGCCAGCGCCATACTTATGCATCCGCTCTACTCGGTGACGGATGGAGATCCGAAGACTTGCTATGAATTGTTTCCCGATACCAAGGGAAGGAAGTGCTGCGACCGCGCTTACAGGGATCGCGTGCGCAACAGGTTCGTGACAGAGGATGAAAAGCCGGTGCTGGAACAGTGCGCGGGGAAGAAGGCCCAGAACTAGCGCTATTTTCTCGGCAAGGTCACTTAACCGACCGGCCGGCTTATCCGACACCCGACTGCCCGGATTTCGCGGCGCTCAATCCGGGCTTCTGTAACGGGCCTTGGTTAGTCAATCCCTTTTTGCGTGGTCCTGTCGCCGGGTACTTGCTTCTGTCCGGGATCGGCGCGCTGGCCGTCGCCTGATGGGGTGCATTGAGGAGCCGGCCGGCCAATCTACGGAAGCGTGGTTGTGAGCCGACTTCCCGGATTACGACCTGACCGGATCCATCGTCCCGGCTAGGGACTTCGCTCAGGGAAGGCCTGGTGTCGTGGCCCGCCCGGAACTCGGTTGATGCTCCTTCTTAAATGGCTGCAGGATTGAACGGCTTGTTGTCCGCAAGCATGCGATGGAGGATGACGGCAAGCTTGCGCGCCAGCGCAACCTTGGCCTTGCGCATGCCAGCGCGCCTGGCGATCCGCATTGCCCAGCTCTTCAGCGCCGAGCAGTTCTTGACCGGTTTGGTCAGCATGACGTGAGCCCCCTGGTAGAGCGCCTCGCGCACGGAAGCGTCGCCGATCTTGCTGATGCGGCCGGTATAATCGGTCTGTCCCGACTGGTATTTCCTCGGGGTAAGGCCAAAGTGCGCACCTGCTGCCTTCGACGAACGGAATCGTTTTGGATCGTCGAGCGGCGGCATAGGTCAGCGCCACGATCGGACCGACAGCCGGCGTCGTCATCAGAAGTTTTGCCTGCGGATGCAATCTGGCGAGCTTCTGGATGTGCTTGTCCAGACCTTTGAACTCGCGCAACAGCACGGCATGGGCTTCCAGCAGAGCCCGCGCAACCAGCTCAAGTCCGGGGTGACCGGTGACCAGTTCGTTGATCCGAGCTGCAAACGTCCGCTCGGTGGTCTTGCCGACCTTCAAACCAAAGCCCCGCAATACACCGCGCAGGCTGTTCTCGAGGTCGCGCAGCTTCGATTGCAGCAGCTTGCGTGCCGTCAGAACAGCGCGCGTTTCCTGGGCTTCGATCGACTTGCAGTGCACCGGCCGGAACCAGCCCAGCCGCATCAGCTGCGCGATCCCGCGGGCGTCATTGCGGTCCGTCTTCACCGGCATCGCTTTGAATGCGTCGCGAACATGCCGCGTCTCCAAAAGCTCAACCGCAAAACCCGCCTCGCGCAGCGCTGCATAGAGCCATTGCGACAGAGGTCCAGCCTCCAGGCCGATCCGCTCGACCTTCGGGCCCAGCAACCGGAACCAGGCGATCAGCGCCTCAGGCTCACTCGCAACCTTTGCCTCCCGAACAATATTCCCCGCGCCGTCGACAACGCACACTGCGGAGCTTTCCAAAGACACGTCAATTCCTGCATAATGGTACATGGTCGTCCCTCGATGATGCTTGGAGCGGGCTTGCCCAACTCCGGTTATTGACACCATCAATCTGAGGGACGACCGCCTTCCAGTGAAGCCGCTCGCGAGCGCGCTATCATCTCGCGCCGTAGCGAGCGAGCGGCTGGACCGGCCGGCCCGTTACCCCA
>CAVOTZ010000039.1:0-46523 GCA_963699465.1 uncultured Alphaproteobacteria bacterium
TCAATCGCGTGGTGAAATCCGGCCTGGTGTTCGGCTCGGTCACCTCAGACATGGCGCCGGCGCTGATCGACCGCTATGACCTGCTGCGCGGGGTCAAGAAGCTCGGCACCTGGTGGGAATGGTCCGAACTGTTCTTCAACAACGGGTTCGACCTGTCGATGCACCGCCGCGACACCACGGACGCGCTGTGGGCGGCGACGCTGGCCGCCAACAAAGGGCCGGGGCAGTGGTACGCCGACTCCGAAAGCCTGCGCTACTCGTTCTTTGACAAGGTCGAGGCCGACGACGAGTAGCTGTCGTTGGATTGGTTTCGGCATCCAATTATTTTGCCGATCGCGCGCCAATCGCCTAGGATCGGCGCGGGACGCATTCCGCCCACCTACTTGATTCGACGGTCATGCCGGCCGTGCAGTACCGGTTGGTTTCATGGCGCCCAAACCCCAGTCATCCGATGATCCGACCGCCGTTGCCGCGGACGATGGTACGGCGTCCGAACGCGACAAGAAGAAGCTCGCGGCGCCTCCTCGGGTCACGGCGCGTCCTCCGGCCGGCAAGCCGGCCACGCCGGCCCCGGCCGATGATGCGGACGAAGACGACGAGGAAGATGACGATCTCGACGATGACGAGGAAGACGAAGACCTCGTCGTCTTCACCGCCAAGGAAGCCGCCGGCGCGCTGGCGACGGTCTATGCGTTCGTCCGGCCGTTCCTGAAAAACTACAAGAAGGTGATCGCCCTGGTCGGCCTCGGCGTTCTGGTCGAGACGCTGTTCAACGTCATCATGCCGCTCAGCCTGAAATTCCTGATCGACGATGCGCTCGGCGAAGAGGACTTTGAGGCCCTGGTGCGGATTCTCTCCGTGCTGGCGGTGGCCGGTATCTTCACCTCGATCGTCGCGGTCTGGTACGAGAAATGGGACGCCAATCTCGCGTCCTCCGTCATTTCCGACGTGCGGGTGCGGCTGTTCGAGCATGTCCAGAACCTGCCGTCGTCCTATTTCGGGCGCACCAAGCGCGGCGAGATCCTGTCGCGCTTTTCCATCGATCTTTCGGCCTTCGAAGGTTCGGTCAAGAGCTTTGCCAGCAACGCGGCGCTGCCGGTGATGGAATTGATCGCCGGCATCATCCTGATGCTGTTCCTGAACTGGCAACTCGCGGCGGTCGCGCTGCTGGTATTCCCGATCACGCTGATCGGACCGCGCATCCTCACTCCGAAAGCGGTGCTGGCGAATTACGAGCAGAAGCTGAATGAGTCGGCGCTGCTCGGCATGGTGCAGGAAAACATCGCGGCGCAAGCCGTGGTCAAGGCGTTCAGCCTGCAGCGCCGGACGCTCGGCTGGTTCACGCTGCGCAACAACGATGCGCGCCGCAGGATCGCGGCCGCGACCTTCCTGTCGACCATGGTCGAGCGCACGGTCACGATCTCGGTGCTGTTGCTGCACCTCGTGGTGCTGGCGCTCGGCGCTTATTTGGCCACCAAGGGTCAGATCACCATCGGCACCTTCGTGACGTTCGAGAGCGCGTTCTGGGAGGTGTCCTACAACATCGCCCACATCATGCATTTCATCCCGGTGTCGATCCAGTCGGCGGCGGCGGTGCGCCACATCGAGGAATTACTGGACGAGCCGACCCGCGGCGCCGACCGGCCGGGCGCGCCCGATCTGCCGCGCATCACCCACGATATCACCTTCGATCGCGTCACCTTCCAGTACGAGGGCAGCGAAACGCCCGTCATCGACGGTCTCACGCTGAAGCTCGATGTCGGCAAGCGCATCGCCATCGTCGGCCCCAGCGGCTCCGGCAAGAGCACGCTGCTCAATCTGATCCTGCGGCTCTATGTGCCGGACGAGGGGCGCGTCACCATCGACGGCGTCGATATCAGAAAGGTCACCCGTGAATCGCTGCGCCGGAGCATGGCGGTGGTGTTCCAGGAAAACATGCTGTTCAACATGTCGATCCGCGAGAACATCCGGCTCGGCAAGGAGGGTGCGACCGACGAGGAGGTCGAGCAGGCGGCGCGCAAGGCCGAGATCCATCGCTACATCATGAGCCTTCCCAAAAAATACGACACCTCGGTCGGCGAACGCGGCGATACGCTGTCCGGCGGCCAGCGCCAGCGCATCGCGATCGCGCGCGCGATCGTCCGCGACCCCTCCGTCCTGCTGCTGGATGAAGCGACCTCCGCGCTCGACCAGACCACGGAAGCCGCCATCAACCGCACGCTGCTCAAGGTGGCGAAGGACCGCACCATGATCTTCTCCACCCATCGCCTGACCTCGGTGGTCGAAATGGACGAGATTATTGTCATCTCCGGCGGCAAGGCGATCGAGCGCGGCTCGCATGCCGAGCTGCTTGCGGCCAATGGTGTGTACCGGAAACTCTGGGACGACCAGGGCCATGCGCCCGCCAAGGCGGCCCCCGCGCTCGACGACGACAGCGAAGACGATGATGACGAGGACGAGGAATAGCGGCTGAGCTCGTGGAGGCCCGATGACGATCGCCGATCATCCGCCATCATCCGAAGACCGCTTTCCCGGCACGGCGATCGAAGTGCTGCTGATCTTTCTCAGGCTGGGTGTGAGCTGTTTCGGCGGGCCGATCGCCCATATCGGGTATTTCCGCGATGAGTTCGTCACCCGCCGCCGCTGGCTTGACGAACAGTGCTACGCCGACCTGGTTGGGCTGTGCCAGTTCCTTCCCGGACCGGCGAGCAGCCAGGTCGGCTTTTCCATCGGCTTGATGCGCGCGGGCTATCTCGGCGGGCTTGCGGCATGGACCGGTTTCACCTTGCCGTCCGCCGCACTACTGGTGCTATTCGCCTATGGCGCCGGCGCGCTGGGCGGTCCGCTCGGCACAGGACTGCTGCACGGTCTCAAGCTTGTCGCGGTGGCGATTGTCGCGCAGGCGGTGTGGGGCATGGCGCGCGCGCTTTGCCCGGATCGCGAGCGGGCCACAATGGCGACGATCGCAGCCCTGATCGTCCTGCTCGGCGCCTCTTCGGTAGCACAAATCGGCGCGATCCTGTTCGGCGCCATCGCAGGCCTGTGGTTCTGTGAGGCCGCGCCGGCGGCGAGCGCTGCGCATATCGCGATGCCGGTTTCGCGGCGCGCCGGGCTTGCCGCACTCGCCGCCTTCTTCGTTCTGCTCGGCCTGTTCGTTTTGCCGGCCCACTTCCCGCAAGGCATCGATCTGTTTGCGGCGTTCTACCGCTCGGGCGCGCTGGTGTTCGGCGGCGGTCATGTCGTGCTGCCGCTGTTGCGTGAAGCATTCGTCGCGCCCGGTTGGGTCGGCGATGACGCGTTTCTGGCGGGATATGGCGCGGCCCAGGCGGTTCCCGGTCCGCTGTTTACCTTCGCGGCCTATCTGGGGTTCGTTGTCAGGCCCGAGCCCAACGGGCTTGCCGGCGCCGCGCTTGGACTGGTCGGCATCTTCCTGCCGGGAATCCTGATCCTGGTCGGGACGTTGCCGTTCTGGGATGCTTTTCGGGTACGGCCGCGCGCCCAGGCTGCGATGCGCGGCGTCAATGCGGCAGTGGTCGGTTTGTTGGGCGCCGCGCTCTACAATCCGGTGTGGGTCAGTTCGGTCAGGACGCCCGCGGATTTCGCCGTCGCGCTGGTCGGGTTCGTGTTGCTGGTGGTCTGGCGCGCGCCGCCGCTAGTGGTCGTGGCGGTCAGCGCGATCGGCGGCATCGCGCTCGCGTGGGGATCCCTGTAGGGACCGAAGATTCGTCGTAGAAAACCTTGCCCCAGCCAGACAATAAAACGCGCCCAGCGCTGCGCCCTCCAATAAAGCTCGTCTTCAAGTGTCAGCGACCGGAAATTATACGCCTTCGCCGCTGACCAGGCGTCGCAGGCTTTCTTGACCGGATCGTCGTAGAACGCCGCGATCTTGCCGATATCCATGCCGTCGGTCGCAAGCCACGACGGGATGTGGACGTTGCAGAGGCGCTCGACGTCGGTGAATACCTTGTCGGTGCCGGTGCCGGTCACGGGGCAGGTGGTCTCGAAGGCATCGCCGACCAGCACCACGCCCGGCTTCAGATAGTTGGTGCTGACATAGAGATCCGCGGGCCTGACCTTGATATCGCTGCGGACCTCGAAATCACCGGTGATGCGGCGCAGTCGCGGCAGCGCCGCGTTCAGTGTTTCGACCGGCGCGTTACGAAACTGCCTGATCCAGGGATCGTCGCTTTCGCGGTAGACGAACAGATTGGCCCGCATGCGCTCGCCGATCGGAAACAGCGAGAGATAAGGGATGCGGTCGCTGGTCCGCTCCGAGAAATAGGTCATGGCAGGAAAGTCGAAAGCCGGGCGGCCGACCGGTGCGACGTCGAATCCGATCGAAATCGAATGGCAGGGACTGACGATCTGGCGCTCGATCCCGAGGCTGCGGCGCAGGCCGATATTCAATCCGTTGGCGAGGATCACCAGCCGCGCCGAAATCGTCTCGTCGTCGGACAGCGTGAGTCTTTGCCGCTCGGCGCTGGTCGAGACCGCGATGACCTTGGCACTGATCCGTTCGACGGCAGGCGGGATTTCGGCGCGGATCGCGTTGACCAGCGAATCGTACATGATGCCGAATTGCCGGGTCGGCCGCTTGTCGAGCAAATAGCCCGATCGGGCGATCCAGTTGGTGTCGTCAAACGTCGCCGATCGCAGCACCGATTCGCCGATACCGGTTTTGGTGAATCGCTCGACCTGTTCGCCGCCGTTGAGTTTCTCGACGCGAAATTCCGGCGGGAAGACCGGATGCGGATCGATCAGCACGGTCGCAATCCCGGCGCGCCCAAGCATCGCTGCGGCGGTTGAGCCGGCGAGGCCACCCCCGATAATCGCTATGTCGGTGTATTTCATGGGCGTCAATTCCGCTGACACGCACCCATGATTGCGCCGGGAAAGGCAAATAAACCTTTAGCTTCAAGGCTGGCCTTGAATTAAAGACGGATTGATATTAATACCCGGGTATAATTGGTAATCGTCGGGATCCCGCAGACCGGGGAGGGCATCCGCTGCCCCGCGCGGCTTCCCGCAAAACGCGGATTCCGCATGCGCCAGAGCCGCTTCCAGCCTTGCCGTTTCGTCTTGACTTGACCATATAGCGCCGATACAACCCGCGCACTTAACGACAGGCGGTGAGCGACGCCAGAGTCGGAACGGACCACCCTTTCAGTTCTTCATCGACCTGAGACGGGCACCAACCTCGACGAATGCCGCTCAAACGCTGTCGATTATAGCTAGGCAATGCCAGGACGATCTTGGTTCTCTTGAGCAAGTTCTCTTGAGTTTCATTTCGGATGCATGACCTCGGTGTTCGACTGAACAGCATCAGCTGATCGGTCAAACCGCGGTCCTCTGTGGCGTCGAAGCGCTTTCCGCTCAGCGATGAGTGGTTGGCGCGATTTCGTTTTGCGCGAATTGTTTCGCGCCGAACGTCAGGAATTTGCGGAGCCGATGTTCGGTTGCCGCGTGAATAAAAGGGTGAAGGCTGACATGCCGACGATCAACCAGCTGATCGCAAGTCCGCGCACGGTCCAGAAGTCGCGCAAGAAGGTGCCGGCGCTGCAGCAGTCGCCGCAGAAGCGCGGCGTCTGCACGCGCGTCTACACCACGACGCCGAAGAAGCCGAACTCGGCGCTGCGCAAGGTCGCCAAGGTGCGCCTGACCAACGGCTTCGAGGTGATCGGCTACATCCCGGGTGAAGGCCACAACCTTCAGGAACACTCGGTGGTCATGATCCGCGGCGGCCGCGTCAAGGATTTGCCCGGCGTGCGCTACCACATCCTCCGCGGCGTCCTCGATACCCAGGGCGTCAAGAACCGTAAGCAGCGCCGTTCGAAATACGGCGCGAAGCGTCCGAAATAAGCGGGAACAGAATCGATGTCTCGTCGCCATTCTGCTGAAAAGCGTGAAGTGAACCCGGATCCGAAGTTCGGGAACATCATCATTACGAAGTTCATGAATTCGATCATGTACGACGGCAAGAAGTCCGCCGCCGAAGGCATCGTCTACGGTGCGCTCGAACTGATCGAGACCAAGACCAAGCAGGGCCCGCTGCCGGTGTTCGAGCAGGCCCTGGAAAACGTGATGCCGACCATCGAAGTGCGTTCGCGTCGCGTCGGCGGCGCGACCTACCAGGTGCCGGTCGAAGTGCGCAACGTGCGCCGTCAGGCGCTCGGTATCCGATGGATCATTACGGCAGCGCGCGAGCGCAACGAAAAGACGATGACGGAGCGGCTCTCCGCCGAGCTGCTTGACGCGTCGAATGGCAGGGGGAACGCCGTCAAGAAGCGCGAAGACGTGCACCGGATGGCGGAAGCCAACCGCGCCTTCTCGCACTATCGCTGGTAACGGCGAAACAACGGAATCTAAGGAACAACCCATGCCCCGCGTTCATGCCATAGAGAACTACCGCAACTTCGGTATCATGGCGCATATCGATGCTGGCAAGACCACGACCACCGAGCGCATCCTGTATTACACCGGCAAGAGCCACAAGATCGGCGAAGTGCACGAAGGTGCCGCGACGATGGACTGGATGGAGCAGGAGCAGGAGCGCGGTATCACCATTACGTCGGCCGCGACCACCGCGTTCTGGAACGGCAAGCGTCTCAACATCATCGACACCCCCGGCCACGTCGACTTCACCATCGAAGTCGAGCGTTCGCTGCGCGTGCTCGACGGCGCGGTATGTGTGCTCGATTCCAACCAGGGCGTTGAGCCGCAGACCGAGACCGTCTGGCGCCAGGGCGACAAGTACAAGGTTCCGCGCATCGTCTTCGCCAACAAGATGGATAAGACCGGCGCCGACTTCTACAAATGCCTGCAGGACATCATCGACCGCCTCGGCGCCAAGCCGATCGCGATCCAGCTTCCGATCGGCTCCGAGAACAACTTCAAGGGTCTGGTCGATCTGGTCCGCATGAAGGGCGTGGTCTGGGAAGAAGAGAAGCTCGACGCCAAGTTCGTCGACATCGAAATTCCCGAGGATATGGTCGAGAAGGCCAAGGAATATCGCGAGAAGTTGCTGGAAGCCGCCGTCGAGCTCGACGACGAGGTTCTGTCCGCTTACCTCGACGGCAAGGAGCCCGATGAGGCGACCTTGAAGCGCATGATCCGCAAGGCCGTGCTGACCGGCGCGTTCTTCCCGGTGCTGTGCGGCTCCGCCTTCAAGAACAAGGGCGTGCAGCCCTTGCTCGACGCGGTGGTGGATTATCTGCCGTCGCCGGTCGACGTGCCCGCCATCAAGGGCGTCGATGAAGACGGCAACGAGATCGTTCGGCTTCCGAACGACAAGGAGCCGCTGGCTCTGTTGGCGTTCAAGATCATGGATGACCCGTTCGTCGGCACCATCACGTTCTGCCGCATCTACTCCGGAACCCTTCTGTCGGGCACCGGCGTCATCAATTCGACGCGCGACCGCAAGGAGCGGATCGGCCGCATGCTGCTGATGCATGCCAACAACCGCGAAGACATCAAGGAAGCCTTTGCCGGCGACATCGTGGCGCTGGCCGGCCTGAAGGAAGCGCGCACCGGCGACACGCTGTGCGATCCCGACAAGCCGGTGATCCTGGAAAAGATGGAATTCCCCGAGCCGGTGATCGAAATCGCGATCGAGCCGAAGTCGAAGGCCGACCAGGAAAAGCTCGGCGTCGCGCTGGCGAAGCTGGCCGCGGAAGATCCGTCGTTCCGGGTCTCGACCGACCAGGAGTCCGGCCAGACCATCCTCAAGGGCATGGGCGAGCTCCATCTCGACATCAAGGTCGACATCCTGCGCCGCACCTACAAGGTCGACGCCAATATCGGCGCGCCGCAGGTGGCGTTCCGTGAACGCGTCACCAAGCGCGCCGAGGTCAAGTACACCCACAAGAAGCAGACCGGTGGTACCGGTCAGTTCGCCGAAGTGTCGATCGTGGTCGAGCCCAACGAGCCCGGCAAGGGTTACGAGTTCGAATCCAAGATCGTCGGCGGCGCGGTGCCGAAGGAATACATCCCCGGCGTCGAAAAGGGCCTTGCCAGCGTGATGGGTTCGGGCGTGGTCGCCGGCTTCCCGGTGGTGGACGTCAAGGTCCAGCTGGTCGACGGCAAATACCACGACGTCGACTCCTCGGCGCTGGCCTTCGAAATCGCGTCGCGCGCGGCATTCCGCGAAGCGCTGACGAAGGGCAAGTCCGTCCTGCTCGAGCCGATCATGAAGGTCGAGGTGGTGACCCCGGAAGACTATACCGGCTCGGTCATCGGCGACCTGAATTCGCGGCGCGGCCAGATCCAGGGTCAAGACATGCGCGGCAACGCCAACGTCATCAACGCGATGGTGCCGCTCATGAACATGTTCGGTTACGTGAATAACCTGCGCTCGATGAGCCAGGGCCGCGCAACCTTCACCATGCAGTTCGATCACTACGCGGAAGCGCCGGCAAACGTGTCGGCGGAAGTCCAAAAGAAGTTTGCCTGATTGTCGTTGGCGACAACTAACGACTGAACGGAGAGTCAAATGGCCAAAGCAAAGTTTGAACGTAATAAACCGCATTGCAACATCGGAACCATCGGTCACGTCGACCATGGCAAGACGTCGCTGACCGCAGCGATCACCAAGGTGCTGGCGGAAACCGGCGGTGCGACGTTCACCGCATACGACCAGATCGACAAGGCGCCGGAAGAGAAGGCGCGCGGCATCACGATCTCGACCGCGCACGTCGAATATGAAACCAAGAACCGGCATTACGCCCACGTCGATTGCCCGGGCCACGCCGACTACGTCAAGAACATGATCACCGGTGCGGCGCAGATGGACGGCGCGATCCTGGTGGTGTCGGCCGCCGACGGCCCGATGCCGCAGACCCGCGAGCACATCCTGCTTGCCCGCCAGGTCGGCGTTCCCGCGCTGGTCGTGTTCCTCAACAAGTGCGACATGGTCGACGATCCGGAACTGCTCGAACTGGTCGAGATGGAAGTCCGCGAACTGCTCTCGAAGTACGACTTCCCGGGCGACGATATTCCGATCATCAAGGGTTCGGCTCTGGCCGCGCTCGAAGACAAGGACAAGAAGCTCGGCCACGACGCCATTCTCGAACTGATGGCCAAGGTCGACGAATACATTCCGCAGCCGGAGCGTCCGATCGACCAGCCGTTCCTGATGCCGGTGGAAGACGTGTTCTCGATCTCCGGCCGCGGCACCGTCGTCACCGGCCGTGTCGAGCGCGGTATCGTCAAGGTCGGCGAGGAAATCGAAATCGTCGGTCTGCGCGACACCCAGAAGACCATCGTCACGGGCGTCGAAATGTTCCGCAAGCTGCTCGATCAGGGCCAGGCCGGCGACAACATCGGCGCGCTGCTGCGCGGCACCAAGCGCGAGGAAGTCGAGCGCGGTCAGGTGCTGTGCAAGCCGGGTTCGGTCAAGCCGCACACCAAGTTCAAGGCTGAGGCGTACATCCTGACCAAGGAAGAGGGCGGTCGTCACACCCCGTTCTTCACCAACTACCGGCCGCAGTTCTACTTCCGCACCACCGACGTGACCGGTGTCGTGCATCTGCCCGAAGGCACCGAAATGGTGATGCCGGGCGACAACATCGCGATGGAAGTGCACCTGATCGTGCCGATCGCGATGGAAGAGAAGCTTCGTTTCGCGATCCGCGAAGGTGGCCGCACCGTCGGCGCCGGCGTCGTCGCCAGCATCATCGAGTAAGCACGCGAACAGGGAGTAGCGAGTGGCGGATAGCCATTCGCTCTTCGCTACTCACCATTCGCAACGACGACGACAAAGAAAGACAACGGCAATGAACGGCCAGAATATCCGCATCCGTCTCAAGGCGTTCGACCATCGTATCCTCGATACGTCGACCCGTGAGATCGTGAACACGGCGAAACGGACCGGTGCTCAGGTTCGCGGACCCATTCCGCTGCCCACCCGCATCGAGAAGTTCACCGTCAACCGTTCGCCGCACGTCGACAAGAAGAGCCGCGAACAATTCGAGATGCGCACCCACAAGCGCCTGCTCGACATTGTCGACCCGACCCCGCAGACCGTCGATGCCCTCATGAAGCTCGATCTGGCCGCCGGTGTCGACGTCGAGATCAAGCTCTAAGATTTTTAAGCATCCGTCCGAAGCTAGCGGACAGAAAGAACAGGAAGCACGCCGATGCGCTCCGGAGTGATCGCACAAAAGGTCGGGATGACGCGGGTCTTTACAGAGGCCGGCGAACATATCCCCGTGACCGTGCTGAAGCTGGGCAATTGCCAGGTTTTGGGTCACCGCACGACCGAAAAGAACGGTTATGTCGCGCTGCAGCTCGGTTCGGGCACGCGCAAGACGGTCTATCTGCCGAAGGCGGAGCGCGGCCAGTTCGCGGTCTCCAAGGTCGAGCCGAAGCGCAAGGTCACCGAGTTCCGCGTGTCGCAGGACGCGCTGATCCCGGTCGGTGCCGAGATTCAGGCTGACCATTTCGTGGTCGGCCAGTTCGTCGACGTCACCGGCACCTCGGTCGGCAAGGGTTTTGCCGGCGGCATGAAGCGCTGGAATTTCGGCGGCTTGCGTGCCACCCACGGTGTCTCGGTGTCGCATCGTTCGATCGGTTCGACCGGCGGCCGTCAGGACCCCGGCAAGACCTTCAAGAACAAGAAGATGCCAGGTCATATGGGTGTCGATCGCATCACCACGCTCAATCTGCGCGTGGTCCAGACCGACGTCGCACGCGGCCTGATCCTGGTCGAAGGCGCCGTTCCCGGCTCCAAGGGCGGCTGGATCTCGGTGCGCGACGCCGTCAAGAAGCCGCTGCCGAAGGAAGCTCCCAAGCCCGGCAAGTTCAAGGTCGCCGGTGGCGAGCAGGCTGCGGAAGCGCCGGCCGAGCAAGAGGGCGCGTGAGATGGAACTGAAAGTCACCACCCTTGAAGGCAAGGAAGCGGGTTCGGTCCAGCTCTCGGACGAGATTTTCGGTCTCGAGCCGCGCAAGGACATCATCCAGCGTTGCGTGCAGTGGCAGCTCAACAAGCGGCAGGCCGGCACCCACAAGACGCAGGGCCGTGCCGACGTCTGGCGCACCGGCAAGAAGATGTACAAGCAGAAGGGCACCGGCGGCGCCCGTCACGGCTCGGCCCGCGTGCCGCAGTTCCGCGGCGGCGGCCGTGCCTTCGGTCCGGTGGTTCGTTCGCACGCCACCGATCTGCCGAAGAAGGTCCGCGTGCTCGCGCTCAAGCACGCGCTGTCGGCCAAGGCCAAGGATGGCGGCCTGATCGTGATCGACAATGCCCAGCTCAAGGATGCCAAGACCAAGGCGCTGGTCGGGCACTTCTCGGGTCTCGGCCTCACCAATGCGCTGATCATCGACGGCGCCGAGGTGCATGCCGGTTTCGCAACCGCCGCCCGCAACATTCCCAACATCGACGTGCTGCCGATCCAGGGCATCAACGTCTATGACATTCTGCGCCGCCACAAGCTCGTGCTGACCAAGGCGGCGGTCGATGCGTTGGAGGCGCGCTTCAAATGAAGAATATCGATCCGCGCTATTACGACATCATCGTTTCCCCGGTCGTGACGGAAAAGGCGACACTCGCCTCCGAGCACAACAAGGTCCTGTTCAAGGTCGCAAGCAAGGCGACCAAGCCGCAGATCAAGGAAGCCGTCGAGAAGCTGTTCGACGTCAAGGTCAAGAGCGTCAACACGCTGGTGCGCAAGGGCAAGACCAAGGTGTTCCGCGGCAATTTCGGTTCGCAGTCGGATGTGAAACGCGCGATCGTGACCCTCGAAGAGGGCCACCGCATCGACGTTACCACCGGACTATAAGGCGTTACAGCGATGGCATTGAAAACATACAACCCCACGACCCCCGGCCAGCGCCAGCTGGTGATGGTGGATCGTTCGAGCCTCTACAAGGGCAAGCCGATCAAGGCGTTGACCGAGGGCAAGCGCGGGCAGGGCGGTCGCAACAACACCGGCCGCATCACCGTGCGGTTCCGCGGCGGCGGCCACAAGAAGGCCTATCGCACGGTCGACTTCAAGCGCGGCAAGATCGACTCGCCGGCGGTGGTTGAACGGCTGGAATACGATCCGAACCGCACCGCGTTCATCGCGCTGATCAAGTACCAGGACGGCGAGCAGGCCTACATCCTGGCGCCGCAGCGGCTCGCCGTCGGCGACACCGTGGTTGCCGGCGACTATGTCGACGTCAAGCCGGGCAACGTCATGCCGCTCGGCAACATGCCGATCGGCACCATCGTCCACAATGTCGAGATGAAGATCGGCAAGGGCGGACAGCTGGCGCGTTCCGCCGGTACCTACGCCCAGGTCGTCGGCCGCGACCAGGATTACGTGATCGTGCGTCTGAACTCGGGCGAGCAGCGCCTGGTGCACGGCCGCTGCCGCGGCACCATCGGCGCGGTCTCGAATCCCGATCACATGAACATCTCGATCGGCAAGGCCGGCCGTACCCGCTGGCTGGGCTGGCGTCCGCATAACCGCGGCGTGGTCATGAACCCGATCGACCATCCGCACGGCGGCGGCGAAGGCCGCACCTCGGGCGGCCGCCACCCGGTGACCCCGTGGGGCAAGCCGACCAAGGGCAAGAAGACCCGTTCGAACAAGTCGACCAACAAATTCATTCTCATCAGCCGCCACAAGCGGAAGAAGTAAGGAACGCCGGACATGGTTCGTTCAGTCTGGAAAGGCCCGTTCGTTGAAGGCTCTCTGCTCAAGAAGGCAGATGCCGCTCGCGCGTCCGGCCGTCATGACGTGATCAAAATCTGGAGCCGCCGCTCGACCATCCTGCCGCAGTTCGTCGGTTTGGTGTTCGGCGTCTACAACGGCCAGAAGCATGTGCCGGTATCGGTTAACGAGGAAATGGTCGGTCACAAGTTCGGCGAGTTCTCGCCGACCCGGACCTTCCACGGCCATTCTGGCGATAAGAAAGCCAAGAAGGCTTAAAGGGATTGGCTTGAGGATTAAGCGATGAGCAAACCAAAGCGCGAACGGAGCCTCCCGGATAACGAGGCCAAGGCGATCGCCCGGATGCTTCGGGTCAGCCCGCAGAAGCTCAATCTTGTTGCGCAGCTGATCCGCGGCCGGAAGGCTTCGGCCGCGCTCGCCGACCTGCAGTTTTCGCGCAAGCGGATCGCGGTCGACGTCAAGAAGTGTCTGGAATCGGCGATTGCCAATGCCGAAAACAATCATGATCTCGACGTCGACGATCTGATCGTGTCGGAAGCGCATGTCGGCAACGGCATCGTGATGAAGCGTTTCGCACCGCGCGGCCGTGGCCGTTCGGGCAGGGTATTTAAACCGTTCTCGCAGCTGACGATCGTGGTTCGTCAGGTCGAGGCCGAGGCTAGCGCTTAAAGAGAGCGCAGGAGAAAACGATGGGTCAAAAGATCAATCCAATCGGACTTCGTCTCGGCATCAACCGGACGTGGGATTCCCGTTGGTTCGCAGGCAAGAACGAATACGGCAAGCTGCTGCACGAGGACGTGAAGATCCGCGAGGTTCTGCACAAGGAGCTCAAGCAGGCGGCGGTCGCCCGCATCGTGATCGAGCGTCCGCACAAGAAGTGCCGCGTGACGATCCATTCGGCGCGTCCCGGCGTCGTGATCGGCAAGAAGGGCGCCGACATCGACAAGCTGCGCAAGAAGGTTGCCGACATCACCGCCTCCGACGTCGTCATCAACATCGTCGAAATCCGCAAGCCCGAACTCGACGCCACCCTGGTCGCCGAATCGATCGCCCAGCAGCTCGAGCGTCGCGTCGCGTTCCGCCGCGCCATGAAGCGCGCGGTGCAGTCGGCGATGCGTCTCGGCGCCGAAGGCATTCGTATCAACTGTTCGGGCCGTCTCGGCGGCGCCGAAATCGCCCGGATGGAATGGTATCGCGAAGGCCGGGTGCCTCTGCACACGCTGCGCGCCGATATCGACTACGGCGTTGCCACCGCGTTCACCACCTTCGGCACCTGCGGCGTCAAGGTCTGGATCTTCAAGGGCGAAATCCTCGAGCACGATCCGATGGCTCAGGACAAGAAAATGGCCGAGGGCGACAATACCCGCCCGCGCCGCGACGCAGCCTGAAGCAATAGAGAAGGTTTGAGGGCGTAAGCCATGATGCAACCAAAGAAAACGAAGTTCCGGAAGGCGCATAAGGGCCGCATCCACGGCACCGCGACTTCGGGCGCGACGTTGTCGTTCGGCCAGTTCGGCCTGAAGGCGATGGCGCCCGAGCGCATTACCGCCCGTCAGATCGAAGCCGCGCGCCGCGCGCTGACCCGTCACATGAAGCGCGCCGGCCGCGTCTGGATCCGCATCTTCCCGGACCTTCCGGTGTCGAAGAAGCCGGCCGAAGTCCGCATGGGCTCCGGCAAGGGTTCGCCGGAATTGTGGGTGGCGCGGGTCAAGCCGGGCCGGGTGATTTTCGAGATCGACGGCGTGACCGTGCAGACCGCGAAGGAAGCCCTGTCGCTGGCCGCCGCCAAGCTGCCGATCAAGACGCGCTTCGTCGCGCGTATCGCGGAGTAATCGTCATGGCCGAGATGAAAGTCCCCGATATCCGCGCGATGAGCCCCGATCAGATGGATGACGCCATCCTCAATCTGAAGAAGGAGCGCTTCAATTTGCGCTTCCAGCGCGCCACCGGGCAGCTGGAGAACACCTCGCGGCTGCGCGAAGCGCGCCGTGACATCGCCCGCATCAAGACCGTCGCCGCGCAGCAGCGCGCGAAGAAGAAGTAAGGGACCTGATATGCCGAAACGTACCCTTCAGGGCGTGGTCGTCAGCGACAAGCAAGCCAAGACGGTGGTGGTGCGCGTCGATCGCCGCTTCACCCATCCGATCTACAAGAAGACGATCCGCCGCTCGAAAAACTATCACGCGCACGACGAGAACAGCGAGTTCAAGCCGGGCGACATGGTGTGGATCGAGGAAAGCAAGCCGATCTCGAAGTTGAAGCGCTGGACGGTGGTCCGGGGCGAGCAGAAGAAAACGGCCTGAGGCTGTCCGGCATCGCCGGAACACTCTCGGGAAAATTTAGGCGCGATCTAGCGCATCAGAAAGAGGACGAGGTGCATCAATGATTCAGATGCAGACCAACCTCGACGTGGCCGATAATTCAGGCGCACGCCGTGTCATGTGCATCAAGGTGCTTGGGGGCTCCAAGCGCCGCTATGCCACCGTGGGCGACGTTATTGTCGTGTCGATCAAGGACGCGATCCCGCGCGGCAAGGTCAAGAAGGGCGACGTGATGAAGGCCGTCGTGGTCCGGGTCCGCAAGGACATCCGCCGCGCCGACGGTTCGGTCATCCGTTTCGACCGCAACGCCGCCGTGCTGATCAACAACCAGTCGGAGCCGGTCGGCACCCGCATCTTCGGGCCGGTGCCGCGCGAGCTGCGCGCCAAGAACCACATGAAGATCATTTCGCTTGCGCCGGAGGTGCTGTGATGGCTGCCAAGATCCGGAAGGGTGACAAGGTCATCGTGCTGAACGGCCGCGACAAGGGCCGCACCGGCGAGGTATTCGAGGTCCGTCCCGACGAGAACAAGGCGTTGGTGCGCGGCGTCAACCTGGTGAAGCGTCACCAGAAGCAGACCCAGGCCCAGGAAGGCGGCATCATCACCAAAGAGGCGCCGATCCACCTGTCCAACATCGCGTTTGTCGGCAAGGACGGCAAGCCGACCCGCGTGGGCTTCAAGATTCAGGCTGATGGCAAGAAGGTACGCATTGCCAAGAGCTCGGGAGCAGAGATCGATGGCTGAGACCGCCTATACCCCGCGCCTGCGCGCGGAATACGACAAGAGCATTCGCGGCAAGCTGACCGAGCAGTTCGGCTATGCCAACGTCATGCAGGTGCCGCGGCTCGAGAAGGTCGTGCTCAACATGGGCGTCGGCGAGGCGGTCAACGACCGCAAAAAGGCCGAGCTGGCCGCCGCCGACCTGTCGCTGATCGCAGGCCAGAAGGCGATCGTGACCTATTCGCGGATCGCGATCGCGACCTACAAGCTGCGTGAAAACCAGCCGATCGGTTGCAAGGTCACGCTGCGCAAGGCCAAGATGTATGAGTTCATCGATCGCCTGGTCAACGTCGCGCTGCCCCGCGTGCGCGACTTCCGCGGCCTCAATCCGAAGAGCTTCGACGGCGGCGGCAACTATTCGCTCGGCATCAAGGAACACATCATTTTCCCCGAAATCGACTTCGACAAGATGGGCGAGACGTGGGGCATGGACGTCACGGTTTGCACCACGGCTGCGACCGACGACGAAGCACGAGCCTTGTTGACCGCATTCAATTTCCCGTTCCGGCAGTGAGACGCTGAGCAGCCTCTCAAACGCGGAAACCCAGGAGCCAAGCATGGCAAAGAAGAGTTCGATCGAGAAGAATAACCGGCGCAAGCGGATGACCAAGAACGCCGCGCCTGCGCGCGCGAAGCTGAAGGCCATCATCGCCGACAAGAAGAAGCCGATGGAAGAGCGCTTCGCGGCGACGCTGAAGCTCGCCGAGATGCCGCGCAATTCGTCGGCGACGCGGATCCGCAATCGCTGCGAAATGACCGGCCGTCCGCGCTCGGTCTATCGCAAGAACAAGCTCAGCCGTATCGCGCTGCGTGAACTCGGCTCCAAGGGCCTGGTTCCCGGGCTCGTGAAGTCGAGCTGGTAAGGGGGGTCGTCAGATGTCAACGCACGATCCGATCAGCGATCTCATCACCCGTATCCGCAACGCGCAGATGCGCGCCAAGCCCAAGGTTTCGACCCCGGGCTCGAAGATGCGCGCCAATGTGCTCGAAGTGCTCAAGACCGAGGGCTACATCCGCGGCTACGCCAGCGTGGAGCATTCCTCGGGCCGCAGCGAGCTCGAGATCGAACTGAAGTATTTCGACGGCGAGCCGGTGATTCGCGAGATCGAGCGGGTATCGAAGCCGGGGCGGCGGGTTTACGCCTCGGTCAAGAACCTGCCGCGCGTGAACAACGGGCTCGGAATTTCGGTGTTGTCGACGCCGAAGGGAATCATGGCCGACCACGAAGCGCGCGAAGCGAACGTGGGCGGCGAAATTCTCTTCACGGTGTTCTGAGGAAGGAATAGCGATGTCACGTGTTGGCAAACGGCCTGTGACGATCCCGTCGGGTGTGACGGCGACCGTTGAAGGGCAGACGGTGAAGATGAAGGGGCCGAAGGGCCAGCTTCAGTTTATCGTTCACAACGATGTCGAGGTGAAGTTCGAGAACGGCGCGGTCAAGGTCGCGCCCAGGGTCGAGACCAACCGCGCGCAGGCGATGTACGGCACCGCGCGCGCGCAGGTCGCCAACCTCGTCGAAGGCGTCACCAAGGGCTTCGAGAAGAAGCTCGAGATCACCGGCGTCGGCTATCGCGCCGCGCTGCAGGGCAAGAACCTCCAGCTCGCGCTCGGCTATAGCCACGACGTGGTCTACCCGATCCCGGAAGGCATCACCATCGTGGTGCCGAAGCCGACCGAGATCACCATTACCGGGAACGATTCCCAGCGCGTCGGCCAGGTCGCGGCCGAAATCCGCAGCTATCGTCCGCCGGAGCCCTACAAGGGCAAGGGCGTGAAGTACGCCAACGAATTCATCTTCCGCAAGGAAGGCAAGAAGAAGTAACGGAGCCGGTCATGTCGAGACTCAAGATTACGAATGCCCGGCGCAAGCAACGCATCCGCTTGTCGTTGCGTCGCACCGCGAACGGCCGGCCGCGTCTGTCGGTTTTCCGTTCGTCGAAGCACATCTATGCGCAGATCATCGACGATTTGAAGGGCGAGACCCTGGCGTCGGCGTCCTCGCTGGAAAAGACCATGCGCGACGGCGGCAACACCGGCGCCAACATCGACGCGGCGAAAGCGGTCGGCAAGCTGGTCGCCGAGCGCGCGGTCAAGAACGGCGTCAAAGAGGTGGTGTTCGACCGCGGCAGCTATCTCTATCACGGCCGCGTCAAGGCGCTGGCGGACGCGGCGCGTGAAGGCGGATTGAGTTTCTAAACGGGTTGAACGGATTTTGCCTTTTCAAGGCGGACTATTAAGGATCGGAAAACACCATGGCAGGTGAACGCGAACGCGGTGGCAGCCACAGGGGCGGCCGGGAAGAACGCGACAGCGAGTTCGTCGACAAGCTCGTCCACATCAATCGTGTGGCGAAGGTCGTCAAGGGCGGCAAGCGCTTCGGTTTTGCGGCGCTCGTCGTCATCGGCGATCAGAAGGGCAGGGTCGGGTTCGGCCACGGCAAGGCGCGCGAAGTGCCCGAGGCGATCCGCAAGGCGACCGAATCGGCCAAGCGCAATTTGACCCGCGTGGCGTTGCGCGAAGGCCGCACGCTGCATCACGACATCGCCGGCCGTCACGGCGCCGGACGCGTCTATCTGCGCGCGGCTCCGGCCGGTACCGGCATCATCGCCGGCGGCCCGATGCGCGCGGTGTTCGAGACGCTCGGCATCCAGGACGTGGTGGCGAAGTCGATCGGCTCGTCGAACCCCTACAACATGGTTCGCGCCACCTTCGACGCGCTGAAGCATCAGGATTCGCCGCGCTCGGTGGCGGCGCGCCGCAACATCAAGGTGTCCACGCTGCAGTCGCGCCGGGTCGGCGGCGACGCCGAAGTGGTCGCTGAATAGACAATCGCGCGGGTCACGCGCATTTCGGAGTTATGACGATGGCCAAGGCCGCAAAGATGATCAAGGTCGAGCAGACCCACAGCGCGATCCGCCGCCACCACTCGCAGCGTGCGACGCTGATCGGCCTCAAGCTCAACAAGATCGGCCGGGTTACCGAGCTGCAGGACACCCCTGCGGTTCGCGGCATGATCGCCAAGGTTCAACATCTCGTCCGCGTCGTCGGCGAGAAGTAGCATAGATAAGGAGACAGGGCGATGAAGCTCAGCGATATCGCCGACAATGCCGGCTCGCGCAAAAAGCGTATGCGCGTCGGCCGTGGCATCGGTTCGGGCAAGGGCAAGCAGGCGGGCCGCGGCGGCAAGGGCCAGACCGCGCGTTCCGGCGTGCGCATCAAGGGTTTTGAAGGCGGCCAGATGCCGCTGCATCGGCGGCTGCCGAAGCGCGGCTTCAACAACATCTTCCGGGTCGAATATGCCGAGATCAATCTCGACCGGCTGCAGGAAGCGATCGACGCCAAGCTGGTCGACGCCAAGAACACCATCGACGTCGAATCGCTGGTGAAGGCCAAGGTGGTGCGGCGCGCCAAGGGCGGCGTGCGGCTGCTCGGCCGTGGCGAAATCAAGGCCAAGCTCAACGTCGAGGTTCACGGCGCGTCGAAAACCGCTATCGCGGCGGTCGAGAAGGCGGGCGGCACCGTGAAGATCCTGGCGCCGGCCAAGAAGGACGAAGGCGAGGCGGCGTAACATCTGCGTCATTGCCCGCCTGGCGCGGGCAATTGGCACGATAGAATGATGGACTTATCGAAGCCGAGCACCAAATAATGTCCGGCGTCTGCTGGTTGGCCCGCTACCTCGGGCCATGACAGCGAAGGGCGGCGCGGGAGAAAGCCAAACATGGTCTCAGCAGCGGAACAACTGGCGGCAAACCTCAATTTCTCGGCGCTCGGCAAGGCCGACGAACTGAAGAAGCGCATCTGGTTCACGCTGGGTGCGCTCTTGGTTTATCGGCTCGGCACCTACATCCCGCTGCCCGGCATCGATCCCGGTATCTGGGAGAAGGTGTTCAACACCCAGGCCGGCGGCATTCTGGGTATGTTCAACATGTTCGCCGGCGGCGGCATCCACCGCATGGCGATCTTCGCGCTGAACATCATGCCGTACATTTCGGCCTCGATCATCATCCAGCTTTTGACCACGGTGTCGCCGCAGCTCGAAGCGCTGAAGAAGGAAGGCGAGGCGGGCCGCAAGACGCTGAACCAGTACACGCGCTATCTGACGGTGATTCTCGCCGCGTTCCAGTCCTACGGCATCGCGGTCGGGCTGGAGGGCGCCGGCAACGTCGTCAGCGATCCCGGCATGTTCTTCCGCCTGTCGACCGCGATTACGCTCACCGGCGGCACCATGTTCCTGATGTGGCTCGGCGAGCAGATCACCTCGCGCGGCATCGGCAACGGCATCTCGCTGATCATCCTGTCCGGCATCGTCGCCGAGCTGCCTTCGGCGCTCGCCAACATGCTCGAGCTCGGCCGCCAGGGTGCGCTGTCCACCGGCCTCATCCTGGTGGTGATCATCATGGCGGTCGCCGTGATCGCCTTCATCGTGTTCATGGAGCGCGCGCAGCGCCGGCTGCTGATCCAGTATCCGAAGCGCCAGGTCGGCAACAAGATGTTCGAGGGCCAGTCCTCGCATCTGCCGCTCAAGCTCAACACCTCGGGCGTGATCCCGCCGATCTTCGCATCCTCGCTGCTGCTGCTGCCGACCACGGTGGCGAACTTCAATGCCGGCAAGGGTCCGGAATGGTTCCAGTGGATCACCACCCAGCTCGGCCACGGCCGGCCGCTGTTCCTGATCCTCTATCTGGCGCTGATCGTGTTCTTCGCGTTCTTCTATACCGCGATCGTGTTCAACCCGACCGAGACCGCCGACAACCTCAAGAAGCATGGCGGCTTCATCCCGGGCATCCGGCCGGGCGAGCGCACCGCCGAATACATCGATTATGTGCTGTCGCGCATCACGGTGCTGGGCGCGGTTTATCTGGCGATCGTCTGCCTGATTCCCGAAATCCTGATTTCCTACGCCTCGGTGCCGTTCTACTTTGGCGGCACGTCGCTGTTGATCGTGGTCAGCGTGACCATGGATACGGTGGCACAGGTCCAGGGCTATCTGCTCGCCCACCAGTATGAGGGGCTGATCAGGAAGTCGAAGTTGCGCGGGCGTCGCCGCTAAGGCTTCGCTCGGGGGCGATTCGCGATACAAAAAACAGAGGTGTGCGGCCTGTTCGCCCACCGAGCCGGGGGGCGATTTTCGATGAGACTGATTCTTCTGGGGCCGCCTGGCGCCGGCAAGGGGACGCAGGCGCAACGGCTGGTTCACAAATACGGCATCGTACAGCTCTCGACCGGCGAAATGCTGCGCGCTGCGGTCGCCGCCCAAACCCCGGTCGGCCTGCAGGCCAAGGACATCATGGCCGGCGGCGGCCTGGTACCGGACGAGATGGTGATCGGGATCATCTCCGACCGGCTCGATCAGCCCGACATGAAGAACGGTTTTATCCTCGACGGTTTTCCGCGCACCGTGCCGCAGGCCGAGGCGCTCGACGAGCTCCTAAAGAAGAAGCATATGCGGCTCGATGCCGTGGTCGAACTGCGCGTCAATGAAAGCGCGCTGCTCAACCGGGTCGAGACCCGCGTCGCCGAAATGCGCGCCCGCGGCGAGGAGGTCCGGGTCGACGACACCCCGGAGGTGCTGTCGAAGCGGCTGGCGAGCTACCGCACGCTCACCGAGCCGCTGATTCACTATTATTCGGAGCGCCGCAAGCTGCTCACGGTCGATGGCATGATGACCATCGAGCACGTCACCCGCGAGATCGGCCGCATCCTGGCCGCGATCGGCGCGGGCGAGGCCAAATCGACCCAAAAGGCGGCCAAATCGACTGCCAAATCCACCAAAACGGCCTCCCGAAAGGCCTCCAGCAAGACGGCAAAGCCGGCCGGCAAAGCCGCCAAAAAGCCCGCCAAAGCCGCCCGGAAGGCCGCCAAGGCGGGGTCGAAGCCCACGAAAAAGGCTGCCAAGGGGCTGGCGAGGGGTTCTAGGGGGCGGCCGGCCAAGCGGGGTGGAAAAGCCGCCAAAAAGGTCACGAAAAGGCGAGCTAAAGCATAGAGACGGTTGACGAAACGAAGTTGAATCCTTTAATAAGCCCGTATCCAAGTCGGATAGTTCCAGACGATGCCGGGCCCCAAGCAACCCGAGGGGAAGGGCGTCGTGTTCGCGTTTGCGGACACTTGTCCCAGATAACCTAAAGACAGCCATCCCCTAGGGATCGGCGACAGGAGAGAAGTCCGTGGCCCGTATTGCCGGCGTGAATATCCCGACCAACAAGCGCGTCCTGATCGCGCTTCAGTACATCCATGGCATCGGCCAGAAGAACGCGGCCGATATCCTGGAGAAGGTAAAGATTCCCGATGACCGTCGTGTGTCGCAGCTGTCCGACCAGGAAGTGCTGCAGATCCGCGAAGTGATCGACCGCGACTACATGGTCGAAGGCGACCTTCGCCGCGAGACCGGCATGAACATCAAGCGCCTGATGGACCTCGGTTGCTATCGCGGCCTGCGTCATCGCCGCGGATTGCCGGTGCGCGGCCAGCGCACCCACACCAATGCGCGCACGCGCAAGGGTCCGGCCAAGTCGATCGCCGGCAAGAAGAAATAGTTTAGCGAATAGCGAATGGGGAGTAGCGAATGGTTCTATTCGCTATTCGCCACTCACCATTCGCCTCTTAGGTGTAGCCGCTGGCATTACGGCGGCGTTTGAGATCACAGGAAAGGTTGATAATGGGCAAGGATGCCACCCGCGTACGCCGTCGTGAACGCAAGAACATCGCTTCGGGGATCGCGCACGTAAATTCGTCGTTCAACAACACCACCATCACCATCACCGACGCGCAGGGCAACACCATCGCCTGGTCGTCAGCGGGCACGATGGGCTTCAAGGGCTCGCGCAAGTCGACCCCCTATGCCGCGCAGGTCGCGGCCGAAGACGTCTCCAAGAAGGCGCAGGAACACGGCATGCGCACGCTGGAGGTCGAGGTTGCCGGTCCGGGTTCGGGCCGTGAGTCGGCGCTTCGCGCGCTGCAGGCCGCGGGCTTCACCGTCACCTCGATCCGCGACGTGACCACGATCCCGCACAATGGTTGCCGTCCGCGCAAGCGCCGGCGCGTTTGACGTTCGATCGCGGGCGGCGCGTCCGCCTGCGATGTTTTGAAAATTTTCGATCCGCGGACTGATCCGCGATCTCCAACGCCAGTGATTTAGATGGCTGGCCGCATGGGTGAAACAGTGACGATCCAGAAAAATTGGCAAGAACTTATCCGGCCGAACAAGCTCCAGGTAACCCCCGGCCACGACGCGAACCGTTTCGCGACGCTGGTCGCAGAGCCGCTGGAACGCGGTTTCGGTCAGACCCTCGGCAACGCGCTGCGCCGCATCCTTTTATCCTCGCTGCAGGGCGCCGCCGTGCAGTCGGTGCACATCGACGGCGTGCTGCACGAGTTCTCCTCGATCGCGGGCGTTCGCGAGGACGTCACCGACATCGTGCTCAACATCAAGGACATCGCGATCAAGATGCAGGGCGAAGGCCCCAAGCGCATGGTCGTGAAGAAGCAGGGTCCGGGCGTCGTCACCGCCGGTGACATCCAGACCGTCGGCGACGTCGTGGTGCTCAATCCCGACCTGCAGATCTGCACGCTGGACGAGGGCGCCGAGATCCGCATGGAATTCACCGTCGCCACCGGCAAGGGCTACGTCGCCGCCGAGCGCAACCGCCCCGAGGACGCGCCGATCGGCCTGATTCCGGTCGACAGCCTGTTCTCTCCCGTGCGCAAGGTTTCCTACAAGGTCGAGAATACCCGCGAGGGCCAGATCCTCGACTACGACAAGCTGACCATGACGATCGAGACCAACGGCGCGATCAGCCCGGATGACTCGGTGGCCTATGCCGCGCGCATCCTGCAGGACCAGCTCAACGTGTTCGTCAACTTCGAAGAGCCGCGCAAGGAAGTGGCGCAGGAGATCATTCCCGATCTCGCGTTCAACCCGGCGTTCCTCAAGAAGGTCGACGAGCTCGAATTGTCGGTGCGTTCGGCGAACTGCCTGAAGAACGACAACATCGTCTACATCGGCGACCTCGTGCAGAAGTCGGAAGCGGAAATGCTCCGTACCCCGAACTTCGGCCGCAAGTCGCTGAACGAGATCAAGGAAGTGCTGGCCCAGATGGGTCTGCATCTCGGCATGGAAGTGCCGGGATGGCCGCCGGAGAATATCGACGAACTGGCCAAGCGCTTCGAGGATCACTACTGAGCTGAAATCATCATGGCGGCCGGGTTTCCCGGCCGCCATTTCGGGCGAACGCAGGCAGCCCACCTGAGAACATGTCCGACGAACCGTCGCGACGATAGAATTCAAGGAATAGATCAATGCGTCACGGCAAGGTTCATCGCAAGCTCAACCGCACCGCCGAGCATCGCCGCGCGATGTTCGCCAATATGTGCGCGGCGCTGATCAAGCACGAGCAGATCGTCACCACGCTGCCGAAGGCCAAGGAATTGCGCCCGATCGTCGAGAAGCTGGTCACGCTCGGCAAGAAGGGCGGCCTCTCGATGCGCCGCCAGGCGATCAGCGAAATGCGCGACCTCGACCAGACCCGAAAACTGTTCGACGTGCTCGCGCCCCGCTACAAGGATCGCCAGGGCGGTTATACCCGCATCATCAAGGCCGGCTTCCGCTACGGCGACAACGCGCCGATGGCGGTGATCGAATTCGTCGACCGCGACGTCGACGCCAAGGGCCTGGATTCCGGCCCGGTGCAGGAGCAGGCCGCCGCGGACGCCGCGTAAGCCCGTTTCCCGAGCTATTTCGAAAGAGCGGCGCCTGGTGCGCCGCTTTTTTATTGGGCATCGTGTGTCGATGCCGGGTGATTGCGGTTTCGCCGATCGCACCCGATATCCAGCGGAGCAAACGTTGGAGCTCTCCGCCATGAAAATCGATCTTTCCGGAAAAACCGCACTGGTGACGGGTTCGACCTCCGGCATCGGCCACGCCATCGCCAAAGGCCTGGCAGGCGCCGGCGCCGCCGTTGTGGTCAATGGCAGGGCGCAAGCCAGGGTCGATGCGGCCACGACCGCGATTACCAAGGCCGTCCCCGGCAGCAAGGTCAGCGGCATCGCGGCAGACGTTTCGACCGCCGCCGGCTGCAAGGCGCTGATCGCAGCGCTGCCGGAAGTCGATATCCTGATCAACAATGCCGGGATTTTCGAGCCCAAGGATTTTTTCGAGATTCCCGACGAGGACTGGAGCCGCTTCTTCGAGACCAACCTGATGTCGGGCGTGCGGCTGTCGCGTGCCTATCTACCGGATATGCTGAAGCGCAATTGGGGCCGCATCGTCTTCATCTCCTCGAAATCCGCGCTCAACATTCCCAAGGAAATGATCCACTACGGCACCACCAAGACCGCACAGCTCGCGGTATCGCGCGGCCTTGCCGAAATGACCCGCGGCACCGCGGTGACCGTCAATTCGGTGCTGCCGGGACCCACTATGTCGGAAGGTGTCGAGACCTTCGTCAAGGACCTCGCCAAACAAAGCGGCCAGTCGGTCGAGGAGGCGGCCTCACGCTTCATCAAGCAGTTCGCCCGACCTCGCTGCTGCAGCGCTTTGCAACCGTCGAGGAGATCGCCAACATGGTGGTCTATGTCGCCTCGACCACAGGCCTCCGCCACCAACGGCGCGGCGCTTCGCGCCGAAGGCGGCATCGTCCAGACCATCGCGTGAAGCTGTAGCCTTGTAGCCCGGATGAGCTCTTGCGATATCCGGGTCACGCGATGGTCCCGCATATCGTGGAGCCTGTCATTGGGCGCGCATTCGCGCGACCCGTTGGCTCATGCGGCTGCGATCGGTCTCTGGAGATCGTAGGGTGGGCAAAGCGAAGCGTGCCGACCATCCATCCACGACACGCATGGTGGGCACGGCGCGACGTGCGCGCCTTTGCCCACCCTACAAAACGAACTCCTACCACCCCTCCAGCACGATCTTGCCGCGTGACTTGCCGCTTTCCAGCAGCGCATGCGCGCGCTTGAGATTGGCGGCGTTGATCGTTCCAAAGGTCTGGTCGAGCGTGGTGCGCAGCACGCCCTTGTCGAGGAGGTCGCTGACGTCGTTGAGCAAATTGTGCTGGCCGATCATATCAGGCGTCTGGAACGAGGAGCGGGTGAACATCGATTCCCAGTGCACCGAGATCGCTTTGCCCTTGAAGGCCGAGACGTTGAATTCCGGGGGATCGTCGATCAGGCCGAACTTGCCCTGCGGCGCCATCAAGTCGGCGATCGCCTTGTAGTGCTGGTCGGTAAAGGTCAGGCTCGCCACCAGCGCCACCGGCGGCAGCTTCAGTTTCTCGATCTGCTCTTTCATCGGCTTGTTGTGGTCGATCACCGCATGGGCGCCGAGATCGAGGCACCATTTCTGCGATTCCGGCCGGGTCGCGGTGGCAACCACGGTTAGCCCGGTCAAGCGGCGCGCCAGCTGGATCAGGATCGAGCCGACCCCGCCGGCGCCGCCGGTGATCAGGAGCGTACGCGGATCGACGCTCTTGCCGGGTACGGCGCCGAGCCGGTCGAACAGCAACTCCCAGGCCGTGATCGAGGTCAGCGGCAGTGCCGCGGCCTGCGCAAACGACAGGCTGATCGGCTTGCGCCCGACGATGCGCTCGTCGACCAGATGGAATTCGGAATTGGTGCCCTGGCGCAGGATCGAGCCCGCGTAAAACACCTCGTCGCCGGGCTTGAACAGCGAAACCTCGGGGCCGATCGCCTCGACGATGCCGGCGGCGTCATAGCCGAGGATTTTGGTCTCGCCCTCGGGCGGGGCGGCGCGCTTGCGCACCTTGTAATCGACCGGATTGACCGAAACCGCCTTCACCGCGACGCGGATATCGCGGCCTTTCGGCTCGGGTTTGGCGGTCTCGAAATCGAACAAGGCCTCCGCGGCATCGACCGGAAGTGATTTTTTGTAGCCGACGGCTTTCATTTCGTAAGGCTCCGTTTGCAGAGGATTGGCTGATATCAGGCATCTGGCGCCGGTCCATGTCAAATCGCAACCGGGTTGAGCGAGGTTACGCTTTCTTCGCCTCTCTCCTTGCGGGAGAGGGTGGCTCGCATCGAACATGCGAGACGGGTGAGGGGCGGCCTCAAGCACTGCGCTCGTGACCACCCCTCATCGGCCTTCGCGGAGCCTGTCATCGGGCGCGCATTCGCGCGACCGCTTGGCGAAGGCACCTTCTCCCGCAAGGGAAGAAGGAAGAAGAAGCGCCGCCTGAGAACTGCACTTGGGTACGCATCGCGAACGCATCGAACTTCGAGCCGGCATCGCCGGTGTTGACGGCGCTGATCTGCTTGGCGACGGTGCCGTGGAGATAATCGAACATCAACCGGACATTGCCGTTGATGTACCAGTTCAAGGCCGCCGTATAGACCGTTTGCCGGCCGCCGGCGACGCCGTTCGCGGTGGCGAGTTGGTCGTTCAGGTTCATGGTGCTGACCCGGCCCGCGATTTCCCAGGCGCCCCAGCCGCCGTCCGTCAGCGAGAACGGATTGTTGGGCTTGATGCCGCCGTAGGACGCGGAGTCGGGCAAATATTTATGGTTCTCGCCGGTCAGCACATAGGAGGCCTGAGCGTAACCGCCGTCGAATTTCACGCTCGTCAGTGGGACCGGATTGTTGTTGCGATCGACATTGTACCAGAAATATTCACCCTGGACCCACAACGGGCCATAGGTTGCCGCGACTTCGCCGCTATAGACCTGCGCACCCGATACACCCGCGAGCGCGCCGGTCGAGATCAGTGACGTCGGGTCGATCCGCAACTCCGGACGGTCGGTCAATGTCAGGGTCTGCGCGCCTGTAATCTCGTCGCGCGGCGCCCGGATCAGCGACTCCACCTCGGCGCCGAGGTGGAAGGAGTAATCATTGCCGCTGATGACCTGCCCCGCGATACGGCCGAAGGCGCCGGTTTGCTCGGTGGTACCGTTGGGGTTCAGGCTCGAGGCAGAGTGAATGGCGCCGGTGGCTGGCCCCGTGGCATAGGCCCCCATCCAGAGCGTGTCATTGAACCAGCGCGCGCCGATGCCGGAGCGGAAATCGCCGGCCGCGATGTTCTGCGCAATGATACCGGAGGAAGCGCGTTCCATGAACACGATGTTATTCGAGCTGGTGGACTTCGTCGAGCGTGTAGAGCATATCCATCACGCCGCCTTCGACCGCAAGTTTGCCACCGAACGGCTTGATGCCGGTGTAGCTCAAAAACGCGTTCTCGACGCCGGACACGGCTCCGCCCGGCAGGAATCCGACCGTCGCGCCGCCGGCGCCCGGCGCGGCGCCGGTGCTTCCCGTGCCGGCAAAGCCGTCCGAAGAGCCACCGAAATCGTAGACCAGCGCGTAATTCCAGTCGCTGAAGAATTTTCCGATCACGCCGATGCGCGCGCGGCGGAGATTTTCGCCGTCATCGAGCTTTTGCGGACTGGTTGCCGCCGAATTGGGGCGATAATCATAACCGCCGACGTCCCACATCACGCGGCTGGTAATGGCCACGCAGTTCTGTCCGTCCGCGGTGCAGATCGTGGGCCGGTTGTTCGGCATCGTGACCACGACGCCGGAGGCTGCGATCGGCTCCTTGACCGGATAGGCCGCGTTGGCGCTGGCGAGATCAGCGCCTTTCACGCCGCCGTTCGCAGCGGGCTTGGCGTTGCTCTTGGCTTCCACCTTCTCGACCTTCTCACTGGTTTTGGCCGTGGCGGTGGTATTGGCCGCGGTCTGCTTTTCCAGTTTGTCGAGTTTCTGCTCCATCAGCCGCAACTGCTGTTTCAGCAACGCGATTTCGGCATCCTGGTTGCCGGCGGACTGCGCCTGCGCCTGAGATGTCAGCATCCCGGCCAGCCCGATCGCGGCGGCCGTCATCATCATTTTCCTGGACATGGTACCCCCCGTTGTTGTCGCACGCGATAAACCATCCAATCATCGTGCGCTTTTACCCCGCCTGAAAGACACTATTCTCTCGGTATCTATCGTTGTGAGGGATAGAAAATTCCTGATGCAATCGTGTCACGGTCTGCGGCGAGACGTCGCGATCTCGGGGGCTGGGATGACCGCCGTCATGTCATTGCGGCGCCGCCGGGCGGCCGGAGGTGGCAGGGGACCGCGACCGACAGTGCCGCTTATCCATTGCAAGGGGCCTGCGGACCCTTCTCTTCAGAAGCCGGTAAGTCTATATTCCCGCAACCATATCTCCCGGGAATCCCTTCATGAATCCGCTTCGTCTTGTCACGCTCCTGTTACTGGCGCTGGCCGCCACGGCGCCTGCCATGTCCCAGGATCGCCGCGTACCGTCGTCGCCGGCGGAACTCAGGCTGTCCTATGCGCCGATCGTGCAGCGGGTGCAGCCGGCGGTCGTCAACGTCTTCGCCACCAAGGTGGTGCAGAATCGCAACCCACTGATGGACGATCCGATCTTCCGCCGCTTCTTCGGGGTTCCCGGCAACCAGCCTGAGCAGATGCAGCGCGCGCTGGGGTCGGGCGTGATGGTCGACCCGTCCGGCCTCGTCGTCACCAATGTCCACGTCATCGAAGGCGCCGACCAGGTCAAGGTGTCGCTGTCGGACAAGCGCGAATTCGAGGCCGAGATCGTGCTGAAGGATCCGCGCAGCGATCTCGCGGTGCTCAGGCTGAAGGACGTCCACGAGAAATTCCCGACGCTCGATTTCGACAATTCCGACGAACTGATGGTGGGCGACGTGGTGCTGGCGATCGGCAACCCGTTCGGCGTCGGCCAGACCGTGACCCACGGCATCATCTCGGCGTTGGCGCGCACCCAGGTCGGCATTACCGACTATCAATTCTTCATCCAGACCGATGCGCCGATCAATCCCGGCAATTCCGGCGGCGCGCTGGTCGACATGAACGGCAAGCTCGCCGGCATCAACACCGCGATCTACTCGCGCTCCGGCGGCTCGCAGGGCATCGGCTTTGCCATTCCCGTCAACATGGTGCGCGTCGTCGTCGCTTCCGCCAAGAGCGGCGGCAGCGCCGTCAAGCGGCCGTGGTTAGGGGCGCGGTTGCAGGCGGTGACGCCGGAGATCGCCGAGACGCTCGGCCTGAAACTTCCCAACGGCGCGCTGGTTTCCAGCGTGGTGTCCGGCAGCCCGGCGGCGAGAGCGGGCCTGAAAGTGTCCGACCTGATCGTCGGGATCGACGGGCAGGCGATCGATGACCCCAACGCATTCGATTACCGTTTCGCGACCCGTCCGCTCGGCGGCACCGCGCAGATCGATCTGCAGCGCGCCGGAAAATCGCTGAAGCTCGCGATCGCGCTGGAAACCGCGCCCGACAGCGGGCGCAACGAAATCGTACTGACCTCGCGCTCGCCGTTCCAGGGCGCCAAGGTTTCCAACATCTCGCCGGCGGTCGCCGACGAGCTGCATCTCGATGCCGATACCGAAGGCGTCGTGGTGACCGAGATCGCGGAAGACGCCACCGCCGCCGGCGTCGGTTTCCAGAAGGGCGACATCATCCTTGCCGTCAACAATCAGAAGATCGCCAAGACCAGCGATCTCGAGAAGGCGACGCGGGAATCCTCCCGGGTCTGGCGCATCACGCTGATACGCGGCGGCCAGCAGATCAACGTCACGCTCGGCGGATGAGCCCGAAACGCCCCCAACCGACGCCAACCTTGTTCGCAGCCGCAGGCATGGAGCGGGACGCGCCGCATCCGCTGCCCGACAAGTTACGGCCGCGCGCACTGTCGGACGTGGTGGGGCAGGATCACATCTTGGGTCCCGACGGCGCGCTGACCCGCATGCTGGCGACGCGAACGCTGGGCTCGCTGGTGTTCTGGGGTCCGCCCGGCACCGGCAAGACCACGGTGGCGCGGCTGCTGGCGGATGCGACCGAGCTGCATTTCGAGCAGATCTCGGCGGTGTTTTCCGGCGTCGCCGACCTGAAAAAGGTGTTCGATGCCGCGCGCGCCCGCCGCGAGACCGGCAAGGGCACGCTGCTGTTCGTCGACGAGGTGCATCGCTTCAACCGCGCGCAGCAGGATTCGTTTCTGCCCGTCATGGAAGACGGCACCGTGGTGCTGGTCGGCGCGACCACCGAAAATCCGTCGTTCGAGCTCAACGCCGCTTTGTTGTCGCGGGCGCGCGTGCTGGTGTTCCATTCGCTCGATCCGGCCGCGGTCGAAAAACTGTTCGCGCATGCGGAAGTCGTCGAGGGCCGGAAATTGCCGCTCGATGCGGAAGCGCGTCAGGTGCTGGTGCGGATGGCCGATGGCGACGGCCGTGCCGCGCTGACCTTGGCCGAAGAGGTCTGGCGCGCCGCGCGCGAGGACGAAACCTTCAATGCCGCGCAGTTGCAGGACATCCTGCAGCGCCGCGCGCCGATCTACGACAAATCGGCCGACGGCCATTACAATCTGATCTCGGCGCTGCATAAATCGGTGCGCGGCTCCGATCCGGATGCGGCGCTGTATTATCTGGCGCGGATGATGGATTCCGGCGAGGATCCGCTGTTCCTGGCGCGGCGGGTGGTGCGCATGGCGGTCGAGGATATTGGCCTCGCCGACCCGCAGGCGCTGGTGATCTGCAACGCGGCCAAGGACGCCTATGATTTCCTCGGCTCTCCCGAAGGCGAACTGGCGATCGCGCAGGCCGTGATCTATCTCGCCACCGCGCCGAAATCGAATGCCGCCTACAAGGCGTTTGGCGCGGCGATGCGCGCCGCCAAGGAGGGCGGTTCGCTGCTGCCGCCCAAGCACGTGCTGAATTCGCCGACCAGGCTGATGAAGTCGGAGGGCTACGGCTCTGGCTATGAGTATGACCACGACGCGCCGGATGCGTTTTCCGGCCAGGACTATTTTCCGGAAGCGCTGGGGCGGCAGACCTTCTACGATCCGCCCGACCGCGGTTTTGAGCGCGAAATCCGCAAGCGGCTGGATTACTGGGCCAAGCTGCGCCAGGAGCGGGGCTAGCCGGGGCGCGATTTCACCGTGACGCTCAGCTGCTTTTGGGCTACCCAACGGCCTTATCCGGAGCCCCCAAATCATGAGCCGTCGCGTCAAGAGACCACTGCGACCCCGCAGGCGACCGCCCCAAGGGCGCGCGCCCGTACCGGGGCTCGCCGGCGGAGCGTCCGCAGTCGAAGTCGCATCGTCCGGGCGGCAAGCCCGCGCCGCGTTTTGCGCCGCCGCGCCGCGCGCGCCGCGGCCGCAGCCTTTCTTTCCCGAGCCCGAAAAGATCGTTGTCGAGCCGCCGCCATTGCCGACCAAAGTCCAGACCGTGGTGGTGACGGCGGACGAGAACAACATGCGGGTCGACCGCTTTCTCGAGGCGCGCTTTCCCGGCCTGTCGTTCTCCCACATCCAGCGCATCGTCCGGAAGGGCGAGCTGCGCGTCAACGGCAAGCGCGCCGACAGCAAGGACCGGATCGAGGAAGGCCAGAGCATCCGGATTCCGCCGCTCAAGCTCGATACGCCGAAGGTCGCCGGCCATCTGTCGGAAGCCGAGAACAAGACGCTTGCATGCGCTCAAGGACATGATCCTGTACGAGGATGCCGACGTCATGGTGCTGAACAAGCCGGCCGGGCTTGCGGTGCAGGGCGGTTCCGGCATCACGCCGCAATGTCGACGACATGCTGGAAGTGATGCGCGACGCCAAGGGACAGAAGCCGCGGCTGGTGCACCGGCTCGACAAGGAGACCGCCGGCTGCCTGCTGATCGCCAAAACCCGGTTTGCCGCGACCGCGCTGACCGGATCGTTCCGCCATCGCTCCGCGCGCAAGATCTACTGGGCGCTGGTCGCGGGCGTGCCGAAGCCGAAACAGGGCCGCATCTCGACCTATCTCGCCAAGGAAGAGAGCGAGGACGACACCATCATGCGGATCGCGGCGCATGGCGACGAGGGCGCCAGCCATGCGGTGACCTATTACGCCGTGGTGGAGACCTCGGCGCAGAAACTCGCCTGGGTGTCGCTGAAGCCGGTCACCGGCCGCACCCATCAATTGCGCGCGCATATGGCGCATATCGATCACGCCATCGTCGGCGATCCCAAATATTTCAATAAGGAAAACTGGCAATTGCCGGGCGGCCTGCAGAAGCGGCTGCATTTGCTGGCGCGCCGGATCGTGATCCCGCATCCGCGCGGCGGCGTGATCGACGCCACCGCGCCGCTGCCGCCGCACATGCTGCAATCCTGGAATTTGCTCGGCCTCGAGGCCGACCGGTTCGATCCGATCGAGAACGCGCCGGAAGAATAAACCGCGCCGTTCCAAACCAGCGAGGCGTCACTGCGCGGCCGTCTTGCGATCCGGGCGCTGAGTGTCGGTCAGGGTTTTCAGCCCGATCAGGATCAGCCAGGGCGCGGTGGTCCCATAGCTTCGCGCCAGCATCCCGCCGATGATGGTCGCGACCTGCAGCATCACGATGCGCCCGAGCGTGCCGCCGATCGCGGGGCCGACGCCATCGCCATGCCGGTTCGGGGCGTCGGCGATCGACTGCTGCGGCAACGACGGTATCGCGCGCGTAAAACCGTTTCGTTTCGGGCTTTGATAGAAGCCGACGGCGCCGGCGAGCCAGGTGAACAGCAGCGGCTGCCAGGCGCCGGAGGCGATGATGAATTTGGACGCGAAACTTGCCGGGCCATGGACACCGGCGCCGCTGGTGCTGGAGAACATCACCCACAGCAACAACAGATGCGCGGCCATGCTGATTACGACAAAGGGCACGAACATCTGCAGCAGCAGGCGGTTGGTCGCGGCGACCACGCGGCCATTGACCGTCATCTCGCCGAGCAGCCCTTCCGGCAGGACCGCCAGCCGCAACAGCGCCCAGAAGCCGATCACGGCGGTTTCCATCCAGTACAGCATCAGGATCTGGAACATGTCCCAGCCCCAAACCACGACGCCGTAGATTTGCAGCAGGTTGCCGGCGAAGGCGAGCAAGTTGCGAGAAACCAGAGCAGGGGTCCAGCCCGGCATATCAGCGGCTTCGGCTACGACCACGGCTTCTCCCCCGCGATGTCCGAGCGGCGTGCGGCTCCCTATGAGTAGTCGCAGCGGAGCAGAAAGTTCGAGGTTTTCGTCATCTGTTGTTCGGCGCGCTCCCGCAAGGCAACCTTGCGCAAGCGTTCGGACCTTCATCGCCGCGCGATCCTGTGCTAGAAGGCCGCCAACAAAGGTCATTGACGCGGGCGTTCGGCACTTCGGGCCGGCGAGTTCGATGACGAGTGACGGCAAAAAAATGTCCCGGGAGGCGCCGATGATGGATCCGGTCAGACGCACCATACTGGCGACAGGTGCCGCGGCGACGGCCATGGCTGCCGCGCCGCGCGTGTTTGCCCAGCAGGCCGGGCAGGGAGGATCTGCCATGAGCATGTACGAAAAAGGCGACGTTCGCATCCACTTCGAGGAGGCCGGCGCCGGCTTCCCGCTGCTGCTGATCGCCGGCGGCGGATTGAACTCGACGATCGCGGGGTTCACCAGCGAAAGCGCGCCGTTCGATCCGATCGCGGAGTTCAAGGCCGAGTACCGCTGCATCGCCTCCGACCTGCGCAACGCCAATGGCGGCCGGTCCTCGGGGCCGCTGGAGATCGACCGTCCCTGGGATTCCTACACCGACGACCATCTCGGCCTGATGGACCATCTCGGCATCGACAAGTTCATGGTGATGGGCTTCTGCATCGGCGGTCCGTTCATCTGGAATCTCCTGAAGCGCGCGCCCGATCGCGTCGTCGCGGCCGTGCTCGGCGCAGCCCAGCGGATCGCGTCCCGAGGCGCGCGACCTGTTCTACGAAGGCAACATGAAGGGCTGGGGCCCGGAACTGGTCAAGCGCCGGCCCGAGATCACGATGGAGACGGTCGACAAATTCCTGACCCGGATGTACCGCACCAACCCCGATTTCGTCTTCACCGTGACGCGCGATTTCGTGCGCAATTGCCAGACGCCGGTACTGATCCTGCCGGACGATATCCCGGCGCATCCTTACGCCGTCGCGATGGAAGCCGCGATGCTCGCGCCGAAGGCCGAGGTCAGCATGTTCCCGTGGAAAGAGCCGAAGGAGCGGATTCCCTTGGCGGTGCGCCAGATCCATTCCTTCCTGCGCGCGCATCGGCCGGCCACCGCCTGAGCGCAGACGGATTTGGCTGGTCAGCGGTTCGTGGTTGCGAGCACGGCGAGCCGCTGGCCGGCGTCGGCCGATCCGAGCCTCGCGGCGGTCTCGTACCACTGCCGCGCCAGCGCGATGTCAGACGCCATGCCGTAGGCGCCGAGCCTTTCCAGAAACTCGGGATCGTAGGTTTCGGCGAGCATCACCGCGGCCTGCGCGTCTCCATCATTGGCCACGCGCTGCAACACGAGGCGCGCCGCGGCGATATCTCGACCCATGATCAAGGTGTCGGCGCGCTTCAACGCGACGGCGACTTCATCGGGATCGATGCGATGGGGCGGGCTGACCGGGGTTTGGATTTGGGCCTGGTTTTGGACTTGGGGCCCCGCCAAGGCGGTCGTCGCCGCCGGCGCCTGGCCCTGCAACGCGCTCTGATAGGCGTTCCTCATATCCTCGCGCGTCGGAGCGACGTTGGCCATCGCGATAACGGGCGCACCGGGCGCCCTGTTGGCCGGCGACGCCAGCCGGGCAGGGTCTTTCGATGAAGCGGCCGGCACCGGTGCGGTGGACGGAGCGGCTTCGGAAGGCGCCGGAAAAATACTGGCGACGCCCGCCATCGACGGCTTGACGTTGATGAAGTCGCGCATCGCATCGGAAGAAAACAGCGCGAACAGGACGGCTGCCGCGGCGGCCATGCAAACAACCGCGAGGACGCGCGACGAAATCGACAGGCGTCGCCGGCTTGGTACCGAAGGCGAGATGTATTCGTCCGGTTGTGGCTCGCCGTCACTGTCCGAGAGATAGAGCGGAACGTAGCTTTCCCGGTCGTCATCGCGCGGCTCGGATTGCCGCGCTTCGAAAGGTGTTGTTCGATAGTCTCCTGTGCGTATCCGCTCCAGCTGATGGTCGGCGGATGAACGTCGCGACGCCCCGATCCCGCAGGGTCTGCTCGAGTCTATCGCCCAGGGCATCGGCGCCCAGTTTGCCGGCAAAGCCGCGTTTCCGCGCCCAGCCCGGCGGCAAACAACGCGCTATTGGCGCCGCCGCCGCCGATGGTTTCCAGTAATGAACGCCGTGGGTGTCTCGCCGTCGCGCAGCAGGCTCTCCGCGGCCTCGATCGGAGCTGTTTTCACGTCGCGGCAGATGCTCCCTACCACGCACAACCGGCTGCCGCGGAAAATCGTATCGTCAAGCATGATGGTCTCAATGTATCCGGCACACTCCGTGTGCCGTCGACAACGGCACACGGAGTGTGCCGGATACATTCTAATACGAACCCGCGGCGGCGGCCAGACGCGCTTTCAGCAGGTCCATCAGCAGATGCTCGATGACCAGGTGGATCGCCTCGGTTTGCGGCGTCGATTCCACCGGCACGAGAATCGAACAGGTCGATTCCTGGTGCAGCAACCCGCCGTCGAATCCCACCAGGGAGATCGTTCCGCGCCGACCTCATGGGCATAGCGCACGGCCTGGACCAGGTCGCCGGAAAACCCCTTGCCGCCGTGTACCGAGATGAGGATCACCACGTCGCCCGGCTGCAAGAGCCCGCGCATCTGGTTGACGAACACGTCTTCGCGGGCGGCGTCGTTGGCCCAGGCCGTGTAGAGCGAGACGTTGTCGGTCAGGCAGCGGACGTCGAACGGCCGCTCGCCGTCGGGAATGACGAACTTGGCCAGGTCGCAGGCGAAGTGCTGCGCCGTGGAGGCCGAACCGCCGTTGCCGGCCGTAAAGACCCGCCCTCTGCGGCGATAGCAGTCCAACAACAGCTCGCGCGGCCCGGGCGATCGCCGCCTGATCGAGCCGTTCGAGCAGTCCCTATCGTCTCTTGCAGGAATTCTGCAACCAGCGTTTCCGTCATTTTATTACCCCGGCATGAAAACACTCATAGCAACCCGAAGCGTAAGCGACGCATCCTTGCTTACGCTTCGGGTTACAATTGATCAACTTGCTTGCCGCGGTAATACTGCGGCCTTGGGAACCATGCCCAGCAAAGACTGCGGCGTCTCGAAGAGAATCGCCTTGGCGATCGCCAGGGCGTCATCGCGCGTATATTGCCCTTGCTCGGATCTTGTCGGCCAAGACCCGGGCCAGTTGTTTCCGCACCAAGACGGCTTTTCCGTACGCCCATTCCACGCAATAGGCGTCGGAAAAGAACCCCACTTGCTTGTTGACCGGCAGCATGTCCAGCCGCTCGGCGATAACCTGGCGGATGATGTCCGGAAAGAAATTGTGCCACCAGTAGCCGGCCAGGCTGAAGTTGGGCAGCTCCCGCGCCAGGGTGCAGAGCGACTGGTTGGCGTGGCGGCTGGAGACGAAACACTGGAACCGCAGCTCGGGGTGCCGGGCGATCATTTCCGCCAACTGCCCGATGGTTCGCTGCCCCAGGCGGCTGCCGGTTTCAAAGGGCAGCGGTTCGGCCCCCAGGCTGAACTGGTAGACGATCCGTGTCGGCATGTTTCTCCAAAGCGGTCAGGAACGCCTCGTTGATATACGACGCATAGATGTCGCGTTCCGCCGGGCCGGCCTCTGCCCGCCGCGACAAGGCCGCAGTCCATCTCGGCATCGCTGACCGGGCGGAAATCGATGTCGGTGGAGATGCCCGCGGCGGTGGAAATGACCAGATCGTAGGGGATGTTGTCGACGTAGTGGTCCACGGCGGCATGGACATCGTCCAAAGTGCGGATGGTGCGGTCGGTGGGCGGGCGCTGGCCGCCGCCGATGGGCGTGGCGAACTCCGGCGAGCGGCCCCAGGCCCGCTCCAATTCATACAGCGCCGTGTCGAATTCGCCCCATTGGCAGCGCGTGAAGAAGCACCACTCGATCGAATACTGCAGAGCGGGCGTCGTCTTCGCCCTGGCCGCGCCGCGCGCTCTCCGTGCAGGTCCGCCGGATGTTGAGCCGATCCAGGACCGAATACCACCAGCCGCGGTCGTCGGCCCGTTCGCGGATCAGCCCGTCCAACCGCCGCCAATTGTCCAGGGTGACCGGCTCATGCCAATCGTAGAGGTCCGAAGGATCAATCGCAGGCCCCACGAACAACCGGTGTTCCGCGTATAGCGGAGATAGGGATGGCTTCCGTCAATCGCTGCTGGGCCTCCTCCTGCGTCGGCCAGCCGGGATACTGCGTCAATCGCGCGCCGCTCGGGCATCCGGCCCCGTAGAGGTCGCTGACGACCATGTGATAGAGCAGGATGTCGTGCAGCCCGCGGGCGCCGAGATGGCCGCCCACCAGGTGCGTATGGGCGTCGAACATGGGCAATTCGGCCAATGCCTCTTCCAGTTCTTTCGCCAAAGCTCGATGATCTGAACTCATTATCGATATTCCTTTCGGTTCTGTTTCAGGCGGGCTTATCGAAGGCCGTAGGGTGGGACAAGGTCGCGGGAGCCGTGGCGGGCCGATCGCGAAAGGAGATCAACTCGAATCACGGCCAAACCTCCGCAAACAACGATTGACCGCGGCCGCAGGCTCCACCAAAGCAAGGAATGGTGGGTCTGCGATTGCTACGCAACCTGGTTCTACCCTACGCCTTCATTGGAGGCACGACTTTTCGAAGGCCGCGTCGAAGGCGACGCGGCTGGGCTCGAAGTCGAGCCGGCGGACGTACTCGCAGGCCTCCGCGGGCGCCGCGCTCCCGCTCCATGCCGCTGTCTTCCCACTCGACCGACAAGGGGCCGCTGTAGCCGATGTCGTTCAGGCGCGGATGATGGCCTCGAAATTCACGCCGCCCCGGCCCAGCGAGCGGAAATCCCAGCCGCGACGCGGGTCGCCGAAATTCAAGTGGCTGGCCAGGATGCCGTTGATGCCGTCCAGCGTGACCGATCGCGTCCTTCATGTGAACGTGGAAGATCCGATCGGGGAACTTGCGAATGAACTTGGCCGGATCGATCCCCTGCCAGATCAGGTGGCTGGGATCGAAATTGAAGCCGAACTCAGGCCGGTGGTCCAGCGCCGCCAGGGCCCGTTCGGCCGTGTGGATGTCGAAGGCGATTTCCGTGGGATGGACTTCCAGGGCGAACTTCACGTCGCACTCGGCAAACACGTCGAGGATCGGGTGGAACCGCTCGGCCAGCAGTGCGAACCCGGCGTCGATCATCGCCGGCGGGACGGGCGGGAACGAGTAGAGCAGGTGCCAGATGCTCGAACCGGTAAAGCCGTTGACGACGTGCAGGCCCAGCTTCTTGGCCGCCCGGGCGGTGTTCTTCAGCTCCTCGGCGGCCCTGGCGCTGCACGCCGGCCGGATCGCCGTCGCCCCAGACGTGCTCCGGCAGGATCGCCTTATGGCGCAAGTCGACCGGATCCAAAATGGCCTGGCCGACCAGGTGATTGCTGAGCGAGAACATCTGCAGGCCGTACTTGGCCAGCGTCTGCCGCTGACGCTCGCAGTAGCCGGGATCGGACATCGCCTTGGCGACCTCGAAGTGGTCGCCGTTGCAGCAGAGTTCGAGTCCGTCGAAGCCGAAATCCTTGGCCTTGGCCGCCAGCGTTTCCAGCGGCAGGTCGGCCCATTGGCCTGCACATAAAGTAATAGGTCTCGTCATATCGCCTTCGTGTATCTCCGTTAAGGGTTGTTCGATGTACGTCACTCATCAACTAGTTCACCCCGCCTAGTTGTACAGTTGCTCTCGTCCGGGCGACTTGCCGTCGTGAATCACCGCTTTGAAGGCCTGCACGGCCGCGGCGATCTGCTCAAAGCCCCAGATGTTTCTGCCGATAACAGCCCCGCGAGCGCCGCTGCACACCACTTGGGCGGCCATTTCCAGCGCCGCGCGGAGCGTGTCGGCCTGCGGACCACCGGCAGCGACCAGCGGCACGGGACAATCGGCCACGATCTGCGCATAGGCCTGCACGTCGCCGCAGTAGGGCGTTTTCACCACGTCCACGCCCACCTCCACGGCGCACCGCACCGCCCAGGCAATGTCCTCGGGCGTGAAGGAGATCTTGCCGCTCGGAATCGCGCGGGTAGATGTGGCAGATCACCGGCATCTCGAACCGCACGGCCTGCCGCACGCAATCGGCCACAGTCCGCACGTAGGCCGCTTCGGTCGCGCCGCGGACGAAGGCCGCCACGGCAAAGCCGTCGGCCCCCAATCGCACGGCGTCCTCCGGATCGGCGATCTGCTCGCGGGCCGTATCGTCGGGCCGGGCCGCCGTGCTTTGCAGGATCAAGGGGATGCGGCCGGCATAGGGCTGCCACAGCCGAGGCCGCGATGCCCTTCTGCATCGTCACCGCGTCGGGATGCGCGGAGGCCACCGCCGCCAGCGTCGTCGCCGATATGCCGCAGTCCGGGCGGCAATCCCTGCCAGTAGCCGATAAAATGGTCCACCGCCACGGAACAAATCCGTCCGGATGGATGGGAGAAGAGTGCGATTGATCCGTACGAGCTTTCCGGTGTTCATTTCCTATTCCTGGGATTGATGATGTATCTTCGATGCAGTATTACATTTTGGCTTCAACCGCCGCGCGGCAGGGGATACCCGCCTGGCCGCCCGGACAGGTGGTCTTTAGGCCAGCGGCTACCGCGGCAAACCGCAGGGCCGCCGGAATTTCGTATCCGTGGACCAGCGCCGCGGCATACGCGCCGTGAAACACGTCGCCGCAGCCGGTAGTGTCCACAACGTCGACGGCCAGCGCCGGCTGATGACAGGGCGTTGCCGCTTGTTGACTAATATACCAGCAGCCTTCGCTGCCGCAAGTCACCGCCACCACTTGGCGTTGTGGCGTCCAGAGCGCCCGAGCAGCGGCCGGCGCATCGCTGGTCCCCGTTAGCTTGATGGCGAAATCGCGGGAGAGAATGAGATGATCCACGAGGGCCATCAACGCCGGAAACCGCGGATCGTCCGCACTTTCGAAATCGGCCACGACAGGGACCTGCAGCGCGGGCGATCCGCGCGGCCCGGATCATCCCTTCCGCGCCAAACTGGTCCACCAGCAACACGCGTGCGTGGCGAATCAATTCCTCCGGCGGCCAGTTTGTATCGGCCCCGAGCGTCTTTCCCACCTCGAAGAGGATCGTCCGCGTCCGCCGGCCGCGGTCGACGATGATCGTCGATCGGACGGGCCGCGCGTCGGGGCGGGGACAGACGTGGGCCACGTCGATGCCTTCCTCCACCAATCGCCGCACGACGAACTGCGATAGCTCGTCGTCGCCCAGCATGCCTGTGTAGGCGCAGCGGCAACCCAGCCGAGCGGCTGCCACCAGGGCCGTGAGCGTCAATCCGCCGCACTGCCGTTGCCGGTCGCGAACGGGCGCTTTGCTGTCGGCCGCCGGGTAGGCGTCGAGATACAGCAGATCGTCGACCGCCGTGCAACCTAAGCCAAGAACATCAATCGTATCGTTTGTAGTCATCTATTGTCCGAACAGGTTCCGCAGGCCCAGCGAGAAGATGATCCGCAGGGCGTTGACGGCTTCCTTCATGTCGATCTTGGATTGGCCCCGCTGGCGATCGACGAACACGATCGGCGTTTCGCCGAAGCGCGCCCCCACGCGTTTTAAGTGCCAGAGGATTTCTTCCTGCAAGGAGTAGCCCCGGCTGCGGACGCGATCGAAGTCCAGCTTGGCCAGGATTTCGGTGCGGTAGCAGCGGTAGTTGCCGCTGCAATCCTTGGGCTTGAGGCCCAGGAACCAGCGGGCATAGCAGTTCACGCCGCGGCTCATGAAATGCCGTTTCAGCGGCCAGCCCTCGACGCCACCGCCGGGAATGTAACGCGAGCCGATCATTACGTCGACGGCCGGCCCGTCCGCAGGATTCATGCCGGCCAGCATCGCCGGCAGGCACTTGGGCGGATGGCTGAAGTCGGCATCCATCGTCAACACGCAGGCATAGCCGTTGGCCAGGGCGTATTTCATGGCCGCGATGAGGGCCGTTCCCAGGCCCAGCTTTCCCGCGCGGTGCAGGCAGTGGACGCGTGGGTCTTCGGCTGCCCGGGCGTCGCACCACTGGCCCGTGCCATCGGGCGAATGGTCATCGACCACTAGCAGATCGGCCGCGGGCAGATAGCGGAAAACCTCGTCCACCAACGAGGGGAGGTTCTCGATTTCGTTATACGTGGCCACGACCACGAGCGTCTTGCCCGCATTGGACAAAGAATTGGACATGACAAACGAGCCTCAACCGTGAGAATCGCAGGGCCGCTGCACTTGTTTTCGACCACCCGCAGACTACAGCTATGTTACCAGACTTACCCTGAAAGAATCTAGGGCAGGAGATTCCTGATCACCTAACTTTGGTGCTATACTGTTTGCGGGCGAAAATGATCGAAACCCGAAGCGTAAGCGAGGAACCTAATCTGTTGCCTCGCTTACGCTTCGGATTTCGATGGGCGCGGCGGAAAAGGTGTCATTTTCCCTCGCGAACAATATAGGGAATCTTTTTTTCACACCAATCTGCCCTTGCCCCCGGCGGCGTTTTTCAGTACAAGCCTCCTGCCGGATTCCTTATCAAACCATTTCTTGGGAGGCATCGCCATGCGCGGGTCTCTTGCACTGCTTGCTTGCACGATCATGGCCGCCACGTGTACCGCGTACGCGCGATCGGCGGCGGAACAGGCCTTTCCCTACAAGGCTTATGTGACGGCCGACGACGTGTATGTCCGTAGCGGGCCGGGTGACAACTACTACCCCACCGACAAGCTCAAAGTGGGTACCGAGGTCGAGGTCTATCGCCATGACCCGGGCGGCTGGTTCGCCATCCGTCCCCCCAAGGACAGCTTCTCCTGGGTCTCCAGCCGGCACCTGCAACTCGACGGAAATAACCTGGCCACTGTGACCGACGAGCGCGTCGCGGCCCGGGTCGGCAGCCGCATGAGCGATACCCGCGACGTGATCCAGGTCCGCCTGCATAAGGGCGAGACCGTGGAGGTGCTCGAACCGCGCCGCAACGGCCGCAACGACGACAATGGGTCGCGGGCTTGGTACAAGATCGCGCCGCCGGCGGGCGAATTTCGCTGGGTCTCCGGCCGCTTTGTCGATCCGGATTATGATCGCGACGGCCTGCGGCGGACCGCGCCTGGCGGGACCGTCGATCTGACCGGCCGCGCCGTCGGCCGCTTGCCGGGCGATTATGGTTCGCGGCGGAACGGAACGGGGCGGTACCAGAAACAACTCGACCAGATCGACCTGGACCTTTCCGCCATGGTGGTGGAAGACCCGAGCTTCTGGGAGCTGCGCGAACTGCGCGAGCGGGCCGAAACGCTCTTCAACCAGGCGGAGACCGCCCTGGACCAAGGCCGCGCGCGGATGCTGGTGAGCAAGATCGCGCGCTTCGAAGACATCAAACGCCGCAAGCAGGCCCTAGCCGCAGTCCGGCCGGAACTAGCCCGTCTGGACCAGCCACTCATGAATCCCCTGCCGCTCGTCGATACGGACGGCCGCTTCGACGCCAAAGGCCAGTTGATCCGCGTGCCCGATCCCAAGCCGGGCGGCCCGCAATATGCAATCCTCGATGCCTCCGGCAGCATCCGCTGCTACGTCTCGCCGGCGCCCGGCGTGAACTTGCGGAGCTACGTCGGCCGCCAGGTGGGCATCAACGGCATTCGCGGATACATGCCGGAACAGAGGGCAACTCACGTCATCGCGCGGCACGTAAGCGTGCTGGACACGGCCCCACTCAGATAAAACCCGAAATCCGAATATCGAAATCCGAACCCAAATTCAGCCACGGATGGAACACGGATGCGCATCCGTGTTTCATCCGTGGCTAACTTCCTGTTTTTGAATTTATTTCCGAATTCGTACTTCGAATTTTCAGGGACTCGCCATGCGCAACATCGAACTCAAAGCCCGTCTGAACGATCTGCCGGCCGCGCGGCGCGTGGCCGAGGCGCTGGCCACCCAGCAACTGGGCATCCAGGACCAGATCGATACGTACTTTCGCTGCACCAACGGCCGGCTGAAGCTGCGGCAGATCGGCGGGCAGACCGCCCAGTTGATCTGGTACGTACGGCCCTCGGACCCGCGGCCCAAGGCCAGCGATTACCACATCGTGGCGGTCCCCCAGCCGGACGCGCTCATCGCTGCGCTGCGGGCCGCCATGGGCATCGTCAACGTGGTCCGCAAGCGGCGCGAGATCTACCTATGGCACAACGTGCGGATCCACCTGGACGGCGTGGAGGGCCTGGGCCAGTTCCTCGAGTTCGAGGCCGTGCTCTCCGCAGAGATCGACGAATCGACCGGCCGCGACCAATTGGAAAAACTCATGGCGCAGTTCGCCATCAGTCCCAAAGACCTCCTGGCCGGATCGTATACCGACATGGTCTAATCGCCGGCGGCCTCCCTCGCGGCCTGCCTCTTCATTTTGCGAAAGTGTGCCAACTGCGCCTTGATCGTCGGGGCATAATGCCCGGCGGGCGCCGCCGCCAGGGCCTGCTTCAAAAATGTCACGCCTTGGTCGTTATCCTCCTGCGCGAAGCATATCTGGGCTTTCACAAATTTCACCGCCTGGGCGTCTTCGCCGGAAAGATCCTTGATTTCCAAGGCACGTTCCAAAGCGGCAACCGCTTCGTCACCCTGCCGTGCGCGAAGAAGCTCTTGGACCTCGATGAGGATGGCCTTGCACTCATATTTCTTCTTCAAGCCAACCTTGTTCTCGGGGTCCAGGGCAACGATTTCCCGGGTCCACTTCTTGTTTTTGCTGTCGGCCTGCGGATCGATAGCGGCGAACTTCTGCTGGGTGTCCAGCAATTTGTCCAACAGTTTGGCGCGATCCAGGCCCTCGGCCTTGTCAAGCCCGGCCTCAAGTCCGGCAGCCGCTTCCTTGGCCTCGCCCATCTTGCTGAACTCCCGAATCATGTCGCCAATCTCCTTGGCCTTCTCGCTTTGCGGCGCGGCTTCCTTTGCCAGTTTGAGCGCGGCCATAACGTCGCCGAGCTTCTTTTCCGCGATGGCCATCTGGAGCTTGAATAAATAGCCTTGCTGCCGCAGTTCGCCCGGAACACCCGGCAACGCCAGTTCCTTGTCGACCAGTTCCGCAGCCGCGGCGACTTTTCTCTTCTGCAAGAGATTGTGGGCCTGTGCAATGGCCCCCGAGAACTCGTACTTGATCTTCAGGCCGGCCTTGTTGTCGGGGTCCAGCGTGACAATCTCCTTACTCCATTCCTCGACCTCCTTCGCTTCGTCGCCGAGCTTCTCGTAGCCGTCGACGATTTGGTCCAGCAGCTTGGCCCGATCTAGCCCCTGGGCCTTGGCGAGCTTGCCTTTCAACTCCACCACTTTCGCAGCAAGCTCAGGAAGCTCGGCCAGGTGCTTGAGATAACTCTCGGCCCCGCCTTCTCGATAGCTGGTCCGCGCGATGACCCGGTCGTCCGCGTCCAAGAGGAGAACCGTGGGAAAACCTTTGATCTTGTATTTCTTGGCAAGTTTATCGTTCTGTTCTTCCAATTTCTCGGGCAGGTCCGTGTCATGCGGGAAATCGAGTTCCACGAGGACGTAATGCTTGGGGGCCTCGGCCTTGAAGGGCGCCTTGTCGAAAACCTCCCCGCGCAGTTTGATGCACCAGGGGCACCAGTCCGAGCCGGTAAAGTCGACCAGCAAATACTTCTTTTCCGCCCGGGCCTGGGCCTGGGCCGCTTCGAAGTCGGTCTGCCAGAGACCTTCGGCAGCGCGGGCCGGTCGGACGGAGGCGTCAAACGCCAGGACGACACACAATGCGGGCACTGCGGCCAGGGACACGAACGCGGACAAGCGGACAATTTTCATTTCTCTTCCTTGGGGTAACGGGTAACTCATTGGCTCTTCGCGGCGGCCCGGATTCGCTCGATCGCTTGTTGCACCTCGCGCGGTGGCAGGGCATAATTGGCCACGCGCAGGGCACGCGCGATGTTCACGCCCTGGCAGCGCCCGTCGATGTCGACCAGCGGGCCGCCGCAATCCGTGGGGGCGATCGCCAGATCGTGGGGAATCACCGCGGCAAATCCCCAGCGGCGGTCGCTGAACGGCCCGCCGCCCCAATTGTCCTGCGGTATGCGGCCGGGCGATCTGCCCAGCGTCGCTTCCAGTGCCAGTTGCTGGTCTTTGCGGCTCACCAACAGCGCCACTTTCTTGTTCGGGGGCATCTTGCTCAGGGTCTCGATGAGTTGCTCGCCCGTATGAATGTCCTGGCCGTCCAGCCGTTGGATTTGATCGCCGGTCTTGATCCCGGCCTTCGCTCCGGCACTGTCCGGCGACACGCTTTCAACCTCGGCGATGCCGCTGGTACCCAGGCTGATCCCCAACCAGCCGTGTTGCCGGTTGCCGCGTGTGGGGCCGGGCGCCGCTTGCGCAACGTCGCTGATCACGCCGATCGTCGTGGGACCCTGGCCGGTGCGGTGGCCGCGGCAAGGCTCCCCGGCGCGGCAGGCTCGCCGGCCCAGACAATGGGAGTCAGATTTTTGGCGTCCACGGCAGAGGGCCAGATCGGTCGCCTCGTCCTGGCCCACCACGGTCGCCGGCAGCGTGCGACCGTCGGCTAACTTGCACTCCAATTTCGCCGTCAACTGGCTGGCCTTGGTCACGATTAGTCCGTCGGCAGCCACGATCGTTCCCAAGGCCACCGCGCGGCCGTCACCCAGGACGCGGACGGTGGCCGCGGCGGCAGCAGCCACTGCGGGCCTGAGCAGGGCGCGGATCTGGTCGTTGTTCCTGAGATAGCTCGACGGACGCGGCACTGCGACGCGCGTTTGCCACCGCCCGCCGTCGCGGGGCTGCGCCCGCGCTCGCGCAAAAACGCCCAGCGCGAGAACCAGGGCCAGAAACAGGGAGACCATTTTCTTCA
>CAVOTZ010000040.1:0-203217 GCA_963699465.1 uncultured Alphaproteobacteria bacterium
CAATATCTGATCAAGACCCACGAAGACGTCACCGACCGCCGCCAGACCAAGTCGCGGATGGCGCATATGGCCTATCACGACGGCTTGACCGATTTGCCGAACCGCGCCGCGTTCCTGCAGGCGTTGGCGCAGATGATCGAGGCCTGCGCCGGCACCGACGAGGAATTCGCGGTGCTGTCGGTCGACCTCGACGGGCTGAAGGAAGTCAACGACGTGTTCGGCCATGCGGTCGGCGACAAATTGTTGATCGAGGTCGCCCGCCGCATCCAGGCCGCCGCACGCGGCGGCGTGGTCGCCCGCCTGAGCGGCGACGAGTTCGGATTGATCATCGACGGCAAGCAGCCCGCCGCCGGCCTGGCACTGGCGGAACAACTCGCCGTGGCGCTCGCGAACGAATTCGTGATCGACGGCAAATCGGTCCGTACCGGCTGCACCACCGGCATCTCGGTTTTCCCGCACAACGGCTCGGACGCCGCCGCACTGCTCGCCAACGCGGGCGCGGCGCTGTTCCGCGCCAAGGCGAAATCGCGCGGCTCGATCTCGGTCTACGAACCCGAGATGGACCAGCAGATCCGCGATCGCCGCGTGCTGCACCAGGATCTGTCGCTCGCGATCAAGAACGGCGAGCTGTCGCTGTATTATCAGCCGCAGGCGGTCTCGCGCCATACCGTCGCCAGCAGCGAAGTCATCGGCTTCGAGGCGTTGGCGCGCTGGCTGCATCCGGTGCGCGGCTTCGTTCCGCCGAGCGATTTCATCCCGCTGGCGGAAGAAAGCGGCCTGATCGTCGAGATGGGCGAATGGATCCTGCGCCAGGCCTGCCGCGAGGCGGCGTCGTGGCCGAATGCGCTGCAGGTCGCGGTCAATTTGTCGCCGGCGCAGTTCATGCACGGCGACGTGGTCGGCCTCGTGCATTCGATTCTGCTGGAAACCGGCCTGGCGCCGGGCCGGCTCGAACTCGAAATCACCGAAGGCGTGCTGATCGAGGATTTTGATCGCGGCCTCGCGTTGCTTCGCCGGCTGAAGGCGCTCGGGGTGCGGGTTTCGATGGACGATTTCGGCAGCGGCTATTCCTCGTTGAGCTATCTGCAGGCGTTCCCGTTCGACAAGATCAAGATCGACCGCGCCTTTGTGATGAATCTCGGACGCAATCCGCAATCCGCCTCGATCGTGCGCGCGGTGATCGGCCTCGGCCACGGCCTTGGAATGTCGATCGTCGCCGAGGGCGTCGAGACCCAGGAGCAGCTCGCTTTCCTCGCCGACGAGGGCTGCGACGCGGTGCAGGGCTATTTCCTCGGCAAGCCGGCGCCGATCGGACAATACTTCGCGCTGGTCGGACGCGCCGATACGATCGAACTGACGCGCAAGATCGGCTGAACATCTCAGCCTGACGTTTTATTCCGCGCACCGTTATCGGCGTCGCGGGAACGCGCTATAGCTGGCGCATGGCGGATTATGACGTTGCGATCATCGGCGGCGGTCTCAACGGCGTCAGCGTGGCGCGCGATGCCGCCGGTCGTGGCCTGCGCGTCGTCCTGCTCGAACAAGGCGACCTCGGCGGCGCCGCGTCCTCGGCGACCTCGCGGCTGATCCATGGCGATCTCGCGATGCTGGAGCGCCGCGGCCTGCTGCGCGTCCGCCGTCAGCTGGCCGAGCGTGACGTCTGGCTGCGGATCGCGCCGCATCTGGTGCGCCCCTCGCGGTTCGTGATCCCCGCGCATTCCGACGAGCGCCCGTCCTGGCTGCTGCGGTCCTGGCTGTTGCTGTACGACCGGCTGGCGCCGCGGATGGATCTGCCGCCCTCCTTGACGGTTGACGTCACCCATCATCCGGTCGGCAACGCGCTGAAGCGGCCGTTCGGCACCGCGTTCGAATATTCCGACTGTGTGGTGGACGATTCGCGGCTGGTGATCGCCAATGCGCTCGATGCGGCCGAGCGGGGCGCCGACATCCGCACCGGCGCGCGCTGCGTCCGCGCCGACCGGCACGATTTCTGGCGGCTGGCGGTGATCGACCGCGGCCATCGCCGGGTGATCACGGCACGCGCCCTGGTCAATGCCAGCGGCGCCTGGACCGCCTCGGTGGCCGAGACCGTGCTGCGGATGCCGCCGCCACGGCCAAGGCTTGGCGCTGTCAGGATGAGCCAGATCATCGTCCGGCGCCTGTTCGAGACCGACAACGTCTACGTCTTCCAGAACAGCGACCGCCGGCTGATCTTCGCCAGTCCCTACCAGCGCGATTTCACGCTGATTGGCACCGTTGCCCAGCCCTTCAGGGGCGATCCCGCCATCGTGGCGATGGCGGCCGGCGACGTGGCGTATCTGTGCGATGCCGCCAACCGCTATTTCCGCGAAAAGATCGACCCGTCCGATGTGATCCGGACGATCTCCGGCGCCAACGCGGTGTTCGATCCCGCCGGCCGGGCCGGCCGCGCGGGACGGCGCGATGATGTTCGACCGGCCGCGCGGCAAGGCGCCGCTGCTGACGATCTTTGGCGGCGATGTCACGACTTCGCGGCTGCGCGCCGAGCGGGCGGTCTCCCGCTTGACGCCGTTCTACCCGATGTCGCCGCGCTGGACCGCGAAAGCGGCGCTGCCCGGCGGCGATTTTGGCTGGCCGAAGTTCGAGGCGGAGGTCGACCGCGCCCAAGGGCGCTGGCGGTTCCTGACCGACGCCGAGGCGACGCGGCTGGTCGAAGCCTATGGCACGCGTATCGCGGATGTGCTGGGCGAAGCGAAAACCCGGGCCGAACTCGGCCCGGCCTTTGGCCCGGAATTAACCGGCGCCGAGGTGCGCTACCTCATGACCAAGGAATGGGCGCGCTTCCCGGATGATGTGCTGTGGCGCCGCTCCAAGCTCGGCCTGACCATGCCGGTGGAAGGGCGCGAGGCGCTGGCGGCATTCATGGCCGCGCAGGGGCTGAATTTTGCGGAATAGACCGCCGCTTGCTATGTTGATCGTCTGTGGGAAACAGCGGGCCTGAAAACAGGCGCGTCACAAAAAAACAATTCGGGAGGAGATCACCATGAATCGTCGCTCCATCGTCGGCGCCGCGCTGCTGTTGGCCGGGATTGCCGCATTTCCTTACGCGCATCAAGCGTCCGGCCAGACCGATGGCTGGGTAACGTTGTTCGACGGCAAGAACCTCGACAATTTCAACCAGGTCGGGAACGCCAACTGGCATATCGAGGACGGTGCCGTGGTGGCCGACAGGGGCAACGGCTTCCTGGTGACCAAGAACTCCTACACCGACTATCAGATCAGGGCGGAGTTCTGGATCGATGACGTCGCCAATAGCGGCATCTTCATTCGTTGCACCGACCCCGACAAGATCGGCAGCGCCTCGGCCTATGAAGTGAACATCTGGGACGCGCGCCCGGATCCGACCTACGGCACCGGCGCGATCGTCAATGTCGGCAAGGTCGACCCGATGCCGCATGCCGCCGGCAAATGGAATGTCTATGAGATCACCGCCAAGGGCTCGACCTTCACGGTGACGCTGAACGGGCAAAAGACCGTCGATGGCGCGCAGGACGCAAAATTCGCCTCGGGGAAGGTCGCATTGCAGCACGGTCTCGGCCTCAAGGACGCCAAGGGCGTCGAAAGCGACGCCGGTACGGTGAAATTCCGCAAGGTCGAGATCAAGCCGCTCTAGCCAATTCGGCGTGGCACGCCGCGCCCGCGGTTGAGTCCGGGCTGTTCCGCCGCTAGCCTGCCGGCGACGGGGCAGGCTGGAATCATGGCGGAAGACGCGGCGACAGGCGTGGGCGAGACGGATTCGGCGAAAGCCGAAGCGCCGGCCGACGTCGTGCCAGCCAAGACTGAGCCGTTGCCGGTCCACCCTGAGCCCTTGCCGATCCCGGTGGATACGCCGCTGCTCCGCATTGATGCCGTGGTGAAGAAGTTCGGACCGTTGCGGGCGGTCGACGGATTGTCGCTCGATGTCGGGAGCGGCGAATTTTTCGCGCTGCTCGGGCCCAGCGGCTGCGGCAAGACCACGCTGTTGCGGATGCTGGCCGGCTTCGAGACGCCGGACGAGGGCCGCATCCTGCTCGATGGCGCCGATATCGCGCAGGTGCTGCCGCACCAGCGCCCGGTCAACATGATGTTCCAGAACTACGCGCTGTTTCCGCATCTTTCGGTCAAGGACAACATCGCCTTCGGGTTGAAGCGCGCGCAGATGCCGCGTTCCGCGATCGACATCCGCGTCGCCGAGATGGTCGCGCTCGTCAAACTCGAGGGCCTGGAGAAGCGCAAGCCGGACCAGCTTTCCGGCGGCCAGCGGCAGCGCGTGGCGCTGGCACGCTCGCTGGCGCGCCGTCCGCGGGTGCTGCTGCTCGACGAGCCCCTGGCCGCGCTCGACAAGAAGTTGCGGGAGAGCACCCAGCTCGAACTGATGGAGCTGCAACGGCGACTCGGCATGACGTTTATCATCGTCACCCACGACCAGGAGGAGGCGATGACGATGGCCGACCGGATCGGCGTGATGGACAACGGCCGTCTCGAACAGGTTGCAACCCCGCGCAAGCTCTATGAGGCGCCGAATTCGCGCTGGGTCGCGGAGTTTGTCGGCGACATCAACCTGTTCGAAGGCGAGGCCCAGCCCAGCGAGGGCGGCAGGCTTGCGGTCGCGACCAAGGATGCCGGCACCATCATCGTCGCCGCGCCGCCGGGTCCGGTGACAAAGCCGCTTGTTTGCGTCGCGGTCCGTCCCGAAAAGCTAAAGCTGTCGCGTCGCGGCCCGGCCTCCGACGCCGCCCATGCGCATGCGATCAACCGGCTGGAAGGCATCGTCACCGACGTCAGCTATCTCGGCGGCTTCACCACTTACAAGGTCAAGCTCGACACCGGCGCCGTGCTGCGCTCGTCGATGGCCAATACCGCGCGGCTCGATATCGACGCCTATAACGCCAGCCAGCGCGTGGTGGCGTGGTTCACGCCCGACGATTGCGTGGTGCTGGAGCAATGAGCGTGCGCCGCATCTTTGCCCGTCCGGCACGCTTTGCCGCGATCGCGCCCTATCTCTGGATGGTGCTGTTCTTTCTGGTGCCATTCGGCTTCGTGCTGAAAATAAGTCTCTCGCAAACCGCGATCGCGCAGCCGCCTTATCTGCCGGTGTTCGACCTGACGGAAGGCACAGCCGCGATCAAGGCGGCGTTTGCCGCGTTGTCGCTGGACAATTTCAGGCTGCTGGTTTCCGACAACCTCTATGTGCTGTCCTATCTGCGCAGCCTGGTGGTCGCTGCGGTCTCGACCTCGATTCTGCTGTTGATCGGCTATCCCATCGCCTACGGCATGGCGCGGCTGCCGCGGCGCTGGCAGAGCGTGGCGATGATGCTGGTGATCGTGCCGTTCTGGACCTCGTTCCTGATCCGCATCTATGCCTGGATCAACATCCTGCAGCATGACGGCCTGCTCAACAAAATCCTGCTGGCGCTGCATGTGGTCTCAGCGCCTGTGGTGTGGCTGTCGACCGACAGCGCGATGTATCTCGGCATCGTCTATTCCTATCTGCCGTTCATGATCCTGCCGCTCTATGCCGCGCTCGCCAAACTGGATCCGGCGCTGCTGGAGGCGGCCAGCGATCTGGGCGCCTCGCCGCGGCAGGCGTTCTGGCTGGTGACGTTTCCGCTGTCGCTGCCCGGCGTCGTGGCCGGGGTGTTGCTGTGCTTCATTCCGATCGTCGGCGAGTTCGTGATTCCCGATCTGCTGGCGGGCTCCGATTCGCTGATGATCGGGCAGACGTTGTGGCTGGAATTTTTCACCAACAAGGACTGGCCGGTGGCGTCGGCGGCCGCCGTGTTGCTGCTGCTGCTGCTGGTGCTGCCGCTGTTGTTGTACGACCGGCTGCAGCGCCGCCAGCTGGAAGGCGTGCGATGACCGCGCGCGCGCGCGAGCAGACTATCCCGCTTCAATGCCGCCTCGCTCGCGCTCGGGCTCGCGTTTCATGTACCTGCCGATCGTGATCCTGGTGATCTATTCCTTCAACGCCTCGCGGCTGGTCACGGTGTGGGGCGGCTGGTCGCTGCGCTGGTACAGCGAGTTCTTCAACGACCGCGCCATGCTCGACGCGGCGTGGATGAGTTTTCGGGTGGCGGCGGCCTCGGCCACGATCGGCGACGCTGCTCGGCACGCTCGCCGCGGTGGCGCTGTCGCGCGGCGAGCGCTTCAAGGGCCGCACGCTGTTTTCCGGCATGCTGTATGCGCCGCTGGTGATGCCCGAAGTCATCACCGGGCTTTCGCTGCTGCTGCTGTTCGTGGCGCGTCAACGCCGAGCGCGGTTTCTGGACCGTGACATCGCGCACACCACGCTGACGATGTGCTTCGTCGCCGTGGTGGTGCAGTCGCGGCTCGGCGCGCTCGATCGCAGCCTCGAGGAAGCGGCGATGGATCTCGGCTGCGATCCGGCGCGCGCTTCGTCGCGGTGACGCTGCCGCTGATCGTGCCGGCGATCGCCGCCGGCTGGATGCTGGCGTTCACGCTGTCGCTCGACGATCTCGTGATCGCGAGCTTTACCACCGGCCCGGGTTCGGAGACGCTGCCGATCCGGATCTATTCGGAGGTGCGGCTCGGCGTGAAGCCCGAGATCAACGCCATCTGCACGCTGGTGATCGGCCTGATCGCGGTGGTGATCGTGGTGGCGTCGCTGGCCTCGAAGCTGTCGAGCTCGCGCGGCGAAAAGCGCGGCACCGTTGTAATTCACCTCGTAGGATGGGTAGAGCGAAGCGAAACCCATCATCGAGAGCGCCGCTGGAACGATGGATATCGCTTCGCTCAACCCATCCTACGATTCTCATACTCCTTCACGACTTCACCGCGCCCGCGGTCAGCCCGCCGACCATGTAGCGGCGGAACACGTAGTAGATCGCGGCCGGCGGCAGCGCATAGATGAAGCCGGTGGTCATCAGCAATTCCCACGGCGAATCGTCGGCGGCGAGGAAGTTGCCGAGCGCGACCGGCAGGGTGATGTCGGTGTCCTTGGAAAGCAGAAGGAACGCGTAGAGATATTCGTTCCAGGCCAAGCAGCAGCGCGTAGGTGCCGATCGCCACCAGCGACGGCATCATCAGGGGAAGATACACCAGCCGGAACAGCTGCAGCGTGGTGGCGCCGTCCATCACGGCGGCCTCGTCGAGCTCGACCGGCAGCTTGTCGGAGGCTTGTTTGAGCACCCAGATCGCGTACGGCGAGGCGATCGTCACCATCGCCAGGATCAGCGACCATTGGTTATTGAGCAGGCCGTAGGTGCCCATGGTGCGGTACATCGGCACGGCGAGGAAGGCCGCCGGAATGAAGTAGGTGAACAGCGCCAGGTTCATCACCCAGCGGCCGCCGGGAATTTTCAGCCGCGAGATCGCGAACGCGGCGCCGGTTGCGATCAACAGCGTCAATGCGCCGGCGGCGAGCGCGATCACGCACGAATTCCAGAACTGGATCCAGAAATCGCGCAGGAAATAATGCTGCTGGTAAAACACGATGTGGAAATTGTGCAGCGTCGGATGATCGGGCCAGAATTTGCCGGCGAACGCGTCTTCCTTCGGCGAGATCGCGAACAGGAACATGTGGTAGATCGGCAGCATGGTCCAGACGAACACGGGAATGCCGATCAGGAGCAGCCGCGATTCGGTGGCGACGTCGCGCCAAGATAATCTGAAAGATGAAAGTCTCATCGAGGCAAGCTTCATCGCGACAGCCGTTTCATCATGAAATAAACCAGCGGCAAGCACCAGCGGCAGCGCGCAGACGATCGCCGCCATCGACATGTCGAGCTGGTCGAGCCGGAGGTAGCGGATGCCGAGCGTGGACAGCACGTGGGTGAGGTCGGCGGGGCCGCCGCCGGTCAAGAGATAGACGCTGTTGAAGTCGCCGAGCGTCCAGATCATCGAGAGCAGCGTGCAGGTCAGATAGAGCGTGCGCAGCGACGGCCAGGTGATGAAGCGGAATTTCTGCCACCAGCTGGCGCCGTCGACATCGGCGGCCTCGAACAGATCCTGCGGGATCGCCAGCCGCCCGGTCATCAGGATCAGGGTCCAGAACGGCAGCGACTTCCAGATATGCACGGCGATCGCCATGGTCAGCGCGATGGTCGGGTCGTTGAGCCAGTTCGGGCCGTCGTCGCCCGTGAACTTGAAGATCAGCTGATTGACCATGCCCCATTCCGGATTGAGCATGAACCGGATCGACAGGATGGTCGGGATCGATGGCACCGCCCAGGGCAGGATGAACAACACCGACAGCCAGCGGATCCAGGTGCGCGCCTGCACGAAGAAGCCGGACAAGAACAGCGCCACCACCATCTTGAAGTTGATGCCGATCACCAAGAAAATCAGCGTATTGACCGCGGCGCGCGCGAATACCGGATCGTGGTAGAGCGCGACATAGCTGGCCGGATGCCGCGCCAGCCACAGCCCGTAGCAGACCGGGTAGACCACGAACGCCGCGAACACCAGCATATAGGGCGCCAGCATCACGATGCCCCAGATCTGCGGCGCGGTCAGCCGCGCCGAGAGCGGCGGGCTTGGGATCGCATCGTCGCCGGAGAGCGTGATCGCCATTCGTTTCGTACTCTTGGTCTCTGTCCTTACACCTCTCCCATCGGGAGAGGTCGGCACGCAGTGCCGGGTGAGGGGTTACCGCAGATCGACAGGGCGTACCCCCTCACCCCAACCCTCTCCCCATGGGAGAGGGGGCGCTTTTCCGTTGTTGCCTGGTCCGATCGGACCATGCCTTACCCCGCGACCTGCTTGATGCGGGCGATCAGTTCGTCGACGGCCTTGTCGACCGGCACCTTCTCGCTGACCACCCGGTTCATCGCCTTGGCCCAGACGTTCTCGTTGTTCAGGATGGTGAACTTCCAGTTCTTGGTAAAGTCGAACGGCGCGGTGCCGCCGGTGAACTGGGCATAGACCGCCTTGCGATGCCGGTCGGCCTGCCAGAACGGGCTCGCCTGGCTCGCCTTGGTGACCGGGAACCAGCGGCCGAGCGCGCCCTCGACGTAGGGCCGGACGTTGTCTTCCTGCATCAGGAAGCTGATGAACTGCTTGGCCTCCGCCTTGTTCTTGGCGGCGGCGAAGATCAGCCCGGTCTTGACGTCGGAGCGGTAGCGGATGGTCGAACCATCAGGCGCCTTCGGGAACGACGCGGTGATGATGTCCTGCTCATAGGCCTTCTTGCCGGCGTCGCGCTGCTCCTGGGTCAGTGCGGGATTGGTCGAATCCTCGAACCATTTCGCCGCGATCGAGATCGTGAAGTTGTGCGTCATCACGATGGTCTTGTTGTGGAAGGCGACGTTGTTGTCGGGGTCCTTCCAGGTCGTGGAGGAGGGCGGGGTGCAGCCCTTGAGGTAGGTGTCGGTGTAATCCTTCAGCGCATGGATCAGGCCGTCGCGCGTCTTGGGATCGTCGACCAGGAGCTTGCCGTCGTCGTCGACCAGCTTGACGTGGTAGGCGTCCATGAAGGTGTAGAACGACTGGAACGAGTCGGTGGATTCCACGCCCATCGGCTGGCCGACGCCGTAGATGCGCTGACCGGTGGCCTTGCGGATCGCCGGCTGCACCTTGTCGCACCAGAACGACCAGTAGTCGTTCCACGTGGTCGGGATGTCACCGACCTTGAAGCCGGCCTTTTCCAGCATGTCGCCCCAGATCTGAACGTGCATGCTCTGCTGCTTCAGCGGAAAGCCGTAATAGGCCTTTTTCTTGGTGACGTCGTTGTAGAGCAGCGCCGCCTCCAGCGTGTTCGGCGCGAACGCGTCCTTCAGCGGCAGCATGATGTCGGAGAGGTCCTCGAGCTTGCCTTCAAACGCCCACTTGCCCTGCGCCTGCACGTCGTAGGTGTCGGAATAGGCGACGTCGGGCACCGTGCCGGAATCCATCGCGGCGACCGTCTTCGGAATCATGTCCTGGATGGCGTATTGCGACAGCTCGACCTTGATGCCGGTCTTGGCCTCGAACTTCTTGATGGTGTCGAGCAGCGCGTCGTCCTCGGACTTGTAGAAGCCCTTGCCCCACCAGACCGTGATCGTCTTGCTCTGCGCGAATGCCGGCGCCGCGGCGTACACCAAACCGAGTGCGGCGACTGCAAGCGCAATTGTGCCCCTGGATTTCACATCGTTCTCCCTGATCTGCTGGCTTTTTTAACCAGTTGGGGGAAAGCCTAACGCATTGCCGCGGCTTGATCCAGACGGCGCCTTGCCGCCTTGCGCTCCGGGGATACCGGGGAGGGCAATACTTTTGGCGGATGCCCCCTCGCCATGACGAATAAATCCGTCGTCCCCGCGCGCCTCGTGCCCCGCCGAAAGCATCGCGTCGCGCGGCCGCGAGCAGCCGCTCGAAATGCATCGGATTCATCAAGTGTGAGGCGCCCCCGCCGTCTCTCGATGCCGGTTCCGCGCCGCGTCGGCCAGCTAATTAATTTACCGGTAACTTTTTTGCGCGACGCCGAGATCGCGCAAAAGAATCGGTCTCCTCAACACTTCAACGCTCGCCGCCAAGACGGCGCCACATTTGTGGGCCCAATGACGCCTCGAAGAGGAAACGCCATGAATAAAATCCGGGAATACCGCGAGCAGGAACTGCGCTGCCGGCAGCGCGCGATGTACGATCCCGCGCAGAGCTGGAAGTGGCTCGCGGAAGCCGAAATGTGGGAACACAAGGCGCATCAATACCGCGCTTCGCTGCTGGAACAGCCCAACGCGGCGAACTCCGACGACAAGTCCGCCCCTAGCGTCGCCGCCTGAGCGAGCCTAGCCGTTCTGGGTGCCGTCCGCGTAGCCGCCGCCGATCCTGACGCCATCCGCCGCGAGCAGGCCTTTGCCCGGAACGTGATTGATCTCCAGCCTGACGCCATCGGGATCCTCGAACAGCACCGAATAATAACCGGGCGCAAAAGCGTCCTGCTGCGGGGCGTGTACGATGCGCGCACCGATTTTTTTCAGGAACTCATGCGCCTCGTCGATATCGGCGCGCTCGCGCGCCCGAAAACAATGGTGATGCAGTCCGACCGAGCCCTGCCGGAATCGCTGGCCGGCAAATTCCGCGCTGGGTGCATGTATTCCGAAACCGGTGCGGCCGCCCACACAATAGAACGTATTGACCGTATCGGCCACGACCTCGAGGCCGAGGAACGGCAATAGCTGCGCGTAGAACGCGCGGGCGGAAGCGAAATTGCCGGCCGTGATAAAGGTATGCGCAACACCGTTGATTTCCATCAGCCCCTCCGGTGGAAGATGTGGACATCGTATCAGACGCGACCGAAGATGTCCGCCCGGGGTGCCGGGCCGGGATGGCGGGAAGGCGCGCGGAAGCGAACCATGAAGAAAGCTAGCGTCGCGCCGGCCTTCGCCCTCACGCTCGGACTTTTTGTCATGCCGCCGGCTTGCATCGCGGTCGATGCGGTCGTCGGCGCGGTCGCGCGGTTTGTCCCGGCGGCCGCCGGCGGTCTCGGCCTGATATCCCCCGCATGGGGGCAGCCGGGCGCCGTTTCGAAGAAACAATCCGAGGCGCTCGATGCCTACGACAGAGCGGTGAAGAATTTCGAGCGGGTGCTGGGCGAGCGAGGCGCGCAGATCGATTCCGGCCAGCCGCTGCCGAACCTGCCCGGGCAGGCGCTTTACCTCGCACGCAACGCCATGATCGGCGCGCGCAAGGATCTCACGGACGTACTGCCGTCCAAAATCGGACGGCCCAACAAGTTCAAAATTCCGCCGGCTTATTTCGACGCCGACAAGGAACCGCTGCTCGACGAGTACACCCGTCTGTTCGGTCTGATGCAGGCGCCACCCGCCAGCGCGCAAGACTCGAGCACGCCGTTCAAGGACGTGGCCGACCTCGCCACCGCGATCGCGCGCGCTAGGGGACTCGATGCCGCAAATGCCGAGGCGGCAGGCCGGATCGGGCTCGGGCTGTTCTTTGCCGAGACCAACGGCAATCAAAACATCGGAAACGCGCGTTCGAATACCTACAAGGGAAGTTTTCAGACCGGGCCATCGGAGGACCAGAATGGCCGGAAGAAATGGGCGGCGATCAGGCCTGCGATCGCGGCCTTCGATCCCGCGCTGATCGCGCGCGACGCCGAGCAGGAGGCGCGGGTAGGCGGCCTGGACCACCGGTATAATCACTGGACCGCGGTGCGGGACGGCCTGATGAACGCCCACGCCGAGCTTTTCCCGCAAATACCCGACATCGTGAAAACGCTGCCGGACCCGATCGATCAGATGAAACTGTTCGAGCTGATCCAGATCATCCCGGCTCCGACCAAATCCGCGCTCAGGTCAGGCGACTTGCTCAAATATCGTATTTCCGATCCGACCATCCTGAAATATCTGCGCAACAACAGCGTGTTCGCTTTTGGGCAGTCCGACCGGGCGAGGACGTCGGCCAATTTCCGCGAGATTCTCGATGCGATGTGGCTGTTCAACGAGAAGTTCGAACGGGCGCTGGCCGAATTCGACAAGCTCAGGACGCGTAAAGTGAATTGAAGTCGGCGGGCGCCGCCGCCATGCTGGCCGGACGGCGCCTGCGGCGAATCAAGGTGGGAAAGCAGCGATTGCCATCGTCAGGGAAAAAATCCACTGAACCGGGCCGGCGTTGCCGCCGCGTCGCCGCCGCCGTGCTGGCCGCCTCGTTGTTGTTGCCGATCGAAATCGGCCATGCCAACTGGCTGTCCGATGTCTTCAAGGGTTCGTCCAAGGACAACAAACCGCCAAAGCACGCCGCGTCGGCAAAACCCGCCGCCTCGTCAAGGCATCGCGCGGCCAAATCGTCCTCCTCAAAGTCTTCTGCCTCCAAAGCCTCCGCTTCAAGATCTTCCGCCGCGAAGTCCGAGACGTCGAAGCCGATCGCAACGATCTGCGATCCCGCGAAATTCCGCATCGTGCTGGATGTCGGGCATACCTCCAAATCGGAAGGCGCCACCAGCGCCCGCGACAGGCCGGAGTTCGCCTTCAACCTGCGCCTTGCCCAGCGGATCGAGCAGAAGCTGAAGGCCGCGGGATTTGCCGGGACCAAATTGCTGGTGACCGAGGGCAACGCCCGCTCCAGCCTGGTCAAGCGTGTCGCCGCGGCCAACAGCCTGCCCGCGGACCTGTTCCTGGCGATCCACCATGATTCCGTGCCCAACAAGCTGCTCGAGGACTGGGAATTCGAAGGCAAGAAACTGCATTTCAGCGACCGCTTCAGCGGTTATTCCGTGTGGGTCTCGCGCAACAATCCGGAGTTCAAGACCAGCCTCTCGTTCGCCGAGCTGCTCGCCAGGGCGATGAAGGCGCAGGGCCTCGACTATGCCCACCAATATACCCAGGCCATCATGGGGCACTACCAGCATCCGATCCTGAACAAGGAAACCGGCGTCTATAGTTACGATCAGCTGGTGGTGCTGCGAAAGACCCGGATGCCCGCGGTACTGCTGGAGGCCGGCTCGATCATCAACCGGGACGAAGAGCTCAAGATGGACTCGGACGAGCGGCGCGACATCGTCAGCGGCGCCGTCGCGGCAGCGATGAAGAAATTTTGCGATGCCCGCTCGGTTCCTCGTCCGGATGTCGCGGCGACGACGCCACCTCAGGATCAACCCGCTGCAAAGCCCGAACAAGCCGCAAAGCCCGAAGCGGTGTCGCGATAAGCCCGATGTCGATCCGAACCTGTCTTGTCCTGATCATGATGGCGCTGCCGTTGCCGGCGCTGGCGGGTTCCGCGCTGCCCAAGGGCTTTGTTTATTTGCGCGATACGGATCCGACCATCGTTCAGGATATTCGCTATGCGGGCTCGCATAATTTCGTTGGCCGGCCGATCAAGGGCTACCTCGCCCCCGAATGCATCCTCAGCGCATCGGCGGCAAATGCCCTCAAGGCGGTGCAAGCCATGCTTGCGGAGAAAAAGCTCTCGCTGATCGTCTGGGATTGTTATCGGCCGAAGCGGGCGGTCGACGATTTCCTGCAATGGAGCCGAGATCCGGCGCACGCTGAGATGAAGGCCGAATTCTATCCGCGCACCGACAAGCAAAAGCTGTTCGCGCTCGGTTATCTGGCCACCCGGTCAGCCCACTCGCGCGGCAGCACGGTGGATCTGGGCATCGTCCCAAGCGGGTTTTCATTGCCGCCGCCGCCCGGTGTCTTGCCGGCGCTCAAGGCATGTACCTTGCCGAAAGGCGAAAGGTTCGAGGATGGCACGATCGATCTCGGCACCGGCTATGATTGCCTTGATGTCGCCGGAAGTACCTCAAATCCTCTGGTCGGCGCGACAGCGCTGCGCAACCGTCAGCTCCTGAAATCCGCCATGGTGAAAGCGGGCTTTCGTCCCTATGCCAGGGAGTGGTGGCACTTCGAATTGGCCCATGAGCCGTTCGATCACGGCTTCGACTTCGACGTCGTAGCCCCCGCAGCGACGCGTAGCCGGGATTGAGCGGCCGCGAAATCCGGGGAGGCCGTCACCCCGATGTTGGTCGTCCTTCTCGCGAATGGCGTTGCCCCGGATTTCGCGGAGCTCAATCCGGGCTACGGGTTCTGCTCTACTGCTTCGCGTTATCGGCTGCCGCCGGCGCGGGCGCAGCGTCGGGGCTCGCGGCTTTCCGTCCGCCGCCGGTCAAGCGGTCGAGCACCGACTGCACCGCGTCGCGGGTCTTCTTGTCCTTGACCGCGTCGAGCAGCGGCGCGGAGGCCGGCGAGCGGCGGATCAGGCTTTCCGGATCGGGGAAGATCAAGGGATCGTCCCACGGACCCTGCACCACGAACGGCAGTTCAAATCCCGGCGCCGCGTTCGCGGCCGAGACCAGGCTGGCGACGCCCTTCAAATCATATTCCCGGGTCGGCACCGAGGCGGTGCCGGTCAGGGTCAGCCGCGCGGCCGGGCCTTCGACCCGGATGTCCTTGGCGGTCGCGATGCCCTCGGCAAAATTCACCGCAAGGGTCAGGGTGTTGTAGGGCGTCGAGCCGCTGCGGAAATTGCCGCCGCCGGACAGCGGCCGGCGCTCCAGCCGCTTCAGCAATTGCTCGGCGTCGAAGCCGGCGATGGCGCCGTCATGGCCGGTCAGGGTCGCGGTGCCGTCGAGCGATTGCGCCAGCCCGAACGGGCTCGAGCCGGACGCGGTCAGCGACACCGCGATGTTGCCGCGGCCGGACAGCTTGTTGACGCCGAACAATTCGGCGGCGCAGGCCTGCAGGTCGACATCGGTGAACTGGAGTTCGGCCTTGACGTCGGCAATTGCGTCGGACCGCGCGATCCCGAACGAGCCCTTGGCGATGCCGCCATACATCTGCGCTTCCGCGACCGAAAGCGCCAGCGCGCCGCCGCGTAAGTTGGCGCCCAGGGCGGTGCGCCCCAACCGGGTCGAGCCGACCGTGACCCTGGCCGCCGACAGCCGCATGTCGAGGTCGGTTGACGACAGCGAATTGAGGTCGAACAACTGCCGGTTCCAGTCGTGCGCGCCGCCGGCGATCAGCCGGAAGGTCGAGATGTAGGGCGTGAAGTCGAGCGCGCCGGCCGCCAGCGTCGCCTGCAGCGTCTGCCGGCCGTTATTGGAGTAGGTCATGACGCCCTCGGCGACGTTGCCGTCGAGTTCGACATTGACATTGGTGAGCGCGATCGACCCGCCGACCACGTTGGCGCGCGCCTTCAGCGCGAAGCGGCCGAACCCGCCGCTGCCCGGCGGGGCCTGGCCGGTCCAGCGCAAGGCGTTGCGCAACGAGGTACTGTCGATGGTCAGCGTGCCTTCCATCATCATCGAGGTGCGGTCGGCGACGGTGCCGTCGAACGCCAGCTTCAGCGGCGCGCTGGAGATCCGCGCCTTCAGGCCGGAGCGGTCGCCGGACAGCGCCGCGACGAAGTCGCTGGCGCTGATCGCGCCGTCGACCCGTTCGCCGCGCCAGTCGAATTGCCCGGTCGCGGCAAAGGACCGCGAGATCGACGGCCAGGCCAGCGACAGATCGATATCGTCGAGGCCTTCGCTGACATGATTGGCGGCATCCTCGTACGCCAGCACGCCGTCCTGGATCCGGATTTCCGAGAACGACACCTGGTTGTCGGCGCCGGGCTTCATGGTGCGCACGATGGTCTCGATGAACGGGGTCCAGTTGCTCTCGCCATTGGCCTCGCGCACGACATGGATGTGCGGCCGCAGCATCATGACGTCGGCGATCTGGAAACGCTGCAGCAACAGCGGCAGCAGCCGCAAATTAGCGGTCAGCACATCGACGCTGAGCGCCGGCGCGTCGGTGCCGCCGCCCTTCAGGCCGACGTCATGAAACGAGACGTAGCTGGCCGGAAACACCGATATGTCGATATTGCCCTTGACCACCAGATCAAGGCCGGTGACGGCCCGGATTTGCGCCTCCACGGCCTGCCGCAGGGCGTCCCGGTTGAGAAACCAGGACATCGCGATCAGGCCGATCAGCAGCGCGCCGAGCAGAGCCGCGATCGGCATCCCCAGGCGCTTCATTCCTTGGCCCATCGTCAATGACATATCCTGATCGGGTCGACGTCTTTAAGAGGGATGTCTTTTTTAAGAGGGTGTCTTGTTTAAGAGGGCGTCTTGGGATCGTTGTCGGAAAGACCGGCAAGGCGCACCGGACCCATCCCCTGGACCCCTCATAAGTACCTTTGCCGTCAGGGGCAACTTGCGGGGTTTTCTTGACGCTTTCAAGGCCATAGCGCCGATCTGACCACCGCCTTTGGTGCGATTCTGGCGTCATTGACGTATTGTCTGGCGTCATTGACGCCTTGCAAAGAATTCGCCTAATAATCCGGGCATTCCACGCCAGCGTCCCGGAACTGTCACATTGCCGGCGGACGCGCTTCTCTCGATCAGGTCGTGTTTCATGAACAAGGTCTATCCCGACGCCAAGGCGGCACTCGACGGCATTCTGAAGGACGGCATGATGATCATGTCCGGCGGTTTTGGGCTTTGCGGCATCGCCGAGACCCTGTCGGACGCGATCCGGGAGTCCGGGGTCAAGAACCTCACCGTGATCTCCAACAATGCCGGCGTCGACGGCATCGGATTGAGTAGGCTTTTGGAGACGCGGCAGATCAAGAAGATGATCTCGTCCTATGTCGGCGAGAACAAGCTGTTCGCCCAGCAATATCTCGCCGGCGAACTGGAGCTCGAATTCAACCCGCAGGGCACGCTGGCCGAGCGGATCCGCGCCGGCGGCGCCGGCATCCCGGCCTTCTACACCAAGACCGGCGTCGGCACCCTGATCGCCGAAGGCAAGGAAGTGAAGGAATTCGACGGCGAGAAATATCTGATGGAGCGCGGCCTGTTCGCCGATCTCGCCATCGTGCATGCCTGGAAGGGCGATACCGCGGGCAATCTGGTCTATCGCAAGACCGCGCGTAACTTCAATCCGATGATGGCGACCGCGGCGAAGGTCACCGTCGCCGAGGTCGAGCATCTGGTGCCGGCCGGCGAGATCGATCCCGACCACATCCACACCCCCGGCATCTTCGTCAAGCGCATCATCGAGGTCGGCACCGGCAAGAAGCGCATCGAATTCCGCAACACCAGACCGCGCCCGGCAGGAGCGCCGGCCGCCGCAACGGGGAGTGAAGTCTGATGGCCTGGACCCGTGAACAGATGGCCGCCCGCGCCGCCAAGGAATTGCGCGACGGCTATTACGTCAATCTCGGCATCGGCATTCCGACATTGGTGTCGAACTACATTCCCGACGGCATCGACGTCAATTTGCAGAGCGAGAACGGCATGCTCGGCATGGGACCGTTTCCCTATGAGGGCGAGGAAGATGCGGATTTGATCAACGCCGGCAAGCAGACCGTCAGCGAATTGCCGACCACCAGCTATTTTTCCTCTTCCGATTCATTCGGCATGGTGCGCGGCGGGCATATCGATTTGTCGATTCTCGGCGCGATGCAGGTGGCGCAGAACGGCGACCTCGCCAACTGGATGATCCCCGGCAAGATGGTCAAGGGCATGGGCGGCGCGATGGACCTCGTCGCCGGCGTCAAGCGCGTCGTGGTGGTGATGGAGCATTCCGCCAAGGACGGTGCCAAGCTGCTCAAGCAGTGCAATTTGCCGCTGACCGGCGAGAAGGTGGTCGACTTGGTGGTGACCGACCTCGCGGTCTTCACCATCGACAAGCACGGCAAGGGCGGCATGGCCCTGATCGAACTCGCCGACGGCGTCACGCTGGATGAGGTGAAGTCGAAGACCGAAGCCGAGTTCCGGGTGGCGCTGAAGAATACGTGATTTAATTCACCGTCATGGCCGGGCTTGACCCGGCCATCCACGTCTTTCTTGGTATCGGAAGCAAGACGTGGATGCCCGGCACAAGGCCGGGCATGACGAATTTCCCATTATCCCATCACGCCTTGACGGCCGCGACATCCTCCAGCCCGCGATTGCGCGGTTCGACGCCCCAGGCCCACACCACCACGATCTGCACGACGACGAGGCCGATCATCAGCCAGACCACGCCGGGCAGTTTGTACGACGCCATCAGCGCGCCGACGATGAAGGGCGAGACCATGGTGGCGCCGCGCCCGAAGGTGTTGCAGATGCCGTTGGCGCGCAGCCGGATCTCGGTCGGGAACAGTTCCGGCGTGTAGACGCCGAACAGCATCGCGGTCTGGACGTAGATCGCGACGATCAGCACGAAGCCGACGCGAAAGCACGATGGTCGGATCGGACGCCGCGTCGAAGCGGGCATAGATGTAGCCCGCGACGATGGTGACGACAGAGGCGCCGATGATGCTCCAGCGCCGTCCGATCGCATCCGAGATCCAGGCGCCGACCGCGCAGCCGAGCAGCGATGCGATCGACAGCACCAGCGTATAGGCCAGCGAGTTGGTGATGGTCAGCCCCTGGCGCAGGAAGAACTGCGGCAGGAAAATGACGAAACCGAAGATCAGCGTGTTGATCGTGATCAGCGACCAGCAGCCGACCAACATGCGCTGCAGCAGCGGCGGCTTGAACATGTCGGAGGCCGAGACCAGCGGCACGGGCGTCGGCACCACGACCGGCGGCAGCGTGCCGCCGCCGGCGGATTCGGTTTCGATCGCCTGCATCAGGGCTTCGGCTTCCTCGGTGCGGCCCTGCGCTTCGAGCCAGCGCGGCGATTCCGGAAGGTTCTTGCGCAGATACCAGACGATCAGCGAGCCGATGCCGGCAATGACGAACATCGGGCGCCATCCGAAGGCCGGAATAATGAGATAGCCGAGCAGCGCGGTGGCCGGGAACCCGGCCACCACGATGAACGCCATCATCGACAGCCAGCGCCCGCGCGTTTTCGGCGGCACGAATTCGGTCAGGGTCGAATAGCCGACCACGATTTCGGCGCCGAGGCCGAGGCCCTGCACGAAGCGGCAGGCGATCAGCACCATCATGTTGGGCGCAAACGCCGCCGCCAGCGACGCGAGGCCGAAGATCAGCAGGTTGATCTGGTAGGTGAAGCGCCGGCCATATTTGTCGCCGACAAAGCCGGTGATCAGCGCGCCCAGCGTCATGCCGACAAAGGTCAGCGAGATGAATTGCAGGTTTTCCGGACCGGTCGAGAATTTGGTCTGCACGGTCGAGGCCAGCACGCCGCCGGCGACATAGAGATCGTAGCCGTCGAAAAACATGCCGGCGCCGACCAGCCAGAAAATCCGGTAGTGAAACGACGAGATCGGAAGCCGGTCGAGACGCGCGCCGGCGTTTACTGCGGAAGCCATCTAGAAATTCCCCCCATTTTGCATCTTGCGGCGCCGGTTTCTTCCGGCCGCAGTTTTTTGTTTAGAGCACGATCGTACTTAATTGAGTGGGCGGCGAGTTCAGCGCACCTCTCCCATAGGGAGAGGTCGATTTGCGCAGCAAATCGGGTGAGGGGTTACGCGCTATCGATAAGTAGCAACCCCTCACCCGGATCGCTGCGCGATCCGACCTCTCCCTATGGGAGAGGTGTCGATCTCCACCGCCGTTACTTTCCCAACCTAATCTCATCTTCAGTTCAATCGTCGTTGCGTCGCCGTCTCGCGATACCAGTCGAACGGGGCGCCGTGCGTTGCGTCGCCGGTCGCGACCATCACGCTCTTGACGTTGAAATGGTCGTCGAAACTCTCGGTGCCGCATTCGCGCCCGATGCCGCTGTCGCCGACACCGCCCCAGGGCGAGGCCGGATCGAGCCGGTGATGATCGTTGACCCAGACGATGCCGGCCTTGACCTTTGAGGCCACCCGATGAGCGCGGCTGACGTCGTTGGTGCGGATCGCGGCGGCAAGCCCGAACGGTGAATCGTTGGCCAGCCGCAACGCGTCGGCTTCGTCCGTGAACGGCGTGACCGAGGTGAAAGGGCCGAACACTTCCTCCTGAAAGATACGCATGTCGGATTTCACGTCCGCAAACACCGTCGGCTCGACAAAGAAGCCGCCGTCATGGCCCGCCACCCTGGCGGCGACTCCGCCGGTAATCAGCCGCGCGCCGTCCTCATGGCCGAATTTCGAATAGGACAGCACGCGGTCGCGCTGTTTTGCGGAGATCACCGGCCCGAGCTGGGTCGCGGGATCGAAGGGATCGCCGATCCGGATGGTTTTGGCCTTGGCCTTCAGCCGCTCGACGAACTCGTCATAGATCGAGGCCTGCACGAGATGGCGCGAGGCGCAGATGCAGGTTTGGCCGGCGCCGATGAAGGCGCCGAACGCGGCATAATTGACCGCGCGTTCGAGGTCGTAATCGTCGAACACCATCACCGGCGTCTTGCCGCCGAGCTCCATGGTCTGGTGCGCGAACACTTTTGCAGCCGCCGCGCCCGCGATGCGGCCGGCTTCGGTGCCGCCGGTCAGCACCAGCTTGTCGATGTCGCGATGCTCGGCCAGCATCTTGCCGGCGCTGGGGCCGAGGCCGAGCACGATGTTGAACACGCCGGGCGGCAACCCCGCCTCGGTGAAGATCTGCGCCAGTTTCAACGTCGTCAGCGGCGTGTATTCCGACGGCTTGACGACGGTGACGCAGCCCGACGCGAGCACCGCGGCGAGCGACTTGCACAGGATCATCAAGGGATGATTGAACGGCGTGCAATTGGCGACGATGCCGATCGGCGTGCGCAGGGTGTAATTCGAGGTAGGAGCCCTCGACCGGGATCACCGCATCGCGCCGCGCCAGCGCCAGCCCCGCGAAATAACGAAAGAAATCCGGCAAGCCGCGACAGTTGCGCCCGGGTCTCGTTGACCGGGCGGCCGTTGTTGAGCGTCTCCAGCCGGTACAATTGATCGAGATTGGCTTCGAACGCGTCCGCGAGGCGATTGACCAGCCGGGCGCGGGCGCGAATGTCCATGCCGCCCCATGGCTTGCCTTCGAAGGCGGCGCGCGCGCTTTCATCGCGCGGTCGATATCGTCGGCGGTCGAATTCGGAATCCGCGCGATCACGTCGCCGGTCGCGGGATTGCGGACGTCCAGCATCTGCGCCGTTGCCGGCCTCGATCTCGCGGCCGTCGACGAAATTGCCGTGGATCTCGACTTCGGTGGCGGCGGGTTTTGCGGAAATATTCATGGGTCTCTTCCTTCGACGATCACGGCGTTGCGCTTCAGCGCCGGCAGCACGCGTTTGAGGGTTTGCGCGACATGGGCCTTGATGATGCGGGTCGCGGTCCTGGAGTCGCGGCGCTGCATCGCATCGATCAGCGCGACATGCTCGGCCACCAGCTGCGCCGGGTCGTGACCCCTGAGGTTGGCGACGCTGACCCGCACCAGCCGGTCGGCCTGTCCGATCAAATCGCACAGCGCCGCTGCCATGCGGCGGTTGCCGGAGGCGTGCGCCAGCGCGGAATGGAAGGCGCGGTTGTAGGCAATGAAACTTTCATGGTCGCCGGCGAACAGGCGGAATTCGTCGAGCGCCTTGAGCGTTTTGTCCGGCGCGTTTTCGATGGCTTCCGCCACGCAGGCCGGCTCCAGCACCTGGCGAAAGCGCAGGAGATCGCGCGCATCCGACAGCGAGATCGGATTGACGCGATAGCCCTGGCGCGGCTGCACGGTGACCAGATGCTCGCGCTCGAGCCGCAGCAGCGCCTCGCGCACCGGCTGGCGGCTGACGGCATAGCGTTCGGCGAGGTCCTGCTCGCGCATGTCATCGCCCGGCGCGAGCCGGCAGGTCAGGATATCAGAGCGCAGGTTTTCGTAGACGTTGTCGCGCAAAAGCATCGCGTTTTCCCTGAAAAGCGCCAGTATTCTCGCAGTCGTGAAATATCACGTCAAGCAACAAAGGCTTGAAAAGACTGAATTTTGATTTATCAATCGCGGGTCCCGGGCAATCCGCCCAGGCCCAACTCGGAAAGAGAGTGACCGCATGGATCGGCTTTTCGCTCAGGGAAACGTCAATGCGGCGCAATTCGGCGATGGGCCGCCATTATTTCTGTTTCACTCGCTGCTGTCGGATCGCGCGAGCTTTGACGCCGTCGCGCCAACCCTGTCGCGATCGTTCCGGGTGCTGGTGCCGGAATTGCCGGGCTTTGGGCAATCGCCGGCGGTGGCCGGCGATTTTGCCGCTGTCGCCGACCGCATGGCGGAGGCGGTCAGCGATGCCGCCGGCGGCGAGGACGCCATCGTGCTCGGCAACGGCTATGGCGGGTTCGTCGCGTTGCAGATGGCGATCCGCCATCCGGCGATTGCCGCAAAACTGGTGCTGGCCGATTGCGGCGCGGCGTTTTCGGAGCCGGGCCGCGAGGCTTTTCGCAACATGGCGGCGGCGTCGAGGGCCAAGGGGCTCGCCGCGATCACCGATGTAGCGATGCGCAGATTATTCGCGCCGGATTTCCAGGCCGCCCATCCCGATTTGATGCAGGACCGCCGCGCGGCGTTTTTGCGAACCGATCCGGAAGTGTTTCAGGCCGCCTGCGCCGCGCTCGCGGCGCTCGACCTGCGGCCCGAATTGGCGAAGGTCAAAGTGCCGGTGCTGGTCTTGGTCGGCGAGCATGACGAGGCGACGCCGCCGCCGATGTCGCATGAACTGGCATCGCTGCTGCCGAACGCGCGGCTGCACGTCATTCCCGGCTGCGCCCATGTGCCGCAATTGCAATCGCCCGAGCTGTTCCTGGACATGATCGGCGGCTTTCTGCAAACGAGCCGAAGCGCAGCTTGAGCCGCGCGGAATCAGCGGTTGAAATCCACCGCCACCGTGTTGCCTCCGCTGAGCACCACCGCGACCCGTTCGCCCGGCTGGGGCTGATACGCGCCCGATAGCAGCGCCGAGAAGGCGGCGATCCCGCCGGGCTCAACCACGATCCGCGCCGCCTGCCACAATGCCTGCTGCGCCCGGCGGATCGCATCGTCCGTGACCAGCACGGGCTCCCGCACATGGCGTTGCGCAATTGGAAAGACCCGTTCACCAATCCGCCTCGGCGCCAGCAAGTCCGCGGCAATGCCGCCGGCCTCGGCATCGACGGGGCGGCCGGCCTGCAACGCTCTTGTCAATGTCGGCGCCGCCTCCGGTTCGACGCCGACGACCTTGATCCGGCTGGCGTACCACGCGGCCAATCCGCCGATCAGTCCGCCGCCGCCGACCGAGACCAATAGCGTGTCGATCTCGGGCGCCTGCTCGTCGAGCTCGATGCCGATGGTGCCCTGTCCGAGCATGGTCTCGTCCTGGTCGAACGCATGCACCGGCATCGCGCCGGTCTGTTCGACCCAGGCCTCGCTGGCGGCGAGCGCATCGGCATAGCGTTCGCCTTCGATGACGAGGTCGGCGCCGTAATCCCGAATCCGTTGTACCTTGGCTTCCGAGGCAACGCTGGGGATGAAGATCTTGGCCGGCAGCTTCAGCACCATCGCGGCATAGGCCACCGCCGCGCCATGATTGCCGCCGGAAGCCGCGACCACGCCCGCGGCTGGCACCTTGCGGGTCAGCAAATTGGAAAAGGCGCCGCGCGCCTTGAACGAGCCGGAGTGCTGCATCAGTTCGAGCTTAAGCCACAGCCGGCCCGGCGGCAGGCCGACATCGGCGCCGTCGATCGCCAGCACCGGCGTGCGCCTGATGTAAGGCCGGATGATCTTTTCGCAGGCGGCGATCTTTTCGGGGTTTACGGCGGCGGCAACGTCGGGCGCGGTCATGCCAAGGTCTTTCAATCCGGTTGACAGAAATTAGTCAGTTAGCTAATTAGCAATATGCCTTTATCGGATGACGATGTCGAGTCCGTGTTGCGCGCGCTGGCCAGCGAGCGGCGGCTGCTGATCCTGAAATGGCTGAAGGCGCCGAAAGCGCATTTCCGCGCCCAGGTCGACGGCGACCTGGTCAAGGACGGCGTCTGCGGCGTGCTGATCGCGGAAAAGCTCGGCGTCAGCCAGCCGACGGTCAGCGAACATCTCAAGGTGCTGGCCCAGGCGGGATTGCTGGATTCAAAGCGGATCAGGCAATGGACGTTCTACCGGCGCAACGAAGCGCGCATCGCCGAACTCAAGCGCGCGATCGTTGCGAAGATCTAGCTCATGATGGGATTGAGCAATAACAACAACGGAAGCGCGCTCCCTCTCCCGTGGGGAGAGGGTTGGGTGGGGCGTACGCCCTATCGGTAAGCCGTAACCCCTCACCCGGCGCTGCGCGCCGACCTCTCCCAATGGGAGAGGTGAGCAAGAACGCACCGCCGCTGCTACGCCCGCGCCATCGCGTGCGGGAACACCACTTCGATCAGCGTGCCGGAACTGCGCGCCGGTCTTGATCTGGAAGCGGGCGCGGTTGGCCTCGACCAGCGCCTTGGTCAGCGACAGGCTGACGCCGGAGCTGTCGGCGGCCTGGTCCGACGGCGCCGGCGTGCGGAACGGCTCCATCGCGGCGGCGACTTCGTTGTCGTTGAGGCCGTGGCCGGTATCGCGCACCCGCAGCACCACTTCGCCGAAATCCGACAGCGCGGTGGAGACGATGACCTGGCCGCCGGCATTGGCGAGATGGATCGAATTGCCGATCAGGTTCAGCGTGATCTGGCGCAGCGCGCGGGCGTCGGCGATCACCGGCGGCAGCAGGTGCGCCAGCGAGGTGCGGATGATGATGCGCTCGCGGTTGGCCTGCGGCTGCATCACCGCGACGCATTGCTCGACCAGGTCGTTGAGGTTCTGGCTGGCGAAGGCGAGGTCGAGCTTGCCGGTCTCGATCCGGCGACAGATCGAGCAGGTCGTTGATGATCGCGATCACGCGCTCGCCGGACGCGCGGATGTCCTTCATGTATTCGATGTAGCGCTCGTTGCCGAGCGCGCCGAACCGTTCGCCGATCATCACTTCGGCAAAGCCGATGATGGCGTTGAGCGGCGTGCGGACCTCGTGGCTGATCCGCGCCAGCATGTCGGCCTTGGCGTTGGCGGCGCGATCGGCCAGCCGCCGCGCCTCGCGCAATTCGCTCTCGCTCTTTCTGGCCTGCGACAGGTCGCGAAACACCGCGAAGAAATTCGGCCCCGACGGCTGCGTCCGCCCCATCGTCATCGACAGCGGGATCAGGCCGCCGCCGCGCACGCGGCCCAGCACGTCGCGGCCCTGTTCGAGCAGGCTGGCGAATTCCGCGCCCTTGACGCTTGCCGAGATAGTCCTTCACCGCCTTGCGGCTTTCCGGCGCGAACAGATCGGCGAGATTGCGCTGCACCAGTTCGGCGCCGTCATGGCCGAACAGCGCCTCGGCGCTGCGGTTGGCCGAATTGATGTTGCCCTCGGCGTCGAACATCACGATGCCCTCGGCCGTGGTGTCGAGAATGGCGCCGAGCTCTTCGGCATTGGCATGGCCGACCGGCGATGGCTCCGGCACGGATTCGAGCGGTCAGACGGGCTCAGAGATCGGTTCATCAAGCGCCGCGGCGACGTCGGCACTGCCGGCGTTCGGAGAAAATCAGCGCCAGCGCCTGTTCGCCGTCCCATGAAATGGTGTAGAGCCGCGCCTCGGTGGCCGCGGGCAGGCGTGTGTTCGGCGAAAGTCCTGCGTCGCGGAAATCGTCACCGGCGTGCCGGTGTCCGAGGTGCTGCAGGCGGTGGACACGCCGGGTTCGACATAGAGCGCGTCGAGCCCGCCGGCCTCTTCCAGCGCGTGCAGATGCGAATAGCCCATCCGCGCCAGGAACGCCGCATTGGCATAGAGCAGCCGGTCGAGCCGGTAGATCAGGACGCCGACCGGCAGCAGGTCGAGCAGCGCCCTGTCGCGGCGGGTTTCGCCGCGCGCCGGCGGCTCGGCTTGCGTCAGCCAGCCCGGCGGTTCGGCGGCGGTATCAGGCATTTCCGCGGGCGCCGGCGGGTCGACCATGGCGGCAATTGGCTCGGCTGTCTCGGCCGCCGGCGGCGCCACGGCGGCGCTGTTCTCGCGCTCGAGGCGCTCGGCCAGCTGGCGGGCGAGTTCGTTGAAGGCGGAGTTTTCCACCGGGGTCAGGCCGGGCGATTTCGGCTCGCTGATCGGGCGAAACGGCAGCACGTTCTTCGGCGCTTGCTGCGGCAATTGGTTCGGGGTTTCCACGGCGGTTTCCAAATCGGTTGGCTGTGAAGTCTCGGGAGCAATACGAAATAATTCAGGCGCGGCGTCGGAAGAGGGCGCTGTAGCCGCGATCTCGGGCGGAACAATGTCGGCCGAAAGCGGCCGCGGCGCGGCGGATTGTAGAATTCATAGCGGCGCAACGCGGCCAGCCGCGCCAGCGCGTCGAGGTCGCGGCACACGCCAAAACCGCGATAGCCGGCGAAATTGCGTTCGCGGTCAAACAGCGGCAGGCCCGACAATTCCACCGGCAGATGTTCGCCGCCATCGACCGGCCAGTTCAGCGTGATGCCGCTCCAGGTGTCGTGGGTGGCGAATGCCGTGAGCACGCGGCCCTCGCGGATCGAGCCCGAACGCTCGCCGCGATGTCGCGCCACGGCCGGCCAAGACCCGCGGCGGTGCGCGCGCCGATCAGGCGGGTGAATTCGTCGGAGCCGAGCGTGAAGCGGCCATCGGCGTCCATCTGCCACATGAAGCGCAGCGGGTGTTGCGCGCTGTCCACCGCCGCCTCCTCGAGCCAGGCCGGCAGCTGCGGCCGGCGCCGGTTCGGCTGGCTCGGGCGCCGGCGCGGCGTTCATCGGCGACCGCTTCGATGTAGGGCGAAGGTCGTGCGGACGGTCTTGGCTCTCGGGCGCGACGGCTTCGGCAACGGTTTCCGCGATCGCTTCGCTCGGACACGGCCTCGGCCGCGGCGCTTTCGTCGCAGCGTCAGGCGACGGCTCCGACGGGCTGATCGACCGCGAACGCGTCGATCAGCGCGAACTCGGCGGGCGCTTCGCCTGACATTTCGGGCGCCTCGTAATCGGGCGCCGCCGCGATCGGCGCTGCGGGTTCTTCCGCGAACTCGTTGACCAGTGTGATTCCTGCCGATGCTTCTGCTCCTGCTCGCCTCCCCCCTTGCGGGGGAGGGTCGGGGTGGGGGGTCTCCGAGCCGGTTTCCATTTTGGCTACCCCCACCCCCGACCCCTCCCCGCAAGGGGGAGGGGAGAAGATTGCCGCCGCGCTGTCTTGCGCCGCATCCGCTCCGCGCATTTCAATCCACCCGATCAATCCGACATCGGCGCCGCTGCCGACCCGCTGCAGCACCAGATGGCCGATGCCGACGCGCCGTTCGGCGCGGCCTTGCTGCAGCGCTTGGTCGCGCGCCTGCGTCGAGGCCGGCCTCGGCGAGATTGCGAAAGCCGAGCAGCGATCGCGCGGCGTCGCTGGCGCCGATCGAACAGCGCCGTCGCGGTCGAACGAAGCGATCGGCGCGTCGATGCCTTCGACCAGCCGCTGCAGCCGTTCGACCAGCGGCATCGAGCGGCCGGCCGTATCGGCCGCCGTCACCAGGATGCCGTGGCTGCCGTCGGCGAAATCAAGCCGCGCGCAGCCGCAGGTGGCGAGCGTGCCGAGCCCGGCGCCAAAACCGCGCAGCCGTTCCAGCCGGATCGCGCCGCTCAGTGGCAGCCGGTTGGCGAGCTGGGCGACCTGGCGGCGGTGCTGGTCGGCCGGTCCGAAAATTTTTGCGGCAAGGGCGGCGCTATTGGTTGCGCCGAAAAATTTGGCGCCGACCGGATTGGCCCACAGAATTTGTGTGCCGTCGGTCGACCACAGCCACGCCGGCAGCGCGCTTGCCGCATGTCGGGCCAGTCGCGGATCACCGACCGCTCGCAACTGGAATTCCGAATGATTCATTGCAAAGGGATCTGGCAACTCTTGACCGGCAGCTCTGGTTTTTAAGGGGCCGCCAAACGATGACAGCCTTAACGCAACGTTAGTATCGCGCGCGGCGCACCACAGGTCCACGGCCTCGGCGCGGCCGGCTTCCGCTATGCCCCGCTAACCTTAACCTCGCGCGAGGCCTGGTGCTGCGCCGCTTGCGAACGGCAACCCGAAACGGCGTCGATCTGTTCCCGATTCCCGGCTCCGAACGGAAGCCGGCCGGGTCGCCCCGGCTCGATCGAACCGCGTGGCGCCACGTCGCGCCCCGGGCGCCCGCGAACTGATGTGCACGGAGGCGATGTACTTGCGCAAATGTGCGCGCTGGCCGTGCGGATGCCGCCAAATCCGCCATGTACAGACGTGCCCGGACGCTGGCACAGGTCGCGGAAATCGCTCGAAAACGGCCCCAAAAGCGGCCCGAAGAGGCCGATTTCACCCGAAATCGCGGCTTTTTGTCCCTGACGGCGCCCCGGGGGCGCCATACTGCGGACGAAAGCGGGTGTGCTTCAACGTCACATATGTGGCAACGCACATTAAATCGCGTTGCATTGCACAAAAATGACATGATAAGGGTGTCTTATCGTGGCTGCCCTAGTTCGGGCATCCCCACGTGATTCCAGGTCGACGTTCCCGGCTCCGGCTGCCGCGCGCGCAGGGGGTCACATCATCTCACCCCAAAGGACGCATGCCATGGCAAATACCGATCCTTTCTCCGCTTCCGTTATCCCGTTCGAAGTCCCCGAGCAGATGCGTGCATTCGCCGAAAAGGGCGTCTCGCAGGCCCGCGACAACTACGCCAAGTTCAAGGATGTCGCCGAAACCCATAACGGCGCCATCGAGGCCATGTTCTCGGTGTTCAGCAGCGGCGCCAAGGAATACTCCGCCAAGGTGATGGAGATGATGAAGTCCTCCACCTCGGCCAATCTCGACTTCGCCCAGGCGCTGGTCGGCGTGAAATCGCCGTCGGAAGCGATGGAGCTGTGGACCTCGCACGCCAAGACCCAGTTCGAGGCGCTCACCGCCCATACCAAGGAACTGGCCGAGCTCGCCCAGAAGGTCGCGACCGACAGCGCCGAGCCGATCAAGACCAGCGCCTCGAAGATCTTCAAGCCCGCTGCCGCCTGATCAGGCCAAAAGCCCTCGGGTCCCCCGAGGCTTTTGCTACCCCAAAAGGCCCGGACCCTAAGCCCGGGCTTTTTGTTTGCGCGATCGCCGCGAATGATTGCCGGTTTCGCGAATGATGGCAGACCTTGCGGATAGCGCAGGCCTGGCGAATTTTCGCCCGCAGCCAAAACCAGAAACGATCGTCGTCCTCGCGAACGCGAGGACCCATAACCCCTGGCGCCAGTTGTTGGTGCAGCACCCGCGGCCTTTTTTGACGGCCGCGAAAGCTCCCTAACCATCGCCGGAATGCCTTCACCGCCACTCCGTTCCGGCCTTGCCAAAGCCGGGCGTTGCACCTAGTTTCCGCCCCGTTCGGCACCCCATTTTGCGGGTCGGCCAGGATGCAGTTGTAGCTCAGTTGGTTAGAGCGCCTGTCTGTGGAACAGGAGGTCGGTGGTTCGAGCCCACCCAACTGTACCAACGCCCAATTCAGCGCTTCGATTTTGTGGTTACGAAAAAAGCCCACAGGAGCGAACAATGACGGGACAGGTTAAGCGCCTCGATTGTCTGATCTCGAATGCATACCTGCTCGGAGTTGGCAGACATCGCGTGCTCGGCAAGCCTTCTTCGTTGGAAGCCTACACGTCCGTGAGGATGTTGCGTCGACACCGGATCACAGGTTGGCGATATCTGCCAGCGCTGCCTTCAGCCTTGGACCGGCGAAATCGAGGAAGGCACGCATTTTCAGCGGCAATAGCGGCGGTCCGGTGTGAACGAGATGAACCGGCAGCGGCTCCGGTGCATATTGTCGTAGCAGGCTGACGAGCTGGCCTTCTCGAACGGCTTTGGCGGCCTGATAAGAGGTCAACCGCGCGATCCCGACGCCGGCGACGGCGGCCTCGATCACCGCATCTGCCGTGTTGGCTGAAAACCGCGGCTGGATGGCAGTCGTCGTCGCTTTCGGCCCGCTCCCAAACGGCCAGGTGCGATAAGTCTGCAGGCCTTCGAAACCGATACACTGGTGCGTTTCCAGATCGTCGGGCTTCGAGGGCACGCCGTGCGCGGCGAGATAGGCCGGACTGGCGCATATCACCCAATGTATCGAGCCGATCTTGGTTGCGACCAGCCCGCTGTCCGGTAGCCGGCCGATGCGGACGGCGACATCGACGTGGTTTTCAAGGAGATCGATGACGTGATCGGCCAAAACCACCCTGACATTGACCTCGGGATAGGTGGCCAGGAAAGCGAGAACAACAGGCGTCACATAGATTTTGCCGAACATGATCGACGCCGTCACCAGCAGATCGCCGAGTGGGGTGCGGTACTCCCCGGCTGCGGCGCGTTCTGCTTCTTCCAGATCCTCGAGCAGGCGCCGGCCTGCCATCACGAACCTGCTGCCCGCGTCTGTCAGCAACAACTTGCGGCTGGTACGTACCACAAGTTGGGTACCGAGGTGGGCCTCCAGTTTCGAGACCTTCTGGCTGACCGTCGGCAGGGGCATGCCGAGCTTCCGGGACGCCGCCGAGAGGCTGCCGCCGTCGACTGCCGCAAGCAGTGTCCGAATGGCATCAAACCGGTCCATCCTCGGCTTCCATTTTTTGAAAGGGATCCTCCAAAAACTAACAGATACTGCTGAAATTCAAAAGCCTCTAGATCGCTGGGGCGGGGCGACGACGCCCCACTGACCAAGCGAACGGAGACTTTCCATGGCAATCCATTTCAAGACCGTCGATGTCAACGGCACCGAGATTTTCTACCGTGAAGCCGGCGACCGCAGCCGGCCGACGGTGCTTCTCCTTCATGGCTTTCCCTCGTCGAGCCATATGTTTCGCGACCTGATCCCCGAGCTTGCGGATCGGTACCACGTGATCGCGCCCGATCTGCCGGGTTTCGGCCAGTCGGCCATGAAGCCGCGCGACATGTTCAGCTATACCTTCGACAACATCGCCGACGTCATAGATCGCTTCACCGAGGTCGTCGGGCTGACGCGGTTTGCGATCTACATTTTCGATTATGGCGCGCCGGTCGGCCTGCGGATCGCGGCGCGTCATCCCGAGCGCATTACGGCGATCGTTACCCAGAACGGCAACAGTTACCTCGAAGGGGTATCCGAGGCTTTCAATCCGGTTCAGGCCTATTGGGCCGACCCCAGCGAAACCAACCGTGCTGCCCTTCGTGGCTTCCTCGCGCCGCAGACGACGCTGTTTCAATACACCCACGGGGTCGCTGATCCGAGCCGGGTGTCGCCCGACGGCCGCAACCTTGATGACTTCTATCTGGCACGTCCGGGCAACGACGAAATCCAGCTCGATCTCCTGCTGGATTATGCTTCGAACATCGCGGCGTATCCGGCGTTCCAGGCCTATTTCCGCGCGCATCAACCGCCGCTGCTGGCGGTCTGGGGCAAGAACGATCCGTTCTTCATTCCGCCCGGTGCCGAAGCCTTCAGGCGCGACCTGCCCAAGGCCGAAGTGCGTTTCTTCGATACCGGCCACTTCGCGCTCGAAACCCACGCGGCCGAAATCGGCGCGGAAATCCGCACCTTCCTCGCCAACCACGTCGGCTGACTTGACCCCTGCACAACCGAGACAAACATCAACCCCGGCACCGAAAGGGCTCCCACCATGACCAGGACCGTTCTCATCACCGGCGCCTCCACCGGCTTCGGTCGCGACATTGCCGAAACGCTTTCGCATTCGGGCCATCGCGTTTTCGCCGCGATGCGAGACATCACCGGGCGTAACCGCGTTCACGCGGATACGCTGCGGGGACAGAACATCGACGTCGTCGAACTCGACGTCACCGACGACGGCTCGGTCGATCGCGCGGTCGCATCCGTGATCGAGAAGACGGGATGCATCGACGTACTCGTCAACAATGCCGGCATCGCTTCGGCGGGTGTATCCGAGGCGTTCACGCCGGATCAAGCCAAAGTCCTGTTCAACACCAACGTCGTCGGCGTGCTGCGCACGACGCGCGCGGTACTGCCCGCGATGCGGGCCGCCGGTGACGGGCTGATCGTCAATATCGGCTCGGTGCTCGGCCGCGTTACCTTTCCTTTCTTCGGTATCTATGGCGCGTCGAAATTCGCGGTGGAGGCCTTGACCGACAGTTTTCGCTACGAGCTGTCGCAATTGGGCGTCGATGTCGTGATGGTGCAGCCCAGCGCGTACCCGACCAATATGTATGCGAGCATCCAGCAGCCGGCGGACGCGGTGCGCGCCACCGCCTACGGCGCCACGGGCGAAATCCCGGGCAAGATGTTTGCGAGTTTCACCGAGATGTTCTCATCGGCCGACGCGCCGAATCCGCATGATGTCGCAAACGCGATCACAGCCCTGATCGACCAGCCAAAGGGCCAGCGTCCGGCCCGCACGGTGGTCGGCCAGCCATTTGGAGCGGATGCGGTCAACACCGCGACTGCGCCTGTGCAGCAGGCGGTCGTCGAGGCCCTGGGCCTCGGCCATCTCGCCAGGCTGAAAGCATAAGCCCACCCCTTAGACAGGAGTACCGACCATGACCAATCCAGCCGAACTCGCTCGCGCTTTCTATGAGGCAGTCTCCCGGAGCGATGTCCCCGGGGTGATCGGACTGCTGCATCCCGACCTGCATTGGACCGAGGCCGAGGGCTTTCCCTATTACAGCGGTACCTGGCGCACCCCCCGGGAAGTCGTTGACAAGCTACTGGTCCCGCTGATGCGGGACTGGGATGATTTCTCTGCCGTGGCCGACGACTATATCGTCGAAGGCGTTCGCGTCGTCAGCCTCGGTGCGTATGGCGGGATCAACAAGGCGACGGGCAAGGCGATGCGCGCGCCCTTCGCCCATGTCTGGCGGGTCGCTGACGGAAAACTGGCGCAATTCGACATGTACACGGATACGCTCCTGGTTCGCCGCGCCATGGAATAGCGAACAGGAGCCCGCGCTCTAGCCGTTTTCAGTTCCGACTGAATCAGAACCGAACTCCAGCTTTTTCGATCTAACGCGGTTTCCCGGCGCGAACCGACAGCCGGTTCGGTCGAAACGCCCTGGTCAGAGCCAGCGGCGTCTGCCGAAACCACCGCTGAGCAGCCTCAGGATCAGCAGCAGCACAACGGCGCCGATGAACGCGTTGATGATCAGGGCAACCATGCCGACCCCGAGGTGAATGCCGAGCCGCGGCAACAGCCAGTCACCGATGAAGGCGCCGACCAGACCGACCAGCAGGTCTCCGATCAATCCGAAGCCACCGCCCTCCATCACCCGGCCGGCCAACCAGCCGGCGACAATGCCAACGACGATGATGACGAGCAGGCTCTGATTGGACAGGTGCATGGTAGGGCTCTTTCGCGGGAATGACCTCGGGCAACCCCCGTCTGCCGCAATGGTTCCATTGCGTGGCGTGGGCAGCGATCGTCTTGCGGGTCACACCGCCGCGTTCAGCGGAGCCACATTGGTGATCTCGAACGCCGTATGCCCGGGCCGCGACGACACCGTCATGGTCGCGTTGAGGCGGCGCACAAAGGCCTTGACCACCTGCATGCCAAAACCCTTGCTCTGGTCGATGTCGAAATTCTCAGGCAGGCCGCGGCCCTGATCGGAAACCTTTAAGCGCCAGCCGCCGGCGTTCTGCTTGAGATGAACGGCGATGCTGCCGTGCTCGCCGACCGGGTAGGCGTATTTAAAACTGTTGGTGACGAGTTCCGCGACCAGCATGCCGATCCCGCTGGCGGCGTCCGAGCCCAGTTTGACGGGGTCGGCGTCGAGGTCGATCGACGTGATCTGCGCCGGCGCGGTGTGTTTGAGGCTTTCGCACAGCCGGCGCAGGAACTCGCTGATATCCACTTTCTCCACGTTGCCGGTGAGATGCAGTTGCTTGTGCACCGTCGCGATCGCCATCACCCGGTTGGAGGCCATGTCGAGTTGCGCTTTGGCCTCGTCGCTGGTGGCGCGGCGGCTTTGCAGCGCCAGGATCGATTGCACCAGCTGCAACGAGTTCATCAGGCGGTGATCGCCTTCGCGCATCAGCGTCTCTCTTTGGCCGGCCATTTCTTCCGCCGTCACCCTCGCGGTGCGCTCGACGGCGTTGATCCGGCGCAACTCCAGTAGCTTCATCACCTGGTTGGCCATCAGGCGCAAAAACGCCTTCTGGGTTTCGTCGAGTTGGCGCGGCCTGGTGTCGAGAACGCAGATGGTGCCGAGCGGAAAACCTTCCGGCGTTTCCAGCAGCGCGCCGGCGTAAAACCGCAGATGCGGATCGCCGATCACCAGCGCGTTGTCGCAGAAACGTTTGTCCAGGGTGGTGTCGGGGACGATGAAAAGACCCGGCTGCAGAATCGCATGCGCGCAGATCGAACTGTCGAGCGGCGTCTCGCGCACGCCGAGGCCGATTTCGGCCTTGAACCATTGCCGGCCCTGGTCGATCAGGTTGATCACGGAGATCGGCGTGCCGCAGATCGCGGAGGCGACCGTCACGATCTCGTCGAAATCGGCCTCGCGCGGCGTGTCGAGGATGTCATAGTGCCGGAGGGCGGCGAGACGGTGCGCTTCGGCGCTATGCAGTTCCGCTTTCACGGGTGATCTCTCGGTCTTGAGGACGATGTGAGATACCGCGCACGAAAGCCGGGCGGTGTCCACTTCATTCCCGCAAAAACCCTAGGGAACCCGGACGGATCGCCGGACAAGGCTGATTTTCAGGGTCAATCGCGACTTGCTGCCTTAGCAAATCACCGGGGATGTCGCGCTGCCTTGTCCTAGATCAAATCGGTCCCGGCCTTCTCGTGTCCTAAGGGTACGTCATCCTGTTGGCGGGCGAAGCAAATCTCCATGACAATTCCGGCTGCGGCACGGCTTTCGAAGCAAATCATCGTTGTCGTCGACGATGACGAGGGCGTGCGCGAGTTGCTCAGGAACCTGATGGAGGTCGAGGGCTTCGCGGTGCGTGATTTTTGCAACGGCCAGGACTTGCTCGACGAGGCGAGCCTGCCCGTGATCGCTTGCCTTGTCGTTGACTACGAAATGCCCGCGATGAATGGGCTGGAGCTGGTCAGCGCGCTGCGAGGCCGGGGCGTTTCATTCCCGGCTATTCTGTTCACGGCCAATTCCGGCCAGCACGTGCGGGACCGGGCCGCGGCCATTGCGGCAGTGGTCGTCCAGAAACCAGGGCTGGAATTGCTGGACCGGGTCCGGGAGGCGGTGGCGAAACATGCAGACGGGGCGTGACGCCTGCGTGGGATCGCGGTGTCCACGCCGTGCCGCTCGTGCGGCTGCCCTCAATGCGTCGTATGCGCCTGCCGCAACAGCTCCAGCGGCTTCCACGGCTTGGCAATGAACTGCGTGCCGTCGGGCAGGCGGCTGACGCGCGGGTTGGCCGAGATCACGACGATGCGCAGCGCGGGAAATCTGTCATGGGCGATTTGCGCCAGCTCGATGCCGTCCATGGCGCCGGCCAGGTTGACGTCGGTCAATAGCGTGGTCAGGCAGCCGCCGACATGGTCGAGCACAAGCGCCGCGGCTTCGCCACTTTCGCACTGGATCACGTCCATCTCGCTCTCTTCGAGCAACGTCACGATGCACTCGCGCTGCAACGCGTCGTCTTCTACGACCAGGGCGATCTGCTTGTAGGGCTGCGATTGTGCCATAGGAAATCTCCGCTGCTGAAAAGATGCGTTGCGAATGCTTTCGTAAGCGCCAACCAGCGGAAGACTCCGTTGTTCCGGTTCCGATCGCCCGTTGTTTGATCAATCCCGCCGGTTCCGTGGAACCTGTTCGCGCGCAATGTGACACCGGGCACAGAATCCGCCGGCGCGCTTTCGTAGGTTGGGCCCGTCAGGCGGAACGAACGCAATTCTTAATCAAGCCACCGACCTCCGTCTCTCGGTGGCGATCAGAAGGAACGACAGATGAAGAAGACAGTTTTGATGGCGGCCGCGGTCGCTGCGCTTGCAGCGGCCTCGGTCACCGCGCCCGCGCACGCCTACGAGTTCACCGTGACGGGTGATGCGGTTGCCGACGCGAGGAGAGCCGCCGATTTGGCCGCGGACGCCTACTACAGCGGCGAGCGCTGCAGCTACGGCTGCACGGTGAGCATTTACCATGGCGGCTACACCTATCGCCATCGCTACCACTATCATCGCTATTACAAATATTGATGAGTGTGCCGCGCCGGCTCGGGGTTCCGTGCCCCCCGGGCCGGCCGTGCATATCGGCGCTCTCGGCTTGCGAATCCCGCCGCCTTCACCCACACTTCCGGCTTCAATGGCTGCGGGGGGATTTTATGCACGTCGTCCGTTCCAGGGGTTTTGCTTCAGGCTTGGTACTCGCCACCGCGTTGTGCGGTTCGCTGTTGCCGACGGCCGGGCAGGCCTACACCGACCAGGAACAGCAGGCCTGCAGCGGCGATGCGTTCCGGCTTTGCGGCCCCGAAATTCCCGATGTCGACCGCGTCACGGCCTGCATGGTCGCGCGCAAGGCCGAGCTTTCGCCGGGCTGCCGGGTGTTTTTCCGGCCGGGCCCGGAGCCGGTGTCCGAGACGAGCGCGCCGATGAACATCCGCCCCGCCGCGCGCAAGCATGCCGCGCCCAAGCACGCCGCACCGCACAAGCGCAGGAAGCCCGCCGCGAATTGAGCAATTTGCGCCGCTGCGCGCCGTAGCAGGTCCCCTCTCCCCTTGTGGGAGGGGTTCGGGACACTGTGTTTGCGACTGCATCGCGGGGAGTTCGTATGCGCACGCGCGGTGCTCGTGGTACCCCTCTCCCCAGCCCTCTCCCACAAGGGGAGAGGGAGTGCGCTGCCGCGATTGCGAGCGCAGCGGCTAGCAAGCACAGGAAGCCGGCCGCGACTTGATTGGAATTTGCGTCGCTGCGCGTCGCAGCAGGTCCCCTCTCCCCTTGTGGGAGAGGGTTAGGGAGAGGGGTGCTCCAGGCACTGTGCTTGCGACGGGCATATTCGAAGAGTCTTCTGCGCACGCGCGGTGCTCGTGGTACCCCTCTCCCCAGCCCTCTCCCACAAGGGGAGAGGGAGCGCGCTGCCGCAGTTGCGAGCGTTCTCTGCTTAATGGATGGCCGGGACGAGCCCGGCCATGACGGCTTCCTGGCGGGTTGCCCGGACTCGTTTTGTTCGCGCCCGCATGGTGCACCGCCGACCAAGAACCGATGCGGCGATGCACGGATAGGTAGAGCAAGTGCCAAGGCCGTCCGGAGCCGATTAAAATCCGCGGACTATTCCGAAAAAGACGGCTTCCGACGACACGCCAATTCCGTTTTGCCCCGGTTTCGGCGCGCAGTGTGACTCAAAAGCCCACGTCCTCGACAAATAAGGGCCTTGATTGCGAATTCGATAAATTTTTCTTCCACAAATCAGCGCGCTGATTCATTTTCGCTGTCTAGGGTCAATCTGGAGGCGAAGGTATGAACGTTATTGTTTTCGCATCGCGTAAAGGCGGTTCAGGAAAGAGTACCCTGGCTGCCCATCTCGCTGCGCATGTCCACAAGTCGACCAAGCCATGTCTGCTGGTCGATGCCGATCCGCAGGGCTCGCTCACCCTGTGGCACAAGCTGCGCGGCACCAACGAACCCGCGATCAAATCCGCCGTCAATTCCGTCACCGGGATTGTCGCCGCCGCCAAGCGCGACGGCATCGAGTGGGTGTTCATCGACACGCCGCCGAACACGCTCGGCCGTCGTGGAAGACGCGATCAGGAACGCCACCATGGTGATCATCCCGGCGCGGCCGGGCGTCTTCGACGTCAACGCCGTGCAGGAAACCATTCAGACCTGCCGCGCCGCACGCAAACCCTATGCCGTCGTGATCAACGGCGCGCCGGCTCCGCGCGACGAAGCCGAAAGCCCGATCGTCACCATCGCACGCGAGGCGCTGGCCAAATTCCGTGCACCGGTGTGGGGCGGCCAGATCACCAACCGCGCCGATCTCTTGATGGCGCTGGGCAAGGGCGAGGGGGCTCGCGAATATTACGCCGAAGGCCGTGCTGCGGCCGAGATCGGCAAGCTGTGGGCGGCGATCGAGCGTTCGGTCAAGGCGATCCGCGGCGCCGCGTCGTCGAGCGGCGCGATGCACAAGCAGGCGGCTTAATCGGCCGCACCGCAAAACGAAGCAAGGCTGAACAACGCGCGGGCTCCCGCGCGTTTTTCGTTGCGCGGTTGCGAATGGTTGACCGGGGATGGGCAAAGGCGCGCTTGCGCCGTGCCCACCGAACCAGGAATGGCGGACTTGCCAGCCCACCCTGCAAGTCTCACGCCGTGGCTGCCAAAAAGAGAAAAGGTGGGCTCACTTTGCCCACCCTCCCAGCCACGTCGACGCGCGGCCGTCCGCGCGTCTCGTATCAATTCACCATCAACACATAGAACACCACGACCGGCGACAGGCTCAGGATCACCGACCAGATGCCGAGCGCCCAGAGAATGTCCTGCGTGCTGAACCCCTGTTTTTCAGGGAATGGATTGTTCTGACCGTTCACGACGCGCCCCCGCGTTTGGTTTCTTATGCGGAGGAAGGATACGCGGTGATTTTTAAAAACCCTGCCGCGGTTTCGCTCGCATTTGAACACAGGCGCTACCGCCGGTTAACGACGATCGCGCCCCGCGCCGGATGGCCTCAGCTTGCCACCAGCATGTGGAAGGCGAGCACCGGCGACAGTCCGAGCACCGCGGCCCACAGGCCGAAGGACGAGACCAGCAGGAAATCCTGCATCTTCTGCACGCGCGGGCACGCCGGATAACGCGAATTCGGAATGGCTTGATTGGTCATGGTTCCCCCCGTTGTTGGACGTGAGGCCTCCTTAAGCCGCGACTTTTAAAGTTACGGCCGACGCTCGTTTCGAATTTTAGGGGCGGGGATTACCCGGCATTAACCACGAAGCTTTTCGTGTCCCGGACGCGCGATCAACGATCGGCGCGGCTGACCACGTCCATCAGCTCGGCGATCTTGCGGCGCTGGTCGGCCTTGTCGCCGGAGGAGATCGCGTGCTCGACGCAATGGGCGACGTGGTCGCGCAGGATTTCCTCCTCGACGCGGCGCAGCGCGGTCTTCGCCGCCGCGATCTGGGTCACCACGTCGATGCAATAGCGGTCGTCCTCGACCATGCCGGCGAGGCCGCGGATCTGGCCTTCAATTCGTTTCAGCCGTTTCAGGCACGAGGTCTTGATCTCTTGGCGCATCCGGCTCATATACCCCCCTAGGGTATGTAGTTCAAGGGCCGGGAGATTCAAAAGTGACGCCGACAGAGCAATTTCGCGGCTCCAGCCAAGCACATGGCCACGATCACCCCCACGCGCATGATCATGGCGCGACGGATCAGACGGTTGATCCGGCGCTCGCGATCGATCCGGTCTGCGGCATGAAGGCGAACCCAGCGACCGCCAAACACCGACTGTCGCATCAGGGCCAGGATTACTTCTTCTGCAGCGCGCGCTGCCGCGACCGCTTTGCCTCTGATCCGGCAAAATACCTTGCGGCAAAAAATGCATCTGGCGAAGCCGCGCCGCCGGCACCCGACCGGCACGATCTACACCTGTCCGATGCATCCCGAAGTGCGTCAGGTCGGACCGGGGAGCTGTCCGATCTGCGGCATGGCGCTGGAGCCTGAACAGGTCTCGCTCGACGACGCGCCGGATCCAGAAATGATCGATATGGTCAGGCGGTTCTGGATCGCGCTGGCGCTGACCGTCCCGGTGTTCGTGCTCGAGATGGGCGGCCATCTCGGGCTGCATCTGCTGCCGCCCGCGTGGTCGAACTGGATATCGCTGGTGCTCGCGACGCCCGTCGTGCTGTGGGCCGGGGCGCCGTTCTTCGTGCGCGGCTGGAATTCGCTGGTTACACGCCATCTCAACATGTTCACGCTGATCGCGATGGGCACCGGCGTGGCCTGGCTCTACAGCATGGTCGGCACCTTGGCGCCGCAATGGTTTCCACCGGCTTTTCGCGACATGCACGGCGCGGTCGCGGTGTATTTCGAGGCGGCGGCCGTCATCACCGTGCTGGTGCTGCTCGGCCAGGTGCTGGAATTGCGGGCGCGGGCGCGCACCTCCGGTGCGATCCGTGCGCTGCTCGGGCTGGCGCCAAAAACCGCGCGGCGCATTACCGCGCAGGGCGACGAAGATGTCGCGATCGAGAGCATCGCGGTTGGCGATCTCTTGCGGGTGCGCCCCGGCGAAAGCATCGCGGTCGACGGCGTGGTCACCGAGGGAAAATCCTTTGTCGACGAGTCGATGGTCACCGGCGAATCGATGCCGGTCGGCAAGGATAGCGGCGCGAAGGTGATCGGCGGCACCATCAACCAGGCTGGCAGCCTGGTGCTGCGCGCGGAAAAAATCGGCCGCGACACCATGCTGGCGCGGATCGTCGATCTCGTCGCAAAAGCGCAGCGCTCGCGGGCGCCGATCCAGCGCCTGGCCGACCAGGTCGCCGGCTGGTTCGTGCCGGCGGTGATTCTGGCGGCACTGCTGGCATTCGCGGCCTGGATGATTTTCGGGCCGGAGCCGCGCTTTACCTTTGCGCTGGTCGCGGCGGTCACGGTCCTGATCATCGCCTGTCCCTGCGCGCTCGGGCTGGCAACGCCGATGTCGATCATGGTCGGGGTCGGCCGCGGCGCGCAGTCGGGAATCCTGATCCGCGACGCCGAGGCGCTGGAACGGCTGGAGCAGCATCGACACGATCGTGATCGACAAGACCGGCACGCTGACCGAGGGCAAGCCCAGGGTTGTCAGTGTCATCCCGGCCGAAGGTTTTGAGGAAAGCGCGTTGCTGCGGTTGTCAGCCGGTGTCGAGCGCGGCAGCGAGCATCCGCTGGGGCAGGCGATCCTCAACGCCGCGAGAGAGCGCGGACTCAATTCCGTCGCGGTTACCGGGTTCGCCTCGCTGGCCGGCAAGGGCGCGACCGCGACGGTCGACGGCAAGAGGGTCGGGATCGGCAATGCGGCGCTGATGGCCGACCTGAACGTCGCGACCGGGGTGCTCGACGGCGCTGCCGAAACCGCGCGGCAACAAGGCGCGACCGCGATCTATGTCGCGCTCGACGGCCGCATCGCCGGAATCATCGCGATCGCCGATCCCATCAAACCGTCGGCGCAGGCGGCGATCGCGGCGCTGCGCGGCGACGGCCTCCGCATTGTCATGCTGACCGGCGACAATCTGACCACCGCGCGCGCGGTCGCCAAAACGCTCGGCATCGAGGAGATCGAGGCCGGAATGTTGCCGGAGCGCAAAAGCGAGGTGGTGCAGCGGCTGCGTCAGCAAGGCCGCCGCGTCGCGATGGTCGGCGACGGCGTCAACGATGCGCCGGCATTGGCCGCGGCCGATGTCGGCATCGCCATGGGCAGCGGCACCGATGTGGCGATCGAGAGCGCCGGGGTGACGCTTTTGACCGGCGACCTCTCAGGGCTGGTGCGGGCGCGCAAATTGTCGGTCGCGACCATGCACAACATCCGCCAGAACCTCGGTTTTGCGTTTCTCTACAACGCCGCCGGCGTGCCGATCGCGGCCGGCGTGCTCTATCCCGTGTTCGGGATCCTGCTGTCGCCGATGGTCGGCGCCGCCGCGATGGCGCTGTCCTCGGTCAGCGTGATCGGCAACGCGCTGCGGCTGGCGCGGACGAGGCTGGATTGAAATCGCGCTTGCCGTCATTGCGAGCCAACGGGTCGGGCGAATGCCCGCCCGATGACAGGCTCCGCGAAGCAATCCAGTCTTCGCTTGTGGCTCTGGATTGCTTCGTCGCAAGTGCTCCTCGCAATGACGGAAATCTACGCCCTCCGCAACAAGGGCTCCGTACCTCGATCGATCTCCATCTCCGCATCGAGCCGCGCGGCGAGCGTCGAGCCCACCTCGACCATCGGCAACCGCACTTCCGCGCTGTCGATCAGGCCGGTGCGCGCCAGCCAGTATTTGGCCGGCGCCGGGCTCGGCTCGGTAAACAGCAGACTTGTCAGGTCGCGGATCGAGTCCCAGCGCGCCTGCGCCGCCTCGCGATTGCCCTGCCGCAGCAGCGTGCGCACCGCGGCAAAGCTTTCGGTCTCGATATGGGCCGACAGCAGGATGGCGCCGTCGGCGCCGTCGGTCAGCGCATCGAAATATTGCGCATCGTCGCCGTTCAGCACCCGGAAACCCGCGGGACGCCGGGCCAGCAGGTCGATCGACTGCGCGCGGTCGGCGCCACAATCCTTCAGGCCGACGATGTTGGGATGGCACGCCAGGTGCAGCAAGGTATCGTTCGTGATGTTGACGCCGGTGCGGTAGGGGATGTTGTAGAGCACGATCGGCCATGAGGCGTGATCGGCCAGCGCGGTGAAATGCGCGAGCAGCCCGCGTTGCGACGGCCGCAGATAATAAGGGCTCGCGATCAGATAGCCGTCGATCGGCCAGGCCGCCGTCTCATCGAGCGCATCCAGCATTTTGGACGTGACGGCGCCGGATAGCCCGAGGCAGATCGGCAGATAACGTCGGCTGGCCGATATCTCGGCCCGGGTCAGCGCGACGATCCGCTCGAGTTCGGCGATGCCGAGCGTCATGCCTTCGCCCGAGGTGGCGGCGAGGATCAGGCCGTCGATCGGCTGCCTGGCATAATGCTGGACCAGCCGGCGCAACGACGGCTCATCGATTTCGCCGTCGCGAAACGGCGTGACCAGCGGCAGCCAAAGGCCCTGCAGCCGGTCTCTCAGCTCGGTAGTATCGGGGGTCGTCATGTGCCATCTCCTTAGGTTTTGAGCCGGAGACGGAGCAACAAAAAACCCCGTCCTTAACGGCGGGGTTTTGGGATCGGTTATCCGCGAGACGTCGCGTGCGTCGATCCTAACTCCCCGCGCGGGGAGCTTTTTTCGACGAAGCGGCAGTGCACGGATTCGTGATCATTCGCTGATGATGGATGTCCGGGCTTTGCTTGTCAACGCGAAGTCATACGCCACGGACGGCCGCTGAGCGTCAACCGATGGCAGATGCGATGCGGCAACATGATAGGGGAGTGAAGAGAGTGTTGTACAATCAGGGGTTTATTACGAAAAAAAGCCGGGCTCAAAAGAGCCCGGCTTAAGGTATTGGCCACGTGAGGCCGACACAATCACCTTCCAAGAGGGATTACTGAGCGTCCGCGCCACTGGAGGAGGGGGACAAATGCGTAACGCGAATGCTCAGCGTAGACACACTATGATCCCCGATCGCGCCCTGCGGCAACCGTCCAAGTCGCATGTCAGTCATGCGGAGTCCGGGGGTTATCGATCGATAATCAGGAAGGCCAGCGCTGCGCCTTGCTGACCACGAAATCGCGGAACACCTGCACGCGCGCCACCGTCTTCAGCTCCTCGGGATAGACGAAATAGGTGTCGAGCTGGATCGAATCGGACTCGCCGAACAGCTGCACCAGACGGTTGTTTTCCTCGACCAGATAATCCGGCAGCGCCGCGATGCCCAAGCCCTGCTGGCAGGCGCGCACCAGACCGAGGATGTTGTTGACCTTGAAGTAGATCTCGCGCGGACCGGTGCCGTTGCGGCCGGCCTCGATCAGCCAGTTGCGGTTCGGCAGATGCGGCGCGACCTGAGGATCGCTCAGCGTGATGATGCGATGGGCGTCGAGCTCATCGAGCGTGCGCGGCGTGCCGAAGCGCTTGATGTATTCCGGCGAGCAATAGGCATGGAAGCCCATCGCGAACAGCTTGCGCTGGATCAGGTCGGGCTGGGTCGGCTTGCGGGTGCGGATCGCGACGTCGGCCTCGCGCATCGACAAATCGAGATCCTCGTCGGTCACGATCAGCGAAATCCGGATCTCCGGATAAAGTGCTGTGAATTCGCCGAGCCGCGGGATCAGCCAGTTGATGCCGACGCCGGGCGTGGTGGTGATCTTGAGGTCGCCGCTCGGCCGCTCGCGGCTGTCGGTCAATTTGGCGCGCGCCGCCTGCAGCTGCATGAAAACGTCATGCGCGGTGCGGAACAGCAGGTCGCCCTGCTCGGTGAGAATCAGGCCGCGGGCATGGCGGTGGAACAGCGAGACCGAAAGCTCCTGCTCCAGCGCGCTGACCTGGCGTGATACCGCCGATTGCGACAGGCCAAGCTGCTCGCCGGCATGCGTGAAGCTGCCCGCTTCCGCCGCCGCGTGAAAGACCTTCAGCTTGTCCCAATCCATGTCGGTAAATCCGTCGCGAGTTCGAGCCATGACTATTCCGCCGCCGCGCGGTCGCTGGCGCGCAGCGCCAGGAACCGTTCGGCCTCAAGCGCCGCCATGCAGCCAAGGCCTGCGGCCGTGACCGCCTGCCGATAGGTTTCGTCGGCGACGTCGCCGGCGGCAAACAGCCCGGGCACCGAGGTCGCGGTCGAATTCGGCGCCACCTCGACATATCCCGACGGTTTCAGCTTGATCTGGCCGGCCACGAGGTCGGTTGCCGGCGCGTGACCGATCGCGATGAAGACGCCGTCGGCCGGCAGCTCGGTCAGCGTGCCGGTCTTGACGTTCTTGAGGCGGACATGGGTGACCTTGCCCGGATTCTCGGTGCCGCAGATTTCGTCGATCGCGCTGTCCCAGACCACCTTGATCTTGGGGTGTTTGAACAGGCGGTCCTGCAGGATGCGCTCGGCACGAAAGTGGTCGCGGCGGTGCACGATGGTCACTTGCGACGCGAAATTGGTCAGGAACAGCGCCTCCTCGACCGCGGTGTTGCCGCCGCCGACCACCACGACTTCCTTGCCGCGATAGAAAAATCCGTCGCAGGTCGCACAGGCCGAGACGCCAAAACCCTTGAACTTTTCTTCCGAAGGCGTGCCGAGCCAGCGCGCCTGCGCGCCGGTGGCAAGGATGACGGTCTCCGCCAGATAGACGTCGCCGCTGTCGCAGGTCAGGCGGAACGGGCGCTGCCCGAGTTCGAGCTTGGTGACCAGATCGGTGACGATCTTGGTGCCGACATGGGCCGCCTGCTTCTCCATCTGCTCCATCAGCCACGGACCCTGAATCACGTCGGCAAAACCGGGGTAGTTTTCCACGTCGGTGGTGATGGTGAGCTGGCCGCCGGGCTGGATGCCCTGGATCAGGATCGGCTCCAGCATCGCGCGCGCGGCGTACACCGCGGCGGTGTAACCGGCCGGGCCGGAACCGATAATGACGACCTTGGCGTGAACAGGGGCAGGCATAGGGTCGATCCCTTTCTGAGGGGATTTTGGTCGGCGTTTGAGCGGAAAGCGCCCGGAAAGGCATCGCGACGGCGCTGAAAGTGTCAAATCCAAGTCTAAGATATCTGGCAAGCTATGCAAGAATTGCAATCCGCATCGGCGGATTTTCCCCGGCCGTAGGGTAAATGTCGCAGCGCACGCGCAATAAAATTGCGCGAAGGGCATCGGCTGCGCTAAGACTGTTGCAAGCCAACCCCGCAAGCCCTGTCAGCCTTGGCAGCCCTGGAGCCCCGGACCCGCGTGTCGAAGAATCTTGACGAAATTGACCTCAAAATCCTCAGTGAAATCCAGGCCGACGGCCGAATCACCAATGTCGAGTTGGCCAAACGTGTCGGTATTTCTCCGCCGCCCTGCCTGCGCCGGGTCCGTACCCTGGAGGAAGAGGGCTACATCCAGGGCTATCGCGGATTATTGGACCCGCGCCGGCTTGGATTCGACGTTACGGTGTTCGCTTCCGTCCATCTGTCGAGCCAGGCCGACGCCGATTTGCGCGCATTCGAGGAATTCGTGCGCGCGGAACCGCTGGTACGGGAATGCTGGATGCTGTCGGGCGAGGTCGATTTCATCCTGAAATGCGTGGCGCCCGACATGGCGACGTTCCAGGATTTCGTCACCCACCTGACCGCGGCACCCCACGTACGCAACGTCCGGACGTCACTGGTGCTGCACAATTCGAAATACGAGGCCGCGGTGCCGCTGGATTTGAAGGTCGTGGGCTGACGCGTGTTCCTCCGTCATTGCGAGGAGCGATAGCGACGAAGCAATCCAGTCTTCCTTTGCAGACTCTGGATTGCTTCGCGGAGCCTGTGCATCGGGCGGGCATTCGCCCGACCCGTTGGCTCGCAATGACGGATCAGACCTTCTTCCGCATCCCGTCGATGCCGTAGGGGCCGCCGCCGGCGCAGGCGATGTAGAGGCAGGAAAAGCAGAACATGATCGCGAGTTCGCCGCCGTTCAGCAGCGGGATGAAGCCGCGCGGAAAATGCTGGATGAAATAGGCGAACGCCATTTCACCGCACAGGATAAAGGCCGCGATCCGCGAGCACAGGCCGAGGATCAAAAGCCCGCCAAGCACCAGTTCGATCGTTCCGGCGCACCAGAACAGCGAAAACGGCTCGACCTTGTCGAACGGCGGCACCACCGGAAACTTGAGTACCTTGGCGACGCCGAACTGAAACAGCAATAGTCCGGTGATGATCCGGAAAATGCTGAGGACCAGCGGCTGGAAGCGGGCGAGCGTTGCGTTGAAAGCGTTCATGGTGCTGCTCCTCACCCGCGCTTCATCGCGGCGTCGACACTCCAGGGGCCTGCGCCCGCGGTCGACAGGTAAAGACAGGCAAAGCAGAACGCGATCGCCAGCGTGCCGCCGTTGATCAGGGGGAAGAAGCTCTTTGGCGCGTGCGCCATGAAATAGGCGAAGGCCATCTCACCGGAGACGATGAACGCGACCGGCTGCGTCAAAAAGCCGATGATCAACAGCGCGCCGCCGATCAGTTCGATGAAGCCGGCGGCGCCGATCAGCGAAAACGGGCTGAGATTGGCAAAGCTCGCAACCACCGGAAAGCCCAGCAGCTTGGCCATGCCGTGCTGGATGATCATCAATCCCGTAATGATGCGCAGCACGCTCAGCGCGCGCGGCGCCCAGGCCGTCAACGTTTCCATCATGAGTATGTCCCCCAATTCCCCAACCAGCCCAATTCGTATCGCGTCACGGCGAGGAGGGGAAGGATATCGCGGCAAGAAAATCGGCGATCTATCGCAGAGCAGCATCGGAATAATGCCGCGGGCCAAGTGTTGGCCGCGGCGCGCATGCGCGATGCGAATGCGGGATCGATGCGGATCAAGCAAAAGGCCGGAAAATATTCCGGCCTTTGTAGTGCGATGCGGAGTTTAGAGCGTTTCCGGGCGAAGGGGCCGGCGCGCGCAAAGCAACCGCATCAAAACCAAAACCAGAGCCCGGTTCTGATTGAAATCAGAACCGATCAGGCTCGCCACTCGACCTTGGTGATCTCGTAGGCCTTGGCGCCGCCGGGCGCCATCACTTCCACCGAGGTGCCCTTTTTCTTGCCGATCAGCGCGCGGGCCAGCGGCGAGGTGATGGAGATACGGCCCTTTTTGGCGTCGGCTTCCGGCTCGCCGACGATCTGCCATACCGCCTTCTTGTCGGTGTCTTCGTCGACCAGCGTGACGGTGGCGCCGAACATGATGGTGTCGCCGGAAAGCTTTGAGATGTCGATGATGTCGGCGCGCGCCAGCTTGTCCTCGAGCTCGGCGATGCGGCCCTCATTGTGGGACTGCTCTTCCTTGGCGGCGTGATATTCAGCGTTCTCCGACAGGTCGCCATGCGAGCGCGCCTCGGCGATATGCTCGATGATGCGCGGACGGTCCTCCGACTGCCGCTTCTTCAATTCGACCTCGAGGGCGGCATAACCGCCCGCGGTCATCGGGACCTTTTCCATCATCTTCTCTGTCCTTCAACTTCATGCGGGCCGATCCGCCGGCCACGCACAAATGCCGAAACGCAACACGCTCGTGGCTGGCAAGTTCCAGTCACGATTTCCGCTCACGACGGCTTCACTGCCGATCAATTGCCGGGATTCAAGCGCCGGCCAACGATTAGCTTTCGGAAAAGTAACTCTGCAGGGTGCGGACCTCAAGGTCCCCGCCCAGGTAGGCCTGGATGCCCTTTGCGGCCGCCACGGCACCCGAAAGAGTGGTGTAATATGGCACTTTATGCAAGAGGGCAGCGCGCCGTAAAGAGCGGCTGTCGGCCAGCGCCTGCGGCCCTTCGGTGGTGTTGAAAACCAGCTGGATGTCGCCGTTCATGATGGCGTCGACGATATGCGGCCGCCCCTCCAGCACCTTGTTCACTTTTTCGGTCGGCACGCCGCTATCGGCCAGAAAACGCTGCGTGCCCGAGGTGGCCATCACCTTGAAGCCAAGCGAGAATAGCAGCCGCACCGCGTCCACAATCCGGGTCTTGTCGATCTCGCGCACCGACACGAATACCGTCCCCTTGCGCGGCACGCGGGTGCCGCCGCCGAGCTGGCTCTTGGCGAAGGCGACTTCGAACGAGCGGTCGATGCCCATCACCTCGCCGGTGGAGCGCATTTCCGGACCCAGCACGGTATCGACGCCCGGGAAGCGGGCGAACGGGAACACCGATTCCTTGACGCCGACATGGCCGAGCTTGCGCTTCTTCAGACCAAAGTCGGCCAGCTTCTCGCCGGCCATGATTCGCGCGGCGATCTTGGCCACCGGCATGCCCATCACCTTGGCCACGAACGGCACCGTGCGCGAGGCCCGCGGATTGACTTCGAGCACATAGATGTCGCCGTCCTTGATGGCGTATTGCACGTTCATCAATCCGACCACGTCGAGGCCGAGCGCCAGTTCGCGGGTCTGCCGCTCCAGCTCGGTGATCATCTTGGCGTCGAGCGAATGCGGCGGCAGCGAGCAGGCGGAATCGCCGGAATGGATGCCGGCCTCCTCGATGTGCTCCATGATGCCGACGATGAAGGTGTCCTTGCCGTCGCTCAGGCAATCGACGTCGATCTCGATGGCGTCGGACAGATAGCGGTCGAACAGCAGCGGATTGGTGCCGAGCACGGTGTTGATCTGGCCGGTCTTGTCGTTGGGGTAGCGCGCCTTGACGTCGCCGGGCACCAGCTCCGGCAGGGTGCCGAGCAGATAATCGCCGAGCTGGTTTTCCTCGCGAATGATCTGCATCGCGCGGCCGCCGAGCACATAGGACGGGCGCACCACCAGCGGCAGGCCGAGGTCGGCGGCCACCAGCCGCGCCTGCTCGACCGAATAGGCGATGCCATTCTTCGGCTGCTTCAATCGCAACTTGTCGAGCACGCGCTTGAAACGGTCGCGGTCCTCGGCGAGGTCGATGGCGTCGGGCGAGGTGCCGAGGATCGGCACGTCGGCGGCCTCCAGCGCACGCGCGAGTTTTAAGGGGGTCTGGCCGCCGAACTGCACGATGACGCCATGCAGCGTGCCGTTCTTGCGTTCGGTGGCGATGATCTCGAGCACGTCTTCGGAGGTCAGCGGCTCGAAATACAATCGGTCGGCGGTGTCGTAGTCGGTCGACACCGTTTCCGGATTGCAGTTGATCATGATGGTCTCGAAACCGGCGTCGTGCAGCGCGAAGCAGGCGTGGCAGCAGCAATAGTCGAATTCGATACCCTGGCCGATCCGGTTCGGTCCGCCGCCGAGGATGATGACCTTGTTCTTGTCCGACGGCGCGCTCTCGTCGGCCAGGGAGCCCGCGAACGGCGCCTCATAGGTCGAGTACATGTAGGCGGTGGGCGAGGCGAATTCGGCGGCGCAGGTGTCGATGCGCTTGAACACCGGGCGGACGCCGAGCGCGTGGCGTTTTGATTTGACCTCGGCCTCGGTGGCCTGCGTCAGCACCGCCAGCCGGGCGTCGGAAAATCCCATGGCTTTCAACGTGCGCAGCGCGAAGGCGTTGCCGGGCAGGCCGTTGGCGGCGATTTTGGCTTCCATCTCGACGATGCCGCGCATTTCCGCGAGGAACCAGGGATCGATCTTGCAGGAGGTGAAGATCTCCTCGTTCGACCAGCCGAGCCGCATCGCCTGTCCCACCTGCAGGATGCGGTTCGGCGTCGGGGTGCCGAGGGCGGCGCGGATGGCGTTCTTGTCGTCGCCGCGGCCGAGCCCGTCGATCTCGATCTCGTCAAGCCCGGTCAATCCGGTCTCGAGGCCGCGCAGCGCCTTTTGCAGGCTTTCCTGAAAGGTGCGGCCGATTGCCATCACTTCGCCGACCGACTTCATCGAGGTGGTCAGCGTGGTGGAGGCGCCGGGAAATTTCTCGAACGCAAAGCGCGGAATCTTGGTGACGACGTAATCGATGGTCGGCTCGAACGAGGCGGGCGTGGCGCCGCCGGTGATGTCGTTGGCGATCTCGTCGAGCGTGTAGCCGACCGCGAGTTTTGCCGCGACCTTGGCGATCGGAAAGCCGGTGGCCTTGGAGGCGAGCGCCGAGGAGCGCGACACCCGCGGGTTCATCTCGATCACGACCATGCGGCCGTCGGCCGGATTGACGCCGAACTGCACGTTGGAGCCGCCGGTCTCGACCCCGATCTCGCGCAGCACCGCCAGGGAGGCGTCGCGCATGATCTGGTATTCCTTGTCGGTCAGGGTCAGCGCCGGCGCTACCGTGATGGAATCGCCGGTATGCACGCCCATCGGATCGAGGTTCTCGATCGAGCAGATGATGATGCAATTGTCCTTCTTGTCGCGCACCACCTCCATCTCGAACTCTTTCCACCCCAACACGCTTTCCTCGATCAGGACTTCGTCGGTGGGGGAGGCGTCGATGCCGCGCTCGACGATCTCGATGAATTCGGCCTTGGTATAGGCGATGCCGCCGCCGGTGCCGCCCATGGTGAAGGAGGGGCGGATGATCGCGGGCAGGCCGATGTCGTCGAGCGCGCGCAGCGCGTCGGGCAGGTTCTTGGTCTGGATCGAGCGCGGTGTTTCCAGCCCGATGCGGGTCATGGCCTCGCGGAAGCGGCCGCGATCCTCGGCCTTGTCGATGGCGTCCGCGGTGGCGCCGATCATCTCGACGTCGAATTTGGCCAGCGTGCCCTGCTTGCGCAGCGACAGCGCGCAGTTCAGCGCGGTCTGCCCGCCCATGGTCGGCAACAATGCAAAACCGCCGGGAATGACGTGGCGTTCCTTCTCGATGATCTTGGCGACGATCTCGGGCGTGATCGGCTCGATATAGGTGGCATCGGCCAGTTCCGGGTCGGTCATGATGGTGGCCGGATTGGAATTGACCAATACGATCCGGTAGCCCTCTTCCTTCAGCGTCTTGACCGCCTGCGTGCCGGAATAGTCGAACTCGCAGGCCTGGCCGATCACGATGGGACCGGCGCCGATGATCAGGATGGTGGAGATGTCGGTTCTTTTGGGCATCAAGTCTCAACGGTTGGAATTCGGGCACAAAAAAAGGGCGCGCATGCCGCGCGTCCCCTGAGCCAAAGCGCCGGGTTGCCCCTCGCGCGCGGCTGGTCTTTAGACCAGATTTCGCAACCGCGAAAGGGTCTTAAGGCCGCCATCAACCGGCATTTTGGCTGCCTTTTATATGGGAGTGTGGCTTGGCTTTTCGAGGGGCCTTGGTCCGTCTACGCTTTCGCTTCGCTCACGCTACGCCGGACACGCTTCGCCCTTGCGGGCCCGCCTGGCTGCGCCAAGCGTAGCCCGCAAGGGCGAAGCGTGGAGGCCCGGCCTGGATTTGAACCAGGATAAAGAGCATTGCACTGCTCCCGCGTCGACGCTTTCCGCCACCGGGCCGCGATCATCATTGCCGATCGTACCACCGGGAGCCATCGCTAGTCCGGGTTATCCTTAATCCGGCCGTAAGTGCCTCAGAACGCGTGCGGTTCAGAAAGCGTGCCTGGCGACGAAGGTCATCCGCCACGGATTGTGTCCGATATTGACATGGGCCCGGGAGGCGGAAAATCCGCTGGCCGCGAGCTTGGCCAGCATTTCAGCCTCGCTGTAGCGCTGCAGCCCGACTTTGGCGCGCAATTGCCGGTAATCCGACAGCGCGGTCGAAACCAGCCCGATCAGGGCGTCTCTCAGGAAGCCGTGGGCCGCGGCAAACCGCAACAGCGCCAAGACGTCCTTGGGCATGCCGACCTCGGGGCGCAGGATGTCGCCCAGCACCAGCCGGCCGCCCGGCTTGAGCAGCCGCTTGACGGTCGCGAACGCGGCATCGAGCTCGGCCGGCGTCATGTATTGGGCGACCGAATTCATGATCGCAAGATCGATCGAATTTGCGTCAGTTTTGCGCAAGTCTTCCAGCGACCGCACCCTTATTCTGGTGTCGGGGGCAAAGCGGGCGATCAGCCGGCCGCGCACCCCGGGCGCGGGCTCCGCCAGAATGAGTTTGCCGCAGGCTTCCGCGACCTTGGCCGCCGACAGCGCCTCGCCGCAGGCGTAGTCGAGCACCACGGCGTCGGGAGAGGAGATGTAGCCGATGATGTCGCGGGCGATCAGCTGGAAGTGCAGGTCGCGATGCAGCCTGCTGGCATAGATCGTATGCGTGGAATCGTAATAGTCGATCCAGTCGTCCATTGTCACAGAAGTCCGGTAAAAACGGGGTTCCCGGCTCGGAACCGGCAGCTATAGAATGCGTTAGATCGTCCGGCGCGCCGTGTCCATCGCCGCCAAAATTTTCGTAACAGGAAGGTTCACCGTGAGCAAAGCCAACTCTGCCCAAAAATCGTCCAGCAAAACATCGCCCGAACTCGATACGCCCACCGACCTGTCACCGGAGGCGGTGGAGAAGATTTCGGCCGCAGTCAATCCGCTGATCGCCGACGCGTTCGCGCTTTACCTGAAAACCAAGAATTTTCACTGGCACGTCAGCGGCCGGCATTTCCGCGACTATCATTTGATGCTCGACGAGCAGGGCGAGGCGATCTTCGCTCAGATCGACGACCTTGCCGAGCGCATCCGCAAGATCGGCGGCACCACCATGCGCTCGATCGGCCAGGTCGCCAAGCAGATGACGATCGAGGACAACGACGAGGCTTATGTGCCGCCGCGCGAAATGCTGCGCGAGTTGATGGAGGACAACAAGAAGACCGTGGTCAACATGCGCAAGGCGCACGAAATCGCCGACAAGTACAACGACTCGGCGACCACCAGCATCCTGGAAAATTTCATCGATGCCGCCGAGCGCCGCACCTGGTTCCTGTTCGAAGCCAGCCGCCAGGAAGGCGGCAACGAGGCGTGATGTAATCGTAGGGTGGGTTAGGCGTCTTCGCCGTAACCCACCATTATCGCGATGCGGCGGCGGATTACGCTTCGCTAATCCGCCCTACGATTTTGTACGTTTCCACAACCGCAGCAGCGGCCCATCTTCGCCCATCACCGGATCGGTCTTCGGCAACGCCACTTCCGGAATCGTCTGCAAGGCTTTGCGATAATTCTCCGGCGTCGGACGGGTGACGTGCATTTGCGCGCCCGGCGGATAGGCGCCGATCACGCAGAAATCGTCGCTCGCGCCGAAACATTGATGGCCGGTGCCGGCGGGCAGGATCGCGACGTCGCCGGCCCTAATCTCGAACTCTTTGCCGTGATCGCCACCGAACCGCACCCTTGCGTGGCCGCGCGCGACGCCGAGCGCCTCGTGCACCGTGGCGTGGTAGTGCAGATAGTCGTAGACGCCGTTGCGCCACATCCCGCCCCAGCCATTGGCGCCGAACAGGCCCTCGATGGTCTTTTCTGGATGATCGTTGTCGACCGCGATGGCGGCCTTGTAGACCAGGAACGGCAAGGGATTGTTGGGAACGAGGCCGTCGTCGGCGAAGACGATGGCGAGCGGTTCGGATTTGGTGGCGACCGGCATGACAGCGCTCCTTCGTAGGGTGGATTAGCCAACGGGTCGCGCGAACGCGCGCCCGATGATAAACTCAGCGTAATCCACCGTGTGGCGCGGCCGGCGGGTTACGCTTTGCTAACCCGCCCTACGAAGCGGCGTTCCCTACGCGATCCGAAACTTCATCACCTCATCCTTGAACTTGAGCCCGTGACCGGGCCGCTCCGGCGCGGTAATCATGCCCTTCTTGATATCAGGCGGATCGACCCAGAGGTCGTCGATCAGCCCCATGTTCTCGCACCAGATGCCGTTCGGGATCGAGGCCAGCAGATGCACGTTCAGTTCGGGAAACAAATGCGGCGCGATGGTGAGGCCCCAGGTATCGGCCAGCGCCGCGATCTTGCGTAAGTCCGTCATGCCGCCGCGCATCGGATCGGGCTGCAGGATCGGCAGGCACGGATTGGTGAAGAACGGCCGCAGTTCGTAACGGGTGAAATGGGTCTCGCCGCCGACCACGCGCATGTCGAGCGCGGCCGCGACGCGGGCATAGCCGGCGAAATCGTCGGCCGGCACCGGCTCCTCCAGCCAGTAGATGTCGTACTTCTCGAATTTGCGGCCCATCTCGATGGCGACGTCGGCGCTCCAGCCCATGTTGACGTCGATCATGATGTCGATGTCCGGCCCGACCGCTTCGCGCATGCGGCGGACATTGTCGAGGTCTTCCGCCGGCGAGCGGACATGGGCGACCTGCATCTTGATCGCCTTGTAGCCTTGTTTGACATAATATAGCGCCTTCTCGATCATGCCGTCGCCGCCGGCGCCGCGAAAACAGCCGGAGCCGTAGATCGGAATCTCAGAACGAAAATGCCCCCACAGCCGGTGCAGCGGCAGGCCGGCGCGTTTTCCGACCGCGTCCCACAGCGCGATGTCGAGCGCCGACATCGCCATAGCGGCGATGCCGCCACGGCCATAGGTCATGGTCGCATCCCACAAATCGCGCCAGATCGCCTCGATGGCGGTGGCGTCCTTGCCCTTGACGCGCGGGATGATGCATTCGTCGAGACAGGCCGCGATCGATTTCATGCCCGGCCGGAACAGGAACAGATAGCCCATCCCGGTGATGCCGCCCTTGGTCTCGACCTCGCAGATCAGGATGTCGCGCTGGGTGCCGAGCGCGTGGCCCTTGAGCCAGGGATCGTCGGCCCATGGCATCCGCAGCATGGTCACGCGGATGTCGGCAATGGTCATGTCGGGACTGGCTGAGATCATCGGGCGTTTCCCTCGTTGTTGATTTTGGGCAGCATCAGCTGCGCATTATTCCAACACGAAGGCAGGCCCGTGACAACGCAGTTGGCGGCTACGCGTCCTTCGGAATTTCGAACACCAGGCAGGTCGTGGTGGCGTGCGCCAGCAGCCGGCCCTTACTGTCGACGATGCGGGCCTCGGCGGTGGCGGTGCGGCGGCCGACATGCAGCGTCTTGCCCTCGGTGCGCACGGTGCCGCTATCCTTGGTCATACCCCGGATAAAACTCAGCTTGAATTCCAGCGTGGTGTAGCCGGTGCCGGCGGGCAGCATGGAATGCACCGCTAACCCCATCGCGGAATCCAGCAATGTCGCGGCGTAGCCGCCATGTACCGAGCCGATCGGATTGTAATGCCTTATGCCGGGCACGCTGTGGATCACGACGGTGCCGGGTTCGGCCGTGCAGTCGAACGGCTCGACCGTCTGCATGATCGGCGGCTCCGGCAGTTTTCCGGAAAAGATCGCGCGGACGAAATCGAGACCCGGCATTGCGGCCATCGTCGCGGTCGGCGTGACGCCGTATTGGTTGGCGCGCGGGGCGGGGGCGTCGGGCATGGGGAGTTCCTCGTTGTGATGACGGGCATCATACTAAGGCAGGCAAAGATGCGCCAGCCTTCCGCGTCGTCCCTACGCCACAGCTACGCCGTCATCCTGAGGTGCGAGCCTGACGGCGCTTCGGCGCCGTCAGATCAAGCGAGCCTCGAAGGATGTTTTCGTGGCACATCCTTCGAGGCGCGCAAGAGCGCGCACCTCAGGATGACGTTTCCGCTGTTGAAGAACCTACGCGCTCTTTTTTGCCCGCATCAGGTCGGCAAAGCGCTTGAACAAATAATGCGAATCGCGCGGGCCGGGCGAGGCTTCCGGGTGGTACTGCACCGAGAATACCGGCTTGCCCTCGAGCTGGATGCCGCAATTGGAGCCGTCGAACAGCGAGATGTGGGTCTGCGTCGCGCCCTTCGGCAGGGTTTTCTGGTCCACGGCAAAGCCGTGGTTCATCGAGGTGATCTCCACCTTGCCGGTGGTCTCGTCCTTGACCGGATGATTGGCGCCGTGATGGCCCTGATGCATCTTCATGGTCTTGGCGCCGACCGCCAGCCCAAGCATCTGGTGGCCAAGGCAAATCCCGAACGTCGGCGTGCCCGAATTGATCACCTGCTGGATCACCGGCACCGCGTATTTGCCGGTTTCGGCGGGATCGCCCGGGCCATTCGACAGGAACACGCCGTCGGGCTTCAGCGCCAAAATTTCCTCGGCCGAGGTGGTCGCGGGCACCACCGTGATCTTGCAGCCTTCCCCGGCCAGGAGCCGCAGGATGTTGCGCTTGATGCCGTAGTCGATCGCCACCACGTTGAACTCGGGCGCGGTCTGGCGGCCAAATCCCTTTTCCCACAGCCACGGCGTTTCGTCCCAGGTGAAGCGCTGGCCTGACGTCACCATCGGCACCAAATCCATGCCTTCGAGGCCGGGCCATTCGCGCGCCTCTTCCTTCAGGCCGTGCAGGTCGAAGGCGCCGTCCTTGGCGTGCGCGATCACCGCATTGGGCATGCCCTTGCCGCGGATCAGCGCGGTCAGCGCCCGGGTGTCGATACCGGACAGGCCGATGATGCCGCGCGCCCGCAGCCAGGCGTCGAGATGTTTGGTGGCGCGATAATTCGAGGCGTCGGTGATCGCCGAGCGCAGGATCACGCCGCGCGCGCCGGGCGTCGCCGCCATGTTCACCGTCTCGATGTCTTCGTCGTTGGTGCCGACATTGCCGATATGCGGGAAGGTGAAGGTGATGAGCTGCCCGGCATAGGAGGGATCGGTGAGGATCTCCTCATATCCGGTCATCGCGGTGTTGAAGCAGACCTCGCCGACCGCGTGGCCTTCCGCGCCGAGGCCAAAACCTTCCAGCACGGTGCCATCGGCAAGCACGAGGAGCGCGGTCGGTTTGTGATCCGGCCAGGCTGAGGTGTTTTCAGGGGTTGTCATGAACGCATTACATAGTCTTCGCATTCAGCTGCGTCAAAGCCGGAACGCGCCGATTCACATGCGAAATGCGCATATTTGACAGAAGGCGAGGGGGTTTTAAGCTGCCGTTCTGACAAACCCGCCGATTTCCTCAGATCCTGTTACGAAAGCCCCCGCATGGACAATTCGATGCCGATTCTGCTCGTTCCGGGCCTCGGCGGCTCGCCGCGGATTTATGCGCCTGTCATCCCGGCATTATGGCGGTTCGGCCCGGTCACGCTGGCCAACCATATCCGCGACGACAATATGGGTGCGATCGCGCGGCGGATTCTGGCCGAGGCGCCGCCGCGCTTCGCGCTGGCCGGGCATTCGATGGGCGGCTACATCGCCTTCGAGATCATGCGGCAGGCGCCGGAGCGGGTGGCAAAACTGGCGCTGCTCAACACCCAGGCGCGGCCGGATACGCCGGAAGCGATCGAGCGCCGCCGCGGCATGATCAAGGTCATCGAATCCGGCGGCTTCCGCGCCGCAACCGATACCCTCTATGCCATCCTCGTGCACCACTCGCGGCGCGACGACGCCGGGTTGAAGAAGATTGTCCACGACATGGCCGAGGACATCGGCCCCGAGGCTTTTGTGCGGCAGGTGCACGCGGTGATGGCCCGTGCGGATTCGCGGCCCACGCTGGCCACGATCAAATGCCCAACGCTGGTGCTGACCAGCGACCAGGACACTGTCATTTCCAGCAGCCTGTCGGTCGAGATGGCCGAGGGTATTCCCGGCGCCAAAATGGTCACGATCCCCGATTGCGGGCATCTTTCGCAGATCGAGCGGCCCGAGGCGGTCACGGCCGCGCTGGTCGAATGGCTGCGGAGCTAGTTGTTTCCGGGCCGCGAACCGCCTAGATCAGGTGCTCCAGACGAGGACATGACGATGCTGCGCGACGACATCAACAACGCGGTCAAGGATGCAATGCGGGCCAAGGAGGAGCGCAAGCTCTCGACGCTGCGCATGGTCAATTCGACCATCAAGAATGCCGACATCGAGGCGCGCGGCCAGGGCAAGCCGCCGCTCAGCGACGGCGACCTCTTGGGCGTGTTCCAGAAGATGATCAAGCAGCGCCAGGAATCGGTCGAGCTCTACGACAAGGGCGGCCGCGCCGAGCTCGCCGCCCAGGAGCGCGAGGAGATCGCGATCATCTCCGCCTATCTGCCGAAGCAGATGTCGGAAGCCGATGTGAAAGCCGCGATATCGGCCGCGATTGCCTCGACCGGCGCCGCCGGGATGAAAGACATGGGCAAGGTGATATCAGAGCTGAAAGCGAAATACGCCGGCCAGATGGATTTCGGCAAGGCCAGCGGCATGGTGAAGGCCGCGCTGACGGGTTGATATGTCGTAGCCGGGCTTGACCCGGCAATCCATCCACTTCGCAAGACTCTTTTTGAAGGATGGATACGCGGGTCAAGTCCGCGTATGACGGTTGAGATTGTGGCGTGCCCCGGATGCCGCCATAAGCGCGTTGACGCGCGTCTTGACGCGCTATGGCGCCGCGTTTGCGGCGTGGTGCGCTGCTGATCCGGGGTCCATCCGCGTGGGTGGGTCCCGGCTCTGCGGAGCAGCGTTGCACGCTGCACCGCGTCCGGGACACGCGCTCATACCGGGTTCGTTACGGCGTCCCGATGCCCAATCGCTTCAGCGCGTCCAGCATTCGCTGCGGCGGGGCCATCTTCACGTCGAGTGCTGCGCCGGTTTCCAAGAGGCTCTTCAGGCTGGAAAGGATCGCGGGCCAGCCCTGGCGGCCGCCGGACAGGATGTCGTCGTCGATCGGGCGATCGTGCGACTCCGTCATGGTGAGTTTGACGGCATTGCCGGCCGGTTCGATCTCGTAGCTCACCAGCGTCGGACCGAGCTTCTCGATCAATGCCGGCCAGTTGACGTTGAACGTATGGGTGAGTTTTCGCGGCGGATCGCATTCGAACACTTCGCCGCTGATGTGCAGCGACCCATCCGGCGTCCGCACGATGAACGCGCCGCCGACACGCTGTTCGATCGCCACCGAATTGCCGAAGAAATATTTTTGGCTGAATTCGGCCGAGGTCAGCGCCTGCCACACTTTTTCGGGCGTCGAGGCGATGTAGGTAGATCGTGTAGACGGTGGTCGGTTTGAAGTTGTCGAGGTTCATGCGACGGCTCAGTCTTCGGCCTTGAATGCGGCGTAAGGGATATCCAGCGTTCGCCCGGTTTCCAGCAGGCTCTTGAGGTTGGACAGGATGGCCGGCCATCCGCCGGAAATGCCCTTGAAGAACTTGCTTCCTTCCGCAAAACCTTCGTGGGTCAAGGTCAGCTTGACGAGCCTGCCAAACGGCTCGATCGTGAATGTCGCCAGCGCCGGGACATCGTCCTTGTATTTGTCCGACAGATTGACAAACGTGTAGGCCAACCGCCGCGGCGGATCGCATTCGACTACCTTGCCGGCGTCGGAAACACTGCCGTCGCCACGCACCATCTCGAAAGTCGAACCCGCCTTCCAGTCCGTTCGCAACCGCATGCCGAACCAGTAGCGCTCGGTAAAATCGGGATCGGTCAGCGCCTCCCACAATTTCTCCGGCGTGGTCTCGATATAGGTGACGTAGACGAATTCAGGTTTGCGCATCGGCGGCTTCCTTTGCGGACGACGGCACATCGATCGCCAGTCCGCGGCCGGTCTCGAGCAGGCTCTTCAGGCTCGCGATCACCATCGGCCAGCCGCCGGAGATATTACGGAAAGTCACGCCGGCCTCGTTCAGTTCGTCATGGATCACGGTCAGCTTGACGACCTTGCCGCGCGGTTCGAGGTCGAATGTGACCTTCGATGTGCCTTCTTGCCGGTCTGACGGGGAGCACGAGTTCCAACTATAGACCAGGCGCTTGGGTGGATCGGCCGCGATCACCTCGCCCTCGATGCTGTTGGCGCCCTGCTTGGCGAAGCTGTACCGCGTACCCGGCTTCCATTCCGACGACACCCGATGGCCGAACCAGTAGCGCTCGGTGAAGTCGGGGTCGGTCAAGGCTTGCCAGAGCTTTTCGGCCGAGGTCTCGATATAGGTGACATAGACATATTCCAGCTTACTCATCACGCTTCTCCAATTGCCGTTTCAATTCGCTCAGCGCGGTAAGCTTGCCGCGCTCGAATTTCCTGATCCAGCGTTCGCCGATCTGATGGATCGGCACCGGGTTGAGGTAGTGCAGCTTCTCGCGGCCTTGCCGGAACGTGGTGACGAGGTTGGCGGCCTCGAGAATCGCAAGGTGTTTGGTCACGGCCTGTCGCGTCATCGCGAGGCCGTCGCATAATTCGTTCAGGGTCTGTCCGTTGCTGGCGTGCAGCCGGTCCAGCAGCGAGCGCCGCGATGCATCGGCCAGCGCCTTGAAGACCTCATCCATCGCCAGATTCCATGCGTGAGATAATAGGCAACCAAATGGTTGCATGTCAAGAGCGTGTTTTTGCAAACCGGTTTGGCGTGCTAACGTCCGACTTCAGCCAACGAAGAAATGGTCTTGAACAATCGGGGTGGAACAGGATGAAGAGCCGGGCTTTTGCTACCGCGTTGATTTCGATTGCCTTCGCCGCCTGCAGCGGCGCCCATGCGCAGCAGCAGGTGATCGGGGCGCCGCCCGAAGCCTCCAACATGAAACTGGTCGGGTATAACGATTTGCAGGCGCGCAGCGCCTATCAGCCGACCATCCACCACCAGGGCGACCGCTGGATCGCCTATATCGGGCATCACGGCGGCACCGACGAGATTCCCGATCCGGTCAATCCGATGACCGGCAAGGCCGAGCCCAACGGAACCTCGATCGTCGACGTCACCGATCCCGCGCATCCGAAATATCTGCACCACATTCCCGGCCAGGAAGGCAAATACGAAAGCGGCGGCGCCCAGATGGTGCGCGTCTGCGACGGCAAGTCGTTGCCGAAGGGCGATCCCAACGCGGTCTACCTGCTGCGCGCAGTCGGCAGTCAGGGCCATGAGATATGGAACGTCGCTGATCCCGCCAATCCGGTGCTGGTCACCAGGATCGGCGAGAATTTAAAGGACACCCACAAGAATTTCTGGGAATGCGACACCGGCATTGCCTATCTGGTGTCGGGCGCGCCGGACTGGCGCACCCGGCGCATGACGCAAGTGTACGACCTCTCCGATCCCGCGCACCCCGTGAAGATCAGGGATTTTGGCCTGCCCGGCCAGGAGCCGGGCTCGACCGGCGGCGTGCCGACCGAACTGCACGGCATGATCTCGACCGGGCCGCAGGGCAACCGGGTGTATTTCGGCTACGGCACCGACAAGGGCGGCATCATGCAGATCGTCGACCGCGACAAGCTGCTCAACGGGCCAAAGGAGCCGACCGCGCCAAATCTGCGCTATCCCGAAATATCCGAAATGCCGATGTCGGCCTTCAACGGCGCCCACACCACCTTTCCGATGAAGGACATGCCGATCGCCGAATTCGCCAAGGACAAGGACGGCAAGACCCGCGACATCGTGATGATCGTCGACGAGGCCATCCTCAACGAATGCGGCGAGCCCCGGCAGATGGTGTGGTTCGCCGACGTCACCACCGAAACCCGGCCGATGATGATTTCGAGTTTTACGGTGCCGGAAGCCAGCGGCTCGTTCTGCGAACGGGGCGGGCGGTTCGGCTCGCATTCCTCCAACGAGAGCATGGCGCCGGTCTACTACAAGAAGATGGCGTTCATCGCCTTCTTCAATGCCGGGGTCCGCGCGCTCGACATCCGCGATCCCTATCACCCCAAAGAGGTCGGCTACTTCATTCCCTCGATCACGGCGGCGACCGACAAGCGTTGCGTGCCGGTCGACGGGGCGCAGCGCTGCAAGGTCGCGATCCAGACCAACAATGTCGAGACCGACGATCGCGGCTACATCTACATCGTCGATCGCGCCAATACCGGGATGCATATTTTGGAGTTGACCGGCGCGGCACGCAAGGCGGCGGGTCTTCCTTGATAGAGTCTTCCCTGATGTTGCGTCTGCGCTGATGGCTGGATGAGACGACATGCGTCGGTTGCTGATCGCCTGTGCTGTGACGTTGTGTACGCTGTCCGGCGTCGCAGCGGTCCAGCATGCGCGTTCGGGTGCGGCGGTCGCCGGCGCCAACTGGCATGAAATCGCCTGGCCGTTTCCGCGCGACGGCTGGCCCGCCGGCCGCGCTTTTCGCTGCGGCGCGGATGCCTGCGGGCAGGAGGTAGAACTCTACGTGCGGCCGAAGATCGGCTTCTGCAATTGCGACACTGGTGTTGCCGATGACTATGAAGTCGACCGCGTCGCCGATCTCGACCTGATGAGCCAGCGTTTTGTTCCGCGCGAGGCGGGCAAGGTGATCCGGATCAGCGACATGAACGGCCGCGCGCGCAGCTACGACCTGAAAATGCTCGATGGCTCAGATCACACCGCGATCGGCTTCGCGCTGTCGCACCGCTGCGACCTGATGGTGGCGGTGGCGCAAGGCGAGGGCAACGCCGAAGGGGTGCAGCGCGCGGCGGTGGAATTTTTGGGCACTAGCGGCATGACCCACTGGATGAGTGTGGCGCTGAACGGCGGGTGAGACTCTTACTTCCCCTCTCCCCTTGTGGGAGAGGGTGGCTCGCATCGTAGATGCGAGACGGGAGAGGGGGAGCCACAGTGTGCGCGGCCACCCCTCTCCCGCCTTCGCTTCGCTCAGGCACCCTCTCCCACAAGGGGAGAGGGTGAAGCGAGGCGCGAAGCTTTTGATTGGAATTCCCGCTGATCCCTGTTTTTAATGCCACGAACGCTCCTCCAGCTCCGGAATCCTCCCATGTCCCTCGAACTCTATCTCGCCTTTGTTGCCGCCTGCATTGCGCTGGCGCTGTTGCCGGGCCCGATGGTGACGCTGGTGATCGCCAACGGGCTGCGGCACGGTACCCGCGCAGCATTGATCAACATTGCCGGCGCGCAGCTCGGGCTGGCCATCGTGATCGGCGTCGTCGCGATCGGGCTCACCTCGCTGATGGCGACCTTGGGCTACTGGTTCGACTGGGTGCGGTTTGCCGGTGCTGCCTATCTGGTCTGGCTGGGAATAAAACTCATTCGCTTTCCGGTCGAAGGCATCGACGCCGGCCAGCCACCGCCTCCGCCGCGCGGCGGGTTTTTCCTGCAGGGCCTGCTGGTGCTGCTGAGCAATCCAAAAGTGCTGGTGTTCTTCGGCGCGTTCATTCCGCAGTTCATGGACATGAACCGGGATCATTTCTCGCAAGTCTCGTTGCTCGGCGTCACCTTCATGGTGATTGCCGGCATTACGGACGCGATGTACGCGCTGCTCTCCGGCCGCGCCCGCTCGATCTTCTCGGCGCGGCGCACGCGACTACTGTCGCGCGTCTCCGGCGGTTTTATGATCGGCGGCGGCATCTGGCTGGCGCTGACAAGGTCGCGCTAGTCATCTCGCTCGCAAAAGCGGTAGCGCGCTCCCTCTCCCCTTGTGGGAGAGGGCTGGGGAGAGGGGTACCGCGAGCACTGAGACCGCGATTCGGCGCGATCGCATCAGCAGTCGCGAGCACCGAACTTGTAGCTCCCCCTCTCCCTAACCCTCTCCCACGAGGGGAGAGGGGACCTGCTGCGGCGAGTGGCGAGGCAGAACTAAATCTGCACTTCAGCTAAATCAGCATCTCGGCCTTCAGCTCGACTTCGATCTCCGCAAAAATCCTTGCCAGCCGATCGGCCCATCGCTGCTGACCGGCCTGATCGCCGATCAGGTCCTGGCGGATTTCGATCCCGGAATTCATCAACCCGCGGGCTTCGCCGTGAACTGGAATCGTATAGTCGGTGTCGTCGCTGACCGCATAGGGCTCGTTGTCGCCGGCGACCAGGTCGGCTTCGGCGCGAAACGATTTCAAAAGCAGCGGCGGCAGTTTTGTGTCGCGATGGTAGAGTGTGCCGACATGCCAGGGACGCGCGATGCCGGCATAGACGGGCGTAAAGCTGTGCAGCGACACCAGCACCGTCGGCATGCCCGCGGCAATGCGCTGATCGATGACCGCGTCGATGCGGCGGTGATAGGGCTCGAAAATCTGCGCCCGCCGCGCCTCGCGCGCCTCGCGTGAAAGACCCTCATTGCCGGGAATCACGGTGGCTTCGCTGAGGACGGGGATCGCGCTTGCGGCCTGCGGCGGCCGGTTGCAGTCGATCACCAGCCGCGAATAGCGCTGCGCCACCAGATGCGCGTCGAGATATTTCGACAGCGTCTCCGCGACGCCGGCGATCCCGATATCCCAGGCGATGTGGCGGACCCGTTCGCCCTCGGGCACGCCGAGATCGCCGAGCCGCTGCGGAATTAGCCTTCCGTAATGGTCACATGTGAGCAGAAACGGCGAGCGGCCGGCGCTATTAAGTTCGAGCACCGGCGGAACCTCCGCGCTGCCGAGGAGTAGTGATAAGTCGCCGGAATCGTTCAAAACTATTTCTCTGGTTGCTGCCTATCGAAGCGGCATGCCGATTTAGATTTAAGCAGGTTTCGCAGTAGATTAGTGCGCCCAAAATTACGATGATCAGCCCGACGATGCCGCTCCTGACGATCCATCACAAGACCGAATATCGCTATTCCCGCCCCGTGGCGTTCGGCGAACACCGCATCATGCTGCGCCCGCGCGACGGCCATGATTTGCGCGTGCTGTCGGGCAGCCTCGAGATCGTGCCGCGGCCGGCGTCACTGCGCTGGATCCACGACGTGTTCGGCAACAGCGTCGCGATCGCCACCTTCGATACCCGCGCCGAGAGGCTGACCTTCAACGCGACTGCGACGGTGGAGCACAATCCGGCCGAGGAATTCGCGCTGACGCCGGACGATCCGGCCTATTTCTATCCATTCGTCTATGACAACGAGGAATTCCTCGACCTGGTCCAGTTCATCACCCCGGAATATGGCGATCCCAATGGCGAATTGTCGGCGTGGGCGCGCGGATTCCTAGACAGCAACGGCGTGACGCCGACCTTCAATATCCTCAGCGGCATGACCCACGGCATCCGCAAGGCCTTCACCTATCGCAAGCGTTACGAGCACGGCACCCAGCATCCGCTCGATACGCTGCAGACGGGATCGGGCACCTGTCGCGACTATGCGCTGTTCATGATCGAGGCGCTGCGCCGGCTCGGCATCGCCGCGCGCTTCGTCTCCGGCTATCTGTGCATTGCGGACGACCGTGATGCTCCCGGCCATGTCGGGGGCGGCTCGACCCATGCCTGGGTGCAGGTCTATCTGCCCAATGCCGGCTGGATCGAGTTCGATCCGACCAACGGCATCGTCGGCACCCGCGACCTGATCCGGGTCGCGGTGGCGCGCGATCCGCGCCAGGCGATCCCGCTGCACGGCACCTATCTCGGGCCGGCCGATGCGTTCATCGGCATGGACATCAGCATCAACGTCGTGCCGGCGGGCGAAGCCATCCGCCGGCGAGCACGCAAGGACCTGATCATGGAAATCAAGGTAGGCTTCGAGCTCGGTTATTACGCGGTGCAGCCGACGCCGATGGTGACGATGCTCAACATCCATCCCTCGCGCTTTTCCGATATCGTCGGCACCGAGCAGATCGTCGCCGAGCCGAACGTGCCGATCGGGTTTTACCGCGATATCTTCGGCAATGTCTGCGGCCGGCTGGTGGCGCCGGCCGGCGGCGTCACGCTGCGCGGCCACGCGCTGGTGCGCGACAGCGGCCTGCCCGACGTGGTGGTGCCGACCGCGCAGCAGGTCCCGATCGACCAGTTGCCGGACGAGGTGCTGCAATATCTGATGCCGAGCCGCTATTGCGAGACCGACAAATTGACCGACGTCGCCTGGTCGCTGTTCGGCAATACCCCGCCGGGCTGGGCGCGGGCGCAGGCGATCGTCGATTTCGTGCATAACCACGTCACCTTCGGCTACCAGCACGCCCATCACATGAAATCGGCGCACGACGTCTACGCCCAGCGCGCCGGCGTCTGCCGCGACTTCGCGCATCTGGCGCTGACGTTCTGCCGTTGCATGAACATCCCGGCGCGCTACTGCACCGGCTATCTCGGCGACATCGGCGTGCCGCCCGATCCCGCGCCGATGGATTTTTCCGGCTGGTTCCAGGTCTATCTGTCCGGCCAGTGGCACACGTTCGATGCCCGCCACAATCACCCGCGGATCGGCCGCATCCTGATGGGCACCGGCCGCGACGCCGCCGACGTCGCGCTGACCACGAGTTTTGGCCGCATGGACCTGGTCAAATTCGTTGTCGTGACCGACGAAGTGGTGCCGGCTTGATCCCATCGGCCGGGACGGGCTAACTGGTTCAATGAACTCCGACCGGCTTTTCGTCTACGGCACGCTGATGCGCGACTTCGATCATCCGATGGCGCGGATGCTGTCGCGCAACGCCGATTTTATCGGCCCCGCCCACTGCCGCGGCCGGCTCTATCTCGTAAAACACTATCCCGGCATGACGCTGTCCGACGACGCGGCCGACATCGTGCATGGCGAAGTCTACCGGCTGCACCAGCCGGAGGCGCTGCTGCGCGAATTCGACATGTACGAAGCCTGCGGCGAGGGCTTTGCCGAGCCGACGCAATACATCCGCCAGATGCTGCCGGTGACGCTGGAGCAGGGCGGGACGGTTGAGGTCTGGACCTACATTTACAACTGGCCGGTGGTCGATCTGAAGCGGATCGCATCGGGCCGGTTCATGGAGAAGTGACGCACTCCGTCATGCCCAGGCTCGTCCCGGGCATCCACGTCTTGCCTTCTTGCCCAAAGACGTGGATGGCCGGGTCAATCCCGGCCATGACGGCAAAAGCGCGGACCCTACGCCCGCTTTTTAGGCTTCGCCTTCTGCTGCATGTAGGAGCGCAACACCGCATTGATGCGGCGCTGATAGCCGTCGCCTTCCTTTTTGAAGAAGTCGAGCACATCCTCGTCGACGCGAATCGAGATCGCCTTTTTCTTTACCGGCATCACCAGCACGGCGTCCGACCAGTCGATGTCCTTGAATTCGGCCCAATCGGGATCGTTAGCGATGGACGCTTCGAGTTCTTCTTCGGTGATTGCATCGAAGCGAGCCCAGTCCGTCTTACCTTTACGGCGGTCGCCCCACTTTCGAACTACGATATGCTCTTTTTTCATCTGGTCTCGGACGGCGGGCCGAAATAATCCTGATCAGATCGTTTCTTCGAGTGAAAATCACCGTGACGATCCGATCGTTGGATTCTCCGATCGCGATCCATCGCTCCTCATTGTTGCGGTTCGACCTTTTGACGACGACAGGTCCATCGAAAATTTCGCTGGCGTTGTCGAACGCGATGCCGTGCTTGATCAGGTTGGCGTTGCTCTTGACCTCATCCCATTCGAATCCGGCGGCGGCGAGGTGTCCAGACTCCAAATCCTTGTCGGCCATGCGCTACACGTTTCGATTGAGGAAACTATTGTTTCATCCGACGTGCGCGCAGGCTAGATTAAATCTTGTATATACAAATGTATTTCAACTGTCAAGCCTCGCGGACAAACTCCGTTCCCTGTGAATAGCGGCGAGAAGCCCGTCGACTCTGATACTTCCTGCCTTCGTCCCTATATCCACAGTCGGTTGCACAGGACCCACCCCACCATGCGCTTTACGCCCCAATTCCTCGATGAGCTGCGCGCCCGGCTTCCGGTTTCGGAAGTCGTGGGCCGGCGCGTCAAGCTGAAGAAGGCGGGGCGGGAATATAAGGGGCTGTCGCCGTTCCAGCAGGAGAAGTCGCCGTCCTTCACGGTCAACGACCAGAAGGGATTTTATCACGACTTCTCCTCCGGCAAGCATGGCGACATCATCTCGTTTTTGATGGAGACCGAGGGCGTCGGTTTTACCGAAGCCGTGGAGCGGCTGGCGCAGATGGCCGGGCTGCCGCTGCCCGCGGTGACGCCGGACGCCGCACGGCACGAGCAGCGCCGCAAGACGCTCTATGACGTGATGGAACTGGCGGCAAAATTCTTCGCCGACACGCTGGCCTCGCGCAACGGCGCCAAGGCGCGCGGCTATCTCGCCGACCGCGCCATTGCCCCCGCCACCCAGCTCCAGTTCCGCATCGGCTATGCCTCGGGCGAGCGGTTCGCGCTGAAGGAGTTTTTGGGCAGCCAGGGCATTCCGGTCGACGACATGGTCGAAGCCGGGCTCCTGATCGGCGGCGATGAAATCCCGGTGCCGTATGATCGTTTTCGTGACCGCGTGATGTTTCCGATCGCGGATTTTCGCGGCCGGGTGATCGCGTTCGGAGGCCGCGCGCTGGAAAAGGATGTTCCGGCAAAATACCTCAACTCGCCGGAAACGCCGTTATTTCACAAGGGCGACAACCTCTACAATCTCTCAACCGCGCGGCAGGCCGCGCACAACGGCAGCCCGCTGATCGTGGTCGAAGGCTATGTCGACGTCATCGCGATGGTGACGGCGGGCTTTGCCGGCAGCGTCGCCCCGCTCGGCACCGCGCTGACCGAAAACCAGCTGGCGCTGCTGTGGAAGATGGCGGACGAGCCGATCCTGTGTTTCGACGGCGACCGCGCCGGCCAGAAGGCGGCGTGGCGCGCCGCCGATCTGGCGCTGCCGCTGCTGAAACCCGGCAAGAGCCTTCGTTTCGCGCTGTTGCCGGAGGGGCAGGACCCCGATGATCTCGCCCGCAGCGGCGGCCGCGCCGCGATCGAGGAAGTCATTTCGGCCGCGCGCGGGCTGTCCGACGTGATCTGGTCGCGCGAGATCGAGGGCGGCTCTTACGCCACGCCGGAGCGGCGCGCGGCGCTGGAGGCGCGGATCGGCGAATTGTCGAACGGCATCCGCGACGAGGTGGTGCGGCGCTATTATCGCCAGGATCTCGCCCAGCGCCTGCAGCAGACCTTTGCGCCGCAAGGCGGCCGCGGCGGTTATGGCAGGGGCAATTATGGCGGCGGGCAGGGCGGCAATTTCCGTGGCAACGGCAACGAATCAGGCCGCCGCTTTGGCGCGCGCGCGCCCTTTACCCCCGGCGCCGCCGGCCGATTCGCCGGCCCCGGCGGCCGCTCGCAAAATGCCGCCGGCAGCCAGACCATCAACCGCGGGCCCTATCAGGCCACCAGCGCCCAGCTCGCGCTGAGCCCGATCATGCGCGGCCAGCGCTCGGCGATCTCCCGCCGCGAGGCGCTGATCCTGCAATCCCTGATCAACCACCCCTGGCTGCTGCACGACCATCTGGAGGAGGTCGCGGCGCTGGAACTGGCCCACCCCGAGGCGCACAAATTGCGCGCCGGCATCATCGCGTCCTTCGGCCATGACCACCACCATGCCGAGGACGCCGCCGAACAAAGCGCGAAGATTCGCGCCGACCTCGAGGCGGGCGGATTTTCTCAAGTTCTTCAAAGGGTTGACCGGGCGATCACGACCTCGGCGGTGTGGGGCGCGCAACCGGCGGCGGCGCGCGAGGACGTTCTTTCCACCTGGCACCAGCTGGTCTCCTTGCATCGCCAATGGCACTCCTTACTTAGGGAATTGAAGGATGCCGAGTTGGCGCTCGGCGACGAGGCCAGCGAGGCCAATTTGGCGTGGCTGCGGGACGTCAAGGCCAGGATGGCCGAAATGGACGGCACCGAGGCGTTGATCGAGGGGTTCGGCGAATCGTCCGGCCGGTTCCAGCGCAGCGTGTGAAGCCGAAAAATCATGCGGATGGTGGGGGTCACCTTCGCGAAATGACTCGCCAAACCCATGGTTTGGCTGCAAAAACAGGGTTAATCGACGCTTAACAGCCTGCGGGCTATGAGGTCGTAACCGGTTAGATGCAATTGAGGGGTGGCGATATTCTGCGCCGCCCTTTGTTCGTCATACGTGACGATTGGATTAAAGCGGCGGGCGCGGCGACACATCGCTGCATGAAGCGCGGTTCAGGAGCTTAGTGAATGGCCACCAAGGCAAAGACGCTGCAGGTAAAAGACAAGGAAAAAGACGACAAGGCAGCCGACGCGCCCGAGAAGGATTCGCCCGACGCGCCGTCGCCGTTGCTCGATCTGTCCGATGCCGCCGTCAAGAAGATGATAAAGCAGGCCAAGAAGCGCGGCTTCGTGACCTTCGATCAGCTCAATGAAGTGCTGCCCTCCGACACCACCTCGCCGGAACAGATCGAAGACATCATGTCGATGCTCTCGGACATGGGCATCAACGTCTCCGAGGCCGAGGACGCCGAACTGGAGGAAGAGACCAAGGAAGACGCCGAGGACGAGACCGACAACGAACTCGTCGAGGTCACGCAAAAGGCCGTCACCGAAGTCAAGAAGTCCGAGCCCGGCGAGCGTACCGACGATCCCGTCCGCATGTATCTGCGCGAGATGGGCACCGTCGAACTGCTGTCGCGCGAGGGCGAAATCGCCATCGCCAAACGCATCGAGGCCGGCCGCGAGGCGATGATCGCAGGGCTCTGCGAAAGCCCGCTGACCTTCCAGGCCATCATCATCTGGCGCGACGAACTCAACGAAGGAAAGATCTTCCTTCGCGACATCATCGATCTCGAGGCCACCTATGCCGGCCCCGACGCCAAGAACAACATGAACCCGAACCTGCTCGCGGCCCCCGTCGCTGCCGACGGCCAGCCGGTCGCGGCTGAAGCGAACGCCAATGGCGCCGCCGCCGCCGTGCAAGCCGCGCCCGCCCATGTCGCGCCGCCCGCCGCACCCCCGTCGGCGACCCCGTTCCGTCCGGCGCCCGCCGCCGGCACGGAGGGCGAAGCGACGGCCGAAGGCGCCGCCGACGGCGACATGGATGACGACGAGTTCGAAAACCAGATGTCGCTCGCCGCCATCGAGGCCGAGCTGAAGCCGAAAGTGGTCGAGACCTTCGACAAGATCGCCGACAACTACAAGAAGCTGCGCCGCCTGCAGGAACAGGACATCGCCAACCAGCTGCAGAGCGAGACGCTGTCGCCGTCGCAGGAGCGCAAATACAAGAAGCTGAAGGACGAAATCATCGTCGAGGTGAAGTCGCTGCGGCTGAATCAGGCGCGCATCGATTCGCTGGTCGAGCAGCTCTACGACATCAACAAGAAGCTGGTGTCGTTCGAGGGTCGCCTGCTGCGCCTCGGCGACAGCCACGGCGTCGCGCGCGAAGACTTCTTGCGCAACTATCAGGGCTCGGAGCTCGATCCGCGCTGGCTCAACCGTGTCTCGAAACTTTCGGCCAAGGGCTGGAAGAACTTCGTCCATCACGAAAAGGACCGCATCAAGGAACTGCGTCACGAGATCCAGTCGCTGGCGGCGCTCACGGGCCTCGAGATCGGTGAATTCCGCAAGATCGTGCACGGCGTGCAGAAGGGCGAGCGCGAGGCGCGCCAGGCCAAGAAGGAAATGGTCGAGGCCAATTTGCGCCTGGTGATCTCGATCGCCAAGAAATACACCAACCGCGGCCTCCAGTTCCTCGATCTGATCCAGGAAGGCAATATCGGCCTGATGAAGGCGGTCGATAAATTCGAATACCGCCGCGGCTACAAGTTCTCGACCTATGCGACCTGGTGGATCCGGCAGGCGATCACGCGCTCGATCGCCGACCAGGCCCGCACCATCCGCATTCCCGTGCACATGATCGAGACCATCAACAAGATCGTGCGCACCTCGCGCCAGATGCTCAACGAGATCGGCCGCGAACCGACCCCGGAAGAACTCGCCGAGAAACTCGGCATGCCGCTCGAGAAGGTCCGCAAGGTCCTGAAGATCGCGAAAGAGCCGCTGTCGCTCGAAACCCCCGTCGGCGACGAGGAAGATTCGCATCTCGGCGATTTCATCGAGGACAAGAACGCGATCCTCCCGATCGACGCCGCGATCCAGTCCAACCTGCGCGAAACCACCACCCGCGTGCTGGCCTCGCTCACCCCGCGCGAAGAACGCGTGCTGCGCATGCGTTTCGGCATCGGCATGAACACCGACCATACGCTGGAAGAGGTCGGCCAGCAGTTCTCGGTGACGCGCGAGCGTATCCGCCAGATCGAGGCCAAGGCGCTGAGGAAGCTGAAGCATCCGTCGCGAAGCAGGAAGCTGCGGACGTTCCTGGATAACTAAGCAGCGCCCTCATCCTGAGGAGCCGCGCCAAGCGCGGCGTCTCGAAGGATGGGCCACAAGGTGTCTTCATCCAAAAGAAACGGCGGGCCAAAAGCCCGCCGTTTCTATTTTATAGGTCGAGCCTTGCGGCGGCGAGCCTCAGAGACTCACTTCTTCTTCGCACCGACCTGTTCGATGCTCTTGATCGCCAGCGGCGCCTTGCCGGACTTCTCGGCAATCTCGCGATCCTGCTCCAGGATGAACGCGCGCACCGGCTCGTCGCCGTCGAGGCCGCCGAGCAAATTCGCCGGCACGCGCCGGTTGGAACGCTGGGAATCATCCTCATAGAAGACATTGAAAAAGGCGAATTCGCCTTTGGGATTGGTTCCGGGTTTTTTGGGCATGGCGGCTTTTGATATATATTGGCGGCGCTGTCAAAGGTAAGCGACAGCTTGGGGAATGCCATGCCTGGCTCCGGTTTGGTCGTCTGGTACAACACGCGCTGCCCCGTCTGCGACGCCGGCATCGACTGGCAGCGCAACAAGCTCGTCGCGGCTGTCCGCGCCGGCAAAATCTCGTTCAAAGACATCAACCAGGAACCGGAAGCGCTCGCCGCCTATGGCGCCTCCCTCGACGACATTCGCCGCCGCCTCCACGCGACCGATGAATCCGGCCGCCTGATTGTCGGCGCCGACGTGATGATCGCGGTCTGGCGCGCGACGCCGGGCGAAGCCTGGTTGGCGGCGCTATTCGGCAACCCCGTGATGCTGCCGGTCACACGATTCGCCTACGATCGCTTCGCGGATCTGCTGTTCGCGTGGAACAAGTGGAAGGGGCATTGGTGATGCCGACGATTGCTTACTTCTACGGAATCGCGATCCGTATGTTCTTTCGCGACCATCCGCCGCCGCATTTCTTCGCGGCCTATAGCGGCCATGAGGCCAATGTTTCAATCGCGACCGGCGAAGTCATCGAAGGCCGGCTTCCGGCAAACGCCGCCCATCTGGTGAAGGAGTGGGCACTGGCGCATCGCGGCGAATTGGAGGATAATTGGAGCCGGGCGCGCGCCGGTCAGCCGCTCGTCAAGATCGCGGGCCTCGACGATGATTAGGCTTTCAAAAATCGAGTATCTCGGCGGCTACCGCCTGCGCGCGACGTTCAGCGACGGCATGGCGGGAGAGTATGATTTCGCCCCGATCGTTGCAGAGAGCGGCCCGATGGTCGAACCCTTGCGCGATCCTGCGTATTTCGCACGGGTCTTCCTCGAAGACGGCGCGCCGACCTGGCCGAACGGCTACGACGCCGCGCCCGGCTGGCTGAGGCGAGAAATTGAGGCGACTGGCACGTTGGCGCGTGACGCAGCGGCTTTGGCTTAATCTGCATTTTGGAAAGAAACGCTGATCTATGCACCTCTCATGTCTCGCTGTTCAGAGCAAACGACTCATCAACATCTCCGTCCTGACTTTGGCCATCCTCGCGGGTGTCGGTTCTCAAGCCCACGCCGCCACCTGCGGCAGCTCCGCCGGCGGCTTCGAGACCTGGAAGCAGGAATTTTCCCGCGAGGCGCAGGGCCAAGGGCGTCGGCGGATCGGGCATCTCGGCGCTGATGGGCACGAGCTACGCGCAGGCCACCATCAATGCCGACCGCAGCCTGCACAGTTTTAAACTTTCGCTCGACGAGTTCATGCGCAAGCGCGGCTCGGCGGCGATCGTGGCGCGCGGGCGTTCGATGAAGCAGAAGAACGCGGCGCTGTTTTCTTCGATCGAGCAGCGCTATGGCGTGCCGGCCGGGCCGCTGATTGCGATCTGGGGCATGGAGAGCGCCTTCGGCAGTCAGCGCGGCAACCAGAACATGCTCTCCTCGATCGCGACGCTGGCTTACGACTGCCGGCGGCCGGAATATTTTACCGACCAGCTTTATGCCGCGCTGAAATTGATCCAGGGCGGCACGGTGTCGGCGAGCCAGCGCGGCTCGATGCATGGCGAGATCGGCCAGACCCAGTTTCTGCCGAAGACGATGCTGGAATATGGCGTCGGCAATCTTGAGAGTTCGTCGGGCGCGTTGATGTCGACCGCGAATTTTCTGAAAGCCCATGGCTGGAAGGCCGGCGCCGGCTATCAGCCGGGCGAGCCCAACTTCGCGGCGATCGAGGCCTGGAACGCGGCGACGGTGTATGAAAAGGCGATCGCGATCATGGGCCGCCAGATCGATGGCGGCGGGTAGGGGGCTCTCGCAGGGCCTCTCACCTCGTCGTCCCGGCCTTGAGCCGGGACCCATAACCCCTGGCGTTGGTTGTAAGTAAGGCAACTGGCTCACTGCTCAACCGAGAACACACGACGTATGGGTCCCCGCGTGCGCGGGGACGACTCCTTTTGTCATTGCGAGCGCAGCGAAGCAATCCAGAGTCACACAGGAAGACTGGATTGCTTCGTCGCTACGCTCCTCGCAATGACGCATCCACGTCTTCCTTTGCGTCCGATTTTCATGACATGATCGAACTCGCCCCCGCCGCAAAGGACCCCCATGCGCCGCCTCGCCCTCGCCATCCTCTTCACCGCGCTGCTCGCGACCGGACCTGCTTTCGCCGCCCGCTGCGGCGGTGACTTCAATACATTCGTCGCGGCGATGTCGCAGGAGGCGTCCGCGGCCGGCGTCTCGCAGGGCGTGATCTCGGAGGCGTTCGCCGGGGTCAGCAACGACCAGGCGGTGCTGAATTTCGACCGCCGCCAGCGCTACACCTTCAACAAAAGTTTTGAGCAATATGTCTCGACCCGCGTCGGCCCCGGGCGCATCAATGGCGGCCGCGCCATGTTGCAGCGGCACGCGGCGCTATTGTCGCAGATCGAGGCCAAATACGGCGTGCCGCGCCAGATCATCGTCGCGATCTGGGGGCTGGAGACCGATTTCGGCAAGGGCGACATGGGCAAGCAGCAGGTGATCCGCACGCTGGCGACGCTGGCGCATGATTGCCGCCGTACCGAGCTGTTCCAGGGCGAGCTGCTGGCGGCCCTAAAGATCCTGCAGCGCGGTGATCTGCCGTTGCGTGAAATGATCGGCGCCGGCGCCGGTGAAATCGGCCAGACGCAATTTCTGCCGTCGTCCTATGTCAAATACGGCGTCGATTTCGACGGCGACGGCCGCGTCGATTTGCGCCACAGCGTTCCCGACGTGCTCGCCTCCACCGCCAATCTCTTGCACACCAACGGTTTTAAAATGGGCGCGCCCTACGGCGAAGGCAGCGAGAATTTCGAGGCCATGCACGAGTGGAACCATGCCCTGATCTATCGCAAGACCATTGCGTATTTCGCCGATCAGCTGGTGGGGCGGTAGTGCTACCGTCATTGCGAGGAGCGAAGCGACGAAGCAATCCAGAGCTACGAGCGAAGACTGGATTGCTTCGCTTCGCTCGCAATGACGATGGGAGCTGCTCCGTTTCTTCTCCCCTCCCCCTTGCGGGGTCCGAGGCGAGCGAAGCTCGCTCTCGAGGTCGGGGGTGGGGGTCAACAAGCACTGAGCTCGTGGCCACCCCCCACCCCAACCCTCCCCGCAAGGGGAGGGAGCGCGTTTCCGCCGTCGCAATGATGCGCTCGACTATGCCGCCTTCTTCTCCCCCAACCTTGCGCGCTTGTTAAAAATGCCGGCGAGCAGCTTCCAGTAGGTGGCGGGGCGCAGGCGTTGCAGCAGGTCGATGAACTTGGCGTCGAAGCCGATCAGGATGCGCGGCTTGTTGCTGCTCGATGCCATCGGCGATGGTCTGCGGCGCGCGACTTCCGGCGTGGTGCGCGCGGCGTTGTCAAAACGCTCGATCGATTCGGCGCGGCGGGCATTGTCGGTGACGCCGGTGCCGGTGCGGGAGTTGCGGGCGATGTTGGTGGCGATGCCGCCGGGATGCACCACCGACAGTTTTACCGGGCTATCCGCCATCTGCAATTCATGGCGCAGGCTCTCGGAGAAGCCGCGCACCGCGAATTTCGCCGCGGCGTAAGCCGTTTGCCCGGGCGGGCCGACAATGCCGAAAATGCTGGAGAGGTTGACGATATGCGCCTCGCGCTGTTTTGCGAGATGCGGCAGGAAGGCGCGGGTGCCGTGCACCACGCCCCAGAAATTGATGTTCATCAGCCAGTCCATCTGGGCCTGGTCGATCTCGTTGAACGAGCCCATCAGCGCGACGCCGGCATTGTTGACGACGATGTTGAGCCCGGGATGCGCCGCGATCGCGGCCTGCGCGAACTCAACGATCTGCTGCGGCTCCGACACGTCGACCCGATGGGTCGTCACCTTGCGCTGCGAGGTCTTGGCGATCTCGGCCGCGACCGCCTGCAGGCCGCCCTCGTCGCGATCCGCCAGCGCCAAATCGCAGCCTCGCGCGGAAAGCTCCAGCGCCAATGCGCGGCCGATGCCACTGGCCGCGCCGGTGATGGCAGCGGCGGCGCCACGAATTGCGGTCATCAAGAACTCCAGTTCGGGAAAATTGGCAAAAGATCGATGCTGTCGCAAAACCCTTATACGGTGCCAAAACTTTGGCAACCGCCGCGCGCCCTTCCGCGCCATCCCGCCGCATGATATGGCCGAAGCCATGCCGCTTTCCCGGATGATAAGAACCCTGTTCGCGCTGGCGCTGTCGGCCGCCGGCACAGCTGCCGCCGCGGCACCCGAGACGGTGCATTTCACCTCGCTCGACGGCGCCACCAATTTGACCGCGTTTCTCAGCCGCCCGGCCGATCAGGGCGATACGCCGCGGCCGGCGCTGGTGCTGCTGCATGGCTGCTCCGGCCTCGTCACCAAGGCCGGCCGGATCACGCCGCATTACCGGTCCTGGACCCGCGCGCTGCTGCAAAAAGGTTATGTCGTGCTCGCGGTCGACAGCGCGACCCCGCGCGGTTTTGGGCAGACCTGCTCGGCCAGCCCGGACCGCAATACGATGTGGCGCGACCGGCCCAAGGATGCCTATGCCGCCCTGCAATATCTTCAATCTCAAAGTTTTGTGCAGGGCGATCATGTCGGCCTGATCGGCTGGTCGCAGGGCGGCGGCGTGGTGCTCTTGACCATCAATGACAAGAGCATCGGTCGCCCGGAGGGGCTGGCGCACGATTTCCGCGCGGCAGTGTCGTTCTATCCCGGCGCCTGCAACGAAAAGGTTCAATCAAAACCGTTCACGCAGGTCGAGCCTGACGGTTGGACCACCAAAATGCCGCTGCTGCTGCTGATGGGCGAGGCCGACACCTGGACGCCGTTTCCGCCCTGCCAGGCGTTTCTCGAAGCGGCAAAGGCGCGTGGCAATTCGATCGAGATCAAGAGCTATCCGGGCGCGGTGCACGCCTTCGATTCCCCCGACCTCGAACGACGCGAACTGCCGCAATATCGCAGCGGTGACGGCCCGATCCCGGTCGAGGAAACCAACGAGGAAGCCCGCGCCGACGCCATCCTGCGCGTGCTGGCGTTTTTGAAACTCAGGCTGGAATGAAACCAGAGCGTTTTCAAGCGAAGTGGATCCCGGTTCGCGTGAAGAAAACGCGTCAAAACAAGAATCTAGTCAGGAGCGCTTGATGTCGATTTCGTTTTTACTGACCTCGCTGATCGTCTGCCTCTCGCCCGGCACCGGCGTGCTTTACACGCTGGCGGTGGCGCTGTCGCGCGGCTCGCGCGCCAGCGTCGCGGCCGCGTTCGGCTGCACGCTCGGGATCCTGCCGAGCATCGCGGCGGCCATGTTGGGCCTGGCCGCCGTGCTGCACACCAGCGCGCTGGCGTTCGCGGCGCTGAAATATTGCGGCGTGGCCTATCTGCTCTACATGGCCTGGCAGGCATGGCGCGAGCGCGGCGCGCTGGCGGTAGATGCGAGCCCTGGTGGCCATGTCGATGCCCGCTCCAGCTGGCGGGTGATCGTAACGGGGTTTCTGATCAACATCCTGAACCCAAAGCTGTCGATCTTCTTCCTGGCGTTCCTGCCGCAGTTCATCGCCACCGGGGAGGCCCACCCGCTGTCGCGGATGCTGGAACTGAGCCTCGTGTTCCAGGCGATGACATTCGCCGTGTTCGTGCTCTACGGCCTGTTCGCGGCTTCCGTCCGCGACCGAATCGTCACCCGCCCGAACGTGATGAAATGGCTGCGCCGGGCGTTTGCCGGCGGCTTTGTCGCGCTGGGCGCCAAGCTCGCGTTCGCGGAGCGGTGAGGGGAGCGTACGAGAAAGACGACCTCATGGTGAGGAGGCGCGTTAGCGCCGTCTCGAACCATGGGCTGCGAGCGCTGAGGCCATCCTTCGAGACGCCGCTTCGCGGCTCCTCAGGATGAGGGTCCCCCCTAAAAATCAAAAGGCGGGCCCAGGGCCCGCCGTTTCGATCGTCTGATTTTCCCGGAGCTGGGAGCCCGGGCGGAGCGGAAGCTCCACCCGGGCCTGAAGTCACTTCTTCGACTTCTTGGCCTTCTTTGCCTTCTTCGCCTTTTTAGCCTTCTTCGCTTTCTTAGCCATAGCATCCTCATTCAGGTTTAATGGATGGAAACGCGACACGAGGCATGCTCGGCGGAGGGCCAACCTCGCAACATCCTCACCAGCATCCGAACAGATTCGCAGGCTGCTGCCCCGCGCTGTCACGCCGCTGTCATTGCGTTATCCACAGCTGTTGTGGGTTTTTTCGCGATTTCGCACCCGTTTCGGCAAGACGCGCTCGCTTCCACGACTTCGCGCGTCGCAGCATTGGGCGATGCGGCACGGTTAACGAGACCGCAACGGGACGCGCGCATCTGCTCCGGACTGGCGCAGGCAGCGCGCGTTTTCGCATTCATCAATTCAAAACCAACGCATCGATTGCCGGTTCCGATTGAGGTTCCGTTAAGCCGCGAGGTCGCATGGTTGGTCCGTGAGATCACGGGGATGGTCTTGCCAATTGGGCTGGGTAGCCGGATCGAACGGGGAGCGCGACACGCGTTCTGGGAGCATGATGCTGAATATTCCAACGCTCTGGATGGTGTTCGTCGCCAATTATCTGGCGCTGGGCCTGATCTGGGCCTACGTGGCGCGCAGCTATCCGAAATTCGAGGCCGCGCGGTTCTGGGCGGCGGCTTCCTTTTTCGGCGCCGCCGGCGCCGCGCTCGCGACGCTGCATATCTTTTTCCCGGACACGCTGCTTCCGCTATTCGCCGGCGGCGGGACGATGGTTTTTGCGGCCGGCCTCGGCATGATGGGGATCGAGACATTTTACGGCCTGCCGACCCGCTGGCGCGAGATCGGGCTGATCAGCGCGTCGAGCGTCGCGGGACTCGCGTTCTTCATCTACGCCTATCCCGACATGGGAGCGCGGATCCTGGTCTATTCGGTGTGCCAGATGCTGCCCTTCGTGCTGTCGCTGAAGCTTTTGTTTTCGTCGCAGGAGGGTCGCAAGAGCCCGGGCGCCCGGCTGGCCGGCATCGTCTCCATCACGATCATCGCGCTCTACGCGTTGCGCGCGGTCGGCTATTTCGCTCATCTCGGCGGCGAATTCTCGGCGATCCGCTCCAGCCCGCTGCAATCGGTGCTGATGCTGGTGCTGATGTTCCTGTCGCTGGCGTGGAATTTCGGCTTCCTGCTGATGGCGATCGACCGGCTGCGCGACGAGGTCGCCGACCTCGCGCTGCTCGACGACCTCACCGGGGTCGGCAACCGGCGGCACCTGCTGGCCCGGCTCTCCGAGGAATGCGCCCGCTCCGAGCGCAGCAACGCGCCGTTTGCGCTGTTGGTGATCGATCTCGACGGCTTTAAAGGCATCAACGACACCTATGGCCATGCCGCCGGCGACGCCTGCCTGCAGCATTTTACCCTGATGGCGCAGACGCGGCTCAGGCCCGGCGACATGCTGGCGCGCACCGGCGGCGACGAGTTTTGCGTGGTGCTGCCGGCCTCGACCTTGCGCGAGGGCGCGATGATCGCCCGCCGCATCGTATCGGTGTGCCGCGAGGACGCCGCGCAATGCACCGGCAGCGGCGCCGACATCCCGGTTTCGGTTTCGATCGGGGTCGCGCAATGGACCCGTGAAATGGGCGCCTTCCCCGACCGGCTGATCGCGGCCGCCGACCATGCGCTGTACGACGCCAAGAAGAACGGCCGCAACTGCCACGCGGTCTACGAGCCGGCCCCGCCGCCGCTGGCGCCGGACTATGAAACGATCCTGCAGCAGGCGCTCGAGGAGCAGGCGGCCAGGAAACTGGGATTGCAACCGGATCTGCGCAAGACCGCCTGAGCGTGCTAACGAAGGGCATGACCCTTCGAATTCTCGCAGGCGTGCTTTGCGCCCTCGTTCTCGCATCGGCTTCCGCCCAGACGCCCGACCTCGCGGCCATCGCAAAATCGTCGGGCACGCCCGACATTCCCGGCCTGAAGATGGTCTGGCTGGCGCCGTGGGGCGACGTCGCCAAAGCCCATCCCTGGAAGAACATCATCGTGCACCGCACCGAGGGCCCGGCCGGCTCCGCCCGCGGCGGCGCGCTGGAGCAGAACAAGAACCCGACCCGGCGCGGCGTCACCGTCTGGGTCGAAACCGACGGCACGGTGTATTGGGCGGTGGCGGAAAATTTGGTCCCGACCCATGGCGACGGCGGCAACCGCAACGACAACAAATTCATCGACAACAAGGCCACCTATCACCAGGTGATCGGCAGCAATTCGATCGGGGTGGAATTTGCCGGCAATTACCCTGATGTCACCCGCGAGGCCACCGAGGCGCAGGTCGCCGCGTGGAAGATCCTCGTCAGGGTATTGCGGGCGCGCTACGGCATTGCGCTCGACCACGTCTATGCCCACGACTGGATCGATTTCAAGGATGCGCGCTATTGCGAAGGCTGCGCGCTCGCCACCATGGCGCGGCAGTGGGGCGAGTAGGGCGCGCGCCTAGCAGCTGATGCGTTCAAGTTCGTGTCCCGGGCGCGGTGCGGCGCTTGTTAGCGCTGCACCACAGAACCGGGACCCACCCGCTGACATGGAAGCTGGACCCCGGATCAGCAGCGCATCACGCCTAAGACGGCGTGCTGCGCAGCATCCGGGGAACGCACTCTGACGGTCCCCTCTGAATGTCCCTAGATCGGCTGATCCATCCAGCGAAAAAATCGCGTGATCAGGCCGGGGCGGCGCGGAGCCTGCTCGGTCGCGACGTCATCGTCCTCCGCGATCACGCGCTTGTAGAGATAATCGTAAAACCGTTCGTCATTCGGCTCGGTGAGCGCAAAATTCTCGTCGCCGACGAACACGGTGTAGAGATAGAAAAACGGCGTGATCCACGGCGCGCCCGGCGAGGCGCGATCCTTTGAGATCAGGAACTCGGACGGCTCCAGCCCGTGCGCCAGCATGGCCTTTTCGAGCTTGGGCAATTTGCGCATGAAGTCGGGCGAAAACCCGCCGACCGTGGATCGCAATCTGATCTCCATGATATCAGCCCGAATATCCGCCTTTGCCGCGCAAAGGAAAGTGAAGTGCTTCCCGGATTGGTCGGCCGATCCAGCCGCCCGGTTCAAGGCGGCTTGGCTCGGCTGCCGCGTCGTACTAGCTTTCCGTTCCCGGTGTGTATGCCGCGTCACGTTGTAGGGAATTGACCATGCCAGTTTCGACGATCGGGCTGCCTATATCGGGCGCCGGGCAACTCTTGGGCAAGCGCGGCATCCGGGCGCTCGCCGTGCTGCCGGCGCTGCTGCTGCTGGTGTGCGGCACCGTGCTGGTCGCGCTGGAGACGCCGAGCAAACCATTCCTCGACAAGAACAGCTTTTATTTGACCTCGGCCGGTTTTCGCGTGCAGCTCGCCAATGACGAGGCTGGCCGCCGCGCGATGAACGCGCTGCCGCCGCATCGCTTCGTGGTGCATCATTACGGCAATGATGTGCGCTATCTCTATGCCGAGCCGCTGCATTGCGTCTGCATCTTCATCGGCACGCAACAGGCCTATCAGGACTATCGCGACATCTTGAGCCGGCCGCTGCCGCAGCCCGACGACGTCGCCCCTGACTACAACACCCAGGCCAGCGCGCTGCTGTATGGCGACGTCTACGATTGGGACAATCTCAACCAGCCCGACAGCATCGCGGATTATCTGCGGACGTATTATTGAGGCGATCTTTCCCCTCCCCCTTGCGGGGAGGGGTTAGGGGTGGGGGCGCCGCAGCGGGATCAGTGCTTGGAGGCCCCCACCCCCGACCCCTCCCCGCAAGGGGGAGGGGAGAAGCAACACTGCTTTCGCGGGGATGACGGTTCAGCACAAAAAAGCCGGCGTCGCCGCCGGCTTCGATGTTTCGTTCTAAAAGCCGCTTACTTAGTGCGCGGCTTCCAGCGCGGCCTGTTCCTGCCGCGCGATGGTGCCCTTGACCGCCGACTGCACCTTTTCAAAGGCGCGGACTTCGATCTGCCGCACGCGCTCGCGCGACACGCCGAATTCGGCGGCGAGGTCTTCCAGGGTCATCGGCTCTTCAGCCAGACGACGGGCCTCGAAGATGCGGCGTTCACGCGGGTTGAGCACGCCGATCGCGCCGTTGAGCGCTTCGCGGCGATGATCGAACTCCTCGTGTTCGGCCATCAGCACTTCCTGGTTGGGCGAATTGTCGACCAGCCAGTCCTGCCATTCGCCGGCCTCGCCGTCGTCGCGGATCGGGGCGTTGAGCGACGCGTCACCGCCGAGCCGGCGGTTCATGTCGACCACGTCCTGGGCCGTGACGCCGAGCCTTTTGGCAATCAGCGCGACCTGGTCGGGGTGCAAATCACCCTCGTCCAGCGCAGAGATCTTGCTCTTGGCCTTGCGCAGGTTGAAGAACAGCTTCTTCTGGTTCGCGGTGGTGCCCATTTTCACCAGCGACCACGAACGCAGGATGTACTCTTGTATCGACGCCTTGATCCACCACATGGCGTAGGTGGCGAGACGGAAGCCCTTGTCGGGCTCGAAACGCTTCACCGCCTGCATCAGGCCGACATTGCCTTCCGAGACGACCTCGGAAATCGGCAGGCCGTAGCCGCGATAGCCCATGGCGATCTTGGCCACGAGCCGGAGATGGCTGGTGACAAGGTGATGTGCCGCGTCCCGATCGTCATGCTCGCGCCAGCGTTTGGCGAACATGTATTCCTGCTGGGGCTCCAGCATCGGAAACTTGCGGATCTCGGACAGGTAACGGGAAAGACCAGATTCTCCGTTGAGAACCGGTAAGGTAGCTGTACGGGCCATTTTAGCGCCCTCCAGTGGTTCAGGCCCCCGATAGCGGCGGGCCAGGCAGACGGCTGCTGTGTCAAAGCCAGTCGGGCTGCGATGTTCCGCGTTGGATATTCAACGCAGGTGCAACATACACTAAAACGGGGGGCATTTGGAAGGATATCGGGCGTCACGTCCCCGTGTGGCTGCCATAACCTGTTGGCATAGCAAGACTTTTTTAACCGGCCTGCGTCAAAGCGCCGCTTGCAGTTTTGCCCTCAGGGAAGCCAGGTCGGGCGGCAAATCCGAAATCCACTCCAGAATCGCACCCGTCCGGGGGTGTTCCAGGGCCAGAAGGTAGGCGTGTAGCGCCTGGCGGTCGAGGGCGGTCAGGGCGGCCCGGCTGGCCGGGCCGAGCCGGCTCGCCTTGGTCTTGAAGTGCGGTCCATAGACCGCGTCCCCCATCAGGGGGTGGCCGATATGGGCGAGGTGGACCCGGATCTGGTGGGTGCGCCCGGTCTCGAGCTGGCAGGCCAACAGCACCGCGACCGGCTTGCCGTCGCGGCCGTTAAAAGTTTCCTCCAGCTCCCAATGGGTGATGGCCTCGCGGCCGCCGTCGCGCACGGCCATCTTTTCGCGGGCATGCGGATGGCGGTCGATCGGCGCATCGACGGTGCCGCGCTGGTGGCGGGGCAGGTCCCAGGCGAACGCCTTGTAGCCGCGCCGCATCGCATTGGTGCGGCCGTGATCGGCGAATTGCTCGGTCAGCGATTTATGGGCGCGGTCGTTCTTGGCCACCACCATCAACCCCGTGGTGTCCTTGTCGAGCCGGTGCACGATGCCGGGGCGGCGGACCCCGCCAATGCCGGAGAGGCTGCTGCCGCAATGGGCGATCAGCGCGTTGACCAGCGTGCCGGTCTCGTGGCCGGCGGCGGGATGCACGACCAGCCCCCTGGGCTTGTCGATGACGATGATGTCGTCGTCCTCGTAGACGATATCGAGCGCGATATCCTCGCCCGCGGGCTCCGCCGCAATGGCTTCCGGCACGTCGATTGTGATCGTATCGCCCGGGGCGACATGATAAGCGGGGTCGCGGACGGGGGCGCCTTTCAGGGTGACGGAACCGGCGAGGATCAGCGCCTTCAGCCGCGAGCGCGACAGTTTTGGTTGCCGCACCGCCAGCACCCGGTCCAGCCGGTTCGAGCCTTCGTCGCCCGCGACGATGACCACGAGCCTCTCACCGCTATTCGAAGCCGAGTTCTGTTCCAACGAATGTCCTTGCGAGCCTTATGAGATGACGACGACGGAAACGATTGCGCCCGAACCGACCCCCGAGCAGGCCGCTTTGTTCGCGCGGGTACGGCGCTTGATGCTGATCGCGGGCCTGACCACGGCGCTGGCGGTGGCCGCCGTCCTGATCGCCATCGGCTACCGCCTTTTTCGATCAGAGGGAAGCGTTGTGACCACGACCGACGTCACCGCGGCCTTACCGAAAGGCGCCCGGATCGTCTCCACCGCCACCGCTGGCGACCGCCTGGTCGTGACCCTCGATATAGGCGGCGCCACCGAAATCCGCACGTTCGATGCCAAGACGCTGAAGCCGGCGGGAAAGCTCAGGTTTGTCAGCGAGCCGTGAGGCGAGGGTACCCGGCCGGCGTCGCCCCACCCGAAACCTCATCCTGAGGAGGCGCGCCAGCGCCGTCTCGCTGTGCCCGGCGAAGCCCTTGGCGTAGCCGGGAAGGATGCGCCACAAGCGACGCGCCACACACCCCAGAACCCCGCCCGCCCCGCCTTGCAGGAAAAGCATTTCGAGGCTATTCCCTCCCACCAACGCTCCCTTCGTCTAGCGGTTAGGACGCGGCCCTCTCAAGGCTGAAACAGGGGTTCGATTCCCCTAGGGAGCGCCATTTTTCCCGTTATTTGCGGGACTCTCGCGAGCCGCATCGGGTTCACGCCGCCTCGTAAGCCACGACCTTCCTGAACGCCGCTCGACACAATATATGCGATATGCGCTGTGATCCCGGTCATGAATTGAGCCGCCGACCGATACAATTCGACGGCATGCCAAGCAGGCAGTTTTCACTTCAATGCCCGGCTAATTTGGCCAGTAGCTTGCCCTCTCGCGACTTGCCGAGCACGACCTCATTCGGATGTTCAGCCAGAATTTCATGCGCTTCGCTCTCGTCGACACCCGACACGATCGCCAGGCGCTCGACCGTGCGCCAGTTGAACTGGTTGTCCTGCATGGCCGCGACCATTCGCTTGAACACCGTCTCGCGCTGTTCCTCCCGAGATGACGCCGGTGTCGAAGCAGGTCGCAACTCCGGCGCGGTCGCGGGCGGCGACGCCTTGGCAGCTTGTTGCAAGGCCTCCCGGTTGCTCCATGCCTTCCATCCCATCACCGCGATGATGACAGCGGCAGCAAGTCCGGCCGCGAGGCCAAACATGCGCAGCGTCGTGGTCGGTCGCTGTCGGGCGGTTGGCGGGTTGGAAGCGGTCTTGAGTTCCGTCCCCTGGACTTCGATTGCCGCTTCCGTGGCTGCAACGGCCTGGGTTTTGGCGGTAAACCTGTAGCCTTCGCCGGGTACCGTTACGATGAGCCTCGGTATCTTCGGGTCCGTTTCGATTTTGCGGCGCAGGCGCGATATCAGCACGTCGACGCTGCGGTCTTCCGGCTCCGCGCCGCGGCCGGTCACCACACGCGTGAGCTCGTCGCGTGACAGCACGCGGCCAGGTTTTTGTGCAAAGGCGAGCAGCAGCGAAAATTCCGCTCGCGTCAGCGTCACCTCTTGCCCCCGTGCATCGACGCAAGTTCGCGCACCGGCATCAAGCGTGTAACCTTCAAAGCCGAGTGGCTGCGCAGCGAACGGTGCTTGCTGGACCGGAGCCGTGCGCAGGACTGAAGCCACCTTGGCCAGGATGTCCGCCTCATTCAACGGTAGCCCGACCCGAGCATACGGTTGGTCTGCCGCCCCGCTGCCGCTTGCCGGCTCCCCGACAAGGATGACGTGGTCGACCATTGCCGTCAGTTCGTTGGCAAGATCCATATCGGGCGCGCCCTGCGGCGCCACCAGGGCCAAACCGATGGTGGCTTTGGAGGCGACCTCGCGGGCACGCCTCGGGTCCCCGGCAAGTTCTACCGAATATCCGGCCTGCATCAGCCAACGCGCGAGCGTCGCCCGCAAAGCGGCGTCGGCGGCGATGATCAGGATTCCGGGCTTCACCATGCGCGGCGATGATCCGCTGGTCTGGCTCGCTTCACGCGAAAGAATTCCGTTTTGCGCAATTTCAGTCCAACCCCTTGGTCGTGGAGCCCTCGGTTGCTCAATACTACAACAAGGGATTTCAGAGGAGAGGACGGTTGGCAGGGGCAAATGGCCGCGCCGCGCCGGAACCATGCCGTGCTGTGTAAACGCCGTGTCAACGGGATGTAAACGGCCGTAAACGCTTGGTATTTCGGCGAACCGCATGGAGGGGACGGTCGACTGATGGGCAGGTGCGAATGATCGCAACCTTAACCCAACAGGAGACTGCAATGACCGACCTTTTCAAGAACCTCACCCCGAAGACCTCGAACATTCAGGCCTCGAACGAGGCTCGCCAGCTTTCCCTGGACGAGTTGGCAACCGTTGCTGGCGGCACCAAGACGGCTCCTCCGTCCGGCGCCTCCGAGGGCTGCGGCTTTACTCCCCTGCCCGGGCACCGCGACCCCCGCGCGTTCTGATCCTCGATTTCACAACCTTCTCAAACCTCAAATTCATAACCAACAGGAGACTACAATGACCAATACAACTGACATCGCCACCTGCGAACTGACCTTCGATGAACTCAACACCGTGTCCGGCGGCAGCGGCTGGGGGACGCTCGCGAACTTGATGACGGCGCGCAACGTCGCCGTTGGCGCGACCCTGGGTTGCCCGGGCCTCGCGTTCGAGGCGGGGGTCGTCGGGGTTTCCGTTGTAATGACGGCCGGGGTCATCAAGCTCGCACAATAGGGATGATTTTCGTTTCCCCTGGAAAAACAGCACTCCGAGACGGGCGTTCTCGCCAAGCAGAACGCCCGCCTCATTCCAGCAGTCGGCTGGCAGAGCGTGGTCGATGAATTACGGTGACAGCGCATTTAGAATTACGGTGACACGATTACGGTGACAGTGCATTTAACCGCTCAACGGCGATTTAGTGCACTGTCACCGTAAATCGGGGTCGGTGGCGCATTGTTGTCCACGCCGGGCGAACCGGTGCACGCAGGAAGAAACGATTGGGATGTCCGATACCGAATCCACAACGACCCCTGACGGTCTCGAATATACCAAGGACGGTGTTTTAAAATCTCCTCAGCTTGGCGACGGTCCATGGGGCTCGTTGAGCTTCGCCATTGCGTTTTTTTCTCCGTTCGTGGTTTTGTGGGACAAATGGGGGAGCCCTGTCCCCATGGGATTTATAACCACCAAGCTGTTCCAGACTCTTCGCAAGCAACACGTTTTCTCGGAAAATCAGATTGATAACGGTGTCTTTCTCTTTGTCTGCTTGATACTGGTAATTTTTTGTACGTTCCTGCTTTTTTTCAGAACGAATGTCAGGAAATATTCTTCTCAGAAGCCGCCGCCGGTTCCCCTTCGTAAGCTGTGGCCAAAACAAATACGGATAATGCTCGTTTGTGGTGGGGCGGGGCTCATTGGCGCGCCAGTAGCTCTGGCTGCCTCCAGATCGACGTTTATTGTGCTGTTCCTCTTGTATGTCGGCACTTGGTTTTTTGCCGACGGCTTAGCTAGAGCAGCATTGTACGCTTATTTTTATTTCAAATACTGGAGATCGTCTGACTGACTTCTCCGAGCGCACCTGTAGCACTGAGACCCACAAGGATTTCAGCAGGTGATCCGCGTTCGGTGTGGTCAGAGAATTTCGGTGACAGTGCACTTAACTCCTCGTGGTGATTTAGTCCGCTGTCACCGTAATTCCGGACTTTTTCTTACTCGCAATTGTAGTGGGACGGCGCTTGTTATCATGTCGCGGACGCGGCCTGATCGTCCAAGTCCCGCTTCGAAAGGCGACGCAGTTCTTCGAAGGCTTGACGCAGCGCATCGTTCATTTTGGTGCCCCCAACAATCTCATTCGATGCAATGGCGACGCCCGTTAGCGCATCGCAGGACCACCAGATTGTCTGCAAGAGTTGTCTTTCGGAAACTTCCGGTACGATATCTATGACAAGGTGTCTGGTATCGCCGTCTATCTCCGAGTGAAGGTGGCGGCCGATTGCAGTAATCGTCGGATGAGCTGCGTCTAAGGAAAGCTGCCCAAATGTCGCGTAAGCAAGCTCGACCGCGCCGCCCAATGCCGTTCTATCCACATGGAGTTTTTTACTATCTGGAAATCGGCTCTCAGATTGGCGGATAAGATCGCGGAGTATCTGCCCATCCTCGTCGTTGTTGTTGTTGGCGCCCGCTCGACTAGAAAGCTTTAACGTAACCTGGCCGACCCTCCTTCTGCTTGCAGCATCATCATTCAACATATCGGTGACGAACTCAGAGCCTCGTTCATTTAGGGCGGCGGCCCAAATCAGATTTTCATAACAACTTCGCGTTAGCGTTCGCGCCTCAATCAGGAGGCCTTCGCGTACCATTAGAATTGCACCTTTGAAATTCGATATCGTTCTGGACAGAAGAGCTAAAGAAACAATCTTTGGGTCTCGCGCCCCCAAATTTGATGGCGAAACGTTCGCCGCTGTTACGGTTTCGACGGCAATACCAAGCAATCCATCCGAGAATTTGATGGCGCCTCTTATCTGTTCAGAAAGCGGCATCTCAACCTCTCAACGTTGCGATTGCTAAATCGGCCGTCTTCTCTCCGATCGCCGCCTTGGCGCTACCTTCTTCAGCGCCCTCACGCCGCCTCGTAAGCCACGATCTTCCTGATCTGCGGCGCCAGCACATCTTCGGCGGTTTCGAGATCGAAGCGCGCCTGCATGTTCATCCAGAACGCCGCGCCGGTCTTGAAAAACTTGCCGAGCCGCAGCGCGGTATCGGCCGTCACGGGCTTTTCCTCGCGCGCGATGCGTTCGATCCGGGTGCGCGGCACATTCAGCGCGGCTGCGACCGCGTAAGGCGTCAGCTTGAGCGGAACGAGAAATTCTTCCCGCAGGATTTCGCCGGGATGAACCGGCGGAAGTTTCTTTGCCATTTGCGAACTCCTGTTCGGCGGCCACATCCCGCCAATCCGGCTAAGTGATAGTCAATTATCTCCACGTCTTCGGGACCCGCATCGGTCCAGCGAAACGCGACCCGCGCCTGGACCGATGAAATTCCCTTTGTTTCAATCTAAACTATATTCTCAAGGCGATTATTCCCCCTGTCGACGGTATTCCGTCTATGGAATAATTGTTGACATTATTCCCTCCATGGAATATCTTTTTGATGGCATGGAACGTCGAACACATCGACGAATTTGAGCAGGAGTTCTGGAACGGCCTTGGCGAGGCCGAGCAGGAAGACATCGCTGCGTCGGTATCTCTTCTTGAGGAGCGCGGACCGAATCTGCCGTTTCCTTATTCCTCCGGCATCGAGCGCTCAAGGCACGGCCACATGCGCGAGCCGCGGGTGCAGAGCGGAGGAAAGCCGATCCGGATTTTCTATGCCTTCGACCCGCGACGCTCTGCGATCTTGCTGATCGGTGGCGACAAGACGGGCAAGGACAGGTTTTACGAGGAAATGGTGCCCGTTGCCGACAGGCTTTATGACATGCATCTCGAAGAGCTCAGGAAAGAAGGGTTGATCTGATGGCTGGACATCGCTCATTCAAGGGATTGACCAAGGGCTTTCCGCCGGAGCGCGCGGCGCGTGTTGCCGCGCGCGTCGATGTTCTCAGGAAGGGCATGGCGTTGCACGAGCTGCGGCAGGCGCGCGAGCGCTCACAGGAGGAACTGGCGCGCGAGCTCAAGGTCGGCCAGCCCGCCGTCGCGAAACTGGAACGCCGCACCGACATGTATGTCAGCAATCTCAGGCGCTACATTGAGGCTTTGGGTGGCTCGCTGGAAATCACGGCACGCTTTCCCGAGGGCAGTGTGAATATCGTCAATTTCGGCGAGCTGGACGACGCGCGTTCCCGAAAATCGTCGTAGGCGTTCGTTCCGATTTACAGAATTTTTCTTGACCCCACCCCAAATCACCCGTATAATCCCCGCCGTCCCGTGCCCCGAAGAGGGGCGTTATCATGGTCGTCGCGAAACGTTGGCGCGGGATGCGGTGGACGCGGCGGTGCCGTCACGTGCTTTTTTGCGCGTGGGCGAGCGGCTACGGTTGCGTACAGCTAAGTCGTGTGGTCCCGACGCCCGGATGCTGGCGTCAAGTTCCCGGGAGGCCAACGCCTCTCGGGGGCGATGGTGTCAAGAGGCTCCGATTCACCAGGGAGAGCACGATATAGGCCGTAAAACCATTGCGCAGGGAAGGCCGGACTGCTTCCGCTGAACCTGTATGCTCATGTGCGTTTTTTGATGCACAGCATTGCACATGAGACCGCGGGTGCAGCGCGCACCCGGTCTTCCCTGCGCCCTCGATTTTTGGGGGCGCGAACGAACTGGCAAAACTCGGGCGAAAGCTGTCGCGAGAACGCGGAGGCATGTCTTCGTTTCCTCCTCGCCCTTGTGGGCGAGAGTGGACGCGATGCGCAGCATTCGCGGACGGGTGAGGGGTGCGGGCGCCCTCGTCGTAGTGGCTACCCCTCGTCCGGCGCTTCGCGCCACTTCTCCCGACAAGGGGAGAAGGAAAGGGACATCGCGGCCGAGACCGTGTAGTTATGCGGCCCACCGAATCCAAAATCCGAGCTCCAATGACGTCTCCCTTCGTCCCCCAAATCTCGCTCTATCGCCGCTGGCTGTCCGAACAACGCGGGCTCGAATTTCGCGACTACGAATCGCTGCGGCAATGGTCGGTGCGCGACCTCGACGCGTTCTGGCGCAGCATCTGGGATTATTTCGACCTGCAATCGGCGACGCCGTTCGAGGCGGTGCTGGCGTCGCGAAAGATGCCGGGCGCGGTCTGGTTTCCCGGCGCTGCCGTGAATTATGCGCGGCAGGTGTTTCGGCATGCGACGGCCGCGCACGCCGCCGGGCTGCCGGCGATCATCAGCCGGGGCGAGCAGGGCGCGCTTACCGAGATGAGCTGGCCGGAGTTGCAGCGCCAGGTCGCGGCGCTGGCGCTGCATCTGAAGAGCAAGGGCGTCGGCCGCGGCGATCGCGTCGCGGCGTACTTGCCGAACATTCCCGAAACCATCATCGCGTTTCTGGCGACCGCCAGCATCGGCGCGGTCTGGAGCGTCTGCGCGCCCGATATGGCGGCGCCCGCGGTGATCGATCGCTTCAAGCAGATCGAACCAAAAGTACTGATCGCCTGCGATGCGCGTGACCTATGCCGGAAGGCGGCACGACCGTCGCGATGTGATCGCGGAACTCAGGCGCACCCTGCCGACGGTCGAGCATGTCATCCTGCATAGCGATGGCGGCGGCGAAGCGTCGCCGGATGCGCTGCTGTCGAAAATTCTCACAGGCTCGGGCAACGCGATCGACGCGTTCGAGCCGGAATGGCTGCCGTTCGATCATCCGCTTGTGGATCGTCTATTCCTCGGGCACCACCGGCCTGCCAAAGCCGATCGTGCATGGCCATGGCGGCGTCGTGCTGGTGGCGCTGCCGCTGATGACGCTGCACAACGATATCGGCTGCAGCTACGCGGAAAATTCGTTCGGTGAGCGCTTCCACTGGTACTCGTCGACCGGCTGGATCATGTGGAATTGCCAGGTCAACGCGCTGCTCAACGGCACCACGGTCTGCCTGTTCGACGGCAGTCCCGCGGGTCCCGAAGGACAGACCGGACTGGACCACGCTGTGGCGTTTCGTGGCCGAGACCAAAACCACGATCTTCGGCGCCGGCGCGGCGTTCTTTGCCAGTTGCGTCAAGGCCGAGATCGATCTCGGCGCTTCAGGCGATCTCTCGCATTTGCGCGCGCTCGGCTCGACCGGATCGCCGCTCAGCGCCGAAACCCAGTCCTGGTTCAACACCCGCTTCGCGGCGCTGGCGAAGAACAACGGCAGCGCCGCGCAGGCCGATATGTGGTGGGCCAACATTTCCGGCGGCACCGATTTCTCCGGCGCCTTCATCGGGGGAAATCGCGAATTGCCGCAGACGCCGGGCGCGATGCAATGCCGGCTGATGGGCTGCGCGGTGGAAGCGTTCAATGAGCGGGGCGAGGCGGTGATCGACGAGGTCGGCGAGTTGGTTTGCACCGAGCCGTTGCCCTCGATGCCGCTAAAATTCTGGAACGATCCCGGCGATGCGCGCTACCGCGCCAGCTATTTCGAAACTTTTCCGGATAATTTCGACGGCAGCGGACGCGGTCCGGTCTGGCGGCACGGCGACTGGCTGAAGGTCAATCCGGACGGATCCTGCGTGATCTATGGCCGCAGCGACGCCACCATCAACCGTCACGGCCTGCGCATGGGCACCAGCGAACTCTATTCGGCGATCGAGGCGCTGCCCGAGGTGCTGGATTCGCTGGTGGTCGATCTCGAATATCTCGGCCGCGACAGCTACATGCCGCTATTCGTGGTGCTGCGCGACGGATTTGCGCTCGATAATTCCATGCGCGGCAAGATCAACCAGGCGATCGAAGCCGGCCTGTCGCGCCGCTTCCTGCCCAACGAGATTTTCGCCGTGGCCGAAATCCCGCGCACACTGTCCGGCAAAAAGCAGGAACTGCCGATCAAGAAACTGTTGCTCGGGCAGCCCGTGGAAAAAGTCATCAACCGGGACGCGATGTCGAATCCCGGTTGTCTCGATTGGTACCTCGCGTTTGCGAAAAGCCATCTGGAGAAGAAGCAGGCTTGAGTTCACTTTTCGTCATGGCCGGGCATAGTCGTCCGAAGGACGGCGTCGCTCCGCTCGCCTATGTCCCGGCCATCCACGTCTTCCTTGCTGCATCCATGAAAAGAAAGACGTGGATGCCCGGGACAAGCCCGGGCATGACGGGAGAATAGCATTCACCGCATCGTCGCCAGCTCCAGCGCCAGCGCGCAGGCGCGGTCGTATTCGTCGAGGTTGATCCACTCGTCGATCGTATGCGGCTCGTTCTGCCCGACGCCGAACGTCACGGTCGGCACGTCATGACGCACCATCCAGTTGGCGTCGAGCCCGCCATTGGCGAAGCGGATCACCGGCTTGCCGCCGACGGCGGAGACCGCCGCCACCGCGCGCTTGACCACCGGCAGGGTCTCCTTCTGGCGGAACGGATAATAATCGGTCTCGGCCTTGAACTTGATGCGGCCCGACTTGCCCTCGCTGTTCTTGACCTTCTTGGCGGCGTTGGTGAACGCCGTCTTGTACGCCTTGGTGATCTCCTTGAAGAACGTCCGGTCGTGGCTGCGGCATTCGCCGCGCACGTCCACGTAATCGGTGACGACATTGGTGGCGTCGCCTGCGGGGCGGCCTTCGCCGCCGGTGACGGGACCGACATTGCTGGTGCCTTGCTTCTTGCCCTTCACCACCTTGCCGAAAAAACCCTTGGCCTTCACTTCGGCCAGCGCCAGCGCGAGAATCATGGTCGAGCTGATGCCGCGCTCCGGTGCCACGCCGGCATGCGAGGCGCGCCCGAAAATCTCGACCTGCCAGCGATCGGCGCCGACCGCGCCGATCACGACATTGGAAGCCGCGCCGCCGTCATAGTTGAACGCCATCACGGGCGAGCCGAGCTCCTTGGTGTCGACATGGCGCGCGCCCCACAGGCCGCTCTCCTCGCGCACGCAGAACAGCAGCGTGATCGGCGGGTGGTCGGCGTTGGTCTTGGCCAGTTCCGCCGCCAGGGTCACCAGCACGCCGCAGCCGCAGCGGTTGTCGCCGCCGAGCGCGGTCTTGGCCTGGTTGACGATCTTGCGGCCGGCGAGCTTTGGCTTGGCGCCGGCGCACAGCGGCACGGTGTCCATGTGGGTCATGAACAGGAGGCGCGGCTGGTTGTGCAGCGCGCCGCGGCCGGGAAGATCGACAATCAGGTTACCGGTTTCGGTCGGCACCGGAATCCGCGTGTTGGCGTCGTCGAGATGGATTGCGTCCGCCGGGACGCCGACTTCCTTCAGGGCGGTGACAAGTTCGCGCCCGATCGCCGCCTCCTTTCCGGTGACGCCCTCGATGGCGAGGAAACGCATCAGGCGATCGGTGGCGGCTTTGGTATCGACAGGCATGATCTCTCCCCTGAAAACAGCAGCGGAGCATCTCCCGCCGCGCGCCGTTGGGCAAGACCGTCCTGCGACGCAACCGTCCGCGGCCTACATCCGAAACACGATCATTTTCTCCTCGGTCATCTCCCGCATCGTGTCGGGGATGCCGCCCACGCCGTATCCGGACTGGCGCCGGCCGGCAAAGGGCATCCAGTCGACGCGGAAGGCGGTGTGGTCGTTGACCATCACGGCCGAGGCGGCGAGGTGCTCGGCGGCCGTGAAAGCCGTGCGGAGATCCTCGGTGAAAATGCTGGCCTGGAACGACCAGGGCAGCGCATTGGCGGTGCGTATCGCGTCCTCGAGTCTCGTGTAGGGATAGACGCAGGTCACCGGACCGAACACCTCGAGCGTCGAAACCTTGGCATTGTCAGCGCGGGTTGACCAGGATCGAGGGCTTCAGCGTCGTCTCGCTCAGGCGTCCGCCGCCGATCAGGCGGGCGCCGCCCGCGACGGCCTCGTCGATCCAGCTCGAAACCCGGTCGGCTTCGCGCGGCAGGATCAGCGGGCCGACCTCGGTTTCCGCCAGCACCGGGTCGCCGGTCTTCAGCGCTGTGACGCGGGCAGCGAAGGCATCGACCAGTTTCGCTTGCAGATCGGCATGGACGAAGATGCGCTGCACCGACACGCAGACCTGGCCGGCGTGGTAATAGCCGCCTTTCACCAGAGGCTCGATCAGCCGGCCGAAATCGGCGCTGCGGTCGATGATGACGGGGGCCGCGCCGCCATGTTCCAGCGCGCAGCGGGTCCCAGGCGGCAGCTTCGAGCGCAAATGCCAGCCGACCCGGCTCGAACCGATGAAGCTGAGGAACGCGATCCGTGGATCGGTCACCAGCGCCTCGGCAAGCTCGTTGGTCTCGGGAAGGAAGGTTTGGCACCACGGCTCCGGCAGGCCGGCCTCATGCAGCAGACCCACCAGATCGATGCAGGACAGCGGTGTTGTCGGCGCCGGCTTGATGATCACGGGACAGCCGACCGCGACGGCCGGCACGACCTGGTGGATGATCAGATTGAGCGGGTGATTGAAGGCCGAAATCGCCGCCACCACCCCGATCGGCTCGAGGATGGTGAAGGCGTGCCGATTGTCGCTGGCCGGCGTTATGCCCATCGGAATTTCGCGCCCGGCGCGGACGCGCAGCTCATCGACCGCGTCCCGCACGCCGTCGATGGCGCGGTCGACCTCGATCAGCGCATCGGTCAGGGGCTTGCCGCCCTCGCGCGCGATCTGGCGCCCGAGATGCTCGCGCTTGCCTTGCATCAATCCGGCGAGCTTGCGGAAAGATATCGATCTTCTGGTGCGGCTTGAGCCAGGCTCCGCGGTCGGCGAAGACCCGCCGGGCACTCTCGATCTTGCGTTCGAGGGCTGCGGCGTCGTCGCTGCCGATCTGCGTGATCGGCGCCCTGTCGAATGCCTGAACGACCTCGATCATGATTGTCCTCCAAGTGACCTTCGACAACGACCCCGGCGGGCCGAAAAGCCAAAGCGGAAAGCGCTGACATGTCGCCTCGACTAACCGGTTTCAATGGCAAGCGTTGGTACAAAACCATCGAAAAAATATGTCACGCCGCGATATCGTCTGCCGCGAGGCGCCGTTCCGCAAAGCGGGAAATGCATCGCTCGCCCGCGCCAACGCCTGAGAGCGCGCTGCAGGAACAGCGCGCTCCGTTGGTTGAGGCCGATATGCCGAAAATCCTGCGAGAAACCGTTTCGGTTTCCGAGCCTACTGGGCCGAAGGGTGCCGCCGCGTCTGCTTCTTCGGGCTCGCAGCCTGCGCGTTGGAGGCGTCGAGATATTGGTTGCGCGCCGCGGCAAGCGATCCGCTGGGGCCGTTCGACGTCGACGCCGCGCCATGGGCGTTTACCAACCCCATCTTGCCGGCCGGCGTCAGCTGGCCGCCATTCAGCGGATCGAGTTCGGGATGCGCGGCGCAAACCGCGCATTGCGCCGATGCTTCGCAGGTGGGCGCCAGCAGTACGATGGCGGCGAGGCCCAGAATTTTCAGGTTCACGATTGTTCTCCTTGGTTACACGCGCCATCGTTAGCTCGTTGACTTCGCCCGGATAACTCGCCTTCTTGTTGCAAGACCTTTGCGTTTTGTGAGGAAATCGATGGACCTTCTCCGCGCGCTCGACGTCCTGGTCCGGGTGGTCGAAGTCGGCTCGTTCTCGGCCGTGGCCCGCGAGCGGCGGATGAGCAGCGCCGCGATCACGCGGCTGGTCGCGCAACTGGAAGATCATTTCGGGGTGCGGCTGTTTCATCGCACCACGCGCAAACTCAGCCTGACCGACGATGGTGAAATGCTGGTCAGCCGGGCGCGGCCGCTGCTCGACGGAGCGGAGGAATTAAAATCGGAGCTTGACGGACAGCGCTCGTCGCCATCGGGGCTGGTGCGGGTCGGCGTTACCGCAACTGCGAGCGGCTTCTTGAGTCCGCGCATGCCGTCGCTGCTGGCCGAGCATCCCAAACTGCGGGTCGAACTTGTGGTCGGCGGCCGCGTCAGCGACATGGTCGATGCCCGCCTCGATCTCGCCGTTCACCTCGGAGACATCAAGGATGCGTCCGTCATCGCACGCAAGGTCGGAAGCTCCGCCGCGCGCGTCGCGGTTGCCGCACCGGGCTACATCAAGAAGCATGGCAAGCCGGCAAAACCGCAAGACCTCGCCAAACACATTTGTATCGTCCTCGACATCGGTCCCGAGCCGAATGTCTGGCGTTTCACGACACCGGCGGCCGATGCCCTCGACGTTCAGGTGTCCGGAGGCTTTCTCGCGAACGACAGCCGCGCGGTGCATCTGGCCGCGCGAGCCGGATACGGCATCGCGTTCCTGTCGCTGATCGAGGTTTCCGATGACATCCGCGCCGGGCATCTGGTGCGGATGCTAAGCGATTATCCGGCGCCCAGCATTCCGCTCAACCTGGTTTATCCGTCGCGCCGGCTGCTCGCGCCGCGAACCCGGCTGGTGATGGATTTTATCGCCGAACAGGTTCGCTCCGCGGTCCATGCGGTCGAAGGGGCGGCGGACGAATGAATCTGAATCGAAGCTGTTCCAAACACTGTCGCCTTAAGGCCAATTCAGCCGACGATTTCGATCTCATGCAACGCGCACCAGTCGCGCAACGCCTGCTCCGTGGCTTTGGCTTCGAAGGCGTGCCAGCGATCGATCGCGCCGCGACGGGCGAGCAGGGCCTTGAATTTGGGATAGGCGCCGCGCTTGCTGAAGAAACAGCGGACGTCGTCGAAATCGTCTGGGAGGAACTCGCGGGCAAAATCCAGCACCAGCGCTTTGCCGAGCCCGAGTTCGCGCTTGTCCGGCAGCACGACGTATTTCTCCTCGTCCTCGATGTCATCAGGCAATTCGTCGTACATCTCCGCAAAATCCGAAATATCGGTTTGATAATGGATTTCCCCGGTCGGTATGCAGACGAAGGCGAAAAATGTCCCCATGCCGCTCCCGGTATTGGCGAAATCGAAGGCCTCGGTAATTTTCGCGATTGTCACTGGCATGGTCTTCGGCTGCCGTCCGATGACGTGTCATTCACATCCAAACATGGGATATGATCCGTGATCCCGATCAGTCCCGTCAACAGGGTAATTTCGCTTCGATCCAATGCGAATCGCAACAATGCTCCGATCATGATGCTGGCACCCGTTCTCACCCCGCGTGGTTCGCTGGTTCTCAGGGAAACCGAGGATGCGCCTGGGCTGAAGTCCGAAGAGCATCTTCGGCTGGCAAAAGCTTTTCTGCGGGGGCCCGGCCATGGGCTGTTGCGGCTGGGCGCCGATGAAGTCGGGACGGTCCTGCCGCCGGTGTTGTCGTACTGGCGAGAGTTTGGAACTCGCTACATCACCGCGTTATGCGTCATCTCCGATATCGGAGAGCGGTCTACCAAGCCGCCGGTTGCAATTCCAACAGACGACGAACTGGCGCGTATGGCGGCGGCCGTTCCGCCGATGATGGGCGCCGAATACCTGACAGCGACTGTTCTCGCCGATCTTTGGCGAGACATGGATCGGCGTTTGATACCGAATTGGCCGACGCCGGGCTCTCCGTGCAGGAGTTCCTCAAGGGCCGAAATCCCGCCTGGAATCTGATCGGCCGCGTCCATTTCAATCTCGCCGAAAACAGGAAGGACGACGCTGCCCCGTTCGCGTTCCTGGTCACCTACACGACACGACTTTCGGCCCAGGCGAAAGCCCAGCATATGCCCCTCGGCAAGGCCTTGCAGGAATATGCCGGTGCGAAAAATCGCGAACGCCTGCTGTCGCTATTGCTGCCGATCCAGCGCGCCGCCGAGCATTGCGCTTGGTTGAAGGCGATGGTCGACGCGGGCGAGATCTTTCATCCGCTGCGCTGGAGCCCGCAGCAGGCGCTGCAATTCCTGAAAGACGTTCCCGCGCTGGAAAGCGCCGGAGTAGCGGTTCGGATGCCGGCGAGTTGGCGCCTGAACCGCCCCGCGCGTGCACAGGTCAAGGCAACGATCGGGGGACGAGCACCATCGCAGATGGGGATGGATGCGCTTCTCGACTTCCAGATGGAGGTGACGCTCGACGGCGAAAAGCTGTCGGCGGCCGAAATCAAGCGACTGCTCGCCCAGTCCGACGGGTTGGTTCTGGTGCGCGGCAAATGGGTCGAGGTCGATCATGAACGACTTCGCCGGACCCTCGATGAATTCGAAGCGGCCGAACGGCGTGCCGCCAGCGACGGTCTGTCGTTCGGCGAGGCGATGCGCATGCTGGCTGGCGCCAACATCGCCGCGAAGGATTCGATGGACAGCCGGATATCGACCGGAGCCAGACCGTCGCCGGCCCCTGGCTGGCGGACACATTGGCGGCCTTGCGCCGTCCCGATGGGCTTGCCCGGATTGACCCCGGCAAATATTTTCAGGGCTCGTTGCGGCCGTATCAACTGGCTGGCGTTCAATGGCTCTATTTGCTCGCTCAGCTCAGGCTCGGGGCCTGCCTTGCCGACGATATGGGGCTCGGCAAGACCATCCAGATCTTGTCACTTCTGCTCGTGCTCAAGGATGAGACCAAGGACAGGCGGCGGCCATGTCTTCTCGTCGCCCCGGCCTCGTTGCTTGCCAATTGGGTTGCGGAAATTGCTCGATTTGCGCCGAGCCTCAAGGCGCGTCGTGGTCCATCCATCGGCTGCGCCGGCCGAGAAACTGAGCGCGGACGAGCGGGTAATCCGGATGCTGATGGGCTGGCAGACACGGATCTGGTGATCACGAGCTACGGGTATCTGCGCGCTCGCCTTGGCTGAGGCCATGGCGTGGCGATTGGTCGTGCTTGACGAAGCACAGGCTATCAAGAATCCGGCCGCCAGGCAGACCAGGATCCGTCAAGCAGGCTCAAGGCCGATATGCGCATCGCCCTGACCGGCACGCCGATCGAGAATCGGCTCGGCGACCTCTGGTCGATCTTCGACTTCATCAATCCCGGCCTGTTGGGATCGTCAAAGCAGTTTTCGTCCTTCGTCAAGGGCCTCGCCGATCGGCCGCATAACCCCTACGGACCGCTCCGCGATCTGGTGCGCCCCTATATCTTGCGACGTCTGAAGACCGACAAGAGCGTCATTGCCGATCTACCCGACAAGACCGAGGTGAATGCGTTCTGTTCGTTGAGCCGCAAGCAGGCGGCGCTCTACCAGCAAGCGGTGTTAGAACTGGAGCAGCGGCTTGAAGATGTCGACGGGATCCAGCGAAGGGGCATCGTGCTGGCGCTTCTGATGCGGCTGAAGCAGATCTGCAACCATCCGTCGCAATGGCTCGGCGATGGCGCATGGACCGAGCAGGATAGCGGTAAGTTCGAGCGGCTGCGCGACATCGCGGAAGTTGTGGCCGCCAGGCAGGAGAAGGCGTTGATTTTCACGCAGTTCAAGGAGACGACGGCCCCACTGGCGGCGTTCCTGGGCTCCGTGTTCGGGCAGGCCGGCCTCGTCCTGCATGGCGAAACGGAGGTCAGGAAGCGCAAGGAGCTTGTGCGCCAGTTTCAGGAAGACGAAAATGTGCCGTTCTTCGTACTATCCCTCAGGGCGGGCGGGGCCGGACTCAATCTCACCGCTGCCTCGCATGTCGTTCATTTCGACAGGTGGTGGAATCCGGCCGTCGAAAATCAGGCGACCGACAGAGCTTTCCGAATCGGGCAGACCAAGAATGTCCTTGTGCATAAATTTATTTGCCGGGGCACCGTGGAGGACAAAATCGATAAGTTGATCGAGTCCAAGAAGCAACTTGCCGGCGACTTGCTCGGCTCCGGGTCCGAAATGGTGTTGACCGAGATGAAGGATGAAGAACTGCTGAAACTTGTGTCTCTCGATCTGAATGCGGCGACAAGGGAGGCGGCCGGATGAGCTATTCTGATTGGCACCCTTACATCTCGGTGGCCGAGAAGCGGCAGCAGGCAGAGCGCGAGCTGGCCAGGCTGAGGAAACGAGGGCAAGCCGTTGCGCCCGTGACGATCGAGGGCCGTGCGATCGCCAATACCTTCTGGGGCAAATCGTGGAGCACCAACCTCGAGCGGTATAGCGACTTTGCAAGCCGGTTGCCGCGTGGCCGAAGCTATGTTCGCAACGGTTCCGTTCTCGACCTGAAGATTGCAAAGGGAGAGGTCGCTGCAATGGTTGCCGGCACGTCGCTTTACAAGATCAAGATTGCCATTGCGCCGGTCAAGGCGGCCCGCTGGAAGGCGATCTGTCGAGATTGCGCGGGTGCGATCGACTCGCTGGTCGAACTGCTGCAAGGCCGTTTGGCCAAGGGGATCATGGACCGGGTGTGCCGGGAGGGCGACGGCCTGTTTCCATCACCCGACGAAATCAAGCTATCCTGCAGCTGCCCGGACTGGGCAGACATGTGCAAGCACGTCGCGGCGGCGCTCTATGGCGTTGGCGCCAGACTGGACGAAAAGCCTGAGCTCCTCTTCGTGCTGCGCGGCGTGGATGAGCACGAGCTGCTCGCCGATGCCGGACGAGAGCTCTTGGAAACCAAGGCAGCGCCCAGCTCCGCCAAGCTGCTCGATGACAGCGATGTCGCCGCGCTGTTCGGGCTGGAGATGGCCGAATTCGCAGCTTTCGATAATCACAGTCTGCCCGCGGCCAAGCGGGGTCGAAGATTGGGGAAATCGAAAGAAAACAGGGTGCCCGTTGTGAAACAGGCGTCGGCGTCGGCGGCGAAGAAAGCGAAACCACCTCTTGCGGTCCAGAAAAAATCCGGGCGAAAGTCGACCTCGGCCAGCACCGGGAAGGGAGGGGCACGACGCAGGTCCTAGAGTTTCGCTGCGTCTGTTCGATCGCGATGGCCTGCAGGGCGGGTAGGTCTATTGGAAAAATCGGTTGAAGAACCAGCGCGTCAGTTCAGTCACGCAGCGAGATCAAATCCGCTGATCATGTCGTAGGCCAAAAGCTCCTCGCCGGTTTCCGCCGCGTTCATGATTCGCTTGCCGATCAGGTCGCGCAGGGTTTCGGTGGTGCCGCCGCCCAGCGTGCCGTAGCGCGCGCCGCGATAGAGCCGCGACACCGCATATTCGTCCGTAAAGCCGAAACCGCCATGGAGCTGGATCGCCTCGCTGGTGACGCGGTTGGACATTTCGTTGCAGGTGATTTTTGCCACCGCCGCCATGAACGGATCGGGAAACGGATTGGCGGTGATGCAGGCGCGGTAGAGGATGCTGCGGGACACCTCGATGTCGCGGTACATTTCCGCGAGCTTCCAGCGGATGCCTTGAAAATCGCCGATCGCCTTGCCGAACACGGTGCGGTCCCGCACGTAATTGCGGGCCTCGTCGAACGCGCCTTCGGCGAGACCGAGCGAGATACTCGGGTTGAGGCAGCGCTGGGTATTGAAGGCGGTCAACAGTTTTCGAAAACCGTCCTCGCGGATCACCAGATTCTCCAGCGGCAATTCGCAATTGTTGAACTGGATCTCGTGCAGGTTCTCGCCGCCCATGGTGTGATAGGTGCCGGTCACCTCGAAGCCCGGCGTGTCGGGCTCCAGCAGCACGCAGCCGATGCCTTCGCGGCCGGGCCGGCCGTCGATCCTTGTGAAGATCACGAACATGCCGGCTTCCCTGGCGCGGCTGATCAGCGTCTTGGTGCCGTTGAGAATGACGCGGTCGCCCTTGATCACCGCATTGGTGCGGTAATTCGCGACGTCGGTGCCGGCATGCGGTTCGGTCATGCAGACCGCCAGAATGCAGTCGCCGGAGACGACCTTCGGCAAAATCCGCTGGCGGATCGCGTCGGGCGCGTAGGTCGCGATGACGCGGGTCTGGACGCCGGCCTCGCCGAGCGTCGCCATCGCGGTGACGTAGCAGGTCTTTGCAATTTCCTCGAGGATCAGCGCGGTATCGAACACCGGCAGGCCGAGCCCGCCATATTGTTCCGGGCACCGACATGCCGAGCACGCCGATTTCGGCGAGCTTCTTCATGTTGTCCCAGGGGAAGGTGCCGTCCATGTAGCGCTGCGCATTGGCCTTGAACTGGCCCTGGGCGAGATCGCGCACCGTGCCGATCATGCTGCGCTGCTGCTCGGTGAGTTGGAAGTCCATCATCAGCCCTTTCGCCGCCGCCGCGGATTCCGCGCGCGGATGCGCGTCTATTGCGTTTCCTCATTATCTGGCAGTAGCCTAGCGGTAAGTCGCGCGCGTGCAAACGACGTTTCTGCGGCTTCGTTATGAGGATTTGACATGAGCCGATCCTCTCATCCGAAGCCGCCAACATTGCCGGGAAACGGCAGGGAGAATCGGATCATGACCAGAATAGGGGCGTTGTTGTCGGCGGCGCTGTTGCTGGCGATCCCGGTCCTCACAAGTACTGCGGTGCAAGCGCAGACCTATCCATCCAGACAAATCACGCTGATCATTCCGTTCGCGGCGGGCGGCTCCAACGACATCGTCGCCCGCGCGATCGGCAAGCAGTTGTCCGAGGCCTGGGGCCAGCCGGTGATCGCGGAAAACCGTCCCGGCGCCGGCGGCGTGATCGGCGCGGCCACGGTCGCCGCCTCGCCGCCGGACGGCTACACGCTGCTGCTGGTGTCGACGACCTTCACCATCAACGCGGCGATCAAGAAGAGCATGCCGTTCGACACCGCCAGGGATTTCACCCCGATTGCCTTTGTTGCGCGCTCGCCATTGTTGTTCGTCGCGTCAAAGGATCTTCCTGTGAAATCGGCCAAGGACGCGCTGGCGCTTGCGAAAAGCAAGCCAGACCGGATCACCTATGCCTCCGCCGGCATTGGCAGCATCAATCAGATCGCGGCCGAACTGATCGCACAGTCGGCCGGCGTCAAGCTGATGCACGTGCCCTACAAGGGCGGCGCGCCGGCGCTCAACGATCTGCTCGGCGGCCATGTCGATGTCTACGTCTCCAGCATGCCGCAGGTGCAGCAGCTGGCGCAGAGCGGCCAGGTCAATGCGCTTGCGGTGACCAGCGTCAAGCGGGCGCAATTGCTGCCGGATGTGCCGACCCTCGATGAATCGGGCGTCCCCGGCTTCGACCTGTCGTCCTGGTGGGGAATTGTCGGCCCGGCCGGCATGCCGCCGGAGGTCGTCAATGCGCTCAACGCCGAGATCAACACGGCGCTGAATTCACCCGAGATCGCAAAGTTCATGGCGAGCGAAGGCGCCGAAGCCCAGGCCATGACCCCGCAAGCGTTCAGCGATCTGATCCATACGGAGATCCAGCGCTGGACCAAGGTCGGGCACGAAGCGAATATCTCGATCGATTAGCCGACGCCACGCGAATTCAGGGTTCCAGCGCCAACTCGTCATACCGCTTCGCCGCGACCTCGTCGCATCGCGCGCGGTAGGCGGGGGCGCTGCCGCTATAGCGCGCGACGATGCGGGTCTGCTTGCCCTCCACGTTACGGTTGATCCCGGTCATCCAGGAATCGACCTCGTTGGAGAGCAGGCCAACGCCGAGCGCCTTGACGTGATCGGTCCAGGAGGTCACGCCCGCCGCGGTGGCATCGACCCGCGTCAGGTTGTTTTCCCGCGCGTAGCGGATCAGGCGCGTCACCCAGTCGACATTGTATTCGATGCTGCGCGGGATATTGCCGAGCGCGGTGTGCGGTCCCATCAGCATCATCATGTTGGGAAAACCGTCGACCATGACGCCGAGGAACGTTTCCGGTCCGCGCTTCCATCGCTCCTTCAGTCGCATGCCGCCGGCGCCGCGCAGGTCGATCTGATCAAAACTGCCAGTGATGGCGTCGAACCCGGTGGCATAGATGATGATGTCGAATTCGTACTCCGCAGCGCTGGTCTTGATGCCCTTGGGCGTGATCCGTTCGATCGGCGTTTCCGCGATGTCGACCAGTTCCACATTGTCGCGGTTGTAGACCTCGTAATAAAACGTCTCCAGCGGCAGCCGGCGGGTGCCAAAACCGTGATTCTTCGGAATCAGCTTTTCCGCGACCTTCGGGTCCTTGACCCGTTGCCGGATCTTTCGGGCCACGAAATCGCTGATCAACGCGTTGGCCTTGCGGTCGATCAGTATGTCGCGAAAATTGCCTTGCCAGATGCCAAAACCACGCTCGGCATAGAGCTTTTCGAAGAAGGCCTCGCGCTCTTCATCGGATACCTCGAACGTTCCGCGCGGATCCGGCGTATGCAGGAAACACGCAAACGTCTCCTGGCAGCGCCTGAACATCTCGGGATAGCCGGCCTTGATCTGCTTCTGCGTCTCGGCGTCGATCTTGCCGTTATGCAGCGGCGCGCACCAGTTCGGGGTGCGCTGGAACACGGTCAGACTTCCGACGCTGGGCGCGATGGTCTGGATGGTCTGCACGCCGGTGGCGCCGGTCCCGATCACCGCGACGCGCTGCCCGGCGAAATCGACCGGCTCTTTCGGCCAGCGCGCGGTATGGAAGGAGCGGCCCTGAAAACTGTCGACGCCTTCGATCCGCGGCATCGTCGGCGTCGAGAGCGGGCCGATCGCGGTGATCAGGAAGCGGGTGCGAAAGCGGCTGCCGTCCTGCAGCGTGACGTTCCAGCTTCGCGCAGCCTCGTCCCAAACCGCCGCGGCGACCCGGCTTTCAAACTGGATGTCGCGGCGAAGATCGAATTTGTCCGCGACGTGATTGAGATAGCGCAGCGTTTCCGGCTGACCTGAAAAATGCTCGGACCAGTCCCATTCGTCCAGCAGCTCCTTTGAAAACGAGTAGCCATAGCTGTAGCTCTCGGAATCGAACCGCGCGCCCGGATAGCGGTTCCAGTACCAGGTGCCGCCGACATTGGTGCCGGTCTCGAACACCCGAACCCGCAATGCCAAGTTCGCGCAGCCGGTAGAGCTGGTACAGCCCCGACATGCCCGCGCCGATGATGATGGCGTCGTATTCCGCAACAGGCGTCGCATCCGGCACTTGCTGTTTCTCCCCGCCTGTAGATCGTTTGTCGCAAGGCTACCCGGTCCGGCGTCGACCGACAAACCCCGAAACGCTTGTCTGCTATGGCGATTTTGGCAGGTGCCCCGGCCTTCCCGGCCCTTCCCATTACGGCGGCCCGGTTCTAAAAACCGCATAACAAAGGCTGTTTGCATCAGGGGAGGCCAGACCATGACCGATCTGCCGAAGAAAGTTGAAATCCACGAGGAAGGCCCGCGCGAGGGTTTTCAGATCGAACCCGGCCCGATCTCGACCGCCGACAAGATCAGGGTGATCGAGGGTTTGGCCGAAACCGGACTGCAACACATTCAGGCCTGCTCGTTCGTCAACCCGCGCGTCGTTCCCGGCTGGGCTGACGCGGAACAGGTGATCGGCGGATTCAAGGCCAAGCCGGGCGTCCACTACACCGCGCTGTGGTTCAACGAGAACGGACTGAATCGCGCGCTGGCCTTTAAAGACAAGCTGACCATCACTGGCAGCATCTCGCTGACGGCGTCCGAGGCCTTCACCCACAAGAACCTGCACCGCAGCCACGCGGAAAATCTCGCGGCGATGCGCAAGATGACCGCCTCGCATCTGGCGGCTGGCGTTCCGGTCAACCGTATCGGCGTGATGGCGGCCTTCGGTTGCAACTACCAGGGCGATATCGCGCCGGCACAGGTTATCTCGACGCTGGAGGACGGTCTGGCGATCGCCAAGGAGGCCGGCGCTGATATCACGGAATTCTCGCTGGCCGATACCATGGGCTGGGCCGCGCCGCACCGGATCGAACGCGTGCTCGGCGAAGTCCGCAGCCGCTGGCCGGATGTTCCGCTCCGTTTGCATCTGCACGACACCCGCGGATTAGCCGTCGCCAATGCGCTGGTGGCGCTGCGAATGGGCGTGGCGGGATTTGACTCCACGGTCGGCGGCCTCGGCGGTTGCCCCTTCGCCGCCCATAAGGGCGCGGCCGGCAACATCTGCACCGAGGAACTGGTGCTGCTCTGCGAGGAGATGGGTATCGAGACCGGCGTCGACCTGGATGCACTGATCGAGGTGGGCCGAATGGCGGAGACCGTTGTTGGCCACGCGCTGCCGAGCGAGCTGCTGCATGCCGGCAGCCTCGACGCGTTTCGCCGGCAGGCTGCCTGATGTCGGCTGCGCCGCTGGCGGGACTTCGCGTTCTCGAATTCAGCCACACCGTGATGGGCCCGACCGCCGGGCTGTTGCTCGCCGACATGGGCGCCGACGTCATCAAGGTCGAACCGGCACCGGCCGGCGACCACACGCGCCGGCTCGGCGGGTTTGCGTCCGGCTTCTTTGCCGCGTTCAACCGCAACAAGCGCAGCATCGTGCTCGATCTCAAATCGGCCGAGGGCCAGGCCGTGCTGCATCGGCTGGTCGCCAATGCCGACGTGGTGATGGAGAATTACGGCCCGGGCACAATGGAGCGACTGGGCTGCGGCTATGAGCAGCTCGCGCCGCTCAACCCGCGCCTGATCTACCTGGCCTTGAAGGGCTATCTTGCGGGACCCTACGAGCATCGTCCCGCCTTGGATGAGGTGGTGCAATTCCACACAGGTTTGGCCTACATGACCGGACCGATCGGGCAGCCGTTGCGCGCCGGCGCTTCGGTTATCGACATCATGGGCGCCGTGTTCGGCGTCGTTGCGGTGCAGGCGGCGTTGCGGGAGCGCGATGCGACCGGCCGTGGCCAACGGGTCGGCAGCGCGCTGTTCGAAAGCGCCGCATTCCTGATGGCGACCCACATGTCGGGGATTGCTGCCACCGGCCGCGAGATGCCGCCGATGCCCGCGCGTCGCGGCGCCTGGGCGATCTACCAGGTGTTTACGACCAAGGACGACGGCCAGCTCTTTATCGGCGTTACCAGTGATCAGCAATGGATTCGCTTCCTCAGGGAATTCGGGTTGCAGGCGCTCGGTGAAGATCCGCGTCTCGCTACCAATGAGAGCAGGGTACTGGAACGGCCCTGGTTGATCCCGCGATTGCAGGAAGCGATCGGGGCGTTGTCGCTCGAAGATGTGAGCGCCAGATGTGAACGCGCCAACATATCCTGGGCGCCGGTCGGCAAGCCGCAGGATCTCTACACCGACGTGCATTTGCTGGCCGGCGGATTACTCGATGTGCTGGTGCCGCAATTCGGCAGTGCGAATTCGATCATGACGAAATTGCCGGCGCTGCCGGTCGAGTTCGGCGCCGAGCGCGCTCGCCCTGCGCTGCGAATGCAGCCGCCGATGCTTGGCGAGCACACCGCTGAAATCCTCGCCGCAGCAGGTTATACGCCCGCCGAGATCGAGGGATTGTCCGACCGAAAGATCATCGTCGCGCCCGCTTCCTGACCGAACGGGCGGGCTTTGCGTCCTTGCCGGGCGCGCGCGTCGTTTCGATGAGCGAGCGGATGTTCTCGGTATCCGCGGGCGTCGCGGGATTGTAGACGATCATGCTGAGGTCGGGCCGGCCGTCGATCGCGAACGCCGAATATTCAAACGCGATCCGGCCAATCACGGGGTGTCGGATGTGCTTGACGGCTTCGCCATGGCCGCGCACGTCGTTGTCGAGCCACATCGCCTTGAATTCGGGACTTAGCCGGCAGAGCTCATCGACCAGCGGCTCAATCTCCGCTGCCGCGCCGGCGCGGGCTGCATCGATCCTGAATGCGCCGACCACGAACCGTGCAACGTTTTCCCAATTATATTGCGCGGTGCGGGCACTGGGATTGAGGAATATCATGCGCAGGATGTTGCGCTGGTCCGGCGGCAGCGCGCCATAATCGGTCAGCACGGCGCTCGCTCCCCGGTTCCAGGCGACGACGTCCCATGTCGCGGTCCGGATCAAGGCAGGGCTCGGCTCCAGCGCATCGAGCACGCGCTGCAATCGCGGCGTCACGCCTTCGTTCTTGCGGTAGCAGACGTCCGGCGGACGCCCGAGGCCGAGCAGGAACAGATGCTCGCGTTCGACGTCGGTCAGCATCAGCGCACGCGCGATGCGGTCGAGCACGTCGGCCGATGGCGCGCCGCCGCGGCCCTGCTCGAGCCAGGTGTACCAGGTCGGGCTGATATTGGCGCGCTGCGCTACTTCCTCCCGCCGCAGTCCGGCCGTACGGCGGCGTTCTCCCGAAAAGCCAAAGGCGATCGGATCGAGCTTGGCCCGGCGCTGTTTCAGATAGCAACCGAGCAGGTTGTCATGGGTGACGGCGTCGCTCATCCTGTTAGCCATTATACCATGATAAGGTCACTACTTTACCACGATGGCAATTCTGCCGAGATTTGTCACCGACAAACGCCATTCAACAAAATGACCAGGAGATTTGCTCATGCGCGTGTTCGTCACCGGCGCGACCGGATGGGTCGGCTCGGCCGTCGTTGCGGATTTGATCGCGGCGGGACATCAGGTGCTCGGTCTCTCCCGCTCGGACCAGGGTGCCGCCGCTCTCGCTACGCTCGGCGCGGCCGTTCATCGCGGCTCAATCGAGGACCTCGATAGCCTCCGGAACGGCGCGGCACCGTCGGATGCGGTGATCCACGCCGCCTTCAACCATGACTTCACAAAGTTCGCGCAGAATTGCGCGGACGACCAACGGGCGATCGAGGCGATCGGAGCGGTGCTCGAAGGTTCCAGCCGTCCGCTGATCGTCACGTCAGGCGTCGGGCGAATGACGCCGGGCCGGGTCTCGACCGAACAGGATCCGCCGATTCCCACCTCGGATGCCTATCCGCGCGCTTCGGAACGAACGGCCGCCGAAGTCGCGGCGCGCGGCGTCCGCGCGAGCGTCGTCCGGTTGCCGCCATCGGTGCATGGTCATGGCGATCATGGTTTCGTGCCGCGCCTGATCGGATTCGCGCGTGAGAAAGGCGTCTCGGCTTACATTGGCGATGGAAGCAATCGCTGGCCGGCGGTGCATCGCCTCGACGCGGCGCGGGTCTACCGGCTCGCGCTCGAGCGTGGTGTCGAGGGCGGCCCGTTCCATGCGATTGCGGAAACCGGCGTGCCGTTCCGGGAAATCGCCGAGGTGATCGGCCGGCGTCTGAACGTTCCCGTCGTCTCGAAGTCGCAGGACGCGGCGGCCGAGCATTTCACCTGGTTCGCGCGCTTTGTTGCCTTCGATGTCCCGTCCTCAAGCGACCGAACCCAGACGCTACTCGGCTGGAAGCCGCAACAGCCGGGGTTGATTGCCGACATCGATCACCCCGCCTATTTCGGCGGCTGACCGAATTCCTTTTCACAAATCCTTCGACGAAGCCGGCGTCCGGCAATCGCGGATGATCTGCGTCTGATAACGATCGTTCGTCTCGCGCGCAACCGTGCGAACAAGATAGGCCCGATCATGTCGCGCCTTCGTGACGGTTTGCCTGAAGGATTGGTGACAAAATTGTAAAGCGAGACGGCGACAACGAGAGTCGCCGTTTGTCATCGGGCAATTCGATTGCACGAGGTGTTCACCGCCAGCGTTTGAGCATCGGCGCCAAAATTTTTTTGCGACTAAAAATCATTCCAACAATTTTCTGCCCGCCGGCCGCATTTCGCATTTCGCGGCATCCAAAAAAACTTTCGCTGTCGTGGACTTAGCGAACGAAACGCTTCGCCGCGATCGGCGATGCGGTGCTGCGTTGTCGCGACTGCGGATGGCGATGCGCGCGTCGTTGAAATCAAATCGACATACGTCCGTCATTGACGCTGCTTAACGCTCCCCGCGATCTGCAATTCTATTTTTTGGTTTCGGGGAAGAAAAAATGACGAATCGAAAATTGAAGACGGCTTTGCTTTCCACCGCGGCTCTGCTTGCTGCGGCGGTCGCGGCGCCGGTCGTCGCCGGTAGCGCCGCGAACAACGCCGCCGTCGATCCGAACACGCTGACGACCAAATACCCGATCAAGCACCTTGTGGTGATCTTCAACGAAAATATCTCGTTCGATCATTACTTCGGCACCTACCCGAACGTGCTGGAAATCGAAGGCGAGTCGCCCTTCAAGGCCGCCAACGGCACCCAGACGGATATCAATAACTACATCCTGCACGGCAGCCTGCTGATCAAAAATCCCAACGCGCTCAATACCGCGAACGGCGCGGGTGCTGCCAATCCGTTCCGCCTCGATCGTACCCAGGCTGCGACGGCCGACCAGGGCCATGCCTACACGCCTGAGCAGTTGGCCTATGACGCCGGCAAGAATGATGCGTTCCCGGCCAATACCGGCAACGGCACGAGCGGCGGCGCCGGTGCCTTTGGCACCAAGGGCCAGGTGATGGGCTATTTCGATGGCGCGACCGTCACCGCGTTCTGGAACTACGCCCAGAACTACGCGATGAGCGACAATGCCTGGTCTGACGATTTCGGTCCGTCGACACCCGGCGCAGTCAACATGTTCGCAGGCACCACCAACGGCGCGACGATCCCGGCGGGCAAGACCGCCAACACGATCCCGGACGGCGCAGGTGGCCTGACACTGATCAACGATACCGACCCGGCCGGCGACGTTTGCTCCAGCGCGACCGCGCAGGTTCAGATGACCAGCAAGAACATCGGCGATCTGCTCAACGCCGCCGATATTCCCTGGGGTTCGTTTATGGGTGGTTTCAACCTGGAAACCGTAGCCAACAACGGCACCAGCGGTTGCGGACGCACTTCCGTAAGCGAGGTGACGGGCGCGACCACGGCCGACTATATCCCGCATCACGCCTGGTTCCAGTACTACGCGTCGACGGCCAACCCGACCCATGCCCGCCCGAACTCGACCAAGTCGATCGGCTACACGATGATCCCGGGCAAAAACAAGGTTGACCCCGCCAACCACGCCTACGACCTCATGGACTTCACCGCTGCGGTCGGATCCGGCAACTACCCCGCCGTTTCCTTCATCAAGCTGCCGGCCTTCCAGGACGGTCACGCGGGCTACTCCAATCCGCTCGACGAGCAGACGGGGTTGGTCAACCTGATCAACTTCCTGCAGCAACAGCCTGATTGGAACTCGACCGCCGTGATCATCGCCTATGACGACTCCGACGGCTGGTACGATCACGCTTCCCCCCCGTCACTGCATCCGTCATTCTCCTCAACGGCCGATGCGCTGGACGGTACGGGCATCTGCGGCGTCGTCGGTACGACCGAACCGCTTGGCGTCAACGGCATGCCGGTTGCGGGTCGCTGCGGTCCGGGCACGCGTCAGCCGTTCCTGGTGATCTCTCCCTATGCCAAGAAGAACTATGTCAGCCACGTGCTGATCACGCAGGCCTCGATCCCGCAATTCATCGAGGACAACTGGCTGACGAGCGGATCGGGCAAGAAGGCCACCGTTCAGCGTATCGGGCAGGGCTCATTCGACGCCACGACCGGCTCGATCGTCGACATGTTCAACTTCGACAAGAAGAACAGCGAGAAGCTGATCCTCGACGCGACCTTCGGCACCGTGGATACCAAGGACAAAATCAAGAACTGAGCCTACTTCGCATGTTCAACCGCACGATGGTGTGTGTCTTCGGCGCCGGCCTTCTGGCCGGCGCCGTCTTTGCTGCCGAGCCGCCGATCCAGCCCGGCGAAAATCCGAGTCCGGTTCATTTGGTCCGACGCCCGGCCGCGCCGCTGTCGGCGATGGCAAGGCTCGGCAAGGACATCTTCTTCGACACCGGTCTGTCCTCGTCAGGCAAGTTGGCTTGCGCGTCCTGTCACAGCCCGGATCATGCCTACGGTCCGCCCAACGACGGCCCTGTCATGCTTGGTGGTCCCACGCTGACGCTCCCCGGCGCCCGCGCCGTTCCTTCGCTGACCTATCTCGACCGGCAATCCGACTTCAGCATCGGTCCTGACGACAAGCAAAACGAAACCGTCACCTTGGCGCAGATGGCCGCGGTCGGCCAGACGGCGGAGCGCGCCCAAAAGACCGCGACGCAATCCGCGCAGAGCGCCGCGAATATCGTGCCGCAAGGCGGTCTGTTTTGGGACGGCCGTGCCGACACCCTCCAGATCCAGGCGTCAGGTCCGCTGCTTGATCCGCGCGAGATGGATGGCGGCAGCATCGAGATCGTCGCCGAGAAGCTGCGCAACGCGACCTACGCGAAAAAATTTGCGGGATTGTTCGGCGAGGGAATATTCACCAACGCGAATTTGCTGGTTGCCGAGGCCACGTTCGCCATCGGCCGCTATCAGATCGAGGAGCCGAGCTTCCATCCCTATACCAGCAAGTTCGATTACTGGCTGGAGGGCAGGGCGCGCCTCAGCGAAACCGAGATGCGCGGCTATCGCCTGTTCAATGATCAGGACAAGGCCAATTGCGCAGGCTGCCACAGTTCGCAGGTCTCGCGCGAAGGGCAGCCGCCGCTGTTTACCGACACCCAGTACGAAGCGTTGGCCGCGCCGCGCAATCGCGCGCTCGCCGACACCAGGGACCCCGGCTATTTCGACCTCGGGGTTTGCGGACCAATCCGCAAGGACATCGCCGATCAGACGCAATTCTGCGGCATGTTCAAGACGCCGACCTTGCGCAACACCGCCAGGCGCCGCACATTCTTTCACAATGGCGTATTCCAGACCTTGCAGCAGGTGATGGATTTCTACAATTTTCGCGACACCAACCCGGAAAAGGTCTATCCGCTTGGCGCCGATGGAAAGGTCGAGAAGTACAACGACATTCCGGTGCAGTTTCACGGCAATGTCGATGTCAGCGATCCTCCCTTCAATCGTCATCCCGGCGACGTGCCGGCCATGACGACGCAGGACGAAACCGATATCATCGCCTATCTGCAAATCCTGAACGATGGATACGTGCCGGAGAAGTAATAAGATGTGCGGCGCGCGCGTCGAAGGCCGCAGCAATGCGTCAACGCACGGTGACGCTGACACTGCCGAGGTTTTCCAGCGAAAATCCGTAGACCGCGTCTTCGCTCGGAAAAATGGTCTTCATCACGCTGCCGGTCATCACGATCTGGCCGGCCTTGAGGCCTTCGCCCCGCGTGGAAAGGTGCGCGGCAAGCCAGGCGACCGAATTGAAAGGGTGGCCGAGGATGTCGCGACCGTGACCTTCGCCGATCGCGGCGCCGTCTTTGGTCGCCCGACCCGGCACGCCCTCGAGATCCGGCCAGTTGGTGACCAACTCCGAAAGCACGATGCCGGCGTTCCAGGAATTATCCGAAAGCAGCGCCAGTACGTCGAGGTTGGTATAATCGGCGGCGCGATCGTCGACCAGTTCGATGGCGGCGCAGACGCCGGCGATGTAGGGCGCGATCGCCTCCGCCGAGACGGGAGTGGTCGACGGCGGCACGTCCGATTTGATGCGGACCGCGATTTCGAATTCGAGGCCGAGCCGCCCGAAATCGGCGCGGCGGATGGTTGCGCCCGAGCGATGCAGCCGATTGGCAAGGACGACACCGGCGATCGGATGGTCGATGCCGCAGAACTTCTGCATCGTTTTCGAAGTCAATCCGACCTTGTAGCCGATGGTACCGCCATGTTCGGCGCGCAGCAGCCCGACGTACCTGTCCTGGATGTCGTAGGCGTCCGAGACGTTGGCAGGCCCGCGCGACCGATCGAATGGCTGGAACGTGGTGTTGGCCTTGTGTTCGGCGAGCAGCATTTCGGCCGCGTGTCGGGCTGCGGTCTCTTCCATCCCTGGCTCCCTTTTGCGAGACCATAACCCGCCGGCGGACGCTGTCAAACAGCGAGTCCGCAGGCCGCCGGGGTTTCGATCATCCGCCGCAGACGACGCCGGCCTTGCGAAGCTCCGCGAGATCGCCGGCGCCGATTCCGATCTCGCCAAGCAGCTCCTGATTATGCTCGCCGAGTTTGGGCGCGCGGGTCCGGATCGAACCCGGCGTGCGGTCAAACCGCGGCACCACATGATGCATCGGGATCTGGCCCATCTCGGCATCCGGATAATCTGATATCAGCTCCCGCTCGATCACATGCGGATCGGCCATGATCTGCGGCGTGTCATAGATCGGACCGATGGTGACTTCGGCCTTCTCGAAGAAGCTGACGTTTTCCGCTTGCGTCCGCGCGCCGATGAACTCGCCGATGATGGCGTCGAGCTCCTCGGCATGGCGCAGCCGGTCGGCATTGGTGCGAAAGCGCGGATCGTCGACCATGTCCGGGCGGCCGATCGCCCGGAACAGCCGCTCGGCCATTTTCTGGATCGAGCCGGACAGGCTGACATAATGTCCGTCGCTGCAGCGATAGGCGTTGCGCGGCGCCGAATTGGTCGAGCGACTGCCGGTGCGCGGCCGGACCTTGCCGGTGAGCCGGTAATTCGCCGCCTGCGGGCTGAGAATGGCAAACAACGGATCGAGCAGCGGCAGGTCGATGACCTGGCCGCGGCCTCCCTTAATCTCCACTTCGCGCAAGGCGATCATGGCCGCCGACGCGCCGTAGGTGCCGGCGATGCCATCGGCGAGATACATCGGCGGCAGCACCGGCTCGCGGTCGGCAAAGCCGTTGATCGCGGCAAAACCCGAAACGCCCTCGATCACGGTGCCGAACCCCGGCCGCTGCGCGTAAGGGCCGTCCTGTCCCCATCCGGAGATGCGAATGATCACCAGCGAAGGGTTGATCGCCAGCAGCGCCTCGGGCGACAGCCCCATGTTCTCGAGCACGCCGGGCCTGAAACTCTCGATCAGGATCTGCGCCGACGGCACCAGCTTGCGGATGATCTCGATCGCGCGCGGCTCGCGCAGCGACAGGCACAGGCTCTTCTTGTTGCGGGCGTAAACCTTCCAGTGGGTCTCGATGCCCTCGGTCTTCCACGCCCGCAGCGTATCGCCTTCCGGCGGCTCGACCTTGATCACTTCGGCGCCGAAGTCGCCGAGGATCTGGGTCAGCACGTTGCCGGCAAACAGCCGCGACAGGTCGAGGATGCGAACGCCGCCGAGCGTGCCGCCGGCGCCCGGCTGATAGTCGCGGGCGTGCAGCCGGCTTTTGTCACGGTCCATGCGATCAGGCTCCATTCTGCGGGCGGTCGGCCAGCGCGACCACGGCCCGCGCGCGCTCGACGAAGGGTTTGTCGATCATGTGCCCGTCGACCAGATAGGCGCCGATGCCGCTTGCGTCGGCGTCGACAGCGGCGGCGACGACCCTGCGCGCCCAGGCGATTTCGCCGGCATCCGGCATGAACACCTCGTTGGCGGTGGCGATCTGGCTCGGATGGATGCAGCTCTTGCCGGCAAAGCCGTGGCGTTTGGCGGCGATGCATTCGGCGCCATAGCCCTCGGCGTCCTTGACCGCCGCAAAGGCGCCGTCATAGGCGGCGATGCCGGCCTCAGCGGCGGCCAGCCGAACCGCGAGCCGGATATAGGCGAGCGCGTCGCGGTCGTTCCGCGCGATGCCGTTGGGCTCGAGCAGATCGGCGTAACCGATCTGCAATCCCATCACGCGCGGATGCGCTACGGCGAGATCGGCGGCCTTGCGCAATCCCTTGGGGGTTTCGATGTTGAGCAGGAATTTTGCGGGGCGCGCCACCGCCGCGTTGCGTTCGATCCGGGCAATCGCCTCAACCACGGCATCGGCATCTTCCGTCATCGGCAGGTTGACGATGTCGAGGGGGAGGGAGCCGAGCGCGGCGACGTCGGCGTCGAATTCCGCGGTGCCAAATGCATTGACCCTGACGACGATGATCTTGCCGGTGGCCGGCGGGAGGCCGCGCAGGAACGCGGCGAGATGGGCGCGCGCCTGCGGCTTCTGACTCGGGGCGACCGCGTCTTCGAGATCGAACGACAGTGCGTCGGCGGCGGAAGCCAGCGCCTTTTCGAACAGTTCCGGGCGCGAGGCCGGGACGAACAGCTTGCTGCGCATCAACATTTCATGGCCTCTATGCGTCCGCCGGATCGACATTCCGCGGTCTCTTCACTTGTCCGCCAACAGCGATCGCATCAGGATGGCAGCCTCATTGGCAGGAAGGCCAGCGATTTCGCGATAAGACGTCTCCAATGTCGCGCAATATTCGCGGTTTTTTGCGGCCTCGACCGGGCCACCATCCAACAGCCTGTGCCAGTCGTCGCCCATCCCCTTTTCAGACATCCGCGCGTCGACCTTTTTCCAGAGTTCCGCAAGATCGGACTCCGAGGCTTCCGGTCGCGTTTTTGCGGTCTCAAGGACGCGCGTGCTCAGTTCATTCTCCTTGTCGGTCAGGGCAGCGGGAACGATCCCTGCCAGGCTCGCGAAACCGCCCGAGCTATATTCAGAACAGAACGACGGATCCTTGGCGGCGAGGGCGGCGTATTGGTCGGCATACAGCAGTGCGATCTCCACGAGGACGGCATCATCCGCCATCCATCGCTGTTTCCTGACCAGTTCCAGAATGCTGGCCATTCCCTGCGTTTCCACCTCCATCTCGGTCTTGCCGTCGACGTAGCCCGCGTAATATTGCGCGAGAATCTCTCCGTAATCGTTTGGATCATGCTGCTTGATGGTCTTGAGCAGCGGGATGCCTTGCATCATCAGGGTGTCCAATCGATCCCGGGTGAGGTTGCGCCCGAAACCGGAGATGGCGAATTGCGTGCCGTCCGAAGTTCCGGTGATGACTTTTGCGGCGGTCAGTTCGTCCGCCGATGGCGTCCACATTTGGGAATTGGGCGTGGAGAGCGCGCGATCGACGAAGGTCTTGCTGAAGCCTGCCGCAAGGAACAGCCGCTGCTGGTCGAGCCTCGTGTCTGCAAGGTCGTTGGCCGTCGCTCCCGGAAATGCCGCCGCATGAAACCCGAGCGCTGCGCCGGTCTTCAGGAAGCGGTTGTGGCCTGCCGCAAAGGCAACGGTGCAGGCGGAGTAACAACCGGCGGACACGTAAGTGTCGGCGCCCTGTGCCTGCAAAACCTCGTTCAACCGGATCGCTTCGCCGATCCGCCCGCCGAGGCTGTTGAGATGGACGACCTTGATGCCCGGCGAGGCCGCCAGCACCTTGGTAAAATCGTTGCTGAGGCCGTATTTGAACCCGCCGGCGATTTCCGCTTCGGTCCCATGGCGCATCACGCGGATGGAATAGGCGGCAATATCCGGATCGTTCAGAAAGACCATGCGTGAGGTTTCGACGATCTCCGGCAGGCCGACCGCGTAGAAGGTGAAGAGCGAACTGCACAGCCCCGAAACCAGGGCGAGCTTGACGATGCCTGCCCATACCGCGCGTTTGCCCAGGGCGCGTCGGCGCGCGGCATTGCGATTCGCCGATCTCCAGACGCCGGTTACCTGCCACGCCAAAATAAAGCTGGTGACGAGCCAGACCGAGACCAGCGAGGCAAAAATGGCACGCGGATCGTAACGGTCGGTCTGAAACAGCGCGACAAGACCGGCTGCGATGAAGGCGAGGGCGATGTTGCCGAGCAACCCGAACAGCCAATAAGAAACCCCGAGCGAATATTCGCCGCGCCAGAAACGGACCAGGAAGTTGCTGCGACGGCCGGAATTCGCTGCTGGCGGTGGGACTACTTCGGGCTCTTCAACGCGGCTCATGGCCCGCGGATAATAGCAGGACCGGTCTGTTCAGCAACTTGAACGATCCTGCCTAACCGGCACTGCTTTTGCCGATACGGCAAGGCTCTGCGACGACTCTGCGCCGAATGGATCGAAGCGCCGGCCAGGCCGGCGCCTCGATGCCGATTACTTCTTGACCAGCGGGCAGGCCGGGTCCGGCGGCCCAAAAGCGTCTTCGCCGGAGATATGGGCGAGGATCTTGTAATAGTCCCACGGATATTTGGATTCTTCGGGGGTCTTGACCTGCACCAGCACGAGGTCATGGACCATCAGATTGTCCTCGCGCAGTCTGCCGTTGCGCGCGAAGAAATCCTCGATCGGTTTCTCGCGCATCTTGACGGCGACCTTGAGCGGATCGTCGGTGCCGGACTCCTTGATCGCGTTGAGGTAGCTCATGACCGAGGAATAGACGCCGGCCTGCCACATCGTCGGCATCCGGTTCATCTTGGCGAAATAGCGCTTCGACCATTCCCGGGTCTTGTCGTCCATGTCCCAGTAGAACGACGTGGTCAGCAACAGTCCCTGCGCAGCCTGAAGTCCGAGTCCGTGAATGTCGGTGATCAGCGCCAGCAGGCCGGCCATCTGTTGCCCGCCCTTGAAGATGCCGAACTCGCCGCCGGTCTTGATCTCGTTGACATTGTTGGGTGGTCCGCCGGCGATGCCGATGATCTTGGCCTTGGAGGCCTGCGCCTGCAGCACGAACGATGACAGATCCGGCGTCGCGAACGGCGGGCTCACCGAACCGAGCACCTTGCCGCCGTTCTTGGTGATGACGGCGGTGGCGTCGCGCTCCAGCGAATGGCCGAAGGCGTAATCGTCGGTGATGAAGAACCAGCTGTCGCCGCCGCGCTTGACCACTTCCTGCGCGGTGCCGGCCGCGAGCGCATGGGTGTCGAATACCCATTGTATGGCGTAGGGCGAGCAGAACTTGCCGTGGAAGTCGGCCGATCCGGTCGAATGGGTGATGAAAAGCTTCTTCTTTTCGTTGGCGACGTTTTGAACGGCGAGGCCGACGGCCGACACCGGCACGTCCACGATCAAATCGATCTGCTCGGTATCGTACCAGCGCCGCGCGATCCCGGCGCCGATGTCCGGCTTGTCCTGATGGTCGCCTGTGATCACCGAGATCGGCTTGCCCAATACCGTGCCGCCGAAATCATCGACCGCCATTTGCGCCGCGGTCACTGAACCCTGGCCGGTCGGCGTCGACGCCGGTCCGTTCATGTCGGTCAGTACGCCGATCTTGACGATGTCGTCGGAAATCTGCGCCGAGGCGCCGCTCGACGCCAGCAGCGCTGCCGCAAGTGCCGCAAGCCCGGCGATGTTTCTGGCGAATATCATAAGTCTTCCCCCCGTGATTTTGCCGCTTATTCTTGTCGAATAGGGCTTAAGCTCACGGGATTTGAGAGCATTCGGAAGCCGGGGTCAACGACGCCGTTCGGCTAAGGACAGCGCTGTTCGCGACGCTGAACGCGGTGTCGAGCGGCACCGCGTCATTTGTCGACAGGGGGAGCTCTCGCATCCGCGCCAAAATGCCCCAAATCGTCAAAAAGCCAGATACGCAGGTGGTCCGAACGGCCTTTCACTCGGCCGCAAAGGACACGGTGGCCTTGTCGTAATCGCCTGACCCCATCTGGCCCCGCGGGAAAATACCGTGCTTTTCGATCCAGTCGAACGACTGTTCGAATACTTCGCGCGAATAGGGCTCGAACACGATGCGCTCGCCGGGCCCCCAGCGCCTGGTGTCCATCGCGGCATGAAAGCGGTCGGGAAATTCGTTCTTGTAATAATGGGTGTAAAGCTCCGGCCGTAGGTCGATGTCGCGCTGCGCCTTTCGAAGCGCGCGGAAATACCGCTTGATGTCGTCAGGGTCCGGATCGCCGTTGATCATCGAGGCGATCATGAAGGTGGTATCGATCACCTTGCGGAAGCCGAGCTGCTCGGCGAGATAATACGGCCCGTTGAACAGCGCCGCGGCGGCGCTTTTGCCTTCGAGCAGCAGCTCCATGCGCCGAAACAGCATGCCGTCCTCGAACGTCAGGCTGATGTCGCCGGCCGGCATGTATTGCTCGAGCGCCTGGATCGTCGAGTAATGGCTGCCGGACTGGAAGCCGACCGAAATCGGCACGCCGGCGAGGTCGGCCGGCGTCCGGATCGGGGAGTCGGCCGATACGAAGATGCCCGAGGTCGCGATCGAATAGACATCGGAATAGAGCTTGGCGTGGCCGGTTGAGGCCGCGACATTCACGGTCCAGTGGCAGGCGCAGCTGACGTCGGCCTCGCGCCCCTTCTCGATGCTCTGGAACGCGCCTTCGTTGACCTTGTTGTGATGCTGGCCCTCGGTCGAGCGGATCAGCTCGCGGAATTCGTAGTCGAGACCCTCGGCGCGGAAATAGCCCTTTTCCTCCGCAACCCATTCCTGCAGACGAAAATGCGGCTCGATGACGAATTTGGCCATGACGATCTCCCGGGATGCGGCTCTCGTGTTGACAACAGCATAGCGGCTCGTGATGACTTGGCATCATATCCAATATGGAATGAACGCCATGGCCGAATTGGCATATCATGAGATGGACTTGCGGCAATTGCGCGTTCTCGATGTGCTGTTGCGGGAATGCAGCGTCACCGGTACGGCGCGGGCGCTAGAGACGACGCAACCCGCGATCAGCAAGACGCTGCGGCGCTTGCGCGAGCGGTTTTCCGATCCGCTGATCGTTCGCAACGGGCATGCCATGCAGCCGACCGCCAAGGCGCTGGGAATGGCCGGGCAGTTGCGCGCGCTGCTCGATGCGGCCGACGGCTTGCGCGCCGAGGCAGTCGCCTTCGACGCGAGCACCTCCGATCGCATGTTCAGCCTGCTGCTGACCGACGTCGGCATGATCCGGTTCCTGCCGCCGCTGATCGCCGCCGTTGCGGCGGTGGCGCCCGGCATCAGTCTGCGGGCCGTGCCGCTTGATTCACGTGCGTTCGAGCTGAAGCTGGAGACCGGCGAGGCGGATCTGGCACTCGGCGCATTCCCGCAAGCCGCCGGATATCTGCGGCGGCAAAAACTGTTCTCGGACGGCTATCTCAGCGTGATGCGAAAGCGGCACCCGCGGTTGGCGAAGGCGCGCTCGCGCGCCGGCTTCCTCGACGAACGCCATGTCCTGATCACGGCATCGGAGACCGGCCACGCCGCCCATGGCGAGGCGCAGCGCGTGCTGACCTCCGAGATCGCGCCGTCAAATATCTTGCTGCGGGTGCCGAGCTTCATCGCCGGTGCGATCGTCGCATCGCAAACCGACGGGGTTGTAACCTTGCCGGCGAACCTCGCCGACAGCATTGCCGGGCCGCTCGGCCTGGTGGCGTTCAAGCCCCCGATCACGCTGCCGCGGATCGAGATCGCCCAGTACTGGCACGAGCGCTATCATCGCGACCCGGCCCATCGCTGGATCCGGGCCAGGACTTTCGAGCTTTTCGGGAAGTGAATGCCTTGGTCGGTGTTGCAAATAGCGATACCGTCGTTCGGATTGGAAACGTAACCCGGGAACGCCAATGGAGGAGATGTCCGGATGAGAGCAACCCGACGCGCGATGTTGAAATCGGCGGCCGTTATTGCGCGCGCTGCCCGCGGCGAGCGTTTGGCCGCGGCGGGCCCGCGCGGCGGAGTTCAGCTTCAAATACGGCAATCAGGTGCAGGCGAACCATCCGGTCACGGTCGGGTTTCAGAAGGCGGTCGATCGCATCAAGGAAGAAACCGGCGGCCGGGTCGAGATCAACATGTTTCCGAACAACGCGTTGGGCGGCGACACCGACATGCTGTCGCAAATACGTTCCGGCGCGCTGGAATTGTACACCACCTCGCCGCTGATATTGTCCTCGCTGGTCAATGTCGCTGCGATCAACGGGCTCGGGTTTGCGTTCAAGGATTCCGACACCGCCTGGGGCGCGATGGACGGCGATCTCGGCGAGCTCGTCCGCAGGGAGATTCGCCTGCGCGGGCTGACGCCGATGGAAAAGATCTGGGACAGCGGCTACCGCCAGGTCACCAGCAGCATCAAGCCGATCCAGTCGGCCGACGATCTCGCCGGCTTCAAGATTCGGGTGCCGATCAGCCCGCTATGGACGTCGTTGTTCAAGGCGTTCGGCGCGGCACCGACCGGCATCAATTTCGGCGAGGTCTATTCGGCGCTGCAGACCAAGGTGGTGGACGGCCAGGAGACGCCGCTGGTCTCGATCGATTCGGCGAAACTGTACGAGGTGCAGAAATACTGTTCGGTGACCAACCATATGTGGGACGGTTACTGGTGCCTCGCCAACACCAAAGCGTTCGAGAGCATGCCCAGGGATTTGCAGGAGATCGTCGCCCGCAACATCAACCGCGCCGCGCTCGACCAGCGCAAGGAAAACCTGCGGCTCAATCAATCGCTGCAGGGCGAACTGGAAAAGAAGGGTCTCGTATTCAACACGCCCGACCCATCCTCGTTTCGCGCGGCACTGACCAAGGCCGGCTTCTATTCCGAATGGCGCGCCAGGTTCGGGCCCGAGGCCTGGAAGCTGCTGGAGAAATATTCCGGCGAACTGGCCTGATCCCTGGACGAAACGATGCTGCGGGATATGGGCAATCGCGGGTGTCCGATCGGGAAGGTTGGAAAATGCCCGAGCCTCCCTGCGCAAGCGCGCGGGCTCAACCCCTGATCTGCTTCGGATCGTAGAAAAAGCGTTCTTCGATCAACAGATCGTCACGCCATGTCTGCCAACTGGTTTCTTCCAGCACCCGCACGGTGCCATCCATTCCGCTAAAGGTGAATTTCCAGCGCGTCGCGGTGGTGTCGCCGTCGATCAGGCTCGGTCCGATGCGCGACGCCTCGATGTTCCTGAAGGCGGCCATGACGCCGCGTTCCTTTGCCATCAAGGTGTCGCGGCCGGCAACGGGCGCGTCATTATTTTCGCGCGTCGAGGCGTCGGGCGCATAGAATTTCTCGATCGCGCCGACATAGTCGCCGGCTTCGACCAGCGCGACAAAGGCTTCGACGGTTTGACGGCTTGGCATGACGCGACCTCGTGGCGGTTCGGGCGTCTGGTGACCGCTGTAAACAAACTCACAGTCGGTATTTATCGACCGGCGGTCGGTAAGTCAACTGGCTTCGTCCGCGAATTTGCATTAGACAGGGGCGATGGCGAAACAGGCAGAGCGGCGAGCCGCGACGATCGAGGCGATCCTGAAAGCGGCGCGGCGCCTGTTCGGCGAGCGAGGCTTTGCCGCCACGACCATCGATGACATTGCGGAGGCCGCGCGCGTTGCAAAGGGGGCGGTCTATCACCACTTCGCCACCAAGGAGGCGATATTCGAGTCGGTATTCGACGAAGTCTCTCGCGACCTCGTGCGCGATGTCGATCGCGCGGCGCGGGCGGAGAAGGACATGCTCGCGGCGATGGTGACGGGCACCCAACTTTATTTCGCCGCCTGCGCCAAGGGACCGACCTGCCGGATCATCCTGCGCGACGGCCCGGCGGTGCTCGGCTGGGAGCGCTGGCGCGAGATCGATGCGAAGCACTTCGGCGGCAAGATCCCGCTTGCGCTGGCCGCCGCGATGGATGCGGGGCTGATCGCGCGACAGCCGGTCGAGCCGTTGGCCCGCCTGCTGCTCGGCGCGATGACGGAAGCCGCGGTCGCCGCCGCCGGGCGATCCGACATTGCCAGGGCGGGGGCCGAATATAGTCGCGCCTTCAAGTCGCTGCTCGAAGCACTTCGATTGCGACAAAGCGGGCGGGTCCCATGAGTCTCACCTATGTCATTCCCGACATCCACGGCAGGAGCGACCTGCTGCAGGACGGCCTGGCCCTCATCGCAGCGCATGCGCGTGGCGGTTATGGCTCGCTGGTTGCGCTTGGCGACTACGTCAACAAGGGTCCGAACAGCAAGGCGGTTATCGAACTCCTGCGGGCGGACCCGTTGCCGGGGTGGCCGTTCATTCCGCTCAAGGGCAACCACGACCTGATGATGGTCGAGGCGCTGCGCGATCCCTCGAAGATGCAAGGCTGGCTCGATCGCGGCGGCGACACGACGCTCGCTTCCTACGGCGGCGATCGGTCGTTGGTGCCGGCAGGCGATATCGAATGGCTCGACGGGCTTGCGCTGATGCATGTCGATCGCCATCGCATTTACGTGCACGCCGGCCTCGATCCGGAATTTCCGCCGGAGCAGCAGAGCGAGAAGACACTGCTGACAAAACGCTATCGGGAAGGCGACGCGTCTGATTTCGGCGGCCGGCACGTCGTCCACGGCCATGATTCCCAGGCCGACGGTCCCAAACTGTACAAGGGGCGCAGCAATCTCGACACCCAGGCCTGGCGCACCGGCCGGCTGGTGATCGCGGTGTTCGACGACGACATCCCGGGCGGGCCGATCGATTTTATCCGTGTGCAGGGGCCGCCGGGGTAGGGGGTGGGGTGTGCCCCAACGTCATTGCGAGCCAACGGGTCGGGCGAACGCCCGCCCGATGACAGACTCCGCGAAGCAATCCAGAGTCACAAACGAAGACTGGATTGCTTCGTCGCTGACGCTCCTCGCAATGACGTCTTTGGTTACGGCTTCGTCGTCAGATCGAACCGCTGCACAATCCGGAAGCGCGAATTGGCGTCGGGCTGTTGGAACACTGCGATGGCGTCGATCGCAAGTTCGGCGAGCTGGAGCGCCGCAAACCGCTGCCGCAATTGCGCCAGCACGGCCCCGCGCCGTTCGGCCGGAAGTCGCCCGGTCAGCGTCATGTGGAAGCGAAACTCCTCCATCACATAGGGGTATCCCCAGCGGTCGAGATGGTCGCGCTGTCTTGGCGTCAGTCGCTCGGGGTTGCGGCGCGCACGATCCGCCGGGGTCAGCGGCGCGCGAAAACCATCGAATGCGCTGACGGCGTCGGCGGCCAGTTGCTCCAGCTCGGCCGAGCGCTGCGAAGGCACCACGGCAATGAAGTCGCCGATCTCGTTGACGACGGGCCTTATCACGGGAATAGGCGCGCGGCGCTCGTGCAAAGGCTTCGCAGGCCGCCAGCAGTTCGGCCTCGGTCTTGCCGTCTCGTAGCGCCATCGGCGCCTTCAGCGTGGCATGAAAACCGTATTTGCGGGGATCGCGCGTGATCTCGCGCCAGTCCGGCAGGATCTGTTCGATGCCGTCGGGAAACGGCAGTTCCTCTCCGCTGAGGGCATCATAGCCGAGCAAGCCCGCGCCGAAGCGATCGAGCGGGCTGCCGGCAGCGGCGGCATAGTAGATGGCGTAGCGTGGTACGTCGGTCATGGCCGGACAGCATAGAGCCGCGTTCATGCCGCCGCAACCGTCTTGCGCTGAACCATCGAAGGCCGCAGCAGGCGGCCTGCCTCGGTCAGATGAACGAGGCGGCCGGCGGCGATCACCGCAACGATGCGCGGCCGCAGCGGAATTTCGTCATCGACCAGGATGATGTCGGCGCGGCCGCCCGATGTGAGCTCGCCGCGGTCGCCAAGCCCGGCGGCGCGGGCGGGCGCCGCCGAAACCAGGTTCCAGGCCAAAGGCAGCGGCAGAACGCCGTCGGCGGCGAGGCGAAAGGCCGCCAGCAATGGCGCCGGATAGTAATAGTCGGAGGCGAGAATCGAGCACAGGCCCTTGGCGATCATGTCGCTGGCCTTGGTCCAACCGGTATGGCTGCCGCCACGTACCACGTTCGGCGCGCCGAACACGATGAAGTCACCGCCGCTGGCCGCCTCAACCGCGGTCTCTTCGTTAACCGGGAATTCGGCGATGCCGATGCCCTGCGCGCGAAACGCTTGCCGCATTTCCGGCGTGTCGTCGTCATGCGACAGCATGCGAATGCCGGCGTCGCGCGCCGCTTTGGCCAGACGCGCGATCGATGCGGGAACGTGGTCGGCGCGGGCGGCGACACGCTCGACCAGCTCGTCGAACTCGCGATCGGCAAGGCCGGTACGCTGGACCATGACGTTGCGTTTACGCGGCTTGGCGAGATTGGCAACCGTCGAATCCATATGGTCGTTGAAGGCAAACAGGTCGATCCGCCCGCAGGCCAGCAGTGCGCAGATTTCGCCTTCGGCATCGAGATTGTAGGTCTCGTGCCGCAAATGGAAGCGGGTGTCCGCCGCGAGCCGCGGCCGCAGCGCCTCGATGCTCTCCAGCAATAGTTTGGCATTGTCGCCGCTGCGCAAACCCGGCTCCCACGACCATGTGGTGGCGTGGAACACCGTGGTGATGCCGTTGGCGATCGCCTGCCGGTCGCTGTCGACCAGCGCTACGTCGATCGGGAAATCGACCCCCGGTCGCGGCATCATCTGCCGCTCGAAGGCATCACCATGCAGATCGACGATGCCCGGCAGCACCAACAGGCCGCTCGCATCGATCTCGCATGCGCTGTGCGGCCTGCGGGCCATCCACCGCGCCGATCCTGCCGCCGCCGACCTCAAGCGAGGCCTCATGGATGTGGGCTCCGAGCAGCGCCCGGCCGCCGCTGATCAAAATCTCGGTCATGACGCGGCCTTTTGTCGCCGGGGCTGCGAGGGCTCGGAGCCCGCCGCGGCCTGATATTTTTCCAGGAACGCCTCGACGTCGAGCTTGCGGAAGTCCGGCAGCGCGCGGCGCAGCGTCTCGTGGTCCCAGTCCCACCACTGTAATTCGCTCAGCCGCTCGGCGATGGCTTCCGGAAACCGCCGCTTGATCACGCGCGCCGGGTTTCCCGCGACGATAGTGTAGGGCGCCACCTCCTTGGTCACGATGGCGCCGGCCGCGATCACCGCGCCGGTGCCGATATTGCGGCCCGGCAGCACGATGGCGCCATGGCCGATCCAGACGTCATGGCCGATCTCGATGTGGTGCGAGCGCCGCCAGGCGAAGAATTCGGTATCGTCGTTTTCGCCCTCGAAATAGGCGCTGGCGCGATAGGTGAAGTGCGCCTGCGTGGCCCGGTGCATCGGGTGATTGCCGGGATTGATCCGGGTCATCGCCGCGATCGAGCAGAATTTCCCGATTGCCGTATAGGTGATCTGCGCGTCGTTCACGACGTAGGAATAGTCGTCCATCGTCACTTCATGCAGGATGGTCCGCGCGCCGACTTCGCAATAGGCGCCGAGTTTTGTCTCGTGCAGTTTTGCGGTCGGGTCGACCAACGGTTCGACGGAGAGTTTTTTGGCAGCCATGGGGATTCCAGAAGCGGTGGGTTGATGCGAGGTCATCAAGGGACTTGATGACATTTGCATGACGGATGCGTGACGCCTGTCGCAGCATGTGGACAGCTTGTGCACTGCACCGCGACTGTCACACAACTGTAGAATCCGGACGTTAGCCATGACGCTACGAATTGGCGTCTGGAGCAGTTCATGCTGGTGGTCGAAGGTTTGACGTGCCGATTTGGCGCGAAGGCCGCGGTCGACAATGCGTCGTTCGAGGTCGGACCGGGCAGTTTCGTCGGCGTGATCGGCCGCTCCGGCGCCGGCAAGTCGACCATGCTGCGGATGATCAACCGGCTGGCCGAGCCGACCTCGGGCAAAATCCTGTTCGAAGGCCTCGATGTGACCGCGTTGCGCGGCCGCGAGTTGCGGCTGTGGCGCGCCCGCTCGGCGATGATCTTTCAGCAATTCAACCTGGTCGGCCGCCTCGACGTCCTGACCAACGTCCTGATGGGACGGCTGGCCCAGATCCCGGCCTGGCGCTCGCTGGCGCAGCTCTGGCCTGATGAGCGACAGGGCGCTGGCGATGTCGGCGCTGGAGCAGTTCGATATCGCTTCGCTGGCGGCGCAGCGCGCCGACCAGCTTTCCGGCGGCCAGCAGCAGCGCGTCGCGATCGCCCGGGCGCTGGTGCAGGAGCCGGACATCATTCTCGCCGACGAGCCGATCGCCTCGCTCGATCCGCGCAACACCCGGGTCGTGATGGACGCCCTGCTGCGCATCAACAGGCATTTCGGCATCACCGTGATCTGCAACCTGCATTCGCTCGATCTGGCGCGGAGCTATTGCGATCGCCTGATCGGCATGGCGGCCGGCCGCGTGGTGTTCGACGGCGCGCCCGCGGCGCTGACCGAACATATCGCCCGCGAACTCTACGATCTCGAGGCCAATGACGTCATGGGCGGCGCACACGTCCATGTGCCCGACGGCAACAGCCGTTCCGGCGCTCGGCACTGCCGCCGCGGCCTGAGCCACGCGATTCGAGTAGCGGCGCGTTCGCGAGCTTGCAATCGGCCGTCAGCGTTTCACACGACCATAGGGAAACCGATCATGATCAATCGTCGTACCGTTCTTGCCGGCACAGCAATGCTGGCCGTTCGCCCGTATCGGCCAGCGCAGCGGAAGACTGGAAGGCGAAATATCCGGAAATCACCTTCGCGGTGGTTCCGGCCGAGAACGGCTCGGGCGTCACCGAACGCTACACGCCGTTCGTCAACTATCTGTCGAAGGAACTCGGCATCAAGGTCACGCTGCGCGTCGCCAACGACTACGCCGCCGTGATCGAAGGCCAGCGCGCCGGCAATATCCAGATCGCCTATTACGGCCCGGCGTCGTTTTCCCGCGCGCGCCTCACCGGGGTCAAGACCGACGCCTTCGTGATCGACGTCAACTCCGACGGCTCCAAGGGCTATTATTCGGTGTTTTATGTGCTCGCCAAGAGCCCGTACCAGAAGATCGAGGACCTCAAGGGCAAGAACCTCGGCCTGGTCGACCCCAATTCGACCTCCGGCAACAACATGCCGCGCTTCAAGATGAACCAGATGGGCATCGATCCCGATACCTATTTCTCGCAGGTGGTCTTCACCGGCAGCCACGAGAACGCGGTACTCGCGCTGGCGCAGGGCACGGTCGACGTCGCCGCCAACTGGTGGAACGCCGACAACGACTTCCAACCTGACCCGGATGCTGGCCAAGAACATGGTCAAGTCCAGCGACGGCAAGCCGCTGAACAAGGAGGACTTCCGCATCATCGTGAAGTCGGACCTGATCATCAACTCGCCCTATGCCTATCTCAGCGAGCTGCCGGAAGACATGAAGGCCGCGATCAGGAAGGCGTTCCTCGAAGCCGCCGACAAGGACAAGGAAGCCTTTGCAAGAACTGTCCGACGGCAAGAACCTGCCGTGGCAGCCGATCGCCAACGAGGACTACAACAAGACCATCGAGCTGATCAAATTCGTCGACAGTCTGCGCAAGAAGGCATCCTGATCGCGATGCTGAACCAGAGCCGGGTCCAACGACCCGGCTCTTTCGTTTGTTCGATGTGCTCTCGATAGAAGCAGCATGACCGTCGCAGTCTCCGTCTTACCGGCCAGCAGCTCGCCGCCCTGAACGAGGTCTATCGCCGGGCGGTCGCGCGCAAACGGCTACGCGTCACCGTTGCTGCCGCGGTATTCTTCGCCGCGCTGGTCATCGCCTGCGTTGGCGCCGAGGTGAACCTGCGCACGCTGTTCACCTATTTCGGGCACTTCGTCAGCTATTTCGACCGCATCGCCACCCTGGACGACGGCCGGCGGGTCTGGACCAATATTCCGGAATGGCTGTGGGGCTGGAAGAAATGGTCGCTGCTGCTCGGCGAGACCATCCTGATCAGCTATGTCGGCACCCTGTCGGGCGCCGTGCTGGGTTTTGCCCTGAATTTTCTGGCGGCTGAAAATACCTCGCCCGGGCCCTGGGCTGCGCTTCGCGATCAAGCGGCTGATGGAATTCTGCCGCACCGTTCCCGACATCGTGTTCGCGCTGATTTTCGTCATTGCCTTCGGCCTCGGGCCGATGGCCGGCGTGCTCGCGATCACCATCCATTCGATCGGCGCGCTCGGCAAGCAATACGCCGAAATGGTCGAGAATATCGACATGAAGCCGGTCGAGGGCCTGCGCTCCACCGGCGCAAGCTGGATCGCCTCGATGCGCTTTGCGGTGCTGCCGCAGGTCGCGGCCGGCTTTGCCAGCTACACGCTGCTGCGCTTCGAGATCAACGTGCGCAGCGCCTCGGTGATGGGTTTTGTCGGCGCCGGCGGCATCGGCGTCGAACTGATCACGGCGATCCGGAAATTCTACTATTCCGACGTCAGCGCGATCCTGCTGATGATGATCCTCACGGTGTTCGTGATCGATATCGGCACCGGCTGGATTCCGCGGCCGGCTGTTCGGCAAGGAGCGGCGCGCATGACCCAACGCTCGATGCTGGAGACCGACGGCCTGCGAGCGCGATATCCTGATGTGTTCCAGCGGCCGGCCTCGGCGCGGCTGGCGTGGCCGGCGATGCTGCTCGGCGGCCTCGGCGATCTTCGTGTTCGGGCTGGTGCATCTCGGCTTTTCGCCGATCCGGATGCTGAACGGCCTGCACGAGCTCGGCTGGATTTCGCTGATGATGCTGCCGCCCAATCCGGGCGCGTCGCTGCCGCTCTATCTGCATGCGCTCGGCGAAACGCTCTCGATCGCGCTGCTTGGAACCACGCTGGCGGCGGTGTTCGCGTTTCCGGTCAGCCTGCTGGCGGCAAAGAACATCGTGCCGTCGAATTTATTCCGGTTTCCGATCCGCCGCTTCCTCGACACCATCCGCGGCGTCGACACCCTGATCTGGGCGCTGGTCTGGATCAATGTCGTCGGCCTCGGCCCGTTCGCCGGCGTGCTGGCGATCGCGGTGTCGGATTTCGGCGCGCTCGGAAAACTGTTCTCCGAGGCGATCGAAGGCGCCGACAAAAAGCAGGTCGAGGGCATCCGCGCCTCCGGCGGCAACGCGCTGCACGAGATCCGCTTCGGCCTGATGCCGCAGGTGTTTCCCGTGATCGCCGGCCAGATGCTGTATTTCTTCGAATCCAACACCCGCTCGGCCACCATCATCGGCATTGTCGGTGCCGGCGGCATCGGTTTGCAACTGTCCGAGCAGATCCGCGTGCTGGAATGGCAGAAGGTGTCGTTCCTGATCCTGATGATCCTGATCGCGGTCGCCGCGATCGACTGGATCTCGAGCCGGCTGCGTTTTGCCATTATCGGCCCGCGCGCGGTGGCTTGATCGCTGTCACCTGAGACAGAGGCGGCCCTTTTCCTTCTCCCCTTGCGGGAGAAGGTGCCCTCGCGTGAGCGAGGGCGGATGAGGGGTAACGGCAGGAACAGGAGTTCATTGCTCGCGGTACCCCTCACCCGTCGCCGAACTTCGTTCGGCGCCACCCTCTCCCGCAAGGGGAGAGGGAAAGAGCGCGTGGTCGCTTGGAAAGCGCCTCAGCCGTTTTCCACCACGAACTCGATGCGCGCGGCGGCGAAGCCCGAATGGCCCGTGAGTAGCGGCTTGCCGGCGGCATCGACGTCGACGGTGTCGACCACCAGCACGCTGCCGCTCCCCGCTCCCGATGAATCCAGCCGGAAACCGTGAGTGTTACCGATATTGACGCCCGCTTGACGGCGGATTGACGGACGGCGGGCGAGTTTGAGGAGTGCTCAATCGCTTATTGGAGAATGACGATGGTCAAGGTCGCCGCCTTTCGGATCGCGAGTTCAACCCGTTGCCGCTCTGCGCGGAAGTCTGACCTTGGCAAACCCGTTCGGCTGCATCGTCGGCTTTTGTACGTTGCAATCGCCCTGGCCTTTTTCGACGGATCACGGGTCCTCGCGGCCGACGTCGTCACCCTCCGCTGCGACTTCCCGAATTTCTATCAAAATATCGTTGCGGACCAGAAGGGGATATCCATCACTCAGTATCAGCCGGGCAAGGACGGAAAACTCGAATATGTGAAGGTTTACACCGAGAACAAGAAGGATGAGGGGAGCGAATCCTATTACCGGATAAACAGTGTCGAAATCGCGTGGGGAACGACCTACACCCTTTTGGGAATGAAATCTGATTCATCGATAGATTTGCGTGCAGGTGTCGTGAAAAGCGACCTCATGGTGCTCAAGAATTCTCGAGCAACGTCCCACCGAAATCGGCAAGTGCAAGCCGAATTGAAGCGACGTGGACGCGCTTATTTCCCACTCCCCTTGTGGACGCGCAGCGTCGGCGAGGTGGGTGAGGGGTAGCCACGAGCTTCTGCGTTTGTGGCTACCCCTCATCCGGCGCTTCGCGCCACCTTCTCCCACAAGGGGAGAAGGGAAAAGGCCGCGCCTGTCTCGGCTCGCTTAGCCGTTCTCCACCACGAACTCGATGCGCTCGGCGGCAAAGCGCGAAGGCCCGTGACAGCGGCTTGCCGTCGGCATCGACGTCGATGGTGTCGACCACCAGCACGGGACGGCCGAGCGCGAGATCGAGCCGCGCGGCGTCGGTGGCATCGACGATCGCCGCGGGACCCGGGTCGATGCCCGGCGATAATCCTCGATGCCGTAATGCGCCAGCAGCTTGGTCATCGAGCGGACGCGCTCGTAGATGCCGCCGGCGTCGGGAAAGCGCTCGGCGGACAGCCAGTTGGTGCTGGTGCAGATCGGCGTACGGTCGGCCAACCGCAGCGCTTCGATCCGGATCAGCGGCGCGCCGGTTTTCAGGCCGAGCTGCCGCGCCAGTTCGCGCGTCGCCGGCTCCTCGTGGCCGCGATCATCTGGCCGCGCGGCTCGTGGCCGCCGGCGCCGACGATCTCGGAAAACCGCGTCCGCGCGCGCAGGGGATAGGCCAGCCGCGGCGCCTCGACATAGGTGCCGCTGCCGCGTTCGGCGCGCACCAGGCCGCGCTCGGCCAGCGTCGCCAGCGCGCGGCGCACGGTGTGGCGGTTGACGCGATAGATCTCGGCGATTTCGGTTTCGCCCGGCAGCTCGTTCGCCGGCGGCAAAACTGCCGTCGGCGATGCCGCGCTCGATGCCGTCGGCGACCTGACGCCACAGCGCCACGCCGGAGCCGGATGTCCTGCATGGTCATGGGTGCATGGCGCCGGAGAAGGGCATCGGAAAAATCATCACTGTTGTCACGAAACAGTCATGGCGCTTCGCTATCAAGTTGTCTAGTATCATAGACAACTTGATTCAGGCAAGCGTAGCGCAAGGCCGATATGACCGCCACCTCCGAAGACCGGCAACGACAACGGCCAGCAGGCGCGGCGCCAGGCGCGATGGCGGTGCTGGCGCGATTGCGATGCCGCCGACATCGCCGTCCGGCTCGGCGCGCTGGCGCTGCCGGCGCATGAAAATCTGCGCGAGCCGGAAAACGGCTTGGTGATGGTGCGCGGCCGCATCGGCGGCGACGGCGCGCCGTTCAATCTCGGCGAGGCCACGGTGTCGCGCGCCGCGGTCCGGCTTGCGAGCGGCGAGATCGGCTTCGGCTACACGCTCGGCCGCGACCGGCAGAAGGCGCGGATGATCGCGCTGTGCGATGCCCTGATCCAGAACGCCGGACCATGCCAACGCGATGGAGGCGCAGGGTGCTGGCGCCGCTGCGCGCGGCGATGGCGTCCGAGCGGAACCGGAAAGCGGAGGAGACCGCGGCGACGCGGGTCGATTTCTACACGCATGGTGCGCGGCGAGGGCTGAACGATGACAACGTTTGCCGAACTGCCGGCGGGGTTTGCGGACAAGGTGCTGTCGGCGCAGTCGACCTTCCGTTCCGTGATGGACGCGATGGCGCGCCCGGGCAGCGTGCAGCGGATCGCGGCCGTCGCCGGCACGCCCGGCCGCCATGATGCCGGGCACCGCCGCCATCGCGCTGACCTTGTTCGATCACGACACGCCGGTCTGGCTCGATCCCGCGATGGCCGCGACGTCGGAAGTGACAAAGTGGCTGAAGTTCCACACCAGCGCGCCGGTGGTTGACGGACTGCCTCGATCTGCAGTTTTCGCGCTGATCGCCGATACCGCCGCGATTCCGGCGCTCGAGCGCTTTTCGTTCGGCACGCAATGAATATCCCGACCGCTCGACCACGCTGATCCTGCAGGTCGAGAGCCTGACGCGAGGGCCCGGCGCTGCGAATTGCGCGGCCCCGGCATCGACGGCGCCGCGACGCTGCAGCGCCGCGATAGAGCCTTCGGACCTGTTCGAGCGGCTTTCGATCAACGCCGCGCTGTTTCCGCGCGGCATCGATGTCGTGCTGGTCGCCGGCGACGCCATCGTCGCGATACCCGCGCACCACGCGTGCTTGTCGGCAAAGGGAGACTGAGCATGTATGTCGCCGTCAAGGGAGGCGAACGCGCCATCGAGAACGCCCATCGGCTGCTGGCGCATGAGCGCCGCGGCGATCGCGACGTTGCCGAACTGTCGCTGGAGCAAATCTCCGGACAGCTCAGCCTCGGCGGTCGATCGGGTGATGACCGAGGGCTCGCTTTACGACCGCGAACTGGCGGCGCTTGCGATCAAGCAGGCGCGCGGCGACATGATCGAGGCGATCTTCCTGCTGCGCGCCTTTCGCGCCACCTTGCCGCGGTTCGGCGCCACCGAGCCGGTCGACACCGGCGAGATGCAGGTTCGGCGCCGGATTTCCTCGACCTTCAAGGATATTCCGGGCGGCCAGATTCTCGGGCCGACCTTCGACTACACCCACCGGCTGCTGGATCCGCAACTGGCTGAAGGCATCGACGCCCGAAGCGCCCGCGACTTCGGAAGCGTCGCCTGCGGCGATGCCGCGCGTCACCGACATTCTCGGCCGCGACGGCCTGATCGAGCCGTCGCCAGCAGGCGATGCCGATGCGCCGGTCGGCGATCTCACCCGCGATCCCCTGAGTTTTCCCGCCGACCGCGATCTGCGGCTGCAGAATCTCGCGCGCGCCGACGAGGGGTTTCTGCTGGCGCTGGGCTATTCGTCGCAGCGCGGCTACGGCCGCAACCATCCGTTTGCCGGCGAAATCCGCCTCGGCGAGGTCGAGGTCGAATTCATGGCGGAAGATGTCGGCTTCGCCGTGCCGCTCGGCTCGATCGACGCTGACCGAATGCCAGATGGTCAACCAGTTCAAGGGCTCGGCGACGCGAGGCGCCGTGCTTTACCCGCGGCTACGGGCTCGCGTTCGGGCAGAGCGAGCGCAAGACCATGTCGATGGCGCTGGTCGATCGCGCCTTGCGCGCGCGCGAACTCGGCGAGGAGGTGCTGGCGCCGGCGCAGGACGAGGAATTCGTGATGTCGCATTCCGACAATGTGCAGGCGACCGGCTTCGTCGAGCATTTGAAACTGCCGCATTACGTCGACTTCCAGTCCGAACTCGGCCTGCTGCGCAAGCTGCGCAAGGAATTTGCCGAGGCGGACGAGCATCGCCGCCGCTGCAGGAGGCCGCCGAATGAACGCGCCAGCCTACAATTTCGCCTATCTCGACGAGCAGACCAAGCGGATGATCCGTCGCGCCATCCTGAAGGCGATCGCGATCCCCGGCTATCAGGTGCCGTTCGCCAGCCGCGAAATGCCGATGCCCTATGGCTGGGGCACCGGCGGCGTGCAGGTGACCGCCGCGATCCTCGGCCCCGACGACGTGCTGAAGGTGATCGACCAGGGCTCCGACGACACCACCAATGCGATCTCGATCCGCAAGTTCTTCGCCAAGACCGCCGGCGTCGCGACCACGACCACGCACGGCGGATGCGACCGTGATCCAGACCCGGCACCGGATTCCGGAAGCGCCGCTGCATGCCGGCCAGGTGCTGGTCTACCAGGTGCCGATCCCCGAGCCGCTGCGGTTCCTCGAGCCGCGCGAGACCGAGACGCGGCGCATGCACGCGCTCGGCGAATACGGGCTGATGCATGTGAAGCTCTATGAAGACATCGCCCGCTTCGGCCATATCGCGACCTCCTATGCCTATCCGGTCAAGGTCAATGCGCGCTACGTGATGGACCCGTCGCCGACGCCGAAATTCGACAATCCGAAGATGGACAATTGCGCGGCGCTGCAGCTGTTCGGCGCCGGCCGCGAAAAGCGCATCTATGCGATCCCGCCGCATACCTCGGTGGTGTCGCTGGATTTCGAGGACCATCCGTTCAGCCGCTACCGGCACGACGCGCCCTGCGCGCTGTGCGGGGCTGGCGACAGCTATCTCGATGAAATCGTCACCGACGACAAGGGCAGCCGGATGTTCGTCTGCTCCGACACCGACTATTGCGAGGCCCGGCAGGCGCACGGGCCATCGCGGCAGCGAAAGCGTAGCTCCGCACAAGGAGAGGGCGCATGGCTGAGCGTGAGGCGCAAGACAACGACCAGCCGCTGCTGACGGCCGAAGGCCTCGGCAAATCCTACGGCGGCCTGATGGCCTGCCGCGACGTCTCGTTCGCGCTCTATCCCGGCGAGGTGCTGGCGATCGTCGGCGAAGTCCGGCTCGGGCAAGACCACCTTGCTGCAATTGCTGTCGGCGCAGCTTGCGCCGAATGCTGGCCGGGTCTCGTACCGGATGCGCGACGGCGTGATGCGCGACCTCGCCAAGCTCGGCGAGGCCGAGCGGCGCTTTCTGTTCCGCACCGACTGGGGCTATGTGCACCAGGATCCGGCGCAGGGTCTGCGCATGGCGGTGTCGGCCGGCGCCAATGTCGGCGAGCGGCTGATGGCGGTCGGCTGGAATCACTACGGCCAGATCCGCGACAGCGCGTCGTCCTGGCTGGAGCGGGTCGAGATCGACGCCGGCCGCATCGACGACGCGCCGCGGACCTATTCCGGCGGCATGCGCCAGCGCCTGCAGATCGCGCGCAATCTCGTCACCGAGCCGCGCCTGGTGTTCATGGACGAGCCGACCGGCGGTCTCGATGTCTCGGTGCAGGCGCGCCTGCTCGATCTGATGCGCAACCTGGTCAGCGAACTCGGACTGGCGGCGATCGTGGTCACCCACGATCTCGCGGTGGCGCGGCTGTTGTCGCATCGCGTCATGGTGATGAAGGGCGGCCGCGTGATCGAGACCGGCCTGACCGACCAGGTGCTCGACGATCCCCGCGAGCCCTATACCCAATTGCTGGTCTCCTCGATTTTGCCGGCATGAGCGACAGGCATCTGATGACCGCGATGATCGACATCAGCGAAGCCGAAAAGACCTTCATCATGCACCTGCAGGGCGGCATCCGAACTGCCGGTGGTGCGCGGCGTCTGCTTTCACGTCGAGCCCGGCGAATGCGTGGTGCTGGCGGGGCCCTCCGGCGCCGGCAAATCCTCGATCCTGAAGATGATCTTCGGCAATTATCGCTGCGATGGCGGCCGGATCGGCATCCGGCATCAGGGCGAGGCAGATCGATCTCGCCACCGCCGAGCCGCGGCAGATCCTCAGCGTGCGCCGTTGCACCATCGGCTATGTCAGCCAGTTCCTGCGCGCGGTGCCGCGGGTCGCGACCCTCGACGTGGTGGCCGAGCCGCTGATCGCCAACGGCGTGGCGCGCGCCGAGGCGCGCGACAGGGCAGGACGCCTGCTGCGCCGCCTCAACATTCCCGAGCGGCTGTGGCCGCTGCCGCCGTCGACGTTCTCCGGCGGCGAGCAGCAGCGCGTCAATATCGCGCGCGGATTCATCTCCGATCTGCCGATCCTGCTGCTGGACGAGCCCACCGCCTCGCTCGATGCCGCCAACCGCGCCGTGGTGGTCGAGCTGGTCGAGCAGAAGAAGAAGCGGGGCGTCGCCATGGTGGCGATCGTCCATGACGACGAGATACGCCAGCAGATCGCCGACCGGATCGTCGACGTGACATCGTTTGCCGCGGCGGCCTGAAGGAGATGTTTTGAGATGAAATCCGACGATCCGTCCGAGACCGTCATCGGCAACGCCCGCATCGTGCTGGCGGATCGCGTGATCGACCGCGGCTGGATCGCCTTTGCCGGCGGCGAGGTCGCGGAATTTGGCGAGGGCGATGCGCCGGCGGGCAGCCGAGGACGCCGGCAGGCGACCTGGTCATGCCCGGCCTGATCGAACTGCACACCGATCATCTCGAGGCGCACTACGTGCCGCGGCCAAAAGTGTTACTGGGATCCCCTTGCCGCCGTCGTCTCCTATGACGGGCAGCTGGCGACCTCGGGCATCACCACGGTGCTGGATTCGCTGCGGGTCTGGCGCGAGGACGACGCCGAGGAGGTCGACGGGCGGGCAGTGCTGGCCGAGGCGATCGCGTCGGCGCGCGAGGCCGGCCTGCTGCGCTCCGATCACTTCCTGCATCTGCGCTGCGAAATCCCGATGCCGAGACGTGATCGAGGAAGCCCGAGGAACTGATCGGGCGACACGGATGTGCGGCTGATGTCGCTGATGGATCACACCCCAGGCCAGCGCCAGTTCCGCGACGAAGAGAAACTGCGCGAGTATTATCGCGGCAAGGGCGCCGGCAAGACCGACGCCGAACTCGATATGCTGTTCGCCCAAGGCGCTTCGCCTACCAGAAGGCCTATGCGGCGACCAATCATGCGCGCAGGTCGTGGCGTTGGCGCAGTCAGTACGCCATTCCGCTTGCCAGCCATGACGACACCACCGACGAGAACGTCGCCGACGCCGTCCGCGATCGGCGTATCGGTGGCGGAATTCCCGACCACGATGGAAGCCGCGCGCGGCGTGCACCAGGCCGGCATCGGCATGCTGATGGGCGCGCCGAACGTGGTGCGCGGCGGCTCGCATTCCGGCAACATCGCCGCCGTCGACCTCGCCCGCGAAGGCCTGCTCGACATCCTGTCGTCCGACTACATTCCCTCGAGCCTGTTGATGGCGGCGCTGCAATTGCCGAGCGCATGTTCCGGCGATCGACCTGGCGTCGGCGATCCGCACCGTCACCAAGGCGCCGGCGGAGGCGGTCGGCCTCGCACGATCGCGGCGAGATCGCGGCGGGCAAGCGTGCCGACCTTATCCGCGTCCATGTCGCGGGCGACGTTCCGGTGGTGCGCACGGTATGGCGGGAAGGGCACCGGGTGGCGTGAGCGAAGCACCTGACCATCGCCGCGAACCGGCCGGCGGCGATCGGACCCGGCCGGCTGATCCTGGTGGTGGGTCCGAGCGGCGCCGGCAAGGATACGCTGCTCGGCCTGGCGCGCGTGGCCTGCGCCGACGACGCGCAACATCGTGTTTCCGCGCCGCGTCGTCACACGCGAGGCGTCCGCCTTCGAGGACAACGATCAGATCAGCCATGACGGTTTTGCGCGGGCGCTGCGCCGAGGACGCCTACGCCATGCATTGGCAGGCGCACGGCCATTGCTATGGCGTGCCGCGGGCGATCGATGACGAGATCCGCGCCGGGCGCACCGTGATCGTCAACGTCTCGCGCACGGTGATGTTGCGCCATGCGGCGTGCCTATGCCGATGTCGTCGGTGGTCTCGATCACGGCGCCGGCCGAGGTTCTGGCCGAACGGCTGGCGATGCGGGCGCGCGGCAGCGACGGCGAGGCTGGACCGACAGGCTCGGCCGCAGCGTCGAGGATGCCGCGGCCGCGCCCGACGTCACCATCAGCAATGTCGGCAGCGCCGAAGTATCATGCGCGCCAGTTCGTTCGCATCATCAAGGGTCGAGCGTTGGGAGCGGCGTGAGGCGCGTCCGGTGGACGGGAGAACGGCGATGTCGGTCATAGCGACAGTCGAGCAATTGGAAGCGATCTACGGCGTGCCGGGCGCTGCCTCCACCGTGAAGGTCGCCGACCGTGTCACGCCGCTCTATCGCGTGCTGATCGAAAAGTCGCCGTTCGCGACGCTGGCCACCGCGCGGGCCGGAAGGGCTGGATTGCTCGCCGCGCGGCGATCTGCCCGGCTTCGTCCGCATCCACGACGACAAGACGCTGATGATGCCCGATCGCCGCGGCAACAACCGGATCGATTCGCTGCGCAACATCGTGCGCGATCCCCGCATCGCGCTGTTGTTTCTGATTCCCGGCTCCGGCTCCACGCTGCGCATCAACGGATCGGCGCATGTCTCGGTCGATCCGGCGCTGCTGGATTCGTTTCGGATGGAAGGCAAGCCGCCGCGCACCGTCATCGTCATGACGGTCGGCGAGATCTATTTCCAGTGCGCCCGCGCCATCGTGCGCGCCGATCTGTGGAATCCCGACAAGCGCGTCGATCCCAGGACGTTGCCGACACCGGGCCAGATCCTGGCCGCGATGAGCGAGAACACCGTCGGCGGCGACGCTTACGACCGCGAATGGCCGGAGCGGGCGAAGCAGACGATGTGGTGAGGCCGGTGTTTGCGTCCATGGTTCAGACGATGCGAAAGCGCCTCCTCACCATGAGGCGGTGCAACAAGGCGAATCGCTCATCCTGAGGAGCGGCCCCCTTTGGCCGCGTCTCGAAGGATGGCCACACGTGGCTAGGGTGCCAACTAAGCCGCGACATCCCACAGCCGGACTGAGCCGCGCACCAGCGCTTTGCGGCCCTGCTCGGTGAGCACCGGGTGCCCCTCGGATCGCGCGGCAAGCTGCAGCGCGATCAGCTGATCGACAATGAACCTGTTCAACGTGTGACATTTCGAGGCAGGCAAACGCAGCGCCTTCAGCGTCTCCCATTGATTGCTGGTGAGGTCGTAATCGAATTCCGCGCTCATGATTCCTCGAATCTCCGCCATTTCGCGGGTGTCTTACCGAGCCAAAGTGAACGGGATGCGACGGCGATGTGCCCGGATTTCGACGCTGGAATGGCCGGAATGATGGTGACGGAAATATCGGGTAACGTCGCTGTCACATCGGCGTGTCAATGAGTTGAGCGACGCACCGAATCAGTTGCCGCGACGATCGAAATCGTTGCCCGAATGGATGCCAGCCCTGAAAGTCACTGCGCTGCCAAAGCCGCTGTTCGGCACCCACAGGCTCAAGGGCCTCGGTGTCCTCGTCGGCATCGCGATCGCCGCTGCTGCGATCTTCGCGCTGATGCACGCGCTGAAGCATGTCGATACCAATGAAGTGCTCGCGGTGGTGCGGCGTACCGACGCGCGCGTCATCGCGTTGGCGCTGGTCTTCGTCGCCGTCTCCTACGGCAGCCTGACCCTGTACGACCTGTTCGCGCTGCGCACCATCGGACGCCGCGATGTGCCCTACCGGATCGCGGCGCTTGCCAGTTTTACCTGCTTATCCGATCGCCCACGGCATCGGCGCGGTGGCGCTGATCTCGCCTGTCATCCGCTACCGGATCTATTCCTGCAGCGGACTCGGCACGCTGGATGTGGCCAACATCTGCTTCTTGACCGGGCTGACATTCTGGCTCGGCAATCTGACGGCGTTCGGGCTCAGCGTGCTGGTCCAGCCCGACGCCATCGCCGCGATCGACTATTTGCCGGAGCAGCTCAATCGGTGGCTCGCCGCGGCGCTGCTATCAGGCGTGATTGCTTTCGTGGTGTGGAGCTGGCTATCGCCGCGAAATGTCGGAACGCTGCGCTGGCCGGTGCGGCTTCCCGAAGGCCCGATGGTGCTGGTGCAGATCGTGATCGGCGTGTTCGATCTCGGCGCGGCATCGCTGGCGATGTATGTGCTGATCCCGGCCGAGGCCCATGTCGGGCTGTTTCCGGTGGCGGCCGTCTTCATCGTCGCGACCTTGCTCGGCTTTGCCAGCCACGCGCCCGCCGGAATCGGCGTGTTCGACGCCACCATCCTGCTCGGGCTCGGCGGCGACGACAAGGAGCCGCTGCTCGCCGCGCTGCTGATGTTCCGCGTGCTTTATCATTTGCTGCCCTTCGTGCTGGCGGTTGTGCTGTTCGGCACCGTGGAAGGCTGCAGGGGATTGCGCGCCAGGCAGCGTCGTGACGCCGCGGCCGCAGGTTTCAAATCGGTGAATTGAGTTTCAGGCCGACCATGCCGGCCACGATCAGCGTCAGGCACAGGATGCGAACCGGATCGGTCGGCTCGCTGAAGATCAGCATGCCGACGATGATGCTGCCGGCCGCTCCGATTCCGGTCCACACCGCGTAGGCGGTACCGAACGGCAGCGACCGCAGCGCCAGCGCCATCAGGGTAAAGCTCAGGCCAATCGCGATCAGCGTCAACGCGCTCGGCCAGAACCGGGTAAAACCATCGGAATATTTCAGGCCGAGCGCCCAGGCCACCTCGAGCAGGCCCGCGCCCAGCAGTGCGAGCCATCCGCTCACGGGCGCGCCGGCCCCGATCGAAGCGTCAGCACCGCATATTGGGCATAGCCGCGGAACGGGCGTTCGAACGTCAGGTCGGCGCCGCGGGCGCTTGCCATGCCCGACAGCACGCGCTCGAGATCGTCGCGTGGCGTCACGTCGAACATTTTCAGCCATCGCAGCAACAACGCGCGCGCGATTCCCGGCAACCGCTCCTGTTGGCCGAAATCGACGATGTGCAGGCGGCCGCCGGGCTTGAGGTGCGAAAGCGCGGATTCGATCACCCGGGTCCAGGCGGGGATCATCGAGAGGCTGTAGGAAACCATTACATGGTCGAAGGCGGGAACGCCGAACAGCGATCGCGGGTCGAACCCGGTGGCGTCGCCATGCGCGACCCGAATCCGGGAACTCAGGCCGCGCCGCGAGATTGAGGCAATCGCCGAGGTCAGCATTTCCGTCGACACGTCGATGCCGAATAATTTTGCACCGGGAAATCGCTGCGCGGCCTGCACCAAATTGCGGCCGGTGCCGCAGCCGATCTCCAGCACGCTGGCACAGGCGTCGGGCCGCAGGTTTTCGATCAATTGGTCGCGGCCGAGCAGGTAATATCGCCGCGTTCCGTCATAGATGTGGCGTTGCCGGCGATACATCCGGTTCATGCGCTCGGTCGCCTCGACCGGCCACAACGCGTTCAGCTCGATCTCGTTGCCGAGTTCCACGCCAAACTCCGAACGAAAAGCAGGCATTCGCCGATCTCCGCAATGCTGTTTCTCGCATTTCTTCCGCTGTTCGCGCGACAGGCATGTGACAGGTGGTTCGCTGTTACGTTGCGGCTGTCGCAAAACTGCAGCGAGGCCGCGATAGCTTGGACAGATTGGTGATTCGGAAGGCCAGATGAGCACGCAATTGATCGCGGACGCGGTCCGCAATAGCCGCGGCGACGACCGCTCGACGCTGTGGGACCGTCTGTTCGCGTTCTGGTTCCGGCGCCTGGTCTACACCCAGATCTGGGAGGATCCGGAGGCTGATCTCGCGGCGCTGCGATTGCCTGTCGGTTCGACCATCGTCACCATCTCGTCCGGCGGCTGCAATGCGTTGTCCTATCTGACGGCGCGGCCGGCCCAGATCTTCGCGGTCGATCTCAACGAGGCCCATCTCTCGCTGCTCAAGCTCAAGGTCGCCGGCCTGCGGGTTTTTTCCAAATATGCCGATTTCTGGCAGTTCTTCGGCGAGGCGGCCTCGCCGGCCAATTCCACGCTGTATCGCGACCGGTTGTGGCTGTGGCTCGATGCGGATGCGCGCGCCTATTGGGACAAGCGCAACCTGATCGGCCGGCCGCGCTATGCCTATTTCACCGACGGGTTCTTTCGCCACGGCATGCTCGGCCGCTTCATCGGCCTTGCCCATCTGGTGGCAAAGCTGGCGAGGATCGATCTCAAAGCCCTGCTCAACGGCAACGCCGACGCGCCGGAACGCGTTGAGGCCCTCGCACGCCTGCACCGGTTGTTTCATTCGCCGCTGGCCCGGCTGATCACCGGTACGCCGGCACTGCTGTTCAGCCTCGGCATCCCGCCGCAGCAGCGCGATTTGCTGGGCGGCGGCGCGCCGCTCAACGAGGTGCTGTATCGAGCGGCTGTTGCGCCTGATCAACGGCCACCCCAACGAGACCAATTATTTCGCCTGGCAGGCGCTGGAGCGCCGCTATCCCGGCCCGGGCGATCGCTGCCTGCCGCCTTATCTGCAACGCGGCCAGTTCGAGCGGATGCGCGACGGCGCCGGATTGATCATTCCGGTGCACGCCAATCTCAAGCAGTTCCTCGAAAGCCTGCCCGCGCGGCAAATCGATGCGGTGATCCTGCTGGACTCGCAGGACTGGATGGCGCCGGAGGAAATTCGCGCGCTGTGGAACATGATCGATCGCGCCGGCAGCGACGACGTCAGGGTGATCTTCCGCACCGCCGGAAAAAAGTCGCCGCTGGAAAGCGAAGAACTCGCCTCGTTACGTCATATCTGGCACCGCAACGAGGAACGAAGCGCGCTCGGTTTTGAGCAGGACCGCTCCGGAATCTACGGCGGCTTTCACTGCTACGAGCGCCGCTAAGGCCCGGGCCGTAAGCACGGCCGTCACGGTTCCGATACCCTACCCCCGGCATGGCCTGCATGTCGGTGCGGGAGCTTGTCCCAAGCTGCCGATTCTCCCAGTATTCACGGAGAGGTCATTGAACCGGGCTCCGGTCGTTTGAACCAAGAATATATCGGTCAAAGCAATTGAAGGGGTGGCGAGATGAAACATGGGCATTTCAACCGCATGTCGTGCATGGCGATGGTGGCCGGTCTGATCCTGCTGCCGGCCTCTTGTCTCGCCGCGGGCAAGGAAATCCGGGCCAAATTCGTCTATGACGGCGTTGCCGATTGCGAAAGTCCGGCGGTCAGGGATTTCCCGATCCATACCGAAGGCACAGGGACCCTGGCCGTCGACCGGCATGCGTCATTGGACGTGAGCAGCAACGTGGCGGGCCACGAACGTTACGAGACGACGCTGGGCGGCAAACCCACCGAGGCGGAGGCAGGCTCGGCTTCCCTGCGCGTGCTCGGCAAGCATCATCTGCAGGCGATCCGGTCTTATCCGAACAACCTCCTGGTGGCCGATATCATCGTCAGCGGAAACTCGTGTTCCCTCACGGTGGACAACCGTCTCAAGCCCGGCAAGCGGCAATACACCTTCACGACCCGTTTTGGCGGTTTGGCCTATTGCGGCCGTCCCCGCGTGACCCACACGTCCTGCGAGCCGATCTGACGCGACAATTGGGCGTCGTGCCGGATGCTATTGGCAGACGCTGGTGCCGTTGAAGGAAAAGCATTTGCTGCCTGACGCTCTTCGCGCAGCGGGTTTCGCGCGGCGTTCCGGCCGGGGATGGCAGCTTCCGTTCGCCCCAAGGACCTCATCGTCATCGCAGACGATCTTGACGCAGTGATCGCCATTGGCGCGATAGCCGCTGTCGCAATCGAGCGGACAAACCCGTCCCGTTTTGCCGCGTACGGCATCGAGCGCGTCCAGGCTCGCGACCTTGACGTCGAAGCTCGCGCCAGTAGCTTTGTTGAAAGAGCCCAGTGCCCGGCGTGACGGCGCGTTCCATTCGCCGTTGACCTCACCGGCGTTGCATCCAACCCGCTTCAGCTCGGATTGCAGCAGGCGCGGAAGGTCCGCCGCGGCCGGCTGACTGGATGTCGGCGCGCTGTCGGCCGGCGGCAGCGCCGCGACCGCCTGATCGCGCCGCTTGTCGGCCGGCGGCTCGTTCGGCTTCGGCTGTTCGGCCGAGGCAACCATATCCGGCTTCTTGGCTTGCGCGGCGGCTGCGGCTTTGGCTTCGTCGTCGCGCTTCTGGATCTCCTGCGCCAATCGCGCCTTCTCCTCGGCCGCGCGTACATCTTCGGCGGCCTTGGCTTGCGCGGCGGCCTTTGCCTGCAGGGCCAGCGCCACTTTGGCGTCTTCGGCCTGCTTGTTCTTCTCAGCCGCCAGTCGCGCGTCTTCAGCCGCCTTGGATTGCGCCGCCGCCTTGGCCTGATCACTGGCCTTGGCGCCTTCCGCCGCCAGGCGGGTCCGCTCGTCCGCGGCGGCCCGTGCCTTTTCGGTCGCGGCGAGCCGCGCGGTTTCGGCCGCCAGCTTGTTGCGCTGCGCCTTGGCGAGATCGGTGTAGAATCCCGACGGATAGGCCGTGATAAATGAGTCCCAGGCCTCTTTGGTGCCGACCCGTTCGGCCAATTCATAATCGCCGCGCGTATCGGCCGCCGCTTTCGGCGGGGCAACCGGCGCCGGAACCAGCGCCATGTCCTCGCCGCCCAGCGAACCGGTATAATAAGGCTCCTGTTTGTTGGCGGTAGCTGACAATACGTCGTCGCGCACGAGGCCCAGCGCCCTGCGAAGGTCGAGGCCGGGCGTCGTCAAATGTTTCAGCAATGCCGCCGCGAACGGGCTGTTGCTGCCGTCGCCGTCGAGCGCGGTGTAGCCGGCTTTCGCCGCGTAAGCGATCAGGGTGTTCTGGCCGTTCGGCTCGACGCCGACGAGACCGCGCTCCATCGATCGCGATGCCACCGTCCGCGTCATCTTTTTCACGAACGGATTGTCGCGGCAGGCGTCGAGGATCACGAAGTGCAACCGCTTGGCCGGCTCGATGGCCTGCAGGATCCGGTCGAGCGAGATCGCCTCGTCATAGGCGTCGGTGTCTCGTTGCAGCATCGCGTCGACCGGAACGAGGTAATTCACCCCGTTCACCTCGATGCCGTGTCCGGCGTAATAGATCACCGCGATATCGGCATCGCGCGCCTTGTCGGTGAAATCGCGCAACGCGCGGCGCATCTCGGCGTTTGACAGATCATGGCGGGAATCGACCACGTTGAACCCGGCCTTCTTGAACATGTCGGCAATGGCGCCAGCGTCGTGAACCGGGTTGGTGAGTGGCACCACGTTCTGGTATCCCGAGTTTCCGACCACCAGCGCCACGCGCTTGTCGGCCCAGGCCGCCTGACTGGCGGCGCAAAAGGCCAATATGGCAAAAAGGGCGGCGGCACAGGCGCGCATGGCGTTTCCCGAAGGCGGACCCCGGAGGATATCACCCGTCCTTCTAACGGCAAAGCTTGAGCTGACGGTGTGATATCAGTCACTTAAACGCGCCGCCCGCGGCGGTTCCGCCCCGCGATTGACTTACCTGCCGGCACACGCCAGAGAGACTCCGAATTACAGGTCAAGGGTTTTCCGGGGCGCGTTTGATGGCGGAATTTCACGGCGTGTTTCCCTATCTGGTGTCGCCGACGCGATTCCGGCGGCAAGGTCCGCACCGACGTGCTGGGCCGGCTCTGCGACGATCTGATCAAATCCGGCGTTCATGGCTTGACGCCGCTGGGCTCGACCGGCGAGTTCGCCTATCTGAACCAGAGCCAGCGCACATCGGTGGTGCAGGCCACGATCGAAGCGGCAAAAGGCCGGGTGCCGGTGGTCGCCGGCGTGGCCTCGACTTCGACGGTGGACGCGGTGGCGCAGGCCAAGGCGTACCAAAAACTCGGCGCCGACGGCATCCTGGCGATCCTGGAGGCGTATTTTCCGCTCGGCGATGCGCAGGTCGAATCCTACTTCCGCGCCATCGCGGACGCGGTCGACATTCCCGTCGTGATCTACACCAACCCGCAATTCCAGCGCTCGGACTTGACGCTGGATGTAATCGCAAAACTCTCGGGCCATCCGCGCATCGGCTACATCAAGGATGCCTCCACCAATACCGGGCGGCTGTTGTCGATCCTCAATCGCTGCGGCGACGGCATCAAGGTGTTTTCCGCGTCCGCGCACATCCCGGCGGCGGTAATGCTGATCGGCGGCGTCGGCTGGATGGCGGGGCCGGCCTGCCTCATGCCGCGCCAGAGCGTTGCGCTCTACGATCTCTGCAAGCAGAAGCGCTGGGACGAGGCAATGGCGCTGCAGCGGCGGCTATGGCGCATCAACGAAGTTTTCGCGCGGTACAACCTTGCGGCCTGCATCAAGGCCGGGCTTTCGATCCAGGGCTACGACGTCGGCGATCCCGTCGCACCCCAGACGCCGCTGACCGCCGAGCAGCGCGGGGCGGTCGAAGCCGTGCTGCGCGATATCGGGTGATTGGCACGCCGGCTGCATACCACCACGCCGTCATTCCGGGATGCGCCGTAAGGCGCAGGCCCGGAATCCATAACCCCTGTGGCGATGTTTTGTGGTGACGTCATTCCGCCTTGAACAAGAGCACAGGGGTTAATGGATTCCGGGCCTACGCGAAGGCGCGTGTCCCGGAATGACGGTGATTGTTTTGAGCCCAAAACCCGCTAAAACCCGACCCAATCCAACAAAAGACCAGCAAAAGACTGCAAGGAAAAACTGATGAATATTCTTCCCGGCAATATGCGTTTCGGTGCGGGCCAGCCGGTCAAGCGTCTCGAAGACCAGCGGCTCCTGACCGGGAAGGGGCTGTTCATCGACGACAAGCCGGAAGACGGCGCGCTGTGGCTGCACGTGCTGCGCTCGCCGCATGCCCATGCCAAAATCCTCTCCATCGACACCAGCGCCGCGGCCGGCGATGCCGGGCGTGGAAGCGGTCTATACCGGCGCCGATCTGGTCGCCGACGACATCGGCACGCTGCCGACGCTCCTGGTGTTCAAACGGCCGGACGGCTCCGCGATGACCGCGCCGCCGCGGCGGTTGCTGGCGCATGAGCTGGTGCGCTTTGCCGGTGAGCCGATCGCCGCCGTGGTGGCGACCTCGCGGGTCGCGGCGCAGACCGCGGCCGAGGCGATCGCGATCGACTATCAAACGCTGCCCTCGGTGGTCGATCCCGCCGAGGCGATCAAGCCCGGCGCGCCGGCGGTGTGGGCGGAGGTGCCCGACAATATCGCGGCCGCGATGAGCTATGGCGATGCCGCCAAGGTCGAGGCCGCGTTCGCCAGCGCCGCGCATAAAGTCTCGCTCGATCTGGTCAGCCAGCGGCTGGTGCCCTCCGCGATGGAGCCGCGCTCGACCATCGCCGAGGTCGACAAGGCGTCCGGACGGCTGATGCTTTATACCCAGTCGCAGACCCCGGGTTCGACCCGCGACCTGCTCGCCGAAGCGGTGCTGAAGCGGCCGAAGGAGAGTGTGCGCGTGCTGGTCGGCGACATCGGCGGCGGTTTCGGGCAGAAGACCAGCCTCTATCCCGAAGACGGCATCGTCGCCTACGCCGCGGTCAAACTCGGGCGCAAGGTGCGCTGGCGCGGCGACCGCACCGACGAGTTCGTCGGCGGCACCCATGGCCGCGACCTGACCTCGACGGGCGAATTCGCGCTCGACGCCAAGGGCCGGGTGCTGGCCTATCGGGTGCGTTCGCTCGGCGGCACCGGCGCCTATCTCACCGGCACCGGCGCGATCATTCCGCTGGTGCTCGGGCCGTTCGTGCAGTCCGGCGTCTACGATCTGCCGCTGGTGCATTACGAGATCAAGGCGGTGATGACCAACACCGCCCCGGTCGGCGCCTATCGCGGCGCGGGCCGGCCGGAAGGCGTGTTCATCGTCGAGCGGCTGATGGATGCCGCCGCGCGCCAGATCGGCATGGACCCGCGCACCATCCGCAAGGTCAACTACATCAAGCCGGCGCAACTGCCCTACACCAACGCCGTCGGCCAGGTTTACGACTTCGGGCGCGTTTGCGCACATGCTGGAGCGCGCCTCGGATCTGGCGGACTGGAACGGCTTTGCCGCGCGCAAGAAGGCGGCGAAGAAAAAGGGCCTGCTCTACGGCCGCGGCCTCACCAGCTACATCGAGTGGACCGGCGGTCGCGCGCATACCGAAAAGGTCAGCCTGCACGCCACCGCCGAAGGCCGCGTGGTGCTGCATTCCGGCACCATGGCGATGGGGCAGGGGCTGCAGACGACGTACTCGCAGATGGTCGCGGCCTCGCTCGGCGTACCCATGGACAAGATCGACGTGGTGCAGGGCGACACCGATCTGGCGATCGGATTCGGCAGCGTCGGCTCGCGCTCGCTGTTCGTCGGCGGCACGGCGGTCGCGGTGTCGACCAACGATCTGATCGCGAAGGCCCGCGAGAAAGCCTCCAACCTGCTGGAGGCCTCGGTCGAGGATATCGAATATCGCGACGGCTGGCTCACGGTGGTCGGCACCGACAAGCGCATCGGGCTGTTCGACATCGCGAAAAAGCAGAATGGCGCAAAACTCAGCGTCGACAGCGAAGGCGAGGTCGACGGTCCGAGCTGGCCGAACGGCACCCATATCTGCGAAGTCGAGATCGATCCGGAGACCGGCGTCAGCAAGGTGGTGCGCTACACCACGGTCGACGACGTCGGCGTCGCGGTCAATCCGATGCTGGTGACCGGGCAGGTTCACGGCGGCGTCGCCCAGGGCATCGGGCAGGCGCTCTACGAAGGCGTGTCCTACGATCGGGAAGGCCAGCTGTTGACCGCGAGCTACCAGGACTACTGCGTGCCGCGCGCCGACGACATTCCGCCGATTGCCGTCACGCTGGATGATTCCGCGCCCTGCCGCACCAATCCGCTGGGCGCCAAGGGCTGCGGCGAATCCGGCGCGATCGGCGGCCCGCCCTGCATCGCCAACGGCGTGATGGACGCGCTCAGCGAACTCGGCATCAAGACCCTGAATACGCCGCTGACCCCGCACAAGGTCTGGCAGGCGATCCGGGAAGCCAAGGCGGCGAGAGCTACTTGAACTAGCTCGCCGTCATTCCGGGGCGCGCTCTTGCGCGAGCCCGGAATCCATAACCCCTGTCTTGATGTTTCGGTGGGACGGTCGATTAATGTTGATCATGGGCACAGGGGCTATGGATTCCGGGCTCGTGCTTCGCACGCCCCGGAATGACAAGCCATAATTCTTCCACCGACATTGAACCATTCTGATACCGTTGCGCACCTACTCGCAGGAGGATTCGATGCGAAAATTATTGACCGTGCTGGCGGCGCTGGCGACGTTGAGCCTGACCAATTGCGGCTACAATGCCATCCAGACCAATGACGAGCAGGTCAAGTCGGCATGGTCCGAGGTGCTGAACCAGTATCAGCGCCGCGCCGATCTGGTGCCCAATCTGGTCAATTCGGTGAAGGGCTTTGCGCAGCAGGAAAAGGACGTGCTGCTCGGCGTCACCAATGCCCGCGCCAAGGTCGGCAGCATCCAGGCGACGCCCGAACTGGTCAACGATCCCGGCGCCTTCGCGAAATTCCAGGCCGCCCAGGGCGAACTCTCAAGCGCGCTGTCGAAGCTCTTGGTCGTCACCGAGAACTATCCGCAGCTCAAGTCGGATGCGCTGTTCCACGATCTGATGTCGCAGCTCGAAGGCACCGAAAACCGCATCACCGTGGCGCGCAACCGCTACATCAAGTCGGTGCAGGACTACAATGTCGGCATCCGCACCTTTCCGACCAACCTGACCGCGATGGTGTTCGGATACAAGGAGAAGGCGAATTTCACGGTCGACAATGAAAAGGAAATTTCGACCGCGCCGAAAGTGGATTTCAATCCGCCGCGCACTGCAGCGCCCGCGGCCACCAGATAGCGGCAACCGGACCCGCGCGATGAACGCTGCAAGAGCCTCCACTCGTTGCGCTGCTGCTGTGCTGGGCCTTCGCGGCGTTCCGGGCGCGATCGTCGCGGTGCCGCCGCTGACCGGGCGGGTGGTCGACCAGACCGGCACGCTGTCGAGCGACGATATCGCCGCGCTGACCCAGACCCTCAAAGATCTCGAAGCGCGAAAGGGCAGCCAGATCGCGGTGCTGATCGTGCCGACCACGGCAGCCGGAGACCATCGAGCAATATTCGATCCGGGTCGCGGAGGCCTGGAAGATCGGGCGCAAGAAGATCGACGACGGCGCGATCCTGCTCGTCGTCGCCAAGAACGACCGCAAGCTGCGCATCGAGGTCGGCTACGGCCTCGAAGGCGCGCTGACCGACGTCACCTCCAGGCGCATCATCGACGAGATCATCACGCCGAAATTCACGAGCGGCGATTTTGCCGGCGGGATTTCCGCACGGCGTCGACCGCATCATCGGTGTGATCGACGGCGAGCCGCTGCCGGCGCCGCCGCCGCGGCCATCAGCGGCAGAGTTCGGACGAACTCGGATTCTGCCATTCTTCAATCCGATCAATCCATTCGTCATCATCGGCGTGCTCGTCGTCGGCGGTCTGTTGCGCCGCGTGTTGGGCCGGCTGATCGGCGTCGGCTGCCGACCGGCGGCATCGATCGGCGCTGTTGGCCTGGTATCATCATGGGATCGCTGATCTTCGCGGCCATCGCCGGCGCTCGTCGCGTCGCTCTTCACGATGTTCAGCGATGCCATCACGACGCGGCCGTCGTCCGCGCGGCAGGGGCGGCTGGTCGGGCGGTCGGCGGTTCCAGCGGTGGCGGCGGCTCGGAGTTGCGAGCAGTTCGAGCGACAGCGGCGGCTTCAGCGGCGGCGGCGGCAGTTTCGGCGGCGGCGGCGCGTCGGGAAGCTGGTAGAGAGAGCTATGGGCATCAGGCGCATCGGCAAGCATCTTCTCGAGCATCGCTGGCGGGCGCGGCGGCATGTTTCCGCCAGCCGTGCTGGCCGCGATCGAGCAGGCGATCAAGGCCGGCGAGGCCACGCATTCCGGCCAGGTCCGCTTTGTCGTGGAAGGCGCGCTCGACGGCGCGCCGCTGTTCCGCGATCAGTCGGCGCGCGAGCGCGCGCTGGATATTTTTTCGCAACTGCGGATCTGGGACACCGCCCACAACAACGGCGTGCTGATCTATCTGCTGCTGGCCGATCGCCAGGTCGAGATCGTCGCCGATCGCGGCATCGACGCCAAGGTCGGCGCCGCCGGCTGGGCAAAAATCTGCGCCGACATGGAAACCGACTTCAAGGCGCGGAAATTTCGGCAGCGGCGTCGATCCGCGGCATCGCGGCGGTGTCGCGGCAGCTGGCGCGGTATTTTCCCGCGCAGGGCACGGGCCCGAACGAACTGCCCGATGCGCCGGTGGTGATGTAATCCAGAGGCATCGTGCCCCGGATGCAGCGCAGCGCGTCGCACTTGCGGCGTGATGCGCTGCTGATCCGGGGCCCACGTTGTGCGGGTGGGTCCCGGCTCTGCGGTGCACCGCAAGGGCACTGCACCGCGTCCGGGACACGCGCTTGAGCCCTTACGCCTTCACCGATGGCCGCTCGCCGACACGGGCGAACCATGCCGCGATATTGGCGTTGGCGGGATCCAGCGGCTGGCCGACCTGGCCGCCGAAATCGAGCCAGCAATACAGCAGGATGTCGGCGAGCGTGAAGCGCGTTGCCGCAGAGATATTCCTTGCCGGCGATCTGGCCGTTGAGCCATTGCAGCCGGTTTTGCGCGATCATCTTCAGGCCGGGCGAGGCTTCCGGCGCGCAGGGAATCCGCTTCTCGAAGAATTTCAGCGCTTCGCCGAAGCGGTAGCCGTTGGCGAGCGGCTCGCAGATGTTGAGATCGACGCGCCGGGTCCACATCCGGCATTCGGCGCGCTGTTCGGCGGTGCCCCGATCATCGGCGGCGCAGGATTTTTCTCCTCGAGATATTCGCAGATCGCGGTGATCTCCGACAGATAGCTGCCGTCGTCGAGCTCGAGCGTCGGCATCTGGCCGTGCGGATTGCGCTTGAGATGCTCGGCCTGCGCGATTTTCGCCCTTGCGCAGGTCGACGGTCTGCCGGGGCATCTCGATGCCCTTCTCCGCCATGAACATGCGGACGATGCGCGGGTTGGGCCCGATCGAGTTGTACAGTTTCATGGCTTCGCTCCCCATGATTTTCGTTGCTGCTTTTGAACAGCCTGTCCGGCGGTTTGTCAAACCGGGAGAGGGCGGCTCAGCCGTCGTCGAGCTTGTTGAGGTCGCGCACCGACTGCATGATCGGCTCGAAATTCGACCGCGCGTCGAGCGCATCGAACAGTTGCGCGGTGTCCGACAGCAGCGCGTGCGAACGCTGCAGCGCGATCCGCACGTCGTCCTGCGGCGTGTCGGACAGCCGGCCGTGTCCCGACAGCAGGATTTTGGAATTCAGCCCCTTCAGCCGCTCGAGCGACTGGATGTAGTCGCTGATGCTGCCCGAGCCGAACACGCCGCCCATCACGCCGCCCGGCATCAAGGTGTCGGCGGCGAACAGCAATCCCTGTTCATGATCGAACAGGCTGATGCAGGCCGAGGTATGGCCCGGCGTGTACATCACGCTGAGGCGGAAGTTGCCGAGGTCGAGCAGATTGCCTTCCTCCAGCCAGATGTCGACATTGATCGGAACGTCCGGCTCGTTGAACATCTTGCGCAGCATCGAGAAGTCGTCGCGCAGCATGATCTTGTTGGCGGCGAGGCGATGCGCGGCGATCAGGGTGCGGCCGCCGAAATGATAGGCCGCGCCGATGTGATCGAGATGCTCGTGGCTGAGCACCACCATGTCGATCTTGTCGGGCGGGCAGCCGACCTGTTCGAGGCATTCGAGCAGCGCCAAATAGTTCGAGGACAGCCCGACGTCGATCATGATGGTGCGCGACCTGCCGCGCACCAGATAGGCGTTGGCGGCGCGGTTCTTGAACCGGATTTGATAGACGTCCTCGGCCGCCTGGATCAGCGAGCAGGTCGCGTTGTCGCGAAGCACCGGAAACGGGCTCGGCTTGCGCTCGCTCATAACGCGGGCGCCCGGAAATGCATCGCGTTGGACGCCCGCAGCCGCTTGCTGAGCGCGTCCATCACCATCAGCGCGAACGCCGGCTGCTGGCTGACCAGATAGACGAAGCGCGCATGATTGATCCGCATCACACGGGTGTTCGGCGCCGCCGCGATCGCGGTGGCCGAACGTGCCGAGCCGTCGATCACGGCCATCTCGCCGAAGAATTCGCCCTTGCCGAGCGTCACGATCAGGGTTTTGGTGGCGCCATCGAGCTTGACGATGTCGATCCGGCCGTCGAGCACCACGAACAGTTCGCGCCCGGTCGAGCCTTCCTCGAAGATGATGGCGCCGACATCAAATTCGTTGATGCATTTTTCGATGGCCATAGCGTTTCCTCAAGCCTTCTGGCTGGCTCGCTTTGCCATGTTAATCGCGAAATGCGACGGCGGAAACGCCCCACAAAGTCGTGAGTTTCACGGATTTGCCGCAATGCCGCATCGGCCGGCCGCGGGGCTGGCCGGCCGGACGAGTTCCTAAAATTTCGGTAAGCCGCCGGGCCGGTAACGATTTGGCAAGCAATGAAAGTTACCAAATGGTCAACTCATTCGGGAGAATGCGCCGTGAGCGAACAGACCGAGCAGACCAGCGGTGAAACCGGTTCCACCGGCGCCGCGCCGATTGTTGCCAATTCGTCCATTTCCGCCTCGCCGGATGCCGCCGCCGCGAGTTCGGCGCCGGTCGACGCCGAGGCCGCGAGCCTGGTGCCCGATCAGGCCCCTGCCAGTGCTGTGCCTGAAACGAGCGCGCCGAAGGTCGAGGCTGCCAAGGAGGCAGCCAAGGAAACCGTCAAGGACACGGCCAAGCCTGAGGCGCCAAAGCCGACGGGCAAGCTCTTGATCATGTCGGCCGCCGACCGCGGCTGGAACCACGACGATGCCGGAGCGCAGGCGCAATCCGAACCCGGGCAGGGCATGTTCGGCAAGCGCCGGCTCGCCGCACTGGCAGCGGTCGTCGCGCTGGCGGCGATTGCCGGTGCGCTTGGCGGCGCCATGGCGACCGCCAGCCTGCAGCATTTTGCGAGCAACGATGCCGCCGTCGCACCGTCAGGCAATTCCGGCCTGGAAACTTCGATGGCGCGGATCGATGCCGACGTCGTGGCGCTGAAGGCCGGCGTCGAGCACACTTCCAAGATGGGCATGAGCCAATTCAACAAGACCAGCGACCGCCTCGACAAGCTCGAGAAGGCGCAGGCCGAATCTGCTGCGAAACTCGCCAAGCTCGGCGAAGCGGTCGAAAAGCCTCACGTGACGCCGCCGGCGACGCCGGTCGCTGCCGTAGCCCCGCAAGCGGCGAAGGAAGTCACCGGAACGATCACGCCATCAGCCGCGCCGGCCCAGGTGGCGGCTGTCGCGGCATCCAAGGCCGACGCCAAACCCGAGGTCGGCCGCCTGCCGGTCATCGACAGCTGGGTGCTGCAGGACGTCAGCCGTGGTGGCGCGCTGATCGAAGGCCGCCAGGGCGTCTACGAGGTTTACGCCGGCGATGTCGTGCCCGGCCTTGGCCGCATCGATGCGGTCCGCCGTCAGGACGGCCGCTGGGTCGTGGTCACCAGCCGCGGCCTGATCGTCGCACGCTAACAAAACCGCCGCCGCTTTTTGGCTATTTTCGGGTTCCAGACAGCACCGCGGGACGCTTGAATAGGCGTCGTGAGGCGGTGTTAGTCCGGTATGAGCCAAAGCTTTCGACCAGGCGTTCGATCCCTGTTGCCATTGCTGCTGCTGCTCGCGTGCTGCGCCCCGCCGGCGCGCGCCGAGCCACCAGCGCTGGAACGCGGCGCGGCGATCACCGATCCGGGCGCGTTGCGTGAGCTCGATCACGGCCGGTTCGGTCTCGGGCACATTCTCGCGGGCGAACGATCGGCCGATACGCCGCTCGCCGACAGCGAATTGTTCGCCCTGCCGTCGATGGCGCCGGTCCGCCGCGCGATCGACGCCGAGTTCGATCGCTACATCGCCGCCCACAAAACGGAGTTGCCGAACGCCACCATCGGCGTCGGCGATGGTTTTGACTTTCAACTGTTCGATCGGGCGCAGCTTTATTCGGCCAATACGCGCTTCGTGCTGTCGGGCATCGTCAACCGGATGGACCGTGCCTATGTCTCGCCCGACGCCTGCGGTGAGGTCAGGCTGATCTATCGGCTGATCCCGACCGACGTCGCGCAGGCCGCCGACAGCCTGGCTTCGCCGCGGCTGCCGATGACGCTCAATGTCGTGCTCAAGGCCAAGGGCGATCATGCGGCCGTCACCTGCGCGGAAATCGCGCGGCGCTGGCTGGCCGCGGGCGACTTATCGCTGAGCGGAGTGGCGCTGGCGGACAAACTGACCGCCAAAGACGGTCCGCTCGACCTGATCGATCCGGCCGACGTCTTTCGGCTCGAGACCAATATCCAGATTTCCCACGTGACAAAATCGCCGACGCGGGATTTCCGCACCGACTATCTGCTGAAAGTGTTCGACTACAACGCACGGACAAAAGCGTTCGAACAAGCGCCGCTGGAAAACCAGATCGATCGCGCGCGGATCATGGCGGATGAAAATCTCGGGCGTGAATTCAAGGCGTGGCTGCTCGAAACCGGAGCATTTCAGCGAGCTCGACCGCGGCACGATTGTGATCCCGGAAAAATTCCTGGCGACCGGCGCGGTTGCGATCACGCCGGTGGGATTTTCGGTCTCAAAACTGCAGCCGGAATTCGGCCTGACCGAAGGCGACGACGGCGGTGGCAAATCGCTGTTCAGCGAGCACGACGTGGTCGCGGCCCTCAAGCAGGCCGCCGAGCGCGGCATGCCCGCGCAAAATATCCGTTCGGTGGCGGGCTTCGAGCGCCGGCTCAACGACATCACCTGCTCCGGCTGCCACCAGACCCGCGGCATCGGCGGCTTCCATTTCCCCGGCGTCGACTGGCTGGCGCCAAAACCCGACAACGCGACCATCGTGCCGGGCTCGCCGCATTTCTTCGGCGACCAGGTCCGGCGCCGCGATATCCTGGCCGCGATCCGCGACGGCAGGACGCCGGATTTTTCTCGAGGCTTTTCCAGCCGGCCGCAATCGCGTGGCTCGACCGAACTTGCCGGCACCGAATATGGCGACGGCTGGGGCGCCCATTGCTACGCGCCGGGCGCCGCCAAGGATAACGACCGCAGCTTTGCAGCGTGGACCTGTGCCGCGGGTCTGGCCTGCCAGGTCGTCGACAAAACCTCGCGGATGGGAATGTGTTTTGTGAAGACGAGGTAGGTAGTGCGCACTCGTGTCCCGGGCGCGGTGCAGCGCGTCTTCAGCGCTGCTCCGCAGAACCGGGACCCAGCCGCTGGCATTGCACTGGACCCCGGATCAGCAGCGCATCACGCCGAAGGCGGCGTGCTGCGCTGCATCCGGGGAACGTCGCGTTAACTTGCCACGCTCCAGAAAAGCGTCCCCGCACACCACCCTCGGCCAAGATTGACAGTAGGCTTACTAATCTGTTTGATCCGGTCAAAATAACCGATCCCCATGCGGGCGCCGGGACGGAAACATGGACGACATCCTCATCGTAGGCGGCGGCATCGGCGGCCTGACGCTCGGGCTGGCGCTGCACGCCGCCAACATTCCCTGCCGGGTGTTTGAATCCGCGGCGGAGATCCGCCCGATCGGCGTCGGCATCAATCTGCTGCCGCATGCGACCAAAGAACTCGCCGCGCTCGGCCTCGAGCCGGCGCTGGCCAAAATCGCGATCGAGACCAGGGACGCCACCTTCTTCAACCGCTTCGGGCAATTGATCTATCAGGAGCCGCTCGGCCGCGCCGCCGGGTATCAGCAGCCGCAATTCTCGATCCATCGCGGCGACCTGCAGATGCTGCTGCTCGATGCGTTTCGCGCCCGCGCCGGCGCCGACCGGGTGGTGACCCACCATCATTGCCTCGGCGTCGAGCAGGATGCCGCCGGCGTCAGCGTGCATTTTTCCGACGGGCCGGGCGGCGCCAACCGCACCACCGTGCGCGGCCGCGCCGCGATCGCCTGCGACGGCATCAATTCGGCGATCCGAAAACAGTTTTTCCCTGGCGAAGGCGAGCCGCGTTATTCCGGGATCAACATGTGGCGCGGCGTGACGCGCTGGAAGCCGATGCTGTCGGGCGCCAGCATGGTGCGCGCGGGCTGGATGTCGCACGGCAAGATGGTGATCTATCCGATCCGCGCCGCCGGCGCCGACGGCCTGCAGCTGATCAACTGGGTCGCGGAAATCGAAACGCCGGTCTACCGCAAGCGCGACTGGAACCGGCCCGGCTCGATCGATGATTTCATCGGCCCGTTTTCCGATTGGCATTTCGACTGGCTCGACGTGCCGGCCTTCATTCGCGCCGCCGACAGCGTGCTCGAGTTTCCGATGATCGACCAGGATCCGCTGCCGCGCTGGAGTTTCGACCGCGTGACATTGCTCGGCGATGCCGCGCATCCGATGGTGCCGCGCGGCTCCAATGGCGCAGGGCAAGCCATCCTGGACGCGCGGGCGCTGACCCAGGCCTTGCTCGAACATGCCGATCCGGTCGCCGCGCTCGCCGCCTACCAGAAGCAGCGGCTGGAGGCCACCACCCGCATCGTGCTGACCAACCGCTCCAACCCGCCCGACGCCATCCTGCGCGAAGTGTTCGAGCGCACCCATGACCGGCCGTTCGCCGCGATCGAGGACGTCATCAGCCGCGACGAACTGGTCGCGCTGTCCGAAGGCTACAAGCGGATCGCCGGTTATTCGAAGGAGGCATTGCGCGGGTAGGGGATTGGGCGGAGAATTCGCCTAAGTGTCATTGCGAGCTTTTGAGTTCGTCATTGCGAGGAGCGCAGCGGCGAAGCAATCCAGTCCTCGTTTGTGACTTTGGATTGCTTCGCTTCGCTCGCAATGACGAGAACAAATATCAGTGGCGTCAACAAGACGGGCCGCCAAGGTCCGCAGCATGACGCATCGGGGGAGGGACATCATGGCGATCTCGGACCATCAGGGCTCGGCGCCGGCGATCGACGTCGTCGAATTCATCGACCAGCAGCCGGTCGGGCCGTTTCAGCTCAAGCTGCTGGCGACCTGCGCGGCGGTGCTGTTCCTCGACGGCTTCGATACCACGGCGATCGGCTATGTCGCGCCGTCGCTGGCCGGCGAATGGCATCTGACCAAGGCCGCGCTCGGCCCGGTGTTCTCTGCCGGCCTGTTTGGCCTGATGATCGGCGCGCTGCTGTTCGGCCCGCTGGCCGATCGCATCGGCCGCAGGAAGATCATCATCTTCTCGACCCTGGCGTTCGGGCTCGGCAGCTTTGCCACCGCCTTCGTCCGGGATGTCGATGGCTTGCTGGCGATCCGGTTTCTGACCGGGCTCGGCCTCGGCGGCGCGATGCCGAACGCGATCGCGATGACGTCCGAGTTCAATCCGCGCCGCCGCCGCGCCACCATGGTGATGATCATGTTCTGCGGCTTCTCGGTGGGGGCGGCGCTCGGCGGCCTGATCGCGGCGGCGTTGATTCCGGCATTCGGCTGGCGCTCGGTGTTCGTGGTCGGCGGCGTGGCGCCGCTGCTGCTGGTTCCGGTCCTGGCGTGGCAGTTGCCGGAATCGGTGCGCTTCCTGGTGCTCGCCGGCCGCGCCCCGCAACGCGTCGCCGAATTGCTGCGATTGATCGGCCCGAAGGCCGGCTTCACCGCCGCGACGCGTTTCTTCGTCGACGAGCCGGCACTATCAGGCATTCCGGTGCTGCATCTGTTTCGCAGCCGCAGAACGCCCGCCACGCTGTTACTGTGGGTGGTGTTCTTCATGAGCCTGCTCGACCTCTATTTCCTGTCGAACTGGTTGCCCACGGTTCTCAACGACCTCGGCGCGTCGGTCTCGGCAGCCGCGCTGATCGGCTCGATGCTGCAGGTCGGTGGCATCGTCGGAACCTTCGCGCTCGGCCGCATCATCGACCGCTTCTCGTTTCGCGCGCTGGCGCTGGTCTATTTCATCGCGGTGTTCGCGATCGGCGCGATCGGCCATCTCAGTCATTCGGCCATTCTGGCGACGCTGGCGATCTTCGTCTCCGGGTTCTGCGTGGTCGGCGGCCAGATCGCCGCCAACGCCCTGGCGGCCGGATACTATCCGACCGCGGTCAGGGCGACCGGCGTCGGCTGGGCGCTCGGCATCGGCCGGGTCGGCTCCATCATCGGCCCGCTGGTCGGCGGCATCTTGCTGAGCCTGAAGTGGAGCGCGGCTGAAGTTTTTATGACAGCGGCGGGCGCCGCCCTCTGCGCGGCGCTGGCCGCGCTGGCGCTGAGCCGGCTCGCCGGCATGGGCGGCAGCGCCGCCGAGCCGCAGGCGGCGTTCGAGGCCGCGTTGCGTCCATCGACGACGGCCGGCGTGTAGGGTAGAATCGATCCGCGTGGCGCCGGCCGGACGGCGCCGCTGAAACGGCAGGGGCGGGCGATGAAACACGCGGAAGAGGACAAGGCGCGCAACCGCGAGATCGCCGAGAACGAAGCCGAGCGGCAGACCACCGGCGATATCCGGGTCTCGACCTGGGCGATCGCGGTTGCCGTCATCATCGGCCTCGCCGCGGTCGGCTGGGTGGTGTTGCATAATAATTAAAGCCGTCATTCCGGGGCGCGCGGAGCGCGAGCCCGAAATCCATACGCCCCGTGCCGTGTTCAGTGCGAAGCGTAGTCGAACCAATACAGTGCCCCACGCGCGGCTATGGATTCCGGGCTCGCGCAAGTGCGCTCCCCGGAATGACGCGCGGGAGGAGGTCTGCTCCGCGCGCCCTACGCGTAATGCGGCAACCTTTTGCCCGGCAGCAAATCATAGGCCGAGCGCCAGCCGGGCAGCGCGGCGATGCGTTGCAGCCAGGCGTGCACGGCCGGATGGCTTGTCGCAAAATCATAGCCGGTCTCGTCGGATGGAAACGCCAGATACGCCATCATCGAAAAATCCGCGATGGTCGGCCGCTCGCCGATCGCAAAGGCGTTGTGGGCCACCTGCGCTTCGAGGATGCCGAGGAAATCGTCGAGCCGCTTGCGGAAATAGGCCAGCACCTGCGGGTCGGAATTTTTGGTAAAAGTCCGGGCGAACCGGTAGGTCGCCATATAGCCGGTGAGCTTGTGGTTGTCCCAGAACAGCCAGCGCAGCACCTCGAATTTTTCGTTCGCGGTTTCGCCGCCGAACCGGCCATATTGCTCGGCGAGATCCAACAGGATCGGCGCGGTCTGGGTCAGCCGCTCGCCGTCGACTTCCAGCACCGGGATCTCGCCCATGGCATTGACGTCGCGCCGCCATTGCGGCGTGCGGGTGACGCCGCCGCCGAAATCGGTCCAGACCGGCTCGAAGCTCTGGCCGCACAGCGTCAGCATCAGCGCCAGCTTGTAGCTGTTTCCCGACTCGGGAAAATAATGCAGCCGGTAGCGCGGCATCAGGCGACCGCGCCCGACGCGCGCAGTTGCCGGATCGCGGCGTCGTCATAGCCGGCTTCGCGCAGCACCTCGTCGCTAGTGCTCGCCAAGGCCGGGCGGACGCCGCGGCGCTTTCTTGGCGCTGCCGTCGACCCAGATCGGGCTGTTGATGGTCAACAGCTTGTCGCCCTCGAACGGCAGCAGCACGTCGTTGTCGAGCATCTGCCGGTCGGTCGGGATGTCGTCGAGGATGCCGACCACGCCGAACACCAGGCCGTTGCCGTCGAGCCGCTTGCGCCAGTCGGCGAGATCCTTGGTGGCGAAGATTTCGTCGAACAGCTTTATCAGTTCCAGCGAGCGGGCGTGGCGGTCGGCCTTGGTGGCAAAGCGCGTGTCGGTGGCGAGATCCTCGCGGCCCAGGCATTTTGTCAGTGCCGGCCATTGCCGTTCCTCGTTGAGCAATGACAGGATCAGCCAGCGTCCGTCGCGGCATTTGTAGTGATTGGTCACCGCATTGAGCGCGTGCTCGCGCGGCCGCCGTTCCGAAAATTTCGCGCCGCATAGTTTGGCCTGCGCCAGCACGCCATTGGCCCAGACGCCGTTGGCCATCAAATTCGAGGAGACATGCGAGCCCTTGCCGGTGCGCTCGCGCTTGTAGAGCGCGGTGACGATCGCGCCATACAGCGCCATGGCGCAGGGATGATCGCCCATGCCGGCGACCGAACGCGCCGGCGTGGTGTTGGTCTCCGCGCGCACCAGATCCATCAGCCCCGAGCGCGCCCAGTAGGCGTTGCTGTCGAAACCGGGCTTGTTGGCCTCCTCGCCCTTTTCGCCGTAGCCGGTGAACGAGGCATAGATCAGCCGCGGATTGAGCGGCGAAAGCTCGGCCCAGGAGATGCCGAGCCGGCCGCGCACCGCCGGCGGAAAATTGGTGATGAAGACGTCGGCTTCCATGGCGAGCCGGTGCAGTACCGCCTGGCCCTCCGGCTTCGAGAGGTCGAGCGCCAGGCTGCGCTTGTTGCGGGATTCCAGCATCCAGGCGAAGTTGTGCTCGCTGCGCGGATAGCCCGGCAGGTTCGGCAGATTGCGATAGGGATCGCCCGAGCCCGGCGGCTCGATCTTGATGACGCTGGCGCCGAAATCCGACAGCACGGTCGCGGCCGCGGGCGCAGCGATGAAACTCGCGCAGTCCAGTACTTTGAGGCCTTCGAAAATGCCGTCTTCCATAACGAGTTCGCTCCCGTGACGTTTTGTCATTTTGTCCGTGTGCTGGAATTAGTGCCGCGAACGAGTGAGTTGAGATGCCATTTGACCCATGTTGGGCAGCGGATGCAACGGCGGTTTTTTCTCCCTCTCCCCGCCTCGCGGGGGCGAGACGAGCAAAGCTCGCTCTGAGAGGGTCGGGGTGAGGGGCGCTTCCTGCGAATGCTGAGCTTTTGTCGGACCCCGTGCCTCGCCCCTCACTCGAAATTCGCCGTTGGCGAATTTCGACCTCTCCCCGCAAGCGCGGGGCGAGGTTTAGGAAAACCGCTTGCGCGTAAGATCGAAATTCACGCGAGGCTCGAAGCTGATTTGGGTTGTCTGTCCAGCCCCTTTGAAAAAAATATTTCCGTTTTATCCCGACCCAAATCACCGGCTTTTAGTGCGTATCCCGTGCCCGCAAGAGGGGCGTGTCGACCGTCACGAAACGTTGGGCGCGGGGAGCGATGGGCGCGTCGTGTCACAAGGCGAGTGATATGGCGCGCACGGCGAAAGCGTGTGGTCCCGACGCCCGGAATGCTGGCGTCAAGTCCCTGAGAGGCTAACGCCTCTCGGGGGCGATGGTGGCAAGAGGCTCCGATTCACCAGGGAGAGCACGTATAAGTCGTAGAGCCATTGCGCAGGGAAGGCCGGAGTGTTTCCGCTGAACCTGTATGCTCGTGTGCGCATTTCTTTGTGCATCAATGCACACGAGACCGCGGGTGCAGCGCGCACCCGGTCTTCCCTGCGCCCTCTTGTTTGGAGGACGCGAACGATTTGTAAAACTCGGGCGCAGTGTGTCGCGAGAATGAGAACGTATGTCTCTCCGTCATTGCGAGCGAAGCGAAGCAATCCAGTGCTCCACGTGTGGCCCTGGATTGCTTCGTCGCTACGCTCCTCGCAATGACGAAATGAACTCACACATCATCCCCCGACAGCAGCGCGGCGTTGCCGCCGGCGGCGGCCGTGTTGATGGTCACCGTCTGCTCGGTGGCAAACCGCGCCAGGTAATGCGGGCCGCCGGCCTTGGGCCCGGTGCCCGACAGGCCATGGCCGCCGAACGGCTGCACGCCGACCACCGCGCCGATCATGTTGCGGTTGACATAGACGTTGCCGACCGGCAGCCGCGCGATCATGTCGTCGACGGTATCGTCGATCCGCGAGTGAATGCCGAACGTCAGCCCATAGCCCGAGCGTTCGATCGACCGCAGCACGGATTCGATCGCGTCGGCGCGGTAGCGCACCACATGCAGGATCGGTCCGAACACTTCCTCGGTGAGCTCACCGGCGCTTGCCAGTTCGAAAATATGCGGCGCGACGTAATTGCCGGCGGGCGCGATGCCCGCAAAATGCAGTTTCGCGGATTGCTTCATGCGCGCGATATGGGCGTCGAGCCGCTGCTTGGCCTCCGCATCGATCACCGGCCCGACCTGCACGGCAATGTCACTCACATCGCCGATCTTCAGTTCGCGCGCCGCGCCGGCGATCATTTCGATCATGCGGTCGGCGACGTCGTCCTGCACGAACAGCAGGCGCAGCGCCGAGCAGCGCTGGCCGGCCGAGCGGAACGCCGAGGTGATGACGTCGTCGGCGACCTGCTCGGGCAGCGCGGTGGCATCGACGATCATGGCATTGATGCCGCCGGTCTCCGCGATCAGCGGCACGATCGGGCCGTCCTTGGCGGCAAGCGCGCGGTTGATCGAGCGCGCCACTTCGGTCGATCCGGTGAACACCACGCCCGCGATATCGGGATGCGCCGCCAGCGCCGCGCCGATCCGGCCGTCGCCTTGCGCCAGATGCAGCGCGGCAGCGGGGACACCGGCCTCATGCAGCAGCCGGATCGCCTCGGCCGCAATCAGCGGCGTCTGTTCGGCGGGTTTTGCCACCACGGCATTGCCGGCCATCAGCGCCGCGGTGACCTGGCCAATAAAAATCGCCAGCGGAAAATTCCACGGCGAGATCGCGACGAAGGCGCCACGGCCGCGCAACCGCAGCATATTGCTCTCGCCGGTCGGGCCCGGCATCGCTTCGCCGTCGCCGAACAATTTGCGGCCCTGCGCCGCGTAGTAGCGGCAGAAATCGGCCGCCTCGCGCACTTCCGAAAGCGCGTCGTCCAGCGTCTTGCCGCCCTCGGATTGCAGCAGCGCGATGAACTGCGCGCGGCGCTGCTCGAGCAGATCGGCGGCGTATTGCAAGATCGCGGCGCGCGTGTCGGCCGGCCTCCGGTCCCAGTCATAAAATCCCGCGCGCGCCGCGGCGACCAGGCGGCCGGCGGCCACAGGATCGATATCGGCTCCGCGATCGACTTTGCCATGACCGGCTGCGACCGCCGCGAGCAATTCGCTCAATGCGGCACGTTCGCCGAATTCGATGCCGCGCGAATTGCGCCGCTGCGGCTGATAGAGATCGCGCGGCAGCGGAATCGTCGGATGCCGGGCATGATCGGCGCTGCCGACGATGTCGGCCGGACGGCGCAGCAGCGTCGCCACCGGAATCGTTTCATCGGCGGCGAGCGCCACAAAGGACGAATTGGCACCGTTCTCCAGCAGCCGCCGCACCAGATAGGCGAGCAGGTCGCGGTGGCTGCCGACCGGCGCATAGGTACGGCAGGCAAGCTCGGGGCGGTCGCGGCCGAGTTGCGCGTAGAGCGCTTCCCCCATGCCGTGCAGGCGCTGAAACTCGAAGCCGCCGCTGTTTTCCGTGAGTTCGAGGATGGTCGCGACCGTCAAGGCGTTGTGGGTCGCGAACTGCGGAAAGATCCGCGGCCGCAGCGCCAGCAATTGCCGCGCGCAGGCGAGGTAGTTGAGGTCGGTCATCGCCTTGCGGGTGAACACCGGATAGTCGTCGAGGCCGCGCTCCTGCGCGCGCTTGATCTCGGTGTCCCAATAGGCGCCCTTGACCAGCCGCACCATCAGCCGGCGGTCCAGCGCGCGCGCCAGGCTGTCGGCGTAATCGATCACTTCGCTCGCGCGCTTCTGGTAGCCCTGGATCGCGAGCCCAAAGCCGTCCCAGCCCTTGAGCGAAGTGTCGCCGAGCGCCGCCGCGATCACGTCGAGCGACAGTTCGAGCCGGTCGGCTTCCTCGGCATCGACGGTGAAATTGAGGTCATGGGCTTTTGCCCGTTGCGCGAGATCGACCAGCCGCGGCACCAGCTCGGTCATCACGCGGGCGTGGCTGACCGCCTCGTAGCGCGGATGCAGTGCCGAGAGTTTGACCGAGATGCCCGGCCGGTCCGGCAGCGGCCGGTGACCGGCACTGCGGCCGATCGCTTCAATCGCGCTGGCGTAGGAATTGAAATAGCGTGTCGCATCGTCAGCGGTGCGCGCGCCTTCGCCGAGCATGTCAAAGGAATAGCGCGGCGCCGGCGCCCGGTCGGCCGCGGCCCGTTCCAGCGCGGCCTCGATGGTTTCGCCCAGTACAAAATGGCTGCCCATCAGCCGCATCGCCTGCCGCGTGGCGGCGCGCACCGCGGGCACGCCCAGCCGTTTTGCCAAACGGCCGATGGTGCCCGTCGGGGTTTCGCCGGGCTGGATCACGCGGGCGGACATGCCGAGCGCCCAGGCGGAGGCATTGACCAGGAACGCGCTGGAGCGGGTCTCGTGATTGACAAAATCGCCCTGGCCGAGCCGGTCCTCGATGAAGCGATCGGCGGTATGGGCGTCCGGCACCCGCAGCAGCGCCTCCGCCAGCACCATCAGCGCCAGGCCCTCCTTGGTCGAGAGCGCGAACTCGCGCAGCATGTCCTCGACGCCGCCGAGCGGATCGTCATTGGCGCGGATCGCCTCGATCAGCCGCGTCGCGGTGTCGCCAATCCGCTGCTCCCGGCCGGCGTCCATCCGGGCCGTCTCGAGCAGCCGTGCCGCGATGATGCGATCGTCCGGCGCATAAGGCGCGGAGAAGGGCGGCGGTGAAGATGCGGACATCACAGCATGACCTGAAGTTCCGGTTTCCCATCATGGACCGCGGCTTGGAATCGCGAAACCATTGCGATAGGTTTCGCACGGAATTGATGTGAAGTGCGGCGAGCAATGAACCTGATGCGATTGTGGAGGCGAGCGGACAAGCCCGCCAGGGGCCCGATATTGGCGCTATTGTTGTTGGGATCGATGCTGGTCGCGGCGGCCGCGCCGCTGCGCGCGGGCGAATTGAGCGCGGCGCAGGCGCAGCTTTACAGCTCGGTGTCGATTTATCCGCCGTCGGCATCCGCCATGACGGTGTGCTACGGTTTTGTGTGCCGCCGCCGCGAGATTCTGAATTTCACGCCGGGCGATCGCGCCGCGCTGACGCAGATCATGAACTCCGGCCACGCCTCGGCGGCGGCGGAGCGGGCGGCGGCGCAGCGCGCGGTGATCTGGTTCGACCATCGCATGGGGCCGGTGATCGGGACCAGCAAACGGGTGGCGAATGCCGACGTCCGCGCACTCGACGACAAGCACAATTACGATTGCTGGGATACCACCCGCAACGTCACCAGCCTGCTCCTGGTGCTGCAGCAATGGGGCCTGTTCAAATTCCATGACGTCGGCGATCCGCATTACCGCGGCAATCCGCTGGTGTTGCAGCTGCCGCACAACACCGCGGTGCTGCTCGATCGCGCCAGCAAGGTCGAGTGGGTGGTGGACCTGTGGCCGCGCGGCTATGGCCAACCGCCGGACGTCATGACGCTCGCGCAGTGGCAGAAGGAAGGCTGAAAAAAGAACCGGCGCGGCGCGCCAGTTCGAGGATGCATCGGCGCCGTGCCAAAGGCTGGCTGGCGTGGAATCCAATGCGCGCAAGCGCCCTATTTAGAGCGCGCAAGCGCCCAATTCAGGGCGCGCAAGAGCATCGCCTGCTCCTGCCGAACGTTGTGTCTGTCTGAGTTAGTGCCGCAAGCCCCGCTCCCGGATTAGGTCCGAGAGCGTGCCGATGCCGATCCCCAGCCTTGGCGTCGTTGCCTTAAACCTTGAGGTTCTCGGCCGAGGTTTTGCCGCGATTGGCGACCTCTTCGTACTCCACCGTCTGCCCCTCGTTGAGCGAGGACAGGCCAGCCTTCTCGACTGCTGAAATATGGACGAAAACATCCTTGCCGCCACTGGAGGGCTGAATAAATCCGTACCCCTTGGTTGCGTTGAACCACTTCACCGTACCTTTAGCCATCACGTCGTCTCCGCGGGATCAAAAATTGATCACGAACCGCCAGTCCCCGCAAACCGGCATGTTCGACGGGCGCACGATACGCGGTCTACGCGAACCTTGATAGCTTAAACGACATGGGGATTCCGGCGGAAAACGATCATAATCGGGGCAAATTTAGCTCATTTTGCCGGATTTCGGCTCCAAATCGCGCCAATCGCCCCGGCCGCGCGAGGCGACCGGGGCCGTCGGATCCGAAGGCTGACCGGTCCGGATCAGTAGCAGACGTTGAAAGTACGCAGGCGATAGCCGTACGGCGTGGGCACGCGCCGCGTCACGTAGCAGCCGTCATCGGCGTAAGCCGGGCCGGCGATATAGCCGACGCCGAAGCCGTGGAAGTGATGGAAGCCGCCGCCCCAGCCCCAGCCGCCACCCCAGGGATGGGCGGAAGCGGCGGAGGGAGCCAGCGCCAGTGCGCTGAGGGAAGCTGCGGCAACGAGTCCAAGAGTGAGTTTGCGAAGCATGGTCGTTCTCCTCGAATGATGCGCACGCGGCGCGGGTTTCAGTCACGTGTTACCCACCGCTCATCAGTCGTGCTCCGCAAAAACGCGGTTCGAGAAAGTTCGGGACAATGGCAGGAGAATTTTCTGAACGCCTGTTCAGCTGCCGGCTTCAGCGAACTCCGGCGCATCAAGCAGCGCGGCCAGATCTTTTGCATTGCCGATGGTGCGCACGGTCATCGGCTCGCTGCGTCCGCGGATCGCGACTTCCCTCGCTGGCAGGAGGTCGGCCGCGAGGCCGGCGGTGATGCGGACTTCTTCGGAGACAATGGTTTCGCAGCCGAGGTTCTTGGTCATGTCCTGCAGCCGCGCGGCGACGTTTACGGCATCGCCGAGCGCGGTGAACACCATGTGATCGCGATAGCCGATGTCGCCGATGATGACTTCGCCGCCATGGATGCCGATGCCGAAGCGGATCGGCTCATTCAAATCGTGGCTGAGAAATTGATTGAGCTCCTCGACATTGGCGGCGATCATCGCAGCCGCCTTCAAGGCCTGGCGACACGCGGTCTGCGGGCCGCTGTGCAGTCCGAACAGCGCCAGTGCGCCGTCGCCGACGAATTGGTTGGGCCGACCGCCGCATTCGATCACGGCCTGCGATACCGCGCCGAGGAAGCGGTTGACGATGAAGACGGTGTCAAACGGCAGCCGCGCTTCCGCCAGCTTGGTCGATCCACGCATGTCCACGAACATGCTGACCAGATAGCGCTCCTCGCCGATGCGCTGCGGGTGCGTGGCGTTTGCGTCGGCCGACATCGTGTGCGGAACGAAGAGCTGGAAGAACGACAGGTCTTGAGAGGGACGCAACTGGCAGGCCAGCCGGATCGAGGGATCGGCGGCGCCGACCCGGTTGAGCACGAAAGCTTCGCGCTTGGACGGCTCCGGCAACGCGCCGCAGTCGCCGATCACCCGGATGCGGCAGGTCGAGCAGCGGGCGCGGCCGCCGCAGACGCTGGCGTGCGGCACGTTGTTGCGCAGGCTGGCTTCCAGCACGCTAAAACCCTTCGGCACCCGGACGGTGCGGCCGTTGCCATAGGACAGGTTGATCATGCCGGCGCGCCGTTCGTTCAGCGCGCGGGCGCCGCGGGCCAGCAGGACCAGTCCGACCAGGCCGAGATAGCCGATCAGGAAATCATCGGTGATGTCATCCAGCGTTCCCTGCTGCGCCGCCGTTCCAACCTGGCGCGTCGAAAGATTGTTGACCCGCCAATCCTCGTCCTCGCTATCGGCTGCCACGCTGCGCCCGGCCTGGTAAAAGCCGAGCAGCGCCAACGTCGGAACCAGCACCGCGGCCGCCAGCAGGAATGGCGCGGCACGCTTGAAAAAGGCTTTCATCCGCAGCCAGAAATAAAGCCCGATGCTGCCGTGGATCCAGGCGATCACAAGCACGCTCGACATCAGCCAGATCTTGTACGGGTGTGCCACCCAGAACGCATAAAGCTCCTGCGGATAAAGCTTTTCATGGCCGAACAGCGCCTGGCCGACCCGGGCGCCGATGACGTGGGCGGCGACCAGCGCGGGAACGCTCAGTCCCAGCACGAGTTGCAGCGGCTCGATCGCCTTCCAGCCGAACTGCCGCCGCTGATACAGCGCCCAGATCCCGAGGCAGGTGTGTATCAATACCGCGGCATAGAACACGATCGCGACCGGCGGGAACTGCCAGAACATGGTGTGGTAATGCACGCCCGCGGCCAGCGCCTCCACCGAGATATTGCCGAGCGCGTGGTTGAGGAAATGGCTGACCAGATAGGCAAACAGCACCAGGCCGCAGGCGAGCCGAACCTGCCGGACGCCGATGCCGCGGAGCCATTCTGTCAGTCGGGTTCGGGTCTGCGCGATCATCTGGTTCATGAAATAGATATCGGCGATGGTAGAGTTTAATTCCCCCGATGAACAGCATTTCGCGCCTCGGCCGGGTGTGCCCCGCGAGCGTTACCCGATATTTCTCCCTCATGTGGCACGTTGACACCCCGTCTGGAGTCGGGGAGAAGGCGCCATGACGATTGCCGTCCCCAGCAGCGATCCTTTGCCCGGCCGTGCCGTTCGCCGGCAATGGAGCGGGGTGATCGCGCTGATTGCCGCGATGACACCGATGCGGGTGATCTACGCCTGCGTGATCGACCTGCGCACGGACGAGGCCTATTACTGGACCTGGTCGAAGGAGAACGTGCTGTCCTTCCTCGATCATCCACCGATGATCGCCTGGTTCATCCGCTTTGGCACCGCGATCTTCGGCGACACCAATTTCGGGGTCCGGTTTGCCGGAATCCTGGCGATGCTGGTCACCCAGTTGCTGCTCGCCGACATCGTCCGGCGCGTGACCCAGGATGTCAGGGCCGTCATGCTCGCGGTGCTGCTGCCGGAAGCGGCGCTGTATTACGGGCTGTTGATGGCCAAGGTGTCGCCGGACGTGGCGATGATCCCGTTCGCGGTCGCGATGCTGTGGGCGCTGGTGCGGCTTGCCGAGAGCGGCAATGCGCGCTGGTGGCTGGCGGCGGGGCTGTTCGCGGGGCTCGCGCTGTTGTCGAAATTCACCGCCCTGATGCTGGTGCCGGCGGTGCTGGCGTTCATGCTGGTGCCGGACTGGCGCCGGCGCTGGCTGACCAGCGCCTCGCCCTGGTTCGCGGCGCTGATCGCGGTTGCGGTGTTCCTGCCGGTATTGATCTGGAATGGCCAGCACGACTGGGCCTCGTTCCGCTTCCAGTCGGTGCGCGCGATTGCGACCCATGAATTGTCGCTGCGCACCGTCGGCGAGTTCCTGGCGCTGCAATTCGGGCTGGTCGGGTTCGTGCTGCTGCCGGTGGTTCTGTCCGGCGTGGCGCGTGACGGCGTGGCGGGGATATCGCCGCCGCGAGCCGGTAGCGATTCTGCTGTCGACCGGCGTGCTCGTGCCGTTCTGCTATTTTTTCTGGAAATCGCTGACGCTGCGGGTCGGCGATACCTGGCCGATGTTCCTGTGGCCGGCCGGCTTTGCCGCTATCGCCATCAACACCGTGATGCTGCCGCGCGAAAACTGGTCGGCATCGATGATCAGGTCGACCAACGCATGGGTCAACATCGCCGTCGTCACCGGGATTGCGTACGTGGTGCTGGTGTTTCTCTATTACACCATCATTCCCTGGAACCTGATCGGCGCCCTCGATCCGATCGGGGGCGAGGCGGGATATCAGCAAGTCGCCGACCGGGCGGAAGCCGAACTGCAGAAGACCGGCGCGACCTGGATCGCGACCACGGACTACCGCACCTACGCCATGATGCGCTGGTACTTCAAGGACCGCGTGCCGGTGATCCAGATCAACGAGCGCGGCCGCTTTATGGGCTTTCGCGATCCCGGCATGGATCGGATCAGGGACCATGCCGGGGTTTACGTCGTCCGCGAACCCGACAGGGACAATCCGATCTGGGATGTCACCACCGCGGTGCGTGAGCCGCTGGAGCAGGTCGACCGCGTCTGGCGCGGGCGGGTGATGGACACCTACGTATTGCAGAAAGTCACCGGCTGGACGCCGGAGCTTTCGCCACCGCCCGATGCACCGCTGTTTCGCTGGCGGGTGCTGGCGGGCGATGTCTGGATCGAAACCGGCTGTGCGAAGCCGGTTGAGGTCGGCTGAATTAGGCGCTAGTTGAGTCCTGCCAAAATACCGAAAAGAGTATTCCGCATCATGACCAGTAGCCCCGCCAATATCCACCAGGTCGATGTCGAAGATATCGAGTTCGGCCGCGCCGGCGACGCGCCGCTGATCGCGCGGCTGTATCGGCCGCGCGGCATCTCGGGCTTTCCTGGAATCGTCGAGGTTCACGGCGGCGCCTGGACCGGCGGCGACCGGCTGAATAACGTGGTGATCCACAACACGGTCGCTGCCGCCGGCACCGCCGTGCTGGCGATCGAATTCCGGCTGGCTCCGGCCGCGCCGTATCCGGCCGGGATCGCCGACGTCAATCTCGGCATCCGCTGGCTCAAAACCAATATCGCGCGGCTGGGCGGCGATGCCCGCAAGGTCGGCGGAACTCGGCACCTCGAGCGGCGGCCATCAGCTGCTGCTGAACGTGCTGCGGCCGAGCGATCCACGATACACCGCCTTGAAGCTTCCAAACGCGGACGATGTCGATGCCGGCCTCGCCTATGTCGTGGTGTGCTGGCCGATCTCCGATCCGGTCGCGCGCTACCGGATGGCAAAACAAACCGGCAATGAGCGGCTGGTCAAGAATCACAAGGCCTTCTTCGGCGATGAAGCCGTGATGGCGGAAGCCAATCCGCAAGCCATCCTGGAAAATGGCGTGACGATAAAGCTGCCGCCGGCGCTGCTGCTTCAAGGCACCGCCGACGCCAATGTCACGCCCGACATGGCGGACAGATTCGCCGCCGCCTATGCCAAGGCGGGCGGCAACATCACGCTGCGCAAGTTCGAGGGCGAGCCCCACACCTTCGTTTCGCAGAATCCGACCAGTCCGGCCTCGATCGAGGCGTTGCGCCTGATCACGGATTTTATCGCGGGCCAGACCCGCTAGATGGCTAGCGCTTTCAGACGCCGCTTCGAGCCACGGAGACTCCCGATTTTGCTGCGAACCACGATCGTGGCGCCGAGGTAGTATTGTAGCCATCCTTCGAGACGCGGCGAAGACGCCGCTCCTCAGGATGAGGGCATCATATGGCTCGCCCTCATGGTGAGGAGGCGCTCTTGCGCCGTCTCGAACCATGGGCCACACGCGCTTAGCCCTCGCCGTCCTCCCGCTTGCTCAGCAGATCTTTCGCGAGGTCGGCGAGCGCCGGGCGGGGCAGGGCGGTGAACGGCAGCGGGCGGGTGACGTCGATGGCGGCGAGGCCGAGCCGCGCGGTGAGAAGCCCGTTCAAAATGCCTTCGCCGAGCCGCTGCGACAGTTTGGCGGCGATGCCGTGGCCGAGCATCTGCTGGATCATGCTGTCGCTCGCCGCCATGCCGCCGGTAACAGCGAGATGGGCGACGACATGGCGCAGCAGCCGGATCATGCCGAGCGTGCCCGGCCGTCCGCCATAGAGCCGCGCCAGTTGCCGGATCATCCGCAGCGAAGCCACCAGCACGAACAGCACGTCGACCAGCGCGCGCGGGCTCACCGCGGTGACGACCGAGACGCGCTGCGCGGCGGACGAGACCAGGCGGCGGGCTTCGCGGTCGAGCGGCGTCATCAATTCGCGCTCGGCGAGTTTTATCATGTCGGCGCCGTCGATGATGTCGTCGGCGTGGGTCTGCAGCGCCGCACGGGCGCGGGCCAGTTGCGGGTTCTGGTGCGCGAGTTTTACAAGCTCCTGCACGATGCTGCGGCTCGCGGCGCGATCGTCGCTGGCCAGCACCTCGGCGGCGCGCAGGTGCAATTTTTCGATGGTCGCCAGCCGCGCCAGCCCGAACGCCTCGCGCGCGATGATGACGAACAGCGCCAGCGCCGCGACAACGGCGCAGGCAAGACCGACAAAGCCGAGTTCTTCGTTGCGCGCGAAAAGATCCTCGATCAGATGGGTGACGCTGAGCCCGAGGCCGAGCAGCACCAGCCCGCCCAATGCGGTCCAGAACACCGTGCCCCAGCGAAAACCGCGCCGCGTGGGAACCAGCGGCGCGTCGATCGGCACGGGCAGCAACGCCGGATCGGGCTCCGGCGTCACGCGCACCGTGCCGCGCGCCAGCCGGCCGTGTTCGTCGGCATCCATCACGACGACGCCGGGGTCGTCGAGCTTGAAGGTCTGGGGGCGCCGATGAGGCGATCGCTCGCTCATTGCTGCTCACTCATTGCAATTTGTCTCCGATCAGGAACTGGAGGGCGCGGTCGAGGCGGATGTGAGGCAGTATGGGCCCGTCCGTCGACCTTCCTGTCGATCGAGTTGCGGCGGCCGGAAGCGCAGAAACCGGAAATCGGTCTTTTCCGCCGGCGCGCTGGAGAGGCCGCGAAACGCATCGTCGCCGCTGAACAGTTCCTCGGGATCGGCGGGCAGGTCGCCCGGAAACGTAGCCACCTCGGTATTGCCGTCGAAGGTCTCGCCGGCATCGCTCTCGTTCGCCGCGGGCGTACCGAGGATCGAGGGCAGCTTGTCGCGGCCGCGCGCGACCTGCGCCTCGCGGGTGGCGCGCACCGCCGCCAGCGCCACCACGTCGATCACAGCACCGGCATATTCGGCGCGTTCGGCGGCCTTTGCCACCGTGCGCCGCAGGATGGCTTCCAGGCGATCGTGGCTGGACTGATGCAGATGATCGGCCTTGGTCGCGGCGAACAGGATCCGGTCGATCCGCGGCCGGAACAGATTGCTCAGCAGGGAGCTGCGCCCGGTGCGGAAACATTCGAGGATTCCGGCCAGCGCCGCCTCGAGGTCGCGCAGCGCCTCCGGACCGGCGTTGAACGCCGACAGCGCGTCGACCAGCACGACCTGGCGGTCGAGCCGCGCGAAATGATCGCGGAAGAACGGCCGCACCACGATTTGCTTGTAGGCCTCGTAACGCCGCACCATCATCGCCCACAGCGATCCCTCGGGCGCGGCGCCGTCAACCGGCACATCGAGCGGCGCAAAGGTCAGCGCCGGCGATCCCGCGAGGTTGCCCGGCATCAGGAAACGGCCGGGCGGCAACAGGCTCATGGCGAAGCGCTCGTCGCGGCAGGCCCGCAGATAATCGGTGAACAGCCGCGCCGAGGCCAGCGCCGCCTGTTCGTCCTCGCGTGCCTCGGGTTTTAGCGTCGCAAGCTGCGCATGCCACGGCGCGGCGAGTTTTGTCCGCGGCCCCTGCCGTGACAGCGCCAGGCTCTCGGCCGACCATTGCTCGAAACTCTTGGCGAGCAGCGGCAGGTCGAGCAGCCATTCGCCGGGATAATCGACAATGTCGAGCGTCAGCGTGCGGTCCGCGCCGTTGTGCCGCTGATAATCGATCACCAGCCGCAATTCGCTGATATCGACCGTCGAGTTCGGCCAGCGCCGATCCTCGATCAGGGTGCGAACATGGTTCTCGTAGTCGAACCGCGGCACCGCATCGTCAGGCTGCGGTTCGAGCCGGGCGCCGGCGATCCGCCCGCTCGCGAAAGCCTCGAATACCGGAAAACGGCCGCCGCGGGTCAGGCCGTGGATCAGCGCGGTGATGAACACGGTCTTGCCGGCCCGTGACAGCCCGGTGACGCCAAGCCGAACCGTGGGGTTGAAGAGGTTGTCGCCAAAGTCCCACAGCGCCCGCGCCGACAGGCGCGCTTCCTCGACGATATCGGAAAAGCTTGGGGGCATTGGGCTTGCAAAAAGCTTCATACAAAGAGGGCAATGATCCGGCAAACTACGATCCGGCAAACTACCGGGAAAGTGGCGATTAAAGCTGCAAAATCAAGCTTCATACTTCGGACGCGATTTGAGCCCAGGAGTTATGTCGGTCGCTTTCATTGGTCGTTTTGAGAGCTCGTTTTCAGGGTTCGTTGACCTCTCGGGCAGTATCCTGCATCGTCCAATCATTGAGCCATCAGAACCGCCAACCAGGACTTGCATGACGATCTTCCAACTGAAGCAATTGGCCTCGACTTCCGCTCATGCCGCGGCCGGCGTGATGGGGTGGAACTACGACCGTGCGGAACTGATCGCCGATGGCGTGGTGCACGGCGTCGGGGTGTTTTGCGGGCTGGTTGCGGCCACCGTCCTGATCGTGCTGACGGCGGTCTATGGCAGCGCGCTCGATGTCGCTGTGGTATCGGTCTATGTCGCCGGGCTGCTGGCGATGCTGGTGCTGTCGGCGACCTATAATCTGTGGCCGGTGTCGCGCGCCAAATGGGTGCTGCGGCGGTTCGATCATTCCGCGATCTACCTGCTGATCGCGGCGACCTACACGCCGTTCATCATGGAATTGAAGCACAGCATCTTCGCGATGGCGCTGCTGGCCGGGGTGTGGTGCGTGGCGATCTTCGGTATCGTGCTCAAGCTGGTGTGGCCTGGCCGCTTCGACCGGATTTCGGTCGGGCTTTATCTGGCGATGGGCTGGAGCGGCATGATGCTCTACGATCGCGTGTTGACGGCGCTGCCGGCGCTGGCGCTGTGGTTCGTGGTGGCCGGCGGCGCGCTCTATAGCCTCGGCGTGATCTTTCATGCCTGGCGGCGCTTGCGTTTCCAGAACGCGATCTGGCATTGTTTTGTCCTGTTGGGCGCGGCCTGCCATTACACGGCGGTGCTTGATCTGGTCATGACCTGAGGCTTCACGCTCAGGATTAATAAAACTCAAGGGAGCGGTACGATGCAGGTCGCCGGCAAAGTCGTGGTCGTGACCGGGGGCGGCAACGGTATCGGCAAGGCGCTCTGCGAAGCTTTCCATCGCGCCGGCGCCGTCAAGGTGGTGGTGGTCGATCTCGATCATGCCGCGGCCGAGGCGGTGGCGGCCTCGATCGGCGGCGCCGCGTTCAAATGCGATGTCGGGCAGGAGAAAAACATCCTGCATGTGATCGAGGAGACCGAGCGGAATTACGGCCCGATCGCGCTGTTCTGCTCCAATGCCGGCATCGGCGGCGGCTTCGATCCGATGTCGGTCAATGCCGGTGGCGCCTCCGACGAGCCGTGGGCGCGAAGCTGGGCGATCCATGTCATGGCGCATGTCTATGCCGCGCGGCATCTGATCCCGCGCATGAAGGCGCGCGGCGGCGGCTATTTCCTCAACACCATCTCCGCGGCAGGATTGCTGTCGCAGGTCGGCAGCCCCGCTTATTCGACGACAAAACACGCCGCGGTCGGTTTTGCCGAAAACCTCGCGATCTCGCATCGCGCCGATAACATCAAAGTTTCGATCCTGTGCCCGCAGGGCGTCGACACCAACATGCTGCGCTCGATCCCGAAGGGTCCGCAATCCGGCGACGGCGACCTCACGCCGGAGCAGGTCGCCGACGATGTGCTGAAGGGCCTGGAGCAGGAAACCTTTGTGATTCTGCCGCATCCACAGGTGCTCGGCTACATGCGCAAGAAGACCGAAAATTACGACCGCTGGATCGCGGGCATGGCCAAGATCCAGGCCAGGATGCGCGAGAGTTACGGGAAGTAGGGCTGTCGTCCCCGCCTAGTGCGCAATTGCGCACGGGGCGCGGGGACCCATAACCCCTGGCGTTGTTGTAATCGTAGCCCGGATGAGCGAAGCGATATCCGGGATAATCGCGTCCCGCATGTCGCTTCGCTCTTGCGGGCTACGCACACACCTCCGCGTTCTCGCGACAGGCTTTGCCCGAGGTTTTGCAATTAGCTCCGCCCTAAAAACAAAGGGCGCAGGGAAGACCGGGTGCGCGCTGCACCCGCGGTCTCGTGTGCATTGATGCACAAAGAGATGCGCACACGAGCATACAGGTTCAGCGGAAACACTCCGGCCTTCCCTGCGCAGTGGCTCTACGACATATATCGTGCTCTCCCTGGTGAATCGGAGCCTCTTGACACCATCGCCCCCGGGAGGCGTTGGCCTCTCAAGGACTTGACGCCAGCAATCCGGGCGTCAGGACCACACGACTTCGCCGTACGTGATAGCGTCGCTCGTCCGCGCGCATAAAAAGCGCGACGACGCTGCCGCGTCCACCGCATCCCGCCCCGCGTTTCGTGACGATCGCGAGCCGCCCCTTTTGGTGGGACGGGATGGGCGGATTATGCCGGTGATTTGAGCTCAAGTCAAGAAATAATTCTGAAAAGTAGAATTTATTTTCTGAAAAATGGAAGTCGCCATGAGGTGATTTTCTCCCCACCCCCGACCCCTCACCGCAAAGGGGCGGGGAAACGAAACGCGTCCCGGAATGACGATGTAACTAATTCTTCGGCGCGTAGAGCAGCGGGACGGCGGAATCCACCATCACCTCGATCAGGCTGGCGCCGTCATGCGTCAATCCGCGCTGCAGTGCCGGGATCAGCTCCGCCGCGCGGCTGACGCGGACGGCGTCGCAGCCCAGGCCTTGCGCGATGCTGACGAAATCGATGCCGGGCAGGTCGAGGCCGGGGACTTTGCGCACCTGCATCACCTGGCTGAACGAGCGCATCGCGCCATAGCCTGCATTGTTCACCACCACCACCGTCAGCGGCAGTTTGCGCTGCGCCGCGGTCCACAGCGCCTGGATCGAATACATCGCCGAGCCGTCGCCGATCAGGCAGACGGTGCGGATGCCGGGACGGCCGAGCGCGATGCCGACCGCGGCCGGCAGCGCGTAGCCGAGGCCGCCGCTCGACATGGTGTAAAAACTGTCCTGGCCGCGCATCGGCATGAACTTGTGCATCAGCGGCCGGTGCGACGGCGCTTCTTCCACCAGGGCCGCGTCAGCGGGCATCGCGACCGACAGCGCGTGCAGCAGATATTCGGCCGGAATCGGATCGGCGGCTGGCGGCGCCGGCGGCAGCACGCGGCCCTTGGGCGCGGCGCGTTTCGTCTCCGGCAGCGATTGCTCGAGCATCGTCAGCGCCTGCTTGATGGTCGCGACGATGCTGGTGCCCTGCGGGGTGACGGCGGCGGCGGTCGGATCGTCGGTGATCTGGAACAGGGTGGTCGCGCCATCGAAGATCGAGGCGTGGCCCTCGACGTGAAAGGTGAAGACCGGCGCGCCGATCACCAGCACCAGGTCGTGTTCGCGCAACGCATCGGACAATTGTCCGGGCGAGGCATGCAGGAAGCCGGCGAATTGCGGATGCCGTTCCGGAAAACTCGATCGCGCCGAGAACGGGGCGACCCAGACGGAAGCCCTGGCCTTTTCAGCGACGCGCACCATCAGATCGACGGCTTGCGCGCGGTCGACCCCGGGGCCGACCACGAAAGCAGGGTGCTTGCTGGCGGTGAGCGCTTTCACCAGCGCCTCGATAGCAGCGGGAGCGGGGCCGAATTCGCGGCTGACCGTGCGGGCCTCGATGGCCTGGGTCTGGTGGGTCCAGTCGTCGATCGGCACGGAGACAAACGTCGGGCCGCAGGGCGGCTGCATCGCGACGTAATAAGCGCGCGCGATCGCCGCCGGCACGTCCTCAGGCCGCGCCGGCTCGACGCTGAATTTGACGTAGGGCCTTGGAAATTCCGAGGCGCGCTCGGCATAGAGAAACGCCTGCAGCGGCAGGATGCTGCGCGCCTGCTGGCCGGCGGTGATCACCAGCGGGCGTCTGGTTGCGGTGCGCGGTGTAGACATTGCCGAGCGCGTTGCCGACGCCGGCGCCGGAATGCAGATTGACAAAGCCGGCGTTGCGGGTGGCCTGGGCATAGCCGTCGGCCATGCCGACCACCGAGGCTTCCTGCAGGCCCAGCACATAATCGATGTCGTCGGGCCAGTCGCTCAGGAACGGCAGTTCGGTCGAGCCGGGATTGCCGAACACTTTTTTGATGCCGAACGCCCGCAGCAGGTCGAGGTCGCCTGCTTGACGGTGACGGAGGCGGGTTTGATAGGTGTGCGGGACAATGCCGTGACCTCAGATAGCCGTCATTGCGAGGAGCGAAGCGACGAAGCAATCCAGTCTTTTCCTTGCGGCCCTGGATTGCTTCGCTTCGCTCGCAATGACGAAGTAATCACCACGTCGCGGTGCCCTTCATGGTGGGCTGGCCCTGCGAATTCGCGGTCCAGATTTCCATGCCGGCATCGGTTTCATTGGCGTTGATGCTGAACTCGCTGCCTTCGAACAGAGGCTGCAGCCCGCGATAGCCGATTTTTTTCGGCGGCTTTCCGCCATGCAGTTTGGCGGCCATTTCGACAATAAAGCTCGCCTGCAGCGGGCCGTGGAAAATCAGGCCGGGATAGCCCTCGACTTTTGTCACATAGTCGCGGTCGTAATGGATGCGGTGGCCATTAAACGTTAGCGCGGAATAGCGGAACAGCAGCACCGGATCGGCCATGTGGCTTTCCCGATGTTTTGCCACCGGCGGCGCTGCGGGCGCTTTGGCGGGTGCGGCCTGCGGCGCGTTCGAGACGTCGCGATAGACGATGTCCTGGCGCTCGCGGATCGCCGTGCCGCGCTCGGTCGTCACTTCATGCTGGACCGAGACGAAGCAAAGGACGCCGGTGCTGCCGGTCTTCATCGTGACATCGGCAATGCGCGAGACGCGCGTGGCCGTGTCGCCAACCCGCAAGGCGTCGACGAATTCGAGTTCGCCGCCGGCCCACATCCGGCGCGGCAGCGGCACCGGCGGCAGGAAGCCGCCGCGGGTGGGGTGGCCGTCCTGGCTCAGCATCGACATCGGAAACACCGGCTGCGCCAGGCACCAGTGCACGCGTGAATGGCGCGGCGTCGCCGTCCCGCGGTTCGCCGATCTCCTGGAACAGGGTCGAGCGCAGGCCTTTTACCAGTTGCGCGGTGACAATATCGGAAGCGTGGGTCGCTGCGGCCGATCCATTCGCGCAGATGATCGATGTCGATCTTGTCGCTCATGATTTTTTACCCCTGCTTTCGCCGATCGCGGGAACGCCGCCATAGTGACGCGGCTCGCCGGTAAAGATGGCGGCGGGCGCCGGATAGCTTACTTTTCCCTTGGGCGTATCGACCTCGATGCGGCGCAGATGCGGATGCACGGCAAGGTCGGCCATGGTGTTGACCTCGGCAAAGGCGATGTCGGCGTCCGACAGCCGTTTTATGAGTTCATCGCGCGTCAATTTGGCAAAACTGTCGGCCACAGTGCCATCGGTGAGTTTGCGGTTACGCACGCGCTCGACCATGTTGGCGAGGCGGGGATCGCCGAGCAGTTCCGGCTGCTCCAGCACTTCGGCGCAAAGCTTCTTCCATTCGCGCTCACTCTGGATCGAAATCAGGATGCCCTTGCCGTCCTTCGACGCAAACACGCCATAGGGCGCGATCGAGGGATGCGCGAGCCCCATCCGCTGCGGCGGATTGCCGGCCTCGGCGTTGAGCAGGGGCACCGCGAGCCAGTCGGCCATCACGTCGAACATCGAGATTCGGATATCGGCGCCCTTGCCGCTCTTCCCGCGCGCAATCAGGGCTTCGAGGATCGAGGCATGCGCGGTGGCGCCGGTCGCGACGTCGACGATCGACACGCCGACCCGCGACGGCCCCTCGGGGCCGCCGGTGATCGATGCGAGTCCGCTCTCGGCCTGGATCAGGAGATCATAGGCCTTGCGGTCGGCATAGGGGCCGACATCGCCATAGCCCGTGATGGTGCAGCAGATCAGCCGCGGATAATCTTTTGTCAGGCGCGCCAGCGAGAAGCCGAGCTTGTCCATCGAGCCGGGCTTTAGATTTTGTAGCAGCACATCCGCGCTTGCGATCAGCTGTTCGAGATGGGCGCGGCCTTCCTTGGTGGCGAGGTCGACGACGACCGAATCCTTGCCGCGGTTGAGCCAGACAAAGTAGCTGCTCTGGCCCTTGGCCGCCGCATCATAGCCGCGGGCAAAGTCGCCTTCGGGACGTTCGACCTTGATGACATGCGCGCCGGCATCCGCCAGCCGCGAGCTGCAGAACGGGGCGGCGACCGCCTGCTCGACGGCGATGACGGTAATTCCTTCAAGCGGCAACATGGTATTGGTCTCAGTAGGAACGCGGCATGCCCAGCACGTGCTCGGCGACGAACGACAGGATCAGATTGGTCGAGATCGGCGCCACCTGGTAGAGCCGGGTTTCGCGGAATTTTCGCTCGATATCGTATTCTTCCGCGAAGGCAAATCCGCCATAGGTCTGCACGCAGGCATTGGCCGCGTCCCAGGCCGCGTCGGCCGCCAGCATCTTGGCCATGTTGGCCTCGGCGCCGCATTCGAGCCCGGCCTCGTATTTGCGGGTGGCCTCCTTGACCATCAGTTCGGCGGCGCGCATCGCCGCATAGGCCTTGGCGATCGGAAACTGGATGCCCTGGTTTTGGCCGATCGGCCGGCCGAACACCACGCGCTCCTTGGCATACGCCGTGGCCTTGGCGATGAACCATTTGGCGTCGCCGATGCGATTCCGCCGAGATCAGGATGCGCTCGGCGTTCATGCCGGAGAGGATGTAGCGAAAGCCCTTGCCCTCGTCGCCGATCAGGTTTTCGGCGGGCACCTTCATGTCGGTGAAGAACACTTCGGTGGTGGAGTGGTTCATCATGGTGCGGATCGGGCGGATTTCGAGCCCGTTATTCTTGGCCTCGCGCATGTCGACCAGGAACACCGAGAGGCCGTCGGTGCGCTTCTTGGCCTCGTCTTTCGGCGTGGTGCGCGCCAGCAGCAGCATCAGGTCGGAATATTCCGCGCGGCTGGTCCAGATCTTCTGGCCGTTGACGATGTAGCTGTCGTTGCCGTCGCGTTTCGCCACGGTTTTGAGCGACGTGGTGTCGGTGCCGCTGGTCGGCTCGGTGACGCCGAACGCCTGCAGCCGCAATTCGCCGCTGGCGATCTTCGGCAGGTACTTTGCCTTCTGCTCGTCGTTGCCGTGCCGCAGCACGGTGCCCATGGTGTACATCTGGGCGTGGCAGGCGCCGGCGTTGCAGCCGGCGCGGTGGATCTCCTCGAGGATCGCGGTGGCCGCGGAGATTTTCAGGCCGGCGCCGCCATATTCTTCCGGAATCAGCACCGAGAGATAGCCGGCCTTGGTCAGCGCCTCGACAAAGGCGGACGGATAGGCCATCTCGCGATCGAGCTTGCGCCAGTATTCGCCGGGGAACTGGGCGCACAGTTTGGCGACGGCGTCGCGGATGTCGGCATGGTCGTCTTGTTCGATGTCGGTCATCGGTGCTCGGAACGTCTGGCAGGCCGGGTCGGCCATGGAACGGGGATGATACGGGGCCTGCGGCGCAAGGCAAACCCTGCGTTGTCATGACTTTGAAGGACCTGAAGGGTCAAGCCGCTATTTTACAGTGCTGGTCTGCTCAGGCCGTAATGCGGACCGGCAAGGACTCGTAGCCTTTGACGAAGCTTGAATAGACCCGCTTCGGCTCGCCGACCACCTCGATTTTCGCAAACCGCTTCAGCATTTCCTGCCAGACGATCTTGAGCTGCAGCTCGGCGAGCCGCATGCCGACGCAGCGGTGGATGCCGAAGCCGAACGACAGATGGGTGCGGGGCCGGGCGCGGTCGATGATGAACTCGTTGGGCCGCTCGATCACCTCTTCGTCGCGGTTGCCGGAGACGTACCACATCACCACCCGGTCGCCCTTGCGGATGGTCTTGCCGCCGAGCTCGGTATCGACCAGCGCGGTGCGCCGCATATGCGCCAGCGGCGTCTGCCAGCGAATCACTTCCGGCACCATGGAATCGATCAGCTCGGGGTTTTCACGCAGCTTCTGGTATTGATCCGGGTTTTCGTTCAGCGCCAGCACCGATCCGCTCATGGTGTTGCGGGTGGTGTCGTTGCCGCCGACGATCAGCAGGATGATATTGCCCATCAGATTGTCGGGGTCCATGTGCCGGGTGGCGTCGCTATGCGCCATCATCGAAATCAGGTCGTTGCGCGGCGGCGGCGTTGACGCGCTCGTTCCAGAGTTTGGTGAAATAGGCCGCGCATTCGTCCATCTCGGCGCGGCGCTGCTCGGCGGATTCGACGATCATGCTTTTCGGCAGCGCGGTCGAAACATCGGACCAGCGCGTCAGCTTGCGGCGCTCTTCCCACGGGAAATCGAACAGCGTCGCCAGCATCTGCGTGGTCAGTTCGATCGACACCCGGTCGACGAAATCGAAGGTCTCGTTGCGCGGCAGCGCGTCGAGCACCTTGCCGGCGCGTTCGCGGATCAGGACGGCGAGCTGGTCGAGATGGTCCGGCGTGAACATCGGCGACACGGTCTTGCGCTGCGCGGCGTGGCGCGGCTGGTCCATCGCGATGAAACTCGGCCAGTCATAGCCCGGCGGCACGTCGCGGATCGAAATACCGCCGAGGCTGACGTCGGAGGAGAAGATGCCGTGATTGGTGTCGACATGCATGATGTCGTTGTATTTGGTGACCGACCAATAGGGCTCGATCGGCGAGTTGGTGCAGTAATGCACCGGCTCTTCCTTGCGCAGCCGCTCGAACCACGGCCACAGCGTATCGTTGTGGAACAGCTGCGGCGCGCCGGGATGGAAATCCTTCAACGGCATGGCATAGGCGTCTTCGCGCGCGGCGCGCAGCCGTTCGGCTTTGGTCGGCGCTAACTGAGGTCTGGATGTTCATCGTCGATCGATCCTGTTCGCAGGCCTGTCGGCGAGATTTGCCCGATCAGCCGGCGATCCGCACCGGCAGGGTCTCGTAGCCCTTGACGAAACTCGAATACACCCGCTTGGGCTCGCCGACCACCTCAATATTGTCGAAGCGCTTGAGGATTTCCTCCCAGATGATCTTCAATTGCAGTTCGGCAAGCCGAATGCCGACGCAGCGATGGATACCGAAGCCGAACGAGATGTGGGTGCGCGGCCGGGCGCGGTCGATCAGGAATTCGTAGGGCTTCTCGATCACGTCTTCGTCGCGGTTGCCCGAGACGTACCACATCACCACCTTGTCGTCCTTTTTGATCTGTTTGCCGCGGAATTCGAAATCCGACAGCGCGGTGCGCCGCATATGCGCCAGCGGCGTCTGCCAGCGGATCACTTCGGGGACAAAACTGTCGATCAATTCAGGGTTGGCGCGCAGCTTCTTGTATTGTTCGGGGTGCTTGCTCAGCGCGTAGATGCTGCCGGACAGCGTGTTGCGCGTGGTGTCGTTGCCGCCGACGATCAAGAAGGATCAGATTGCCGAGGAAATTCCTCGGGTCCATGTCGCGTGTCGCATCGCTATGCGCCATCATCGACAACAAATCGCTCTTCGGCGGCTGGTTGATGCGCTCCTTCCACAGTTTGCCGAAATAGCTCGCGCATTCCAGCAGTTCGACCTGGCGCTCGTCTTCGGTGGCGACCACGCCGTCGGGGCCGGGCAGGGTGGTAGCGACGTCGGACCAGCGCGTCAGCTTGCGGCGGTCTTCCCAGGGGAAGTCGAACAACACGGCGAGCATCTGTGTGGTCAGTTCGATCGAGACCTTGTCGACCCAGTCGAACACGTCATTGATGGGCAGATTGTCGAGGCATTCGGCGGAGCGCTTGCGGATGTTGATCGCGAGCTGGTCGAGATGGGTCGGCGTGAACATCGGCGCCACGGTCTTGCGCTGCGCGCTGTGGCGCGGCTGGTCCATCGCGATAAAACTTTCGCGGCGCAGATCGGCGGGCGCGTCGCGCACGGTGATGCCGCCGAGCGAAGCCGCCGACGAGAACACCGAATGGTTGGTTTCGACATCCATGATGTCGTTGTATTTGGTCACCGACCAATACGGCCCGAACATGCTGTCCTTGCAGTAATGCACCGGCTCTTCACGGCGTAGCCGGTCGAAATACGGCCAGAACGTATCGGTCTTGAACAATTCGGGGTTGGCGACGTCGAAATCCGCCAGCGGCAGCGAGCGGGCGTGTTCGCGCGCGGCCGCGAGATGCGCATTGGCGTCGAGATCGATGGTTCCGTGCATCCGGCGTCTCCTGGTGTGTTTCCCTTCCGGTTGGCGGCGAAGGGCGATTTGGCGCGAATTACACCCTCTTGCGCTGCGTTGGGCAAGGGCTGTTGTCGTCGCGGTCGAGGTGTCGTCGTCCGGCTCCGACCGGGCGACTCAGTATTCCAGGGCTTTGATCTACATGGAAAATCTCTGGAATACTGGATACTCCGCTTTGGCGGAGTATGACGGCCGTGGCCCTTCTCAGGCCCGCCCGCCCGTGACAAGCTTATTTGCAACGCATAAGGCTGTGCGCGACCGATTTGCACGCCTGCCCGAAAGGCCTCCCGACCATGATCCCCAACGCGCATCGGATGTTCAATTTCGATCTCGGCGAGACCGCCGACGCGATCCGCGACACCGTGCACAGCTTCTCCCAGAACGAGATCGCGCCGCGCGCCGCCGAAATCGACAAGAGCAATCAATTCCCCAGGGATCTCTGGCCGAAGATCGGCGCGCTCGGCCTGCATGGCATCACGGTGGAGGAGGAATATGGCGGCTCGGGGCTGGGCTATCTCGAGCACTGCATCGCGGTCGAGGAAATATCGCGGGCGTCGGCGGCGGTCGGGCTGTCCTACGGCGCGCATTCCAACCTCTGCGTCAACCAGATCCGCCGCAACGGCAACGACAGGCAGAAGCGGAAATATCTGCCGAAGCTGATTTCCGGCGAACATGTCGGCTCGCTGGCGATGTCGGAGCCGAACGCCGGCTCCGACGTGGTGTCGATGGCGACGCGGGCCGAGAAAAAGGGCGACCGCTACGTCATCAACGGCAGCAAGATGTGGATCACCAACGGCCCGGTCGCCGACACGCTGGTGGTCTATGCCAAGACCGATGCCGCGGCCGGCCCGCGCGGCATCACCGCCTTCATCATCGAAAAGGGCATCAAGGGATTTTCCACCGCGCAAAAGCTCGACAAGCTCGGCATGCGCGGCTCCGACACCTGCGAACTGGTGTTCGACAATTGCGAGGTGCCGGAAGACAACGTGCTCAGCGAGGTCGGCCGCGGCGTCAACGTGCTGATGTCGGGCCTCGACTATGAGCGCACGGTGCTGGCCGCGGGGCCGCTCGGCATCATGCAGGCCTGCATGGACGTGGTGATGCCCTATGTGCATGAGCGCAAGCAGTTCGGCCAGCCGATCGGCACCTTCCAGTTGGTGCAGGGCAAGATCGCCGACATGTACACCACGATGAACGCCTCGCGCGCCTATGTCTACGCGGTGGCCAAGGCCTGCGACCGCGGCGAGACCACCCGCGAGGACGCCGCCGGCGCCATCCTGTACGCGTCCGAAAAGGCCACCCAATGCGCGCTCGACGCCATCCAGTTGCTCGGCGGCAACGGCTATATCAACGACTATCCCACGGGGCGCCTGCTGCGCGACGCCAAGCTCTACGAAATCGGCGCCGGCACCAGCGAAATCCGCCGCATGCTGATCGGGCGGGAGCTGTTCGAGAAGTCTGCGTGAAGCGGAACTCGGGGTGGCAGGCTTCGCCGGCGACATCGGCGCGGTGCTGACAAAGCGGGATATTTTGACTAACCTTCGCTGCCGACCATCAAGACGGGGGACAGGGCGCATGAGGGGAGATCGATGAGCACCGTAAAAAGCGCTCTGGCCCAGAAGAGTGGCGCCCTGATCCATGTTCGTTCGGGCGACATGGTCGTCCAGGCCTTGCGCCAGATGCGCGAAAACCGGGTCCGGTCGGTGCTGGTCATCGACGACGACGTGCTGGTCGGTATCGTGACCCAGGGTGACTGCGCCATCAAGGTGCTGCTGCCCGGGCTCGACGCCAAGCAGACACCGGTGCGCCAGGTGATGACGAGCAGCCCGGAGACGGTCAAGCCGGACGACCGCCTGGAAGGCTGCATGACCATGATGGCTGCGCGGGGTTTTCGCCATCTGCCAGTGCTGGACGCGGGCAAGGTCGTGGGCGTGATCTCGATCGGAGACGTCGTCAAGAACATCATCCGGGATTTGGAGCAGAACGTGGGCGACCTGACGGGCTACATTCTGAGGGATGGTCCCGGGGGCTGACTGACGAACCGCGGCGAGTTCAGCGTTTCACGCCGAGCGCTCGCTTCGGTCTGTCCAGGAAGAATAAGGATTGTTCGCCAGCGCACCGTTGTAGTAGCTCGCCTGGCTCGTCACCTCAGTGCCGATCCACTGCGGCCTCGCGAAAGTCTCGTCCACGGCGTCCAGCTCGATCTCGGCCAGGACAAGCCCGATATTGTCGCCAAAAAACGTGTCGACCTCCCACACGTGCCCCTGAACCGGGACAAGCGCACGGCGCTTTTCGATGATCGCGCCGCGGCGCAGCGGCAGCATGGCCTCGGCCTCGAGAACCGGAATCTCGTATTCGAGCTCGAGACGCTTCAGATCGGCGCCGCGCGATTTGATGGTCAGCGTTGCCGTGCGGTTGTCGCGGATGCGAACGCGGATCGAAGCCTTGTCACGACCTGTCAGGTAAGCCTGGCGGATAAGGCTCTCATCCGTGATCGATTGCCGCCAGCTGTCGTCGACAACGAGGAATTTGCGCTCGATCTCGAAAGCCATACGATTGTCCTTTAACCCCAAACCTCAGGGCTTGTGGTTTTCATATCAGCGCGGGCCGCCAAATCCAACTCGCCACACATCGGCATCCGCCAACGCTTTGTCGCTGCTGCCAAATCTGCCTCGTCCTTGATCGCTGGACCGCGCGTATCGCTTTGTCGTTCCGCGCGTGGCCATGGGCGTAGTTGAGGTGATGTCCGATCCTCGCCCGGCAGACACGCCAAAGCAGGCGACCGCCCGACCCCGCGAATTTTGCAGGAATTTTGCTACCTCCGGTTTACTGTTCGGAGGTCCGGACTACCGTCAGAGCCAGATCCGTTGCATGATCGCGTGGAGCCTGTTCGAGAAGTCTGCGTGAACTAGATCACGGCGCCCGCGACCAATCTGTGTTTGATGCTGTTCCATGATGCTTTTCAAGGAATCGATTGATGAACCAGATGATCATGGCGCCGCCGCAGCCGGCCCCGCCGCCGCCTTTGCCGCTGGCGTTTTCCGGTGACCGTGGCGAATTCCGCCGGCTGGTGACGCGGGGCGCCGCCCTCGAACTGGTGACGGTCGGCTTTTACCGGTTCTGGCTCGCCACCGATATCCGCAGGCATCTGTGGTCCCATACCGTGATCGACGGCGACGCCGCCGAATATACCGGGCGGGCGCGGGAATTGCTGATCGGATTTCTGATCGCGATGGCGATCATCGTGCCGATTTATCTGGCTTATTTCATCGCCGGCCTGGAGGCCGAACGGTTCAAGGCGTTCGCCAGCACCCCTTTGGTGCTGTTCTTCTACCTGTTCGGGCAATTCGCGATCTACCGCGCGCGGCGCTACCGGCTGACGCGCACGGTGTGGCGCGGGGTGCGGTTCTGGATGAGCGGCTCGGGCTGGGCCTATGCCGGATGGTCGCTGCTGTGGGGCATCGGCACCATTGTCACGCTCGGCCTGTTGATGCCGTGGCGCGAGGCGGCGCTGGAGCGCTACAAGATGCGGCATTCCTATTACGGCGACCTGCAGGGCAGTTTTGAGGGCCGCGGCTGGGAATTCTTCAAGCGCGGCTGGTGGCTGTGGCTGCTGGCGCCGTTCTCGTTTTACCTGTTTCCGGCGGCGCCCTTTGTCTACGCCGCCTACAAGGCGGTGGAATGGCGCTGGTGGCTCTCGGGAATCCGGTTCGGCGACGTGCGGCTGGAATCGACGATGCGCAAAAGCGCGCTGATCGGGCTGTACTGGAAAGCCATCGGCTGGTTCGCACTGTTCGGCCTGGCGATGGCGGCCTATCTCGCCGGTTGCGCGGCGATCATGGCGAGCATGCACGGCATGACCCTTGGCGGGTTCGTCAAGACGCCCGCGATGCTGCACAGCGTTCCGCTGATCGTGCTGGCCGGTATCGGCTACCTCGCCACCGTGCTGGGGCTCAACGTCGTGATGCGGGTCTATCTGCTGCGCGACCTCTGGGCCCGGGTGATCGCATCGACCACCGTGCACGGCATCGAGGCGGCCGCCAACGTCTCGGCCCGCGGCGAACTCGCCAATGCGCTGGGCGAAGGCTTTGCCGACGGCCTCGACGTAGCAGGTTTTTAGATTTGGCAGGCTTCTAGATTTGGCAGGCTTTTGGATGTGGCGGGGTTCCAGGTCATGAGCGACGGCTCGATCGATAACGCGCCGGAAGCCGCATTGGCGCCGCCGGCGCCGGAGAGGTCGGCGATTTTTTTCAACGGCGAATCCAGCCGCCGCCGTTCGGTGACGGTGACCTTTGGCTACGCGCTTGAACTGCGGGAATCGCTCAATTCAACGGTGCGCTGGCAGTATGACGATATCCGGCGCGCCGACAGTCCTGCCGGCATCCTGCGGCTGTCCTGCCTGAGCGCGCCGGCGCTGGCGCGGCTCGAAATCCGCGATGCCGCGCTTGCCGCCGAGGTGATCGCGCGCTGCCCGCGGCTCGACGAAAACCGCCCCGGCAGGGGCGGCGCCGCCACCATCGTCGGATGGTCGCTGGCGGCGGCGGCTTCGATCATCGCGATGGTGTGGTTCGGCGTTCCGCTCGCGGCCGACCGGCTGACGCCGCTGGTGCCGCCTTCGTTCGAGCGCCGCCTCGGCGACGTCGCGGATGGCCAGATCAAGGTGATGTTCGGCAACAAGGTCTGCAGCGATGGGGCCGGGCAGGCGGCGTTTACAAAACTCGTCAACGCGCTGCGCGATGCCGCCGGCCTCGACCGGTCGGTGCAGAGCGCGGTGCTGGCGACGCCGGTGCCCAACGCGTTCGCGCTGCCGGGCGGCCGGGTCTATCTGTTCAACGGGCTGTTGGCGAAAGCGCAGAACCCGGACGAGATCGCCGGCGTGCTGGCCCACGAGTTCGGCCATCTCCGGCATCGCGACGGCACCCGCAACCTGATCTACAATGGCGGCACCTCGTTCCTGATCGGATTGTTGTTCGGCGACGTCACCGGCTCCGGCGCCATGGTGTTTGCCTCGCGCTCGCTGGTAACCGCGTCCTATTCCCGCGAGGCCGAACAAAGCGCCGATGATTTCTCGATCGAAATCATGCACAGGCTCGGCCGCCCGAGCAAGCCGATGGGCGAATTGTTGTTCCGCATCACCGGCAAGCAGGGCGACAACGGCCTGACGATCCTGACCGGGCACCCGCTCACCGAAGACCGCCTGCAGCACATGACCGAAGCGGACAGGCCCGCCAGCGGCGCGCCGCTGCTGACGGCGGACGAATGGCAGTCGCTGAAGTCGATCTGCACACCCGGCGGCGGCGGTGCAAGCGCAAAGAGCGGCGGCAGTGCTGGAACCGGCGGCGGAAAGAGCGGAAGCGGCGGCGAAAAGATCTGACCGGCCGCGCCCGCCAGATGTGGCCCGCAGGGCACAGAAGCGAACCAACATTGATCGCGTTGTCATCGCGCAATTGCGGCCGATTCGGCGAATCACCTAGACCGTTGACGGGGCTGGGAAGCGGAGAGTGGTATGAGAGTTGCTTCCATAGAAAGTGTATTGACGGCGGCCACCCTGATATCGGCCATCGTCGTCGTGTTGTGGGGACTAAGGATTTTCTACGGCACGTGAAGAGCAGGTAGCAGGCGTCGAACAAGAGGCCTCCGGTCGAAGAGGTTCGCGACGAACGCATCACTTCCGCGGCGGCGGAAGCTTTCCTTTATCGCCGGCTGGTATTTCGCCCGGCGATGGTGTTGTCCGCTGCGCACCGCGTTTGGTTCACCGTCCCGGCGCGATTTCCGCGCGCCGCAAGCAGCCGTCGATTGCAAGCTCTCCGATGCATTTCCGCTATTACCTCGATGATCGCAGCGCTTTTCCTGATCGGCCTCGAGGCGATTTACTCGCTCTATCAACTGGCGATGTTCGTTCTGGTAGATTCTTGTTTGACGCGTTTTCTTCACGCGAACCGGGATCCACCCCCGGATCAAGTCCGAGGGCAGGCTTCGCTCGAAAACGCTATGGTTGCGCGCACGCGCCGCAATGATGCCGCTTTGACGCCGGGGTCGGGTCAATTCGCATCCGGTTTTCGTCGCAAATTTGCCCGCCGAATTCGAGTGAGTTTGGCCGCGCGAACAAGCGGCGGCCGGGGGCACATTCGGTTTTCTGGATTGGAGTATCATTATGCAAACAGACCACCCGAAGCATCACAAGCGTCCGCACAGCGCACCCTCATTGTGGGTGGACAGACCTGTCGACGACGCGCTTTCGCTGCTTGAAAATGCCCTGCGCGAGGATCGACCCGCGCCTGGCGACGACGAACATCACGACGAAGTCCATTCGCTGCGCGAGGAGAATGCGAGGCTTCGACGGCTGCTGGCATCGCTGCCGCAGGCGGCTCGGTGAAAACGGCCGAACGCGCCACACGCTCAACGTCATTGCGAGGAGCTCTTGCGACGAAGCAATCCAGCCCTTGCTTGCGGCGCTGGATTGCTTCGCTTGCGCTCGCAATGACGATGCCCCAGTTTCGTGCCTCCCCGAGCAGCTTTACTCCGGCAGATTATTGACCTTGGCGACCCAGGCGCGCACGTCGGCGAGCACTTCCGGCAGCACGGCCCTGACCTCCTGCACGGTCATGCCGGCCTTGACGCGGGGGTCGTACAGCAGATTGAGAATGTACTGGTCGTAGACGTCGAAGAAGCCCATCGACACTTCGTCGTTGAACATGGTCCACGGCACCGAGCTGGTGTCGTTGATCGGCCCCAGCGACTGCAACAGCTCTTCGTAGGCGCAATCGAGAAAGACAAAATCGCCGCTGTCGACGGTGAGGATGACGTCGGAGTGCTCGATCTCGAACTGTTCGTTCTTGCGAAAGCCGGACAGGCATTGCGGATCGAGCGAGGCGCGGATTTCCTTGGCGCGTTCGCTGCCGTAGAAACTGGTGATGGTGCGCGACAGGTCGCGGTCGCGCACCAGGTTGACGATGACATTGGCGTCCTCGCTGCTCGCCGCCATCGCGATGTCGAGATGCTGGATCCGTTGCCCGATGTCGGCCACGACTTTTGCCAATTGCGCCTTTCGGTCCGACCGTGCGGCGCCATCGGAAAATACCCGCACCGGCATGTCGTATTTGCGGATCCGGTCGACCCGCCCGGCCAGGTGATATTCGGCGCCGAACGCGGTCTTGAAAAAACCTTCGATGATTTCGCTGTCGGTAAAACTCTTTTTTTCGCTGCGCTGGCGCGAGGCGATGGCGGGGATTTCACCGGCGGCGGCGGGGGTCCAGGAAGCGCAGTCGAACGCGAGGCCGGCGAGCACGATGGCAAGGGCAGGGACGTTAGGCAGGATATGATAGGGCCAGCGGGTCGCGCTCATGGCGTTGACGCTGCAGCAACAGGCACCGCTCCGCAAGGCGCGAAAGGGCAGACCTGCCGTCAGGTCAGCACAAGTTCCGGTGATAGCGTCACGCTAGTTCAGCACCACAACCGTCGCGCCGACGGAGACGCGGTTATAGAGGTCGCTGACGTCGTCATTGGTCATGCGGAAGCAGCCGGACGATACCGCCTGGCCGATGGTTTCCGGCTCGTTCGAGCCGTGGATCCGGTACAGCGTCGATCCCAGATACAGCGCGCGCGCGCCGAGCGGGTTGTTGATGCCGCCGGCCATGTGGCGCGGAATATCGTGGCGGCGGGCCAGCATCTCCGCCGGCGGGGTCCAGCTCGGCCATTCCTTCTTGGCGGTGATCTTGTGTACGCCGCCCCAGCGAAAACCGTCGCGGCCGACGCCGATGCCGTAGCGCAGCGCCTGGCCGTTGGGCAGCACCAGGTACAGCCGCCGCTCGGCGGTGTTCACCACGATGGTGCCGGGAACGTAATTGCTGTTGAAATTCACGGTCGCCTTGGGGATCGGGCTCGAGCCACCCTGAAAGAAGTTGGGACCGCCGCCCATGATGTCGGGGGTATAGAAGCTTTCGGCCTGGGCATGGCTCGCGGCCAGCAGGGTTGCGGCGGCGAACAGGGAAGCAATGGCGCGGGTCATTATTCTTCCTCGTGAAAAATCCGGTTTCGATCCCAGACAGGCCATAATAGCCGCGATTTCGCAAGCCGGCGTGACAGCGAGAGGGGCGATTTCTAGGGATGGCGTTAAAAAAGGTTATTGGTGCTTGTGGGTGGAACAGTTCGACACGCACACAGACGACACCCCTCCCCGCGAGGGGGTGAGGGGGGAGCAGGCAAGCAAGGGGAGGGGAGCAGTAAAGAGCAGTAACTAGGATACCAGCAATGTGCCGACGACCCTTTGACGAAACCCGTCAGGAATGATTGATCTCAGGCGGCTCAAAAAGATGTCGCCAACGGAGTGAAACGATGAACGGTGCGGAAAGTCTGGTGCGGACCCTGGTGGCGGGCGGCGTTGATGTCTGCTTTGCCAATCCGGGCACCTCGGAGATGCATTTCGTCGCCGCGCTGGACCGGGTCGAGGGCATGCGCTGCGTGCTCGGCCTGTTCGAGGGCGTGGTAACCGGTGCCGCGGACGGCTATTTCCGCATGAAGGGGACGCCGGCCTCGACCCTGCTGCATCTCGGGCCCGGCCTCGCCAACGGCCTCGCCAATCTGCACAACGCCAAGAAGGCCAATTCCGGCATCGTCAACATCGTCGGCCAGCATGCGATCTACCACATCGGCTTCAACGCGCCGCTGACCTCCGATATCGAAGGCCTGGCGCGGCCGATGTCGGCCTGGGTGCGCACCTCGCCGAATGCCAAATCGGTCGCCGCCGACGGCGCCGCGGCGATCGCCGCCGCGAAAAGTTCGCCGCCGCAGATCGCGACCCTGATCCTGCCCGCCGACACCGCCTGGAACGAGGCCGACGGCATCGCCCAGGTTCCGGTCGACAGCCAGCGCGTCAGCTATTCGCCGAAGGCGGTCGAGGAAGCCGCCAGGATATTGAAGAGCGATCCGGCCCACACCCTGGTGCTGATGACCGGCAGCGCGTTGACGGAACAGGCGCTGAAACTCGCGCAGGAGATCGCCGGCAAGACCGGCTGCCGGGTGATGGGCCAGACCTATCATCCGCGCATGGCGCGCGGGCAGGGCCGGTTCTCGATCGACCGGATTCCCTATGTGATCGAAGCAGGCGCTGCCGATCCTGAAGGATTTTAAACACATCGTGCTGGTCGAGGCCAACGACCCCGTGGCGTTCTTCGCCTATCCGAACAAGCCGAGCATGCTCAAGGCCGAGGGCAGCGAAGTGCATCGCATGACCTCATGGGGCGAGAATTCGGTGGCGGCGCTGGAAGCGCTGGCCAATGCGCTCGGCGCCAAGCCGTCCGACGTCAAGCCGCAGAAGCTGATGGAGCTGGCAAAGCCCACGGGCGCGCTGACCCATGCCTCGATCGCGCAGGCGATCGCGATGGCGATCCCGGAAAACGCCATCGTGGTCGACGAATCCATCACCACCGGCCGCGGCTTCTTTCCGCCGACGGCGGCCGCCAAGCCGCACGACTGGCTGCAGAACATGGGCGGCTCGATCGGCTTCTCGACGCCGGTCGCGACCGGCGCCGCGGTGGCCTGCCCGGATCGCAAGGTGATCTGCATGGTCGGCGACGGCAGCGCGATGTACACCATCCAGTCCCTGTGGACCCAGGCGCGCGAGAGCCTCAACGTCGTCACCATCGTGTTCGCCAATCGGATTTACCAGATCCTGCGCGGCGAGTTCGACGGCGTCGGCGCCGGCGAGCCCGGCAAGCGCGCGATGGACATGCTGAAGATCGACGGTCCTGCGATCGACTTCGTGTCGCTCGCCAAGGGCATGGGCGTGCCGGCGCGCTCGGTCGACAATGTCGACGACTTTGTCAAAGCGCTGGCGGAAGCGATGCCGGAAAAGGGACCGCGGCTGATCGAGGTCGTGATGTAAGACCCTAAGGCCCGGTGCTGGCGTTGCGTGAGAGACGTGCATGAAAGACTTGGCGTGGGGACAGCATGCGGGCCGAGGTCGAGGCCGAACTGGACAAAGTGGTCCGCGCGCTCGACGAATTTTTCGCGCGCGAGGGCCATCTGCTTGACAAGGATCTCGGCGAGCGCGTGCTGACGCATCGCCTGGCGGTGCATCTGGAACACCAGTTCACCGGCTGGGATGTCGATTGCGACTACAACCGGCTCGGCGAGCGGCGATTAAAACTGCCAAAGGGATCGATCGTCTCCACCGACGACGACAGCGGCAAATCGGTGTTTCCCGACATCGTGGTGCACCATCGCAGCGTGCCGGAAAATTTGCTGGCGATCGAGCTCAGAAAAGCGGTCAACCACCAGCCGGTCGAGCACGACCGGCACAAGCTGCGCGCCATGACCGACCCGCATCTGTGGCACGCCTTTCGTGCCGGGCTGCTGCTGACGCTGGCAAGGAAGAACGTCGCGGCGTCGGAAGTCTATGTCGGCGGCGTCGCCGATGCCGGTCTGTCGGACTGGCTGGCCGGGCGGCTGAGAGAAGCCGGCCTATAGTGTCTTAGGAGCTTCCTTTCGCGCAATCCGGTTCTAATTTGATCGGATTCGACAAGGCCCTCGCAACCGGCTGACGGCAATATTGTGGCAGGTGATGGAACCCGCCGCGCAGCCGGCGGTTGTCCTGCCAAAGAAGTCAGGAGGCGTTCGATGTCCGATCAGTGGAAAGCTTTCGAGAGCTACGACGATATGCTCGGCCCCGGCGACCGCGACGACCAGGCCGCTTATGCGGCCGGCTGGACCATCAGTGGCTTGGCCACCCTCGGCGCGATTGTCGCGGTGTGGATCTTCGCGATCTGAAGGCGAGGGACCCCGAGCGGGTTTGAAGCTCGCAGGGGTGATGTCGGTTGAGCGGTGTGGAAATTGCCGGATTCGATCGCCTACAATTGCAGCTTCTCCACCAACGCATTTTTCGGAACGATCGAGGGCAGTGAGCCTTACCTATTTAATCAAAGGCTCTAACCATTCCGAGACAATGCCATGGATAATTTACCCGTCGACCGCGCCTTGCGCATCTACAGCACCCTTGCCGACCGCGTCGAGGCAAGGGGTGCCCGCGAACGGCTTTCCAGGCATCTGATGGAAAAATACATCGCGGGCGAAAAGGACCATCATCGCTTGACGGTCGTCGGCCTGTCGTATCTTCGCGATCTGGATCGGGAAATCGATTCCCGAACCTAATCGCGCATCGCCTCGCGCTGTTTCCGCAGCGAATTGCGCCGCGATATCTTCGCCTTCGCGACGCGGACGCCATCGGTTCGCGTGGGTTGGGGCTTCGGTCGGAAAGGCTTCTTCAGCTTTCCGGCCGTCGGCATCATCGGCAAAGCCGGCGTGGCCGCGGTCGTGGCGCGCTCGATCGATTGCGTTCTCATGGGGCCGGAGATCGACGTGTCTTTAGGCATGCCTGAATAACGCACTTTTGTCCGATTTGTTCAAAGAGCGCGGCACCCGGTGGCCGCGCTCTGTTTTTGCGCCGAAGGAAAGAGGCGGGCGATTAATCGGCCTGGATGACCGCATTGCCCGCTGACCGGAAATCCGGTTCTACCAGTGACCACGACGACGGCCCCAATATCCGCCACCACCGAACAGGAACAGCACCAAAACAATAATCAGGATCAATTCCATAGCATTTCTCCGCTGACGGCGATGGCGCGCATGCGCCGAAGCTCATAAGGCCAACGGAGTGTTCGGGGGTTTGTTCCATGGAGGGAACGATGAGCGGGCGCTGCGGCTTTCCGCGTGATCAGTGGCGGTCGCTTCGCCGTTTCAGGCAGATTCAGTGTCAGCGAGTATAGCATCAGGCCGAACGCTTCCTGGTCGGGGCCCTTGAACGATGATCGCTCGATCGGTCCGTACAATTGAGCGGCTCGCAGTACCGATGTTGCCACGGGCCGGCGACGCCTATCATAGCCATGTGCGCCGTGCTCATCCCAAACTTCTTGGGCGGCTGCCAAGACTGCATCGGCAAAGCTTTCTGCCGAGCACTGAGTATCGAACAAACAGTTGCCTTCGGTCTCGGGCGAAGGCTGGCGATCACGATAGACCCTGAAAGCTCAGGATGCGCACGTGGAAATTGGTCCAGCCAGATTGGCATCCGGCAATCGGCGCCATTCCATCGGCTCGCATCGAAGCATATCGTCGCCATCCCGAAGTCGCAATCGTCAGTGCTGCGCGTACGAGGTCGCCTAATCATCGGCACAGTAGCCAAAAGGCCCGACGACGACGGAAGCTGTTCCGACGTTCAGCCGAAATGTTGGACCAACCGTGTTGACCGACCTCATATCGATTGCACGGACCTTCTCGGACATCACTACGACAGGCCGTTAAAGCATCGGGGGATGTTAGAAAATCCTAAGACGGCGGGCCTTGAATGGTGGGCGCACAAGGGATCGAACCTTGGACCTCTCCCGTGTGAAGGGAACGCTCTCCCGCTGAGCTATGCGCCCGGGAATTTCGTGCAGGGGCCAAGGCCTGGAACAGGTCCGATCGAACAATGCACGCCGTCAGAGCCCGCGATTTACGAAGTGCGGGGTACCGGTGTCAAGCTGATCCGGGCTCAATGCAGCCGGATCGATTGCCGAAAAGGCGAGGGTGTCAGGCGCCCTGCTGGCGGGCGCGGGAGGCGTGGGATTGCAGCGCCCGGATGCGGTCGGCCAGCGTGCCGCCGCCCTCGGGCGATTGCCATTGGCGGCGCCGTTGGCGGCGGCGCCGTTGGCGGCCTTGGCCGTTTTGGCGCCGCCGGTTCGGCGGCCAGCATGGCCTCGATCGCCGAATTCGGCCCCTCGAGCTGCATCGCCAGTTTGGCCACTTCGGCGGCGATGTCGTTGATGCGTTCGCGCAGCAGCGCATTTTCCATGCGCTCGGTCGCCCATGAGCTTTCGGCCTGCTGCTGGATCGCGTTGATGTCGCGCTGCAGCTTGGCGCGTTCGTCGCGCGCGACGCGAAGCTGTTCCTCGACCGCGGCCTTTTCGGCGCGCAGCTTTTCGATCGCCGGCGACTTGCCGCCGTTCAGCGGCGGCGATCTCGTCGCGCAATTCCTTTGCGGCGCGCTCGGCGGCTTCGTTGCGCTGGCGCAGCTGGTTGTTCTCGATAGTCGCGCTCGGCCAGCAGCTTGCCCTGGGTCGCCAGCCGCGCTTTCCAGATCGGTGACGCGGTTGCCGAGCATTTCGGCTTCCTTGACCTGGACGATCAGCTGGCGATCGAGATCGGTGACGCGCTGGCTCAGATTCTCGACCTGGCCGCGCGCCTCGCCGAGTTCGCGGGTCGCCGTCTCGGAATTCGCCGCGCTCCTGCGCCAGCCGGGCCTGGGTGGCGGCAAATTCCTTTTCGGCGTCGCCGACCCGGTTCTTGAGCTCGTCGATCTGGGCGCGCACCGCGACCAGCTCGACCTGGCGGCTTTCCGCCATCATCGAGCGGTCGGACAATTCGGTGTTGATCTTGGCAAGCTCGCTCTGCTTGTCGTTCAGCGCCTGCTCGGCGGCGCGCAGCGCCTCGGTCTTGGCGGCGAATTCCTCTTCGGTGGCGCGCAACTGCTCCTTGACCGCCTTCTCGCGCGCTTCCAGCGCGAAGATCGCGGCGTTCTTTTCGCCGAGCTCGATCTTCATGCGGTTGATGGCGTCGGATTTCTTGCCGAGTTCGGCGAGCTGGCTGGTGGTCTTGTTCTTGAGCTGGTCGACGCTCATCTCCAGCCGCCGCGCCGACATCGCGAATTCCGCGCGCAGCTGGTCCTTGTCGGCCTGGATTTCGGCCATCGACAGCGGGGTCGCCGCCTCCAGCCGCCTGGTCGTCAGCCGCACCGCGCGGTTATGCACCAGCGGCACGATCATCAGCCCGAACAGCATCGAGACCAGAAAACCGATCGCCAGATACATGATCGGTTCGACCATCGAATGAAACTCCCGCTACTCGAATAACACTGATGGAACGCTTCGTTAATCACAATGCCATGGCGGACAGGTGGAAATGCCAGCCCGATGCCGCGTTAACGTAAATCCGTAACCGGCGACCCGCCCGACGTGCCGGAAGGTATCCGGTTCAGAACGGGTTCCAGGTCGCGCGCGGGGTATATTTGAGATAGCCGATATTGGCGCCGAGCCGCAGGCCGAGACCGGAGCGGATCGGCACCAGCACGATGTTGTTGGCGGTCAGCGCGGTCATGCCGAAGCCGCCGATAATGTAGGCGGAGCCGTCGATGCCGGCAAAGCGCTGGTAGATCGCGTTGGTCGCGGGCAGATTGTAGACCAGCGTCATGGTGCGCGCGCCGTCGCCGCCCCAGTCGAAGCCGACCGACGGGCCCTGCCAGTAGACCCGCAGATCGCCGGCGTTCTTGGTGTAGAGCGTGCCTTCGCCGTAGCGCAGGCCGGCGACAAAGGCGCCGGAGCCTTCCTCGCCCAGCACATAGCCGTTGGGCAGGCCCCATTGGCTGACCGCGCGCTCGATCACCGAGGCGAGGCCGCGCGAGACGTTGCCGAAAAACCGGTGTCCGGCGTTGACCAGTTCGTCCGGGCCGTAGGTGGTGGGCCCGGCTGCGCGCGCGGCGGCGGCTGCGGCGCGGGCTCCTGCTGCATCGGCTGCTGCTCGATCACCGGAGGCGGCTGCTGCGGATATTGCTGCTGCGGCGGCGGATATTGCTGCGCGGGCGGCAGCGGCGGGGGCTGTTGGGAAAAAGCGGGCACGGTCCAGCCCATCAGCGCGGCGAGCGTCACCGCGGCAAGGCGTGAGGCGAAAATCATGAAGGAACCCCATGGGTCTTAGAAAATCATGACCGCAGCCTTAACCTGATGCCAACATACACGGCTTTAGGTTGCGTCCATTGTCCCCCGACTCGAACGTTATCGGTACCAACTATGACGGCACAACGGCAGGAAAGAAATGGCAGTTCTTTAGCAAGAAGGGCCTTTCGCCCCGGAATAGCCTTGATCGGGCTATGGGCCGGCCTGGCCGGGGCAGGCCTTGCTGCGCAGGCCAGCCTGCCGTCTGCGGCCCTGGCCTCGACCACCGAGCGGGTGATTGTAAACCGCTTCTCGGGCCTTGCCATCGAGGGGTTCGACCCCGTCGCCTATTTCGCCGATGGCTTGGCCGAAATCGGCCAGCGAGCAGTTCGAGGCCTCTCAGGCCGGCGCGGTCTGGCGCTTCCGCAACGAGGGCAATCGCGCCTCCTTTGTCGCTCATCCCGAGATTTATGGGCCGCAGTTCGGCGGCTACGACCCGACCGATCTGGCCCGCGGGGTGACGGTAGCCGGCAATCCCCGGTTCTGGCTGGTCTCGGGGCAGCGGCTTTATCTGTTCAACCGCGAGGAGACCCGGGCCGCCTTCGCCGCCGATCCGCCGGCGGTGCTGCGCAGCGCGATCCAGCGCTGGCCAGCGATCGAGCAGACTTTGGCCGAGTAAGGATTGGGCTGAGCAAGGCCTTGAGCCGGATCAACCTACTGCGGTGGGATCGCCCCAGGCGATGAATTCCGGCACGATGAAATCCCTTGCGCCCTGGCCGAATTGCAAGCGGCGCGCCTTTGGCGTCTGTGACCTTGCCGCCGGCGGCGGTGACAATGGCGTGGCCGGCCGCGATGTCCCATTCGCAGGTCGGCGCGAGCCGCGGATAGATGTCGGCGACGCCCTCCGCCACCCGGCCGAACTTGACCGCCGAGCCGAGCGTCCGCCGGATGGCGCCGGGCCGCGCTGCGATAAAGGCCTCGGTCCTGGCATCGCCATGCGAGCGGCTGACGGCCACGATCCAGGGCTCGCCGGGTGGCGGCAGGCGGCGGGTGTGGATGGCGGTGGCGGCTGCGCCAGACAAACCGCCGAATCGTCAGCCGCTCGGCGCCGCGGCCGACCAGCCCGCGCCAGATCAAGCCGAGCGCCGGCGCGCCGATGATCCCCAGCAACGGCGTCCCGTCGGTGACCAAAGCGAGATTGACCGTGAATTCGTTGCGGCCGGCGACAAATTCCTTGGTGCCGTCCAAGGGGTCGATCAGGAAGAAGCTGCCGCGGAACGGCAGGCCTGCGAGGCAGTCGCGCTCCTCGGAGACGGGCGGAATAGCCGGCAGCAGCCGCGCCAGGCCCTCGCCGATGAGGCGGTCGGCGGCGAGGTCCGCCTCCGTTACCGGCGATCCGTCGAGCTTGCCGTCGACTTTCATGGCGTGGCGATCGATGGCCATGATCGCCGCGCCCGCCCGGACCACGAGATCGGTCAGGGGCGCCATCAGCGCGGCCGCGGCGTCACACTCGATCACGGGTGCTGACAAATCTGCCTCATTGCTGGGCGTGCCTCGAATGCGGTCCGTTGTTACCTACACGTTTCTTTCCACAACAGGCATGTCTTTCCACAACAGGCCGTAATTGCACCACGAGCGGAACGCAGCGTGTAAACGGGCCGCCTTGATTGGCACCCCGCGTATCCGCAGTGTATCAAATCAGCAGGCTGGCGTGATTCGCTGTGGTCCGCCGTGCAAATTCCTTGAATATCCTTGGGAATATCCGATGTCTGGCACTTCGTCTCCCGGTCCCGCCCCCGACGCCCTCGAACTTGCGGCGCTGCTGTGCTCGCGGGTTTGCCATGACCTGATCAGCCCGGTCGGCGCCATCGTCAACGGGCTCGAGGTGCTCGACGACAATCCCAAGCCGGAAGATCGCGAATTTGCCCTCGACCTGATTCGCAAGAGCGCCAAGACCGCCTCGGCGCGGCTGCAGTTCTGTCGCCTGGCGTTTGGCGCCGCCGGCTCGGCCGGCGCGCAGATCGATCTCGGCGATGCCCAGAACATGGCGCGCGGTCACCTGGAGGACGCCAAGACCTCGATCACCTGGAATTTGCCGCGGGTGCTGCTGGCAAAAAATCGCGTCAAGCTGCTGCTGAACATGATGGTGATCGCGCAGCAGACGATACCGCGCGGCGGCATGATCACGGTCGATCCGATCGGCGAGGGCGAGGCTTTGAGTTTTCGCGTGGCCGCCAGCGGGCTGAACGCGCGGATGCCGCAAAACATCGCCGACCTGCTCAGCGCGGCCGAAGGCTCCGGTGTCGATGCCCATGCGGTGCAGCCTTATTATACGCGGCTCCTGGCGCAGTCCTGCGGGCTCAAGGTGGTGCTGGCGCCGGAAGGCGATGCGATCGTGGCGACCGCCTCCTAGCGGGAGGTGGCGCGCGATCATGGTTAACCAACCGTTTACGGCGCCCGCCCGATCTCATGGAATGCTCTTATCTCTTTGTTGAGAGCGTTCTTTTCCAATTACGAAACCAATATTAAACGCTTTGCATAGAAGCTGACCAAACTCCGAAAGGCGTGTCGAAGTGGCGCGTCCCGTGCGTACCAAGGTCGGTT